>CAVXAP010000011.1:0-254867 GCA_963759635.1 uncultured Actinomycetota bacterium
GCGGGGGCAGTGCGCGGGGCGATTTGGTCGGCTGCGTGCGGGGGGCGAGCAAACAAGATGTCCGCGTTGAGCCGCGATAGCCGCGCGATCAAAAGGACAGGTGGCGTCGGATGGTCTCTCGATCTTCACTCAAGCCTACGGAGTGGCTGCGCCGTCTTCTGCGCTGGCTTGGCGCTGAGCTTTGGCCTGGTCCTCCTCGTGGCGCTGCCGGCGCCGAAGGCGGCAGCGGCACCCTGTGACACACCGGTGGTCAACGAGGTCGCCTGCGAGAACACCAAGCCGGCAACCCCAGCAGCGAATGGCAAATCTCCGGTTCAGGCAGCGCATCGATCCAGGGGTTCGCGACCGACATCAGCGTCAACCGCGGCTCGACCATCGGGTTCAAGGTCAAGACCAACTCAGCCAACTACCGGCTCGACATCTACCGGATGGGCTACTACGGCGGGCAGGGGCCCGCAAGGTCGCGACGGTCAATCCCACGCGCTGCCCCACCCAGCCCGCCTGTCTGACCCAGAGCAGCACTGGGCTGATCGACTGCGGCAACTGGACGCAGACCGCGTCCTGGGCGGTGCCGAGCACCGCCGTGTCCGGCATCTACTTCGCCAAGCTGGTCGACCGACGTCCGGCGCAGCCGCCAGCCACATCGTCTTCGTCGTCCGCAACGACGCCAGCACCTCCGACCTGCTCTTCCAGACCTCCGACACGACCTGGCAGGCGTACAACGACTACGGCGGCAACAGCCTGTACGAGGGCAGTCCGCCGGCCGGGCGTACAAGGTGAGTTACAACCGGCCGTTCGACACCAACGCCGAGACCCCGGAGGACTTCGTCTGGAACGCCGAGTACCCGATGGTCCGGTTCTTGGAGGCGAACGGGTACGACGTCAGCTACACCACCGGCGTCGACACCGAGCGCCGCGGGAACCTGATCACCAACCACAAGATCTTCCTGTCGGTCGGCCACGACGAGTACTGGTCGGGCGGCCAGCGGGCGAACGTCGAGGCGGCACGGGACGCCGGGGTCAACCTCGCCTTCTTCAGCGGCAACGAGGTGTTCTGGAAGACCCGCTGGGAGAACAGCATCTCAACGGGCAACGCCAGCTACCGCACGCTGGTCACTTACAAGGAGACCCACGCCAACGCCAAGATCGATCCCGACCCCGACGTGGACTGGCACCTGGCGGGATCCGCGGTTCAGCCCTCCGGCGGACGGCGGGCGGCCCGAGAACGGCCTGACCGGCACGATCTTCATGGTCAACTGCTGCACCACCGACATGGAAGTCGACGGAGTCGACGGCCAGATGCGGTTCTGGCGCAACACCCGCGTCGCGAACCTCAACGGCGGTCAGTCGACCACGCTGGGCTGCGGGATCCTGGGCTACGAATGGGACGAGTCACCTGACAACGGCTTTCAACCGGCTGGCCTGATCCGTCTCTCCACGACGACCGGAACGGCGTCGACTATCTCCAGGACTACGGCAGCACCTACGCGCCAGGCTCGGCGACCCACCACCTGACGATGTACCGGGCTTCGAGCGGCGCTCTGGTCTTTGGTGCCGGCACGGTGCAGTGGGCGTGGGGTCTGGACAATAACCATTCCGGCGGCTCTGCGACCACCTCGGACGACGCCGTGCGTCAGGCGACAGTTAACCTCTTCGCCGACATGGGCGTGCAGCCGGCCACGCTGCAGTCCGGGCTGTCGGCCGCGACTGCCAGCAGCGACACCACGGCGCCGACCTCGACCATCATCGGCCCCGGCCGCCGGCGCTACCGTTCCGGTCGGCCAGCCGCTAACCGTCAGCGGCACAGCAACCGATGCCGGAGGCGGCAAGGTCGGCGGCGTCGAGGTCTCGACCGACAACGGCACGTCCTGGCATCCAGCGACCGGCCGCGGCTCCTGGTCCTACACGTTCACCCCCGGCAGCAACGGGACCCTGACGATCCGTACGCGTGCTACCGACGACAGCCTCCGGACCGAGACACCGTCGGCCGGCCGCACCATCACTGTCGGCACCGGAACGCCGCCGCCACCCGGCAGCTGCCCGTGCACCATCTGGCCGAGCACCGCGACCCCGGCTGTCGCCGTCGGATCCCGACTCCGAGCGCGATCGAGGTTGGCGTCAAGTTCCGTGCCAACCAGGCCGGATTCATCACCGGAATCCGGTTCTACAAGGGATCCGGTAATACCGGCACCCACGTTGGTTCGCTGTGGTCGGCCAGCGGCACGAAGCTGGGCTCGGCAACGTTCACTGGCGAGTCGGCATCCGGATGGCAGCAGGTGAACTTCGCCTCGCCCGTAGCCGTCGCAGCGAACACCACCTACGTCGCCTCCTACTACGCGCCCAATGGGCGCTACTCGACCTCGGACGGCTACTTCACCACGCCGACCACCAACGGCCCGCTCACGGCTCTGCAGGACGGCGCGGATGGAGCCAACGGCGTCTACAAGTACGGCGCTGCTGGCTTCCCGACCGTCGGGTACGCCGCGTCGAACTACTGGGTCGATGTCGTCTACACCACGAGCACCAGCGACACCACCAAGCCGACCGTGACCGACAAGCAGCCGGCCTCCGGCGCCACGGGGGTTGCGACCTCGACGGACGTGACGGCCACCTTCAGCGAGCCCGTCACAGCCGTCATCGATCACCATGACGCTCCGCGACAGCAACGACGCGCCGTCGGCGGTTCGACCGGCCTACGACTCGGCCACCCGACGGGCCACGTTCACCCCGTCGTCGGCGCTGAAGGACTCGAGACCTACACCGCCAGCGTCTCCGGGGCGACGGATGCTGCCGGCAACACGATGGACCCGGTGAGCTGGAGCTTCACGACCGCGGCCGCACCTCCGGCCGACACCACACCGCCAACGATCACGGCCGGACGCCCGCGTCCGGAGCTACCGGCGTGTCCACCTCCACGACGGTCACCGCCACCTTCAGTGAGGCGGTCCAGTCCGGCACGATCGACATGACGCTGTCCGGTCCTGGCGGTGCCGTCTCCGGCGACGTCGACTACGACTCCGCAAGCCGGAAGGCCACATTCACGCCGAGCGCGGCGCTGGCGGCATCGACCACCTACACCGTCAACGTGTCGGGCGCCAAGGATCTCGCGGACAACACCATGAGTCCGGTGAGCTGGACCTTCACCACCGCGGCGGCCAGCAGCGGCTGCCCCTGCACCATCTGGCCGAGCAGCGCCACTCCCGCGGTGGCCGCCGATCCGGACAACGGCGGGATCGAGGTCGGAGTGAAGTTCCGCACCACGCAGGCCGGCACGATCACCGGCATCCGCTTCTACAAGGGCACTGGTAACACCGGGACCCATGTCGGCTCGCTGTGGACGCGCACCGGCACGAAACTCGCCAGTGTCACTTTCACCGGCGAGAGCTCGAGCGGCTGGCAGCAGGCGACGTTTGCGACTCCGGTCGCCGTCGCGCCAACACGACCTACGTGGCGTCCTATTACGCGCCGGCCGGCCATTACTCGGTGTCCGAGAACTACTTCACCTCGGCCACCACCCGAGGGCCGCTCACCGCCCTGCAGAACGGGACCGACGGAGTCAACGGCGTCTACAGATACGGCGCCACAGCGGATTCCCACACTCGGGCTATCAATCAAGCAACTACTGGGTCGACGTCGTCCTGACGACGAACTAGCGACCACTATACACGGGGGACACAAGCTCAATGCGTTCATCGCTCGCGCGACACGATCCGCTCGGAACAGAAACACCGTGCTGGCAGCCCTGCTCGGGCTTGCCCTCAGCTTCGGCTTTCTCGTGGCTGCGTCCCGCCGGAGCCGGCCGCGGCGGCAACCTGCCCGTGCACGATCTTTACGGCCACGCAGACTCCGACTGTCGCGGCGGACCCCGACAACGTGCCGGTCGAGCTGGGCGTGAAGTTCCGAGCCGACCAGGACGGCTTCGTCACCGGCATCCGGTTCTACAAGGGCAGCGGCAACACGGGCACCCACACCGGTTCGCTCTGGAGCAGCAGCGGCACTCGGCTGGCAACGGTCACTTTCACCGGCGAGACCGGGACCGGCTGGCAGCAGGCGACTTCGCCTCGCCGGTAGCCGTCACCGCGAACACCACCTACATGGCGTCCTACTACGCACCCAATGGGCACTACGCCGCCGACGAAGGCTACTTCGCGAACTCCGGCGTCACGAACTCGCCATTGACCGCCTTGCGAAACGGCGTGGACGGCGGCAACGGGGTCTACCGATACGGCAGCGGCGGCGGCTTCCCCAACAGCACGTTCAACTCAACCAACTACTGGGTCGATCTGGTGTTCAGCCCAGTGGTACGGACACCACCAAGCCGACGGTCACCGATCGGCAGCCCGCCTCCGGAGCGACCGGAGTACCTGTCACGACGACCGTCTCGGCCACTTTCAGCGAGCCGGTGCAGCAGTCCACCATCACGATGACACTGACCGCGGGCAGCAGTGTTGCAGGCATCGACCTCCTACGACGCAGCCACTCGGACCGTGACGCTCACCCCGAACGCCAACCTGGCAGCGTCAACGACCTACACCGTCAATCTCTCCGGCGCTCGGGACAGTGCCGACAACCAGATGGATCCGGTCACCTGGACCTTCACCACGGCGGCCAGCAGCAACGGTTGCCCGTGCACGATCTGGCCAAACTCGACAGTGCCGGCCACCACGGCGCAGCCGACAATTCGGCCGTCGAGCTGGGCGTCAAGTTCCGCGCCAACCAGGCCGGGCTACATCACCGGTATCCGCTTCTACAAGGGCAGCGGCAACACCGGCACCCACGTGGGCTCGTTGTGGACGAGCTGGCGGGAACAAGCTCGGCTCGGTGACCTTCACCGGCGAAACCGCGACGGGCTGGCAGCAGGCCACCTTCAGCGCACCCGTGTCGGTGAACGCGAACACCACCTATGTCGCGTCCTATTACGCGCCGGTCGGCCGATATGCGCGTCAACAGCAACTACTTCGCCAGCGTCGGCAACAACTCGCGGCCCTCTGACCGCGCTCCGCGAACGGCACCGACGGCGGGAACGGGGTCTACAGGTACGGCGCCAGCGGCTTCCCGAACAGCACCTACCAGTCCAGCAACTACTGGGTGGACGTGGTTTTCGACACCACGCGCTAACGACACCACTGCCCCGACGGTCGTGGCACAAGTGCCAGCGCCAGACTCGAGCGGGGTGGCCGTCGGCACTCCAGTGAGCGCAACCTTCTCCGAGGCCGTCGTTGGCAGCTCGGTGGACATGGAGCTCCGCGGCCCGGGCAACACGCTGGTCTCCGGCAACCACGGCGTACAACTCCGGCGACCCAGACCGCGACCCTCACCCCGAATGCTCCGCTCGCGAACTCGACGACCTACACGGCAACGGTCAGCGGCGCCAAGGACTCATCAAACAACACGATGAGCCCGGTCACCTGGTCCTTTACGACGGCGGCTCCGCCTCCGCCACCACCCGACCAGGGTCCTGGAGGGCCGATTGCGCTGGTCACCTCGAGCAGCAATCCATACTCCAAGTACCTGGCCGAGATCCTCCGGACCGAAGGCCTCAACGAGTTCGCGACCATCGACGTCGGCTCGCTCTCGGCAGCGACACTCGCCTCGTACGACGTCGTGGTCCTCGGAGAAGTCTCCGTGACAGCGGCGCAGGCCACCACGCTGACCACCTGGGTCAACGGCGGCGGCAACCTGATCGCGATGCGTCCCAGCAGCGCTTTGTCCAACCTTGTTGGGATCACGGCTGCCAGTGGCACCAGCATCAGCAACGCATATCTCAAGGTGGATACGGCCACGGCGCCCGGAGCGGGCATCGTCTCCGACACCATCCAGTACCACGGCGCTGCCGACCGTTACACGCTCTCGGGTGCGCAAGCCATCGCGACGATCTACTCGAACGCCACGACGGCGACGACATCCCGGCGTGACATTGCGCGATGTCGGAACCAACGGTGGTCAGGCGGCGGCATTCACCTATGACCTCGCGAAATCGGTGGTGCAGACACGGCAGGGCAACCCCGCAGGGCTGGTGGTCAGGCGGCCGCGTTCACCTACGACCTGGCGCGGTCGGTTGTGCAGAGCCGGCAGGGCAACCCCGCCTGGGCCGGACAGGAACGCGACGGCCAGTCGCCGATCCGATCGGACGATATGTTCTTCGGCGGGAGCTCCACCGACTGGATCAACCTCAACAAGGTCGCCATTCCGCAGGCTGACGAGCAGCAGCGGCTGCTTGCCAACCTGATCCAGGTGATGAACCGGGACAAGAAGCCGCTGCCACGGTTCTGGTACTTCCCACGCAGCACTAAGGCAGTCGTGATCGCCACCGGAGATGATCACGGCAACGGCGGCACCGCCGGTCGGTTCGACCAGTACGAGGCCAACAGCCCAGCCAGCTGCTCGTGTCGCCGACTGGACGTGCCTACAGATCCAGCTCGTACATGTATCCGGGATCGCCGCTGTCGGATTCAGCCGCGGTCTCCTACACCAACAGTGGCTTCGAGGTCGGGATTCACCCTTCGACCAATTGCGCGAACTACACCCCGTCCTCCATCGCCACCGTCTACACCAACCAGCTTGCGAGCTGGAAGTCCTCCCTGCCGAGCGTGCCGAGCCCAACGACGAACCGGCTGCACTGCATCGCCTTTAGCGACTGGTCCTCCCAGCCGAAGGTCGAGCTAGCCAATGGCATGCGGATGGACACCAATTACTACTACTGGCCCGGCTCGTGGATCCAGAACCGGCCCGGCTTCATGACGGGCTCAGGAATGCCGATGCGGTTCGCCGACACTGACGGCAGCATGATCGACATCTACCAGGCGATGACTCAGATGACCGATGAGTCCGGACCAGGCGTACCCGTTCACGCCCAGACACACTGCTCGACAATGCTCTCGGGCCGCAGGGCTACTACGGTGCGTTCACCGCCAACATGCACACCGACTCTGCGACCATTCCGCAGAACGACGCGCTGATCGCGTCGGCCAAAGCCCGAGGCGTGCCGATCGTCAGCGGCAAGCAGATGCTGGACTGGATTGACGGCCGGAACGGCTCCAGCGTACGGCTCGATCAACTGGAACTCCAACACTCTCAGCTTCACCGTTGGAGTGGGAACCGGGGCCAACGGTCTGACCGGCATGCTGCCCATCGCCGGCCCGAATGGCACCCAGCTGAGCTCGATTACCCGCGGCGGCAGCGCCGTGCCGTTCACCACGAGCACCATCAAGGGTCTTGAGTACGCCATGTTCACTGCGACCAGCGGCAGCTACTCCGCGACGTACAGCGCGCACGGCGCCATTGACCATGGCCGCGGCTACCGCCAGTACCGAGCAGACGGCCGACGCCCAAACAGCGACCGTTGCCTGGGAGACCAACAATGTGGCGACCAGCAAGGTGCTTCTCGGCACGTCTCCCGATCAACTCAGCGAGAGCACGGTGCAGCAAGATTCCACCCGCCGTCACTCGCTGGTCGTGGACGAGCTCAAGCCGAAGACCACGTACTACTACCGGGTGGCTTCCACCGACCTCAGCGGCAAGGAGCAGATCCTCCCAGCCCCGAGCGAAGCGCCGGCGACCTTCACAACCGCTGCCTCTGACAAGGTGGAGCCCAATGCGACCTCGCCGACAGTGACTGCACTTCCGGGTGGTACCGCAGTCCTCCGCTGGACCACCAACGAGCCAACTACCGCGGTAGTACAGCTCGGTGAGTCCGCGACCAAGCTGAAGGAGCGGGCACGAGCGATTGATCCGATCCGTCAGCACAGCGTGGTGCTCACGGGTCTCGACCCGGAGACAACGTACTGGCTCAAGGTGGAGTCGGCGGACGCGGCGGGCAACGAAGTGGTCAGCAAGGTGATCACGTTCGAAACTCCTGAGTGGGGCGTGGCCGATCAGATGACAGCTTCATTCAAACGTGGGATCGTCAAGGGCGCTGCCACCATAGATGAGGCCGACTTGGGCAGCATCACGCTGGCTGGAAGTCGTACGACAGCTCGCAAAGGCACGTTCGTGTCTGGCGTACTGGACGCCCAGGCCATGGTCGATTGGCACGAGGCCTTGTGGCACGCTCAGGTCCCGAGTGGGAGCAAGCTCGTTATCAGTGTGCGTACGGGCAGCACGCTCGAGCCGGATAAGACCTGGTCAGACTGGAGCACCGTAGCCAGCAAGGGCCAGATCACGGGCAGCTCGCGTTACATCCAGTACAAGCTCAAGATGACCAGCCCAGTCGCAACGGCTGCGCCGATCCTGTACGGCATTGGATTCAGCAACGACGGTGCCCCGCCGCCACAGGAGCGCGAAGGCAGCTGACCCTCATCCCTCAACGCCGAGTCGTCAGAATCTCAGCACCAATCCGGTGCTGAGATTCTGCGAGTCGGTGAACCGAAGGAGTGAGGCTGGCCCATTTGGAGGACGAGGACAACATGCGATCGGTCTATTGCCTGGTCGGCTTTTCCACGGCTTCTGCATCCTGTCGGATGTCGCCGACGTGATGTTCAAGGCAGAGCAATTACCACACGACGCGACCGAGCGAGGGATCGCCTACAACGACCCAGACGTGGCGATCGAGTGGCACCTTGCGGTCGAAGAGCTGATTCGCTCGCAACGCGACGCCACTGCGCCGCTGATGTGCGACATCGAGGCAGACGTGTTACCGCTCCAGCTCCACCGGACGACACCGATCATCAGATTCCAGGCTCAGTCGAATGTAGCCATCGATCTGGGCCTGCTTGACCCAGCCACACCACGTGCCTCGGTTTATGCCCACCTGTTCCCCGACCGGCGACAGGCACCAGTCACCGACAGTTGCAGCTGCTCACCGCGCCAAAGATCATCGACCACACGGCGCCGATCTCCTCCACCAAAGGCGGGGTGGTCACCACTGCGTACGACTCGGCCGCTCCGACGCGCCACCTTCGTTGAAGAGTTTGGGACGTATTACCTGACCACCGCCGGTGACGACGCCTCTGGAATGAAGACAGCCGCCGTCCCACTCCCGTCGGCCGGAACGACCCAGACGTCGGACGTCGTCGCAGCGGACCCAGGCCGGGACAGCCCGTACAGCAGCCGGTCGTCATCCAGCCACTCGACCTGATCGTCGATGCTACGTGTCTCGGCAAGCAAGGATTCTTTTCCGGTCCGGAGATCAAGTACGGCGAGCCGCCACACGCCCCGCGCCTTGCTCCCGAGACGCTTCTTATAGGCGATCCTGGTCTGGTCGGGCGAGAGGGACGGGCATTCGGCATCGGTCCGTAACGAGATCATGCTTTTGGTCTTCAGTGAGCCGCGCATCAGCCACGTCGTACTTCCGCTGGCCGCTGTCGCGTAGAAGGTGTCGTTATCGTCGGCGAAGCTCACGCCCCACAAGTTCCGGTCGACCGATCGCAGAGGCCGGCCGTCGACCGTGCTCTTCCACGACTCGATGTTGCCGAGGTCCTTCCCGTTGCGGCGGACGATTGTCTCGGTCGAGAACGAGGCCTGCGCGTACGAGTGGCCGCCGACGAAGGTCGTCGTAGCCACCAGACTGGAATCGGCTGACATTCGAACTCGGCTCGGCAGGCCGGCAAGCTCAGCGGCGTCGCTGGGCCGCAGCTGGGCATCCAGCATGGTGATCCCGTAGGTCTGTACTAGGCCACGTTTTGCGAATAAGCAGACGCCAGCCGTTTTAGTCGCGTATGTCCGCTCGCAGGTTAAGCCGAAACTTGCACGAGCACCTGCCGGATCGTCCAAAGGGACGGCGGCCATCTGTCCATAGTGAGCGCCGAGCGCGCTACTCCGAAACACGATGTGGGGCCCGGTGAGCACGCTGGCGACGTTCGCCGCCGACTCGGGCACCCCAGCCATCGCCGAGCTGCCTTTCGCGCGTATGTAGATGAAGTACCCGCCCGCGAGGCCCAGGCAGAGCACCGCAGAGATTATGATCAGGATCAACCGGGGGCGCTTCATGCAGCACTTCGCATGTGTGAGGTCAGGAGCGGGCGGAGCAGGAAAGCGGCGAACAGTAAACCGAAAGCCAGCGCCGCGGCCATCACCCACAGAGCCGACTCGCGACTGGTCAACTCCCAGAGCAAACCGAAACTTAGCGAGCAAGCGAACCTGGACAGCGCGACCACGGTCTGGGCGGCCGCTATGCCGCTGGCCCGACTCTCCTCCGGCACCGACTGGGTGGCTAGCGCGGCCAGCACTCCGTCGGTTGAGGCGTAGAAGCTGCCTAACAGGAGAAGCACGAAAACAACCCACCAGAAGCCACTGGCGACGCCGCTGGCTGTGAGGGCATAGACACCAAGCAACGCCACGTGTCCAATGAGGAAGACTCGGGACCGTCCTACCCGGTCTGCTGCGCGACCGAGCGGAATCGCGAGCGCCATATACGCCGCGCTGGTACCGACGAAAAGCAGCGGGAAGTACTTCGTCGCCAGGGAGCCCGCCTCAGAAAGACTCAGGTAGATGAATCCATCGCCAACCGTGACCAAGCCAAGCAGACCGGCCACTGCCAGCACACGACGAAGCGCTGGCTGGGAAAGGTCGGATAGCCGGAGCGCGATGCGGTGCCGGGTGCCCTGGTCGCTGAAGGTTGCCTTGCCGCTGGCGGTTCTCAGGTCCGGCACCACAAGCGCCAACACGATCAAGCCGAGAACCGCGAACGCCAAGCTGAAAACGAAGACCGCATGGTAGCCGCCGAGCCCGAGCGGGATCGCTGCTAGCACGGCGAACGCCAGCAGCGGGCCGGCGAGTGCTCCGGCCGTGTCCATCGCCCGATGTACCCCAAAATTGCGACCGAGGTCGCCCGGATCAGATGCCGTTGCGATTAGTGAGTCTCGCGGACCGGTACGAAGGCCCTTTCCAAGGCGATCGACGGCAATGACAGCAGTGATGCTGGCGAAGCCGGACACCAGCAGCAGGCCGACTCGGGATAGTGCCGATGCGAGATAACCGACGAAGGCCACCCACTTGGGCCGCTTCGTCGAGTCAGACCACCAGCCGCCGAGGATCCGTACCGCGGCGGATACGCCCTGGTAGATGCCGTCAACGAAGCCGTACGCCAGCGGGCCCATGCCCAGGACTGCCGTGATGTACAACGGCAGCACCGCGGCAACCGCCTCCGAGGACACGTCGGTCAGCAAGCTGACGACGCCGAACGCTAGGACGGCTGCCGGGATCTGGCGCCGACGCAGGACGTTCCTGCTGCCCTCATCGTTCGAAGGTTTGGGAAGGCTGCGGAGGGTGACGTACATGCTCGATCTCAGGCGGCCTGCTGGTGCAGCCCGTGGCCCTGCCGCTCGAACACTCGGCCGCAGCGGCATCGGATGTCTACCGGCAGGCGCTCATCACACGTACAGGCCCAGCCGATCAGCCGACCGGCGTTGCCAACCACGGACCCGTGCGCGTGGGCATCGCTGATCACGACGGAGCCCGCGCTGACCAACGCGCGCTGTGCGCCGTTCTCGACGAATGCTCCATCGCAGACGTTGCAGTCACCGCCAATGCGGGCGCCAGGGAGGACATGGGCAAACGCCCAGACTCGGGTCCTGTGCCCAACATCGGTGCTTTCACAAAGTCGGTTCGGATGCACGAAGACACCATCAAGCGACAGCGAAGTCGTCACCGCACCCCAATCGGTTTCAGCCACGCGATCCGGTATTTCCCGGTACGCCGGCGAGTCCCCCAAATCCCGTTCACCGCCCCCGCAGGACTATCCCGAGGGGCGCGGCCAACCTATTGTGCACAGAGGGCCGATGCTGGTGCTGATGATTTGCGACTTGTGTCCAAGTCGAGACAACTTCGATTAGGCCCTCGAGATGACAACGCTGTCGGTTGCCGTTCGTTTGGAATAGTCACGTGGGGACGACTGCGGCTGCAAGACGAGCATCTCGTAACGGAAGTCGATGGTGAGTTTCGTAGCCTCGTCGGGCAGCGACGGCAAGACAAAAACCTGCGTGTAGGAGCTGGGAGTGGTCACCAGGAAGCCTGGATTGACGTCAGCCTTGTCAATGAGAGGGTCTGGCGAGTCCAAGTGCCCTGTGGCATCTGAGACGTCGAGATAACCAGTGACTCGAGACAGATAGATCTTCCGATCCGCCTTTGCGACGTACTGCGTGGTGCCTGGTTCCCGAAGTGCCGTCATCGACACCTTCAGGGGTTGGGCGACGCCCGGAGCCCACCGTTGGACCCGGTTTTGTAACGAATACTTGACTTTGACCCGAACAGCCCCCGCCTTCAAGGTGCGAGTGACACGGCCCTTTTTCAAGTCATTGGGCGCCGGCTTCTCAGTTGACTGCGCCGACGAGCGCTCGTCCGACGGAACAGCGGTCGGCGCCTCCTGGACGTACGGCGTCGTCACCGAGACGGGTTCTCCACCCTGTGGTGAGCAGCCTGCAACCAGCAACGACGCTGCAAGCGCGAGCCCTAGCCACCGGGCTCGTCGATATCGCACGTGCACTGTCTTGTGTCCTGACTCGATGAGCGGGTCAAGGCGAACCCGAAACGGCCTTCAGCATAAGTGGGGATTCGACGCTCCGCTGGCTATGTCGACAAAGAGGTCTTCAACGACACGGCGCACTCGGCTTCGGTGCCGGTCGTAGAGCGACGATTAGAGTGCGACAGATGGAGCAACTGGACCCTTGGCTCGCTAAGCCGCCTACAGGACGGTGATCATGGTAGGTGCGCGCACGTGAACCCGGTTGTCGTAATCGGGGCTGGACTGGCCGGCCTGTCGGCCGCGTGTTATCTGGCAGGACGCGGGTACGACGTCACTGTGGTGGAGCGAGAACAGCTGCCTGGCGGTCGCGCCGGCGTACTCCATCGCGACGGATTCACCTTCGACACCGGGCCGACGGTCCTCACCATGCCCGACCTGATCACCGACGCCATCCGAGCTGCGACGGGTGATCCCACTGCCAATCTCAACGAACTGCTGCCCTTGCGCCGGCTCGACCCGGCGTACCGGGCCTGCTTCGCCGACGGCAGCACGATCAACGTGCGTCACGGGCGAGAGGCGATGCGGGAGGAGATCGCTCAGACGTCCGGCAGCGTTGATGCCGCCGCCTTCGACACGTACGTGGACTGGCTGCGCCGGCTCTACGTAATCGAGATGCCTAACTTCATCGACCGGAACTACGACTCCCCGCTCGGCCTGTTGTCCTCGCCTCGCGCTCTCGCGCAGCTCGTCCGGCTCGGCGCTTTCGGGCGGCTCGGCGAAGCCGTGCGGCAAGCGGTTCGTCGACCCACGGTTGCGTCGACTGTTCAGCTTTCAGGCGATGTACGCCGGGCTTTCGCCCGATTCGGCCCTTGCGCTCTACGCGGTGATCACCTACATGGACAGCATCGAGGGCGTATGGTTCCCCGAGGGCGGCATGCATGCGGTCCCGACGATCATGGCGCAGGTGGCGGAGAAGGCTGGGGTGACTTTCCGCTACGGCGATGCGGTAGAAACTGTGCTCCGCTCGCCAACAGCACGGGTTGCTGGTGTCCAGACCACTTCTGGAGAACGGATCATGGCCGACGCCGTGGTTTGCACCGTGGATCTTCCGACCGCGTATCAACACCTCCTCGGTGATCTTCGTCCGCCACGAGCAGCACGCCGCGGCCGATACTCCCCCTCGGCGGTCGTCTGGCACGTCGGCGTAAGCGGACAGCCGGCGGCTCCGGTCGCCCATCACAACATCCACTTCGCCGACGACTGGAGCGCATCTTTCGCCGCGCTCCATAAGGGCCGGCTGATGCCGGACCCGTCGCGGCTGGTCACCATCCCCTCACTCGACGACTCCACGCTGGCCCCGACCGGCTGCTCCACGCTGTATGTCCTGGAGCCCGTTCCCAACCTCAGCGGCAAGATCAACTGGTCGACCGAAGCCAAGCCGCTGCGCGACCGCACTCATGCATTCCTTGCTGAGCAGCGCTATCCCAGTGAGGTGATCACCGAGGAGCTGGTCACGCCGCTCGACTGGCAAGCTCAGGGAATGGCTGCGGGCACGCCATTCGCGCTTGCCCACACGTTCGGGCAGACCGGACCGTTCCGTCCGCCGAACGTCGAGCGGCGGCTGCCTGGAATGTTCTTCGCCGGATCGGGGACGGTTCCCGGAGTCGGCGTTCCCATGGTGCTCATCTCGGGCAAGCTCGCGGCCAACCGAGTCGCCGCATACTTTCAGGGACCAGGCCAGTGAGCGAGTGGACTTCCTACGAAGCCCTGCTGACCGAGGGCTACCGCCGTTGCGCGAGGCTGACCTGGCGATATGGAACCACGTACTTCTGGGGCGCGGTCCTACTCCCCAAGCCGCAACGCAAGCACGTGTTCGCCATTTACGCCCTCTGTCGGCTGGCCGACGACATCGTTGATCTCCCGAATGGGCAGCACCCGACGGGCACTGAGCCGGACGTCATGCGAGCCGAGCCAGATCACATTCCCACTGAGCCCGACGCCATTCCCACCGAGCCTGACCCCACGCTCCCCGAAAACTCCGAACCCACATTCGCAGGGCCTGACGGGCGACACGCCGAGCCCGTCGAGGGGCGAGCAGCCGTCAGGGCTCGCCTCGAGGATTTCGGTGAGCGGTTCCGAAGCAGCCTGATCGCTGGGGACAGCACTGATCCTGTGATGGCGGCCGTGGTTCACACGGTGATCACATGCAACATCGACCCGGAGTGCTTTGACCGCTTCTTCGGTGCCATGGCCATGGATCTGACCACGACCTCGTATCAAACGTGGGAGGACCTGTGCACCTACATGGAGGGCTCGGCGGCGGTGATCGGGGAGATGATGCTGCCGGTGCTCGAGCCATTGAACCCGGCCGCGAAAGCGCCGGCACGCTCACTCGGGCTGGCCTTTCAGCTGACCAACTTCATTCGCGACATCGACGAAGATCTTGATCGAGGCCGGGTTTACCTACCGCAAGATGATCTCCAGCTCTTTGATGTTGATCTTCGTCAGCGGGTCGTGACCCCGGAATGGCGGGCCTTTCTGGCGTACGAGATCGAACGCAATCGTGCTCTCTATTCCTTTGCTGATACAGGAATCGCGATGCTGCCCCCGCGATCGGCGCGCTGCGTCGGAACGGCGCGGGTGCTCTATGCGCAGATTCTCGATCAGATCGAGCGCAATGGCTACGACGTCTTCTCCCAACGAGCACGGGTACCCACCCCGCAGAAGGCTGCCACAGCGGCCCGCATCATGGTGACAGGTCCCCGATCGCTCAAAAGGCGAGCGGAGCTTTACCAGCGAAGGAGCATGACTGATGTCCTACGTGACTGACCAAGTCGGTAGTCGAGCACTTACCCTGCCAACTAGTAAGTTCGACTAATGTCACTCAGGACACGTATTAGCCCGCTGCCGCAGGTCTCGAGACTGCCTGTCCGTTCGCGGATTCCGATCGCACGCATCCCACAACCGCGTGAGGACCGGATGGCCGCGACGTGGCAGCTGGCCAAGCCAGCCCGCATCGCGGCGGCACTGCGCACGGCCCGATCGCGCAACTCCGGCGGTTGGTTCGTTGCCGGTGCGAGTGGCGATGTAGGGCGGAAAGAGTCTGTGACGCGTACCATCGCCGGCCGCGAGGTGGTCTTCTGGCGCAACTCAGCCGGCGACCTGGTTGCCGGACCGGGTGCGTGCCCGCACCTCGGGGCGCTGCTTGACAAGTGCCCGGTCGTGGACGGCACGATGTACTGCCGATGGCACGGCTTCGCGCTGACGCAGAGCGGTGATCAGACCTGGAGCCCATACCGCGCGCACGACGACGGCGTGCTGATCTGGGTTGGCCTACCGACCGATGGGGAGGTGGCCACCGATCATCCGACGCTCCCCGCCCGTCCGCCATTACTGGAATCCGTGAGCGCTGTCATCGCCAAGCCCGGCATCTGCGAACCCCAGGACGTCATCGCCAACCGGCTCGATCCATGGCATGGCTCGTGGTTCCACCCGTACGCGTTCAGTCATCTGGTCGTCGATGACGATGCCAGCAATGATCAGGTGCTCGTGGTGGACGTCGCCTTCCGGCTGAGCCGGACCTGGGGCGTGCCGGTGCGAGCCGAATTCACCTGCCCCGACAGCCGGACGATCGTGATGCACATCACTGAGGGCGAAGGGGCGGGAAGCGTGGTGGAGACTCATGCCACGCCGCTCGGTTTTGGCGACGACGGCCAGCCTCGCACGATGGTCACCGAAGCCACCATCGCCTACTCGGATCGGCCCGGCTTCCAGGTCGCGCGCTGGTTGTCACCACTGGTGCGCCCGGGGATCCGGCATACCGCCCGGAAGCTCTGGGTTGACGACCTCGCGTACGCCGAACGCCGCTACGAGTTGCGCCAGCGCGGCGAGTTTCCTGGCTGACTCCGGCGCCCAACGAGGCGATGGAGAGGGGCCGCCAGCCGGTGACGTGAGCCCACTGGAACCGTCCAGAGATCATGGCCCGACAGACCATATGAGTGGAGGAGCTGGTTGGCGGCGAGGAAACCCGTCGTGGCAGCGCGCTCCATCAGTGCGACCGGGAACTCGCAGCGTATGCCGTCACCCGCCAGCAGGATTCGCGGATGCGGCGTGTCGACGGTCAGCCGCTGCTCCCAGGGACCGGTGCCCAACAAGGGGCAGTCGTCATTGATCAGCCACTCCTCCGCGACCATCGAGGCTTCGCTGAGCTCCGGATAGACCCGATGCAGCTCAGCGAGCAGCTGTTGCTTCAGCACGCGCTCGTCTGCCTGCTCGACGAGGGCGTACGCGTGCAGCTCGACAACCGAACCACCGTACGCCGCCGACCAGCGCCGTGCACCCTCCTCGAAACGCTCCAGTACTGAGATGTTGTCCAGCGGACCGAAGCCGCTGGTTCCGAGGAAGGCGGCGCGATCGTGTGCAACGAGACGATCCAGCCACAGGCGCCAAACCGCGAAGGGCGGGGCCTGACCGGTGGCCGCCACCCGTTCGCGCCAGCCCTCATCACCCAATTCAGATGCAAGAGCCAGTCGGCGCAAAGTGGCCGGATCGGTCGCGAGCACGAGCCCATCGGCTTCGATCTCGCCGCCGGATCCCAGCCCGACCCGCAGCAGCTCGCGACCCACATCAATCCTGACGACGCTCTCGGCCGTGCGCACCTCGGCCCCAAGGCCTTCCAGATAGCGCCGAAGCGGCGACCAAAGACAGCTGTCGTAATCGTCGCGCGGTACGTCGAAGAGCAGTCCCTCCGACGAGCCAAGAAAGTACGCGTGGAACATGGCGACCAGCTCGCCGGCAGAGAAGTCGTCTGGATGGGCGAAGAAGCTGCGCGAGAAGACCTCGAGCGCAAGGTGCCGAGCAGTCGGCGGAAAGTGAAGTCGCTCAAGGAAGTCCGTCGCACTTTCACCGTCATAGCGCGAGAACGTAGCTGGGAAGTCGACGTCCAGCAGTTCGAGGGCGGCCGGCACGTTCACTGCAGCAAGATCACGAAGCCGAAACGATGGACTCTGCATGACGAACGTTGCGATGTTCAGCGGCGGCGTCTGCGGGATCCTGGCGAAGGAGTCGGTGTGACCGTCCGCCGAGATCAGGGGATAGTCCGGAACTCTCACCAAAGATTGCAGATCCGGATCGACTCGTCGGAGCAGCGCCCGGAGGTTGTAGTACTGCCGAAAGAAGGCATGAAAGCCGCGGCTCATCGTGACCTGATCATCGCCGTGGAACGCCGTCCAGGAACGCACCCGGCCTCCGAGCTGATCATGCGGTTCGACCATGATCACAGAAACGCCGCGCTCAGCCAGCCCGACCGCGGCCGCGATGCCAGCAATGCCGCCGCCTGCCACGACGACCGGCCTGGAGCCATCAATATGCCGTGCCGCACCCGGCGCCGCCGGATGACGGACTGCGCGAGCATCCCTGCCGGGCCGCCAGCGAGCGCCGTGTTGCCCAATGATCATGAAACGCGATCCGCCGCGTCCACATTGCCGACAGATGCGGGTTCGTGCACCCTCGGCCCAGCGCGCAGGTGTCGAGAAGCCCGCAAGGGCCGGAAATAGGACATCAAGACCGCCAGCTCGCCGGCTTGCGCGCCCGGAAGGTGTGTAGGATCCCGCTCTGCCAGCCCGGCGCGGTGCGCACCTCGACGTCGACAAATCCCGCACCATACAAGCGGTCGATAAAGGTCTGGATCGAGTCGAAGGACCGGACACTTCGCCACAGGTAGCGATAGAGCCGAGTCCGCCGAGATGTCAGCCAACCAAGAGGAATGACCACCAGCCAGCACACCGCAGTCCAGACCAGCCGCGCGCTACGCGATCCCGCAATTGAGTACTCCTGGACGACCAACACGCCGTCGTCGGCGAGCAGCTCAAAGAGCCCGGCGAGCACTGCCGTCCCGGTCGGCGACATTGCGGAACAGGTACGCCGCAATCGCTCCGTGAATGGAGTTGCCAAGCCCCCATGATTCCCGCGACCAGGCAATCTCCTCAGCCTGGCCGACCTCGAAGCGGACGCCGGCGGGCCACCGCTTGGAACAGGCCTGCTCGAGCATGCCGGCGGATGCGTCCACGCCCACGATCGCGAATCGCACGTCCACCGCCTGTGCAGCCAGTTGCACTGCACGGGTGGACGCTCCGGATCCACAACCAAGATCAAGAAGGCGAATCAGAGGCGCCGAGCCTGCAGGCTTCGGCCTCGGAAGCCACTCCAGCAGGGCATCGGCGGCCGCCCGCAGGTGCGCGTGGTAGCCAGGGTTGAGCGCCACCATGAGGTCATAGCTGGGCGCGACCTCGTCGAAGGCCGTTGCGACATTCTCAGTCGTGATCATGGTCACCTCTGACGGACCTCCTCGGGTGGCGACTTGCGATCCGTCCCCCGTCGCCACAGCAGGATAGCGAGCGTGACCATGGCGAATCCGAATCCGAAGTCTTCGACCGGAATGTCCCACGGCGCCCGCAGTCCGAGAATCTCATCCGGGTTGTAGATCACGATCGGAGCGGAGAGCTTGGTCAGCCAGCCATCGACGGGAATCTGGAAAGCGAAGATGATCAGCATTGTCCACCAGTACTGCGCAGTGGCGAAGATCCCCGACTTGAAGTAGATCAGCTCCGCGGCGATCACAGCTACGACCGCAAGCAGGGTGAGCAAGGTGTACTCAGGCATGAGGATCTGCCTCGCCGATTCGTGATCTCCGCCGCAGCAGAGTGAGCACATAACCCACAGCCTCGTACGTCAGCAGCCCACAGATGGGGACCACGACGAAGAACACCAATTCCTCGATCGGCATGCCGAAGATCAACTTCCAACCAGTGGTGAAGCGCGTGCTGTAGCTCCAGTGATCACGCAGAATTCCGACGATGTCCCAGATCGAAAAGATGATCACTACCGGGATGATCGCGAACGCCAAACTGGCGGCCCGCCGGTACACGCGGGCACTCAAAACGAACTCCAGCGGCAGCGTGATCAACAAGCAGCACGCCATCAACAACAGGTACTGGAAGTGATCGAGACCGCCCACTTCCCAACCGTACAAGGGCAGACGGAGCCTTCGCAGAATTGTTCGCCGGTAGCAAGAACAGGGTGGAACTGTGCCCGATTGGCCCTCGCCAGATTGTTTGTCGTTTTCCTGTCCACGCCGTCCGAAACCGCTACCATCAACCCATGCCAGCTGGGCTTGCCCCCGATTTGGGGCTTCGTCGCAGCGGAGGTTCGGGGGATTTACGGCAAGGAAATCTGACCCAGATCCTTCGCTACGTACGCGACCACGGTGCGAGTAGCCGCCACGATATTGCGCGGGGCTGCGGGCTTGGCATCTCCACGATGACCGACCTCATCGGCGAGCTCAGGGCGCGCCGGATCGTCAAGGAGCTCGATCCGATTCGCCGGCCCGGAGCCGGCCGACCGACTCGCCCGATCGACTTTGACGGTGAGCCGTGGTGCGTTTTCGGCGTGCGCATCGACCTCGACGGATTGCAATTCGTCGCGTCGACCTTGGGCGGGCGGGAGCTCTGGCGTGACAGCGTGTCGGCGGACCTCCGCCGGGCGGCCCCGGACGCCGGCTTCGCCGCACTGGATAGCCAGCTGCGCTCTCAGCTCACTCGGCTGCCAGCTGACAAGCAGTTGATAGCCGTGGAAATCGGCGTACCCGGCTACGTCGCTGAGGACCGGGCCACTGTGGGCTTGTCGGAGAGCCCGGACTGGCAGGACTTCCCGCTCAGCGCCAAAGTGACCGCGACTCTGAATGATCTGGGAATCGAGCGCGTTCACGTCGGGATCACCAACGACAGCCAGCTGGCAGCACTGCATGCCGTCCGGACTGAGCTGCGCCTGCGGCCGGATGCGATAGCGGCCTATCTCGGCGGTCTGCGCGGCGTCGGCAGCGGCCTGATCATCAGCGGTGAGATTTTCCGTGGCGCGGGAGGGGGTGCTGGCGACTTCGGCCATCTCAACGTCGACCCGTCAGGGCCTGCCTGCTACTGCGGTCGGAACGGCTGCCTGCAGTCGCTGATCGGGCTCCAGAACCTGCTGACTGTCGGCGATCTGCTCCCCGCTGACGAGGCGGCTCGGATGATCGACGAACAACCCGAGGAAGCGATCCGGAGGATCATCGAGGCCATCGATGAAGGGCATGCTGCGATGCTCCAGGTATTCAAGCGGGCAGGCACTGCCTTGGGTGATGCGATTGACGATGTGATCGGTGTCGCCAACCCGCACACGGTCATCCTCGGCGGCTACCTGGGTGCCCTGAGTACGCACCTGATGGCATCCATCGAAGAGCGCATCGCCCGCCGGCTGGCGATCCCGGCGTTTGCTGCAACCAAGGTCGTCGCCGTCGACCAGAGCGTACCCAGGGTCGTCGGCGGGGCTGTTCTGGCCGCCCGGGACGCCTGCTTCTACGACCCGCTCACCCTGACTCGAGCAGTGAGCTGATTCGGTCGGCGTCAGGAGGCCAGCTGGTCTGCCGTGATCACCACGGCCGCGGCAGTCCACGCAAGCGGCGACACCGAGGCAGGCTGGCCGTCGGGCAAGACCTTCTCCGGCAACGAGCCTGCAGCCGTACGGTGCTGGTCGAGCCAGCGTAACCGCGCCAACGCTTCGTCGCGCTGGCCGAGGAATGCCGCAGTCATGCCGCGACTGGCGGTCACGTTCGTCCAACTGACACCATCTCGGCGCCAGGACCCGCCGGGTGCCAACCCTCCAGCCGGACGCCACATCAGCGCTGGTGCCTGCTCCCAGGCGTGGACCACCGTCCGGTCAACGCTCGAGCCAATTGGCGGCAGCAGGAAATCGACTCCCAGGTCGGTGCTGTCGCCGCGCCCGCCGAGATGGCGCGGATAGCCGTTCTTTCCGAAGGTTGCCGTGATCGCGGCCCGCAGCCGTCGCCCGCCGGCCGCCGCATGATCGGCGGCGCCAACCTCTCCCAGAATTCGGTACAGCTCCGCGCCGGACTCAAGACCGGCACAGAGCACAGCCGCGGTTGCCAACGTCAGATTCTTCTCCTTGACCTCCCAATAGTCGGCCGAAGGTTGAGGCAGCGACGAAGGGTTATCGATCGATGCCAGCGCCGCCTTCGTGCTCTGGTCAACAAGCCTCCGATGCCGCTGCACCAAGGCCGCACGGTCCTTCGTGGGCAGCTCGGCTGCGAGCTGTGCCGTTGCCCACAGCGCCCAACCGATGCCATCCAGCTCCACGCCCCGAGAATCCGGCACTCCGCTGCCATCTGGCAGATAGCGGGCCTGGAACAGGCCTGACTCCGGCTGCACCCGCTCGCAGAAAGCCCACGATGCGTTCCGCATCGGCGGCGTGCCCCGTACGAGCGAGCGCCGAGGCTGCCAGCGCCGAGTCGCGCGGCCACACGTAGCGCCATTGTTCGCTCCAGCCAGCAACCGGAACGCCGTACGTGCGGCTCAACACATGCAGATCGAGAAGTGCCACGGCCACCATGTCACTGTCCAGTCCGCTCACCTGCGGAACCGTCCCGGCGGCAAGCCAAGCGGCCTGTTCGCGCGCCAGGTCGAGGCTGTTCGGCATTCCGGCGAGCACCCTCGTACCGGGAACCAGCGCGTCGGCGGCAGCGACTTCGACGAGCGCGTCGCCGGGCCCGACAGCGACAGCGACCGCATCCAGCGGAATCGTCGTGTCCAAATTTCTGTGTGCCACCAGGCCCGATGAACTGATCATGACCATCAGCAGCAGGCCCAGACAGGCCGTCAGCGGACCCCGCTGGCTCTGCCGCCCCGCTGGCAGCGCCGGCTCAAGCGTGAGCACGGCCATACCGGAAGCCTACTGTTCCTACCCTTGGGTAGAGTCCTCAGCGCGGAACGTCCGCTTGTCATAGGAGACCAGATGCCTTCGCCCAGTCCTGGCTATTCGATCACTGTCCGAGTTGAGGCGCCGACCGATGCGGCAGCCACGGCCCGACTCTCCAACGTCGTTGCTGAGGCGGGCGGTGCGATCACCGCCCTGGATGTCGCCGAGTCGCACCCCAACGTGCTCGTGGTCGATGTCAGTTGCAACGCCAGTGACGAGGCGCATGCGGAGTCGATCACCAAGGCAATTGAGGCGCT
Organism: uncultured Actinomycetota bacterium; assembly: GCA_963759635.1. Lineage (GTDB taxonomy): Bacteria > Actinomycetota > Actinomycetes > Propionibacteriales > Propionibacteriaceae > Microlunatus. Next base: position 22,465 of record CAVXAP010000011.1, read on the forward strand.
CGACGGCTTCAGCGTGCGGAAAGTGTCGGACCGGACCTTCCTGCTGCACCTTGGCGGCAAGATCGAGGTGATGCCGAAGGTCCCGCTGAAGCACCGCGACGATCTGTCCCGGGCATATACGCCGGGAGTGGCCCGGGTGTGCATGGCGATCGCCGAGAACCCCGCTGATGCCCGCCGGCTGACGATCAAGAGAAACACCATCGCGGTGGTCACCGACGGCTCTGCGGTGCTGGGCCTGGGCAACATTGGGCCGGCGGCCTCCCTGCCGGTGATGGAAGGCAAAGCGGCGCTGTTCAAGCGATTTGCCGGCGTCGACGCATGGCCGGTCTGCCTGGACACGCAGGATTCAGACAAGATCGTTGAGATCGTCAAGGCGATTGCGCCGGTCTACGGTGGAGTCAATCTGGAAGACATCTCGGCGCCGCGCTGCTTCGAGATCGAGGAGCGGCTCCGCGCCGAGCTGGACATCCCGGTCTTCCACGATGATCAGCACGGCACCGCGATTGTGGTGCTGGCCGCGCTGATCAATGCGCTGCGGGTGGTACGCAAGGACATCTCCGAGGTCAGGTTCGTCATCTCAGGCGTCGGTGCAGCAGGGTCCGCGATCATCCGGCTGCTGAAGCGGCAGGGCGCGACCATGATCATCGGCTGCGACAGCAAGGGAGCTGTGTATGACGCGCCCGAGGGCTCCTCGGACATGCGGCGTTGGCTGGTGGAGAACACCAATCCGGAGAAACTCACGGGTTCTCTCAAGGAGGTGCTGGTCGGCGCTGACGTCTTCATCGGTGTCTCTGCCCCTAACCTGCTCAACGGCCAGGACATTGCGAACATGGCGAAGGATGCGATCGTCTTCGGGCTGGCCAACCCCGTCCCGGAGGTCGACCCGATGGAGGCGCAACAGCATGCGGCTGTCGTGGCCACCGGGCGGAGCGACTTCCCCAATCAGATCAACAACGTGCTCGCTTTCCCTGGGTTCTTCCGCGGACTGCTCGACGGCAACCTGCGCGACATCACCGACGAGATGCTGTACGCGGCCGCCAATGCCATTGCCAACCGGGTCGCGCCGGACCAGCTGAATCCGAGCTACATCATCCCCAGCGTTTTCGACGCCTCGGTCGCTCCTGCAGTCGCGGCGGCAGTACGCGAGATTGGCGAGAAGAAGTCGGGCTGAGGACGGGCTGCGCTCCCCTGAGCTTCGAAGGGCGGCTCGGGTTCGACGAGCTCAGTCCGCATGTCGACGCATCGCGATACAAGCGCCAGCTAGTATCTGGTAGTGCTAAAGAGTGCGGCGGCCGGCACCGCGGTACCGGCCGCCTGCTCGGGGAACATGCTCGACTAGCAACGTCAGCATTAGGCGGCGGCTATCGGGGATCCGTCCGCACACGCCGCTGGGGGAGGCGGCTGCTGTCGCTACCAATATCAAACATGTATTCGATTCTAGATAGCGTCAGCCGTGCTGTCAACATCTCGATTACCCGAACCTTCGAGCCGCTGACCGCGTCGCTGCTGACTCGCAGTGAGCCCGAAACAGGCGCGTCGGCTGCACTGGCGATGCGAACTCAGAGGCACTGATCAGAAGGGCCTGCCAGAGCGCACGCTCGCACCAGCATGCCTCTCGCTGTCCTCACCGCTGGGAGGCGAAGATGGCCTCCATCTTGTCGACGCACTGCTCCAGCCCTGCCTGAGAAAGGTTCCGGGCATCCTCCGTTGTGTATCCGTGTTCAATGACGGTCATCTTCGTCCGCCCGTCGCCAAGATCCTCGAACGTGACCAGGTGCTCGCCGTCATCCGGAATTCCGGACATCCCAAGATCAGCAGGGACCAGCCGGTTGCCTTCTGGATCGGCAAAGTTGAACACGTACGCGATTCGAGAGTGCGGCACAACCTCCGAGTACGTCCATGTGCCGTACATGTCACCGCCGCCGAACTCAGCCGGAGCCCGCATCGCTACCAGGGTGCGTCCGCCGACACGTAGATCAACATCGGCCACCGGACAGCTGAAGCCGGTCGGTCCCCACCACTGCTTCACGAGATCAGACTCGCCCCAGGCGCGCCACACCTGGTCCGGCGGAACCGGAAACGTACGGCTCACCACGACATCGAACGTGTCACTCATGGGCTCCTCCTGCCTAGGCGTTGTCAAGGTAGACCAGGCGAGGTCGCCACGCTCATCGGCCTCATCCCACTCCGAGTTGTCAGGATTACTCGGGTTGGTTGTCGGGTGCGCCGCCGATCTGGTACGGGGTACTGACGCCCTCGTACATGAGGTGAGCCACCATGCCCTGCGCCGCGTGCTTGAGGTGGTGGCAGTGGTCAAGCCAGATGCCGGGGTTCGTGGCCACGAAGGCAATGTCATACGTCTCGCCCTCGAGCACATTGATCGAGTCGACCCACCACGGGCTGCCCGTGGCGGCGACGCCGTTGCGTGAGAGCACAACGGCGTGATGCCCGTGCAGGTGCATGGGATGCAGCTCGCCACTGTGGTTGTCGATGTGCATGATCACGACGTCACCTTGACGGACCACGTACATCGGTACATGGGGATAGAGATGCCCGTTGATCGACCACCAGAGCCCTGGGCGGCCACGCACGAAGCCTGGTCGGCGGCCGATCGAGTAGTCGAAGCGCCGATCTGCTTTCGCTGGGTCGAAGCTCAACGCGGTCGGGCTTCCATAGCTCAGGAGATCGAGGGCGCTCGCCGGCTGCGGCGGTGCCGATGCAGCGTCGGCACCCAGAATGACGGCAGTGCCCTTCGAGACCTGCACGCGTACGCCGCTGCCGTCGCTCGGCATGGTGACGCCAAGATCAGCACGGCCGCCTGCAGTAACGGTCACAGAATGATCGGTGACATCGGTCGGTGAGTTGACCTCGTAGCCGTCGATGGCGAGCACCCGGATGGGCTTGTCGGCCCAGGTCTCGATCGGACCATTGTCAGTATTGATCACACGGACCCGCACTTGCTGGCCCGGCTTGGCCGGGACCTTCAGATCGCCAGCTACACCGTTGATCGTCTTCATGCCCGCATACGTGTGAGCCGTTGCGACGACATCAACGGCATCGCCGCGACCGGTCTTGGGCAGCACCAGGAGCGTCCCGAAAAGCCCGCCGATCACCTGCGGGTTTGAGACTTGGTGCGAGTGATACCAATAGGTCCCGATCTGATTCGCCACGAAGCGATAGGTGAATTCCCCGCCGATCGGCACCTCGTCCTGAGTCACGCCGGCCACGCCATCCATCGCTGCCGGTACGTCGTATCCGTGCCAGTGCAACGTGATGCCGGCCTTGACCGAGGCATTGCGGAGGTGTACTTCGACCAGCTCGCCTTGATGTGCGGTGATCGTCGGGCCGGGTGAGGTGCCGTTCAGGGTGTAGCCCGGGACCGATCGACCGCCTATGGTGAGGTTCTGCTGCTCAGCAACAAGATCCACACGAAGGTCGGCCTTTCGGGCCTCGTCGACCACAAAGTCAGTGATGGAGCGATCGGTCGAGCCATGGGCGTGACCATCAACCGGACCACCCCCATAGTCGAGAGTGCCCATGCCCATGACGGAATAGCTCTTGCCCACCAGGCTGGACTGCCACAGCCAGGCCAGCGGCGCGAGGATCAGGACCGTGGCCAGCACCGAGACCACGAGCCGTACGCGTGTCGAGCGGCTGGCCATGAGTGGACGTGGCCCTCAGGCGACGTTAGCTGGCACCGTCTCCTCGACGACGGCCGGCTTGCGCGCCCGCATCGCAGCCATCACCGCAACTCCGAAGAGTACGAGTGCGACCGCGCCATGCACCGCACCAATCGGGGCCAAGAGACGGGACAGAGTGCCCAGAGCGATCTGGACGACTGTGGATGCCAGAACGATTACTGCCCACCTGACGCCGTGCGGAATCTTCGCGAAGAACGAGACGATCAGCAACGCAAGCGCCGTGAGAAGTACGGTTCCGCCGTTCAAAGCGTGAAAGATATAGGCCCCGAAACCGGGCGCGGACTCGAATGATGCCTCGTCCAGCGTGCCGCCCTCCTCGATCCAGTGCAGCTGCGCGAAGACCGCATAGCCGATCGCAGCAGCCTGGACTGCAATGAGCGCCGCGATGACATAGGCAAGCACTCGATAGACCGTTTTCATGGCTTTCCCCTCTGGCTCAGTTCCGATCCGCCCCCCGAATCAGACACATGAGTAAGGATGCAGGAATCACGCCGCAAATGTCCTCAGATTTGTGCGGATTCTGGACTGATCCTTCAGACGTGCGCGTTCAGCATATGTCAAGCCGTGGTGCGACGAACTGTCGGCCGTCTCGGCGTCAGCCAAACTGCGTTTGGCAGGGGCCCGCCACTGGGTGACAGCCTCCTTCTCACAGGGGATCGGCGAGAAAGTCTGTGAGCGCGTCCACCAGAGCGCCCGGGTTCTCCTCGGCCATATGGTGATCGGAGTCGATGGAGAAGCCGCGAAGGTCCTCGGCCCACGCCTTCCAGACCGCGAGGGGGTCGCCATAGAGCGCCTCGACGTCGCCGCGGCTCGACCACAGGACCAACGTCGGGCAACCGATGGTGCGCCCGGCGAGCCGATCGGCGCGGTCGGCCTCGCGGTCGACGCTCAAGGCGGCCCGGTAGTCCTCGAGCATGGCGCGTACCGTTTCAGGGTCGTTGATCACCTCGACCAATTCCGCATAATTCTCGGCGCCCATCTGATGAGGATCCGGCCGATACCAGGCATGAGGGTCAGCAGAAATCACCCGCTCAGGCGTCTCGGGCTGGGCGAAGAAGAACCAGTCAAACCTGCGCTCAGCGACCCGTGCGTCACACCGCTCCAACGCCTCGATGATCGGCACAGCGTCAATGACCACAAGGCGGGTGACTCGGCTCGGATAGTCCATCGCCAGACGGAAGGCGACATGGCCGCCGCGATCATGTCCAACGACCGCGAACTGATCAAAGTCCAGCCGCGACATCAGATTGGCAAGATCATCGGCGACCGCGCGTTTGGCCTGCTGGCGGTGATCATCTCGGATGATCGGCTTGCTCGACCGGCCATAGCCACGTATGTCCGGGCAGACCACGGTGAAGCCGGCGGTGATCAACTCCGGTGCGACCCGGTGCCAGGTGGCTGAGGTCCTCGGATGACCGTGAATCAGAAGTACGGCCGGGCCTTCGCCACCGAGCCGTACGCGCAACCGCACATCCCCGAGATCGACCATCTCGTCGGCAAATCCTTCGAACATGGTCACCTCCAACCGTCATATCCCCGGGTTCGTCTGATGTCGAACGTGCATTCGATTGTATCGAAGTCCTGTGATGCCTCGGAATACAGCAAGTCTGCCAAGTACTGTGCAGGCGATGGCCATATACCCCATCAGGGTATTGACCGGCAGGCACCGCGTCTACATCGAAATGTGAGTGCCGACCGTTCGGCCGAACTCGGATCCCGGCGCCAGCCCCGATCTGATCATGGAGAGCGCGGTGATAGAAACGGAACGTGGACTATCGCACTCTCGGGCGCAGCGGCTGCGCCGTTTCATCGCTCTGCTTGGGAACCATGACCTTCGGCGTCGAGACCGACGAGGCCGGCTCGCATGAACAGCTCGACCGCTTCATCGAAAGAGGCGGCACTCTCGTCGATACAGCCGACGTGTACGCCCGCGGCCAATCAGAGGAGATCATCGGCCGCTGGTTCGTCAGCCGACCAGCCGATGTCACTCAGCGCGTGGTTCTCGCGACCAAAGGCCGGTTTGCCATGGGTCATGAGCCCAACTCTCTCGGGCTGTCAACCCGGCATCTGACGCGAGCATTGGACGCATCGTTGGCACGACTCGGTCTCGACTCGATCGATCTCTACCAGGTCCATGCCTTCGACCCGTGGACGCCGTTGGAGGAGACATTGCGTACGCTCGACGGCTTCATCAGAGCAGGCAAGATCAGTTACTACGGCCTGTCCAACTTCACGGGCTGGCAACTGACGAAGGTTGTCCACCTTGCTCAGGCTCTCGGTGTTGCGCAGCCGGTGACGCTGCAGCCGCAGTACAGCCTTATCGTCCGCGAGATCGAGTGGGAGATCGTCCCGGCAGTCCTGGATGCCGGCATGGGAATGCTTCCCTGGAGCCCTCTGGGCGGCGGCTGGCTATCTGGCAAGTACAAGCGGGACGAGCGTCCGACCGGCAGCACCCGACTCGGGGAGGATCCGGGACGGGGCATGGAGGCGTACGAGCGACGAGGCACCGAGCGCACCTGGAACGTGATCGATGCGGTCCAGAAGGTGGCGGAAGATCGCGGTGTCTCGATGGCAGAAGTGGCTTTGGCCTGGGTCACCGATCGGCCCGGGGTAACGTCAACGATCTTGGGTGCACGCACCACCGAGCAGCTGGAGACCAACCTGCGCGCGGCCGACCTGCACCTCAGCGCCGAGGAGACCGCGATGCTCGACCAGGCAAGCGATCTGGGAGCAAGCGACTACCCGTATGGAGAACTGGGAGTCGATCAGCGCAGCCGGAACCTCGCGGGCGACTGAGGCTCCGACGGCTACTCGAGAACGCCGGCCAACGGGGCCAGGCATCGGGCCTAGGGACCCGAATGTTTTGCGACAGCACGACATTGTTGGTTCTGCTCTCATCGAGACGTGCCGTATGTAAGACTGCTCCGGCTAAGAAGGAGCAGTCGATGTACGCGATCCACATTGATTCCACGCTTGACGATGACGCTCGCCGTGAGCGCCTCTACGATGGCGACCTATTCGTCTTTTCGCCGAGGCCTTCGACACGTGCTCTGGTGGAGTTCGCTGCCGAGATGGCGGAGGAAGCATTCGGATCGCGAGAGCCTGAGACCGCCCAGTACGAGATGTCCGTGGAGGCGTACGCCGCACTCCTCGCCGATCTCAAGCCCCGTTTCATCCACCACCCGGAGTCCAAGCGACTCATTGTCGAGATGTTGATCGACTTGGGCTGTGATCCCGACAAGGTCTATTTCGACGTGCCGCGCATGCGCACGTCGACTGCTGAGGGATATCTCACAACTGGCATCGCCTACGCATTCCATCCGCACCGTGACACGTGGTATTCCGCGCCTTACTGCCAGCTGAACTGGTGGCTGCCGATCTATCCCATCACTGCCGATAACGGACTGGCCTTCCATCCGCGTTACTGGTACACACCGGTGAAGAACAGTTCGCGCGTGTACAACTACGCAGAATGGAATGCCACGAGTCGGAAGATCGCGGCAAGCCAAATCGGGACCGACACGCGGGTTCAGCCGAAGCCGGAAGAAGAGGTCGAGCTGGATCCGCAGATCCGTCCGCTGTGCGAGCCGGGTGGAATCATCCTTTTCTCAGGTGCCCAGCTGCACTCAAGCGTCCCGAACACCTCAACGAAGACTCGGTTCAGCATCGATCTCCGTACGGTTCACGTCGATGACGCCGCTGCTGGTTTTGGTGCTCCCAACATCGACTCAGACTGCACGGGGACAACGATGGGCGACTACTTGCGTTGTAGCGATCTCGCGCACCTCCCGGACTCGCTCATTGCTGAATACGACACACCATCGCGCGCCGAGGTAGACGCTCCGGTCTGACCGCACACCGCCGGGCCAGCTGGCAGCCGTCAAGAGACCATTGCAGGCTTCTGGTCCACTGCCGGTATCAATCGGCCGTTCGGCTGGAGCGTCGGAGCTGTGGGAGGTGAAGGATCTCCCGCACGCGAAACCGAGGCGGATATTCCTGGCATGTCGCCTTCCTTGGGGTGCGTTCTTTGGTTGAATGCGGTGAAACTCTATGCGCGTGCAGTCGTTAGGGGCGGGGCCCGCGCTCGATGCTCGGGGGGCACCAACATGTCGAGAATGCGCCTGCGTACACCTCTTCTCGGCGCTCTTGTTACGGCGTTGATCGCCGGCGCGGTCTTCCTCGGTGGCGCGGGTTCGGCCGACGCCAAAGACAATGCAGCGCGCGTGAAGAACTATCAACAGCAGTTCATCGATCCGCAGGCTCCGATTGGCACCGAGGCGAAATCCAGCAAGAAGGTCAGCGCGAAGGTCGATCTGGACGCACCTGTCCAGACCAAGGCCGCAAACCCAGACAGCGCATCTGATCTGAGAGCCCTTGCGGATTCGAGCGGCGGCAGTTGGGAGAGCCTGCCGAAGCTTCCCTCGGGATCCAACGCGTACCACCTGATCATGGGTCCGGACGGCAAGATCCTCCTGATAGCCGGATCCGGCAATAACTCCGCCGTCTTCGAAGCCGGCACCTTCAAGTCCTACATTTGGGACCCGATGAGCGACGCACCACCCAGAGAGCTGACCAAGTGCGTACGTCCAGACCAAACGAGCTGTACCCCAACGGACATGTTCTGTGCAGGGCACATGCTGATGAGCAATGGCCAGGGCATTGCCGCAGGAGGCACGACCGACTATTCCCCATGGAAGGGCTCCAAGGCGCTCTACACCTTTGACTTTGATTCCGAGACCTTCATCCGCCAGAAGAACATGGTGGACGGGCGGTGGTACCCGAGCGTCGTGAATACCCGTGGTGGCTACGCCTTGATCGTCGGTGGATTCAATTCGAGTGGCGCGAACTCGAAGACGTCTGAGGTCTATCGGCCGTGGGACGGCGGTTATGATCCGCGGCCTGGCAACCGAGAGTTCCCCCTCTATCCGCACCTCTTCCTGACCGCCAATGCCAAGTACTTCTTTACGGGAGCGGGATGGGCGAAAGCCCCTGAGGATGTCGACAGCTCGAGCCAGTTCTTCCACCCGGGCTTCTGGGAGCCGTTCAACGGCAATAAGTTCACCAGAGTCAATGACCTGACGGTTCCCACTCGACGCGGCTTTGGAAGTTCATGCTGGCTGGGCAGCATTCGGCGACAGAAGCTCATGGTCATGGGCGGCGGGTGGCCGGGAACCTCGTCGACGAACGTTATTGATCTTGACAGCTCCTCGGCGCCGAAGTACAAGGCGGGACCGTCGCTGCGGGCCGCCAAGGTGTACGTGAGCTGTGTGCAGCTGCCGGACGGCAGCGTGCTGGAGCTGGGCGGCGGCTCTGCGAACAAGATCGAGAATGCCAGCCTGGAGGTCAGCCTGCTGAAGACTGCGACGTCGACGTCGTGGACCCCCATGAACCCGCTGCCAGATGGCGAGCATCGGCTCTACCACTCGATGGCGTTCCTGGCCGACGACGGCAGCGTCATCAGCCTGTCGTCGAACCCGAAGGGCCAGGCCCGCAGTGACACCGTGCTGCGGTTCAAGCCGCCGTACCTGTTCAAGGGCGACCGGCCGACCTTGGGCGGTCTGCCAAAAGAGATCACGTACGGGCAGACGTATCCGATCAACGTGAGCAGTGATGTCACGCGTGTGGTGATGATGACCGCCCCCTCGCCCACGCATAGCTACGACACAAATCAACGCGAGGTTCCGTTGAACTTTGCCGACGGCAAGATCACGATCAACGCCACATCGAGCCTGGCGCCGCGCGGTTACTACAGGCTGTTCGCGATCAACGCCAACGGCGCGATCTCCATTGCCAAATGGACCAAGTTGAAGTAGGCGAAGGCTGATGCCCCGGGAAACCGGTCACCAACAGCAGAGCTGAATCGATCAAGCTCAGTTGTATGTGACCAGTTTCCGCTGGAGCTGACCCGGGCTCACTCGTAGGCAGCTGACCCGGGCTCACTCGTGGGCGGTACACCAGGCGCGGACGACGGCCTGAAGCTCGTCTCGCGCAGCCTCGACTTCGTTGACGTCTGCGAAGCGCATCACGCGTACGAGCTGTCCGTCTCCGACCAGGTGCGGGAAGTCGCCTTCAATCTCCGCACCGCGATGGAACATGAGACTGACGAACTTCTTCGAGGGATTGAAGCTGACGATGTTGCCCTTGTACGAGAAGGTCGGCGTCTTCCACTTGATCGATTCGGTCACTCGCGGGTCGGCCTGCAAGATCAGCTGACGGGCGTGCTGCATAGCGTTGGTTAGCGGATGTTGCCGCTCGGCAAACCATCCGTCGACGTCGTTGATCATCACATGCCTCGCCGTGCACTTTAACGCACCGAGCCGTCGGGAGTCCCTCTAGCGTTGGCTTGCGTACCAGGCCGCCACACTCGCCCGAGAAGTGCCGCCCAGCTTGCGCATGATGTGACTGACGTGGTTCTCCACCGTGCGTTCCGACAGGGTCAGCCGGCCGGCAATGGCGGCATTGCTCAGCCCTGCGGTCACCAGACCGGCGATCTCCCGCTCGCGACCGGTGAGCTGCGGCTCAGATCCGGAGACGGTGGCCAGCATGGCACCCAACTGGTCCGCGAGCGGACGCATGCCGAGCCGTTGGGCAATGCGTAGCCCGGTCTCGGCGTGTTCTCGGCCCGACCGCACCCCCAAGCCGTCGGCCTTGGCGAGCTCGGCGTACGTCAGGGCAAGGTAGGGAAGGGCATGCAGTTCCTCGCAGCTGCGCAATGCGCTGAGCAGATGGCGCCGGGCTTGATCAACTTTGCCCATCACCAACGCCAGCCGGCCCAGAGCAAGCGACACCGGACCCTCGTATGGCCCACATGCCAGGCCAATTGCCTGCAGGCCGGAATGCGGCAGGAGTTGGTCGTAGATCGCTGGCGCGGTGTCCCCATCACCAAGCCAAGCGCAGACTTCTGCGTTCCCGACATTTGCGATCATCCACTCGGGCGCGCGCTCCGGAAGGCGGCCTACGTGAGGGGCGATTGCCTTCCACAGCAGCGCGGTTTCGTCGCGCTGGCCCCTGGCCATCAGCACCTTGCACAGCCAGCCGCGTGCCATGTAGGGCAGGCCGTCGACGACGCCGCGCACCAACGTCTCGGCCGAGTCCAGGTTGTCACCGGTCAACTCCGCAATGGCCCAGGTGTGCACGACATAGAGGTACGACGCTTCGCTGTCCGGGCCTCCCACCCGCAACGCCTCTTCCTTGAGGCTGCTCGCGTCAGCGAACCGGCCGTCCATCAGCCGCTGGGACGCATTGATCAAGATCAGCAAGGATTGCCAGCCGGGTTGGCCCAGCCGCTCGACCAGTGGGGTAACCGCGCTGAGCTCTGCCACGAGATCGAGCCGACTGCCGAGCACCGCGTACGCGTCCATCCGCCATCGATGGCCCCAACACACGTACTCGTCTACCCCTGTCCGCCTGCCGAGCTCGATCGCCGCGTCGGCGATCTTCAGCTGATCACCGATGTGGTCCACGCCCTGCTGCTCTGCATGCCGGGCCTGCAATCGAAGGAACGACGCTTCTGCATCATCCACCTCAGAATCGGCACCGAGGTGCTCTTGATCGAATACGAAGGGGTTCGATGTCGCCACCAGTTGGGCGCGCACTCGAGCGTGGCGTACCGGATCGGAATCGCCGAGCCGAGCGAGCGCCTCGACGCATAGCGCGTGCACTCGGCCGGTTATCGCCGAGTTGGTCATCGTTCGGATTACCGTGGCGGCGTCTGCCAGCGTGACAGGATCATTGGCCAATCGGCTGAGTTCGGCAATGCGCGCGCAGGTTTCCCACGCTTTGGCGACGGCACCGGCCTGGTATTGCCGCCGTGCTTCGGCCAAGAGTTGGACCCGCGTTGCCGAATCTTCGGCCGCTTGCTCGGTTGACTCCAGCACGGAAGCCAATTCTAGGTTCTGCCATCTAGTGCCGTGGAACCCAAATCTCTTTACGCTTCGCGCCGCCCAGGCACGCACCTCGCGGCGTTCTCCTCGGTCGACATACGACCCGGTATCCCTCCCTCGTCGGCCTTGCGATGCACGCACCTGAACGACGCCAAGCGCAAAGGAACTTGGGTTCCACGACACTAGGAGGCACCTCTCAATATGAGTGCCGAATTAGGTGTTAGCACGGATGTGCATCCCCCACCGCACTTCTACTCTCCTGGCATGTCTGCGAATGAATCAGTCACTCAGGTCTCTACGCCGGTTCCCGACACCCAGCTGGCAAGGCGGAATGGTCCGGTGCGCGTCGTCTATCGGGTCCTCGCGTTTGCGATCGCTGCAGAGGTCGCCATCCAGGCATCGCTCGTGGTGTGGGGCGACGCCGGGCTCGGCCGCTATGTCGACCAGGTCGGCGTGGTCGACAAGTCGACCTTCGAAACTGCGTTCGAGGGCGGTCCTACACCATTCCCCGAGTTCGTGGGGCTCTTGATGCACGGCCTGAACGGCATGATCGTCATCCCTTCCTTGGCATTGCTCCTGCTGCTGTCCTCGTTTTTCGCGAAGGTGCCACGTGGCGTCATGTTCGCCTTGGCCGTGCTCGGACTGGTCGTGCTGCAAGCCACCCTCGGACTCGGCGGCCACTCATTCACCTTCTTGGGAGCTCTTCACGGAATCAACGCATTAGTGCTCTTCTCCGTCGCCATGTGGACCGGGCTGCGTGTTTCGCGGGCGAGCCGAACCGCCCAACCCGAGCACCTGGCCGAGCGCGCGGCGGTCTGAGTGAGGTAACGCGGCCTCCGGAAGCGGGCGAGGTGAACCGGGACAGCCGGGTCGGGCCCAGCGGCAAGGGGGGCAGGCACATCAGCAGCCCTAGGCGGTTGCTGGTATCGGTTGCCGCCACGCTGGCCATCCTCGCCGGACTCGGGTGGTTGTGGGCCGCGAGCCTGCTACCTGCGTCCTACGCCGCAACCGACATGGGGATCATGGATGCCGGCGACGCGACGGCCGACTCGGGCCAGATCGACCAGGCAGGCCACGCAGGTCACGGCGCCGCGGCCAGCGGCCGGAAGGCACGCGACGTCACCACGCTGGTGGAGCGCCGGTCGGGTCGGGCGGACGTATCGGTGACCCTGACGGCCCGGTTGGAGCGGGTCACCCTGGCGGATGGGTTGTCGCTTACGGCGTACACCCTCAATGGTGCGACGCCCGGGCCCACGATCCGGGCTCGGCAGGGTGATCTGGTGGAGGTCAGACTGGTGAACGAGTCCGTGCCCGACGGAACGACCTTGCACTGGCACGGTCTTGACGTGCCGAATGCCATGGATGGGGTTGCCGGCGTGACCCAGGACGCGGTCCACGTCGGTGGCTCCTACACGTACCGATTCGTCGCTACGCAGGTCGGAACCTACTGGTACCACTCCCACCAGATCTCCCATGAGCAGGTGCTGAAGGGACTGCTTGGCGCGATTGTGATCACGCCGGCTGCCGGCATAGCGGAGGATGTCGACGTACTGGCCCTGTCGCACAACTATGGCGGCAGACCTACGGTGAACGGCCGGACCGGCGACACGCCCGTGCCGGCACCTCCTGGATCCACCGTCCGGGTGCGGGTGATCAACACCGATCGGGGAATCATGCCGGTCTGGATCAGCGGAGCCTCCTACGAGATGGTCGCGGTCGACGGCGCCCAGGTCAACGCACCAACCTCAATCGCCGACCGATCCGTGCTCGTACCGGCAGGTGGACGGGCGGACCTGGCCGTCAAGATTCCCAAGAGCGGGCAAGCGGTACGGATTGAGTTCGCAGGAGCAGCGCTGATCATCGGACCAAACGGCGCCACGGCCTCAGCTACCCGAGCACCATCCGAGGCGGTCGATCGGCTCACGTACGGATCACCGACCACCATCGGCTTCGACCCTGCTGCGGCGAATCGGATCTTCGACTACAAGATCGGCCGACGGCCTGGGTTCGTGAACGGCAGGCCCGGCATGTATTGGACGATCAACGGTCGACTGTTCCCCAAAATCCCGATGTTCATGGTTGCCGAGGGCGACATCGTCCGGATGCGGATCAGCAACCACTCCGGGCAGGCCCATCCGATGCACCTTCATGGACATCACGTGCTCGTGCTCGCTCGCGACGGCGTCCAAGCCACCGGCAGTCCCTGGTGGACCGACTCCCTCGAGGTCAAGAACGGCCAGACATACGAGGTAGCGTTCCGCGCCGACAATCCAGGGCTCTGGATGGACCATTGCCACAACCTTGTACACGCGAAGCAGGGCCTCGTCGCTCACCTCATGTATCAAGGCGTCACAACGCGGGTTCGACTCGGCAGGCACACCGCCAACTACCCGGAGTGATCTCCCTCACGCCTGCGATCGCTGCGCTATCCCTGCCGCGTTGCGCCATAGCCGTCGTGATCACGCAACAAGTTGTCACACCGGATACGCAGAGCACCCTAAATGTTGCGCCTCGACCCGTTTCCGATGCTGAGTTTCGTGCAGCGAGTCTGCACATTTCGCTTGGTACGGAAGGCCAGAATGGGGGTATGGCTCATGGGCAGCTGTTGCATAGGGCGACAGCTACGGCTAGGAGGAATACATGGAGATCATCGGAGTGATTGTCGCGGGCATCATCATTGGCCTGCTGGGCAAGTTCGTAGCTCCGAGTAATCGGGACAACATCCCGCTCTGGCTCACAATTTTGTGCGGCATCGGTGGTGTCATCATCGGCTGGTACATCTACGTCTTGTTCGGCGGTAACGGCAGCCCAGGGATCGATTGGGTCCGCTGGCTGGTCGCGATCGTGGTTGCCGCGGTGCTGGTCATGATCGCATCTATGGCGACGGCCAGGATGGGAGCCAGGCGCACCCAGGTCTAGGCTCCGCCACTTATCCCTGTCGACGCCCCACTTCACTCGCTGGCACCCCACTTATTGCTGGGGCGTCAGGGAGGAACTGGGGCGTCAGCGCGTTGTATCCGCGCCGCGGGCTTGACGGCTACGCTCCGAATGTGTCCCTCGGCACACAAGCTGATCGTCGGCACACCATCAGCTGGCTCGCGCTGCTGACCGCGACCATCGACTTGCTTGGTGTGCTGAGCTTGATCATCTTTTTCGTCGTGGGCGGCGGGCCTTTCGGGTTCATCAACGATGTGGCCAATGGCCTTGTGGGCCTGCTGAGCATGGCGTTGGCGTGGCTCTGGGTTCCCGGTCCCCGGACTCGAGGGAGCACGCTGGCCACCGATGCCGCCGCCCTCGGAGGGCTGATCATGGCCGCCGGCTCGACCTTGATCATCTTCGACATCACAGGTTGGTACCTTGCCGGGCTCGTGTCGACTGTCGGCAGCGCCTTGATCGGCATCTGGCTCCTGGTATCGAACCGGCTTCATCGGCATGCAGCCGAACTTCCACGCGGCATGATTATGCTTGGGGTGACGGCCGCGATCTTCATGATCATCGGACTGCCCGCCCTTCTGGGCGTACTGGCGGCCATCGATGATCCGCAGCTCGCCCCGTGGTACGTCAACGCCGGGTTGCTCAATTGGATGGGTACGTATTGTCTCTATCCCGCCTGGTGTCTGTGGCTCAGCCGGCGGTATGGAGGCTGATCGGATGACGACGAATGGCCGGCGGGTGCTCATCTCGGGCGCCAGCGTCGCGGGCCCCGTGCTCGCTTACTGGCTCAATCGCTTCGGGTTCCAGCCCACCGTCGTGGAGCGCACGGCCGAACTGCGGCTTGGCCGTGGCGGTCACGCAGTCGACCTTTTCGGTCCAGCGGTGCGGATCATCGAGTGGATGGGCGCCCTTGCGCAGGTTCGAGATGCCCGCACGCGCACCGAGACCATCTCGTTTCTGCGAGAAGGACACCGCCAGGTCGACATTCCGGCGGAGTTGATGTCCGAAGGCGTGTCTGAGCGCCACATAGAGATCATGCGCGGTGATCTGGCCAAGATCATCTACGACGCCGGCCGCAACGACATCGAGTATCGGTTCGGGAACTCGATCACGACATTGCAGGAGACCGCGGACGCAGTCGAGGTGAGCTTCCAGCACGGCACACCCCAAACATTTGATCTTGTCATCGGAGCAGACGGCCTGCATTCGATCACCCGCCGACTGGGCTTCGGTGACGAGCACCAGTTCCAGCACTTTCTGGGTGGCTACCTTGCGGTGTTCACGGTGCCCAACTATCTCGATCTCCACCAACAGATGCTCGGCTTTGCCGATGTCGATCGCACCGCTGCGATCTACCCAGTTCATGGGACTGGCGATGCGCGCGTGCTTTTCTTGTGGCGGGTCCGTACGCCGCACGACTACGACCGCCACGATCCGACTGCGCAGCGACGACTGATTCACAGCCTGTACGGCGACATGGGCTGGGAAATACCGCGGCTGCTCACCGAGCTGGACAGTGCCGACGACCTCTACCTGGACTCGATCAGCACGATCGTCATGGACACCTGGACCCGGAGCCGAGTAACGCTGGTCGGAGATGCCGGCTACTCCCCCGGCCCCGCGGTCGGTGGCGGCACCAGCCTCGCCGTCGTCGGCGCGTACGTCCTCGCATCGGAACTGGCCGCATCGATCGGCGATCACGTTCGCGGGCTGGCGGCGTACGAGCAGGCCCTGCGACCCGCCGTCCAGCACAGCCAGACCATCGGACCTGCCGTGCTTAAGACGCTGATTCCACGCTCGCATCTGCAGGTCTGGGCGACCGCACAGACGATCCGGCTGCTCCCTCGGCTGCCCGCGCAGGCCCGCCGGCGACTCACCTCCTTCGGAGGCGGTCCCGCAGCCATGCTGGACGCGGTGCAGCTGAAGGACCCGAGCACCCTTGTGACCGGGCTCTAGCAGTTATGCTCGGGCGGCGGCCACGGGCTCCTCGGTGAGCTGGCGCATCAGGCCCGCAGCATCCACCATGCACCAGTAGCCGATGAACTTGCCGTCGGCGATCCGGAACACTTCGGCTGACTCGACGGCGACGTGCCGTCCTGTTGCAGGGGTGCCGTGGAACTCGCCGTCGTGGGTGCCCGTCATCGTCGAGCGGAGGAAGACCCGATCGCCCTCTGCGACGAACTCGTCTAGCGAGATGTGGAGATCGGGGAATGCCTCGAAGAAATAGAAGCAGCCCTTTTGCACCCCAGCCGCGGTGCGCTCGTCGGCGAAGTAATCGCCGACCGCGTCCAGATCCCGACCGTTCAACACCTGGCCGTAGTACCGACGGACCAGATCTTTGTCCTGCTCTGACATAACGTCCTCCTTGTCGTTTGCCCCGAAGCCTCGCGCGGCAAGTGCTCTGGCAGTAGGGGCAAACTCCCTATTCGGCCCCCAGATGTCGAACCGCATACGCAGCTGCCTCCGATCGCTTCGTGAGGCCGAGCTTCGCGAAGATCCGGCTCACATGGTGTTCTGCGGTCTTGGGGCTGATGAAGAGCCGCCTTGCGATCTCATTGTTGGTCAGGCCCTCTCCAAGGAGCCGCAACACCTCGATCTCCCGCTGTGTGAGCAGGCCGGCCGCCCTCGGGCCCGCACGGCCTTTGGCTCCGAGCGAGCGCATGAGTGCGGCTGCGATGTCAGCCTCCCGGTTGTCGCCGAGAGCTTCCAGCTCATTGCGTGCCTGCCGCGCCGTGTCGACCGCTACTTCCGGGGAGCTGGGTGCAAGCGCCCGGGCAAGCGCGAGGCGGGAGCGCGCGACTTCCAGTCGGAGGCCGAGCGCCGCGAAGTTGTTGACGGCCTTCTGCAGCTCCGAAACAGCCGCGGAATCGCCGCGTGCCGTCGCGACTCGTCCGCGTGCAAAGGCGCCCGCCGCCACGATCCGTTCCCTGCCCGACGGACCTGCAATCGCCGCGATAGCATCCGCAGCCACGCTCGCGTCCTCGACTTGACCCTCGGCGATGCGCGCGTCGACGAGCTGCTCGAGTAGGGGAACAGCGAGCACGCTCGTCCGTCCGACCTCGTCGAGCCGCCGCTCAAGGAGCATCACCGCAGATGCGGGCTCGCTGCGCGCAAGCCTGAGCGCGACAGCGGCGCGGGTGGCGTCGGGCTCAGCATCGAAGCCTGCAAGGAGTTCCTCGGCCTCGTCCAAGCGGCTTTGGTACACCCGGATCTCGGCAAGACGGGCGGCCGGGTTGACGCATCGTGATCGCTGTCCGGCATTTGTCAGTTCCTGGATCGCCGCAACGAGCTCCTGCTCCGCCGCGTCCACGCGGCCGTTGGCGGCATAGACATCCGCACAGCAGGTTCTGCAGAACGCCAGGAGGACCACGTGGTCGTACTTCCTGACGAAGTCCTGAAGAACTGCGCTCCACTGCTGCGGCCGTTCCATGTCACCCGCTCGCTCGCACGCGAGCATCAGCGTGCAGCAGATGTCCGCAAACGTCTCAAGGGTCGCCGGCTCACCACTCGTAGCGGCGGCCATCGCCTCGTCGAGCTGTGCTAGGCCTTTGTCGACTTCTCCGGCCGAGACCTGGGCGAATCCCAGCTGCGCAAGCGCACGTAGCTCCAGGTCGGGATCACCGGCCCCTAGGGCGGTATTGAGCGCGGCCTCCGCATACCTCGCCGCTTCGGACGACTCGTGCGAGCCTTCCGAACGCGCGAGATCGAGCCAACCTTGCTCGGCGCCGGGGGCGATATCTCGTAGTAGGCGCTCGGCCCGCGCCAACCAGCCGCGAGCGGCAGCGTCGTTTCCGAAAACGACTGCGTACTCGCGGGAGAGCCAGAGCGCGATCCGTGCGGCCCGGGCGAGCTCTCCGTCGCGCCTGAACCCGGAGTATGCGCGCTCACGACAGACGATGGCCTCGCGACCTTCGCGAAGCCACCACAGCGAACGGCCGAGTCCGTCGAGCGCCTCGGGCGATTCCGCAGTCCGAACTGCCTCCTCGAATGCGGTGCGGGCCTCGGACCAGTTGCCAACAGCGAGCGCCTCGTAACCGCGAGCTAGCGCCGTGTCCGCAACCACGGTCGTCACGGCCTCATCGTGACACGGGTGATCGCCAGGCGCTAGGGCATACCCCTCCCGCTCTAATGGGGGACTCGCCCCTACCCCGTCGGCGGCCGCGCGCTCACTCTGGGCTGGTCGGAAGATCACTTAGAGCTGCGAGCGTCGGACGTGATTGCGCGAGCAGCTCCAGATCAAAGGGAGGTAGACGTGGTCCTGACCAACCCCAACAACCTTCAGGCGAACGATAAGAGGCGCGCCTGATGCAGCTTGCTGGCTTCGTAAGTGAGCTTTTTTGGAGGGCCGAAGTGGATCGCCGTCGCCGCGCAGGTCGGATTCGCGATCGGCCTGGCCCCGATTGGCATCCGGGTTCTGCGACAGTCGGACGAGTCGTGGCAGACGGATTCGCTTGAGCAGTTGTCGCTCCCATCGGATGAGGCTCCGCAAGGGCGGCTGTGTGTTCCAGAACGCGGCGCGCGTAAGGAGGCTGCCAGACCCGGACGCCGTGTGACCCGTGATCGGCGGTTATGCTGCAGCGACTACAGGCACACAGTTCCTCCACCTCTTCATGAGTAGGCAGGGACGTCGCCCGAAGGCTGTCCTATGAGCAAACCGACGATCTTGACGGTCGACGACGATCCCCAGGTGTCGGCGGCGATCACCCGCGATCTTGGCAACCAGTACGGTGCCGAATACCGCATCATCCGGACCTCCTCGGGTCGAGAAGCACTGGACGTGCTGACCAAACTTGACGTCCGTGACGATCCGGTAGCGTTGATCACGGCCGATCAGCGGATGCCTGAAATGACTGGCATCGAAATGCTTGACCGAGCGCGTATCCACGCGCCGGGCGCGAAGATGCTACTCCTCACGGCGTACGCCGACACTGATGTCGCGATCAGCGCGATCAACGATATCGGCCTCGACTATTACCTACTCAAGCCCTGGGACCCTCCTGAGGAACGGCTGTATCCGATCGTTGATGACCTGCTCGACGACTGGCGCAAGGCCAATCCTGATCACACGTCCGACATCCGGGTGATCGGGCACCGCTGGTCCGACCGCAGCCACGAGATCAAGATGTTCCTGGCACGCAACCACGTGCCGTACCGCTGGTACGACGCCGAACGCGATGCCGAGGGCGAGCGGCTGCGCCAGCTCGCCCAGGTGGCACTGTCCGACCTGCCGCTCGTTCTCGTTCCTGACGGCGAGATGTTGCGCTCCCCCTCAACGCTCGGTCTCGCCGCAGCACTCGGGCTGCACACCAGCGCACAACAGCCGCTGTATGACGTATGCATCGTGGGCGGAGGTCTTGCCGGTTTGGCCGCTGCGGTGTATGCCGCCTCGGAGGGCCTGAGCACGGTTGTCGTCGAGCGCGAGGCCCCGGGTGGCCAGGCAGGCATGAGCTCGGCGATCGAAAACTACCTGGGTTTTCCCAAGGGTCTGAGTGGGTCCGACCTGGCGCAACGTGCCATAGCGCAGGTTTCCCGGTTCGGCGCCGAGATGGTTTTGGCGCGCGAGGTTGTCGGCCTTGAGAGTCGCGGGCCGGTACGCGCTGCACTCTTCGATGACTCTGGGGCGATCGAGAGTCGCGCGCTCGTCGTGGCGACCGGAGTGTCCTACCGGCGGCTGGACGCCACCGGCCTCGCCGAGCTCACGGGCCGCGGCGTCTACTACGGCGCCGCCCCCGGCGAGGCGAACCAATGCCAGGGTGATGTGGTCTACATCATCGGCGCTGCTAACTCGGCCGGCCAGGCGGCCCTGGACCTGTCCCGATTCGCCAAGCAGGTCGTGCTGGTCGTACGGGCCGGAACGCTCACCGAGACGATGTCGTCGTACTTGATCGCGAGGATCACCTCGGCGCCCAACATCGCGGTGCGCTACCACAGCAAGGTCGTGGCAGTCCACGGCGAGGGGCACCTCCAGGCCCTCACCCTCACCGACACTGAGACCGGTACAACCGAAGATGTTCCTTCCAGCTGGCTGTTCATCTTTATCGGCGCATCGCCTCGGACCGATTGGCTGGGTCCCGATATCGTCCGCGATGAAAGGGGTTTCGTGGTGACCGGCCAAGATCTTTTGCACGTGGACGCCATGCGGTGGGAGCTGCCACGGCCACCACTCGCCCTGGAGACGAGTGTGCCCGGCGTGTTTGCGGCCGGCGATGTTCGGCTCAACTCGATGAAGCGGGTTGCATCGGCGGTCGGTGAAGGCGCAATGGCGGTCTACCTCATCCACCGCTACCTGGCAACGATCTGATGCGCGTCGATGATCTTCGCTCGCTGAGCATTTTCGACGGCCTGACAGATGATCAACTCTCGGATTTGATCAAGGACGGCGTCGATGTTCGCATTGAGCCGGGTGTTGAGTTGTTCCATGAGGGCGAGCATGCGGACTTCTGGTGGGTGCTGATCGACGGCGCGATTGACCTCGTCCGGCATGTTGGCCGTGAGGAAACACTGGTCGCGCGGATGGATGCGCCAGGACGCTGGGCGGGCGGGTTTCGTGCCTGGGATGAGGACGGAACCTATCTTGCGACAGGTCGTGGCGCGAGCGCCGGTCGGGTGCTCAAGGTGCCCGCTGAGGTGCTGCGTGATCGGGCCAACGCCTGGTTCCCGTTAGGTGCGCATCTCATTGCGGGTCTCTACCGCACCGCGCGCTCAGTCGAATCGACGACCCGTCAGCGCCAGTCTCTCGTCACCTTGGGCACGCTTGCCGCCGGCATTGCGCATGAGATCAATAATCCGGCGTCGGCCGCGAGCCGGGCAGTTGATGGCCTTGACATGGAGTTTCGCTCGCTGCTATTGGCGGTCAGCCAACTTGCCCAGAAGAACATCTCGCCGGAGCAGTTCGCTGAGGTGGATGCGCTGCGCAGTGAGCTCCAGCCAGCGGACTTGGATCCGCTGGCTCGTGCCGATCGGGAGCAGGAGCTCGCGACGTGGCTCAACCGCAACCGGGTGACGCGGGCGTGGATCATCGCTCCGCAGCTCGCCGCTGCCGGAGTTGATCTTGCTTGGTGCGTCCGGGCTGCAACGATCCTCGAGGGATCGGCCCTCGGAGCCGGCCTAGAGTGGGTGGCGAGCACGTTCTCAGTCGCCACGCTGCTGTCGGAGGCGAAGGAGTCCACGCGGCGCATCTCCGAGCTTGTCGCCGCGGTCCGCTCGTACACCCAAATGGACCGCGCCTCGATGCAGCGCATTGATGTGACCGACGGCCTCAACAGCACGCTGGTGATGCTTGGGCACCGACTTCGCGACGTCTCCGTTGTGCGCGAGTATGGCACGGACGTGCCCATGATCGACGCGTACGCCGGCGAGCTGAACCAAGTGTGGACGAACCTGATCGACAACGCTGTTGATGCAATGGGCGGGTCCGGCACCCTGCGGGTCGCGACACGTGCTGAGGACGGCGAGGTGGTGATCGAAATCGCCGACACCGGTCCGGGCATGCGGCCGGAGGTGGCGGCTCGTGCGTTCGAGCCCTTCTATACAACAAAGGACGTCGGCGAGGGCACCGGCCTCGGCCTCGACATTGCGCGTCGCATCATCGTGGAGCGCCACCGGGGCCAGATCATGATCGACTCTCGACCTGGGGAGACCGTACTGCGGGTCAAGCTTCCCTCCTGAGCCATTCCGCAGCAGTTACTTGGTGTTCGCGCTATCTGCAGATGGTGCGGAGCCCAAGTAACTGCTGCGGAGTGGGATGAGGATGGCGGCCGAGGTCACTCACCGGCCGGCGAAGCGATCACCGCCCCATAGTTTCTGCCTGCAAGGTCGCCGCCGCTGTAGCCGACCGACGGGCTGAGGCTGCCAGCGACAGTGATGGCGGTCGAGTCGGGCTCGCTGCTGATCGGGGTCGATTCAACGACGCCGGCGGCGTTGTCTTCCCCGGGAACACCAACGAACGCACGATCGCTCTCGACGTCTTCGCCGTGCCGTCCCAGTGCCAGCGTGCTCCCAAGCCGATCTCCTGATTCGGCAGTGCGGGGTAACAGGTTGGCTTGGTCAACGGATCCGGCACAGGGACTGAACGGTGGCGGGGTGAAGAACGCGACCGTTCCAGCGTCCACTTGTGAGCCGATGTCCTCGCCCGGTACACCAGCAACGATCTGGATCGAAGCGTCAGGGCAACCGATGTTTTGGCCGAAGACGACGGCTGCGCCGAACCGATCACCGGTCTCGACTGACCCCGGGACACCTGGGGTGTACTGCTTGACTTCACCAGTCGGCACGGGTGCGGCGGACGACCAGCTGAAGAGTTGCACCATGCCTGCGTTGCTGCTTGTACCGACATCCTCGTCGGGTACTCCGGCAGCGAGATGCTCCCCGAAGAAGCCGACTGCGGCACCGAAATGATCACCTGATTCCGCATTGCCAGGCACACCGGACGATGCCTGCGACCAACCAAACGCCTTATCAAATTGAGCGTCGTTGTCGGTGCTGGCAAGCAGCGTGATCGTGCCTGCATCCTTCGCACTGCCGACGTCTTCAAGTCGATTACCGACGAGGACGCCTCGTGGAGTGGCCGAAAGGGCAGCTCCAAACTGGTCGTTTGCCTCGGCGCTGCCCGGGACGAGGGACGAATTCTGAGTGATCGTTTGCACCAGGCTGAAGTTGAGGTTGCCACCGGAGTTCGTGGTCGAGTAGTGCACGACCGAGCCAGCATCAGTGGCACTGCCGACGTTGTCGAGTGGCGAACCAATCCACAGGTCGAAGCCCGAGCGATCGAGATTCGGTGCAATTGCGAGGGAGGAGCCGAATCGGTCGCCTGCTGCTGCGCCGCCAGCCAAGGTCTGCCCATCCGTCGTCTGGAATCCATCCTCAGCGCCCAGGATCACGTAGACCCTGCCCGCGCCGCGATTTGCCCCAGGAGCGCCGACGATGATGTCGCTGCAGCCATCATCATTGAGGTCCGCTAGGACAACAGCTGCCCCGAACGCGTCGCCCTGGGCGCCAGAGCCGAGACCCGACTTCTCTTGCGTCAGAGTCTTGCTCGGTGCAGTGGTGAGCCGCAGGTCGATTTCGCCAGTGCCGTTCCCGCTCCCCGGCAAGCCGACAACCAGATCCGAGCTCCCGTCACCGTCCACATCACCGACCACCGGCGTACCCGGCTGGCAGTTGGCCTGGGCCGCCGTCGCAACATTCACCGGCGTCAGTGTGGCTACCGCAGTAGCCGCAATCAAAACAGAGGCCCCGAATCTCCGCACGCTGCGGCACTCCTCACATGGTGATGACGCTTCAGGCCCACCTGATCAACCAGGCAGGGGCCGAGCCTGCCGCGCGGGACACTACCTGCTTCGGAGGGGTCGCACGGCCACTACGGGATTTCTCCGTACGGATCACCCCCAGCAGGTGAGGCTGGCGAACGGCCACTACCGATATCGTGGTGCCCCGGATTCGAGAGGTGGTATCGGTGAACGCGATTGCCTGGGCTCCTTTGATCTTGTACCTCGTCGAATTGACCATCAAGATCGTGGCGCTCGGCACGATACCCGGCAACCGTCGACCGTCCTCCTCCATCGCATGGTTGCTCCTCATTGTGGTGACTCCGATCCTCGGCCTGGTGATCTTTCTCTTGATCGGCAGCCCGTTCGTACGCGGCCGGCGAGCCAAGGTCCAGGCCGAGGCCAACAAGGTGATCACCGAACGTACTGCCGAGATTCCTGACCTGCCGTCCGGAGCTGATATTCCGGTCGGTGTGGACAGCCTGTTCCGCCTGAACCGGCGTTTGAGCCACCTGCCATGCGTGACCGGAATGAGCCATGGATTGTTCGGCGACTCGGACGCCTCCATTAAAGCGATGGCCGAGGCGGTCAATGAAGCGGAGACGAGGGTTCACAGCGAGTTCTTCATCACGGCGTGGGACGACACCACCGACGTTTTCTGTACGGCGCTCGCGGAGGCGGTCAAGCGCGGCGTTAAGGTCAGGTTGCTCTACGACGACATCGCATCTCGCGCCTATCCGGGGTTCAAGGAGATGAACGCAAAGCTCACCGCAGCCGGGATCGAGTGGCACGAAATGATGCCGATCAAGCCCCTCAAGGGCAAGTGGCGTCGGCCGGATCTGCGAAATCACCGCAAGCTTCTCGTGGTGGACAGCAAGGTGGCCTTCATGGGCTCGCAAAACATGATCGATTCCAGCTACCTGTTGCCGAAGAACATCAAGGTGGGGCGGCATTGGAAGGATCTCAACATCAAAATCACCGGCGAGATCGTGACGGAGCTCGAGGCGGTCTTCGCGATGGATTGGTACACCGAGACAGGTGAGAAGTTGGGCGCCGAGCTGGAGCTCGTGACTGATCCCGAGGTAGACCCGGTCCCGATGCAACTGCTGCCGTCCGGGCCCGGGTATTTGACGATCCCGAACCTGAGACTCTTCACCGGACTGGTACATCGCGCCCAGCAGAAGCTGTCCTTGACCAGCCCCTACTTCGTGCCAGATGACTCCCTATTGGAGGCGATCACCACCGCCGCATACCGCGGCGTCGCGGTCGAGTTGTTCGTATCCGAGCAGGCCGACCAGTTCATGGTCCAGCATGCACAAGCTTCCTACTACGACGTCCTGCTGGAGGCAGGCGTGCGGATCTACCTGTATCCCAAGCCGACTGTGTTGCATGCCAAGCACTTCACCGTCGACGACATGGTCGGAATCATCGGATCCAGCAACATGGACTACCGCTCCTTCGGGCTGGATTACGAAATCACGCTCATGTCGACCGGCAAACAGTTCGTTGCAGACCTGCAGGCGGTCGCCGACGGGTATCGCGCAGTTTGCCGCGAATTGACGATGGCCGAATGGAGCCAGCGGTCGAGGGGTCAGCGCTATGTCAACAATGTGATGCGCCTGGTCTCGGCACTGCAGTAGATCGAAAGGATGCGTCCGGTGGCTACCTTCAAACGCAGGATGGCGCGCATCGGAAACCAGATCGGTGTCTGGATGTATCGCGCATTCGACGGCCGACTCGCGAGTTACAACAAGGGCGCCAAGGTTTTGATGATCACGACGCCAGGCCGCCGTACGGGTGTTCTGCATTCCACGTGTGTGCGCTACCTCGAGACGCCAGAAGGTTTGGTCGTCTGGGGCACCGCGTCTGGCGCCCCGAGCGACCCCGACTGGTTCCGCAACCTGCGCAAGGCCAAGACCGCCGACGTACAGATCGGCGCCAAGACGTCGCAGGTGCGGCCCCGTGAGCTGGTTGCTGAAGAGCGCGACGCGACCTGGAGGAACGTCGTGCTGGCAGAGGCGCCCGAGGTCGAGAAGATCGCGAAACGAGCAGGCCGGACGATCCCGGTGGCCCTCCTCCAGCCAGTCGAGGCCTCGCCCAGGCGGGCCAAAGATTGACTATGGCATAACCATACTCAATACTCTGGGGTGCAGCCAGGAGGAGCTTGAAGTGAAGCAAGACCAAGAAGGTCGGACGCACGGCCATATCGATTACGTCCAACTGCCAGCGCGTGATATCGCGCATTCCGCGGCCTTCTACGAACGAGTCTTCGATTGGTCAATCGATGCCACGAGTGGAAGCTTTGAAGCACCGGGGATGATCGGCCAGTTCACGACTGAACAGGCGCCCGCCGCGGCTGGCGGACCGATTCTGTGGATCTCAGCCGACAACCTGTATCACGCCCTCACACGAGTCGTCGGCAACGGCGGCACAGTGCACGGACGCCCCCAACTCGACGGCGGTGAGCGGTGGCTTGTCGAGATTGACGACCCGGCCGGCAACCGCATCGGCCTCGTGGTCCCCGTTGGCGCAGCTCAGTCGCAGACCATGATCGCCGTAAGTGACGTGGAGGCGTCCAGCCGCTGGTATCAGCAGCTCCTCGGTCTCCGCAGTGATCATGGCGGCCCTGAGTACGAACGGCTGCTCTCCGACGGAACTCTCGTGCTTCAGCTCCATCATCGAGATGTCGAACACCACCACGGGCTCTTCGTGAGCCCAGATGTCGAGGTCGGTGCCGGCGTCCTGCTCTGGTTTGGCGAAGTGGCGGACTTCGACGATGTCGTCGTACGCGCCGGCCAGCTCAATGCACCGACTGTGCGCGCACCTCACCGAAACCCGCCGGAAGGCCAAGGCAACGGTCCTGGTCATCGCGAAATCTGGATCAAGGACCTTGACGGCTACACCGTGGTCGTTGCCAGCCCGGACGGTGAGGCGTACGAGCCCTAGATCCCTTGCAAAAAAGGACGATCAAGAACCCTCAGGCGTGACGCCAGATATCGATCGCCAAGGCAACGAACGCGGCGATTTACAAGGCCGCGCCGACTCTGTCGAGTGCGGTGACGTCCAGGAAGGTCGGCAGGCCGACGAGCGCCGCCGCAGCCAACAGTGCAGCCTGTCCAGCGGGACAGTCTCCCCGACCGCCACACCGCGACGCTCATCGCGATCAAGCCGATGCTGTAGACCAGGCCTCCGACGAAGACCGGGATCCAGCCTGGCTCGGCGAAGACTGAGTTCAGTGGCAAAGTCACGTCGGCGCGTGAGGGGTCGCTTTTGCGGAATCTCATGTGGCCAATCGCCGGCGCCAGACGAGAGCTCCTACTTTGGACAACCAGCCCAACAAGCTGGACTAGTTCTTGATCAATCAGCGGCGATGCCCAGAAAGCTGCATCGGGAAGAGCGGGGCCGGCAAATCCGATAGGGTCGCAACTCAGGCATGTGTTTGGGCTTCGACGACAGCGGACGCCCTAAACGAGCGCATTATTTCGTCCACCTGAGCGAAGTCGGTGTCGATTCGGTCCGCGCCGGCACTGCCGACAACCTCGAACATATCGATAACCTCGCCGCGGTCGAATGGCACGGTCAAAATTGCTTGGGCTATTGTGCCGGCATCTGGATGTCGGTAGCTGAACTGAATGATATGCGCCGTGCGGTCAAGTAACTGCACAAGGTGATCGAAAGCGATTTGAACGCTGTCGAGCTCCGCGACCCGCTGGCGCACGCCGGACGAATATGCCGCGAAGTCGATTGGTGCGGCGAGTCGCTCACTCGTAATGACGACATTCGCCCGAAAGCGACCGGCTTCGTGGGGCGCTAAGACAGTGAGCAAGGCTGGCGCTGGCGGTCCCGGGGTCCATCCGTCCGGCACGATAACTGAAACTTCCGGAACAGCAGGAAATTCGGCACTGGGAAAAGTGAATACAGGCATGAGGCTCCTACCAGAGATTCGCGAACTTTTCGAGGTTCTGAGCGGCCGCGATGGGATCGAGTTCCACCTTGACGTCCCAGCCGCCGCCGACTCCCAGCGCTGCGCCGATCGATAAAGACATCTCGACCTTATTCAGACTGACGTTGGCGTCAATGTCGGCATGCAGCTCCAATCCAGCGATGGCGTGTCCCTGGACAGTCGCCTTCTGCCCGAATGCCTCCGCAGAGGTGGAGCCGTCAACGCGTGCCCCGACCGATCCGCCGACGCCAGCATGTGCACCGAGGCCGTTCTTGCCCAGTGACAGCCCTGCTTGTGCGTCTGCCTGCGCTCCAACCGATGCGGAAGCTGTAGCACCGACCGTCGCTGCGCCCAACTTTGCACTGCCGTTCGCTGAGGCCGCGGCGATGTTGTATGCAGCTGAGGCCGTGGCGCCAACAGCCAGAGGTGACCATTCACCAGACACAAGGTCGTACTTCGGGGTGTTGAAATAGGTGCCGCTGTCGGTGTGTGCCTTGAATGTCTCGACATTGGCTCCGCCTGTCATTGTGAGGGATCCGATCGATCTGCTTCCAGAGACCTCCGCCGACCCACTCAGGCCATGCCAGCCTGACGCTTCACTCCCGGCACCTACGCCACCACCCCCTCCGGCGAAACCGCTGGCCATGCCACTCCAGGCGCTCGTCGACCCGCTTTCGGCCGCACCTGCGGCACGTTGCTCTTCCGCGTTCCGCCGAACAATGGAGGCTGCCTGCTCGAGTGCCGACGCCGTTGACAGAAGGCTTGAGCTGTAAGGCCCTCGCCAGCTGTCGAGAAACCGGCTGGCATCCGAACCGCTCCAGGGGGCCGAATGGATGCGGGCACTGAGCTGGCGCTGAATTTGGCGGAATTGACCGCTGGCCTGGCTCAAATCGGACGCGAATTGCTCGAGTCCTTCGGGATCTGCCCCCCAAATTGCTTGATCCATTTTCTTCCTACCACGCAAAGTTGTCGACAGAGTGATTCTGCTGCGATAGGACGGAGAGCCTGTCAGGCAGGCTCTCCGTCCCATCCTTGACGTCTATTAGTTGCCAGAGGCCTGCTGCTGCTCATTGGCATTGCGGTTCGCCGTACGCGACGCTTCTTCGAGCGCATTGGCGACGTTGTTGAGCTGACCAACGTGCTGTCCGTGCCAGTCACCCTTGAAGCGCGAGTAGTCTGGGCCGACCCACGGCACAGAATCCAGCCGCGCAGTCAGCTTGCGGGTGAGAGTGCGGATCTGCTGGGCATCATCTTGCAGTTCCTTGGAAAGCTGGCGCACCTGGCCGATGTCCATCCCCGAGGTGATGTTGGGCATTTCTAACTTCCTTTCTGTTGGGTGCAGATCTTTAATTTCTGCTTACCGAATTAGCCGCCTTGACTTATTCGGATGATCTAGGGACCTATTTCCTGCGACCTGAGCTCAACGCTATTGGAGTAATTTGGGTAGTGGAATGGGGAGCACTCCCCATGCCCTTGATGGGCGTGAGAGCTCTCGTCCATCAGTCGGGCATCGCCACCTGCACCTTCCGGAATTTTCCGGAGCGCACGTAGAGGCCGCGGCCGGGCGGAAACTCTGCACGGTCCATGCGGGGGAAGCTGGTCCTGAGAATGGCATCTCCGTCCATCTGGTCGGGTTGCAGCACAATGCCGTGCCGTGGACTGCGTACGGCCTGGATAAGCGGCCATGAGCTCGACATGACAGACGTCTCGCCCTCGGCAATCACCGGGTTACCAGCAGACGTGCATGCGGTGATTAGATCCACCAAGATCATCTCTGCGGAGTCGCCATTAAAGTCGGAGATGCTCTCGATCACTACAGCGAACTCCAGTCGGCCGGCCGAGCCCGCAAGCTTCTCGGTCCACGTCTGCGCAAGCTGATCGATCTCCTCGCTCGTCGTCGCACTCGCAGTCCACTCGGCGGACGACATCACCAGCGAACGACCACGCCCCACATATAGAAGCGGCAGCTCGGGGCGGGCTCGCGCCAATGAGCGCACGAGGGTCGCCAGCACCGTGCTGCGTCCACTCTGCGGAGGGCCCACCACCACGAGTGGCCCCTCCGCCGAGAATCCGATAGGCGCCAATGTGTCATCGGCGAATCCGAGTGCGGGCTGGCCGTTGATCACCGAATCAAGATCGCTAAGCCGGACCAGCTCGGCGAGCTTCTTGATCTCGTCTGCGGGCGGGACGCCGCGCTCGATCATGACCTCCGCGAGGCGCTTGATCCGATCACCTTGAATAGTCGCGTTGGCACTGGAGCCAAGCACCCCAACCTGGGTCTCCAAGCCATTCAGATAGCCGCGTCCCGGCGCAGTCTCATCCCCGAAGGCATCGTCCTTTAGTCCGGCGGTCGCCAGATCCGATTCCTGCACCAGCTTCAGCACGAGGCGTTTCTGAACAGATGAGGCCAGGGAGGGCGGAATCGCTCCGGGACGGTCGGCGGTGATCACCACATGTACTCCGACCTGGCGTCCGTCCAGTGCAAGACCCTGAAAGATCTCGAACAGCCGGACGTGCCGGCCAACCTCGTACGCCTGTCTGAAGGCCGGAAAGTTATCCACTAGCAGGAGAATTCGCGGTTCGTCAGGTTTCCGGGTGATCGAGCGGTAAGCACCGATCGAGCCCGCCGTCACGCGGGAGTATGCGACCGCACGCTCATCGACAAGATCACGAAGCCATGTCAGCAGACGAGCAATCCGTTCGCCGTCATCACTTGAGATGATCGAGCCGACGTGCGGAAGTCCTTCCAACACCGCCAGCCCGCGCGAGCCAAAGTCGAGGCCATAGACATGACACGGACCGATGGCAGGATCGGCACCCGTGACCTGGGCGCTGACGCAAGCTGTCGCCGCCGCCAGCGTAAGCGTACGTAGGGCGGTCGACTTCCCGCTGCCGCCGGTGCCCAGAATGGCCATCGCCCCGTCGTCGTCGGGCCTATACGACATCACTACCCTGCTCTGACGGTCCGGATCATCGCCGAGTGCAAACACCAGTTCCTCGTCGCGACGCCGAGTCGCCAATTCGGCGAGTTCCACATTCGTCGGCAGTTCCTCGAGCCATGGTCTTCGTGGCTTGGCCAGCTCGAGCCGGTCAGCAGTCCGAGTGACGGTGTCAACGAGCTGCTGTGCATCAGTGGGGCCATGGTCAACTCGGGGCGACTCCGCCTTCTTGGGCACCTCCCAAATCACGGGCGGGCCGAATTGCAGCGACGCCACCTCGATCGGTGGGGGCGGAGGTGTGGCTGGGGTCCGACCCCCTGCGTATAGGGCCTGAAACGGTATGACTCTACGGGGCCCCGTCTTCGCCAGCGCGCGTCCCGGCAGCGATGGGTCGAACATCGCCGCGTCGGACGAGCCGATTACGTCGGTGCTGTCGTCCTCATCGGCCATTCGCAGCGCAACGCGAAGATTCGTGTTGGCGCGCAGATTGTCCTTGATCACGCCGGCGGGACGTTGCGTTGCCAAGATCAGATGCAGCCCAAGTGATCGGCCGCGCTGTGCCACGTCGATCACTCCATCGACGAATTCCGGCACTTCCTGCACCAGAGCGGCAAACTCGTCTACCACGATCACGAGGCTGGGCGGCACATCCTCGTTTCCGCTGTGTTCCAACGAGATCAGATCCGGTACGCCGGCATCGTTGAGTACCTGCTCGCGATGCCGCAGCTCGGCCTTGAGGGAGGTAAGGGCGCGGCGTACCAGGCGCGGCGTGAGGTCGGTGACAAGGCCCACCGAGTGGGGCAGTTTGACACAGTCGCTGAATGCCGATCCACCCTTGTAGTCAACGAAAAGGAAGGTGACCCGCCTTGGACTGTGTGCCAGTGCCATGCCGAGAATCCACGACTGCAAGAACTCGCTCTTACCCGAACCGGTTGTTCCGCCGACCAACGCGTGTGGGCCTTGCTCACGCAGATCCAGGTGGAACGGCGCGCCGACGCCACGACCGACGAGCGCGCGTAGCGTCCCGGGCTTCCGGGGCTGACCGGAAACCATAAGCGAACCACCCTCGCGCCATCGCTCGGCCACGCCGTCGATTGATTCGATCATGGCTCGACCGCCGGTGTGTTCGAAGAATGACGCGGCGCGCGGCAGCTCGGACTGCCGATCCCCCAGTGCACCGGCGTCCACCAGAGGCGACATCGACCGCGCAAGCGCCTCAGCGTCGGCGGCCGACAGCCCGTCGGTGCTGAGGTCGATCAGGCTGCTGCCGGCGTCGAGGTAGCCGGCCGACGCGCGCCCGCCGAGATCAAGATCAAGAAAGGTGCGACACTCCGCGGGAAGATTCTCCCGTTTATCTGCGCACCAGATCACGTACACGCCGACCGAGAGGCCGCTTTCAGCCAGCTCGACGAGCCGGCCGCGTTCGACGGGCGCACGGTCCTCGACCAGCACTACGACGACGGGCAGCGTTGCGGACTTTGCGGAGGTGGACCGCCCTGTCCGATCTTCAACAAGCTGTTCAATGGCTGCGACGACCCGCTGACAGGCCTCTGCGTCGGCAGCAAGTGGGCTGCGCCCGACGACGGCCCGTTCCGAGACGGTGTGTGGCAGCCACCGCAGCCACTCCCACTCGGGAACGAGGGCATCCGGGAGGACCGCGGCTAAGGTCAGTTCATCTGGAGAATGGAGCCCTACCAGCTGCGTCACAAGCGCTCGGGTCACGTCCAGCCGCATCGCACGAGGCCCTGCCACTCCGAGCGCCCCGTCAGCAAGGGCAGCTTTCGCCGGCACGTGTTCCACCTGCCCAAAGCGATCGACCAGGGCGGTTGCCTCCACGCGCAGCGACGCGTCACCACGCCGGCCGTGCGGCAACTTGAGCGTGCTGCGGCTGGCACATGTGGCGAGTCCGAGGCGCAATTCCAAAAACCGGGCTCGCTGCGGATGCCGGCTCCATAACAGGCTGCCGCGTTCCGAGATTGCCTGTGAGACATCGCTCACCGCGGGATGCTCAGCTCGCCGCTGTTGCTCCTCCAGCCGCAGCTCAGACTGCATGTGGTCTTCGATTGCCGCAAGTTCGCCGCGAAAAGCCTTACTCTGCTTACGAAACTCCCGCCGCGCGAAATGCCAGTTCTCCAACCAGCTTGCCGCCAGCATCAGCGGGCTGAGCGCAATGAACAGTATGTAGATGGCGCTGCGGGTGAAGAGGAACAGAGCTCCGCCGAGTAACAGCGGCAGCAGCATGCTGAAGAATGGAACGGGTTGGCTGCCGGGTGGCTCCGGCACATCCGGGAGCTCCTCCTCGACGCCGGCGTACGGCGCATCCAGCAGTGGCGAACGATTGAAAGTCGTTGGTCGGTGGGACGTTCCGTCAACGTTCGCATGCATCCGGACCTGCAGCGTAGTCTCGCCCAGATTGAGCACAGTGTCGGGCGTAAGTATGAAGTAGTCGACCGTTTGACCATTGACCTGGATGCCGTTGGCTGAGTCGGCGTCGACAACCTCGACTTGGTTCGTGACGTGGAGGACGGCGTGCCGCTTCGATACAAGCGGGTCGATGAGCCGGATGGTGCTGGATCTGGAGCGACCGATAGTGCTTTCGCCCTGCATGACATCGAACTGCTGTCCGGCCTCCGGGCCAGTGAGGATCCGCACCGTCGCAGCAGGCTGGAGGTGGCCTGAGCCGCCCGCGCCGTCATCGGCGGCAAGAGCTACCGACATACCCGATTGCAGACCGGACTCGGCAACGGTTACCGCTCTCGGCAAAGGTTCCCAGCGCCCGCTGCGCCCTGTGAGGGCTACAGTCAGCTGCCCACGGGGTCGTGGACCTGTTGGTTGCGTGCGCGTCAGAGCAGCTGCAAGATCAGCCACGGTCGCGGCGCGGTCCAGGGAGACGAGCACATCGTGAGGTTGGCCGGACGGATTGTGCAGTGCAAGCTTCAGGTCCATTCCCGTCCTTTCAGCGACGCCGGGTTGACGGCGGTCCACAACCGACGACGGCGGGTCAGCCGGCTGAGAGTCGCTTTGCGCAACTCGCGAACCTGTGCCCAGTACGCCGTGGCTGCCTCGGGCGTCGGTGGCTGCGCCGCGAACGTCGCCGCATCCGCGGCGGCCGCGAGCGAACTCGATCCGGGCAGGTCAAGCAGCGCAGCCTGCTCATGCCGGGTTGCGTAGGCCGACGGCCGCTGTCCGCAGTCGGAGCGAAGGTCGAGTAGTTCCTGCCATCCGCTCGTGATTCGGGCCGCCGGTGAGCCATGGTGCTGACGCAGCCGGCGGCGCTGAGTCTTGACAAGTGCCAGACCCCACGCCGGCGCGGCGAGCACAACCAAGCCACCGAGCGCGACCGCGCTCCAGATCAAGATCTTCAGCCAGGCCGGGGTGTCTGGCTTGGGCTGCTCGGGAGTATTCGGTCCGCTGATCCGTGGGGGCACTTCCTTGACGAGCGGCGGCTGCGGGGGAATCGGGTTGTTGGTGATGTTCGGCCGAGGCTGCGGAGTTGGCTTGCTCTGGCTCAGCTTGCGGTTCTCGTCGGGGGTAGCATCGACTGCGATCCAGCCGTAGTCGGCGAAGTCCACCTCAACCCAGGCTGCGGCATCCGCGCCGGTCACCTGTAGCGCACCGTCGGCCGGCTTGCCGCGCGCCTGAAAGCCCATCACCACCCGCGCAGGGATGTCGAGGGAGCGCAGAGCCAAGGCCATCAGCGCGGCGTACTGCTCGTCGTTCCCATTGAGCTTTCCGCCCAACATCGTGGTTAGCCGGCGCGTGCCGTGGCCGGATTCGACCTCGCCGGCTAGGCCGTCGCTGTAAAAGCCGGCCTTCAGCGTCTTTTGCAGGGCGAGGACCTGTTCGACCGGAGTGCTCGCCCCCGACCCAACCGCGCTCCTTGTGAGGTTGATGACGCGTTCGGGAACATGCATTGGAGTGGGCAGGCTCGCGCGCCCGAGTTGAGAATCCTTTGGCACCTGAGCGATGTCTGTAATTGCGGGAACGACGACGTCCTCCACGACCGTGGAGTTAGCGAGACCACTGGGTACCGCAACCACACCCGCAGCGCGATTCGCAAAGACCTCCGGCGGGTCATCGGTTCCAGGACGACGTATGGATGCGGTGTTGAGCTGGGTGATGCTTGGGAGCCAGACGCCGCCGAGGTGGTCGAGATGGAACGTGACCTGAGCGTGAGCGCCCGTGCCGCCGTACGCGAGCCGCTCTCCGGCGCGCTCGAACCAACCCGATGCTGTTGAGCCAGAAGAGGCGGCACCAGCGACGTTCCAGACGAGGCCGTCGTAGTTGTCCATTGCGGCCAGTCGGATGCGAGCGCCAGCCGGCAAACCGCTGACAGTGAAGACCTCCTGCGTCCGCGCGCCGGTGAAACGACGGAAGCCAGCCAGCGGACTTGGGTAGGCTGATGGGTCGAAGGGCGGCGTGATTCGGTCACGGAGGACGATGCGCGGGGAATCGACGACCAAAGTCAGCAAAGGTTGACCGACAGCGATCAGTACAGCAGTGATCAAGACTGTCAGGAAGATTCCAAGTGGACGCCGAGCGAGCCGGCCGCCGTGCGCGGCAATGCCACGCCGCTGTTGGATGGCGGCCCAGAGCAGGCATACGACGGCAGTGCCGAAGCCCTGTGCAACCAGCAGAGCGCTGCTTGGATCGTCGAAGCGACCAGCGAGCACGTGCTGCACACCGCCGGGCAAGTGTGTGCCTGCGAAGTCGGCCGAGGATGCTGGCTGGGCTGGCCCCACCAGGATTGCCGAGACGAGCAGGACGACCGGCGGCACGATTGCCAGTCCAGCTCGGCTGGTCCGTGTCGCCAGGGTGAAGGCGAGCAGCGCCGCAAACAGAGCACCCACATAAGGGACCGCCAGCAGTCCGCCGGTACCACCGATCGGTGGCAGGACAGTGAGCAAGTCCCGCCAGCCACGGAGCCCGCCACGAAGCAACTGGTGCGCGCTGGACGGGGTCGGGACGAAGCCGTACGCGGAGAGGTGTGGAAAGACCAGGCCCGAAGACAGTACGCCGACTCCGATCGCGCTCAGCACGACGATGATCGCGCGCTGACGCGTTGCTGCACAGACGTGGCCGACGAAAAGACCGCAGCCGACACCAAGCAAGCCGACCCACAGCCAGCCAAGATCACCGAAGACGCCGTGAAATCCGATCAACGCCATACTGCAGAGCACGGTGACAAAGCCCGCATCGACCAGGTTCGACCTGCTCGGGACAATGCGGCCACCCCGGCGCCCAGAGGGGTCGGCCCGAGGTGGCGGCGGAGGCCGATGGGGCTGGGTCTCGGTGAGCAGGGCCATCTCAGCGCCCCTCCGCCAAGCTCAGCAGCCGAGGCAGGTCGGACAGCTGCCGCAGGTCGAGCAGGCGCAAGCCCGCCGCTGCATTCGGGCCCGGCTGCCGGTCGGATACGACGCGAAGAGCCGTCACCACCGCCGAGGACAGGGCCGAGGCGTTAGCCGCCAAGGACCGAAGTTCGGCATGCCTGCCAATGACGAGCAGGACATCGCCGCCGGTGCTTGGGTCGAGGGCCGAGACGGCGTGACCAATCGGCGCGGGCGAGGCGCTGCGGTCCAGCTGCACGCCTGCGAGTGCATCGAGCAGCTGGTCACGAGTGCCACACGGCAGCCAGCGGTTGCGGGTGCGCAGCCGTACCACAGCACCATCTGCGATCGCGCTGGCGAGGATGGATCCGACCACACTGACGGCGAGTTCGAAGTCGTCGTCCGAGGCATATTCACTTGCATCCGCACCGAGGAGCAGGGTCAACTGAGCTCGTCGCGTGTCGTTGAATTGACGCACCATGAGTTGGCCCGTCCGTGCAGTGGTACGCCAGTGAACATGCCGCCGGTCATCGCCCGGCGCATACTCACGAAGGGCGTGGAATGCGACATCCGCAGGCGATAGATCAGTTGTCGGTAGGCCTTCGAGGTCGCGCAGCCGACCCGATCCGAGCCTTGGCACGCGGACGATCTTGGGCCGAACGAAGACCTGGTGCACCTCCCCGGTGGCGACGCTGCGCCGGGCCAGACCGAGCGGATCGGAGCGGACAGCGCGCGCTGGGCCGACTGTTAGTACAGCCCGCCGCTCCGTCGGCAGCTCAAACTTCCGCCGGACAATCTGCCCCGGTTTGACCGCGGGCATGTCAACGGCACACAGCCCGGAACTGACCGGCACTTCTAGACGAAGAGCCCGTACGCCGCGCCGAGGCGGCGCCAGCGAGATTACGCGCGCAAGACTCAACTGCCCGACAGTCACGCGAGCTGGATCGACGCCCAGCGAGATGTGTTCCGGTCCACGCCCGATGGTCCAGGGGACCGAGATTGCGAGCACCGCCAGCAGCGAGAGGCCGAGCCCGATGAGCTCCCACCATCCGCCGAGCAGACCGAGGACCATGGCGAGGACGCCTGCCAACAGCACCCAGCGGCCGAGCTCAGTCAGCAGATCGAACCGACGCAGTGCTGCCAGCCTCGACAGTAATGCCCGGAGGCGCTGGCTATATGACCTCGGCTGCTGAGAAAGCATGATCAAGTCCCGACCCGGGCGGGTGGTCGTACGGTGGCGAGGACCTCACTCAGCACTTGCTCCGGCGCAGCCTGGGCGAACTCAGCTTCGGGATGCAGGATCAACCGGTGCAGCAGAACATGCGGAGCCATGTCCTTGACGTCGTCAATGGTGACGAACGGTCGCCCGGACGCCATCGCCCACGTCTTGGCGGTTCGCACGAGCGCGAGAGCGCCGCGGACACTGACGCCTACCCTGACATGCGCGTGGTTGCGTGTCGCTTCGGCGACATCGCCGATGTAGCCCATCACACTCTGGTCGACATGAGCCCTCGCGGCGAGCTGAGCCATCTGGATGACAATATGGCCGTCGACTACAGGCTGAACCCGGATGACGGGGTCGCGCTCGGCAGACCCGGCGAGGATCGCGATGAGGTTGGTCTTGTCGGGGTAGCCGATCTGGGTCCGCATCAGAAACCGATCCAGCTGAGCCTCGGGCAACCGATAGGTGCCGGCCAGCTCGATGGGATTCTGAGTGGCGATCACCATGAACGGCGACGGCACCGGATGACGTTGCCCGTCGACGGTGACGAAACCCTCTTCCATTACTTCCAGCAGTGCCGACTGGGTCTTCGGTGACGCCCGGTTGATCTCGTCGGCCAGCACTATGGACGCGAAGATCGGTCCGGGCACGAATTGGAACTGACCCGTCTGCTGGTTGAGCACGGATGTGCCCGTGACGTCGGACGGCAGCAGGTCGGGGGTGAACTGAATCCGCTGCTGCACTCCCTGGAATGACTTCGCGAGCGCTCTGGCTAGCGTGGTCTTGCCTGTCCCCGGCAGGTCCTCGAGGAGGAGGTGGCCTTCGGTGAGCAGGCATGTCACCACCAACCGGAGAACGTCCGGCTTGCCGATAATCGCCTGGCTGAGGTTTGCTACCAGGCGGTTAACATTTGCCTCAAAGAATTGAGCTTGCTCATGTGTTGCGGTCATTACTTATCCTTCACTACGATTTCGGTCTAGAACCAATTCCAGAAACTGATCTTCAAGGGCGCACCGTTCCAGGCATTGACGGCTTTCCACCCGCAGAGGTCGCCACCCTGCTTCCCATGAACCGTTACGTGGAAAGTCTTATCGCTAAATTGTCCAGCTGAACCCGACGGGTTAAGCCGGTCAAATACTTGGCACTCCCCACCCACGGGCTTGAACCACCAGGTGAGATCGCGAATCCCGTCAGGATAGTCGCCACCAAATCGAAGGTCGAACTCCATAGTAAAATCGCCGTTGCTGCCGATGTCGTTTCGACAGCAAACACTTATCAGCTCAAAATTTGGACTCTTTAACGCATAGGAGATGTTCGCCGCTTCGCCGGCTTGGCCTGAGCTGTCGACTGCTCGCACTTGAAGTTCCGCGGTGCCGTAGTCGGTTAACTTGATTTGCGTGCTTTGGCAGCCGCTACCCTCATCATTCCAAGATCCGCTATTGATCCGATACTGCGTTGTCACTGGACGACCGTTCGGCTCTGGCGCACACCATGCGAGTTTGGGATGGTCGAGATCGGCACCCGAAACATCGAGATTTGTTGGCTTTCCGGGAGACCCAAACGGCACCACGGTGTTTGTCTTCAAGCTTGGATCTCCGCAGGCAACCTTCGTGCAGGCCTTGACATTGAAGCTATAGCTCTTCCCATTTGTGAGGCCGGAGACAGTTTTCCCACTCAGGGGCTTGAAAGCCCCACCGTTGACGGAGACCTCATAGGAGTCGATATTGCCGCTTGGGGCTGAGAAGGACAGTAGTGCCGCCTGGTCTTTGGGCTCCGCGCTAACGGGACCCATGACGGGCACCGGCTCCAGCTTCCCAGTACCTAACGGACCGAATGCCGATTCACCTGACTTGTTCTTAGCCTTTACCGAAAACGTATAGGTCTTGCCGACTTCGAGAGTCACACTTGTCTGTGTCGCAGTCCCAGCATCGATCAGTCCACCGCCGCCCACTTGCACGTAGTAGTGAGAGATTGCCGCACCGTTTCCTTCGGCTGCTGCCCAGTTCACCCGCGCGCTCGTTGCCGATTCCTGCGTCACTTTCGGAGCCTCAGGTATGGATGGCACACCTGCGGGAATCTGCGGGGCAGACGGCGGGCTGAACGCCGACAGCACGCCAGTCGCAGACTTGGCCCGCACGCTGAAGGTGTAGGACTTCCCGTTGGTGAGTCCTGTGAAGCTGGCGCTGGTCCCCGATGAGGTAATAGTTGGCCCGCCTGGCGACGCCTTTACCTCATAGGTAATTCCACGACCCTCGACAGCGGTCCAGGAGACATTGAGCCGCCCACCGGATCCTCCGGGAACAAAGGAGGCGACTGGCGCCGCCGGTGTATCTGGGCGGTCATCGGGTGTGATCGGTGCCGACAGTGCACTGGCTCCACCCACTCCCACCGCGTTCACCGCTACGACAGAGAAGCGATACGCGGTGCCATTCTGCAGCCCGTTGAACGTGCCTGTGGTGCTGCCGAACGACTGCGTCCGCGCGCCGGCGACTGTGACGCGATATTCGGTTATAGGTGAGCCATTGGAGACCGCCGGCGCCCAGGCGAGAGTGATTGCCCCGTTGGCCTGCTTGAGCAGTGCTGGAGTTCCCGGGACGCCTGGGAGGTCCTGGAAGGTGATCTGCGCGGTGCCCTTCACCGTCCGGCGGTCATCGCCGGGCGCATCGGTCACTGCATAAAACATCTTGACGGGCCCAGTCCATCCGGGGGCTGGCACGACGGTGAGCGTTTGCCCCTCGACCCGCGCGGTGGCCTTGCCTGTCGGGCTAACGGATGCTGACCCGACGAGGGTGATCTTGGCCCCCGGCGGTGCTGTGACAGCGTCCGCCCAGTTGATCTTGATTGGCGTGCCGGCTCGGCCATTCACCCTGATGTCGTGCACGACCGGCAGGGGCTTGGGCACGCTGACAACGCGGATGATCACAGATCCGGAATCCGAACGTCCGGCCCGGTTCCGGACAGTCACGGGCAGCTCGATCCGGGCCGTTCCAGCCGCCTCACTGCCCTGAGTTGCCTGTACCCGCAGCACCGAACCACTCAGCGAGGCGTTGACCGTCCCATCTCGATGCGTACCGAGTGTGAAGGTATATCGCTCATCCAGAGGGGCGCCGTTCTCCATCACAAAGGACGACAGGTCGACCACCACGGGCTTGCCACCGCGCCGGACCGTGAGCTCGGTGTCCAGAAGCTTCGGGTTCGGCTGTGACGTGACGACCTCGACAGGCACGACGATTGTCGCGCGCTGCGGAGATTGTCCCGCACCCGGCTCATCCACAACGCGGAGAGACACCGAGGTTGATCCGACGAAG
Source organism: uncultured Actinomycetota bacterium (assembly GCA_963759635.1). Classification (GTDB taxonomy): domain Bacteria; phylum Actinomycetota; class Actinomycetes; order Propionibacteriales; family Propionibacteriaceae; genus Microlunatus. The sequence goes on from CAVXAP010000011.1 coordinate 62,988, forward strand.
CCTTCGACCGGCCTGAAGGTCAATTCATTGAGGCCCTTGACCTCCACATCGCCATCCGCGGACTGCGGATCATGATCATCGCCATCAGACAGTCGCAGAGGTTGGCCCTCGGGATCCGTGACGAAGTCAGCCAGTCGAAAGGTCGCCGAGCCGTCAGCCGGGACCTGAAGCGGTGCCACGTTCGGTTTGAGGCGAGGCGGCTGATTCTGCAGTCCTGGCGCCCACACGAACGCCCTGGACGACTGCTGATCCATATCAGTGATCTGGTAAGCAACTGCCACGGCTTGCTGAGCGCGCTGCACGGTCACACGCTGATCAGCCCCCACGCTCGCTACCCCTACCGACGGCCCGATCAGTGCGACCCGCAAGGTTGAATACTGACCATCGGGGTCATCGTCATTGGCGCGCACGTCGATCGCTGGTCTCGGCTCGGTACCCGCATCAGTGACGTCGTCGTAGGCCAGCGGTGGCAGGAGCGGAGCATCCGGGGCAACCGTCACGTCGACGTTGGCTGTGTCGTGCCCGCCCCTGCCGTCGTCGATCGCGTAGGTCACGTTGATCCGGCCAGCTGTACCGTTCGATGTCACCAGGACCCGGCCGTCGATCACGCGTGCGGTACCCGGGCCCACGACGCCCAGCGGTTGATCTTGGTCCAGCTTGAGGTAGTCGTCATCGGGATCAGTGTCGTTGTTGATCACCGCCGCCGACAAGGTGCGACCTGGCCTGATCTGAAAGCTGTCGTCCACTGCAGTAGGTGGCTGGTTGCCGGTTGTGCGCGGAGCCACACCGATCCGAACCGTGGCCGATCCAACGGCTCCGCGGGCGTCGCGCACTTGATAGCGGAATGACTCAGTGCCACTGGCATTCTGATTCGCGTTGTACACCAGCGTGTCGCCGCCTTCGATGCGATCGACGTAGCCGAGCTTCGGTGGGTCGACCACGCCGTCGATTGTCGAAGAGTCTCCATCAGGATCGATCCCGCTGAGATCGACCGGAATCCGCGCTGTTGTGCCCGCGAACACTCGCGCCGTGGCGGGATCAGGTACTGGCGGCTCGTTGTCCACCGATGAGCTGGGCGCTCGCACCGTGAACTGGACCTGCGCGGACGCCTTGTCTCCGTTGGGGTCGACAGCCGAATAGACCGCGGTCACCGTGCCGGCCTGCGCCGGAGCTTGGAATCGTAGGAGATTACCGCTCGTGAAGAGCACACCTCCTGGTAGGCCGGACTCGGTGACCGCTGGATCCAGCGAGAGTCGATCCCCGTCAGGGTCTGTGTCGTTGTCCAACACGGGCACGGTGGCCACGTCACCGGTCCGGACCGTCACCGAGTCGTCGGCCGGTGTCGGTGGCTGGTTGGCTTCCGACGACTCAGTCGATCTGATCAGTACCATGCCGGATGAAGAGCTGTCGCCATCGGACACCTGGTAGCCCAAGCGGATTGGCCTGCTGACCTTTGTCCGAGCCCAGACGCGGAGCAGCCGGTGCTCGACCAAGGCGATCTTGACGTCTTGATCATCGGACTGCTCGACCTGCTGGACCACGAGCACGTCGCCGTCGACATCAACGTCGTTGGCCAACAGATCAACTTCTCCGAAGCCGCTGATGGGGACAAAGAGCATGTCGTCGACCGCGACTGGTGGACTCGATTCCTTTGGTGTGGCAAACGTGACCCGGACCTGGGCGGTCGCAGTCCGTCCACCATCGGACACTTGATATTTGAACGGGTATGTGCCGGGCTTGGTGGCCGTGATCGATAGCCGGGTCTGGGTTGGGTCGGTCTCGATGTGCAGGCCGTCGAGCGTAGGGACCTTCGCCAGCCGCAGCGGGTCCCCGTTGGGATCACTGTCGTTGTCCAGCGGCGCGAGGGCGAGCGTCTCGCCGACGAGCCCGGTGGCAACGTCGTCGTGTGCGATTGGCGGTTGCGCTTTGGCCGGCAGCACGCTAACCGCCAGGGTTGAGCTCTCGGACTTCTGGCCGTCGCTGACCGTGACGTCGATCTGCTGCTTGCCCGAGTTGGAGCCGCCGTCGACGTAGGTGATCATGCCGGCGCTGGTGTATTGCACCCGGCCGCCAACGACAGGCCCCACCTTGGCTAGGTAGAGCGGATCGCCGTCGGGGTCGACCCAGTCCGCGAGTGCGTCATAGCGTACGGATTTCCCCGTCTCGACCGTCGTGGTCCGTTTAGCCACGGCACGAACCTTCGGGGCCTCCTCATCGCTGTCGCCCTTGACATCGACGGTAATGGTCGCATCGTCGGTCTGCCCGCTGGCATCCGAAATCCTGTAGGTGAAGCTCACCGTCCCTGCTGACTTGGGCACGAATTGGATGGCCTGTCCGTCGGCGATCACCGCGGCTCGACCCTCATCCTCAGCCAGGCCTTTGAACCCGTCGATGACAAGCACATCGCCGTTCGGATCGGTGTCGTTTTCCAATGCCCGGATCACAACGGCGGAGGCAGGGCGAGCACCGTAATGATCATCTTTAGCATCCGGTGGTACATTCTTCCGCCGCCGCCGCTGCGTCTTGTTTACGTCGGTGGTGTCGTCGTCGGAGTTTCGAAGTTTCCGCTCGGCCTTAGCACGCTGGTTGACCGCGGTCCAGTCCGTCTCGTGGATCAACTGATCATCTGGCCGCACTCCTGTCCCGTTGCGCAAGTTGTTAAGCACCACTCTGTCCCGGTTCACGCGGAACACGAGCGGATCACCAGTACTGCCGCCGACGATGGGCTGTACCGCTGCGACCGGTGTATCGCCGCAGACCCGAGTACGGGTCATGCTCTGAGTCCAGGCTGCGAAGACGCACCCGGCAACCTGCACCGGCGCCACAGCCCCGCCGCCGCCGGGCGCCAGCTTGATCGGATCTCCGCCATTCAGCGGGATTGACCACAATCCGTTGTCGCTTGCGGAAATCAGATGATCAGCCGCTTCGCCAGCCTGCTGCACGATCACGTGCTGACCCAGGTCCGGAATGTCCCGTGGTGAATCGGTTCCTCGCCAGAGTAGGCGGGCTGCAGCCGACATCAGGACCGGAGTCATGCCCACAGCACTGACCGCGACGTCGGCGGCGCCGGCGAGCCTGTCCACGCTGACGCTATGCGGGGTGCCTCCTGGCCTCACAGTCCACAACCGTCCCGTGGCTGGATCGGCCAGGTAAACCGTGCCATCGATACCGACGGCGAGCGATGATCCCGGTTTGGCCGAGATGTCAGGAGGGCCCTTGGTATTAAGGCCGGTGATCTGACTGAACGGCTTGATCCAAGCCTTGCCCGTGGCCGGGTCGTACACCGCGACAGACGGGCCGCCCAACCGGACTACCGCTTTCGGAGGCACGGCGAGCTCTGCGCCTATCTTTCCACGCACCGGATCGACGGTCCGGATGGTGTGCGAACCCGGGTCGACCAGCAAAACTTCCGACCCGTCTTGCAGCACATCGAAGTTGGGATCGTCCGATGTCATGAGCACCGCGTTCTCGAAGGAATTCGACTCGGTGTTGAATCGGGACACGATTGAGTCGGACCGATTCGTCAGCCAAACGCCCGCGTCGTGTAGCTGAACGTCTGAAATCGGAAACTCCTGAGCCCCGGCGGCGTAGACGACACCCGTGACTGCCAGCAGCAGGACCAGGCCGGCCGATACCGCCGACGGCGCGTTCGACCGCACCCGGCGCACGGCCAAACGCACCAGTCGGCGTGGCGAGAACATGGGCAAGATCAAAGCTGAAATACCGGTATAGCTGAATGGGGAGGACTCCCCATGAGTCGCTCGTCGGAAATGCTCATGCGCGCGCCCGCCCCCCGGGAAATACTTCAGCTCGTCGAGTTGCTGCGAGCGTCAGCTTGCAGAATCTCGCGCAACCTTAAGGGACGAGATAGGTGCTCGTCCGACAATTCTCAAGGTTTCTTGTCGATCACCTGCATATTTGTGCAGTCACGTGTCAACTGAGGAGCTTAAGATGCTCCGCGGTTACCCATCGGGCCGCGAGCGAGTATTCGACCAACCTGGCTCGACGGTCGACTGCCAGCCGATCCGGCCCGCCATGTAGGCCCTTGACGCCGATCTTGCTGAGCTTCTCGCAGACGTTGTCCAGCTTGCGGTTGAAACGCGTGACGCTCCATCCAAGACGTTCTGCCGCTTCAGCCGTAGTTGGCAGTGCCGTGCCGCCCCAACCCTCCCGCCGTAGCGCTGGCTCCGCGAGGGCAACGATCATGATCAACTGGTCGGGGGTGAACGTCACGTTACCGATGGTGAGGCCGTCGGTGTGCGGGATCGGATCAGGTGCCGGAGTGAACTGGGCGTCGTCGAGCAAGATCTCGAACTCGTAAGTGGTCGGGCCAGCATTGAACAGCACGACTGTATGGGCAAAGACGAGCGGCATCGCCGCCGACGGTGCCAGCCAGGCCTGCATCCGTCCGTCAAGATCGCTGACCGTCGCCGAGATCCGATTACCCGCGTTGCGCAGCCACCAGAATCCATCCCGCCAGTCCAGCACCAGAAAGCGACGGTGCAGATAGGGGTTGTCGTCGAAGGCAAGATCACCTTCCCGGCCGACGACGAATGGCACGCCGGGCACGAGTGCCGTGATTTCTCCGCAGAAGTCAACGTGGGCCATGACTATTTGTCATCCGGCCAACATGTCCTGAGGGTTCCAGACGACAGGCCACCACGCTGCGCAAGTATTTTGACGCAAACCCGCTGTTTCGGATTCACACCGGTCAGGGTAGCGAATCGCTCATTGACATTGCCCTGTTGCGCTGCTCCGCTAATACCGGAAACGCGGCTCCAGTGGTATGCGTCGCCTGGCTGGGCGTCCGGCGCCTGCCAGCGCACGGTCAGCGTGCGGCCGGCCGACTGCCATTGCGGATTCGTCGGCGCGGCAGGCGGTTCGACAATGTCTGGGACGCTCCGTGTGTCTGGTGGCGTCGTCCCCGGGTCGCGGCCATTCGGCAGCAATGCGAGCGTCAGGCCGACTGCAGCAACCACCGCGGCCGATACAGCCACGATCGGGCCAGCGCGACCACGTTTCTTAGGTTCAACCTTCGGTCGGGGTCGGAGCTGGGTATCAGTCAGGCTGCGTTCATTGTTGGACTCGCGCGCTTGGCCGTTGACGTGCGCGCCCAGAACGGTGCGGTCCAGCGCCGCGTCGGCTGCGTCAGCTACCGGGCCCGAACGAGGATCGACCCGTGCCGAGAGAAGCGAGCCTGGCGTCAAGATGGATATCACCTCGCGCTCGAGCCGTGCCGCGGCCGCAGTCTCGTTGGGCACTTTTGGCTCGGGCGGCCGCCATCCTCGTGGTCCGACATCACGGAGTGCATTGCCGAACGCCAACGCGCTCTGCGGGCGCATTATCGGATCACGAGACATTGCTCGGCGAAGAAGATCTTCGAACGGTCCTGACACGTCGGGCCGATTCATCGGTTGCACGGATTGGGTCTGCTGGCGATGGACCAGCTCTTCCCACCCGTTGGGCTGCCCGACAATAACGAACGGCCAGCGTCCGGTGGTCAGCGTGTAAAGCGTGGCCGCCAGGGCGTACACGTCGGAACGCTCATCGAAGGCCCGACCCTCTACTGCTTCCAGTGCAGCCCAAGGTAGTGAGATGCCGCTGTCAGCACCGTCGGGCCTCGCGGTGGTCTGCACAGACGAGAGGCCGAAGTCGGTGAGCAGCGGATCGTTGAAGCCGTTGATCAAGATATTGGCCGGCTTGATGTCCCGATGCAGAATGCCCGCGAGATGTGCGGTTTCAACTGCACCTGCGATAGCTATTCCAACCTCAAGAACCAGCTCGAAGGGCAACTGGGACCGTTCTGCCCGCTGCTTCAGGTTGGGAGGCGGACAATATTCCATGATCAAGTACGGCTGGCCAGCCGGTGTAGCGCCCTGGTCAAAGATGGTAACGATATTTGGATGGCTACCGAGCTTCGCCATGATCTTCGCCTCATCGATGAAGCTCTCGCCCTCGACCTGTCCGCTCAGCACTTTCACCGCGACGTCGCGGTCAATCCTCTCGTCGTGATAGCGAAAGACATCGGCAAAACCGCCTGAGTCGATCAAGTCAATGAACCGATACCCAGGTAGCAAGGGCGGCTGTCTCGTTCTCATGGCACCTCGAATGCCACTGTTAGGACATCAGCCAAGATGATCACCGAGCTCGGCTCGATGATCATTGCTGCGTGCGGCTTGAGCTCAACGCGCTTGCCCGTTGGAAGCAGTACGACGGAGCCGTTTCCGCTGCCGAGGTCGATAGCACTCACCTGCCAGTCGTCGACCTTGACCAACAGGTGCGAGCGAGAGAGGCGTACGTCCGCGTTGTCGATCACGACCGGACGTAATTTCGCTTGATCAGCGGTCGGTGCTCGACCGATGATCACTGATCGGTCGAGCGGAATCTCGGGCATGCCAGCGATCTCGAGCCGGCCGAGGCGCGGCTTCGCCACTGCGAACGGCTGCTGTGCCGGCACCGGCTGCCCGCAGACTCGACAGCTGGCGACATTGGCGGGTGAAACATGCCCAGCGAGGCATTCCACGGCCCAGAGCTTGCCGGCCGCTGGACTCGCGGGTGTCGAGGCCGTACCCACCGGAGGACGGCGCCGGGTCAGCGTTAGATCGGGTTCGTCAGCCGCCTCGGCCACGGCGCTCTTGGGAGCGGTGCGTTCCTGCTCTTGCGTCGCGTGTTGCGTAGGTGCCGCGAACTGACCAAGCCGCTCAGCCGGGGAAGGTGAGTGTGGACCAACAAATGACCCCGCAAGCCACCCTTCAGGGACGGCTTGCAGCATCGCGGCGCCGGGAAGCCCGCCCTCCTCGGCTTGGTCGAGATTGCCGGAGGGCAGGGCGTCGGAAACTTGCAAGTCTCCGTCTGGAGGTGGCACCTGAGTCTGGTCGAGGTCTGATGCTGGCACCCCCGGATCTGCGTTGGTGCGGCTCACGTCGCTGAGCTGCTCACCCGAGGCTGACTGGCCTCGGAGGCCCAACAAGAACTGGGACGACAGGCTCTTTTCCAGTGCAGCTGGTTGGATCGGTGCGGGCTCCTCAGCTGGAGGAGGCGGCGTTGAGGCCGAAGTCAATGTGGAGGTTGCAGTCGGAGCGCTGGTGTGGTTCGGGGCTGCCGCCTCAGATGTATCTTTGCTTGCCGGGTCTCGTACGGAGGCTACGGGCATGTGCAATTCCCAGTCGACACGGCTGGCCCAGACCATTCCGTCGCCCAATGGCCAGCTTTGCTTAGACCGAAGTCCTTTGGAGGCCGATGCGGCCGGTTGAGCGTTCTCATCGTCATACACGGCTATCCGACTGACATCGTCCACGAGCTCCTCGCGCCACGTTCGGGCGCGATCGCCTTGCACCTGCTCGACCCGACCATCCGAGTGGGCAAGTTCAACAACGAGCCGGCCGCGTACGAGCAGCCGCACTAGGTGACCACCTTCGTGCAGCACGACAGCGAAACTGGGCAGTCCGGTTACCGGCAACATCTCGCCGGTGACGCCAGAGAGCGCGCTAATGACCCCATCGACGTCTGCACCAGCTGCAACGATGCCGGCAATCTTGGCCAGCCGATCGTCATCGGAGAGATCCGCCATGAATAGAGCATTTGCGCTCGCCATGGTGGCGAGATCCCCCCGTGTGTAGTGCATCGATCCTCCCCACTGAATGCGCCTCTAGTGTGCGACCCACCGACGACGATTGACACACTGTTCCACGAGACAGGAGCTCCCACTTGCTCTTCGGATACACACCCCACACTGGGCCGAGATCACCGCAGCCCGACGCGTTGCCCTTGGCCATAGCTACCAGCGACGCGGATGACTGATGACCACGCAGCGCGAATCACTCGCGGAACCCGCCGTCGCCCTCGGGTCGCAGACACTAATCGTGTGCGGGAGCGACCCGACTGTGATGGCATAGGGCTCGGCGATACCGGTTGAGCTGCTGTCCTATCCAGGCAATACCAACCGATCGACACGATCAAGAGACTGAAAGGCTAGTGCTCCGGCGAGGAATCGCTGGAGGCTCGCGAGGGATCAAGCGGCATCTCTGAGGCGCAGTCTGATCAACGCAGTCTGATCAACAACTTGGCCTTTGGGGTGAGCTGGTCACGGCAGTTCGCGCGCCCATACCTGGCCAGCCGCGTACGTGCCGTTGTTAAGGCCCTGACGACCGCGCTAATCGTGGCCGTGAAGACCCTGCGCGGGAGGCTCCGCCGCCAGCCGCATGGCGACGAACCCGCCCATCGAGATGCCATAGGCATGGGCCGAGTCGATCTCAAGTTGGTCCAAGATCACGATTAGGTCCGCGACGTACTGCGCAAGTAAGAACGGCCCGGAGATCGTCGCGCTGTCCGCGCGGCCGCGCAGATCGGGCGCAATCAGTGTCAGCCCGAAGCCTCCGCGCACAACTAGTTCCACACCGGCGCTGGCTGCTGACGCCATGAATCGCCTGCCTCATTGGTCCCGGCCTGCACTTCGTACGTGAGCAGCCCACCCTGAACCAGCACCGTGGCCACCCCAACCCCCCACCGTGGCACAACCCGATCCGAAGGCGCGGACAGGAACCATGCTTGGATGACAGAGCCGCCTTCGACTGAAAGAGTCGACATCATGAGCAGCGCCGAGATTCTCGCGGCGCTGGCGGCGACCCTGCCGTCGGACGCGGTGATTGTCGACCGTGACGTCACTCGAAGTCTGAGCCATGACGAGGCCGAATGGGCACCGGTCGGCGAACCCCTCGCGTCGATCAGGGCGACCTCGAGTGACCACGTCGCAGCCGTCGTACGGATCTGCGCCAGGTTCGGTGTGCCGGTTACCGCACGGGGTGCTGGTACGGGGCTGTCCGGCGGGGCCAATGCCATCGAAGGCGGCGTGATCATCGCGCTCGACCGGCTCAACCAGATCCGCTTGATCGATCCCTTGGAGCGGCTTGCCGTTGTCCAGGCCGGTGTGATCAATGACGAGCTGCGCGCGACCGCCGCGGAGCAAGGACTCTGGTATCCGCCCGATCCGGCCAGCTCACCCTGGTCCACCATCGGCGGCAATATCGCGACCAACGCCGGCGGGGTGTGCTGCGTCAAGTACGGGGTGACCAAGGATTACGTGCTCGCCCTCGAGGTGGTCACTGGCACTGGCGAACTCGTGCGGCTCGGCCGGGCAACCGCCAAGGGGGTCGCCGGATACGACCTCGTCGCCCTGATGGTCGGCTCCGAGGGCACTCTCGGCATCATCACCGAGGCCACCGTACGGCTCAAGCCGCTGCCGGCAGCCTCACGTACGATCGTCGGCTACTTCGGCTCGATCGTCGACGCGGGTGAGGCTGCGCGCGCAGTCGCTAGGGCCGGCATCATCCCATCGGCCCTCGAATTAATCGATCGGCACTGCCTCGCTGCCGTCGATCAGTGGAAGAACATGGGCCTTTCGGTCGAGGCCGACGTCGTGCTCCTCGGCCGGATCGACGACCCGGGCATGACCGGCGACGACGGCGCCGATCAGATGCTGGCCTGCTTCGAGGCCGCGGGTGCTACCTGGGCGGCCCAGTCGAGCGACGAGGAGGAGGCCGAGGCGCTCTTCGCCGCGCGCCGCCTCGCATACCCGGCGCTCGAGCGGCTGGGTCCGGTGCTGACAGAAGACGTGTGCGTGCCGATCGCGGCGGTACCGGGCATGCTGGCGCGTATCGAGCAGATCGCCAGCAGGCACAACATCCTGATCGCGAACATTGCCCACATCGGCGACGGCAATCTGCACCCGTTGCTCATCGCCGACCCGGGCGACGCTGCCGCCCAGGATCGTGCCAAAATCGCCTTCGAGGAGATCCTCAGCGATGCACTTGATCTTGGTGGCACAGTGACCGGCGAGCACGGCGTGGGCCTGCTCAAGCGCGCGGGGCTCTCGCGGGAACTCTCCCCCGCCGTGCTCGACATGCATCGCGCCGTCAAAGCCGCCCTCGATCCGTACCACATCCTCAATCCCGGCAAGGCCTTCTGACCCGCAAATGTGTGACCTTGTGATCTTGCCGTTTCTCGAGCGGTGCCCGAGAGTATAGGACTTCTAGGTAAGGAGGTTGGTTCGAGTGCGAACGATGACAGAGCAAGAGGATAAGTACGAGGTCGACTCGGATTGGGTGATGCCCCAGCTCGCGGAGCTGCTGCCGGACGGCGGCCGTCTTGATCATGAGGTCCGCAAGCTCGACAACACCTACTTCGATACGCCGGGTGCGGGTCTGCGGTTGTTTGGGATCACGTTGCGTCGTCGAGTGGGGGGCTCAGAGACTGGCTGGCAGTTGAAGGTTCCCAGCGGGACGGCGCGTACCGAGCTGCAGAGCGGCTCGCGGGCGAGGACACTGCCGCGTGCCTTGGCGGAGGGTGTCGAAGGGCTGCGAGCCGGTGAGAGCCTCGAGCCCGTCGCCTCAATCGTGACGACGCGAAACGCGTACCAGCTCCGCAATGCCGACGGTGAGCTGGTGTTGGAGGTTGCCGACGATCAGGTGGAGGCTGGCCCGCCCGATGGTGAGTCGACCCTGCACTCATGGCGTGAGGTAGAGGTCGAGCTGGGGCCGGCGGGCAAGAAGAAGGATCTGAAGCGGGCACGGAAGCTGCTGCAGGCTGCCGGAGCGTCGCCCGGTACCAGCAGGACCAAGCTGGATCGGGCTCTAGGCCCCGCATTGGGCGACGGGCAGGTGTCCGCGGCCGAGGCGGGCACCGTCGGTGAGCTGGTGGCCGGCTACGTGGCGGCGCAGTGCGAGGTACTGGCCGGCAACGATGTCGGCATGCGCACAGGTATGCCAGCCGTGCACAAGACACGGGTCGCAGCGCGCCGGCTCCGGAGCACGTTGCGGATGTTTGGCGACGTGTTCGACGCTGCTCCAGCTGAGGAGCTCAACAATGAGTTGTCGTGGTACGCCGACGTGCTTGGCGAAGTGCGCGACCGGGACATTCTCAGCAGCCGGCTGACCAAGAAGATCGACGAGTTGCCGCCGGAACAGGTTCGTGGATCGGTTGAGGCCGAGATCACGAAGACTCTCGCTGCGGAACGTCAGGAAGCGGTAGCCAAGTTGAACAAGGCAATGCGCACCAAGCGTTATCAACACCTCATGCAGCTGTTGCGAGGCTGGCGAGCAGCACCGCCGCTCACGGAGGCGGCTGGCAAGAAGAGCACCGCGGCGGTCAAGTATGTGGAAAAGGCCAAGAAAAAGGCAGACAAGCGGCTGCGGAAGGCTGACGACGACATCGAACTGCTGCATCGGGCGCGGAGGGCGATGAAGCGGGCGCGCTACGCTGCTGAACTCGTCGAACCGGCCGATAGCCAGATGAAGGCCATCGAGCGGGAGGCCAAGGAGCTACAAACCCTCCTGGGCGAGCATCAGGATGCCATTGTCGCCGCCAACTTCCTCGCCACGATCAGCTCTGACGGGGATAGAGAGACCGACGGGTTCACCTACGGCGTCCTCATGGCCAATGAGCTGAATCGCGCAGCGGAGATTCGCGCCTCACTGAGGACCTAGCCTCAGTTTCTGTCGGGGCCGGCGGTAGAGATGTCCGCATGACTGCTGCATCTGCTCTGTCCCCAGTGCTGCATATCCAGCGGCGAGCTGAGGCATCTGTCCGCGGAGATCACCCAGCCGAAGGCGGCGAGTGCATGCACTTCTTGATGAGTTGGACGAAGGATGGGCGAGCGACTTGGCAATGCGACCATGAGCTCAAGGCTGGCGATACGCACGTCGTCTGGCGTCGGATCAGTTCGGACGGAATCTTTTGCGGACCATAACGTGTGGCGTCATCCGCGGAGAACTCCGCGACCTCGCTAAATGTCGCGCTCCCTCCTGGCGGACCGGTAGAGGATATTGTCGAGATCAGGACGCGCGGTGCCCGGCGACCCAGGAAATCCGCAGAGGAGTATTCATGTTTGAGGTGATCGGAACCATCATCTTTGGAGCGGTTATCGGGGTGCTCGCGCGAATCGTGCTACCAGGCAAGCAGGCCTATGGATGGATCGTGACGGTACTGCTTGGGATTGCCGGCGCCCTGATCGGTTACTGGGTGTGGGGGCTTCTCGGAGGCACCAACACCTTCGGCCTCGACTGGATCCGGTGGGTGATCAGCGTAGCTGGGGCGGCGATCTTGAGCCTTGCGTACTCCGCGATCACGCGGAAAAGCAAGAGCGAAGGCGGCTCTGCCTAGCACTTACAGCCGGCGCAGGAACTCCGCAACCTCGCTGATGTCGCGCTCCCCCATCCCTACCTCGAGCGCTTTCGCGACCAGCTGACGGCTCGCTTCGGCCTGGTCCATCTGCATCCCTGCCTGCTGCGCCAGGTCGTGGATGAGCTCCTGGTCCTTGGCAACCAGCGCCAAGCTGAACGCCACCGGAATCTCACCGGGGCGGAGGAAGGCCTCACGCTTGTATTTCACGTACGGCGCGCCAGCAGCACTCGCCTCGAAGACGTCGTACACCGTCTCGCGATCAAGCCCAGCCTTTTCGGCCAGCACGAGCGACTCGCTGACAGCGACGTTCAGCGAGTGGACCAAGGCGTTCACGACCAGCTTCATGGTCGCGCCGGCTCCGACGTCGCCGAGATGGAAGATCGACTTCGCGAACGCCTCAAGCACGGGTCGGGCCTGATCAAGTGCGTCCCGATCTCCGCCGACCATCACGGTGAGAGTCCCGGATTCGACGACCGAAACGCTCCCAGAGACCGGCGTATCGAGCAGGGTAGCTCCTTGCTGCGCGACCAGCGGCGCGAGACTACGGACCGTTGCCGGGGCAACCGTACTCGTGTCACACACCACTGCTCCTGACTGCACACCAGCGATCAGCCCGTCGTCATCCTCCAGGTATGTCATCGTCACAGCGATGTCGTCGGCGAGGGAGACCAGGCAGATCTCGGCTGATGTTGCCGCGTCACGGGCGGTGCTCGCCACCTGCGCACCGGTTCGCTGAGAGAGTTCCTCAGCACGCGACCGCGTACGGTTGAACACCACGAGATCGTGGCCTGCGCCGGCAACGCGGGCGCCCATTGCGCTTCCCATGCGGCCAGCGCCGACCAGTGCCACCCTCATTGCAACAGCCAGCCACCGTCGACGTACAGGTCGATGCCATTGACCGACCGATTGCGGATCAGAAAGTCGACTCCGTCGACGATGTCCTCCATCGCTACGTTGCGTCCGGTCGGGGTTGCTTGTCGAATATTTGCGATGTAGTCCGACTTCTCCGACCAATAGGGACTGTCGCCAACGATGCCGGGATGGATCGCGTTCACTCGGCGGGGCGCGAGCTGCAAGGCCAAGGAGCGCACCATGCCGGAGATGCCGCCGTTGACGGCGGAGACGGTCGTCGAGCCCGGGTAAGGACGGTCCTTGGCTCGCCCGCCGAACAGCACGATGGAGCCGTCCTCCGCCAGCCGATCTCGCAGAGCGCTGACCACAGCGGTATAGCCGACCAGCTTCATGATGGCGAGATAGCGGGCTGCGGCGATGTCGTAGTTCTCAATCGTGTTGGTATCGCGGATGATTGCGGACAGCACGATGTGATCGACGGCGTCAACATCTGCCAGCGCGTCTGCGACCCCTTCCGGCTCGGAGAGGTCCAGGGCGAGACCGCGCGTGTCACCGCCTACTTCGGCAGCCACGGTTTTCGCGTGCGAGCCGTCGCGGCCGGCCACGACGACCGACCAGCCCTGCCCGGCATATCGGCGTGCAATCTCCAAGCCGATGCCATGCGTGCCGCCGACGATGAGCACTGCTGTCATCCGAGCACCTCCCGTAAGTAATCCCAGTCCCGTGCGAATCGATACGAGTACCGCCGCGGAGGCTGCGGGGCCTGGGTCTCCAGCCACCGCAGTGGCCCGCCTCCGAGGTTGCGGAAGGAGTGCGCGCAGCCCACGCCTGCCCACGCGATGTCTCCAGCGCCGAGAATCACCGGTTTGCCGTCAAAGGTCGCCTCGGCTTGTCCCTCCAGGAAGTAGTACGTCTCCTCGAACGGATGATCATGCGGGCCGGTGGCTCCATCGGGGTCGTACTGCACCATGAACATCGTCGCCAGCTGAGCCCCAAGATCAGAATCGACCATCATCTTGACGTTGATCCCTCCGTAGACGAGTAGCGCCGTTCGCATGCTCGCCGTGACCTCGAGCAGATCCTGGCTCTGCCGGCCTGGGTCCATCTGCGACGGCGTGATCTTCCCGAAGTAGCGGTTGCGAGGGTCTCGTACATCGATGTCGGTCGCCTCGCCGTACGTCGGGTCCGGGACGACGAACGTGTCGTCCTGGTAGGCAGATCGCGGCGCCGGCGCCTGCATGTCGGCCCAGCGCACCGGGAGATCACCATCATTGCGCCAGCGGTGTGGCATGGCGATCGGGATCACGCCGTAGCCGCCCTCAGAGACGCGAAATGATCCCTCGCCGGTGTCGATCAACGCAGAGCCTTCGACGAGATAGAAGCTCTCCTCGAAGGAGTGCAGATGCCACGGGATCGAGCCGCCGGCGTCGAGCTCGCTGATCATGAATCCGGTGTGCACGGCATGATCATCTTCGCCCACTGCCATGCCGCGGCGGTAGCCTGTCGCGCCGCTGGCCCAGCCGGTGTTCGGCGCGACGAGCTCCACCGCACCGGCCGGACGTACCAGGTGGCCTCCGCTCACTGGCGCTTCTCAGCCGTGGCTGCGAGGAGGTAATCCCGGGACGCTTCGACATCGGCGCGTGCCTTGTCGACATCGGCGAGCAGTTTGCCGTCGCGCTTCCTGGTCTGTCCGGCGACGAGCACGGTGTCAACATTGGACACGTCGGCGCTCAGCACAACTGCGGCGACCGGGTCGATGACTGGGACCATGTTCAGCGACTTGGCCTCGATGATCACGATGTCGGCCTGCTTGCCCGGTGTCAGTGAGCCGGTGCGATCCTCAAGCCCAGCGGTGTACGCGCCGTCGATGGTTGCCGCTTCGAGCATTTCGCGCGCCGTCAGCACCTCCTTGGGTACCTGCTCGTTCGGCTCGTACTTCTCAGCGTGCACCCGGGCGCGATCGCCTGCGAACGCGGCCCGCATCTCGGTGAACATGTCGCCCGGAACCGTAGTTACCACGTCGATCGACAGGCTGGGCCGCAGGCCCAGCCGTCGCGCGTGCAGCAGCGGCGGCCAGCCGTGGCCCATCTGCATCTCCACCTGAGGCGCCACCGAGACCTTACCCCCGCTGTCCTTGACGAGCCGCCATTCCTCGTCGCTGAAGTGGCAGCAGTGGATATACGTTGTGTCGGGACCGAGGAGCCCGTAGTCGTCGAGGGTCTTGATCATCGCGAACCGTCCGGCGAGCCGGCCCATCGAGACGTGCACAGTGATCGGGATACCCAGTTCACGCGCAAGTTTCCACTCCGCCCGAACGACCTCCTCCATGCAGAAGCCGCTGCCACGGGTTGCCAGGCCCAATGTGAGTAACCCGTCGTCGGAGCTGAAGTAGGTCTCTCGTACGCGTCGTACGTCCTCACCTGGAATCGTTATCGAGCTGTTGAACCAGTAATCAGCCAACGAGAGGTTCGCACTGCCGTAGGCGTACTGCGCCCGGATGCCCGTCTGCTGCAGTGCGGTGACGGCGGCGTCTGCGTGGTCGGGTGTGTTGTTGATGTGCGACCAGTCGACCAGCGTGGTGATACCGGCGTTGAGACACTCCAGGGAGCCGGCGATGTTGCTCGCGTAGACGTCCTCTGCGCGGTAGGCCGGGGCGAACGTGTCCAGGACCTCGACGAAGTAGTCATCGAGCGTCGCGTTAGGCGCGCAGCCCCGGACCGCGGCTTCCCAGGTATGCCTATGGGTGTCGACGAAGCCTGGAATGACGATGCTGTCGCTCGCGTCGATCACCTCGGCGTCAGCGCTGATGTTCGGCTCGACGGCAACGATCTTGTCGTCTTCGATGAGTACGTCGCCGGTGAGATCCCCGATCTGGGGGTCCATGCTCACAACCGTCCCCCCGCGAATTAGCGTCTTGGTTGTCATCTGCTCCTGCTCCTTTGCATCTGGCGCGGTTTCGTTGGTTCCCTGTTAGAAGGCGGCGAGCCGGCGTACGGCATGGACGACCTTGCCGACGGTGGGGATCACCTCATCTTCGAGTGCGTCTGCGAATGGAAGGGGCACGCACTCCGCAGCCACACGCCGGATCGGCGCATCGAGTGACTCGAACCCCTCGTCGGCGACGATCGATGCGACCGTAGCGCCCCAGCCACCCTGGTAGGGGTTCTCCTCGACCAACACGAGGTGCGAAGTGCGCGCCACCGACGACAACACTGACCTCGCGTCGAGCGGCACGAGGCAGCGCAGGTCGATCACCTCGACGGAGATGTCCTCGCCGGCCAGCTGCTCGGCGGCCGACAGTGCGGTCGGCACCGTCGACGCGAGCGCAACGATCGTCACGTCATCACCGGGGCGGACCACTACCGCCTCACCGAGCGGCACGAGGTGCTCGGGCGGTGCCGGCTCCCCCTTGCTCGCCAACAAACCTTTGTGCTCGAAGAACATCACCGGGTCGTCGCTGCGGATCGCGGACGCCATCATGCCCACGACGTCGGCCGGTGTGGATGGTGCTGCGATCTTGAGACCGGGCACGGTGAATACCCAGTTCTCGACTGCCTGGGAGTGCTGCGCGCCGAATCCGAGGCCGCCACCGTTGGCAGTACGAATCACGAGCGGGACGGTGACCTGGCCGCCCGTCATGTAACGCATCTTCGGGATCTCGTTGGCCAGGTAGTCGTAGCAGCAGGCGAAGAAGTCGGAGAACATGATCTCCGCGACCGGACGCATTCCGGTCATGGCGGCACCGAGCGCGGCACCGACGATCGCCTGCTCGGAGATCGGCGTGTCCCACACGCGCTTGGGACCGAATTCAGTGAAGAGGCCGGTCGTGGTCTTGAATACTCCCTCGGCGGCACCGATGTCCTCGCCCAGACAGACCACGTGTGGGTCGCGACGCATCTCGCGGGCGATCCCTTCGGATACGGCCTGGCGATAGGTGATCAGTTCCGCCATGCCGCCCCACCGTCCGCCCAAACATCGGTGAACGCCGTGACCGGGTCCGGGAAGGGTGCGTCCTTGGCCTCCTGCACGGCGGCCTCGACAACCTGCGCCACCCGGGCCTCGGCTGCTTCGATGTCGGCTTCGTCGACGCCCATGCTGGTCAACCTGGCCCTTGCAACCAGCAGCGGGTCGCGCTGCATCCAACGCGCGACCTCATCGGCCGGACGGTACTTCGCAGGATCGGCCCGGCTGTGCCCGTAGTGGCGATAGGTCAAGGCCTCGATGACCGTGGGTCCCTCGCCTGCCCGTGCCCGCTCCACGGCAGCCTTCATGGTGTCGTGGACCTTGACGACGTCGTTGCCGTCGATGAGCTCGGCCGGCAGGCCGTACGCGACGGCTCGATCTGCCGCCGGGTTGGCGACCGAGGTAACCGCCGAGATCGGAGTGTATTCCATATAGAGGTTGTTCTCGCAGACGAACAGCACCGGGAGCTTCCAGACTGCGGCCAGGTTCAGCGCCTCATGGAAGGCACCGATGTTGGTGGCGCCGTCGCCGAAGAAGGCAACCGCAACCTGCTCCGTGCCGCGGAGCTTGGCCGACCAGGCAGCGCCGGCCGCGATCGGCAGGTGCGACCCGACGATCGCGTACGAGCCGAGCATGCCCTTGTCTGCTTTGGTCAGGTGCATCGAACCGCCCTTGGCCTTGCACAGGCCGGTGGCCTTGCTCATCAGCTCCGCCAGGCATTCGGCCGGTGTGGCGCCCCGGGCCATTGCGTGGTGGTGCCCGCGGTACGTAGCGAATACGTAGTCGTCCTCGCGCAAGGCCGCGCTCGACCCCACGGCAACCGCCTCATGTCCGGCAGCCAGGTGGGTGGTGCCCTTCACCTCCCCCGACATGAAGAGGTCGTAGGCCGCCTTCTCGGTCCGCCGGATCAGCGCCATCTGCTCGTACCATTCGAGCAGCCGGCTGGCATCGACGCCGACCGACGTGTCTGCGGAGGCCGTCACTGTCCGCCTCTCCCTGCTGTGGTGTTCAGATGGGACTGCGCCTCGCGCAGGGTCGGCAGCTCACCGCCCACTGTCCAGTAGCGCTGTCCGGCGATCAGCAACTCCTCCGCGGGGAATTTGGTGATCACCTCGCAGCCGTCGGCGGTGACGACGACCTCCTCCTCGATCCGGGCCGCCGACCAACCGTCCGACGCGGGCCAATAGGTCTCGAGCGCGAACACCATGCCCTCCTCGAGCACCTCTGGATGATCAAGAGACACCAGACGGCTGAAGATCGGCTTCTCCCAGATGGCCAGCCCGACGCCGTGGCCGTATTGCAGCGCGAAGGCGGCTTCCTCGTTGGCGAATCCGAACTCCTCAGCAGTCGGCCACAACGACACGATGTCGGCTGTTGTCGCGCCTGGTTTGACCGCGGCGATGGCCAGGTCCATGTACTCCCGGCACCGGACGTACGCGTCCCGCATTGCCGGTGACGCACTGCCAACGGCAAAGCAGCGGTAGTAGCAGGTCCGATAGCCCAGGTGGCTGTGCAGGATGTCGAAGAACGCCGGGTCACCCGGCCGGACGATCCGGTCGCTGTACACGTGCGGGTGCGGTGAGCAGCGCTCGCCGGAGATCGCGTTGACGCCCTCGACGTACTCGCTGCCTAGGTCGTAGAGCACCTTGCTGACCAGGCCGACACATTCGTTCTCGCGTACGCCAGGACGTAGGAAGGCGTAGAGCTCTTCGTACGCCGCGTCGACCATCGAACACGCCTGAGCCAGCAGCGCGATCTCGTCGACGGTCTTGATCCGGCGTGCCTCCAGGAACACTTGCTGGCCGTCGACGACTGTCAGCCCCTCCTCGTGGAGTGCGGACAGGATCGGCATCTCGATCACGTCGACCCCGATCGGCTCGGTGGTCAATCCGTACTCGCGCATCACGGTCGCGACTTTCCGGGCCACCTCTTGCGCGATGCCGGCGTCGGGATGGAATGCCCCACGCAGGGTCGAGATGCCAGCGCGGGCTCCGGATCGACCAGCCTTCGCTGCGTCGGAGAGGTCGCGATCGCCCGGCTTCCGGTCGTAGTCGAGCCACGGGTTATAGAGCTGGTGATGCTTGGCTGCGGATCCGAAATCCCAGACAACCGGCTCTCCTTCCCGGGGCAGCAGCGCGAACCTGATCAGCTTGTCCATGGCCCAGGTGCCGATGTGCGTGGCCGTCATATAGCGGATATTGGAGAAGTCAAACGTCAACAGCGCTCCGAGTTCGGAGGCGTCGAGATGCTGCCTCAGCCGCTGCAATCGGTCAGTCCGCAGTCGGTCGACGTCGACCCGCGCCTCCCAATCGACTGCATTCGGTCCGTACGTCCGGATCGCCATGTATCGCCACCCCACGTCCCTATGGTGTTCAATAAAAGTTACGCCTGTTCAGTGGCACTGACTAGGGTGCCGTGAGCAGCCCAAACGCGTGAGGAGCGCATATGGGTGATCCGAAAGTGCCCCCAATTGGCCCGCGGATCCGCGCTGAGAGGGCTCGCCGCGAGGTGACTATCCGCGCGCTGGCGCGTGTCGTCGGGGTATCACCCAGCCTCATCTCCCAGATCGAGACGGGGAAGAGTCAGCCTTCGGTGAGCACCCTGTACGGGATCACCTCGACGCTCGGACTGTCGCTGGAGGACCTCTTCGACGCGAGCGACCCCGAGGTATCGGCAGCCTCGCCTGCACCGCCGGACCAGGTGGGTCTTCGCTATCTTCGTTCGGACCGGACCAAGGGCGTCGGGCCGCACGTGTCTCCTAACGACCGGGAGCTGCTGACCCTAGAGTCGGGTGTCACCTGGGAGCGGCTGGGTCAGGTACCGCATCATCACGTCGAGTTTCTGCTCGTCACCTACCAACCCGGGAGCGCCTCATCGCCCGACGGCCGGCTCATGCGGCACAGCGGCACGGAGTACGCGTATCTGATCAGCGGCGAGCTGGAGTTGTCCTTCGGGTTCGACAAGTACGTGCTGGCCCCAGGGGACTCCGTCTGCTTCGAGTCCACAAGACCGCACGCCTACGGCAACCACGGAGACGTCCCAGCTGTTGGTGTGTGGTTCGTGGTTGAGCCGAGCTAATCGCGGCCCATTGAAGGGCTTACCCTCACTTTCTCACTGACGCCCAATCGTCTCGCTGACGCGCTTCCGATGCCCCCGCAACCTGCGCGCGATTAGCATGGAGCCATTACGGTTCACGGTGACGGTCGACATCCAGTCTCGCGGCTCAGTGACCGTCGTCGACGCAATATCCGAGCTGAGCATTAGCAGTCCACATTGCCGCTTTGGATCTTCTTGGAAGACGACTTCGGCTGGCAGGTTGCCCGGTCATGACCGCTGAAATGCTGCTCGCATTGGTCGGCTTCGCGTTCGCCACCTCAGCGACGCCGGGACCGAACAACACGATGTTGTTGGCCTCGGGCGCCACGTTCGGGCTACGAAGGACGATCCCTCACATGGTCGGCATCTGCGCCGGCATTGTTGTGATGATCGTGGCGGTTGGTCTCGGACTCGGTGCCGTGTTCCGCGCCATGCCTGTCCTCTACAACCTCCTGCAGGTGGTGGGCATCGTCTATTTGCTGGTTCTGGCCTGGCGGATCGCCCGGTCAGGGTCGCCCAAGCAAGGGGCGCAGACCCGTCGGCCCCTTGGCTTCCTCGGTGCTGCAGCCTTCCAATGGGTCAACCCCAAGGCTTGGGTGATGGTTATCGCGGCGGTCACCGCATACGCACCGGAGCAGCATTACCTGACCAACGTGCTGATTGTTGCGGGCGTCCTCGGCGCCGTCTGCTTCCTGAGCATCACCCTCTGGGCCGGTTTCGGCACGGCCCTCAGCCGAGTCCTGCATCGGCCCCGCTGGTTGCGAGCGGTGAACCTCGTCATGGCTGCACTGCTCGTGCTCTCCCTGGTCCCCTTGGTCATCGACTTGGTCTGAGAGCCGCCAGCTCGCGTGAGACGTCACTGCGCTTGTCACACTCACCAGCTGATGATTTAATTGGATGGATTATCCATCCAATTGATTGGGCGTCAACGGGTGCCTAGGTCCTATTCGATGCAACATAGGTCAGAGCGTGTCGCGCAGACGCGAGAACGCATCCTCGATGCCGCGATGGAGTTGTTCAGCAAACGCGGAGCTCAAGCGACGACCATGAACGAGATCGCCCGCCGGGGCGACGTGTCGCCGACAACGGTCACGAACCACTTCCCCACGCACGAGTCACTGATCGAAGCAGTCGTTGCTCGCGTACTCTCTGAGATTCAGATCCCTGATAGCACGATCTTCGCGGGGACGCTGTCGCTGGCCGGCCGGTTGCGGGTGCTGACTGCCTCGATGTTTGCATTCTTCGAGCGCACTTCGCACTGGTATGAGCTTCTAGGTGCCGAACTCGTTGAGGTGCCGGCACTGGCACGTGCCGAGGCCGCTTTTTGGGGCTCGATTCGGCAGTTGTACGAGCAGGCCCTCGCTGGCAGCGATGACGACCTGCTCGTTAAGACCACAGCAGGGCTGCTCCATCCGGCGACATTTGGTGCCCTCAAAACCGCTGGCCTGTCGGTCGGCGAGGCAGCCGCCGTAGTTGGCGACCTGCTGGCTCATCGGGCGAGAGGAGGCCGAAGATGAAGATCTTTTACGACTTGTGGTACCGGTTCGGGACTCCGCCGTGGGTAGGGCAAGCGCGATCGGAACTGGTCGACCTGGTCGAATCAGGTGATCTGCTGCCGGGCCGAGCAATCGACCTTGGTTGCGGCGAAGGCGACAATGCGATCTTCCTTGCACAGCATGGTTTCCAGGTCACCGCCGTCGACTTCTCGCCTGCGGCGATCGCCAAGGCGAAAGCCAAGGCGCGGGATGCAGGCGCTGATGTCGATTTCTTGATCGACGACCTCACCCAACTGGCCAACGTAAGCGGTGAGTTTGACCTGCTCGTGGACTACGGCACCTTCGACGACCTCAGCACCAAGGACCGCGCTGCCTATGTGGACCAGGTCAGGTCGTTAGCGAAGCCCGCAGCGAAATTTCTGATGTGGTGCTTTGAGTGGGAGCTCAAGGGTTGGGAGCGGCTGGCAACAGCGATCCTTCCCTTCGGCAACATCGCGCTGCGGCCAGGTGACGTCGAGCGCTGGTTCGCGAACATGTTCGACATCACGCGGATCGCCGGCGAGAGCGATCTCGCAAAGTGGCCGCGGGGCTGGGCGGCTTACCTCCTCACCCGCACCTGATTACCGCCGCCTCGCGTCAGCGCGCGGACAGCTCGTCGGCTGACTTGAGCTGACGTCAGACAATGGGTAGCCACGGCGTGGCCGTCGATGCAGTCAATCGGCGGACCGCCACGACTCGGCACGAGAGGGCGCGATGGCCCAGGCGAAGGCACGACAGCAGTCTCAAGATCCGTACGCTCAGCGCGGCAAGACGTTGACCTCATTGGTGCAACGGCTGCGCGGCTGGGTCGGGTCCGACCCCTCTCGTGCCCCTGAGCTGGCGGATGCGCTGATCGAGCTCACAGCACACCGCCTGCTGGGACACGGCTACGCCGCCGGCGCCGCGGACGCTCAGGATTCCGTACGCCGCGCGGGAGAAATACTCGCCGCGAGCGGACCGATTGGACCCTATACGTCGATCAGTGATGCGGCCCGCTACGTCACCGCGGTCGTGCACATGGCCGCGATTCAGGCCGGGCTGGGACTGCCAGAGGCCGCGGGCCGAACGATCGAATCGCTGCAAGACATCCGGGAGCAGCTCCATGCTGGGCTAGAGCAGCGGCTGGAGCCGCAGACCGCAATCTGGGCACTGTGGTGCGGCGCTCGGGCCGCTCTGGCGTCGGGAGACATCGCCGCAGCGAACGCGTACGCTGATGCCGCCTTGGCTCGGCTGGCGGAATCTGATCTCCGGGACGCCGCCGACGCTGCCTATCTCGCCATGGACGTCGACCGGCTCGCCTCCGACTGCCGGTGGGCAGCCGGCAGGGCCGAGGAGGCGCTGCCGTATCTGTATTCAGCCAAGTCGCGATATGACGATATGGTCGGCGGGCGTCTCGAGGAGCCGGCGCGGCTGAGTCCGGCACTCCTCGAACGCCTGGCCGAGCCGCTCTTCGGCCTGTATCGGGACATGGCGGACCGGTTGGCCGGGTGCGGCGATGCGGAGCTGGGTCTCCTCACCCGGCGGGAGCTGATCGAGCGGCTGCGCGGGCTCACGGGGCGTCTGGGTGATCCGGTACGGGTCCAGCTGGCGTCGGCGTTGTCCGATCTCGCCGGTGATCTCGCGGCGGAGGACCGGGTTGATGAGGCGAACTCAGCAGCGGCCGAGGCCGCCGCGACGCTGCCGTCCGGGTCGGATGCGGCAGTCGAGGACCTCACCCGCGGAGTGGTGGGTCGCGGTCCCCAAGTAGTCACGTGGACCCCCCTGCCCACGACTGCTTCGTACGCGGCAACGACCGCCTCTCTTGCCGCCACCAAGATCGTTAGTCGCTCAACCCTCGATGCCGAGCAGGAACGAGGACTGGGCGCCTGGCTCCAGCTTGCCCGGCCCGAGGCGCGTCGGCTGGAACAGCAGCGGATGGAGCAAGCGCGGGTCGATGCCGAACGCCGGGAGGACGAACGGCGCACAGCCGAGCGGGCCGCAGCCGAGAAGCTTGCTGCCGAACGCACTCAGGCCGCAGACGCCAAACGTCTGGAGGCGGAGCGACGGGCCGCCGCCGACGAGGCGGAGCGGCTGGAGCGGAAGCGACGCCGCGAGGAGCGCATCGAGGCGCATCGACTAGAGGTCGAGCGACGCGAAGCGGAACGACGTGAGGCGGAGCGGCTCAAAGCCGAGCGGCGGACCGCAGAAGAGCTGGCTGCTGACCCAGCCGAGGCTGAAAGGCTGGAACTCGAACGGCTCCAGGCCCAGATCGACGAACTCGAGCGCGCTGAGAAGCGCGCTCGAGAGCAATAGGCTCCATGCAGCACGACCGCCTGACCGTACTGATCTCAGGGGCCGGGATCGCAGGTGCAACGCTCGCGGCCCTGCTGGGTCGCGCTGGACATGAGGTAACCGTCGTAGAACGCGATCAAGGTGTCCGATCGAGCGGCAATCCTGTGGACGTGCGCAAGGGTGCGTATCAGGTTGCCGAGCGGCTGGGTGTCATGTCCCGCCTGCAGGACGCTGCGACCAAGGTGCGCGAATTGATCTTTGTTGACAACGCCGGTCGACGTGTGGCGAGCATGCGGACTCGACAGTCAGACCGCGAGGTTGAGGTGCCGCGGGCAGACCTCAGCGCGATCTTGGTTGAGGCCGGCGACGGGGAAGCTGAATTTCTTTTCGACGAAATGATCAACGAGCTGCACCCGGACGACCATGGCGTCGACGTGATCTTCGACCGAGCGGGCCCACGACGGTTTGATCTTGTCGTCGGCGCGGATGGCATCTACTCCGGGGTCCGCCGCTTGGCCTTCGGACCGGAAGCTGACTTCGTCGAACCTCTCGGGATGTACGTCGCCACAGCGACACTTGGTGTTCCCCTGGAGCGCGACGACCTGGTGATCATGCACAACGAGCCGGGCACAGCGGTGGCGTTGCATCCGGGAACGGGAGTCTCGGGGGTCGCCTTCATGTTCCGATCTGAAGTCAGAATTGATCATCGCGATCTCGACGCGCGCCGGCAGCTGCTGCAGCAGGTATATGCCAACGTCGCGTGGCGTGCGCAGGAGCTGCTGTCTGCTTACCTTATGGCTGACGACGTCTACTTCGACAGCGTCAGCAGGATCCGCGTGCCCTCCTGGTCACGCGGCCATATCACCTTGCTGGGTGACGCCGCATCATGCGTCTCCCTGTTCGGGGACGGCTCCAGCTCGGCCATGGAGGGCGCGGCGACGCTCGCCGCATTCCTGAGCGCTTCGCCGCACGCCATACCGACCGCCCTGGCTCGGTACGAGTCGACTCACCGGGCGGCAACGCGGTCTCGGCAGCGCGGCGTGTGGATCGCTTCCCATCTCCTGATTCCAAGATCAGGGTTGGGAATTACCCTGCGCGACCGAGGCCTCCGGCTCGTTGGCCGCCGCTAGCCAAACAGTGTGTCGTCGCGCCAGCACGCTCCCGATCAGTCCCGAGCGGCCAGCGCCAATCCAGAATGGCGGCTGGCAGGTACCGCGCAATTGCGGCTGGCTGCGATGCGACGGGATCGCGTACGCACGATGCTTGCCGAGAAGAAAGGACCAACGAAGACATGACCCGTCGCATTGCTCCAGCGCTTGTGCTGGTTTTTCTCGCCCCATTCGTCGGCGAGCTGCTCCTCGGAACTACGCCCTTGCGATTAATAGGCGCCTACCTCCTCGTGCTCCCGATGTACGGGTTCGGCGCCTTGTTCATTCGGGAAATCAGCCGCCACTCCGGCAGGGGCTGGCCGACCATCCTGATCATGGGCGTCGCCTACGGCGTGATCGAGGAAGGGCTCGGAGACATGAGCCTGTTCAATCCGAATTACCAAGGGCTGCACCTCCTGAATTACGGCAATCTCTTGGGCATCGGCTGGCCGTGGTGGTTCTTCGTGCTCACTCTGCACGCAGTGTGGAGCATCGGCGTTTCGATCGCGCTTGCGGAGGCCTTGTTCGCCCGTAGTGGCACAGCCCCTTGGCTCGGCAGGGCCGGCCTTGTGGTCAGTGGCGTCGTGTTCGGGCTCGGCGTCGTCCTGGTGCATTTCGTTGGTGGGCAGGGGTACAGACTCACCGCGGGGGAAGCTGTCCTTTCGCTCGTACTGACAGCCATCATTACCGCAGTGGCGTTCCAGCTACCACGACGACGCGCAGCTCAGGCGGCGGATCCACGGCAGGCGCCGAGCCCGTGGGTTGCGGGCGGCGCGGCGTTTGTGCTGACAGGCGCCTTCATGGCGATGACCAGGCTCTCGTATGCGCTGAAGCTGCCCGCCGTCGTCTTGATCATGGCCTATTTCCTGCTCTACGGGCTCGCGGTGTTGGCGGTCTGGCGCTGGTCGAGGCGGATCGGCTGGAGTGCGGAGCACAGGTTCGCGCTGGCCGCGGGAGCACTGCTCACCTACGCGTGGTACGGCTTCGTACAGGCTCCGCACGACGCCCTCAACCTCGCCGGCCAGGCGATCTTCGCGCTCCTGGCGGTGGGGTTGCTCATCGTGGCAGGCCGGCGGGTGCGAGCCGCCGAGTCGGTGCTCAGCGGACAGACGTCCGCCTCCCATGCTGCTGTGGATTCCACCTCTGGAACCCGAGCGTGGTGAATGCACTACTCGTCTGGTTCCTTGCTGCCGCTGAGCCAGCGGTCGTTGGCCCCTGGTTGTCACCGGCTGGCAATAATGCGCTGCGTCGCCGCGCCCGGCACCCTTGAGCCATGACGCTGCGCTGTCTGATCGTCGACGACAGCCCGCAGTTCTTGGACGCTGCGCGAGGCCTCCTGGAACTTCAAGGGATCACGGTCGTAGGCGTGGCGTCGAGCAGTGCCGAGGCGCTGGGACGCGTCGAGGAGCTCCATCCAGACGTCGCGCTGGTCGACATCGACCTCGGCGGCGAGAGCGGCCTGGATCTCGTGCGGCAGCTTCACCGTCGGGTCGGTCAGACGCGGCCGGCGGTAATCCTGATCTCCACCCATGCCGAACAGGACTATGCCGAGCTGATCGGTTCGAGCCCCGCGATCGGATTTCTTTCCAAGACAAGGATCTCTGCCAACGCTATCGAGGAAATGTTCAGCGCCCAGGACGACAACAACCGAAGCGATGTCAGCGGGCCTCGAGGAAGGTGAGCACGGCCAGGACACGGCGGTGATCATCGTCGGTCTCCTGCAGGTCCAGCTTCGTGAGGATGCTGCGTACGTGCTTCTCGACAGTCCCCTCGGTGACCCACAGACGGCGAGCAATGCCGGCGTTGGAGCGGCCCTCGGCCATCTGCGCGAGTACGTCCCGCTCTCGGGGGCTGAGCACGGCCAGCGGGTCATCGCGGTGGCGGGCCGCGACCAGCTCGGCGACCAGCGCCGGATCGACCACCGACCCGCCCTTGGCGATCCGTTCCAGCGTCTCGATGAATTCCTCAACGTCGGTGACGCGGCTCTTGAGGAGGTAGCCGATCCCCCGGCCACTGGCCAGCAGCTCCATGGCGTACTCCACCTCGACGTGGGCTGACAGAACCACGATGCCGGTCTCGGGCTGCTCCTGGCGGATCTGCCGGGCTGCCTCGAGGCCCTCTGCGATGTGTGTCGGGGGCATCCGGATGTCGACCACTACCAACGCTGGCATCTTGTCGCGGACCAGGGCAAGCAACTGGGCGCTGTCGCCGGCCTGCCCGACGATCTCGAACCCTGAGCGCTCGAGCAGGCTGGCTAGACCTTCGCGGAGCAGAACGTCGTCGTCTGCCAAGACCACTCGCAACCCGGTCATGTCCTTGGCGATCACCATTCCCATCCGAGGAGGCTGGCAGCCCTCTCCTCCATCGTCGTGCACGAGACTATCGACTATGAGTACGGTGTATCGGAGCCGGCGGTGCGAGGCGGGCTGACACGTCGCATGGTGGTCGCGAGTGGGCTGCTTGCGCTGGTTATCGCGGCTGCGTTCGCAGTGCTGCTGTCCTCGGTCGCAGATCTGAGCACCTCCGAACACCGTGCCCAAGAATCCGAGGAGGTGCTGGTCGTTGCCAACCGGCTCGAGCGGCTGGTGGTCGACCTGGAGACTGGCCAGCGCGGGTTCGTGATCACTGGCCAGGAGCGGTTCCTGCAGCCGTGGCGGGACGCCCAGGTCGCCTTCCCGGGGGAGGCCGGCGATCTGGAGGAGCTGGTCGCGGACAACCCCGAGCAGCAAGCTCGGGCGCAGCGGATAACTCGGGCCATCACCTCGTATCTCCGTGACTACTCGATCCCGCTAGTGACTGCCGCACAGCAAGACTCGGCCGCCGCACGGAGCGAGCCTGCGACTGATGAAGGAAGGCGGCGGATTGACGCCATCCGGACCGAGTTCGACCAATTCGTTGCGACAGAACAAGCGCTGGCGGCTGTGCGCCAGCAGCGCTCGGACGTTGCCGCACGTCGTGCCATCATCGCCGCGGCAGCCGGTCTTGCGGGGTCGATCCTGCTCATCGTGCTGTTCGCCGGCTATCTCACCCGGGCGATCGTCAAGCCGGTACGAGGGGCCGCGGCCATGGCCGGCCGCCTCTCCGGTGGCGATCTGAGCGTGCGGATACCAGAGCGTGGAATCGCCGAAATCGGCGTCTTGCAGCGCAGCTTCAACACTATGGCCGGATCGCTGGAGCAAAGCCGCAGCGAGCTCGCGGCCTCGCGGACGCGGATCGTAGCTGCCAGCGACCAGGCCCGCCGTCAGATCGAACGCGACCTTCATGACGGCATCCAACAGCGGCTGGTGTCGTTGGTGTTGGACCTTCGTACGGCGGAGGGGGCGGTACCGCAGGAGCTGCCTGAGCTGCGGGCACAGCTGGCCCGGGTGGCCGACGGACTGACGGGCGCCCTGGAGGATCTGCGTGAGCTCTCCCGCGGGATTCACCCCGCCATCCTCTCCGAGGGCGGCCTGGGTCCTGCCGTCAAGGCGCTCGCCCGTCGCTCCGCCGTTCCGGTCCAGCTCGACTTGGAGGTTGCAACGCGGCTGCCCGAGCCGGTCGAGGTCGCGGCCTACTACGTCGTCTCCGAAGCGCTGGCCAACACCGCCAAGCATGCCCGCGCATCCATGGCCCACATTGAGATTCGGGCGCATGAGAGTCGTCTCCACCTGTCGATCCGTGACGACGGCCTCGGGGGCGCTACCCTCGAGCAGGGCTCAGGATTGATCGGGCTGACCGACCGGGTCGAGGCGCTGGGCGGGACGATCTTGGTCGACAGCCCTCCAGGACAGGGCAGCAGGCTTGAGGTCGACTTGCCAATCGATCTCGGCGACCGTTCTCGGGCTAGTTGATCATGGCAGCGTACTGCCAGAAGTCGCGCATCCATTCCGGCGCAGTCGGGCTGTCCGCCGCCACTTGGGTGAGCAGGATGGCGACTGTGCCCCTCGAGGGTGTGATGTGAGCCGAGGTCCCAGTCCCACCGATCCAGCCATAGCGTCCAAGCACGTTCCAAGGATCGATCTTCTCGATGTCGACCGCGCCACCGAAGCCCCAACCCTGCCCTTCTAGGAACAGTTCTCCGATCATGCGCTGTGCGGGCGTGATGTGGTTGTTGATCATGAGCTGCACTGAATCGGCTGACAGCAGCCGTCGGCCGTCGACAGTGGTGCCTCCCGCCAGCAACATTCGCGCGAACGCGAACCAGTCGTCTGCCGTTCCGACCAGCCCACCATTACCCAGCGGAAACGGTGGCGGGGTGCTCCACTGCCCGTCCGGGCCATCGGCTAGTTCCACGCGGCCCGCGGTGCCGGTTCGGTAGTAGCTGGTCAATCGACCGAGCTTGTCGGCTGGCACGTAGAACTCCGTGTCCACCATCCCCAGCGGCTGAAACGCCCGCTCGGCCAGGAATTCCGGCAGCGACTGACCGGAGGCCCGCGTGATGAGTACGCCCTGGAGGACCGAGCAGGTGTCGTACAACCACGCTTCGCCGGGTTGATACAGCAGCGGGACCTCGGAGAGCTCAGCCATCCATTGGTCTGGCGGCGGGAAGCGCTGCGGCTGCCGACCGTCCTGCTGCACCGGAAACAATCGCTGGACCGCGGGCAGCGTGAAGTCTGAGGGAAATCCGTACCCCGCACGGGAGGTGAGCAGGTCAAACACAGTGATCGGCCGGGCCGCCGGAACCACGTCCTCCACTGGGCTGGCGGGTGTCCGGACTACGGCTGGCTTCGCCAGTTCCGGCAGCCACTGATCCACCGGGTCGTCCAACGCGATCCGGCCATCTTCCACCAGCATCATGATTGCTGCCGCGGTGATCGGCTTGGTGATCGAAGCGAGGCGGAAGATCGAATCCCTGGCCATCGGGGCACCGCCCACGGTCGCTGAGCCCACCGCTGCCACGTCGATCTGATCACCGCGAGCCACCAGGCCCACTGCTCCCGGCACCGATCCGACGCTCACATAGCGTTCCAGAATGTCGTGCAGGTCAGTCATCGATCCACCTATTGTCGTCGGCTGCCAGGCCAGAGGCCGTCAGTCTCTGTTGGCTGGTGTGGCTGTAGCCTGGTTGGCTACCCATTGTGGTGATCTTTGATGATGTCGGCATGGACCGGGCGCCTAGGTTGCGAATGATCTTGGAGACTGTGCCCACGCTGGCCGCCGACGTTGGGGCCTTCGTGATCTGCTTCCGGCTCTGAGTTGATCTTTGCCAGTCCCCGTTTGGAGTTAGCTGTTCCCGGCTGTGATGACGACCTGCTCCCGGCTGATCACAGTCCGCTCCCGCGTGTCTGATCACGACCTGCTCCCGGCTGTCTGATCACGACCTGTTCCCGGCTGTGGGAGTGTGGCGTCGTCCTCGCCGGTGTCAAGGCCAAGCCCTGCGGGTGGCCCTGCGGCCAGCCTTGACCCCGCCTCCGGGCGACACCAGAAAGCGGTAGCCGGAAGCAGATCCGAGGGATGCAAGAACAAGAGATTCCGGGGGAATGTTGTGAAGGTGCGCGGGGGTTGGGTTGGGTGGTTCCGTGTAAGTTCCAGGTCGTAACTTTCCTTATATTGTTGGCAAAACAGTTGTCATCGAACATAGATTCGAATAGAATAGGTGGATGGAACTCGGGGACCCAACAGCAGAGCAGTGCTTTGAGCGCGGCCGGCTCGATGTGGCCCTCGACAAACTCAACGATGACTTGACCGAACTCATAGAAACCGTTGAAACCGGTGGGCTTAATCAACTCGATAACGACCGAGAAGGTGGTGTTGTGGCAACGGTTTGAAACCTTCCGGAACCGGCTGCCGCTGATCGACCACAGTTTGATCGCCGACGCCGAAGCCACCAACCTGCCCGAAAGCTACTGCTCCTCCACTATGACCCGGTTCCTGGTGCAGGTGCTGCAACTCTCCCCCACCGAAGCCGCCTCCCGGGTCCGAGCCGCTGCAGCGGTCGGACCCCGAACCTCCATGCTCGGTGAACAACTGGAACCGGTGCTGCTGCGTCTAGCCGCGCTGCAACGCGCAGGGGCGGTGACAGCTGAAAAAGTGCAAATCGTGGAACGGGCCATGCACAAACTCACCCGCCCCGGCCTCAACCCCCAAGATGTGGAGACTGCAGAACAACTGCTCACCCACTACGCACCCGTGTTGGGGCCAGTCGAGCTGCGCCGCTACGCCCTACAAGTGGTCAATGCTGCCGACCCGGACGGCCCCGAACCAGTTGATGACCAGCTGCAACACGACCGGCGGCATCTAGAACTCAAACAACGCCGCGACGGCATGTGGCATCTGCAGGGCAAACTCACCAACACTGTGGGTGCCCAACTGAACGCCATCCTCGACCCGCTCAGCAAACCCCGCACCACCACGGTAGAAGACGAGAGACGGCACCACCACCCAGATACCCGATGAGCGGCCCCACGGGCAACGGGTCCATGATGCGCTCGATGAGGCCTGCGGACGGCTGTTGAAGATGGCGGATCAGCCTTCCTCCGGCGGCACCCCCACCTCGGTGATCGTCACCATCGGCCTCGACGACCTCCTCGCCAAAGCTGGGCTGGCCGAAACCACCGACGGCAGCCAACTCAGTGTCGATCAGTTGCTGCGGATTGCTGACGAAGCCGACATCTGGCCCACCATCATCAACCACAACAACGTCCCCCTCGCATTAGGAAGAACCAGACGAATCGCCTCCCCAGGCCAAACCATGGCAATGACCATCCGAGACGCCGGATGTTCCTTCCCCGGCTGCACCCACCCACCCAGCTACTGCGACCGACACCACATACTCGATTGGATCAACGGTGGACTAACCGATCTTGACAACCTCACCCTGCTCTGTCGCTACCACCACACCCATTTTCTGCAAAAAGGCTGGACCTGCCGCATCAACACCGATCGTTTACCGGAATGGATACCGCCGTGGTGGATCGACCGCAACCAACAACCCCAAATCAACGCCCGCATCCGACGCCTCCACGCCCAACGACAACAGCACCAGCGCGAACGTCGCCGGCGACGACCACCTGACGCCGCGTGAGTGGGCCAAGATCAACAACAGGCTCCCACGCACCGTTGACAGCTGGCAACTCGTCGGGCAGCTGCGCGTGAAGCGCCGCTTGCTGCTCATCGGTGGAGCTGCTGGTACCGGCAAGTCAACAGTTGCGCGCACGCTGGCAACTCGACTCAATGCAGCTTGGCTGCAACTCGACACGCTCTGGATCGCGATGCGCGACACGGCTCCGCAGAACAGCAAGAAACGGGCCATCCTGGACATTGACCAACGGATTCGCGCCCAGGCCGAGCCCGCTGAGGTACTCCTTGATCATCACATCGCAGCCGCCGAAGCGGTCTGCGCTGCTCTTCCGCACGCTCTCACGTTCGAGCTCCAGACGCATCCCACCGTGGTGGCTGACGGCGCGTGGCTGCTGCCTGAGTTCGCCGCTCAGCTCGACCTGGACGATGTGAGCATCCGCTCGGTGTTCCTGCACGAAGCGGACCCTCAGCAGGTTGCGCGAGCGATGTCCTCACGTCGAGGCGTCGCCATGGTGGCAGCGTGGCATGCGGAAAGCGCCCGGCTCGCCTGGCTCTATGGCAACTGGCTCGCCGACCAAGGTGGTCGGTCGCACTACCGGTCGTGCCGTCCCGACCGTACGCGACTGCGGCCGACCAAGGCCTTGCTCTCACCTGGTTTCGTCGTCGCCGGACCGGGTTACGCTGACCTGATGGCGGATGCGGACGAGGCAGCCGGCCGGCAGCCCGCAGCCAACGACCCGCCAAGCAGCGAACTCGTCGACCAGCACCACATGGCTGATGCCGAAGACCAGGTCGCACTCATCCATCACGAGATGGAGTTCGCGTCCGCTGAGCGGCTGGCGTTCTTTCTCAGACGCTGTGGTCGCGATCGCTTTGACGTTGCTTGCATTGGGGCTTCCAGTTCCCGGCGGCATCGAGAACCCCGATGCCGCGTCTGTCTCATACATGATCCGCGACGCTGCTCGGCATGTTGATGACTACCTGGCGTTCCTCATCAGCTTTCTTGTGATCGTCGCACATTGGCGACTCCACCATCGCGTCTTCCGTTACGTCCGCCACGCCACCAGGGCGATCATCCGGCTGAATCTGTACTGGCTGCTGCTCATCGTGATCACGCCGTTTACGACCAAGACACTGAGCATCGGTCACCAGAACCTGCTGCGCTTTGGCCTCTACGCCGTGACTCAGGCGATGCAATTCGCCATCTTCGCGGTAATCGTTGTGGTGATTATCCGTACCCAACACCTCCCAGCAGTTGCTGACCTGCAGAGGCTGCAAGCAGCCCTCTGGCAGACGGTGGTGATGGCAATCGGCTTCGCGGTATCGATCCCGCTCTATCTCCTCATCGGACAGCGCGCGTTCGCTGTTTGGGCGCTGGCGCCGCTGGTGATCAATCTCATTCTTCGGCCACGGCTACGCCGCCGGCACGCAACAGCGACCAGATGCTGTTCATGGGCTGAGCGGTCGATTCCAGCACACTCAACCGAAGATCACCACCAGGCGCCACCTGATTGCGCTCGAAGATCATAAGCTTGATCGGCACATGGATGAAGCGGTTGCTGCCGGCGGCCAACCACCATGTCCTAGCGTGGCACAGCACTGTGTCCGTGATGTGACGAACGCAATACGGTGCAGCGGAATGGGTTGGGCAACGTCGCGCTTATACATACCGTGACTATGGATTTGACAAGTGCCCACGAGCCAACCGTCTTCACCACACGTTGGTGCGGTTACTGCATACGGCTCAAGTCACAACTCTCGCGCGCCGGAATTGACTACCACGAGATCGACATTGAAGATCATGCCGAGGGCGCTGCACTCGTTGCTCGGGTCAATGACGGCAATCTCACCGTACCGACGGTTCTCTTCCATGATGGCTCTGCGCTAACCAATCCGTCAGCGGCCCAAGTCGGCAGCCGGCTCGCCTAGCCCCTGGCGGTTGATGGACCACCACTCCGCTTCACTTACGTAGACGTAGCCTCATCTGCTGATGGTGCGGGAGTCCGAGTAACTGGCGCTTAATGAAGTCGTACGGCAGCGATGGCTCCGACCCACCAAATCAGTTCCAGCGCTTGCCTAGAGTGAATGAGTGGCCACAAGGATTGCGCTAACCCGCCGGTCGGCCACGCTGTGGACGTCATCGGCCCTGGTCGACGGGCTGCTGGGCTACGCGGTGGCCATGGCGGTCGGCGTGGCGGTATTCACAAGCTCGAGTGACGACCTGGCCGATCCGTGGCCGGCGTACGCCTTCGCGCTTGGCTTCGGGCTCGTGCTGCTCATCCGCCGGCACCACCCGGTGCTCGTCTTGCTGCTCACATCGCTCGGCATCTGTGTGTATTACACGCTTCAGTACCCACCTATCGGTCTGGCTCTGCCAATCGCCGCGGCGCTCTTCTCGGCCGCAGAGGCCGGGCACCTTCGTGTCGGCATCATTGTCTCGGCTGTGCTGGTTGCGCTGTCGCTGTACTTCCAGATCGTGAGCGGTCAGGATGCGGGTCAGCTTCTCGGCTACGAACTGCCGCCGGTGATCGCGCTGATGGGGGTGTCACTAGCCCTGGGCGACGGGGTGCGATCTCGCCGACTGCTCAAGGAGTCGCAGCGGGATCGGGAACGGCAGGCCCAGTTGGAGCTGGAGCGCCGGGCGGCCGAGCAGCGAAACGAGGAGCGGCTTCGTCTCGCCCGTGACCTGCATGACGCGCTCGGCCACAGCATGGCGATGATCTCGCTGCAGTCCGCGGTGGCGGCTGAGGCGTTGCCGGCGCGGGTGCCGGAAGCGCAGCGGGCGGTGGCGGAGATCCGTGACATCAGCGTTGCCACCATGGCCGAATTGCGAAGCACGGTCCGGCGGTTGCGCTCGCTGGACTCGGCGGTGGAGCTGCCGGCGGGCCTGGACGAGCTTCCCGCCCTCGCCGAACAGGCCCGCGGCAACGGCTTGGATGTCCGGATCGTCGAGGTCGGTGATCAGCGGGATGTGCCTGAAGAGCTCGGCCGAGCCGCGTACCGAATCGTGCAGGAGGCGCTGACGAATGTCATCCGGCACGCGAACGCCGCCACGGTGACTGTGACGCTCGACCGAGGGCCGGACGCACTTACCCTCACCGTGCGCGACGACGGGCAAGGCGCTTTAGAAGTCGTCGAAGGAAACGGCGTACGCGGCATGCGGGAGCGAGCAGCGGAGTTGGGCGGCCAGCTTCGCGTCACCAGCCCTGGTCGCGGCGCTGGAACGGTTCTCACCGCAGTGCTGCCCTGGCCACAGCCCGGAGAGGAGCGGTCCGACACATGATCCGGGTAGTGCTCGCCGATGACCAGGCGCTGGTACGCAGCGGGCTGCGCGCCCTGCTCAGCAACAGCGATGATCTTGAGGTTGTTGGCGAGGCTCGAGACGGACGCGACACGGTCGCTGTAGTGACCCGGACCCGGCCCGATGTGGTGCTGATGGACGTCCGGATGCCGGGAGTCGACGGCATCGCCGCGACCCGAAGGATCACTGCGGATCCACAACTCTCCGGCGTCGCGATCATCATGCTGACCACATTCGACGAGGACGACCACATCTTCGCGGCGATCCGAGCAGGCGCCTCGGGCTACCTACTCAAGGACGCCGAGCCGGACGACCTGCGGGACGCAATCCGGGTCGTGGCTGCTGGCGACGCCCTGCTGTCGGCCTCAGTGACCCGGAAGGTGATGGAGGGCATTGTTTCCGGCCCCGCCGGTGTTGCCGACCATGCCCGACTGAACGAGCTGACCGAACGGGAACGTGAGGTGCTGGCTGGGGTTGGCCGTGGCTTGTCGAATGACGAGATCGCAGCGGAAATTCACATCAGCCCGGCCACCGCCCGCACGTACGTGAGCCGGATGCTGAGCAAGCTCGGTGCTCGCGATAGGGCTCAGCTGGTCGTGATCGCCTACGAGACGGGCCTCGTGACCCCTGGCCGGCACCTGGAGATACCCGACCGCCCCTGACCCGACGTACGTCGAGAAGCGATCACATCTGTCGCCTGAAGCAAGTGGGTACCAGAGCACGTGATTCCTAACGTGATGAGCGTCCTATTGCCATCACGGAGAAGGTCTCATGCCCACCCGATTCAGCCGCCGCAGCATGCTCGCCGGGATGGCGGCGCTGCCAGCCCTCGCGCTCGTCGGCTGCGA
The DNA here is from genome assembly GCA_963759635.1 of uncultured Actinomycetota bacterium. Classification (GTDB taxonomy): domain Bacteria; phylum Actinomycetota; class Actinomycetes; order Propionibacteriales; family Propionibacteriaceae; genus Microlunatus. The sequence goes on from CAVXAP010000011.1 coordinate 99,178, forward strand.
ATCCGACCGCACGACCGCAGATCCGATCAGCACTGTCGACACCCTCGATTTTGCCAACCGGATCCGGATACCGTCACTGGCCGCTTCCTCGGTGGCCGAGGACGGTGTCCGGGTGTTCCGGCTGAGCGCCGTCGCGGGAGCAGCCGAATTCCTTTCCGGTATGTCGACGCCGACCTGGGGCTACACCGACGGCTCATACGACACCGGTTACCTCGGCCCCACCCTAAGGGCGACGCGTGGCGAACACGTCCGGGTCATCGTGGAGAACAGGCTGTCCGAAACCACCACTGTGCATTGGCACGGCATGCACCTGCCGGCCCGGAATGACGGCGGCCCGCACCAGCCGATCGCTCCTGGTGCGCAATGGCAGCCTGCGTGGTCGATCGATCAGCCTGCGGCGACGCTGTGGTACCACCCCCACCCGCACGGCGAGACAGAGAGCCAAGTGACCCGCGGACTGGCCGGGCTGTTCTACCTCGACGACGGCACGAATCCGGACCTGCCACACCGATACGGCATCGACGACATCCCGATCATCCTTCAGGACCGCAGCTTCGACTCGCGCGGCCAGTTCTCGTTGCACGGTCGCGCAGTGACCGGCGTGCTGGGAGACAAGATCTTGGTGAACGGGACCTACAACCCGTACGTGCCGGTCAACACCTCCCGGGTCCGGCTCCGCATTCTCAACGCCTCAACCGCGCGGATCTACCATCTGGCGTTCGCCGACGACCGCGAGTTCGCGATCATCGCTACAGACGCCGGTTTCCTGCCTTCACCTCAGCTGACCCGCCGGCTGCTGATCTCACCAGCCGAACGGGCCGAGATCGTGGCGGGTATGGAGCCTGGCGAGCGGCCGGTACTCCGCTCGGTGCCGTGGGATCTGAGCATGATGCTCCCGCTGACCAACGGCGCCGGTGGGAATGATCATCTTGATTTGCTGCAACTCCGGGCTGGGAATTCGCTGGCCGAGAGGGGGAACCTTCCGGAGGTACTCGAGACGCCTTCAGCAGTCGCTCTTGATCATGTGGCGGCCCACCGAACGTTTGAGCTCGACGGCCGCGACATCAACGGGCAGCAGATGGAGATGTCGCGCGTGGACACCGTGGTAGGCGCTGGCACAACCGAGCTATGGACCGTGCGCAACACGCACAATCAACCGCACAATTTCCATGTCCACGGAGTGTCGTTCCAGATCGTTCCGCCGGGCGCCACTGCACCTGATCCGCAACGAGGCTGGAAGGACACCGTGCTGCTGGGCGCCGACGAGACGATCCAGTTGGCGATCAAGTTCCCGCCGTACGAGGACCCGCTGACGCCGTATATGTACCACTGCCATCTGATGTGGCACGAGGACGTGGGAATGATGGCGCAATTCACTGTGGTCGATCCCGATCAGGTGGACTCCGCACCCCGGACCCTTGGAGTCGATCATGATCATATGGCAGCCAACCATGATCACGGCTGATCTTGGAAACGTCCGGCACCATTTCCAACAAAGGAGACGAACCAGCATGTCCACACGCAACCCTCCATCAAAGCCGCCAACCACTAGGAATCGGCGTTCGGGAGTGATCATCGCCATGATTCCCATTGGCGCGCTCCTGGGTTTCCTCGGCGGTCTCTTGATCGAGATCATCGTCGGACTGATCGCGAGAGTAGTGTTCAGCGCTGATCATCCGGCTGGCTTCTCGTGGCACTTCCTGGGCTCACTGCCCGGCTTGGGCGCCTTGATCGGCGCCATCGTTGTGCCAATCCTGTACGCCCGGGGCGGCCGTGGTCCGACCGGCTGACGTTGATCGCCGCTCTCAGCGGTGGTTGGGCCAACCGGCCGCGGGTACCGAGACCGTCGCGCTGAGCACCTGACCGGTACGCGGGCCGGTGGTGAGCCGCTCCAGGTTGTCCATGAAGTCCTCGTCCATGTGCCAGTCGGCGGTCAGCATGAAAAGAGTCCGACCATCGTCACCGCCAAGCGCGCAGGCGAAGCCAGAGTGTTCGAGCGGTATCCGATCGAGCACCTGTCCGCCATCGGCCACCCGTAGACAGTAGGACTCGTTCTCATACCAACTGGGCGTCCAGACTGCGCCGTCTGCGTCCATGCAGATCCCGTCGGCCAGCACGTCAGCGAAGATCCTTCGATTAGTGAGGCCTCCGTCGTCGGTGATGTCGAACGCTGTCAGCTTGCTCGCGAAGGACTCCGCGATGATCAAGGTCGAGTTGTCTTCGGTCACTGCCATCCCGTTAGGGAAGGCGATTCCGTCAGCGACCTGACGCAGGACGCCGTCCGGGCTGATCGCTGCGATGAAGCCGGGCGCGACGCCTTCGTCGGGGTAAAAGTCGGCGCCGCCGTTGACGTAGATGGTGCCGCGACCGTCGACCACGATCTCGTTGAGCCCGCCGGGCAAGCCAGTCAGATCGGCGTGGTCGATCAACGATCCGTCCTGTTCCTGCCGCAGCAGCCGCCGCTCCGGGCCCGCCACGACCAGCAGCTGACCATTGGGCAGCCAATCGATTGAGAACGGGATGGTCGTGGGCACCCGCGTGATCACCTCGCGATGCCCCTCCACGTCGTACGCGACGATCTCTTGGGCGCCCCAGTTCGACAGCCACAGCCGGCCGTCGTGCCAGCGGGCGGACTCGCCGATGACCAGGTCGGTAGCCAGGACCTGCGGTTGGTACATGTCGATCCCCTCTGTCATGTCCAGACGAGCACGAGGATGCCTACGGCGAGAAAGGTATCCAAACACCGCGCACCGCTCTGACGACGGCGGCGAGACGATCGCCTGGGGGCGCGAGAATCCTATGACTGAGGTGCAGGGCCAAGCAGCGTGACCACGACCGCAGCCGAACGGTCTCACCGCGACCGCGGCTCGCTTATGTCGATCGTGTCGGCACTGGCGCCGGTCGCCTCGCCCGGTGGTGGGGTGCTCCGCCACGTGCCGAGTACGGAACCGATGATCACCAAGGGGAAGCCGATCGCCAGGCCGATGGTGAGCGGTTCGTCCAAGACGATCGCTCCGAGAAGGATGGCGACGGCCGGATTGACGTAGGTGATCAAGGTCATTCGGGCAGGTCCCGCCTCGGCGATGAGAGCGAACATGACCAGGAACGCCACTGCCGTGCAGACCACGGCAAGGACCACAACCGAGCCAACGGCCGGCGCGGTCCAGCGGTCAGGCCAGACGAGCGGGGTGAATGGGGCATAGGCCATCGCCGAGATCAGTAACGATGCCGTGACGACTCCCAGCGACGGCAGATGGGCCAGCTTTCGACTGATGATGATCGGGCCTATGGCGTAGCCGATCACCACCAGTAGCAGCTGACCAATGGAAATGAAGTCGCTGACCTCCATGTCAACGCCCACCAGGAATGCGACACCGACAAGTCCGAGCACAAGGCCGGAGATCCGCCGAGGACCCAGGCGATCCTGTCCCATCACCGTCAGGATGATCGCCGCCACGATCGGAACGACAGCGATGATCAGGCCCGTCGTCGAGCTGTTGAGGCGCGTCTCGGCGTGGCCGAGCAGCAACCAGGGTCCAATGATCTCAACTGCGGTATAGATCAGCAGGATTTTCCAGTACGGCAACAGCGGCTTCAGCGCCCGTGCCCGTAACGCCATCGGAAGCAGCAGCAGAGCGCCGATAGCGGTCCGGCCGAACGCAACGATCAGCGGATCGAGATCAGCTACGGCGACGCGAATGAACAGATACGGGATCCCCCAGCACACACTGAGGGTGGCGAAGAGCACCCACCCGCGACGCGTCACAGCTCATCACCCTACGATCTGCCTCTCCGGCTGCGTCGCCCGACTTCCCGACTCGCTTGTTGAGACAGTGGCCGCGATGGATCGGGCTCGCTGACTGTTGCCCAGAAGCCTGTGCAAGGGTGGACTGGGTGAGGGCACCGCAAGTCAATTGCCTCGTAGGTAGCACCTTCATGGTCAGTGATCTGATCGGCGATGCCAGCCCAGACCCTGATGAGGTTCTCGGGTTGTTCTACCGCGACATGCGCCACCTCTCCCGATGGCAGCTCGCGATCGACGGCGGCAGGTTGGAAGCCTTGTCCAACGGCGCCTCCGGCTTCGCATCGGCCACCTTCTTTCTGGCCGGTCCGGACAGCAGCGTGTACCGCAACCCCACGCTGTCGGTGATCCGCGAGCGCACGCTCGGCAAGGGCAGCGGAGAGGACCTGCACGAGAAGCTGACCGTGCTCAACTCCGGCCGTGAGGAGATCGTCATCGCGCTGTCGATGGCCTTCGACGCCGATTTTGCCGACCTTTTCGAGGTCAAGAACAAGGAGCTGATCAAGAAGGGCACCACCTCCCGCCTAGTCCGCGGCCAGGCAGTCGAGTTGATCTATCGTCGCGAAGACTTCGAACGCCGGACCATCATCCAGGCCGAAGGTGCTCAGCTGAGTCAAGGTTCGGCGGATTTCGTTCTGCGGCTGAAGCCCGCTGAGTCCTGGTCTGGAACTCTGAAGGTCTCCTTCGAGTCTGTTGCACCCCGAGAGAGGACGGGTGCCGCGCGCGAACTGCCCTCGTCCAAGATCAAGCGCCGGCACGGCGTGAACCACTCGGACCAGATGGACGCCTGGCTCGAGGCCGCGCCGAGGGTACGAGCCAGCTGGGACACTCTGCGGCACACCTACGACCGCAGCCTCCGGGATCTGGCCGCACTGCGTCTACGCGTCCAGGCTCTTACCGAAGACGCGGCTATTCCGGCGGCCGGACTGCCGTGGTTCATGGCTGTATTCGGGCGCGACAGCTTGATCACCAGCTACCAGGCGCTGCCCTTCGTCCCGCAGCTTGCCTCGGCCACGCTGCAGGTGCTGGCCCGCCGGCAGGCGACAGAGTGGGACGACTTCCGGGACGCCGAGCCTGGCAAGATCCTGCACGAGTTGCGCTTGGGTGAACTCACCTACTTCGGGGACTGGCCGCAGTCGCCGTACTACGGATCTGCGGACTCCACCCCGCTGTTCTTGATCTTGCTTGACGAGTACGAGCGCTGGTCCGGCGACACCGATCTCGTGGTCGAGTTGGAGCCGCAGGCGCGAGCGGCGCTGGACTGGCTGGAACACCACGGCGACCTGGACGGCGACGGCTATCTGGAGTACCAGCGACGCAACCTTGACAATGGCCTGGAGAACCAGGGCTGGAAGGACTCCTGTGACGCCATCGTGCACCCCGACGGAGAGCTGGCGAGCCTGCCGCGAGCCACCTGCGAGCTGCAGGGCTATGCGTACGATGCGCGGCTCCGTACGGCCCGACTGGCTCGGGAAGTGTGGCACGATGCCGCCACGGCGGACCGGCTGGAAGGCGAAGCGGCCGAGCTCAAAGCCCGATTCAATACCGATTTCTGGGTCGCCGAAGGCGACTTCTTTGCCCTCGCGCTGGACGGCGACAAACGCCAGGTGCCGACCCTGACCTCGAACATGGGCCAGTTGCTCTGGAGTGGGATCGTGGACGACTCCAAGGTCGATGCTGTCGTCGACCACATCATGGGTGACCGGCTGTTCAGCGGCTGGGGCGTGCGCACTCTGGCCACCGGGCAGGCGGCATTCAACCCGCTCAGCTACCACGACGGCACGGTGTGGCCTCATGACAACGGTCTGATCGCCGCGGGCCTCGCCCGCTACGGGCGGCCGGAGGAGGCAGGTCGAATCGCCATGGCGATGTTCGAGGCAGCCACCCAGTTCGATCATCGGCTCCCAGAGGCCTTCGCGGGCTATCCCCGTTCGCTCACCAAGTTCCCCGTGCGGTACCCGACGGCCTGTTCGCCTCAGGCCTGGGCTGCCGGTACGCCGCTGCTGCTGATCCGCGTGCTGCTCGGCCTCGAACCACACGGCTATCAGCTGACCAGCACACCGTGCGTCCCCGACGCCATCGGGAGCCTGGGTCTGACCGGCGTCCCCGGCCGGTGGGGACGCGCCGACACCCCGATAACGCTGACACAAATGAGATGTTGCCTCTAACTCCGACGGCCGCGTTCCCACTCTCTCTCCCTAACGCCGCGCCAGGCATGAGCATCTGCGCGTGATGTGCTGGTGCACATGATCGAGGAGCACATCCAGCACCTTGAGATCGCGTGCGATGAGTCGGGCTTCTCAGGTGGCAACCTGGTCGGTGCGCAGAGTCCGGTCTTTGCTCACGCCAGTGTGCGGATCGAACCAGGAGATGCCAGCGAGCTGGTCGATAGTCTGCTGCGGCAAATCGGCGCCCGCGGCAGCGGCGAGTACAAGGCAGCTGAACTCCTCAGGGCACGTCGCCGGCCGGTGTTGTTGTGGCTGATGGGTCCCAGCAGTCCCATCCGAGGGAACGCGTCCGTCCACCTCACAGACACCCGCTTTTTCGTACTTGCTCGCGTCATCGACGTGCTCCTCGGCGGGGAGTCCGTGCACGGAACCGCCTGCCCGGGTCAGAACCCCCGCACTCGAGACATGGCGATCACCCTGTACCGCTCGGGCGAGCTGAACTATGGGGCGCCTCGATGGCACGAATTCCTGACGCTCGCGGCCAATCTCTTACGCACCAACAACCGGTGGCTGCCGAAGACGCCTATTCCTTTGTTCTATGCGGCTGTCGAGGCAATGGCGCAGACCAGCACAGCGGCTGATGTCCACGAGGTGATGACCCTGCTGCAATCGACTCGGCCCATCGCCGACGCAACTCGGGCAGCACATCTGCAGAACCCTAAGTTGACTCCCCTATTGGAGCCGCTGATTCCGGCGCTGACCCGGGCCGTTCAGTTCTGGGGCTCCACCGCCCAAACCGTCTCCGTCGTACATGACGAACAATCTGCGTTGACTCCGGAACGCATAGCCGACATTGCTAGGACGTTCGCCGCCGACCATCCGGGGAGGCAGGTTAGAGATGTCACGCTGGTCGATTCCCGTGGTGATGCTCGGGTTCAGCTCGCGGATTTCGTCGCCGGGATTGCGCGCCGACTCGCGAGCGACGATCTCAAGGGCCGCCCGGATGCGGAACTCCTGACCCTACTGAGCCCACTTATTGACCCTTCATCAGTCTGGGCGAATCATATGCCTTGACAGGCATATACCTCGCGTAGCATATTAAGCACTGATGGACGGCTTTACCGTTGTTGCTGAGCACACCCGCCGCCGGATTCTTGACTACCTACGCGAGGTAGCGTCCAACGACCTCGAAACTGACGCGCAGGAGCGTCGCGGTAGCGATGTCGGCAACTTGGTCAACGCTCTTGCGTTGCCGCAGCCCACCGTTTCCAAGCACCTCAGAGTGTTGCGTGAGGCGGGGGTTGTGACAGTGCGGGTGGACGGTCCACGTCGGGTCTACTCGCTCGCTCCGCGACCACTGAGCGATGTCACCGCGTGGCTGGAGCCGTATCGGCACATGTGGGCCGAAAGCCTCGACGCACTCGAACGCCATCTAAACAGCGGGCCTGAGCAGCCTGATCAGAATCAGGAGGATGCACGATGACAGACAAATTGCCCACCCATCCCGTGGAGGCAACCCTCGATCGCAGCGACGATCGCTGGGTGTTGCGAATGGAGCGGATGCTCAACCACCCGGCTGAGCGAGTGTGGGCGGCACTCACTCGCTCCGACGAGGTCCGCCGTTGGGCTCCCTATGCTCCCGACCACGACCTCGATGTCGTCGGCGAGGTACCTCTGCCGCAGGCCGAAGGCGGTCAGGCCGCTGAGGGTCCGCCCGAAGCGGGGCAGGTCCTGGTGGCCGATGCACCCCGGCTGCTCGTCTTGGATTGGGGCGGGCACCTACTGCGTTTCGAGATCACATCAGTACCCAACGGCGTACAGCTCCTGCTCACGCACACATTCGATGTCCGCAACGAGGCTGCCGACTACGCGTCCGGCTGGCACCTCTGCCTCAATGCTCTAGCCGCCAGGCTGGACGGCAAGGATGTCGAGCCAGTGGCCGGCTCCGCCGCTCGCAGTCACGGTTGGGAGGGCTTGCGCGAGGGGTACGCCAAGATGCTCTCGGGATCGACAGCGAACTGACGGCGTAAAGTCTGCGGCCTCCAGCCAGCCTTCACACCGTTGTGCAGCATCGGGTCGATGTCGGTCGCCGTCGCCACCAGCTCACGTCGGCTGGTCGGATCGAGGCCGCGAAGTTCGATCCTGCTCGAGGCTGCCATGTCTCGTCCACCTTCTGGCGTTCACGCCCCTTGACTGCCAGCACCCGACGGCTTCACCCAGCTTCGTAGGATGCTGTCGTTTGCAGAACTCCTCCAGATCGCGGGAAACAACCGAGTGCCGAGCAAGGTGGGCCGATGACGTGACTCAACAGAACGCACTTGTCTGGGAAGGCGGCAATGTCGTGGCCGTCCGGCCGGTTGCGTTGCTCGAATCCCGCCCGGGCTGGGTGGGACTGGACGTCGCGTACGCGGGGGTTTGCGGCAGCGACCTGCATATCGCGGCCGGTGAACACGTCCGTGCTCAACCCGGCACGGTCCTGGGGCACGAATTCGTCGGCCACTTGGCCGAGCCGTACGGCGATCTGCCGGTGGGCCATCCCGTCTTCATCAGTCCGATAGTGCACTGTGGCGTGTGCGAGGCGTGTCTGGCCGGCCGTACCAACGTCTGCCGCACGCTCACCGTAGTGGGGATCGACTATCCGGGAGCCATCGCGCCGCGCACCGTCGTACCCGACTACGGTATCTACCCGCTGCCGGCCGATGTTGATCTTGTCGCCGCCGCGCTTATCGAGCCCGTGGCGGTCGCGGTACGCGCTGTACGACGATCGGGACTGGCTCTCGGTGACCGCGCTCATGTCGTCGGAGGCGGCCCCATCGGCTGCCTGGTCGGCTTGCTTGCCACCGCGGTGGGCGCCACCGTCACCATGTCGGAGCCCTCGGCCTCACGCGGGCAATACGCGGCGGACCTCGGGATCAAGATCGTCGAAAGCCCAGACGATCTTGGTCAAGGAGTGGACGTCGTCTTCGACGCATCCGGCCATACCTCGGTCGCCCCCGAACTGCTCAGCTGGTTGCGAACCGCGGGCACCGCCGTCATTGTCGGTGCTTATCAGCCGGGATTGCACGGCGTCAACCTGCTCTCGGTGATGTTCGCTGAGATCACGATCATCGGGACCCGCATCTATCAGAACAGTGACATCGAGGCAGCGATCGAGCTGGTGACCACAGGCGAATTGGACGCACGCCGCCTGATCAGCAAGATCTTTCCGCTGGATGACGCGGTCGCTGCCATCGACGGCTTGCGCCGCGGCGAGGAAATGAAGGTGCTGATAGAGCCGGGCCGCTGAGACAGAGATGAAGATCACGCGGCTGACGACTTATGCAGTGCCGCCTCGTTGGCTATTCCTCAAGATCGAAACCGACGAACAGATCGTCGGCTGGGGCGAGCCTGTCGTCGAGGGACGGGCAGCGACTGTCGCGACCTGTGTGGAGGAGCTTTCCGACTATCTGATCGGACGCGACCCACGCAATATCGAGGACCTCTGGCAAGTGATGTACCGCGGCGGCTTCTATCGTGGCGGGCCTATCCTGATGAGCGCCATAGCCGGCATCGATCAAGCGTTGTGGGACATCAAGGGCAAGGCATGCGACATGTCGGTGGCGCAGATGTTAGGTGGTCAGGTGCGGGAACGGATCAAGGTCTACTCCTGGATCGGCGGGGATCGTCCAGCTGACACAGCCGCCGCTGCACGAGCCGCTGTCGATCGCGGCTTCAGCGCGATCAAGATGAACGGCACTGAGGAACTCCAGATCATCGATACCTGGGATCGGGTGCAGGCGGCGCTCGACCGGGTGGCGGCTGTCAGGGATGCCGTCCCGGAGCTGGGAATCGCCGTCGACCTCCACGGCCGAGTTCATAAGCCGATGGCCAAGGTGCTGCTCAAGGAGCTGGAGCCATACCGGTTGATGTTCATCGAGGAACCAGTGCTTCCCGAGAACGTCGACTCCTTCCTAGGCCCAATGATCAACACGTCCACGCCCATCGCACTCGGTGAACGGCTCTTCTCACGATGGGATTTCAAGTCGATCTTGGCCAGTGGGGCGGTAGACATCATCCAGCCCGATCCCTCTCACTCAGGCGGGATTACCGAGACGCGCAAGATCGCGACCATGGCGGAGGCGTACGACGTCGCGGTGGCGCTGCACTGTCCCCTGGGCCCGATCGCACTCGCCAGTTGCCTGCAGATCGACGGCTGCACGTACAACGCCTTCATCCAGGAGCAAAGTCTCGGCATCCATTACAACGTCGGCAATGACCTGCTCGACTACCTGACCGCTCCGTCGATCTTCGATTATGCGGACGGCTTTGTCACCATCCCGAGCGACCCTGGCCTGGGCATCGAGATCAACGAGGACTACGTCAGGGAACGCGCCCGGCAAGGCCATCGGTGGCGCAACCCCATCTGGCGCCACGCGGATGAGTCCATCGCTGAATGGTGATGAATCGATGATCGGACGATCGGGAGGAGAAGCTGATGAATGAACCGAGGACCTACCCCGAGGGCGTCACCTGCTGGGTGGAATTCGAGCAGGGCGATGTGGACACAGCGGCCGCATTCTATGGTGCTCTCTTCGGCTGGAGGTTCACGGAGACTTCGCCGGAGTCGAAGGTTCGCTACCTCATCGCTCAACTCGACGGCCAGGATGCAGCGGGGATCGGTCAACCGTCCGTCGGGAACGATTCGGCAGCGCGTACCGCTACGTGGAACACCTACATTGCAGTCCGGGACCTCGATCAGGCCGTTGCCCGCGTAGCAGCAGCGGGAGGCCGAGTCACGGACCCGACCTCCAACGTCGGTGAGGCCGGCCGAACCGCGTCGTGCGTGGACGCAGCCGGCGTACCGTTCCGTTTGTGGCAAGCCGGGAGGCGACTGGGAGCGCAAGTGGCCAACACTCCGGGCGCGTGGAACTTCAGTGACCTGCACACGGCCGATCCGGGAGCGTCGGTTGCCTTCTACGCTCGCGTGTTCGGCTGGGTATTCGACGACCTCGGTTTCGCGACCATGATCCGGCAACCGGGGTATGGCGATCACCTCGCCGCAACGTCCGACCCCGGGATCCACGAGAGACAGTCCGGCGATTCGGTGCCCCCTGGTTTCGCCGATGCCTTCGGATGGCTGGTTATGGCGCAGGACGGAGAGCAACCGCACTGGCATGTGACATTCACGGTCGCCGACCGCGACGACTCCGCCGAATCCGCTGAGCACCTCGGTGCGACTGTGGTGTCTACCACCGACACTGACTGGACGCGTGACGCGGAGATCCGCGATCCGCAGGGTGCGGTCTTCACAGTGAGCCAGTACTCGCCGCCATCGGGTTAAGGACGCAATGCATTCCAGGCATTCGCAGGGCTCAGCGAATGCGGGCCGCCCGGCTCCCCGTGGAGCGGGCGCGCCGAAACTCAGCCCCTGTCTCATCGGCCACCATGTTGCGGATGATCTTGCGCACCTGGAGGGCTGCAGCGTCGGCGCTGACATTGATCTCCCGACGAGGTCCGTCGGCGTCGAGCACGTCCTGCATAGTCTCGAGGATTCCCTGAACGCGCCTGTAGTAGTCGGTGAAGATCGGCAGCAGCACTCTTCCAGCCTGCTCACCAAGCGCAAAGTTTCGGCTCACCCGCCACGCATGCCGGCTTCTGCCTGAAGAGATCGGCGTGAGAGCGTGGGTGAAGCGGAAAGTGTGGATCTTCGTGTCATCGGGTCCGGAATCCACATGGACATCCCAGCGGTTGACCCAGAGACCCGGCGTCACGAAAGCGCCCTGCTCACGCTGGACGTGCTCCGCATCGGCCGGCAGTCCGAGAAGCTCCGCTTGCCATGCAGGGATCGGAGCCGGCTCGTACGTTCGAGAGAACGAGACTGCGGTTTCCGTTACTTCCACCTCAAGCGGCGGTGGTGAACTGCCCAACACGGGTGGCGCGATATAGGGGTCGACGACTGCGACATGAGTGATATCGGCAAAGTTCTCGTGGAGCAGTAGCAGGTCGGCTTCGGTCTCCCATTCGTCGCCTATGGTCGCCCAGCCGGGGTCGTTGAGCCAGGGGGTGACGGGCGGTGGACGCAGGGCGGCCAGCGACGGTTCACCCAGCCAGGCCCACACGAAGACGCCGTCTTCATGCACGGGGAATGCGCGTACCCGAGCCCCAACCGGGATCTCGCTCTGGGTCGGGACGTGCACGCAGAAGCCTTGGGTGTCGTAGACGAAGCCGGAGTAACCAGAGACGATGTGGTCACCGTCGACGCGGCCGAGGCTGAGCGGGTAGGGCCGGTGGGCACACCGGTCCTCGAGCGCGACAGGCGTTCCATCGGCGGTGCGGTATAAGACGACTCCGGTACCGAGGGCGCGTCGACCCAGCGGTTCCCGACCGACCTCATCGCTGGTCGCCACCATGTACCAACAGTTTCGTGGGTGTGCTTGCGTTAGGCGACTGAGGGCCGACGCGTCTGGGCTCATGTCTATCTCCTCAATTTTTCTCTGCTCGCGCGGCGCCCCTGGAAGCTGGTCCCGTCGTCACTCTTCGCATAGCGAAAGCGTGCTCCGTTCATCGTTCCTCCGATCATCTGCGGGCGCCTACCGACGCTCGCGGAGTTTCACAGGTCAAGGGTCAGCCGTGGGGAACGGCAGCGTGAAACGCACACCATCATGTATTCGTTCGCGGCCCGCTCCTCCTCGTTGAGAACAGAGTCACGATGATCAACATCGCCATCGATGACCTCCGTCTCACAAGTTCCGCACACGCCTTCCAGACATGATGCGAGAACGCTAACGCCAGCGGCCCGAATCACCTCCAGTACCGACTTGTCGGGCGGCACCTGCAAGGTCAGCCCGGAGCGCTCCAACACCAGCTCGAACGACGAGTCCGCCTCGGCAGCCGGCTCCTGCGGCTTGGCGGAGAACCGTTCCAGGTGGAGCGCCCCGGGTGGCCAGTTCTCGCAGAATTTCTCGACAGCACTCAGGAGACCCTCCGGCCCGCAGCAATAGACCAGCGTGTCTGGTTGCGGCTTTCCCAGGACAGATTCCAGATCGAGAATGCCCATCTCGTCCTGCGGCACGATCGTCACCCGGTCGCCGTACGGGGCGAGTTCATTGAGAAAGGCCATTGACGCCCGTTCACGGCCGCCATAGAGCAGCCGCCATTCGGCGCCGGCCGCCTCAGCCTCCGCGATCATGGGCAGCATCGGCGTAATTCCGATGCCGCCCGCGATGAACAGGTAGCGCGGGCTTGCAACCAGGGGAAAGTGGTTACGCGGCCCGCGAACCCGGACCTTCACGCCTGCAGCTAGCGCGCTATGCACCCGCTCCGACCCGCCGCGGCTGTCCGGCGCGCGGAGCACGCCCAGCCGCCAGACATCGGGTTTCGACGGGCTGCTGCACAGCGAGTACTGGCGGGTCAGGTCATCGCCGAGAATGAGGTCGATGTGGGCGCCTGGCGTCCACGCCGGGAGCTCAGCGCCACGCGGGTCGGCGAGAGTGAGCGCTACGACGTCGTCGGCGACGACCCGCGCCTCTTGGATGACCAGGTCGGCCTCGTGCTCCCGGATGATGGTCTTCGTGGTCGTCACTGTCACAATCGCGTCCGCCTGTCGCAGCAGCCAACATTTGTTCGGATACGAACGATAGCGGTCAGGGAACGCCGCCGACAAGGGACGACAGCCTCGGCCAGCCGATCGTTCGGATCCAAAATTAGACTCGGGCCGTGCGCGCTCTCATGATCCAGCACGACCACATCTGCACACCAGGCTTCGTCGGTGAGCGGTTTACCGACCGCGGTTATGACTTGGTCGTACATCAGGTGGTGGCGGAGGATCGCTTCCAATCGCCCAATGTCGAGACCCAGTTCCCAGAGCCCACGGACTTCGACGTGATCATCTCAATGGGAGCCCCCTGGTCTGTATATGATCATGAAACCATTGGGTCCTGGGTGTTGCCCGAGCTCGCCATATTGCGCGACGCCCACGTTGATCACGTGCCCGTGTTCGGGATTTGTTTCGGCGGACAGCTGCTCGCCGCAGCGCACGGAGGATCGGTGTCTCGGTCCGCAGCACCAGAGCTCGGCTGGGTCGATATCGAATCCGATGACGAATCGCTGGTTCCCGCGGGCGAGTGGTTCCAATGGCATTACGACCGCTGGGAGCTGCCAAGAGGGGCGACCGAACTAGCGCGTAACGCCAACTCGTCGCAGGCCTTCATCCTTGGTCGGAATCTCGCCGTACAGTTCCATCCCGAGATGAGCTCCGCGATCCTCGCTAGCTGGATAGCCACCGGCGGTGCCGAGGACATCACCGCGCTTGGTTTGAACGTCGACGAGTTGGTACGCCAGACCGCTGAGCGGGATGCCTCCAACGGTGACAGGGCACACCAGCTGGTCGACCTCTTTCTCGACCGGGTGGCCGTTCACTCAGAGATCGGTCTCGGGTGATTCACGATTCCGGGCACGCGTTCAGGCAGGCTGCCGGACGGTTCGCTTCCGGGGTAACGGTTGTCACGACGAGAGCCTCCCAAGGTCACTACGGCATGACGGTGTCGTCCTTCGCGTCTTTGTCGTTGAACCCGCTCTTAGTCACTGTCTCCATCAACCGATCCAGCCCATTGCTGGGGTACGTGCGTTCGGCCGAGGCTTTCGCGGTCAGTGTGCTGTCAAGCGATCAAGAGCAGGTAGCGGCGTACTTCGCCACACGTGGGCGGACACCCGAGTCTGCCGGGTTTGGGACAGTGCCGACTAGGGCCCGGCAGACTGGCGCGCCGATCATCGACGGTTGCCTCAGCTGGTTCGACTGCACCGTCGAGGACCTGCTCCCCGGAGGCGATCACGAGATTCTCGTCGGGCGCGTGGCTGCGGCCGGTGGTCGTACCGGTGAGCCTCTCGTCTATTGGGCCGGCGGATATCGCGCACTGACCGCTGAGGTGTCGCCGTCAGATCGGCTGGCCAACGCATCCGACGGGCTTGCTGTTGCTTACCACCTACTCGATGTCGGCGCAGAAGAGATGCTCGATGCGCAAAGCTCCGTCGAACCGGCAATGGCCGCCCTCGCCGCTACACGTACGCCGGTCGAAGAGTGGGATCGGCTCGAGCAACTTGTTGATCAATCGGAACAGCTGGTTGACCAACCTGACGAGTTCAATCAGCTCGCACTGGCTTTCCACAACGCAGTCGCCGAGGCATCCAGGAACCGGGTACTGCAAGCCACCCTCGCCAGCCTGGGCCGGGTGCAGTCCATTCACTACCGTGACCGCGGCAGTCCTGCATCCGCCCGGGCTGCGGTGGAGGGGCATCGGACGTTGCTGTACGTGCTTCGTCGGGGTGATGCCGATGGGGCGCGTGAGGAGATGCGTCGGCATCTGCTTGCGGTGCGTGCTCAGTTGCAGATCGGCTAGTGGTCCGATTGCGCCTGCGCCATGACCTGCATCGTTGTGATCATGCCCTGTCTCCGGATTGGTGATCACAACCTACTCCTGGCTCTCTGATCACGGCCTGCTCCCGGCTGATCACGACCTGCTTCCGGCTGGGGGACTGTGGCGTCGTCCTCGCCGGCGTCAAGGCCAAGCCCCGCGGGTGGCCTACGGCCAGCCTTGACCCCAGCTCCGGGCGACACCGGAAAAGCGGTAGCCGGGAGCGGGCCGGGGTTAAAGATCAGTTCGGGGGAATGCTAGAGGAGGTGTGTTGAGGGTTGGATTGGGCGGCTCCGTGCAGGTTCGAGGGCGTAATTTTCCTTATTTTGTTGGGAAAACGGCTTGTCATCGAACCCGCATTCGAATAGAATAGATGCGTGGAACTCGGGGACCCAACAGTTGAGCGCACCGAGCGCTTACCGCTGGATATGGCCTGGACGCCTTCGACAACGCTCTGAATGATTTGATCGAAACCGTCGAAACCCGTGGGCTGCTGCAGCCCGATCAGCAGACACGTACGGACCTGAATCGCTGGTTCCTCACCGTTGCCGGCAGTGTGGACGCGATCACCCCGGCACTGGGACTTCGCCAGGCGCTGTTGATCGTCGAACACCCATTGCGTCCATGGGGACTAGCGCCACCGCCGTTAGCCTCGTTCGCCGCCATCGTGGTGGCACACGATCGCCTATCCGTACTGGCTTGATGTGCGGCACCGGTTGTCAGCCAGCCTCGCCCTTCGCGCAGCAATGCTCGGCCCTCGCCGTGTGGATTCCTTGGGCAGACGTTTATCAACAGTGTTGTCCACATTGGGCGTGAACGGGTGAGGGACTACCCGAGGGCCTGCATTTCTGTACTGTTGGACTTCGCTCGGCTTGGCCTCCCACTCGTTCCCAAAAGCAACGAACGCGGCGCTGCTCCTAAGGTTCCGTTTTCTGCCGTGCCAGCACCAAAGCTTTGGAACGTCCACCTGGGCGGCTTCATTTGAGTATCGTCTGGCTTCGTCCCGCCGGCCAGGTTGCACCTCACATACCCGAGAGCGATATGAACGGTCGGCGGGACTGCTGAGGTCTGTGGCGGTTATTTCAATGAATTGTGGTTATTTCAATGAATTGTTCTGCCAGCTCGCTGCCTCCCGGTAGCGTTCGGTCGGTGAGCGGGACTGAGCAGGCCGAGCTGGTCAGCTCTATACGTATGGCAGTCGCAGCTTGCAACGTGACACCGATCGTGGTGCGGCGATGGATTGCACGCGGCTGGCTGCGTCAACCGCCGTGG
This sequence comes from uncultured Actinomycetota bacterium, assembly GCA_963759635.1. Taxonomy (GTDB): domain Bacteria; phylum Actinomycetota; class Actinomycetes; order Propionibacteriales; family Propionibacteriaceae; genus Microlunatus. The sequence continues at coordinate 115,809 of CAVXAP010000011.1, forward strand.
ACGCTGCGGCAAATACACGAGGTGCGCGATCTTGACGATGCTGGTCGCCGACTACGCGGATCTGGCGCGGCTCATGGCACAGAAACGCGGTCGACGCCAGGCTGTAACTGCGGCCTCTGCTGCAAAGCAAAAGCTGACGCTGTGAGAGCTGGGGACAGGCGCAGAGCTCACAAGCGGCTGTCTCCCGGGGTGCGTCAACAGCTGCTGGATGCGATCTATGCCGGCAGGCCCTTCAGGGCGATAGTCATCGACCTCGGCCTAACCTCTAATCAGGTTTGGGGTCTAACTAAAACCGGCGAGCACTGGGCGGCCGCGTTAGAGGCCGCGCTGATGGCTTCGCGACGCGATGACTTGCAGCATGGCACGAGTGCCGCATACGTCCAGGGCTGTGTTTGCAGCGACTGTCGGGCCCACCAACGCATCCGGATGGACCGACGCGAGCAGCGCGAGCACGCATCATCGTCACAGCCGGTGCAGTGGTCGCCGCCACGGAGCCCGAGATCGTGGAATCAGGGCCGTCTTTGACCTGATGGATACTGCCGCCCTTGAAGGCAGTTGGGCGAAGGTCGCGGCCGCTGGCGACGATGTCCCGCTGTACTTCTACTCTCATCTGTTCTTGAGCCACCCCGAGGTGCGCTCGATGTTCCCGATCCAGATGTCGGGGCAGCGCGACAAGCTGGTAGCGGCGCTGGGCGCTGTGGTCTCCAGCGTCGATGAGCTCGACAAGGTGATACCGCTCCTGGAACAGCTGGGTCGTGACCACCGTCGCTTCGCGGCGATAACTGAGCACTACACAGCGGTCGGGGCGAGCCTGCTCGCGACCTTGAAGAGATTCCTCGGGCCTTTGTGGACCCCTGAGCTGGCAGATACCTGGGCCCAGGCGTACGGGCTGGTCGCCAAGGTGATGGTTGTCGCTGCTGAGCAGCACGAGGACATCGCACCGGCATACTGGGAGGCTGATGTGGTGTCGGTCGAGCGACGCTCGGTCGAAGTTGCGGTGATTGAGATTGCGCCGCGGCAGGAGTTCCCCTATCGGGCTGGCCAGTCGGTCGCTGTCGAGATTCCGCAACGCCCTCGGCTATGGCGCTACTTCAGTCCGGCCAACGCTCCCCAGCCCTCGGGGCGCCTGCAGTTCCACATCCAGCCGATCGCTGGCGGACTCGTCTCGACAGCGGCGGTTCGGCGGCTGAGCCAAGGCGACACGGTCAAGCTGGCTGCTCCGGTCGGCGGGCAGCTCACCCTGCCCGAGAACGGGCGGGTACCGGATCTTCTCATGGTCGCCGGTGGTACCGGCCTGGCGCCGCTGCGTGCCGTCTTGGAGCAGATCGACCGCGGCTGGGAGGACACCGGCTCCGGGCCGCGGGTGCATCTGTTCCACGGCTCACGAATGGCTTGGAACCTCTACGACGATCACTACCTCACCCGGCTGGCCAGCAAGCCGTGGTTTGCCTACACGCCGGTGGTTTCAGAGGATCCGACCTACCTCGGCACCGGGGGGCTTGTCGGTACGGTGGCTGCCAACGCCGACGACTGGTCCGACCGGATAGCCATGGTCTGCGGCTCGCCGGGAATGGTCGGACACACGGTGCAGGAGCTCAGGGCTGCCGGTCTTTCTCCCGCCGCGATCCGCCGCGAGCAGTTCGACTTTTTTCAAGGCACCGAGTTAGACGACACAGTGGAGATCCCGGTAGTAGCGGAGGGAACCTAACGATGAGCAGAACGGACCCGCCGCGTACCCGGAACAGTCCACAAGACGTACGCCGCAAGAACTTCACTGTAAGGCTCCGCGGCTTCAACCAGGATGAGGTCCGCTTCTTCATGGCTGGGCTCGCCGACGACCTGGAAGGGCTCCAGGCGCAGGTCGCGACTTTAACACTAGAGAATGATTCGCTCCGCGCCGAGCTCTCGGAGCCTCCGGCAGACGCGATGGATCAGGTCACCGACCAGGCCGTGAGCGTACTCAACCAGGCTCAGCAATTGGCCGACTCGTTGATCGATGAAGCCATGCAATCAGCTCGCGACCTGCTGTCGACGGCACGGTCCCAGCAACGCGACATGATGGAGCAGGCAAAGGTGGCCGCAAACGGCGCCGTCAGCCGTGCCACCGCGATCGCCGAGCGCGCTGGCAGCCAGGACCCCTCGCTCCGGGACGTCGAATACGTCCGGATGTTCGCCAAGGTGGCGCAGGTGCAGTTCCAGGCCGTGATCGATGCACTCAACGAGCATGTCAACCGGCTCGGTGAGCTGTCAGGAATCGCTGAGGCCGCCAAGTCCGGCTAGGGACCGGAGCTGCCGAACAGCAGCAACTGGCGCGACCACTGCAGCACTCCAAGCCTGGATAGCCCGTCTTAGCGCCCGTCCCGTACTTGCCGAGTGGCGACTGGAATTGAACGACTAGCCTCCGGGCTCGGAGTCACCCTTTCTCGAGGCAAGGCCAAACGCGAGACCGAGGAACGCCGGTAATCAGCACGATCGTATAGAAGAGGAGCAGGTCGACCCGGATGTTGACCTCGGGTGTGAAGATCTGCAGGGCGAACTCCCACAGCGAGTAGGCGATCCAGACGATAGCGGCCACCAGCACGATGGCGCGACCTGGGCGTCGCCACAACCAGAAAGCAATGCCCGCGACCACCAGGGCAATTATCGCAATAAGCATGTGACGTCCTTATCATCAGAGCCACCAGCGTCGCACGTGCTCCGATTGGCGTCGCGCCAGCATCAGCGCCACCCCAAGCAGTGCAAGCAGCACGACCGCGAGACTGCTCGCCCTTCTGAGCGGCAGCTGATCGTGCACCGCGGCGGCGAGGACGATGAGCAGGTGTTGATGCGGTAGGTGTTCGGCAGCGTGATGTCTGCGATCTGCTCGCTGCTGTCCCAGTCGAGGCCGACGATCTTCCAGATGTCATCTTCGAGCGTGTTCAGGTACGCGGCTTTCCGACGGTGATGATCGGTGTGAAGGTCAAGGCCATCGGATGTCGGCATAGAACCAGCGTTGCGACGAGATGTGCCCTGACAATCTACAAAGGGCGGCCCGTAGGTGGGCGAACACCGATCCGGCCTATAGACCCCTAGCTTGGCTAGCATCGGCGGCGTGGCCGCATCGCAGGTCCTTCCCGGTCCTCCCCGGCGCGGATCGAAGCGGCCAATCGTGCGCTTCCTCGATCGACTGTCCGATCTTGTGGGCCGGGCCGGAGGATCCTCGTGATGAGCGCCTCCGTCATGGGACGCTGCTCTTCGCGTCCGTGCTGATCGCGCTGATCTCCCTGATTTGGGTCGCTACCTACTTCGCGTACGGCTACCCCATGTCGGCGGCGATCCCGGCTCGATACCAGCTGACCACGGTGGTCGGGCTCGTCATGCTGGCGCGGACGCGGCGGTTCGGCGTGTTTCGGACCACGCAGCTCCTGGCGTTCCTCGTTCTGCCTGCCCTGCTGCAGGCCTCGCTCGGTGGCTTCGTCGCATCGAGCGCGATGATCTTGTGGGCGATCTTTACACCGCTCGCGGCGCTCGCCCTGCAGGGGCTGCGGCGCTCGGTGGTGTGGTTTGTGGCGTTCTTCGCCGAGCTGGTAGTGCTCGCGCTACTCGACCCGCGCCTCTCCCAAGACCCGGCGGCGCTCCCGACGGGCTTGGTGATCACCTTCTTCCTGTTCAACGTTGTGGGGCTCCGTCAGCGCGGCCCCTGTCAGCAGGCCGTCGGTGAGGATGCCTAGCCGGTGTCGACGTTTCGTTACGGTATCCGGATCATCGAGGACACAAGTGGCTGCGACCGTGGCAACCCCGAGTCCAGCGCCAGTGATGATTACCACGCTCAGGGCGGTCCGTACGATTGCGAAATCCGGACCGCTGTAGTCGCGTCCGACGGCCAGCGCCAGCGCAAGAGTCAGCATCGTGGCTACCGAGAGCACCACCAGGGCTAGGGCCAGCAGCCGGAGGTTGCCCGGCAGGTGCGTGACTGGTCGCTCCATCACTCGACCGCCGAGGGTCCGCCGCGTCCGAGCGAGGTACCCCCGCGGCTGGGCCGAATCGGGGTCACCCCGTCGTGTCGTCACCCAAAGGGCATAGCGCCAGCCGCTCCACCCGGTTAAGGGCCCGCTACGCGCCGCCCGGCGGCGTGGGGTGTCCAACACTTCAGGCACGCCTGAAACGGTCTACGGTGTGCTGACGCTCCATTAAGGAGCCATCAGTTGTCAGTGACTGCGTCTAATGTCAGTCACCGGCTGCGGCCCAGCCAACCCAGGGCAGGGCCAAGCAGATAGCCTAGGGCGGCGTGGGGGCAAGGCAAAAGGCTGAGCTAGCTGAGCTAGCAGACTGGGTTGAAGGACTCCGCGCGGCGGCACACACCGCACGCGTCCAAGGCAACACCGCGCTCGCTGAAGCGTTGGATATTAGCCGCTTCGAGGTCTATCAGGACTACCTCGACGAGGAGTTAGACCACAAACAGAGCCAAGCAGCTGCTCGACGTGCGTGTCGCGTTGATGCTAAGTGCTCGCCGGACCCTCTTGACGGCGATCCTGTCTCCAAACGCCACGCGTACGCGATATCGGCAGGAGGCTCCCTTCGAGCAGAGAAGTTGCTCGACGACCGCTAGTGCGCGCGGTTCTCTCTCCAAGACCACATTAGTCCCACTAGTTACATTGGTGATCATGATCGGTGCCGATTATCTTGCCTCGTCGGTTGGGGTTTGTGGACTCACCAAACATGATTGGGAATTGCATCATCGTCCGGGAGGATGAGTCGATCCGACGGCTGGCTCTTCAGTCGCTCTTGTTTCGTGGGGCTGCAGACTTCAACTCCTATATGAAGCCGGGTGAGGCATGCCGACGATTCAGCCGGAGCTGATCAACACTTGACCCGCTAAATTCCATGGCGGAGCCATCAAAGGATGCCCCCGGCGCTCGAGAGAGCGCTGGCTCACGATGCTCGGTAGCAACAGAATGGCTTAAAGGCGGCCTTCGGCCTTGACGAGCTTTACGGGCCGGGATGATCGTAAGAAAAGGCTGTTCGTACCACCATCAGCGGCATGTAACCCGCGCCTCGCGGACCTGACTCTGTCGCTACCGCCAGGTCCCGCAACCGGGCTTGGGCGTCTCAGTCATTCCAGAGGGAGTTCGTCCTGTCGTCGACATGCACCGCGCCCAAGCTTTATCCCGCTCCTTCTCCCCGTGGAGACCCGGAATTAGCTCAGGCGTCGACCTGCTGGCCCCCAGGCGGAACCCAGGACAATATGTCCAGCTACGGCGGTTCATCGGACCACAGCAGCGAAGGCTAGTGAATAAGGGCCAATCCTGGCCGGGGCTCGTTTTAGCGCTTGTCGATCTGCATGGCTCCTTGATGACGCTATTGTTGTCACCCGATAGCGCACCACGCTCCAGGTGATTGCTTCGGTGCGGCGCCGCGACTGACGCCGATGCGTAGGACTTGTCGCACGTGATCCACGGCCGCAGTTCCAGGAGCAAGATCGGGGGAAGTCACATGCGGTGGATCCGTCTCGCCATCCTGCTCGCGTCGACCCTGTTCGCCGCCCTGCTTCTGGCCCCGCCGGCGTGGGCGTTGACGCCCGTGACCTTCACGGGTCCGACCAACTTCGCCGTCGGTGACGGGCCCAACTCGGTCGCGGTGGGTGACTTCAATGGCGACGGTGACCCCGACCTCGCGGTCGCGAACGAGTTCGCCGGGAGTGTCTCGGTGCTGCTCGGGGGCGCTGGTGGCAGCTTCAGCGCTGCGACCAACATCGCCACCGGCGGATTCCCGTTCGCGGTCGCGGTGGGCGACTTCAACGGCGACGGTGACCCCGACCTCGCCGTCGCCGACGCCTTCGACGGCATCATCTCGGTGCTGCTCGGCAGCACCGGCGGCACCTTCACCGGCCCGACCAACTTCCCCGCCGGCAGTTTCCCCGCCGCGGTCGCGGTGGGCGACTTCAACGGCGACGGTGACCCCGACCTCGCGGTCGCCGACCAGGTGACCGGCGAGATCCTGGTGCTGCGCGGCACCGCCGGCGGCGGCTTCACCGCGCCGACCACCGTCGGTACAGCCACCGGTCCCTTCTCGATCGCGGTGGGCGAGTTCAACGGCGACGGCGACCCCGACCTCGCGGTCGCCGACCCGTTCTCCGGCAGGGTGCTGGTGCTGCTCGGCAGCGCGGGCGCCAACTTCACCGCGCCGGCCACGGTCGCCTCAGGCGCCGACCCCGACTCGGTCGCGGTGGGCGACTTCAACGGCGACGGCGACCCCGACCTCGCCGTCGCCGACCAATCCCCCGGCGAGATCATGGTGCTGCTCGGCAGCACCGGCGGCACCTTCACCGGCCCGACCATCCTGACCACGGACAGCGGCGTGTCCGCCGTCGCGGTGGCCGACTTCAACCGCGACGGCGACCCGGACCTCGCCGTCAGCAACGTCAACCTGAGCCGCGTTTCGGTGCTGCTCGGCAGCACCGGGGGCACCTTCACCGCCCCGACCAACTTTGCCGTCGGTAGCACACAGACCTCGGTGGTGGCGGCTGACTTCAATGGCGACGGCAAGCCTGACCTGGCGGCCACGAAATTCAACACTGACAACGTCGCCGTGCTGTTGAACAGCACGGTCACCAACCAGGCTCCGGTCGCGGCCGGGGATGCCTTCAGCACGGCGGAAGACACGGTGCTGACGGTGGCCGCGCCGGGGGTGTTGGGCAACGACGCCGACCCGGACGGCGATCCGCTGACCGCGGTGCTGGTGACGGGGCCGAGCCACGGCAGCCTGACGTTGAACGCCAACGGCTCGTTCTCCTACACCCCGGCGGCGGACTTCACCGGCAGCGACTCGTTCACCTACCGGGCCAGCGACGGCACGCTGACCTCCAACCTGGCCACCGTGACGATCAGCGTCACCGCGGCCAACGACGCCCCGACCGCGGCCGACGATGCCTACAGCACGGCCGAGGACACCGCGCTGACGGTGGCCGCCCCAGGGGTATTGGGCAACGACAGCGACCCCGACGGCGACCCGCTGACCGCGGTGCTGGTGTCGGGACCGAGCCACGGCACCCTGACCTTGAACGCCAACGGCTCGTTCACCTACACCCCGGCTGCCGACTTCGACGGCACCGACTCCTTCACCTATCGGGCCAGCGACGGCACCCTGACCTCGAACCTGGCCACCGTGACGATCACCGTCACCGCCACCAACGACGCCCCGACCGCGGCCGACGATACCTACAGCACGGCCGAGGACACCGCCCTGACCGTGGCCGCCCCAGGGGTATTGGGCAACGACAGCGACCCCGACGGCGACCCGTTGAGCGCCGTGCTGGTGCATCGGGACCGAGCCACGGCACCCTCACCCTGAACGCCAACGGCTCGTTCACCTACACCCCGGACGACAACTTCACCGGCAGCGACTCCTTCACCTACCGGGCCAGCGACGGCACCGTGGACTTCCAACCAGGCCACCGTGACGATCACCGATCACCGCCACCAACGACGCGACCGACCGCGGCCGACGACGCCTACAGCACCGCCGAGGACACCGCCCTGACGGTGAACGCCCCAGGGGTATTGGACAATGACAACGACGCGGACGCACGATCCGTTGAGCGCCGTGCTGGTGTCGGGACCGAGCCACGGCACCCTCACCCTGAACGCCGACGGCTCCTTCACCTACAGTCCGGCGGACAACTTCAACGGCAGCGACTCGTTCACCTACCGGGCCAGCGACGGCAGCCTGACCTCGGATTCGGCCACGGTGACCCTGACCGTCAGCGCGGCGCAACGACGCCCCGACCGCGGCCGGCGATGCCTACAGCACCGCCGAGGACACCGCCCTGACCGTGGCCGCCCCAGGCGTATTGGGCAATGACAGAGACCCCGACGACGACCCGTTGGGCGCCGTGCTGGGGTCGGGGCCGAGCCACGGCACCATCGACCTCAACGCCAACGGCTCGTTCACCTACACCCCGGCCCCCAACTTCACCGGCAGCGACTCGTTCACCTACCGGGCCAGCGACGGCACCCTCACTTCGAGCCAGACAACGGTGACCCTGACAGTCACCGCGGCCAACGACCCTCCCAAGGTGACGGTGGCCGCAGGCGGAACGTGCGGCAAGGACGACCACTCGGGCACGGTTAACCTCACGGTGGCCGATGTGGAGAGCGCCGCAGCGGAGCTGACACTCAGCGCCGCCTCATCCAACCCGGCGCTGGTGCCGACCGGCAACGTGATCTTCGCCGGCAGCGGCGCGGCCCGGACGATGACCGTGAGCGCCGTGGACGGGCGCAGCGGCACCGCGATCCTGACCGTCACCGTCACCGATGGGCAGGCCAGCGGCTCGGTCGAGGTTACGGTCAAGGTCGGCGGCGGTGGCAAGGACACCCTGACCGGCGGCACCGGCGCCGACCTACTCTTAGCCCAAAGCAACAACGACACGCTGACTGGCGGGGACGGGAATGACCTGCTGTGCGGCGACAGCGGCAGCGACACCCTGTCCGGCGGCGCTGGCGACGACAGCCTGGGCGGCGGCAGTGGCAGCGACCGGCTCACCGGCGGGTCGGGCGCGGACCGCTTCAGCGGCGGCAGCGGCACAGACACGGCGACCGATTTCACCGCCACCGAGGGCGACACCGCTGAGGACGCAATCCCGTAGACACCGAAGGATCAGCGCGGATTGAACTCGTCCGCAACTGCGTACGACCCGTATTGAGGGAAGGCGCCTCTTCCGGCTGCATATGCGACGCTGCATCCATCTATGGGATCCCGCGTCACCGACCTTCGGCGACTGACACTAGCGCGCGGCTCGCGGCGGGTTGGCTCTGGCAAATCAGGCAGAGGGAGCAGCACCTGCGAATTTCAGCAGGTCGGAGAATTCGAATTTGCCGGTTGTGGACGCGATGGGTGAGGTGGGCTTCCAGGCCGGGTCCAAATACAGGTAGGAGTTCGGGTCCCGTTGCAGGAGCCCGACGAGGGTCTCAGCCATGATCCGGCCGCCCACCGGCCCGAGCCGTTCACCGTTATACGGCGGAAGCTCGGCCTCCTTCAGGATGTAGTACCACAGCGGTGCTTCCCCGCCCCATCCCGGATCGTTGCTGAGTCCGAGCGTCGCATTGGACAAGACGGGTACGCGCATCGCCTTCGCGACCTGCTGCCCAGACGGCAGACCGACGCGCTTTCCGCGCAGCGTGTTGCGAACGGCCAGGTTTTTCGTCGGGTCCGGCGGAGGGACAGCCGACCCGGGAAGGGCGCTCAGCGGAATCGACAGCTTCGTGTCAATCTTGCGCGGCGGGCGCGCCGCGGGGTTGCCGAGGTCGGGAAGGATGTTATTCCACACCATGACGAGGTCGGACGGTATGGGCCTGCCGCCGTTGAGGTTGCGCTCGCCGTTCGGGCCAAAGATATCGACCTTGCCGCTGTCGCTGATGACGTAGAAGGGTCGGATGAGGCTGTGGCCGAACCGATAGGCCGCTACAGCGAACTCGACCGGCATGAATGGCCGGCCGTCCTTGTTGGTGGGCTTGTAGTAGCTGCAGGTTGATCACCGGCGACTTCCCGGTGACTTCTTTGTACACCGTGCCGCTCTTACCGACGAAGTCATCGCCGGTCATTCGCGGGATGAAGTCATGGATCACGGCCCACTGGTAGTGCCAACGCGTCAGCCGACGGGCGGTCTCGAAGACCCATTCCTTACGCATGCCCTGCCTTCGCGCCTCATCGACGATCGCGTTGTGGAACTGGGCGACGGCCTTGTGAAACTGGACGATGATCAGGTTCTCGTCATTGCGTGCGTCGCCGATGATGGCCCGGCCGTTGCCGTCACGCGGCACGTCTAGGACACCGTTCACGTTCGTCGCCAGCAGGAACTTGTCTCGATCGGTCGGATCGTAGAACTGGGGATCATCTCCCGGACCCTTGCCGTAGACAGAGTCGAGGTCGTAGCGCGGCGTCCGGAAGTTGGTTTTGGCATCCGGATCCTGCTGCTGCTGATCGAACGGTGTGGTGTCGAGCGTGATGTCGTGGTCGATGAACTGCCCGATGAACGTAAATCCCGCAAACAGGCGTGTGCTGGTGTTGAGGAAGGCGTCGCTGGTGTCTGGCTCGACCATTGTCTGAGCAAGACTTGTCAGCAGTGCGTCGCTCGGCGCGAAGGCCGGCAGCCTCTTGAACATTGCCCCGAACCGGCCCTCGGCCAGCCGGTTCTTGGTCGTTAGGAACATGCCCCGAAGCTCGGCGCCGTGCAGGCCACCCTCAGGCGCGGCATGCGCGACGGTCGGCATCTGGCCGCCGACCACTGCGCCCGCCGACACGGCGGCCGCCCCGGCGAATGAACTTGCGGCGTGAAAAGTGACGGTGGTTCCAGCCCTGCCGGGCGCGCGTCGTAAGAATCCATAACTGCTCTGTCCCCCGTGATTAATGAGCGTTCGCGGCGTTAGTTGACGGTGATATTACCACCTGCTGAGCGTGCCAGCCCGCGCGTAGACCACGGTCAGACGGGAGGCAAGTTGACTGCCGTCAGAGCCGGTCGAACTTCGACAGCTTGATGGAAAGAAGTCGCCCTGTGACGGGCTCAGACTCTTGTCGTTGTCCTGCACGATGACCTCGAAGCGGCATAGCGGCGAGGTCGTCGTCTCGCGTCTTCGGGCACGTCGATGGAAAGCCCGACGGCGCCGACGAGGTCAGGTAGTAGCGGCCCAAGAAGATCAGCTCGTTCCGCGGCGGTGGAGGCGGATTCTCGCCAATGCAAATCTCGGACTCCAGCACTGGGTCAATCCTGTCGACGATGCCGTGAATCCCGAACGACGAGCCGAGCGGGTTGCTGCCCTTGTCGTTGTAGCGAGAGCTCGATCTTGAGATCGCCCTTCTGGCAGCTGAAGGTGAAGCCGAACGAGGCCGCGCCGGTGAACCCAGGCGCTCAGGTGGCAGGTGTCCGCCGCCCGGCCCGTACACGCCGTCAGCACCACAGCGAGGATGCAGGCAGCGGCAAGCATGACAGATCGCCGAAAGTAGCTAGATCCCCCGAGTTTCATCGTTACTCCTCCAAAAGGCGTAGGCGACGGGGGTGCGTCGGACGCCTTCCCCCGAGTTAGAAGTAACTAACCCCTACCCATGTATCGCGATCGGAATCTGCAGCATCGCGATTAATTCTGAGAATTCGTTCGATGACGCGGGCCGAGGCGCAGCTGCCGTTGTCGTGTGGAGGCCACTCGCAACGTCCAGAATGGACCTCCACGACACCCAGAAGCGGCTTGCTAAGCGGGCGTTTGCCCATCATCGGCACTGTGGTTCCGGCGCGAACGAGCCACCGCGGAAACAGCAAAGGCCGCAGACAGCAGCAGTAGAGCAGCCCCTGCTGCAGCGAGAGGTGCATTCAGGCCAGGCACTGGGGCACCGCCGGTCTCGACGCCGCCGCGCGGCTTTCCCGACATACCCGCGCCCTGTACGACGCCGCAGCTAGCCGGGTCGGTTGCTTCCTCCGGGATGTTTGGCGCTCCCAGGCCCTCCGCGAATGTCGAGACACCCAAGGCTTCCACGTCGTATTTGTCGTTGTTGTTGGCGTCGATGCCGTGCTGCACGACGTGCAATGAGGACAAGTGTTCCACCAGGCCATCTGGAACCGTCTCGGCGCTGAAGGTTCGCTCGTAGTTCAGATCGCCTTTAGAGTCAGCCACCGGCATCCGGTCGACGGCGAGCCCGTCTTGCGGCGTCGCACCACCACTCGTTGTCAATGCAAGGAAGACTGTGCCGTACTCGCCGCTGGCCTCCTCGTTGGTGAGGACCCCGTCGCCATCGGTGTCGTTCTTCTTCAGAGTGGGGCACCCGAAATGGCCCCCGTGCGCTGACCCATGAATGTGCTGGGCGTGCGGCTGGTCTGGCACCAGGCCTTGGGAATGGATAACCACCTTAAGACCACCGTCGCCGAGCGCCGTCAGACTGACTGTGCCGCTAACGCCGCTGCCATTTTGTTCCACAAGCTTTGCCTTGACAGTCGTGTCGGCCGCCGCGCTCATCGGTAGGCACAGCAGGGCCGCGGCCGCGGCGAGTATTAGCGAGTTGCGCAACTTGATCATGTATTCACTGCCTCGGTTTGGGAGCACGCCGTGCTCAGTTGCGATGTCGTGTCCCACCATCCGACCCCCGATATCGGCAGCCGATGTCCTTGGACACCGAAGCACGTCTCGAATTCGTCAGTGCCGCCCACTTGTATACCATGGCTGACCTCCACCTACGCCTGAGTTTCATCTCTGTGCCCGGGTGACTCGCAACCTCTCCGTGCAACGCCTTAGCACATCTCCACCGCAGAGACGGAGATGTGGCGCTCAGCTGGAGAGATGCTGAGAGCGCGGAACGGAAGAAGTAAGTGCTGAGCGGCCATCTGACGGGCACCTACGACGCGGCGATGCACACGTGCCTGGACAACGTCATCGTCAGCCCATGATCACCAGCACAAAAGTTTTGGACGCCACGCCGGAGTCGGGGTCAAACACGCGAAGCCGATAACGACCCGGCTGGTCTAGCTCGATAAAGGCAGTGAACTGGCCCGACGAGTCCGGCTTGGTGGGTTGCGGAAAGTCCAGCCACTTGCCACCCTCCAAGCGCTGCACCCGCAGAAAAGTATCTCCTGCATCAGGGTACGTACCTTGGATTCGAACCGCTTCGAAAGGCCTGGCACGGTCCGGCAAATCCTTCAACTGAATGGTCGACTCTTGTCTCCCCGGATGCGGTCGCTTCGTCTGACTGCTCACTCGTCGGCTTGGTCACCGTCGCGGTTGCGCTCGTCGTAACGGTAGGGACGGATTGTGCAGTCGCGCCGCGATCTCTACTCGCGGAGAACAACAATGCGCCGATAAGCAGCGCCACCAAGGCCGTGGCGGCCAGCGCCAGATATCCAGAGCGCCTTTTCTTCGCAGGAGTCTGAACCGGCTCAGGTCCAAGGACCGGCTGTTCCGGGAGTTGAGCAGGTTGGTGTCGGCCTCCGCTAGGTACCGCAGGGACTGCAGGAATCCTGACTGTGTCGTCATTCTGTAGGCCGGCACGCGCTGTGTCGGACTTCCCGAGATCGGCAGCGGCCGGCTCAACCTCGCCGGTGCCGCCCTCCACGAGATCAGCAGCCACCGGCTCAACCTCGCCGGTATCGCCCTCCACGAGATCAGCAGCCACCGGCTCAACCTCGCCGGTATCGCCCTCCACGAGATCGGCAGCCACCGGCTCAACCTCGCCGGTATCGCCCTCCACGAGATCAGCAGCCACCGGCTCAACCTCGCCGGTATCGCCCTCCACGAGATCGGCAGCCACCGGCTCAACCTCGCCGGTATCGCCCTCCACAAGATCAGCAGCCACCGGCTCAACCTCGCCGGTATCGCCCTCCACGAGATCAGCAGCCACCGGCTCAACCTCGCCGGTATCGCCCTCCACGAGATCAGCAGCCACCGGCTCAACCTCGCCGGTATCGCCCTCCACGAGATCAGCAGCCACCGGCTCAGCAGCCACCGGCTCAACCTCGCCGGTGCCGCCCTCCACAAGATCAGCGGCCGCCGGCTCAATCAACCTCCGAAGTGTCGCCTCAACTTCGCGTGACCCCTGAATGTCTATCCAGTCCGTGGCCTCGGTGCTCCACGGCAGGTCGAGGATCGTGTCAAGCCAGGTCCGGATGTCGTCGGACTCGGGGCTCTGGTCACTGGTTCGTTCAAGCGTGCCGACTTCGCGCAGCGCCGCCTCACGTACGTCGTCGGGCAGCTGGGCCTCCTCGACTCGCGTTCGATAGTTCTGGGCGCCATCGAGCTCGTCCTCGGCGAGCTCCTTCTCCCCGACTACCTCCCCGGTGTCGTCAGCCGCCGGGTCAACCTTCTCCCCGTCAACCTTCTGGGCGTCAACAGCTCCAGGGTCGGCAGCTCCTGGATCGGCCCTCCCTTGTGTGGATAACTGCTGTCTCGGGATCTGCTCCCGAGGGATCCGCTGGGTCGATATCTCCTCGTCAACAGACGACGCAGAGGCGGGTGTCAGCGCCGGGCCTGCCGTTAGGGCAGGCTCGGCGGCGTGCGTAGATGAGCCTGTTGAAGCCGCTGCCTCGGCGGGAACGAACGGGACAGCACCCGCTGGACTGCCGCAGACGTCGCAGTAACCATCGACGATCCTGCCCGTACACTCCGGCTGCGTACAAGCGGTATCGAGGTCGTCGCTTTTCGGCACCGGGGTAACTCCCAAGCCCAGACCGACCGCCGTTAGACCAGGCTCGTCGGACATAGTGGCTGATGCCCTTGAAGCCGCTGCCTCCGCTGGAACGAAGGGGACAGCCCCCGCTGGACTTCCGCAGACGTCGCAGTAACCGTCAACGATGATGCCCGTACATCCTGGCTGCGTACAAGCGGTATTGAGGCCCTCGTTTTTCGGTTCCGGGGGATGTCCCGCCCCCCGACCGACTGCCGTTAGCCCAGGTTCCGCGGCAGGTACGGGTGACGACGCTGAAGCCTCAGCTTCTGCTAGAACGAAGGGGACAGCCCCCGCTGGACTGCCGCAGACGTCGCAATAACCGTCAACGATCGTGCCAGTACAGCCTGGCTGCGTACAGGCCGTCATGAGAACCCCCCGTTATTTCGTATCTCGACATTTGCCAATCGTAAGGGCGTCGAACTCTTACCCGTTGCCGTCGGGGCGACGCAGTCGCCAGTGCAGACGGACAACTGAAGCTGCGGAACGTGGCTCAGAACCGTCGACCTACAGCGCACCGGGTCGCTGACGACGAGCGATCGTAGCTTTGTAGTAGACCTTCAATCGCGCGTTGCCAGTCGTCATTGCCACCGTCACTAATTGATGTCGCCCATCCGCAGGCCCTTACACTTGCCGCTTGGGGAGAACTCAAATTCAGAAGGCGCTCCCGCATGCTGTGCGGAGGGCCTGCCGTGACCGCTGTCCACGAGGGGATGGAAGCTGATCTTCAGTTCAATCAGCTGGCATTCGAGTCGACGGGTGCGAGCCTTGATCGCTATCGGGCTTGGCATTATCGGCGCCGTGCTGGTGTGGGCAGCGTTAGCAAGACCGTCTACACCCGATTCAGCCCTCGCTCCTGTGCCGAATGGGGACGGCATGCCGTCGGCGTCTCCCAGTGCGACCAAGGCCAGCCGCGAACGACCTAAGGAACGAGCAGATCACGTTCGGGACCAGATCACGGGGTTGGTCTTGCCGGAGTCTCACCCAGTGGCCATGTCGATCCCGAAGCTTGGTGTCCGATCCCCGTTGGACGACCTCGGGCTCGGCAGGGATGGAGAGATGGAGGTGCCAGAAAACCCGGCCCGCGCTGGCTGGTTCTCTGGAGGGCCAGCACCAGGTTCACTCGGGCCCGCCGTTATCGCCGGACACGTTACATGGAACGGTCGTGCGGTCTTTCACCGCTTAAGCACCATGCGGCCTGGCGATCGAGTCACTGTTACGCGAAAGGACGGGAAAATCGCCGTCTTCACCGTCACCCGAGTGGCCCGATTTTCAAAGTCGCAGTTCCCGAGCCGGGCGGTTTACGGCCCAATCGACCATGCCGGACTGCGACTGATCACCTGTGGTGGCACCTACGACGCAGCCAGACACAGGTACCTGGACAATGTCGTCGTCTTCGCGAGGCTGACGGCGGTGCGCGGGCCTGGCGGCTGACAGCAGATGCGCTCAGCCCTTGATCACCAGCACAAGAATCTTGGACGTCACACCGGAGTCGGGGTCTAGCACACGAAGCGTGTAGCGACCCGGCTGCCCAAGCTCAACGTAAGCGGTGAACCGCCCCAACTCGTCGGTCTTCGTGGGCAACGGGAAGTCCAGCCACTTGCCACTCTCCCAGCGCTGCACCCGCAGAAGTGTGTCTCCTCCACCGCGATACGTACCTTGGATCGGAACGGTTTGGAAGGGGTTCGCGGAGTCGGCTAAGTCTTCCAGCTGGATGGTCCTCTGCTCCGCCGCCGAGCCACTCCTAGGGTCGGAGGCTGATGATGGACCACTGCTCGGCGGCACTCCGCCAGGGGTGGCACTCTGAGAGGAGATGGACTGCCCCGCCCGCTCATCCGACGCTCGGGACAGCAAGAGGCCCAACCAGACCACGTTGAGGATAACGAGCACCGCCAGAACCAGCAGTGTTAGCCGCAGCCTGCGGTTGCGGCTGGGCAGGACACCACTCGAGGAAAACTGACGGTACGCTGCCTCCAGCTGAACCACTTTGCTCTGTGGGTCGTCTTATGGCAAGTGCTGCGATCAAAATCAGCCAAGTCAGCAGCAGGGCGACAGCGATGCCGATCAGCACGTCAAGCCCCTGATGACCGGCCATAGCTGGTCCTTGACGATTCCTAATTTTGAGTTGGCAGCGCCACTGTTCTCGTCAGCTTTGTCCCAGGCGGCCGTCCAGCCCCGTTCAGGAGTGATCGCGAGGCGGTGGGCCAGCAGGCTGGTCGCCAGTCCAATCTGCTGCCGTTGTCTCAGCGCTTCGTTGAGTTGTGCAATCTCAACCTCTAACGGCGCCGTGCGGGAGCTCGCCGCCGGGCTCTGACAGCTTAAGCAAACCCTTGTTTGCGGCGGCTGCACGACCATGCGTCACCTCAATGACGTCACGTCCGCAGACACAGGGCGGAGACGAATAGAAACCATTGCGAGTGTAAAGTCACCCTTCGCCAAGTCTCAAACGCTGCCAGCGCGCTCACGGCAGCGCTGCACCGCCGAGCGTGTCTCTGCACCACCGGCGGTTTCGTGTAGTCAGGGTCGCCGATCGCGGTCAGCGAATTCTCGAGCCCTTCCACGGCCTCTGACTCTCAAGCTCCGCGTAGCCCGGCTTGCCTGCGAACAGCTGCGGATTGTGCCTCGTAGGCTCGCCGCTGAGCAGGGTTTTCCAAGTACAACGCACTAACTCAGTTCCTTGCGGCTGGCACAGGCGATTTGATCACGCTCTGATCAAATCCTTCCTGTGAGGCCAGAACTAGAACGTCGAGGAGTCTTTCAAGATTTGGCGTGTGGGCTGGCGTCGACACAACGCATGAACGCATACCGCCGACAGGCCAAGCAGATAGCGTGAGCGATGTGGGGGCAAGGCAAACGGCTGACCTAGCCGAGTTGAAGGACTGGGTAGAGGGACTCCGTGCGGCGGCACACACCGCACGCGCCCACGGCAACAGCTCAGCTAGGTCAGCCTGTTGCCTTGCCCGGCGCCGCCCCAGGCTATCTGCTTCGCCTGTCGGCCGACCCCGCATTCCTCTCACCGATTCTGCGCCAATCGGCCGACCCGCAGGAGATCGACACGACCGACCCTCACACTGAGAATCGCGCCCGGGTTCTTACTCGGCGGACGAGGCTGCCGATGCAGCGGTAGTGCCAGTGTGGTCAGTACCCAGGGATGGCGGATCTTGGAACCGTCGAGAGTACTTGTTGCTGGTAGTAGACCGGGCAGCCCTCGTCTGCCTTCCCATCGTCCGACGGATAGTGGGTCGACACAAACAACGCGTAGACATTCTTGTTCGAGATTGCTGGGCCGAAGTAGTCGCCGATGAAGGCTTCGGGGCATGGGTCGTCGTGGCCTGAACAGGCCATCTGTCCAATCCCGCCGACATGCTGGGCCGGGTTCATTGGATCTCAGGTGAACTGGGAAATGCGGAAGTTTGCCAGTTTGCCCTGTTGGCCGCCCACCGGCTTGGCGCCGGATCCGCTGTCCTTCTACGCCTGCAGAGACGTGTCGATGCAGAAGTTCGTCCGTCCGACGTCCGCGTCGAGCACGCTCGGCTCGGACGGACAGGCTGAGCGTCGGTCGTAGAACGCCACGGCCACCGCGCCGTCCGGCCCCGCGGCAACCGACGGCTGGAACTGGTCGGTCGGCCCTGCGGTATCGCTGTTGTCGTT
Source organism: uncultured Actinomycetota bacterium (assembly GCA_963759635.1). Taxonomy (GTDB): domain Bacteria; phylum Actinomycetota; class Actinomycetes; order Propionibacteriales; family Propionibacteriaceae; genus Microlunatus. Next base: position 133,635 of record CAVXAP010000011.1, read on the forward strand.
GACGATCGTCGGCGTTGACCAGGTCAATCCGAAGTCGGTCGACTGCGTGAATTTCACGTCCATCTGATGGTTCGTGCTGTCCCAGTCCTCGTAGGTGAGGTAGAGGTGTCCCGGATAGGTGGGACTGGCCGCAAAGCTTTCGGTGATGCCGTCACGGAAGGTCGTGTGGGAAGGGCGGCGGTGCGGAAGCATTCCCACTCCCTTGACGGCAGCCACGAACGGCGCGAAGCTCACCCCGTCGTCGGTCGACCGGGCGACGTAGAGGGTCAGCGGCTCTCGGTTGGGTTCATCGGGAACGACGCGAACGCGACGTACAGATCGCCCGCCGCATCAGTTCGATGCCGGTCGGCGCGGCTTTGAGCTCACACACCCCGAAGTCGAACTCCAGTCTTCCGCCTTCATCGGTGAGGTCGGTCTTCACTTTGTTTCCGAAGTGGCTCACCAGTTGCTTGATGTAGCGCTCCGGTCGCGACGTAGCAACGAAGGCGGTCGCCGACAGCAGGCCCTGAGAAGTCAATTGGTCTCCACCCTTACCGGAAACTTCTTGATCCCATTGATGAAGTTGCTCCGCACTCTCGTTACTTCGCCGTTCAGCTCGATCGAGGCGAGTCGCGGGATCAGCTCGGTGAACATGAGCCGGATCTCCATCCGTGCCAGAGCGTTGCCGAGGCACACGTGCGGGCTGCCCTTGCCGAACGTCAGGTGGTCGATGTTGGTCCGGGTGACATCGAACCGGTACGGGTCCTGGAACACGGCATCATCCCGGTTGCCGGAGGCGAACCACATGACGACCTTGTCGTCGGCCTTGATCTGCTTGCCACCAAGCTCCATGTCCCGGGTGGCCGTTCGACGGAAGTGGTACACCGGCGAAGCCCAACGCAAAAACTCCTCAATCGCGCCCGGAATCAGCTCCGGCTGCTCCTGCAGGAGCTTCAGTTGATCTTGGTTTTCGATCAACGCGAGCATCGACTGGCTGATCGCGTGCCGGGTTGTCTCGTTGCCCGCGATCACGAGCAACAAGAAATAGTTGTCGAAGTCGCTCGCCGACAGCGGCTCACCGTCCTCAGGAGTCCGGTTCACGAGGATGCTGATCAAGTCCGTACCATCCCCTCCCTTGCGCTTGCGGGCGAGTTCGCGACCGTACTCGAAGACCTCGAGCGCAGCTGGGGAGCGGAACGGCAAGTGCCTGTACTGATCACTCTCGGGATCGGTGATCAGGTGATCTGTGTAATCGGGATCGGTGTTGGCGACCATCTGGTTGCCCCAGTCGATCAGCATGCCGGTGTCGCTGACTGGTACGTCGAGGAGCCGTATCAAAACGTTGATCGGAAAGTCCGCGCTGACCTTCTCGACGAAGTCGAATTCCTTGTTCTGCAAGGCGTTATCGACAGTGACCTTGGTCAAGCCGCGCAGGAACTCCTCGTACTTTCGAGCCAGCGGGCCCTGACTGAACTCGCGTTGGATCAACTTCCGCAGAGCCCGGTGGCGCACCCCATCGGTCTCGAGCATGGAGCGCCGCAAATCCATCAGATCATCATCGACTTCCTCGAGATTCACGTATTTCGTCGACGTGAAGGTCTCCGGATCACGATCCACCGCATCGATGTCCTGATATTTGGTCACGGCCCAGAAGCCGCTGTTTGGCGGGGACTCCGGAGTCCAATGCACTGGGTCCTCGGCGCGCAGCGTGTCGAACATCGCCCAACCCTCGTTGCGGGCGAAGGCATCCAGATCGGTCAGATCAACTTGATCAAGTGGTACAGGGGTAGGCTGCGACACGATCTCTCCTTGTCAGAGGTGGTAGGCGTACTCGCGAAACTCCCAATCGGTCACCCAGTGGTGGAAGCGCTCGAGCTCATTTCGCTTGTACGTCAGGAAGGTCTCGACGAACTGCTTGCCAAGGATTCCGGCCAGATCGGCGTCAGCCTCAAAGGCGTCGAGTGCCGATGCAAGATCACCGGGAAGCTTGTCTGCCTTGCTGGGGTCGTATCCATAGCCCTCGAGCGGTGGCGGGGGCTCCAGTTTGTCGCGGATGCCGAGATAGGCCGCCGCAAGCAGTCCGGCGATGGCGAGATAAGGGTTGGCGCTGGCGTCACCCAACCTGAGCTCCATCCGGGACGCCTTGCCGCGCTCGGGTGGAATCCGCACCATCGCGCTCCGGTTGTCGAACCCCCAGTCGATCAGCCATGGAGCGAGAGTGTCAGGGCCGAAACGCTTGTAGGAGTTGATGGTCGGGTTGCTGATAGCAGCCAGCGCGGCAGCGTGGGCGAGTACGCCGGCGACTGCCGACTTGCCAGTCTTCGACAGCCCGTCCTTGGCCTTCGGGTCGTCGAACAGCGGCTGACCAGCGTCATCCCAGGTGGAGAAGTGAATATGGAACCCGGAGCCACCTTCGTCGTTGAACGGTTTGGCCATGAACGTGGCCAGCTTGTCCTCTTGACGAGCCAGTTCCTGAATGGCGCTCTTGAAGCGGAAAGCGCGGTCGGCGGCGTCAAGAGCTTCGGAGTGCCACAGATTGATCTCGAACTGTCCGCTGGAGAACTCGTGGTTCGCGGCGACGACCTCGAGTCCGTATGCGGAGAGGTGGCGAAGCGTACGGAGTAGCACATTCTCCGGATCGCCCTTCAAGCCAGCCACGTACACATTGCCGGTTGCCTCGCCGTAGCGTTGCCACCCGGTCGGATTCTTGTCGGTGCGCTCCAGGACGTAGAACTCAAGTTCGGGACCAGAGATCGGCCGCATGCCCAACTCGGCGAACTGCTGAATCACCCGCTTCAGCACCATCCGTGGGCTTTCCTCCGACGGCGAGCCATCGGGGTTGTAGACATCAGCAATGACGTGAGCGACGCCCGGCTCCCACGGCACCACCTGAATCGTGCTGAGGTCCGGAAAGGCAAGCACGTCGGGAAGCCCAGCGTCGAGGCCGCCCTCGATATCGACGACATCGCCCATAGGCGTAGTCCCGTAGACGGATCGGCAGAAGGCGACGCCGTCTTCGACCGTACGGGCGAACCGGTTGACCAGTACGTCTCGGCCGCGTTCAGTGCCGATCAGGTCCGAGTAGCCAACCCGAACCACGTCGATGTTCTGTGTCACGAGCTCGGCGGCCGCGTCCTCCAGACCACTGGTGTCGAAATGAGCCACCCGAACCTCCGCGCATTGGTCGAAGTTGGAGCCTGCTGGGACCTGCTGAAACCTACGTAAACGTAGCTTTCATGCGGTCTGCACGGGTTGCAACCTGTGCAGACCGTCAGCAACCTACGTGAACGTAGGTTTCGAGCAGTCGTTTGGGCCCGAACAGTATCGCGCTCGAGGCCATTATGACAAGTGAGCCGGCATACGCCGATTGCGGAGCGGCACCGCCGCCGAGTACCGTACGGATCCAAACGATCTCACGATCTTTCGGCCCACAGGAGCGCTGTATGACCGACGTCAAGGGTTTCTTCTACCCGAGGACCGCGAGCGGCCGTTCGTCGCTGATCCCCTCACCTCCGTGGTACTACTCGGGTGACCTTCTAACCGTCGAATACCGGACAGACCCCGCTCGAGTGGCCGAGCTGCTCCCGGCTCCGCTGTCATTGGCGGAGGAGGATCCTGGGGCGGTTGCCTTCATTTGGGCGGACTGGCAGTCGTGCTCGTCTTCTCGGGTCGAACTGCTGGACCCAGTACGTGCGCAATACAAGGAAGCATTCGTCGTCGTCCGCTGCAGCTTCCAGGGCGAGACGTTCTCGCGCTGCGTCTACATCTGGGTGGACAAGGACTTCGCGATCGGCCGGGGCATTCACCAGGGCTATCCGAAAAAGCTGGGTTCCATGTGGCAGACCCGGCCGCATCCCTTCTCGCACGGCGCGCCGCAGATCGGCCCTGGCGGGGTGTTTGGCGCCACCCTTGCGGCTGGCGATCGTCGCCTGGCCGAGGCGGTGCTTACGTTGCGCGAGCGGTCGGAGACCAATGGCTTTGTCAATTCGCACAAAATGGCGCACCACCGGATTGTGCCGGGCATCGCCTCCGGCGCACCGGATGCGTACGCGGAACTGATCGAGTCGGGATCCAGTGATTTCGAAGCGGGTCCGGCGTGGAGCGGCGACGCAGAGCTGCGGCTGTTTGATTCACCCACCGAGGAGTTGTCGAATCTCAGCGTCGACGAGATCATCGGCGGCTACTACCGCCAGGTCGGTGTGGTCTGGAACGGCGGGCGGACGTTAGCGACGCTCACCTAGCCCCTTGGTGACTAGCATGTCCGTCATGCCTAATCGCCACACCCTCGCCGAAACGGAGAAGGCGATGAGCGCACACGTAAGCGACCTACCAGTTAACTTTCCTGCCGCGGCGGCGGTCTCCAGCCTGTACCGCGCAGCGAACGCCGTACGCGTGCATCTGACAAACTCGGTGCTGCGCGAGCACGGACTTACCTGGACAGGCTTTGTGGTGCTTTGGGTGGTGTGGATCTGGGACGGAGCGGAAACCCGGCATGCCGCAGAGAATGCAGCAATCTCCAAGGCCACGCTCACCGGCGTCGTCAAGACCCTCGAAGCGCGCGGACTGATAACACGCCGCATCAGCGAGACCGACCGGCGCCTCGTGCACCTCGAGCTGACGCCGGCAGGCCGGAATCTGATGAAAGAGCTCTATCCGGTGTTCAACGCCGCGGAGGCCGAGGTGGTGGCGGGGCTGTCGCCAAGAAGCCTGGCCCAGCTGACCAACAGTCTGCGATCGATCGTCACCGAGCTCGAGACCAAACCCAGCGTTGCCGTGAGCGAGGAGGCGAGCTGAGCGCTCAGACCTGAGCTGAGGCGCTCGCCGACGACCTCGCCTCTCGAGCGCGCAGAGCCGCGGCAGCAACGAAATGACGGAACACCTCGGCCTGGACAGGATCAGTTGCAGCCGAATCTTCGGGATGCCATTGGACGCCGAGATACCAGCCTGCATGATCTTGCAATGTCACCGCCTCGATGACACCGTCAGCCGAGTACGCCGCCGGAGTGAGCCCCGCTCCGAGCGTGGCGATGCATTGGTGGTGGTAGCAGGAGACGGCGGTTCGGCGCCCGACGATCTCACCCAGCGGGGACGTCTCGTCGACGTCAAGATCATGAACTCGGTTCCGGTGGTTGCCGACCGTGTCGTCCATGTCCTGTACGAGGTCGCCTCCCAGCGCAACATTGACAATCTGAGTGCCCCGGCAGATCGCCAGCAACGGCAGGTGGTCGCCGAGTGCGGCGCGCGTCACCGCAAGATCAAATGCGTCCTGCTCCTCATCCACTCCGTACTGGTTCGGGTGAGGCTGCTGGCCGGACCACCGGGCCGCGACATCTCCACCGCCCGGGAGCAATACACCATCCGCGAACCAGATCCGCTCTCGAGCAGCGTCGACGTCGATCACGAGGTCCGGTGCAGAGGGGTGGACGACCACCGGCTCTCCGCCAGCCGCGAAAACGGCCTCGATGAGGGCTCGGGCGGTCACCTCAGCCTCAAACCGAAGGGCTGTCGCATTCGGAGAGAAGCGGGCCGGGATGGCGATCAGTGGGCGGCGGCCAACCGAGGATTTCTCAGCCATATCGGATCCATGTCGTTTTCAGATTCGTGTACTCCTGGAGCGCATGCCGAGACTTGTCCCGGCCGGAACCCGACAGCTTGACGCCGCCGAACGGGACAGCCATGTCTCCCTCCTCATAGCAATTGACCCACACGGTCCCCGCCCGCAGAGCCCGTGATACCCGATGCGCGGTGCCGAGATCGGAGGTCCAAAGGGCGGCCGCGAGACCGTACGGCGTGTCCCCGGCGACCCGCACGGCCTCGGCTTCATCGCGTACCACCTGTACGGCAAGCACCGGTCCGAAGATCTCCTCGCGCACCAGGGGGTTGTCCGGAGCAGCCCCGGTCACCACGGTCGGTTCGAGGTAGGCACCGCCAGTCTCGGCGAGCACCCGGTGCCCACCGACCCGCAGTGAGGCGCCTTCGGCAAGTCCGCGATCGAGATGGCCGAGCACGCGCTGCAGGCTGCGTTCGTCGACCAGTGGCCCCATTTTGGTGTCCGGCAGCAGAGGGTCTGCGGGAAACCACTGCGTTGAGGTATCGACGATGCGCTCCACTACCCTGTCGGCCACGTCGACGTGGACCACCAACCGGGAGCCTGCGGTACACATCTCACCGGAGTTGAAGAAGATCGCCCAGGCCGCCGAATCTGCTGCCGCATCCAGGTCGGGCGCATCGGCCAGGATGATGTTCGGGGACTTGCCGCCGAGTTCGAGGTAGACCCGCTTGAGATTGCTGTCTGCCGCATAGCGCAGGAAGTGGCGGCCCACTTCGGTGGATCCGGTGAAGGTGAGTACGTCGACATCCGCATGTTCTCCCAGATGCCGGCCGACAACCGCGCCGTCCCCGCTGAGCACATTGAACGCACCCGGCGGCAGTCCCGCCATCACGCCTAGCTCCGCGACCCGCTGCATTGATAGAGGTGACTGCTCGGCGGTCTTCAACACCACGGTGCAGCCTGACGCGAGAGCAGGCGCAAACTTCCATCCTCCCAGGGTCAGCGGAAAGTTCCAGGGAACGACCGCTGCGACGACCCCGGCCGGCTCTCGAGTGACCAGAGAGAGCTCGCCTTCTTCGGTGGGCGTGATCTCGCCTGATTCCTTGTCGGCCAGCTCACCGTAGAAGCGAAGGCAGCGAATCAAGGCCCGCAGTTCGATCTGGTACGCGTCTCGAATGGGCTTCCCCATCTCCAGACTGATCAGCAAGGCGATCTCGCTACGATGCTCATCGACCAAGCCGGCGAAGTGCTGGAGAATCTCACCGCGCGCTCGTGGGTGCAGCCGAGGCCAGGCACCATGATCGAAAGCCTCACGCGCCGCCGCCACGGCGGCGTCCGCGTCAGCTGGCTGCGCCCAGGCCAGCTTGACAAGCATCGAGCCGTCCCGAGCGGCGTTCACCGCCCGAGTCGAGCCATCTATCGCTGCGCGACGTTCACCGCCGATGAAGATGCCCTCAGGAATGCTGGTCGCGACGGCAAGTTGCCGCCAATCGGTCGCCGCTACCGGGTCCGAAACCATGCGCGTTCAACCAGTCTTTCAGGGGGTTGACCAATCGATCGAACTTAAATACGTTTGGGCCCTAACGATAGCCGGTCGGACCTGCGGCACGTCAACCGCTGTCGACCCATTGACTACCCTCAGCGACAGACAGGGGCGCGGATGACGACTGCGACGGTCGAGGGTGTAGAGGTGGACACTCGCCATTGGATTGGCGGCGAACGCGTCGCATCGGGGGCGACCTTCACCGACATCTCCCCCATCGACGAGCAGCCGATTGCCGAAATCTCGGCCGGCTCCACTAAGGAAGTCGATGCTGCGGTGCAGGCGGCCCAGCAGGCCTTCCATGGCTGGGCGGCGATGCCGAGGAGCGAGCGCGCTGAACTCCTCTGCAAAGTGGCGGACGGAATCGATGCCCGCGCCGAGGATCTGGCCAGAGTCGAGACTCGTGACAACGGCTCGCTGCTGCGGTCACACCGGCGCAGCGTGATGCCCAGGGTCGGAATGAACTTCCGATTCTTTGCCGACTTCGCCGAAAAGCTTGATCATCCGGGAGGCGAGATCCGTGGCCACCGGGAACGGGTCAGCTATGAACCAGCCGGCGTAACTGCGATCATCACCCCGTGGAATGCGCCGCTGATGCTCGCGACCTGGCGCATCGGACCCGCCCTCGCGGCCGGCAATACCGTCGTCGCGAAGCCGCCCGAGTGGGCTCCCCTGACAGCGTCCCTGCTAGCCGACATCACACACGAGGCTGGACTGCCGGCCGGGGTGTTCAACGTCGTTCAGGGCACCGGTGCCCAGGCCGGAGCGCCCCTCACCGCGCACCCAGGTATCCGTCGGTTAGCGTTCACCGGCTCCGTCCCGACTGCCGGTGTGATCGCCAAGGCCGCGGCCCCCAATATTGTGCCGCTGTCCTTCGAGCTCGGCGGCAAGTCGCCGCTCGTGATCTTTGCAGACTCCGACTTCGACCTGGCCGTGAGCTTGGCGGTCGAGCAGTTCGACAATTCGGGCCAGGTCTGTCTGGGCGCGTTCCGGATTCTGGTCGAAGACTCGATCGCCGATCGATTCGCCGAAGCCGTACTGGCGAAGGCGAGGACGCTCGTACAGGGTGACCCGCGCGATGAGGCTACCGACATGTCCTGCCTGGTCAGCCGGCAGCACTTCGAGAGGGTTGACGGCTTCGTACGGCGCGCTCTGGCCGCCGGCGCCCGCGCCGTTCTGGGCGGCTCACCGAACGACGAGCTGGGACATCTCTACTACCGACCCACGATCCTCGTCGAGGCGGAGCCAGGCAGCGAGATTCTGACCGAGGAGGTCTTCGGCCCAGTACTGACGATCCAGGCCTTCTCGGGAGAGGAGCAAGCCGTCGACATGGCCAACAACACCCGGTTCGGGCTCGCGGCGACCCTGATCACTGGGGACCCGGATCGTGCCGAACGGGTCAGCACACGGATCAATGCCGGAACCGTCTGGGTCAACTGTTTCTTCGTCCGCGACCTCGGCGCACCCTTCGGCGGCAACGGCAAGTCCGGAATCGGCCGCGAAGGCGGCATCTACTCCTTCGACTTCTACTCCGACATAAAGAACACCGTGTTCTCGCCCACGGGCTGGAACACGACCAACGAGAACCTGAACCGCAATCACGGGACATCGACAGCGAAAGGAACATGATCATGGGCGAGGTGGTGGGCGCGGGTCTGATCGCGCACGTCCCGACGATCGTGCTGCCGGAGGCGACTCGCCGGGAATTGAACAACGGAGAGGACACCACGCTGGTGGCGGGCCTCCAGCAGTTGCGCAAGGAGGTGTTCGAGACCCTCGACTACGACACCGTCGTCGTACTGGACTCGCACTGGGCGACGACCGTCGAGTTCGTGGTCACCGCGCAGGAACGGCGCAAAGGCCTCTTCACCTCCGAGGAGCTACCGCGCGGGATGACCGAGCGACCGTACGAATTTCTCGGCGACCCGGAACTCGCGCACATGATCGCCTCGAAGGCAAGCGATCATGGGACCTGGATCACCGCAATCGCCGATGATCATTTGCCGATCTTCTATGCCACGACCAATTTGTGGGAATTCCTGGGACAAGGCCTGCCGGATAAGAGATGGATCTCTATTGGCGTGTGCCAGACCGCCGATACTGAGGATAACCTTCGGCTGGGACGGGCGCTGGGCGATGGAATCGCCGACAGTGATCGCAAAGTCGTGTTGTTGGCGTCCGGGGCGCTCAGCCACACCTTCTGGCCGCTGCGGCAACTACGCAAGCACGAGGCTGCCGAGATCGAGCACATCTTCACGCCCGAGGCCGCCGCTGCCGACGCCGAGCGCATGCAGTGGTTCGAGGCCGGCGATCACGCCCGCGTACTGGACACCATGCCGGAGTTCTACCGGTTCCGACCGGAGGCGCGATTCGGGCATTACCTGATGATGATCGGGGCCATTGGCGAGGGTGACTGCACCGCCACTGGCCGCCGCTACGGTGAGTACGAAAACTCAATCGGGACCGGCCAGGTTCACTACTGGTTCGATAGGCCCGAGGGTGGCTTCTCCAGGCCGCGGCGTACGCCCGAAGACCTCGATGTCAAGCAGCAGATGGCGGGCCCCGACCTGGCCGCAGCCGGCTGAGGCCACACACCACGCCAAGGAGAACCCCATGCCTCTCCGCGAGACGCGCCGGATCCTGCTGGATGGCAACATCGTCGATGTCGTACGCCGTGACGATGAGCTGGTCGCGGGCGATGGCCGCACGGTCGGTCTCGACGCAGCGGTGCATCTGCCCCCGACCCTGCCCTCCAAGATCATCTGTGTGCATCTGAACTACTCCTCCAGGGTTGAGGAGATGATGGTGTCGCTGCCGCCGGCACCGACGTACTTTCACAAGCCGGTATCTGCGCTCAACGCACACGAGTCGGCGGTCGTTCGGCCTCTCGGCTGCAAGTGGTTGAACTATGAAGGCGAGATTGCGATCGTGATCGGCCGCACCGCCAGGAACATCTCGCCCGACGAAGCCGGGGACTACATCCGCGGTTATTCGATCGCCAACGACTACGGCTTGCACGATTTCCGCGATACCGATTCCGGGTCCATGCTTCGGGTGAAGGGCGCCGACACGTTGTGCCCAGTTGGTCCGGGGCTGGTGGAGGTTTGGGACTTCCATGGCAAGCAGATCCGAACGCTCGTGAACGGACATGTGCGCCAGGACGGCAACACCAACGAGATGAAGTGGGACATGCACTACCTGGTCGCCGACATCGCGCGCACCATCACGCTGCAGCCGGGCGACATCCTGCTGTCCGGAACGCCCGCGATCTCCCGCACCGTCTATCCGGGCGATGTGGTCGAGGTGGAAGTAGAGGGTCTCGGCACGCTCCGCAATTACATCGTCGAAGGACCGACGCCCATCCGCACCGATGTGGGCGCCCAACCCACCGAATCCGAAGAGGTCTTGTCCACGGCCAAGGGCGGCGACTGGGAGTTCCGGGGCGTACGCAAGCCGCAGCCCTCTGGAACGCATTGAAAAGAATGGAGCTCTCGTGACTCAGGAAACCCCGTCGAGTTCACTCCCGCCAGCGGATCAGTCCTCGACAACATCCGACATCGCTCGGCGCGACGCTCAACAGCTACGGCACGGTCGCCTCGGGGTGTTCGCCGTTGCCTTCTTTGTGATCTCGGCCGCCGCCCCGCTCACGGCAATGGCCGGCGGCGCCCCCGTTGCCATGCTGCTCGGCAACGGCCCGGGAATCCCCCTGGCATATGTCGTGGTGAGCGTGATCTTGCTGATCTTTGCTGTTGGCTACACCGCGATGGCCCGCCACCACACCAGCACCGGAGCCTTCTACAGTTTCGTCACGCGCGGCCTGAGGCAACCGGCGGGCGGTGCCGCCGCGTTCATCGCCCTGCTCGGCTATAACGCCATGCAGATCGGCCTGTATGGCTTGTTCGCCGCCGCCGCCGCTGGATTCTTCAGCGAGAATCTCGGTATCGACCTGCCGTGGTGGGTCTACGCGTTCGTCGCGATGGCGATCATCGCGGTGCTGGGCTACCGGCAAGTTGATCTTTCGGTCAAGGTGCTCTCGATCTTGGTCAGTCTGGAGTTCTTGATCGTGCTCATTCTCGACGCGGCGATCTTGATCAAGGGCGGCCAAGGCGGTACTGCCCCACTGAATGCGATTCCCTTCACCTGGACCGCCTTCACCAGCGGTTCGGTAGCCATCGCCCTACTATTCAACTTCGCAGCCTTCATCGGTTTTGAGGCGACCACGATCTACAGCGAGGAGGCCAAGAACCCCAAGCGCACCGTCCCGCGGGCAACCTACGTCGCCGTGCTGACCATCGGCGTCTTCTACACCCTCACCACCTACCTCATGGTGGAGGGCCAGGGCGCGGCCGGTCTACAGGAATACCTGGGCAGTCTCCAGCCCGATCCGATCGCGTTCTTGTTCGTGCTTGGTGGCACCTACATTGGCGCGGCGCTGACCACGGTCATGTCGCTGTTGTTCGTCTCCAGCGTGTTCGCGGCCCTTCTGGCCTTCCACAATGCTGTGGCGCGGTACTTGTACGCGCTTGGCCGCGAAGGCCTGGTCCCGGCCGGTCTCGGGCGAACCCACACCAAGCACCTCAGCCCACATGCTGGCTCGCTCAGCCAGTCGATCTTGGCCTTCGTCGTGGTCCTGATCTTCGTGATCACTGGTCAAGACCCGGTCCTGGCACTGTTCACCTGGCTGACTCAGCTCGGCACCTTGGCGATCATCGTGTTGATGGCCCTGGCCTCATTTGCGATTGTGGCGTTCTTCGCTGGCCACCGGGACCTCGACTCCAATGTGCTCCGCACAGTCGTGGCGCCGATCGTCGGCGGCGTGGCGATGACCGCTGTAGCCATCTACGCGGCTTCGCAGTTTGGTCTCATGATCGGCAACCCGGAGAGCCCGCTTCGCTGGATCCTGCCCGCCTTGATCGTTGTCGCGGCAATCGGCGGAATCATCGCGGCGGTCAGCCTGAAGGGCCGCTCACCGGAGTTGTACGCCCAGATGGGCCGACATCGCGACATTGAGTTGCTGCCAGGATAAGTAGGCACTAGGTAGCTTGTCTGCGAGGCGTTTGCGGTCGCCTCTACAGTCCCGATGAGTTTTGCTCCATTGGGCCGTCTTATCCTGCGATGGGCCTACTTCAGGGCCCCGAAATCCGATCGAAAGGGACGCAAGAGATGAGAAACCTGATCGTGAGCACGTTCGTGACCCTTGACGGCGTGATGCAGGCTCCAGGCGGACCGGGTGAGGATGACGACGGTGGTTTCACCCACGGTGGCTGGTCGGTGAACTACTGGGACGACCAGATGGGTGAGGTCATGGGCGAGGCGACAAGCAAGCCGTTCGCCATGGTTCTCGGACGCAAAACCTACGACATCATGGCCGCGTATTGGCCGACCGCCCCGGAGGAGACCGGCGCCAAGGTCTTCAACGACGCGACGAAATACGTTGCGTCGCGAAATCGTCCCACGCTGGAGTGGAGTAACTCGATCTTGATCGAGGGAGATGCCGCCGACGGCCTTGCGGCGCTCAAGAAAGAAGACGGGCCGGAGCTGCAGGTGCATGGCAGCGCGAACCTGATCCAGACGCTGTTGCGCAACAACCTCATCGACGAGTACCGCCTGTGGGTCTTCCCCGTTGTCATCGGTTCGGGCAAACGACTGTTCTGCGGATGGCACCGTCCCCTCCGGACTGAAGCTCGTCGACAGCAAGGTCTCCACCACTGGAGTTGTGATCGGCACGTACGTGCCAGCAGGCGACATCCCCATAGGGTCGTTCGCGTAACACTGACTTGGCAGCCCGGAAGAGCGGAAGTCGACGCCGCGGCGAGCCCGGGCGATTAGGCAGAAACAGATCGCTCGCCTGACGGAATGGCCCCTTACGCAAGCTTGCGGATGGCGTCGCCCGGGCGCACGGTGCCGGACTCCAGCACTCGAACGTGCATGCCGCGCCGCCGCTGCTGCCGGCCGGCGTGGCCATTTGCCCAAGCCAACGCGTCCGCGCCGAACCGGCCCGCGAACTTCGCGCATCCGGTGTGCGGCGGCTCAGTGACCTCAATCACCGCCTTGCCGATTTGCAGTCGGGTTCCTGCGGGCAGACTGTCGGTTGAGAGGTCGAGGTCGACAATCAGCTGATCACCGGCAAGCTGCCAACGATCACGGTGGCCCGCGATGGATGCGAGTACTCGGCTATTCATGACGGTGACCTGCCGGAGCGGGTCAGGCCTGCCGTCGGAAGCGCTGGTGAGTCTGCTCTCCCAACTATCCCCGCGAAGCCCATGGGTCGCGTCGAGCACGCCTTCCTCGAGCACCCTTCGCTCGTCCGTCGACGGTCGGCTAACGATCATCTCGACAGTGCCGCTGTCGGTCGGTGAGCTGCCCATGTCGGCCGCGGTTCTCTCGATGTCGGCGAGCGGGCGATGGTAGGGAACATGCTCGGCGAACTTCTCGGCCACGCTGGGTTTGATCGTGCTCATGACCCACCTCCCTCGTCGCTTCGTCTGAAGGCGCTTCGTCTGAGGATTGCGCCATCGGTACGGGACGGCAAATGATTATCAGCCCTCGCCCCCCGAGCGAGTCGAGTCACGAGTCGTCGGAAGGGCAATTCACTGCAGACGGGGTGGCCGGCAGGCCAGCAGCTGACCATGGCCGCGCAACATGAGTCGTCCGACTGCGTTCGGCGCAACTGCTGTGGTGCCGCGTCTCAAATGCACTGCTTGTCCGTCTTCGAGGGCGACCTCACCAGTCAGCATCACGAGGACCGCGAAGCCCGGGTCGAGGGTCGTTTCGCCGTCCAGCACGACACGCTCCAGCCGGAAGTACGGGTCTGCCGCTTCCGGCAGGACCGAGGACCCGAGCCCAGCCGGACGGATCAGCTGCTGGACCTCCTCGCCACTTCGGCGTCGGCATTCGACAGCTTCCAGCGCCAGATCGAACCCCAGCCCGAGATGCCCGTCACGTTCACCGTCCAACTCGAAGTCTCGCCACTCCAACAGAATCGACAGATCCTCGGGCTCTTGCAGCTCGACGAGGAACACGCCTTCATTGATCGCATGCAGAACGCCGGGCGGCACATAGACCACATCGCCCGGATACACCAAGACTCGGTGGAGCAAGCTCAGCATCGTGCCGACGTCTTGGCTCATCACCAGCGCCTTGAGGTTGTCGCCGGTTACGTCTTGTTTCAGGCCTAGGTAGACCTCTCCACCTTCGACGATGTACCAGGCCTCGGCTTTGCCATGCGCCCTGCCGAGGTGCTCAGCTGCGAACGAGGCGTGCGGATGCGCATGGACCGGCAGGCGTTGACCGGCATCCAATAACTTCACCAGCAGGCGGGTGTCGGCGCCGAAGCGCTCCATGTGTGCCCGCCCGAGCCAGGCCTCAGATTGCTCTTCGATCGCAGCTTTCAGAGACCGACCATCGGGCAGCACCGTGACACCGAGCGACTGCTCGCCGGCAAGCGTCGTCGTCGATGCGACCCAGTCCTCCGGCTCGCGGTCGCCGGCGGGCGGCTCTCCCCGAAAGTCCGTGATCTTCCGGCCGCCCCGGTAGAAGCGGTCCGGCGGGCGGTTGGACGGAAGCAGAATTACGTCCACAATGCTGTCCTCCTTCGTACGAGCGAAGCAAGGACGCCGCCCACGAAGGAATCGCCAAGCCCGACGGTGGTGGGCTGGCTGACTTCAAGCCGGAAGCCAGGTACGCAGCGGACGACCGCGCCCATCCGCTCCTCGAGCGCGGTGGCGAACGACAAGGCCTCCGGGCGGACTGGCAGGCCACGGGTGAGCTCGTACTGCTCATCGGTGTAATCGTCGCCATAGCTGTAACGAGTCGAGGCGAGCACGATGCCCTCGCGGAGCGCATCGGCGTACTCGCCGGCTGTCTCACCAAGTGCCAACGACCAGTACTTCGTATGCACGACCAAGATCGGAGCTGGGATGAGGGCCTTGAGGGAGTCGAGGGCGTGCTCCACCTCGTTCACCGACAGCAGGTCAACCGACCGGCTCAGGTCCGCCTGCATCTCGTCCTCGTTCAGGCTGTAGACGTCGATGATATCGAGCAGCGCATTGCGCACCCGCCTCCGAAAGGTGGGCATATGGAAGGCCGCGTCCTCGTAGTAGACGAATGCTCCCGGCGGGAGCTGCTGCATGTGTCTTCTCAGTGTGGTCAGGCGCTCGTCGAGCACATCTTGGTCCCGCAGTGTGTTGAATCCCGAGATCAGGAAGACTGCGGCGTCGCGAAGCAAAGAGCCCAGCTGTTCGCTCAGCATCAGTGACGCGTTCGCCGGGTCGTTGACGTAGATCAACCTGTTCGGGAATGGCGTCTGCACGTCGATGTCGCCGACCTGCACCCGGGTGCCCTGGTCGTACTGTACGACGAGGTGCGGATAGAGGGTGTCTTCGCGGGCGCTGGAGATGTAGTCGCATGACGAGGGCAGCAAGCGGCGAACATGGTCGTTGAGGCTAACGAGGTGCAGCGTGCAGGGCACTCCCAGCCTGCTCATCGCGAGCGCCGCCCGGACCGACGTGCCACCAAGGCTCGCCCGCCTGGGAAACCGGAGCGCGAATCCGCGCAAGGTCTCAGAGGAGGCGGCAAAGTACTCGCCTCCGGCACCGCGCTTCATGTGCGCGAGCAACGAGATGATGAGGTTGCGCTCATCGGTCACCGGGACCGACAAACCGAGCTCCGTGTCGCGAATGCCGTATTCCGTGATTAGTTGCTGCAGCGTTGATGAGGACAACTTCAGCTCGTAGTCGACGCAGCCTCCCAGCCCCAACACGACGCGTGGAGCCACGTCAGTACAGGGATGCTTTGCCGGCAGTGTCGAAGAGGTCGATCTTCTGTCCGGCCACCACCTTCATCGCCTCGATGCAGGGCGGTTGGATGACAAGCGGCTCGCGGAGGCTCTTATCGGCCAGTACCTCCCGCATCTTCATGTGATACGCCACCTTGATGTCACTGGAGATGTTGATCTTGTTGATCCCAAGTTTGACTGCCTCGACGATCTCATCCTCGGGGTTGTTCGAACCGCCGTGTAGTACCAGAGGGATGTCGACCTTGTCCTTGATCTGCTTGAGCAGATCAAGCTTGAGCTCCGGCTTCAGTGTCTTGGGGTAGATGCCATGGTAGGTGCCGATGGCGACTGCGAGACTGTCCACTGCCGTCGATTCCACGAATGCGAGCGCATCGTCCGGATTGGTGTAAATGATGGCGTCGCTGCCGTCTTCAGCTTCGTCGTCGGTCTTGCCGATGGTGCCCAGCTCACCCTCTACTGAGAGTCCCACAGCGTGGGCAGCATGAACCACCTTCTTGGAGATGGCGATGTTTTCTTCGAACGGCAGCATCGAGCCGTCGATCATCACCGAGGTGAAGCCGCTACGTATTGCGCTCAGGATCTGCTCATAGCTCGCCCCATGGTCCCAGTGGATTGCGATCGGCACGGAGGAGCGGTGAGCTCGTTGCGTGACAGCGGTGATCATCTCCACACCGACGTGTTGCACCTCGTCAGGATGGATACCCAGAATCACTGGGGCATTCTTCTCCTCGCTAATGTCGATGATGCCGAGGAACATCGCGTAATCGCTGATGTTGAAGGCGGGCACCGCGAAGCTGTGTTCGTGTGCCATGTCCAAGATCACCTTGCCGGTTGTCAGCATTGCCTTTTCTCCTTTGACTGGTCGAAGTTGTGATCAGCTCTTGACCGCGCCGGATGTGAGCCCGCCGATGAACCGCCGTTGGAATAACAGGAACAAGATGAGCACCGGAATGGAGCCGAGGATGCTCATCGCCATCATCTGGTTCCACTCATAGGAGTGCTGGCCCATCAGGAGCTGGATGCCGATGGGAACGGTTCGCATGTCGTCTGTCCTGGTCAGGGTCAGGGCGAAGAGGTATTCGTTCCAGGAGATCATGAAGGTGTAGATGCCGACCGCGATGAGCCCGGGAACCGAGATCGGCACCAGGATCCGCCACAGGGCCGTCCATCCGCTGCCCCCATCCACCTTGACGGATTCGTCAAGCTCACGTGGCAAGGTGTTGAAGTACGCCGTCGTCATGATGATCGCGTACGGCAGCGTGAACACCATGTGGGTGAGGATCAGGCCCCCATAGGTGTTGTACAGGCCGAGGGCCACAACGAGGCCGAAGTACGGAATGATGAGTGTGATCGGCGGCACCGCCTGGACACTGACAATAGCGACATTGATGAACCGCTTGAGCCGGAATTCGTACCGGCTGAAGCCATAGCCGGCGAGTATTCCAGCGAGCAGCGTCAATGCCGTCACCCAGAGCGCCACGATGTAGCTGTTCAGGAAGAACCTCAGCTGAGTCGGATCGGTCAGGATCTTCCAGTAGGCGTCGAATGAGAAGTTCTCTGTGATGAGCCTCGGAGGAACCTGGAAGACCTCGCCATTCGTCTTGAATGATGTCGACAGCATCCACACGACTGGGAAGCCAGCAAAGACCGCCCCGAGGCAGAGACCTACGATGACAGCGATCTTCATGCTGAGGCGGCGCCGCGCCTGTCGAGTCGCCATCATGATCACCTCTCCTTCAGCTGGCGCACATAGAAGAACGCCAAGATCATCGTGAGGAGCAGGATGATCACAGCGCTGGCGGACGCGGTGGCGAACTCGTAACTGCTGAAGGCCTGCTTGTAGGTGTAGGTGCTCAGCATCTCCGTGACATTAAGTGGCCCGCCGCCGGTGGTCAGCCAGATGAGTGCGAACTGCTGGGATGTCCAAATCAGATCCAGCACGGCCATACTGATCAGAACCGGTTTCAGCTGTGGGATCGTGATGTTGAAGAACTGCTGGATGGGGTTGGCGCCGTCGACAGCGGCTGCCTCGTAAAGATCGGCTGAGATCCCCTGCAGCCCCGCTAGCAGGCTGATCATGAAGAACGGGTATCCAGACCAGATGTTGATGAAGGTCAGCGCCCACAGCGCGGTGCTCGGCGAGGCGAGCCAGTTGACCTCAGTCTGGAGGATGCCGAAGCTCGTGAGGATGTAGTTGACCACACCGAACGGATCCAGCATGAGTCGCCAGATGACTGCCACCACTGCGATCGTGAACAGCCACGGCAGGATGTAGACCACGCGGAAGATGGCTTTAGTCAATCCACCCAACAAACCGGTGTTGAGCATCATTGCAAAGGCGAGCCCTAGGACGAGGTGGGCGATGGTGCTGAGGGTGATGAAGATAAAAGTGTTCTGGATCGCTGTCCAGAACACGGGGTCGGTGAGCACTTTGGTGTAATTTGCCAGGCCGGCGAAGACGGGATTCTTCTGGACGATGACGTTGTCTTGAAACGAGTAGCTCAGCACCATGACGATGGGGATCACCAGCAGGACAAAGATCAGGAGCATCGTCGGCGAGATATAGCCGTATGGCGCGAGACTCCTCAGGGCAAAGGGTCGTCTCCTGTCCCGTGCCGGAGGTGTCGAGGTCTCCGCCTCCAGTGTCGCGGCTTCGGGTAAGACCGTGCGGTCGGTGTGCGCGGGTCCCATCGAGTATCTCCTTGGATAGGGGGCCGCACCGGCGATCCAGCGCGGCCCCACGGAGGTGAGGGAAGGCCTCAGATCACAGACGCCCAGGACTGTTGCGTCTTATTGAGAGCGTCGTCGACACTCTGCTTGCCAGTGAGCACGAGCTGGAGATTCTCATCGAAGGTACGCATCAGCTCTTCGGACTTCGGCAGCCCCACAAACTCGTTCGCGGGGTATCCCTTCTTGTAGATATCAAAGGCCGTCTTGAACAGCGGATCACTCTTGCTGAAGTCCGGCTCAGCGGTGTTGTTGCCCGGGAAACCGTTCGCCAACGTGCTCAGCTGGGCGTTCACCTGGGGGCTCATCAAGAAGTCGACCAGCTTGAACGCCTCCGCCTTGTGTTCGGACGAATCCGCGATGCCAATGCCCCAAGACGCGTAGGGAAGTCCCCGCTTGCCGGTGTAACTGTCCTCAGCTGGGATCGGCGCCACCGTGAAGTCCAGGTTGGGGCTGTTCTTCTTGATCAGATTGATGTGAGCCAAGGAGTCGATCATCATGCCTACCTGCCCGGCGGTGAACTTCTCGACCTTGTCCTGCTCTTTCATGGTCAGCGAACCGGGCGCGATGACGTCCGCATCGTTCAGGCTCTTGACATACTCCACAGTGCTCTTCACCGGAGGGCTGGTGAGGTTGGGCTTGCCGTCTGGAGTGAGCATGCTGCCTCCAGATGCCCACAGCCACGACATCACGTCGTTTTGAATGCCGTTCGGTACTGCGGTGTCGAGTGGCAAGGCCCAGCCTTTGACGTTGCCGCCCAGCGCGCTGATCTTCTTTGCCGCATCGAGGAACTCCGAGCGGTTGTCTGGAACTGCCTTGACGCCCGCTTTCGACGACAGGTCCTTGTTCACGAAGAGCGGGTAGACGAAGTTGACCACGGGAATCATGTAGGTCTTCCCGTCCACCTTGATCTGGCTGGCCAGCTGGCTTTCGTCATACTTCGCCTCCGCCATAAGCGCGGAGAGGTCGGTAATAGCACCCTGCTTGGCGAAGTCATTCACCCAGGCACCGTCTAGGCCCACGACGTCGGGCAGAGTCTTCGACGCCGCCCCGGACACCAGCTGCTGCTTGGTCGATGCGTAGGGACCACTCAACAGCTTCACCTTGATGTTGGGGTTTTGGGATTCGAACTGCGTCATGAGCTCCTGAAATGCGCCTTCGGGTAGCTCCGGTGCCCACCACTGCGCGAATTCCAGCGTGACTTGCCCTCCTGGCTCGCTCGAGCCGGCGGATCCCTCGCCACTGCCAGTGCCACAACCCACAGCCGCGACAGCCAGCATCGCCGCCGTGACCACTCCGAGTAGCCGCCTCAACCGGCTCTGAACCCTGGTGCTGCCTCCAGTCATGTCCTCTCTCCTTTGTCGCCAGACTCCTAGCGTGCTGTGCATGTCTGCGCGATTCTAACGTCCGTCACGTGAGCACCGCAAGGAGTAGTGCCGCAATATCAATTACAAATCGGCATACATTGGCGTAGAACCGCACCAGTAGACATCAAAGGGGCCGGACGGTGGTGCGAAACACGGCAGCATGCGGGCTGGGACGGCGTTCGGGGGAAGTCTTGCATCTCGTGCTGTACTCTGCTGATCTAAGCCGGTCTTGATGAGGTGATCTGGCATGTTGCGATGCAAAGCGCGGCAGGACAGGAGCAGATTCCTGTGAATGTGAATGTTGACACTCAGGACAGACCGCGGCACTTGCCCGCCGGACGGAAGGCCCGACTGGCGGCGTACGTGGCTGAGACCGGACAGGTGACCGTCGGCGCGCTTGCCGAGCGCTTCGGCGTGTCGATCGACACGATCCGCAGGGACCTGGATCAGCTCAGCGCCGAAGGTGTCCTGGTCCGCACCTACGGCGGGGCCGTCAGCCTCTCGACGGTGTCCCGAGTCGACCGAGCGGTGGACGTGCGGCTCAATCTGCAGGAAGCCGAGAAGGAGAGGATCGCGGCACGCGCCGCGTCTTTGGTCGAGGATGGGTCCACGATCATGATCAATGGCGGGACGACCACACTCGCGCTCGCCCGCCACCTACACAGTCACCGGGATCTCACAGTGGCCACGAACAATCTGCTCGTGCCCCCGGCGTTGTCGCCCTCAGCCATCCGAGACTTGTACGTTTTCGGAGGGGCAGTCCGCTCGATCACACTCGCCACCATCGGCCCCGTTAGTCTCCGGGTGGCCGGCGGCGCCGAGCTCGACATCCGCTGCGATCTCGCGCTAATTGGCGTCGGCGCCGTTTCGGTTGACGCCGGCTACTCAACGAGCAACGTAGGAGAAGCGGCCATGATGCGGGAGATGATGTCACGCGCAGCACGAGTCGCGATCTTGGCCGACTCATCCAAGTTCGGTCGACGGCTTTTCGCTCAGATCTCCGAGCTTGGGAGTGCCAACTACCTGGTCACAGACTCGAGCCCACCGTCTGAGCTCCTCCATGCGTTGGCCGAGAACGATGTCGAGGTCATAACCCCAGAAGCAAGTTGATCACTGCGGACGGGCAACCAGTCGCGCGGACGCTTCAGAGATCGGTGGCTGCGTCGATCAACAAGGAGTCCAATCCTCGGCGCACGCCGGGAACGTCCGCGACCTTCCGGATCGCAAGAAGCGTGCCGCCCGCGTACGGATCGGGGCTTTCGCCCGGATCATGGCGCATCACCAGCCGCTCCCCGGTGCCACCGAAGACGATCTCCGTGGTCACCACGAAGCTGGGCAGCCGCACCGAGTGGATGCGGGTGCCGGCCACCTCAGCACCGCGTGCCTCGACCGGGCCGCCCAGTTGCGATAGGGGCACCGCGGACTGTGGCGCACGGACCTCTGCCAGGGTCTCGGCGAGTTCTCGTGAGGTGCCGCTGGGCACATCCGGCTTGTCGGCGCTGGCGTAGTCGATGATCTCCCAGTGGTTCAGATGTTCGGCAGCCAACGCCGCGGCCCGCTTCAGGATCGCGGCCATGATCGAGAAGTTGCCCGCCGCAACCACACCCACATCTCGGTCGCGGGCGAGACGGTCGAGCTCGGCGTAGTCGTCGGCGGTCAGCCCACTCGAACCGACGACGACATGCACTCCGGCTCGTACGGCGGTCAACACGTTCTCCTTGACTGCGGCGGCACTGGTGTAG
Source organism: uncultured Actinomycetota bacterium (assembly GCA_963759635.1). Lineage (GTDB taxonomy): Bacteria > Actinomycetota > Actinomycetes > Propionibacteriales > Propionibacteriaceae > Microlunatus. The sequence continues at coordinate 155,341 of CAVXAP010000011.1, forward strand.
TCGACGAGCACATCGACCTCCGCGGATTGCAACGCCTCCGACACTGAGGAGTAGATGAATCCGTCGCTTCCGGAGGCTGTCGCGTCGGCCAGTGTCCGCCCCGCGGCGGACCGGGCCACCCCACAGGTCAAGCTAAGGTCATCCGCCGCGTCGATCGCAGCCACGATCGTCGGCGCTGTCCAGCCGGTAATGCCGGCGAAGCAAACCCTGATCATGACTCGACCCTAGTGTCCGGGGTCGCTACGCCGATACCGCTACTCTTGCTCGCGGCGAACATCGGTGACGTGCTGCGGAACGACCACGTCGATGGCGTTGGGTTGGACGGAGAACAGGCTCGGTGTTGTCGTGGCGATCTCTCCGTCGAGGTTGACCGGCTGGTCGCTGTCGGTGCCTACGACGACCTCGGTTGTGGTGAAGTGCCGGACCTTCTCGTGCTCGATGAACCTGCCGCTCCTGAGCAGACTGGCGATACTCACGTGATCCTGCAGTCTGCCCTTCTTGATCGCGAAGACGTTGAGGACGTGGTCGTCGATGCTGGCGCTGGGCGCCACCGTGGCGCCGCCGCCATAGTGCCGTCCGTTGCCGATCCCGACCTGCAGAAGATCGTCGAGCTCAATACGGTCGAAGTCGCCGGCGGGAAATTCCAGCCATGCGCTGAACGGACGGTGCTGGCGGAAGGCGATGAAGGCGGCGTACGGGTACGCCGCCGGACCGAAGAGTCGCTTGAGGCCTGGCTTCAGGGCGCGCGTCACCCTCACTGACAGACCTATCGAGGCGAGGTTCAGGAAGGGCGCTGCGTTAGCGCGGGCCACATCGATGTCGACGATCTTGCCCGTTGCCAGTACCTGACTCGCGGCCTCGACCCCCTTGGGGATGTCGAGGCTCCGCGCGAAGTCGTTGGCGGTGCCCAGCGGCAGTACGCCAAGCACGGCGTGGTCCGGTTTGGAAAGCTCAGCCAGGACGCCGGCCGCGCAGCTGATGGTGCCGTCCCCACCACCGACGACCACGAGCCGGGCCCCGGACATCAAGGCCTCTCTGACAACGTCGGGGAAGGTCGACGGATCGGTGACCGCGCGGGCCGTGCCGAGGTCAACGCCGTACCTGGGGAGCGCTTCCACCGCGGCCGGGAACGCGTCGGCGCCACGGCGCGACGCGGTATTGACCACTAAGAACGCGGGACCGAGCGCGGCTACTGCATCCATTGGCTCACACCTTACGGTCGTACAGATTCAGTCAACGCCGGGCAATCAGGCTCGACACCTGACCTGCGAGGATAAAACTCAAGGGCCGAGGGGGCCGAGGCTCGCCCGGGTCAAACAGATCGACGATCAGCAAGGTGGGAGGAATTCCTACCGCACCATCCGCGCGGGGCCGTGGCCGGCACGTTCACGATAGAGCCCCACACCGCAACCATCGCTGACAACAGGAACAATCGTCGGGCAGCGGTACGCCTGGCTCAAGAACTCGATTTGTTGTCGCGAAACACGCGACCGACGACCCGATCCACCGTCGCTCGCGACGCCCGCAGTCCCTAGGCCGATGACTCGAGCAGGTCGCGGAGCTTGCCGAGGTTGGCGGCCACCGCATCGCGTACCCGATTGGCGGCCAATGGGGCGAGCAATCGCAACGGCCCGCGACCGGATAGATCAGCGGTGTTGGTCAGCCTGGTTCCTTCCGGCACCCTTTCGATCTGATAGATGAGTGTTCCCGAGAGGGGACCGATGTCGCCCTCAAGGACCATGCGGCGGTCGGGCACCAACTCGGTGATCACGAGCTCCTCAGTGGTCGGCCGCGGAACTGACCGCTTCTGTTGGATCCGTGTTCCAATGCCGACCGGACCTGGGCTGACCTGGCGGGCCGAATCGATGGCGTAGTTCCACTTTGGGATATTGGCCGGGTCGACGAGGAAGGCGAAGACCTCGCTTGGCGGCCGCCGAATGTTCACGCTGTTGGCGAAGTGCATGTGCTGAGAGTTTAGGAGACGACCTCCGTTGTCGGCGGAGCGATCGAACTCGACGGCCAGTCGCGATCGCTAAATCACCACATCAATCACCACATGTGGTGATGCTCGCTCACCACATCCCCTCGTAGCTTTCGATCAATGCAATGAACGTCCCAACGCCGGCTGAGATCCATCCAGGCAAAGCGACAGGAAGGGAGCGCCATGACGGAAACACCGACCGGCGACCACAACCCCGGACAGTACGAAATCCGCCTCAAGGGACACATGGCTCCCCGATGGGCCGCCTGGTTTGACGGACTGAGCCTTGCCCAAAAGAGCGACGGCACCACCGTCATCTCTGGCCTTGTCGCCGACCAGGCAGCACTCCATGGCCTGCTCCAGAGAGTGCGCGACATCGGCCTGCCACTGATTTCGGTCACTCGAAGCGAACCCGACCAGCCCGACGTACCCATCGCACCTCGATAAGTGCTCACCAATCGACACAAGGAGAATGACATGACCACCACCACTAAACCCACACGAGCGACCACCGCAGCGAAAGGAGTCCCGATGGAGCCACTGAGGAAGACCGCCCTAGTCGCGGGCGTGTTCTACGTGATCACCTTTGTCTCGATCCCGACTCTCGCCCTCTACGGTGCGGTGCACGATCCGAACTACATGGTCGGCCCTGGTCCGGACACACCCGTCCTCCTCGGCGGCGTGCTGGAGATCATCGTGGCCCTCGCCGGTATCGGCACCGCCGTCGTCCTCTACCCCGTGGTAAAGAGACAGGGCGAAGCTCGCGCGCTGGGCTTCGTCGGCGCGCGGGTACTGGAAGCCGCCACAATTTTCGTGGGCGTCGCGAGCCTGCTGACAGCGGTAACCCTGCGGCAGGCCGGAGCCGGAGCAGATGGGTTGGTCGCCGGCCATGCGCTCGTCGCCTTCTATGACCGCATCTTCGTCCTCGGACAAGGCCTCATTCCGGCCGTAAACGCCCTGCTCCTCGGCTCCTTGCTCTACCAGTCACGGCTGGTGCCGCGGGCTCTTCCCCTGCTGGGATTGATCGGGGCGGCCCTGCTGGTTGCTTCGGCCGCCGCCACGGTGTTCGGCCTCTTGGACCGGGTGTCCCCAGTCAGCGGAATCCTCGCAATCCCGATCGCGGTGTGGGAGTTCTCGCTGGGTGTCTACCTGATCGTCAAGGGATTCAAGCCCTCTCCGATCACAGCTGGCATGACAGCTACCGATAACCAGTCCACCCTCTAGGGCGCCGACGTCTAACCGTCGTCCGGCTTGGACAGGCTCATCGCACATGTGCACTGAGCCCTTCGAAGGGCCCACCAGAGACCCGGCCGCCGTGCTCCTCGACAGACAGGATTGACTTTGATGACATCGACAACATCGCAGCCGGCTATCCGGTCTGTCTGACCGGCGAACTGGACCCGAACCTGGCTGCGCCTTGCCCGCCGGGTGCCAGGATCTCCGTCACGCCCTCGCCGCGGCGCAGGATTGACTTGCGCTCAATGATGACGACGATCACGGCAACTCCTGCAAAGAGATAGTTCTCCCAGGGCTGCGCCTCGGGCCAGATTGGCAGGTTCATCTGGAAGTGGAACAAGATGGGGATCAGGATGCTGCCACGAGCGGCGTTGAACATTGGAGTGACGATCACGCCCAGGGCCAGGACGCCGAGTACGTAGGGACCGAAGGACCACGCGCTCTGCGGAGTACCGCCCAGAACGAAAGCCGGCAAATGCCAGACACCCCAGATGGTTCCAAGAATCAGCGAGGCCCAGAGCGGGGCGAACCGACGCTGTAGCAGTGGCAGCGCGACGCCCCGCCAGCCGAATTCCTCTCCAACGGGACCAATGAACAAAGTGATCGCCAACATTGGCAGCAGCGTGTACCAGGGAGAGAACGGGACCGGATCGCCGATCGTGCCGTTGATCACGGCGCCCAGGTACTTCACCGCAGGTATCCCGATGAGCAAGAACGCCCACCAACCAAGCGGCATTCGCCATAGCGTGAGCCGACGGAAGAAGCGGATCAAGCCTTTGGTGCCGTAGTGCCACCAAACCAGCAGGACGGCCGCGATACCAGGCGAGTACACGGCCAAGATGAAGAGCGGATTCGTGCCGCTCACCGGACCGAATGCCGCCTCAATCTGGCTCGTGAAGAGGATCATCAGCGCAAGGAGGCCCCAGGCGAGGCCGAAGGCGATTGCAAAGAACGGCCCCAGTGATCGCATGGACATTTCGCCGTGCCGTGTTAGGTCGTCAGCCGAATGCCGTGGAGTGGTGGTCATCTTGCCTCCCAAAGAAGGACTCCATCTCGACGCTATCCGGAGTTGGAATGGCGAGTCAGAGACGTTGGTCCTGGGCCGGCCGAGCATAGGGTCACCACGACTAACACAGTGGGCGTCCGGCTGAGTGATTAAGGACCATGGTCCCTCCCTTTTTCATAGGCAAGCGGGCAGGCTGGAATTCGGAGGTAATCAATATGACCAAATCAACAGTCGTCAAGCTGTTTTGGGGCAGCCTTATCGGGCTGGTTGCTGGGTTGGTGTTGATGGGCATCACATTTGCCCTGGCGATCAGCAACGACATCTTCATCATGAGCGGACCCGATGTGACCGGAATCAAGTCCGGCGTCTTGTCGTGGACCCTACTCGGCTTGATCGCGCTGGCGGTGTTGCTGTTGTTGGTCGCCGCCGTGGCGCACTTCGTGGCCTGGATTGGTGCGGTGCTAAACACAGCGCAGCTGCCGGATAAGACCTGGTTTGTCGTGCTGCTTGTCGTTGGCCTGCTGGGCCTGGTATTCATCGCCACGGTCGCGTACGTCATCGCGGGCCCGGACGGGGTCAAAGCCAAAGAGGAGGCGAGTGCCTTGCCGCAGGCTGGCGGTGTTCCGCAGCAGGCACCCCCGTCTTCTATCGGCACACCTGGCCAACACGTCGGATCATCAACCAGCGGCCGTCCTGACCAGTTTGTATGAGGAATCCGTCCGGAGCCGCATCCGCAGTCGACATGACGGTGGAAGGGCGAATCCGGGAAGGCCTTGCGGTCGTCTCGGACGTCGCAACCTCGCTTTACGGACCACTGCATCCGGCCTGGCGGCAGTCTGGTGCGGCTGAGCAGGAAGCGCGACGAGAGCTCCGCGGAGACGGGGCTGATCGATAACCCCACCTGGGGGCAACCCGAGCCACCACCACCATCGCCGCATCCCAGAGCCCGTCCGGCCGTGGGATCGACACGGCAAAAACCGAGCACCAACGTGATCTTGGCCGACTTGCCAAGGCTGCACGTGGGCGATGTTTGCTGGACGGCTCGGGATGTTACGACCGGGTGGGCGCGTGGCGGGCTTCTGCCGTCGAGCCGAACCGTCTGCTGGTTCTCTTACGTCTCGGACACCATTGAGAGGACGAGAGGTTTCGTACTTAACCCGGGACGGCACAGTGCACACCCTCGCCGACTCATGGGTGTTGCCGTTGCTCTCGTACCCGATGGTGATCTTCATTTCTTCACCTCCAAGGTCACTTTGGATCAGTCGTCAGGAGTATGGCTAGGCGCATTCGTCCCGCGTCGAGTCAGGTGCACTGGCCCGCGCTCAGCGATCTATACCGTCCGGAGCAGGAGCGTATTGCCGCGCCTCCTCCGGCCCGTGCGCATCCGATGAGCTCTATGGGTCGATCCACGAACCGCGCTTCCGGAGCGCCATCCACGACATCGTGGTCGAAGGCGACCGTTCGTAGGATCGGCGCGGATGAGTCAGACGAACAGGCCGGGCCAGCGGCTAGGGTGCTGACATCATGAACCTGAACGCCGCGGGTTCTGGGGCGTTAGCGAAGATACCGTTGCCCGGCTGGAGGGGCCTGAGTTTGGAACGCCCGAATCTTAGTATCGCGGGTCCCGCCGAGCTCGCGCTCGACCGGTAGAAAGATGTCGACATCGTCGACGATGACCACGTGGTTGGGGCCTTTCGGGTACGCCGCACCGATTTGTCCTCATCGACAGCGCGTCCAAGGCCATAAAGAACCTCTACGACGCGATAAGAGAGGGGGTCTTTGGCATAAGCACTCGTCTCCTAAGCAAGGTCACTGCAGAAACGCCGTCCTGCGCGCGAGCCGACAGCTCGAAGAGTGCTGTCGGCAGCAGCACTAGTGTCGTGGAACCCAAGTTCCTTTGCGCTTGGCGTCGTTCAGGTGCGTGCATCGCAAGGCCGACGAGGGAGGGATACCGGGTCGTATGTCGACCGAGGAGAACGCCGCGAGGTGCGTGCCTGGGCGGCGCGAAGCGTAAAGAGATTTGGGTTCCACGGCACTAGGTCGTGCACCGAGCGGAGCGTTGGGCCAAGGCAGCTCGTCGGCTGGACGTGAACTGACAAAGACAGATATGCGCTAGATCGGGAACTGGGATGGATTGTGTTGATTAGTCGTGGGAGACCGACGCCATTCGTGGAGGAGGATGGTCGGCTGCTGCCGGGAAGCATCTCTCGAAAGTCTTTTGTCGATATCAACGGCGTGCGCCAAGGCATGTTCATCCGAGGCAAGAACGCCACAAATCCGGTCTTGCTCTATCTTCACGGGGGCGTGCCGGAATACTTCCTTACCGAACGCTACCCGATAAGTTTTGAAGACGATTTCACGGTGGTTTGGTGGGAACAGCGCGGCGCCGGACTTTCATACAGCCGTGGAATTCCTCGCAACACCATGACGGTCGAGCAGTTTATCTCCGACACGCTGTCAGTAACCGACTATGTGCAGCACACTTTCAGTGCAGAGAAGATCTATCTTATGGCGCATTCCGGTGGGTCCTTCTTCGGACTGCAAGCCGCTGCCCGGGCCCCGAATCTTTATTATGCGTACATTGGCATAGCTCAGATGGTCAATCAGTTGGAGTCTGAGCGATTAGCCTACGAGCATATGCTCGAGCGGTTTCAACAGGCTGGCAACAGTAGAATGATGCGGAAACTCCAGGCGGCACCACCAAGCATCACCAGTGGAACGCCGGACGCATACCTAGCGGTGCGGGACAGGGCGATGCACAGCCTGGGCATTGGCACAACACGCGACATTAACTCTGTGGTTACTGGCATCGTGTTGCCGTCCCTGAAAAGCCCGCAATACACCCTGCGTGAGAAAGTCAAGATGTGGCGGGGAAAGTTTTCCTACGGGGTGAGCGCTCTTTGGAACGAGATGGTGGCTACAAACCTTGCGGAAAGTCTGACAGAGCTGGCTTTACCGATCTATTTCCTGCATGGTGTCTACGACTACACGTGCTCTTATACTCTGGCTAAAAGCTACTTCGAGCAGCTGAAAGCCCCGCTGAAGGGGTTCTATACGTTCGAACGGTCGGCCCATAGCCCTATATTCGAAGAACCGCAGAAAGCAGCAAAGATTTTGCGAGACGACGTATTGGCGAGAGTGAATAACCTCGCTGATCAAGCTCCTGATGGACGAGGGATGTGTTGATCGATGATCGCTGTGGTTGGAACGCTCGTCGGCTTGGTCGGGCTAGGCGCGGCCGTACAACTGCTGGTCGCATTGTTTACCAGCGGCAGATGGCAAGCGAGATCGACGCATACTTAGCGATGCCCACTGCTAGTGGTAAGTTGCCAGCGCAGTTCGTCCAGGCCGGTCAGGTAAAGGCCCAACAATGCCAGTCGAATACATCCTGCGCGCAACAACGACCAGCGCGAACCCAGCCAGACTGGCGGCAGCCGCATAAAGCGGAACCAGTCGATTCTGCGCCCATGCGCCGTTACGACCGCCCCCGGGCGCTGGTGACGACGTGCCGTCCAGGAACTCCCACCACAAGTAGGCCGGTCAGAGAGCTGATGGCAGCGAGCAAGGCAAAGATGCCGCACAGGGCTGTCAGCAACGCGGTCGGACGTCCAGTGCGAGGCACTTGGCTACGGCACAGTTGTCACAACCCGAGCAAGCACGAAGCCCACAGATGGCCACCAAACTGCCAGTCGGGTAATTCCGTCATACAGCACCAGGACCTATGTCCCTGGAATTGAGGCACAGAGGAAGGTCAAATCGGCAGTGAGGTGCACCTCGATCGAAGGCCGGGAGAGCTCACGCGATGGTTGACGATGGCGGCATGGCCGCGCGCAGTGCTGATCAACGCACTGAGCAACCAAGAGAGGCCGGAAGAACCTGGCGCCTGTTCGCGCTGGGCGAAGTGGTGCTTTCCGCTCTGGTGGTGGCATTCGACTTGTCACTGACCACCATCGTGATCTTGCTTTTGGCGTCGATTTCGTTGGCCATCCGCCGGACCGGGCCGAGCTCGCTCGGCTTCCGGCGGATTCAGCGGCCGGGCCGAATGGTCGTCGCCGTTTTCGTGCTGACCAGCGGCTGGGATCTGGTGCAACTGGGTCTCACGATGCCGATCCTGAATCATCTGACCGGTCAGCGGCAGAATCTGAGTCAGTTCGAGAACCTGCAGGGCAACTTGACCATGCTGTTGATCTTGCTCGGCCTCACCTGGACACTGGCGGCCCTCGGTGAGGAGACTGCGTACCGCGGCTACCTTCCAACCCGGATCAGTGAAGTGTTCGGGAAAGGCCGAGCAGGGACTGTGTTGGCTGTCGGCATTTCTTCTGGTCTGTTCGCGCTAGCCCACACCGAACAGGGTGTGATTGGTGTCGTTCTCACTTTCCTCGATGCCCTCTTTTTCAGCGCGCTCAAATGGCGATTTCGAACGCTGTGGGCCGCTGTGCTCGGACACGGCTTCAATAACACGATCGGGTTGGTGACTTTCTATTTGATCGGCCCTATCTACGGGCTCTGGTGATCTTCGAGCAGGGTCATCTTGCACGAGAATTCGATGCCAGCGTTGCGCGGGCGCAGCCTCATCGTGTTGCGACCCCTCGAGCTGTCAACCGGCGCAGGTGGCCGATGCGAGTGATCAATGCCGCCGCGCTGCCGGCATCGGCGGCAACGAACGCCCAGCCACCTGGCTTATCGACTGCCTTCCCGCGCAGAGCAATAAGAAGCACCAGCGCTTCAGCTCCGTCGATCGCGGAGACCGTCATGAGCCAGGGCCACGGATCAGCGCTGGGGCGTGACGCCGCAACAGCACTCATTGAGCGCCGAGCGGCTAATGGGCGCGCGCACGTCGTCGGTCTCTCCCTTGGCGGGGAAATGACATACCTTCTCCTCGCGCATGGCGCAGCACGCCTCGCGAATCGAGCGGGCTGTGACCGATGATGCGGCGATCGTCCCTAGCCGGGTTGCGCCGCTCTTGAAGGCGAGCGTGGCGCTGATCTCGCACTTTCTGCACCGGCGCATAGTGATCCAAAGGCCAGGTCGTGCTCTCTTGGGGTGCCGCCGAAGAACCTACCCAGCTTCGCTGCAGGAATCCGGGCCGTCGATCCTCGAACGTTTCGACGAGCCTTTGCGGATGCCCAAGATCCCGCCTCCACGATGTGCTGCGCAGCCAGATGCCATGTTGCTGATTAGCGGGGAGGGAGAGCTTGGGGATATGCATGCGGCGAACGCGGCACTGGCGAGCCTGCGTCGCAGGCGCGAGTGGTCCCTGCCGCTGGTCACGGCTGGCTTGCGGCTCTGCCTGATCTCCGTGCCAGCACCGTACGCGCATGGATCGAGGGCACTCGGCTGCCGGCTGAGCTTCGTCGACAGATCGATGATTTGGCGAGCACGAGACCTGGACGGCGGATTCAGCAGGCCGCGCGGTACCAATCGAAGGCGAAGCGCGCCAGGCGGCCGGTTGACTCAGTCAATACCTCAGAGGCGCTGAACAAACCCTGGCTTGATCATCAACCGATTCCCAGCTGCGCCTTGGCGAGCAGTCCCTTCGGACCTGAGCGGAGCGGCTAGGCGTGTTGATCTTCGGGTTGGGACTTTCGGCTCTACCGCCTCAGGTGTCCCCGCGGTTCACTGAGCCAACGCCACAGAACGGTGCCGTCGACCGCGACATGGCGGTGGGCCGCCCGGGTGATCAGCTTCAAGAATTCAACGCTAACCGAGCGGCGGAATCTGATCGGACCCCGAAGGCGCCGGGTCGACGCCATCGGTATATAGAGGGGCGGGAGGTTGGCATGTCCGGCACCGATACACGCGCCAAGGCTACGAAGAAGATGGAATTGCCGGTTTTTGTGACGGCAGAAAACCGGTCCAAATTGATGGAAATCTATAACGAGGCGATTCGGCATTGGCCGGTCCCATTCGAGACGTTTTCCGTCGCTACGCGCTACGGCAAGACACACGTCATCGCGAGCGGGGACCCTGCGTCGCCGCCGCTGGTGCTTCTCCATCCGATGGGTGTCGGGGGCTTCGTTTGGTCGTCGATCATGAGGGTCTTAAGCGAGCACTGGCGGACATACGCGCTCGACACGATCGGCGACATCGGCAAGAGCGAATTGACCGATCCAGACCGGTACCCCAAACGGGGTCGCGACTACAGCGCATGGCTCGACGACGTGTTCGCAAATCTGGATATCACGAGGGCCGACATCGTGGCCGGGTCAATGGGTGGCTGGATCGCGATGAACCACGCCATTTACCGGCCGGATCGGCTGCGACGCTTGGCGCTGCTCGGACCGATGGGTTTGGCACCGTGGCGGGCCACCCTTTCCGTTCTGGGCCCGTTCCTGTCTCAGCGACTGCGGCCGACCGCAGCCAAGCTTGACAAGATCATCACTCGATCGTTAGGTGAAGGCGAGGCGGTGAACCGCGGGTTCCGTCCGTGGATGCGGATCATGGGATACACCAAAGCTCGAGTCGGTCAGCCGTTCCACCTTTCGGCTAGGAAGCTTCGAAAGATCACGACGCCGACGTTGCTGTTCCTTGGCGGCAAGGATGGGTTGGTCGGAGACGTTGCGCCGGCCAAAAAACGCGCCCAGCGCTACATCGCCGGGTGCGAGATCGAAGTCTTGCCGAACGCCGGCCATGTCATGAGCGTCGACGAACCCAACTTCGTGGGTACGCGCATCGTCGAGTTCCTGCAAGACCGTCCCACTGTGAAGAAGTAAGTCATCGAAGCGGCACCGGCAGGACTCGACGGTCGGGTCGTTGCGGGCTCAACCAGCACATGCAGGTAATGCGGTAGCTCCCGGAGGACACCTTTGTCGCCTTTTACCTGTCCCCATAACTGGGGTCAGCAAGAGCCGGGACGTCAGGTCACCAGCGCCATCAGATCGTCGATGCGGTCGGCCGGCGTCGGCAGGGCGCGGATCTCGCCGCGTATCCGGTTCGCGGCCGCGCGATGGCTCGGGTCCTCCATCAGCCGTCGTACGCCATCTCGGACAGCCGCCGCTGTGACGCCACCTTGCGGCAAAGCCAGTCCCGCCCCGCTGGCGGCCAGTGCATCGGCATTCTGGAACTGGTCGGCTCCCATCGGCATCGCCAGCTGCGGCACACCCTCGGCGGCAGCAGCGAGCAGCGTGCCGCTGCCGCCGTGATGCACTGCGATGTCGACCTCGGGCAGCACAAGATCTTGACGGACGAAGCGCTCCACCCGAACCGAATCGGGCAGCGGGCCGAGCTGGGACGGATCGAAATAGGATCCGATGGCGACCAGAACATCCACCGGAAGCTCGGTCAGTCCAGCTAGGGCGTCGCCTAGCAGGTCAACCGTCCCCCAGCCGACCGTGCCCAACGTGAGGTAGACGACCGGTCGGGAATGGTGGCGAGTCAACCAGGGCGTGAGCGATGTCCCCGGGTCGCCCCACACGATCTGGCGCGTAGGCAGCCTGATGCTGTCGCCTCCAGTCGCGGCCGGATTGCGGAGCGATGCTGGCGCGGGATCCAGATGCGCCCGGCCCAGCAACGGGTCGAGGGTCAGGGGGAGCTCTGAGCGCTCAGCCCACACGGCGCGTACCCGCTGCTCCAACTCGGCGGGCTCGACGTGCCAGCGGCCCACGGCCCACAAATCAACACACACCGCCGGGATACCGAGTTCGGCCGCTGCGAGCACAGCGCCGAGGTTGGTCGACTCGTACAGCACCAGGTCCGGTCGGCGCGACTGGAACGCCGCGACCAGGGCGGGCGCCATAGCTCGGGGCAGCGCGTCAGCGAACAGCTCGGCGTCCAACCGCCAGGCTTGCTCGGCGGGCATGCTGGTGGTCAGCTCAGGGAACCTCGACTGCACCTGATCAACTCCCCACCCGAGAGTTTCGCCCACCGGCTCCGCGGCGTACCCCAGGTCGGTGAGCCACGGCACCAGGTTCGAGCCGGTCAGAATGATCACATCGTGATCAGCTGCCCGCAGCGCATCGGCGAAGCCCAGCAGAGGATAGATATGCCCCATGGCCCCATGGCTCGCTACTGCGACAAGCATCGATGCGCTCCCCTCAATCGAGCAGGAACTTCGCGATGGCGATGCTGGACAAGAGGTCGATCAGAGCTGGTCAGCCGTCATGGGGCTTCGTTTGCATAGCCTTCCTCACGAGCTCGGCGGATGAGCTCCGGACTCAACGGGCCCTCACCGACTGCCGCGTCCACCTCCACCTCGGCACCGGAGATGTGCTCGTGCATCCAAGGATCCGCGCTTTGCTCCGCCTCCACACCGTGGTCGGAAGTATGCGCGTCCCCGATCACGCGCCGGCGCAGCGCATATACGACCAGAACCACGGCCCAGGCGAGCAGGCTGAGCACCAGCTGCGACCGGGTTTCCGCGCCGAGACCCATGGCAATCAGGACCGCCACGATGGCAAGGGCAGTCAGCACCGTCAACACCGGGTAGAACCACATCTTCACGATGAGCTTTTCTGGCGGAACCATGCGGCGCATGCGCAGCTGAGACAAGCAGATGAGCAGGTAGACGAACAAGATAATCGCGCCGGAGGAGTTGAGGAGGAAGAGGAAGACGCCTTTAGGCGAGATGGCCGCTGCGATGACACAAAGGAAACCCACCACGGTCGAGCTAAGGATCGCCCACGCTGGCACGCCCTTCCGGTTCAGCTTGAGCAGCCGCTCCGGTGCTTCATTGCGAGCAGCGAGCACGAACAACATGCGAGAGGCCGTATAGAGCCCTGAGTTAAGGCAGGACAGAACCGCCGTCAACACGACGAAGTTCATGACCTCGGCAGCAAAGCCGATATTCATCTGCTCGAACGCTGCGACGTAGGGAGACTCCCCGAGCTCGGCGGAGTTCCAGGGCAGGATCGTCGCAAGCAAGAAGATCGACCCGACGAAGAACACGATCACCCGCAGCACCACTGAGTTGGTCGCCCTGACGATCGCCCGCTCCGGCTCCTCCGATTCCGCTGCCGCGATCGTAGCGATCTCGGCGCCGACCATCGAAAAGATCACGACCACGATGCCGGAGAACAGGGCACCTACCCCGTGTGGGAAAAACCCACCATGCGCGGTGAGGTTGGAGAAGTCCAGATCCTTGCCCGGCCACAGGCCGAGGACGAACAAGGTGCCGAGAACGATGAAGATCACGATGGTGACCACCTTCACCCCAGCGAACCAATACTCGAACTCCCCATAGGAGCGGACCGAGTACAGGTTCGTGGCCGTCATCAAGGCCATCAAGATCAAGGAGAGCACCCAGAGCGGAACCTTGATCCAACGTTGCAGAATGCCCGCGCCGGCGACCGCCTCAAAGCCCACGACGATCACCCAGAAGTACCAATAGAGCCAGCCGACGGAGAAGCCAGCCCAACCGCCGAGCGACTGACGCGCGTAATCGGCGAACGACCCGGTCGCGGGATTTGATGCGGCCATCTCCCCGAGCATGCGCATCACCATGATGATCAACACACCCGTGAGTGCATAGGTGATGAAAGCGGCCGGTCCGACCTCAGCGATGACTGCGCCAGATCCGACGAACAGCCCGGCTCCGATCACGCCACCGATGGCGATCATGGCCAGGTGTCGTTGCCTCAGACCCTTCCCGAGTTGACCGTCCGAACCATGGGCCATTGCATCCTCCTGGTGGGAGCGACGTCGTGTTGGGCTGCGCCTAGTCGACACGCTACTCGGGGTGGATTGACTATCTCTAGAGCACTGCTGGGCCGTCTCCGCAGGAAAATGACCGCCTGCAGCGCCCTCGTAGCCGGTCAGTTGGGTGCGATAGCGTCAGCCTTGTGGGCTGGTCGAGCGTCGGACCGGCGACCACATGGATCTTGATCACAACCGACCGCTGATCAAGGAGGGCCAATGGTTAACCGGCTGCTCGTCTGGGCGGGAGGGAACAGCAGGCTCGAAAATATCGCCAACACCAATTCGTTGGCCGCGAAGATGGTGCACCGCTATGTCGCCGGTCCCGCCCTCGAGGATGGGGTTGCGGCAGCGGTTCAGCTGAATGGCCAAGGGATCCGGGGGGTTCTCGACCTGCTCGGCGAGGCAGTCACCGACCTCACGGGTGCTAGTGAGGCGACTAAGCAATATCTCCAGGCAGTCGAGACCATCGCCGACCGTGGGATCGACGCGACCGTGTCCTTGAAGCTAACTCAACTCGGCCTCTTGATCGACCGCGAAGCATGCGTGACCAACCTGGCCACCGTACTTGACCGGGGCCAGGACGTCGGCGTCGGTGTCGAGATCGACATGGAGCAAAGCGATGTCGTCGGGGACACGATCGAGGTGTACCGAGACGCGGCGGCCACGCATCCGGACACCCGGCTGGCCATGCAGGCCTGCCTACGCCGTACGCCCGAAGACCTCGACTCGTTGGCGGCACTCCAGCCCAGGATCCGGCTGGTCAAGGGCGCGTACGCGGAGCCGATCGATCGAGCGCTGCGGTCCAAGAAGGAGATCACCGCCGAGTACCAGCACCTGAGCGAGTGGCTGCTGAAACACGGCAAACTTCCCGCCTTCGGAACCCATGACGACGCGTGCATCGACTTCGCGATCAAGGCGGCGAACCGGCTGGGTCTAGGGCAGCGCGACTTCGAGATCCAATTGCTGTACGGCATTCGGCGGGATCGGCAGCACGACCTGGCAGACAGGGGCTATCGGGTCGGGGTGTACATCCCGTTCGGCTCGGCCTGGTATCCGTATCTCATGCGGCGTATGGCGGAGCGGCCCGCCAACCTGCTGTTTTTCCTGAGAGCCGCCGTCGGTCGCTGAATCCGGCCGGGATTTGGGAATTCGCTTCGAATAAAGGGAAGAGGAGCGCGATGGACGCCATCACGAACGTACCGCCTCCAGTCAACGAACCGGTCTTGGATTACGCGCCGGGCAGTGCCGAGCGGACCGAGCTCGAGGCTCGGCTGAAGCAGATGGCGGCGGAGCATGTCGAGCTGACAATGGCAGTCGGCGGCGAGCACCGGCTGGGCGGTGGCGAGCCAATCGATGTCGTTCAGCCGCACCGGCGACAGGCAAAGCTCGGCACTTTGGCCAACGCGACCGCTGACGACGTACGGCTAGCAATCGATGCTGCTGCAGCCGCCGCGGCTTCTTGGCAGCGCATGTCCTTTGACGACCGTGCGGCAATCTTCCTCAAGGCGGCGGACCTGCTGTCCGGACCATGGCGAGCCACGCTCAACGCGGCCACGATGCTCGGCCAGAGCAAGACTGCTTACCAGGCGGAGATCGACTCGGCGTGCGAGATGGCTGACTTTTGGCGGTTCAACGTTGGCTTCGCGCGGCAGATCCTCGAAGAGCAGCCACTCAGCGGGCCCGGTGTCTGGAACCGCCTCGACCACCGTCCCCTCGAGGGCTTCGTGCTGGCAATCACCCCCTTCAACTTCACAGCCATCGCCGGGAACCTGCCCACAGCACCAGCCTTGATGGGCAACACCGTTGTCTGGAAGCCGGCACCGACCCAACAGCTGTCGGCACACTTCACGATGCAGCTGCTCGAGGCTGCCGGGTTGCCTCCCGGAGTGATCAACATGGTGACCGGTCGCGGCGAGGCGATCAGTGAAGTTGCCGTTCCCGACCCCGGGCTCGCCGGCATTCACTTCACTGGATCAACTGCAGTCTTCGGTCACCTGTGGGACGCCGTTGCCCGCAACCTCCGGACCTACCGGGCCTACCCGCGACTGGTCGGCGAGACTGGCGGCAAGGACTTCGTGGTGGCCCACCCGTCGGCAGACGTCGACGTCCTGCGGGTAGCTCTGATCAGGGGTGCGTTCGAGTATCAGGGGCAGAAGTGCTCTGCGGCGTCTCGGGCATATATCCCCAAGTCCGTGTGGTCGCGACTCCGCAATGAGCTGGTGGACGAGGTCGAGGGGATCCGCATGGGTGATGTCACCGACTTCCGCAACTTCATGAGCGCGGTGATCGACGACCGGTCCTTCGCCAAGCTGAGCGGCGTCGTCGACCGAGTCCGAGGTGAGGAGGGCGTAGACATCGTGGCTGGCGGCGCCGCCGACGATAGCGAGGGCTACTTCGTCCGGCCGACCATCGTGGTGGCCGACGACCCGGACCACGAGGTATTCACCACCGAGTACTTCGGTCCGATTCTCGGGGTGTTCGTCTACGAGGACGGCGAGTACGACAAAGTACTGCGCGAGTCGGCGGCAATCGGCGCGTACGGGCTGACCGGCTCGATCATCGCTGCCGATCGATCTGCCGTCGTCGAAGCGATGGACGTGCTGCGCTTCGCCGCCGGGAACTTCTACATCAACGACAAGCCCACCGGTGCAGTCGTCGGTCAGCAGCCGTTCGGCGGTGCGCGGGCAAGTGGCACCAACGACAAGGCAGGTTCGGTGCTCAATCTTCTTCGCTGGGTGTCGCCCCGGACGATCAAAGAGACATTCGTGCCGGCAACCGACTACCGGTACCCATTCATGCGGCAGTGACTCACCGACTGAGGTGAGGACGTGTACCTGCCACCCGAGCCGCTGCCTCCGGACGCCTCGGTAACGATCATCGGCGGCGGCGCCATGGGTGTCAGCACGGCGTTGCACTTGGCACGAAGCGGGGTCGGCAGCATCGTGGTCATTGAACGAGACTTGCTCGGATCTGGATCCTCGGCGAAGCCGTTGGGCGGGGTCAGGGCAACGTTCTCCGATCCTGGCAACATCGTGTTGGCGCAACGCAGCCTCGAAGCGTACGAGCGATTCGGAGCCGAATTCGGGGTCGACATCGGCCTTCGGCAGGTCGGATACCTGTTCCTTTGCCGGACCGAGAACGAGCTCGCCGCGGTCGATGCATCAACGGAACTGCAGAACCGCCTCGGCGGCTCGTCGGAGATCGTGGACCCGGTGCGAGCCGTTCAACTCAACCCTTTCATCGACCCATCGGTTCTCCTCGGCGCGTCGTTTTCGCCGCGAGATGGCTACGCCCAGCCGGCCCAGGTCGTCCACGGCTATGCCGATGCGGCTCGCAGCATGGGAGTCGTCTTCAGCGAACAGACAGAAGTCACTGCCATCGATACCTACGACGGCAAGGTCACGGCAATCCGCACGAGCCGCGGCGTGCTGAGGACCGACACCGTGATCTGCGCCGCCGGGGCCTGGTCGCAGCGCATTGGTGAGATGGCAGGGGTCTTTTTGCCCGTCGTTCCGGTCCGAAGGCAGATCGGCTTCACCGGACCGCTGATGCAGCCTATGCCCACGGTGCCGTTCACCCTCGATCTGGGAAGCACCTTGTACTTCCACAACGCCGGAGATGGCCTGTTGCTGGGGATTTCCGATGCCGGCCAGAGTCCTGGCTTTGGGCGGGAGTTCTCCTACGAGTGGGTGCCGGCCTTCGACGAGGCCGCGGCCATCGTCGCCCCGTCGCTTGCGGGCGCGAAGCTGAAGGGGGGCTGGGCCGGCCTCTACGAGAACACCCCCGATCACAATGCTTTGATCGGCAGAGCCCCGGCTCCGAGGAACTTCCTGTACGCGACGGGATTCTCCGGACACGGTTTTCTGCAAGCCCCTGCCGTGGGTGAGCTGGTCACCGACTTGTTCCTGGAACGCGATTCGTTCATGGATCCGCACCCATTCAGGGCAGACCGGTTCCGCGATGCTGAAGCGCTCAGCGAAGTCCACATCATCTAGCGATCCCTTGGTCGCTAGAACTCGTGCGACCAAAGGATCGCTAGCCACCACGCGAAGTGAGGTCCAATGCCCGAATCTCTGCAGAAGCCCGGCCCCGCCACCGCGCTGGCCCGACTCATCGCAGCACACGCCTCCTCGGCAGGCGCCCGGAGCGGTCTGGTGCACGCCGGCCGCACCTGGAGCTACGCCGAGCTGGCCATGTGTGCCCGTGCGCTGGCCTTGGCTATGAGCGCCGACCGGCTGGCTGGCGAGCGGGTAGCGCTCATGCTGCCCAACGGACCAGAAGCCGTGCTGGCCTATCTCGCGTGTTTCGAGGCGGGGGCGGTTGCCACCCCGCTCAACTCCCGGTACGCACCGCCGGAGATCGAGGCCGTGCTGCGCCGCGCACGCCCGCGGTGGATCGTGGCACAGGCGGACCGATTGGACGGGCTGGACCGCGTCGATCCCCAGGTCCTCAACGGGGTCCGGGTCCTGGTGGTGGGCGGCGACCGATACGAGCCCTTGGAATCGCTCCTGCGAAGAGAGCCGCTCGACTCGCCCGAGGCGCCGCCGCCGCCCGACGCACCGGCCGTCCTGTTCTTCACCTCGGGTTCCACGGGTGCCCCCAAGGGCGTCGTCCACAGCCAAGTCTCCGCGCTCGCGATGCTCACCAGTACCTCGGAGGCGCTGGGCAACGTGAACGCGTCGGATGTTGTGCAGGTCTTCGAGCCTCTGGTGCACGTCAGCGGGTTCATCGCCACGTTCACCACACTGATGGCGGGCGGCACAGTCTCCCTGCACGAGGGATTCGATGTCGAGCGCTACGTCGCGGGCCTCATCGAGTACCGTCCGACGCTCGTCTGCACCCACATTGACGTGCTCGCCCAAGTTGTACGCGCACCCGGCGCGCGCCGCGACTGGTTCTCCTCGCTGCGCGGTGTCTACACCGGAGGCGACACGGTACCCACCACGCTGCAGAAGGAGTTCCTCGAGATCGCCGGACTCCCCATCGCCGTGGGCTGGGGCCTGACCGAAGCCATCTGGCTCACCGTCGTCCGTGAGCCCCGGCTGGAGCGGAACGGATGTGTGGGCGCTCCGGTCGCAGGAGTGCAGGTCCGTATCGACGAGACGACGGGCGAACTGCTCGTGCGGGGGCCGATGGTGATGCACGGCTACTGGGAGGACGAGCCGCTCACGGCCATGACGATGGCGGGCGGCTGGCTGCACACCGGCGACCTGGGACAGCAGGATTCTGACGGTGTCTGGTGGTTCGTCGGACGGATGAAGGAGCTCATCGTGCGCCGCACGTCCAAGATCACCCCTGGGGAAGTTGAATCGGCGCTCGACGTGCACCCCGCAGTGGCGATGTCGGCCGTAGTCGGCGCACCAGATCCGAACGAGGGTGAGGTTCCCGTCGCATTCGTCGTGACTCGACCCGGAAAGGCCGTTTCCGCAGGGGAGCTGACCGACTTCCTTGCCGAACGCATCGCGGCGTACAAGATCCCCGCACGGATCCACTTCCAGGACCATCTGCCGCTCACCGCCAGCGGCAAAATCGCGCACCGCGAGCTCAAGGAACCTGTGCGGTGACAGTGGAGCCCGCAGTATCGCCACTGGCTGCGTGACATGGATACACATGCGCAAAGTGAGCCGCGCCCGCCCCGAAGCAGGCCTCTTCGCCCTCGGTTCGGAGCAGAAGATCGTGACCATGGCTGAAGCCTTGATCATCAGCGGAGCCGGCTCCTACAGCGACCCCTGGCATCCCTTTGCCGACACCTCACGGCGCGTTGCCAACATCATCTCCAGTCTCGGTCATGACGTGAGGGTCAGCGAAGCCGTGGAGCAAACTCTGGCCGAACCGGGCGAGCCCGACCTGATCGTCGTCAATATCGGAAACCCTCGAGAAGCCCGGCCCCAGGCCTACATCAATGCCGCGGAACGGGGACTCGATCACCATCTGCAGCGGGGCGGTGCACTGCTCGGTGTCCACGTCAGCGCTACATCACTGACGACCATGTCCGGGTGGTCGCAGATACTCGGTGGACACTGGGTGCGAGGGCGCACAATGCATCCAGAGCTGAGTCTTGCCAGCATCGTCGTGCGCCCCAGCGCTCATCCAATCGTCCGCGGTCTGGCCGACTTCACCGTTTTCGATGAGCGTTACAGCAACCTCCACACCAACCCCGACATCACGATTGTGTGCGAGCACTACACCGCCGGCCAGCTGCACCCGATCGTCTGGGCGCGGGAATCCGGAGTCGCGCGAGTGGTCTACGACGGGCTCGGCCACGACACCCGGTCCTACGAAAGCGCTGGTCACGTGGAGCTGCTTCGCCGCACACTGGGATGGCTCTTGCGAGACTTCTGACCCTGTTCGCCGGCATCGCGCGGCGACGTAGAAACTCGCCAGAGCAGGCGGTCGCGCGTCTCCTGTAAGTCGAGCGAACGGCCTCTGGCACCGGGAGCGTTGACAGCGACCTCTCCCTCTTGCGGGACTCCATTGAGAACGAGGTAGCGCCAAGATCCCTATCGGACGGGCGCTGCGATGGTCACGACGTTGGACCGCCACTCTGTGCCGTCCCAATCGCCGCAGGTGATGACGACCAGCCGGCCACCCCCGGTTTGGGCGAAGATCTCCTCGGCGTTGCGAGCGACTTCCTCCTTCGACAGCACGTCGATGGACTGTACGCGGTAGGTCAACGTGGAGTGAGATCCTTCGACCTTGATGGCATCGCCGCGGGTCAAATCCCCGATGTCGTCGAAGACCCCTCCGCCCTTGTTACGTACCGTGTGCCCGACCAGAACCGTCGATCCTTGCGGTTCGCCAGGGGCGGCGCCGTCGCTCCACCATCCGGCGACGCTGGGGTCTCGTGGAGGTTCGAGTATCCGTTCCTCGTTGCTCTGGATGGGCACGATTGGGGCTTCAACATCGATTCGCGGGATGCGCAGGGTATACGGCCCGTCGATGCCACCTGTTTGAACCGCTATCGACTCGGATTGAATGGCTGTCGGTTCTGGAGACCCCTCGGCGACGTTCGGCGACGCTGCCATCGCCGACGACGGCGCGGGTGTGGGCTTGGCTGCAGTGACATCGTCGTGGCCGGAGCTGCACGCAGCTGTGACGGCCACGAGGGCCAGCGCGGCAATGAACCGTGCGGGCCCTCGATGTGCCCGGCCAGCCGGGCGGGATCTGGTTTCAGGAGTCATGCAGGAAGCGACGGCGCACAATCACCGCGGTTCCGGCGGCCGCCCCAGTGGTGGCCAGCACCAGACCGAAGAGCCCGGCCCCCGAACCGCCGCCGGCGGAATCCGCACCTGCAGGCACCGCGGTGGGCACAGGCGCCGGGGTCTCAGCTGACGGCTTGGCCGTCGGCGTCTTCGTGGGTGTTGGCTTAGACGTCGGCGTCTCGGTAGGCGTCGGCTTGGCGGTCGGCGTCTTCGTGGGCGTCGGTGTGGGCGTCGGCT
Organism: uncultured Actinomycetota bacterium; assembly: GCA_963759635.1. GTDB lineage: Bacteria > Actinomycetota > Actinomycetes > Propionibacteriales > Propionibacteriaceae > Microlunatus. The sequence goes on from CAVXAP010000011.1 coordinate 176,636, forward strand.
TGGCGGTCGGCGTCTTCGTGGGCGTCGGTGTGGGCGTCGGCGACAAGCATCCCTTAACCCAGAACACCTTGTGCTTGACGTCCGCTCCCTGTGAACCGTCGGCGTTGATCGTCAGCTTGACGTGGAAACCTTGCTGCGGATGCGGTTCAATCCCGGTGAAGTCCAGGGCGTAGGTCTCTGATGCATCGAGCCCTTCTTTGCTGCCCCCGCCGGAGTTGTCGTCCTCACCTATGAAAACAGTGTCCTCCAGTAGGAGCTGAGCGGGGCCGGTTGGCGTGGGCGGCTGCGACTCGAAGGTCACCTTGGCACTGAGGTTGCCCTCGTCGAAGCCGTAGAAATCGACCTGGAACGTGCACCCGACGTGGGGCTCGTTGTTTGGATGGTCGTCAAACTGCACGTCGTCGATCTTGATCGTGCCGTTGTTCCCGGGCGGGTCCGCAAACGCCGCCGGGGCTGCAAAGCCGGCCAGCGCAACGCATCCGGCGAGGGCTACCGCCCGGCCGGTCTGGCGTACGAGTCGAGCAACGCGCATGAATTCCCCCGAGAAGTCCCCGCGTCAAAGGCCACCCGTTTGGCCTCTGAGGCCGCAGCAACGTAACAGCGCGAGGCCGGTCACGAAGGCGAGTGGGAGAAGTGTCGACTCCCAGCAAACAAGAGTTATCTGTCTGTAACCGGCGGTCGCGGAACCAGCCTGTGGAGCGACGTCAGATACCGCTTTGTGATGTTCCCTCGCGGAGCGTCGATGGCAATGAGCAGCGAGGAGTTCGAAGAGCTGCTCGCCTCCGTCGCCGTCGCCGTCGCCGAAGATTGCCCAGATCACCATCTTTGAGTTGCACAACGGATCCGCCGCTTTGAGCCGACACAAACCTCGACGTTCCGGCTATTTCGAGCGGGTGATGCGCTCCACCAGCTCGGCGAGTTCGCGGCGGCTGGGGCCCGCTGCCAGGCTGGGTCGCCAGCCCGATGCGTAGACCGCCCGGGCGCGCGCCTCGACACCGTCCAGGCTGGACGGACCAGCGGCCATCTGCAGGTATGGGCCTATCGCCGAGGCGATCGCTGGGTCAGCCTCGGCGGCCGCCAAGATCAGGTTTGAGGGCAGGTGCTTCGTCACATCGATGTCCCCGCCCTCCCAACGGCGGCGCATGTCATCATCCATCGCGACGTGGTCCTCGACCCAGGGTCGCATCGCGGTCGCGCACCAGTCGTCGAAGGCATAGCCAACTGCCTCGACGTCATCGCCGTGCTCGTCGACCAGACGCACCAGCTCTTGGGCCTGCAGCAGGCTGGTGGTGATCCCGCGCCCGAAGTTCGGAGTGGTGGTGCAGACGGCGTCACCAGCGCTGACCAGCCCCGGCATGGTGAGCCGGCCGTCCGCACCCGTCTGGGGACGGTAATAGTTGTAGAGAGTTCCGCCGGCAAGCACGTCGGTGAGGGGTCGTGAGCGCTGCCGATCCGTCCACGCGGCGAGGACCGGGATAGCGATGCAGGCCGCGTCGAAGGCCTCGTTGTGACGGAGCCCGACGAGGTCACGGCCGCTCGTCGGCCTGATGAGGAGGACCGAGAAGATTCCCCGCTCATGCAGGAAAAGGATGGACAGATAGCCGTCGAATTCGCCTTGCCAGGCCGCCGCGTTGAGCAGCGGACCGGGTTCAGCATCCGGCCAGAGCTGGTACTGGCGATCTACGTAGGCGATGCCGCAGTTACCCCCGAGGCTGGGTGCGGGACGGAGCCCATCGGTCACCCGACCGGCCCGTCCAGAGGCGTCGATCACGAGATCTGCGCCGATCTGGCTGTTCGCGACCTGGACCCCCGTCGCCCGGCCGCCATCTGTAATGACAGCGTCCACGTGTCCTCGATGGAAAGTCACCGCTGGCATGCCAAGAACCGTGCTGCGCAGCGCTGTCTCGAAGGTCTGACGGCGCGATCGGGTGGCGACCATCGCCGCCGTGCCATCCGACCGGGTTACCTGCACGGGCTCCGCGCCAGCTTCAAGCCACGCCTGGTATGCGACAGGCAGGTGGGTCTGCAGAACCTCCGCACACTGACGCCGGAAGAGGTGAGCATGGTGGAACTGCATCACCCCGCGGCGTCGCCAGACGCCATCCGGGGTGGGTCCGGGATCACGGTCGACCAGAGTGACGCGGTGGTCGCGCAGCGTCAACGTGGCGGCGAGAAACAAGCCGGTTGGGCCCGCGCCGATAATGCTGATCCGCACTGCACCTCGATCCATTGAGCCGTTGCCAGGCTGCGCGTCTTCCTCAGAGTGCCTGCCCCCGCAGGTCAGGGTCAAGGAAGGTTTCAGTCAGCCCACCACGACCGGCGCAGCCACCAGCGCACCTCACCAGGTCCACCATGTTCCAGAGGTGGATTTGGCCATCGTTGACGGGTGCCGCGGTCAGCCGGTGACGAGTTGCGACGAGAGGGCCGACGAAGCTGGATAGCACTTCTGGGCGGCCTCGGCCTCGTGGCTGGTGCGGTCCTGGCCAGCTTGACGGGCGTCGTTCCCGATCTGATCACGACCGCGGCCGCGATCGTAGGTGTTGCAGGAATGATCTCTGGGGTTGCCACCGGGATGCTCATCGTTCTCAACCGTGAGCCTGATGAGTGATCGCGACCGGAGCCGGAGGTGGCCCGTCCGCTGGTGATCCTGTGAGTCGACCTGGCCGGGAGGTACGGCGCCAAACATTGATCAGCTGCACAACACCGTCCGCGATGATCACCTTCTCCTCGCGCCTCCAACGTTCGCGGGACACCAGGTCTTGACGATGCCTTCCGTTTTACATCTCGCCTGAAGCCTTACGTCGCGGCCGCGGAGGGGCTCCGGAAGGCGGCCGGGTCGATGTCGACGGGTGCGCCCTCGGCGGCGCTGGTCGTGGCCAGGGCGTCGGCGAGCCGGGTCAGGATGCGGCTTAGGTGGCGTTGGTCCGTCGGACTCAGGGTGGCGAACAGGGCCGCGGCGCGGTCGGAGTGGGCGGCGTAGACGCCGCGGTGGGCGGCGCGGCCCCGGTCGGTGAGCTCGATGATGGTGGCGCGCCGGTCGGTGGGGTGCGGCACTCGACGGGCGAACCCCTCCTTCTCCAGTCCGTCGACCAGGACGGTGATGTTGCGGGCGGATACGCCAAGGCGGTCACGCAGCGCCGACATGATCTGAGGCCCGTCCTCGGCGATGACATGGATGAGGCGCATCCGCGGGTAGGTCATCCCGGGTACCAGCACGCCGGCGTACTGCCACTTGAGGAACGCCGGTGCGAAGACCGAGAACAGGTCGGCCAGGCGCTGGGCGGCGCCGGATGGCTCTGGCATACCTGACTCCAATAGTGTAGAGTAATACTATAACAATTGAGTAAGTCTCAACATTGACAGTATAGGATATCGCGATGAACGGAGGCGATCATGACACGCGACGCCGGGAACTCGGTAGTGATCACCGGTGCGACTGGCATGTTGGGCGCGGCTACTGCGGCCGAGTTCGCCCGTAGGGGCATCGACACCATCCTCGTGGCGCGCGACGAAGCGCGCGGGGGGCGGCTAATCGATGCACTGCAGAGAATCGGCGGGTCACACTGGCTGGTGGTCGGCGACCTATCCGAGCCGGACTCGGTACGAGCCAGCGCCGCCGCGATCCGCTCCGGCCACCTGCGCATCGCCGGACTGATACACGCGGCTGCGGTGCTGCTTGAACAGCGGCGGACGAACTCTGCCGGCCAGGAGGCCATGTTCGCCACCAATGTGCTCGCCCGCTTCTTGCTCACCCACGAACTCGCCGCATCACTGGCGGCCGCGTCTGGGCGCGTGGTGTGGGCGACCGGTGCAACGCCGGACAAGCTCAACTTCGACGACCTCATGGCCACCGGCGGCTGGAACGCGTTCCGCCAATTCCGCGCCACCAACGCCGCCAGCCATCAGCTCGCGCTGGAGCTCGCCAGACGCGGTGAGCGCGTCGGCATCAGTTCCAACGCCTACCACCCCGGCGCCCTGCAGTCCGACCTGATGGGCCAGATGCCCGCACCGGTCCGCCTGATCACCTTGCCGTTCGGGCGAAATGCCGACAAGGCCGCCGCCGCCCTGGCGGACCTCCTCGAACGCGGCGCTTCTACCGGCGCCTACTACAAGCTCCACAAGGTCACCAGGCCACCCAAAGCCTCCCGGGACGCCACGTCCCAGCGCCGCCTGTGGACCCAGTCGGCCACGCTGCTCGGCATAGACCCCGTCGACACCATCGGAGGCACGCGAGTTGGTGGCTCTGACGGCCCGTCGCGTCAACCCCGTTCGACGAGTCGAAGTCGTTGAGGCCATCACAGAAGTTCAGGGCCGCGTCGGCGTCGACACGACTACGACCCATCAGCGCGGACAAACGGCAGTTCTACGCCAACGCGCGGCGCAGCCCGATCAGCCCGTCGCGAATCCGGGTCTTGACCGTACCGAGCGGGAGATTGAGCAGCTGCGCCACCTGGCTTTGGCTGTAGCCGCCCAAGTAGGCCAGCGTGAGCGCCTCGCGCTGGATCGCGGTCAACGACGCCATGCCCTTGCGTACCCTGTCCGCGTCGAGCCGCTGCTCGACGTCCGCCCAGACGTAGTCCACTGCCCGGTCTGCCGTGGCGGCGGCGTATCGCTCATCGCGCGCCGCATCGCTGGATACTGAGCGAACCCGGTCCACGGCCCGGCGGTGGGCCATCGTGATCATCCAGGCCAGCACGCTGCCATTCTCCGGTGAATAGGAGGCGGACTGCCTCCAGATTTCCACGAAGACTTCCTGGGTGACCTCGGCGGCGTGGTCGGCCGAGCGCAGCACCCTCAGCACCACACCGTGGATGCGTGCGGCGGTCAGGTCGTACAGCTCGGCGAACGCGTCCTCGTCGCCCCCGGCGCTGAGCGCGACCAGTCCGGCGAGCCTGCCGGCCGATGTCTGCCGGCTGGCAGCCGGGTGTGCGCCGACTTCTGGCATGTCGCGAGATTAGGGACGCCGTACGCTCAGTTCCCAGACCGAATCGCGCTCACTTTCCGCTCCCTTGGGCGATGGAAACCAGCTCCCGACGGGCGTACCGTGAGGTCTGGCGGGCCCACTGCTGATAGTGCCCGGCGGCTCGGGGTTTGCGATGACCGCGCGAGTGATCAAGCGAGAGACCAAGGTGGACGTCCGGGAGAAGTCCCGCGTCAGCCGGCCGGCGATACCTCGCCAGGCCGCGGGCCGGCTACGCGAACGCCTCAGCGAAAATCTTCGCCGCCGCTTCGTCGGCCGGGATCCCGAGATCACCATCTTTACCGAGCTGTTGAACCGTTCTGGGCAGGCGGCACTGCTCTGGGTGTACGGACCTGGCGGAGTCGGCAAGAGCACTCTGCTCCATCGGCTTGCACAGTTGGCCAGCGACGAGGGGAGCTCCGTGCTGGTCCAGGACGCCCGGGATCTACCTCCGACCCAGGAAGGTGTCGTCCAGGGCTTGCGGCAGGCGCTGGAACCTGCGATCGCCTCGGTAGAGGACGGCGAGCAGCGGTGGGTGATCTGCCTGGACACCTGTGAACGCTTCTCCGAGGCTGAGGCCTCGGCGGTGCGTACGGAGCTGCTGCCGCAGCTGCCCGCAGCATCCTTGATCGTGATGGCCGGACGTGCCCGTCCCGGTCTCGCGTGGCTGACAGACCCCGGTTGGGGCGAGCTCCTCACGGGATGCCGCTGAACAACCTGAGCCCCAACGAGGCACGTACGTATCTGTCCAGGGTCGGGGTGCCCGAGTCCCGACACGACGCTGTGGTCGCCTTCACCCACGGACATCCGTTGTCGCTCGCACTCGTCGGGGAGCTCGGCAAACAAGGCGACTTCGACCCCTCCGGGTCTCCCGACGTGCTGGGCAGCCTGCTGGAGCGGCTGCTGAGCGACGTGCCGAATCCGTCGTACCGAGACGCGGTATACGCCAGCGCACAGGTTCGGGTCACCGACGAGGGACTGCTTGCGGCACTGCTCGACGGCGACGTCACCGCGGAGTTCGACTGGCTGCGCCGACAGCCCTACATGGAATCGGGACTGGACGGAGTGTTCCCTCACGACCTCGCCCGCGACCTGCTCGACAAGGATCTACGTTGGCGCAACCCGCAGCGCCATCGCGTGCTACACGAACGAGCCGGACGCCACTACCTGTGGCTGATGGAGGTCGGCGACACCGAAGTGCAGCAGTCGGCGCTATTCGACCTGATGGCCTTGCACCCGTCACTTCGAGCCGTCTTACTGGCCCCGAGCGCGGAGTTGCGGGTCACGCCAGCAGCATCGACCGACAGGGCCGCGGTCCTGAGCCTGATAGCCGAACACGAAGGCTCGGAGTCGGCCGAACTGGCGGCCCTGTGGTGGGACATGGATCCGGGTGCTTGGGTGATCGTCAGAGACCGCACTGCCCCGGCCTCATCGTCGGTGCGCGCCGCAATGGCATTGGCAGCACTCCCCGAACCTGGTGGGCCGCTCGATGTGGACCCCGCCGTCGTGGCCGCCCGCATCCGGCTGGGCCGCCATCCGCCCGTTCGCCCGGGCGAGCGGGTGACCTACGTTCGGTGGTGGCTGGTCGCCGAGACGTACCAGACGCCATCCCCCGCGCAGAGCTGCTCGCTGTCCAGCTGACGCGTCACTACCTGACCACCCCAGGGCTCGCGGTCTCGTTCGTGCCGGCAGCCGACCCAGATACCTGGTTGGGGCCCATGATCTATACCGACCAGAACCCGATTCCCGAGGCAGACTTCACGCTCGGCGGGCACCGCTACGGCGTATTCGGCCATGACTGGCGAGCCGTGCCACCGGCTCGCTGGATCGCGCTGATGAGCGAGCGCGAGACCGCGCGTGAACATGTCCTCGTCCTACCCGAGCAGTCGGGCGAGGCCGCCCTGCTCGCGCTCAGCCGCCAGGAGTTCGCGCAGGCGGTTCGATCACTGCTCCGTGATATGCATCGGCCGGACCGGCTCGTCCACAACCCGCTGCTGCGATGCCGGCTGGTAGAAAGCCGACTGCCGGTGACTCCGGCGGGCGCCGATCCCGGACAGGAAGCGCGTCTGCGTGCGCTGCGAGAAGTCCTGGACGAGGCGGTGGTCACCCTGCAGGCCTCCCCCCGAGACGCGAAGGGCTTCCGGGCGCTGCGTCGGACCTACCTGGTTCCGGCGCCGTCCCAAGAAGTCGCCGCCCAGGTCCTCGGCCTACCGTCGAGCACCTACCGGCGGCACCTGTCGGCCGGGCTCCAGGCAATCACCGACATCTTGTGGCAACAAGAGCTTCACGCCTGACGGTCTGAGATCGCTCCTCTGAATGCGCCACGTGCGGACTATGGGTGGATCTGCTGTGACGCCCGTTGTCTCATTACGGCGAAATGCTTCTGGCTAGGGACAACGCTGTGGAGCCGCCTTGGGAATCGTCCCGGGCAACCATGCTGCGGTGGAACGCTGCCGGGCGTCGACCGTCCACCGGCCCTGTCGATCATCACCGTCGTCACTCAACTGGGGAGGATGTTCTTGTTGTGGTGAAACACGTTGTCGGGGTCGTACTTGGCCTTGACCTCGGCGAGTCGCCGGTAGATCTCATCGCCATATGCCGCTCGCACGCGACCGGTGTCGTCGTCGGCGTCGAGGAAGTTGACGTAGACGCTCTTGGCGCGGTGCGGCTCGAGGGCACCGAGGAACGCCCGCGCCCACTCCGTCTCGGCCGCGCCGATCTTGTCGGACTGCTCGGGGAGCCACACTGCGTCGATGATGATGTTGTGAGGCATGTCGCGCCCGGCGTAGGCCGTAGCGTCGTTGGGGACACGGGCGACGGCGCCCTCCATGTGAAACATCGCCGCGTACGTCCGGGGCGAGTTGGCCCTGTAGATGTGATCAACGATCACGTCGATGACCTCGTCGGAGATGGCGTCGAGGTTCGTCGCCTTCCAGTAGTAGTTCCAGCCGTGGGGAACGGTGTCATCGATGTTCCGCTGGTGGTCGACGTACGGCCTGGGTCCGACGAGGTCGATGAGCGGCGACCCGAACCCGCGTAGTGCTTCTACCGCCCGCTCGCCCTCCTCGATGGCGCCGGCGTAACACGAAGCCACCTCGATGGCTGGTCGCCAATGCAGATCCACGGGAATCGCCGGCAACGGGGGGACGGTGCCGAGCCTCACGACGTTGCCGAGCTCGTCGGGCGCGTCGGCAACGAAGTCCCGGTAGAAGCGCAGCACCTTCGCAGCGTCTTCGGCCGCCCAGAAGACGGGTCCGGCGATTACGTCCGGGCCCACGGCATGCAGAGCGAACTGGAACGAGGTGACGACGCCGAAGTTGCCGCCACCGCCTCGCAGCGCCCAGAACAGGTCGGGGTGCTCGTAGGCGGACGCCCGGACGATGCTGCCCTCGGCGGTGACCACTTCGGCGGCGAGCAGGTTGTCGATCGTGAGCCCGTGCTTGCGCATGAGCCAGCCGATGCCACCGCCGAGGGTGAGTCCGCCGACGCCGGTGTGGCCCACAATGCCACCAGTGGTGGCCAGACCGTGGGCCTGCGTCTCGTGGTCGACGTCGCCCCAAAGGGCGCCTCCCTGCACTCGGGCGGTGCGGCCAACGGGGTCGACCCACACGGCCCGCATCGCTGAGAGGTCGACGACGATCCCGTCGTCGCACACCGAGGTGCCGGCCACGTTGTGGCCGCCCCCACGCACGGCGATCTCGAGGTCATGGTCGCGCGCATAACACACGGCGGCGGCCGCGTCGGCAGCCCCGCTGCACCGGGCGATCAGTCGGGGGCGCCGGTCGACGGCGCCGTTCCACACGGCTCGGGTCGTGTCGTAGTCGGCGTGGTCAGCGGCGATCAACTCGCCTCGGAACCCGGAAATGTGCATGGCGATACCTCCTCGCTGAGGTGCCGACGCGCTCGCCGGCTGGTGTCCTCATCAGTCTTCGACGGCTCGATCGCACCACGGTGGACCGTGGCTGTGAAGTCAACAATCTGGACTTCACCGCGGGCGGCAGGGGCGCGACACTGGCGTCGTGAGGACATACGGCCAGTACTGCCCCATCGCCCGTGGCGCCGAGATATTCGCCGAGCGCTGGACACCACTGATCATCCGCAACCTGTACCTGGGCTGCGGCAGCTTCAGTGAGATCCTGGAGGGCGCGCCCGGACTCTCTCGAACCCTGCTCTCCCAGCGGCTCAAGCAGCTCGAACGGCTCAGCATCGTCGAGTCGACACCCAAGCTAGGTGGGCGCGGGTGCCACTACGAGCTCACGCCCGCGGGTCGCGACCTCTACCAGGTCTGCGGGTCGCTCGGCGAGTGGGGTGCCCGCTGGCTCAAGATCGCCCCCGAGCACCTCGATCCCTTTGTGGCGCTGTGGTCGATGTGCAACGCACTCCGCCGCGACCGACTCCCGGATCGACGAGTCGTCATCCGCTTCGACTTCACGGGTCGCGCGCGCCACGAGCGGTACTGGCTGCTCATTGAGCACGGAGACACCGAGATCTGCAGGGAGTACCCCGGCCTCGACGAAGACCTCTACATCACCGCGGACGCCGAAGCGTTCGTCAAGTGGCACGCCGGCCAGGCCAGCTGGGCCGCGGCCATACGCAGCCGCCGCATCCAGCTCCACGGTCCCTCGCAGCTCGTACGGGACTTCCCCACCTGGAACGCTCGTAGCGCGTTTGCCCACATCAAGCCGGCCTCCCGAACCGCAGCAAGCTCAGCAGGCTGAGATTGTCGACGCGCCACACGTTCCGCTCTGCGCGCGAAGCGGCGGTTCATCCTGTCGGCGAAACAGTTCGGAGGTGTCCGGATCACCGACCGGCCGCTGGAGGAGATGTACTGGTGGGCGGGCGCCGCGGCAGTGACCATCACTCTGATCAACCTGATGCGGCACGTCGACTCGGGCCTTCCTCCTCGTCAGGCGGCTGTGGCCCGAGCCCCGAGGTGTCGGTCCGTCTGGGCCTTTCTTCGTTGGCCAGGTCGCAGGGGGTCAGGCTGCGTCGCTGGCGGACCGCGACAGAGCTGCGATGACTGTTTCGGCCGAGACGGGCATTGAGAACATGGGGAAGTCGTAGGTGATGGCGTTGTCGTGCTCAGCCTGCGATGTGGCGGCGACGCAGTCTTTTAAGGTGAAAACGCGGTAGCCGTTCTCGTACCCGGTGCGCATGGTCGACTCAACGCAGCAGTTGGTGAGGAAACCGCCGAGCACGATTGTGGTGATCCCCTTACTGCGGAGAATGAAGTCCAGGTTGGTGCTCGCGAAAGTGTCGAGTCCGCGTTTTCCCTCGACGACAATGTCGCCGGTTTGCGGGGCGAGCACGTCAACGATCGCCGCACCCCAACTGTCCTTCACGAAGGCGTTGCCGTCGACGACGCCCTTGAGGATCCCGTACGGGTGGGCGGAGATCTCGTTGTAGCCAGTGGCGAAGGTGATGGGGGCGTGCATGATTGTCGCGCCGGCGGCTCGAGCCGCCGCCACGAGCCGGACCGTGTTGTCCAGCATGCTGGTCGAGTCCATCACGTCAGCGACGGCTCCGTGGAGGGCGCCTCCGTCGGAGGTGAAGTCGTTCTGGTACTCGATCAGGACGACAGCCGTGGTCTTGGGATCCAGGGAAAGATTGTCGCTCATCGCCTGCCTCGCTCGGCCTGAAGGGTCGGGGAACGGGAGCCGTAGCTTCCAACTTCCATTCGACCACCGGCGTGAGCCGTCCGCAACGGCGATGGTTCCCGGGAGCGCTACTTGAGCCACTCGTTGAGTCGGAGTCTGGCCGGATCGAGAGCCGCCTTGGGGAATCGAACCCGGACCTACGCATTACGAGTCGCATCCAGAGCGTCCGATGGTGACGGCCTGAGCGTCAAGTCGTCCATGGTCGTCCGTGATCGGCTTCAGTTGACCAACCCGTTGGGTGCCACTAATGCTGGCTACCTGCTATCCGTAGGAGGGCCAAAGGCGTCCATGCCAGTCATCATGCTGCTTGCTGTGGCGCCGATTCCCGAATCCACGTCAGTGGTCGTCCGCGGCGGTCCCAGGGCGAGTTAGCACTCCGCACGTGAGGATGTCCCGTTCCGGCCTGTTGCGGCGACGGGGTCGGCAGAATGTGGAGTCCGCGTACGAACCGCATCACTCGGTCGGCTTCTGCCCGACACCGTCGACATGAATGACTACGCGAGCGGCAGCAAACCTGAGGAGACACAGATGGATCGAACAGTGGCAGTGACCGGCGGCAGCGGCAAGCTCGGCCGTGCCGTGGTGGCAGCGCTCATCGAGGAGGGGTGGATCGTGGTGAACTTCGACCGCGTCTCCTCGCCGGACAGCCGAGCACGTTTCATCCGCACGGACCTCACCGACTACGGCCAGGTCGTCGAGGCTCTCTCCGGCATCGACGAGGTCCACAGCGGCGTCGACGCCGTCGTCCATCTGGCCGCCATTCCGGGTGCGACCTTCGCCCCTAACGTCGCCACCTTCGACAACAACCTGGTGTCGACCTTCCACGTCTTCCAGGCCGCCAAGCTGTTCAAGATTCACAATCTGGTCTGGGCGTCCAGCGAGACATTGCTTGGCTACCCGTTCAATAACGCTCCGGCGTACGTGCCGCTCGACGAGAACCTCCCGCCTTCGCCCGAGGTCGTGTACTCCCTAGCCAAGGATCTTGAGGAGGAGATGGCCCGCCAGTACTGCCGCTGGAACCCCGATCAGAAGATGATCGGACTGCGCTTCTCCAACGTCATCGACCCGCCCGAGTACACCGACTTCCCCTCCTTCGAGGACGACCCGGCCTCCCGCAAGTGGAACCTGTGGTCCTACATCGACGCCCGTGACGGCGCCCAGGTCGTCGTCCGCGCACTGGGATACGACAAGCCGGGGTTCGACAACTTCGTCATCGCTAACGCCGACACCGTCATGAGCCGGCCCTCCGCCGAGCTGATGGCTGAGTTCTTCCCCGGGACCGAGTTCCGCGTCCCGGTTGAAGGAACACAGTCACTCTGCTCGATCGACAAGGCTCGGCGTGTTCTCGGCTGGGAGCCTCAGCACTCCTGGCGAGACCACGTATCAGCCTAATCTCGGCGGCGATCACGACATCTCGGCGTACCCCATCCGGCTCGTGGCCGCGGGGCGGCTGTTCCCTCCCCCCGCTGTGAGGCCGCTGAGGCTCAGCCTGACCCGCCAACGCCCAGACTGTCGTGCCCGACTACCGCGGCGCTGGTGCTTCCACAAGCCCTGCCACGCCACCCAGACATCGCCGTCTACCTGACCCACGGTCGCGAGCAGCGGTACATCACCCGCTTCTTCGACGATCTCACCTACCAGCCGGACGCGATCAGCCAGGACGATCTCGACGTCTACGCCCGCGCCTTCGAAGCGCCGGGCGTGCTGCGCGCGCTCTGCGAGCTACCGCCAACTCGACCACGATGCCGACAGCCACCGCGTCGAGATCGCGGCCCACGGCAAGCTCCCCGTCCCCGTCCCCGTCCTCGCCTCCGGCGACGGCGCCCAGACCCTCACCGCCAATTACGCGCCGATGTGTGAGGAGATCGCCACCGACGTCACCGGGCACCTGGTGCCCGACGCCGGCCATTGGGTCGCCGAGGAGAACCCTGACTATTTCTGTCGCATGTTCATCGAATTCGACACCTCACCCAGAACCAAACAGCCGAGTCGGCCGAACCATTGACACACCCAAAGCTCTTCTGAGAGATGCGCTGAAGGTGACCCCGGCAGTGAAGCGAGTTCGAGGCCGTACGGCACCCTGCGAGCGGCGCACGCGTCTAGTGATGGGCGAGCTGAAGACCGCCCACTCTTGCACTGGTTCTTCCTTATCTGCCAGCGGGCTGGCCTCGGCCACTGGCACCTGCACGAGCTACGGGCACTCGGGAGCGTCGTGATGCTCACCCAGGGCACTGATCACGTGGTCTCAGAGGCTCGCGGACACTTGAGTGCGGCCAGCAGCGACCGGAACATCTCCCTTCATCGCCTCGGTAGCGCCGCCCCGGAAGCCGGCCGGTCCGGCTTGGCGAGTGAAAGGTGAAACTATCGAGAGGAGCCGGCATATCGGACTGTGGACGTCTCGCAACAGCAAGACAGCAGCGTGCACGTCGTCGACCCGGCCGCAAAGACCTAGAACAGATTGGAGTCCCAACTGATGCGTGGTGTATTTCTGCCAGGCAACTCCACCGTCGACATCCAAGAGGTGCCCGATCCGGAGCCCGGGCCGGGCCAGGTACTGCTGGCCATGCGGGCCTCAACCATCTGCGGCTCCGACATCCGGGCCATCTACCGCGAACACGTCCAAGGGGACCCGGCGGAGATGTACCAGGACGTAGTGGCCGGTCACGAGCCGGCGGGCGAGGTCGTCGCTATCGGTCCGGACGTGCTCCGGCTCAAGGTCGGCGACCGGGTCTGCGTATACCACATCAGCGGCTGCGGCCAGTGTGACGACTGCGTCCGCGGCTACCAGATCAGCTGCTCCTCGCCGCGCCGCGCCGCGTACGGCTGGCAGCGTGACGGCGGTCACGCCGACCTGATCCTGGCTCAGGAGCGGGACTGCATCGCGCTGCCGGACTTCGTCACCTTCCTCGATGGAGCCTGTGTGGCCTGCGGCTTCGGCACGGCCTACGAGGGCCTGCTGCGCGCCCAGGTCAGCGGCCGGGACGCCCTTGCCGTAGTCGGCCTCGGACCCGTCGGGCTCGCCGCCGGCCTGCTCGGCGGCAAGCTCGGCGCCGTCCCGCGGGTGGGTCTGGACCCCAGCCCGGAGCGCCGCGAGCTGGCCGTCCGGCTCGGCGCCGTTGACGCCGCCTTCACCCCAGACGAGGTCGATGCCGCCCGCGCAGCCGTCGACGGCGGGGCGCACGTCGCCATCGACTGCTCGGGCAGTGAGCCCGGTCGCGGCACCGCGATCGCTCTGGTCCGCAAGCGCGGGCGGGTCGTCCTGGTCGGCGAGGGCAGCGGCCTGGTTGTGCCCGAGGTGAGCCCCGCCCTAATCCACCCTTCGATCACGATTCTGGGCTCCTGGGTCACCAGTCTCGAGCACATGCGTGAGCTGGTCTCCCGCTTGCCCGTGTGGAACCTCCACCCGGAGGTCATCGTCACCGACACGTTCCCAATCGCCGAGGCCGACGCGGCATACCAGCTCGCCGACGCCGGCCATTCCGGCAAGATCGCCCTCGTCCCCTGAGACCCAAGCCTGGGCCAACCCGCAGCCAGCCGTGACCGGGATCAGTGGGCTGGGGTTGGGATGAGCCCTGGTGCCGGAACCCGCGCCCGATCAGCATCCGGCAGCTGAGCACCGGCAGCCCCGCGGGTTTCGGTTCCCGCGCGGGTCCGCGGCTGTCGAGCGCGGTGTTGTAAAGCAACGCCGGCGGTGCTCCTTAGGTCGACACGTTGAAGAATCGCCGAGGCGCCCGCTGGTTGAGCCGTGGTGCCGATGGTTGAGCGATGGGCGGCCGGAAAGTAGACGAGCGAATGGCTGTTCAGCGCCCCAGCTGGTGGGCAGTTAAGGGACAGGTGTTCATGGACGAGACAGCGCAGCAGGTCGCGACCCACGGCGGTGCAGAATCACATCCATGACCGTGCCAGGGAACCCGTATCGGCACCACACGCACCGCCTCGATCTCGAAGACCCCTCGATCCGCGAGTGGGCCGCTACTGTGCTGCTCGCCGACCCCGATCAGGGCATCGTTCTGGACCGGTCCGCGTTCTATCCCGGCGGCGGCGGGCAACCACCCGATCACGGCGTGCTCCTGTGGGGGAATGTCCGAACTCGGATCGTCGGCACGCGCAAGGGTGACGACCTCTACCTCCTGCCAGCCGAGGGAGACCCCCTGCCCCCGCCGGGCACAAGCGTCCACGGTGGCCTCGACGATGAACGCCGCACGAGCCTCATGCGCACGCATTCCGGTCTGCACGTACTAAGTGCAATCGTGCTGCGGGACTTCGGCGCCCCAGTCACCGGCGGGAACATGGAACCTCTCATCGCGCGGATGGACTTCGACCTGCCTGATGTGCCCGCAGACTTCAAGCAGCGCGTCGAGGATGCCTGCAACGTGGCGGTGCGCCTGAACCGGCAGATCGACGTCCGGGTGCTACCGCGGGAGCAGGCCCTGGCGATCCCGAACATCATCCGCACCACGAGCGACCTGCTGCCGCCGGACATCGAGATGGTCCGGATCGTCGACATCAACGGCATCGACATGCAGGCCGACGGCGGTACCCACGTGGCCTCCACGGCCATGATCGGGCGCATCGCGGTGACGAAGATGGAGAGCAAGGGCCGCGGCTTTCGCCGCCTGCGGATCCGGATCGAGGACGCCGAGTAGTACCACGCGCGTCCTCACCTTCGGGCACAGCGCCCAGACCCTTGCCGCCCGCTTCCCGCATCGACCATCGGCGCACTGCAGCGAGGCGCTTAGTTTCGCTGAGTCGCCGGCCGCTCGACCTCGTAGGTGAGGTGAGGAGCCAGCGGACCCGTCTGCGCCGTGCTCGGGCGCAGCAGGAAGTTCGACAATGGCTGGCCTCTCGTCGAAGAGGCGCCTGCTGGCGCCCAGCATCGTGGGCACGAGGTGCAGGCGGAGCTCGTCGATCAGGCTGGCCGCGAGGTACTGGCGGGCATTGTCCGCGACGCCGTTGACCCGCACGTCGTCTGACCCGGCGGTCTTCCGAGCGCTAAGCAGGCCGACGTCGATCCCTTCGGCGACGAAGACGTACGACGTGCCGCCCTCCTTGACAATGGTCTCGGCAGGCCGGTGTGACCACAAAGACCGGGGAGTGGAACGTCGGCTCCTCACCCCATGGCCCGATGCCGAGGTCGGCCATCCGACGCCCGATGATCAGCGCACCGATGCTGCTGAAGTTACTTGGTCTCGAAGGTCTGGGACTCGGCAGCCGACCGGCCCTCGAACATCCATGCGTGCAGCAGCTCGCCGCCACGACCCATCGGCACATCCGGCGGGACAGGCGCGGTGACGAGCCGTCAAGCGACATGCTCATTTCCAGCAGGCCCTTCTCGATGACTTCCTCTCGACGAGGGTTACCGTTCGGCGTATAGACCGGGCAAAGGACGCAAAAATCATCGGAGCGAGCGCCACTGATCGTGGCGCCGTCCCGCAAGCCGAAGCCCGGGCTCTCGCGGTGGTTCCCGGACTAAATGCCGCCTATGTGGCGGGCTGTGTCTGTAATGACTGCCCGGAGCACCAACGCGTCCGGATGGCAAAACCGCGGCTAGCTCAAGCCACTCGGTCGGTTATCGCTATAGCTGACCTCGATCACCCTGGCCTTCAACAGTGCCCGGTGATGGTGAATCGGTGAACTCCTCCTTGTCTCCTTGTCGAACTCCGTCTGACCGCCCGCGATCTCGAACGTGGTTCGCTGCGGCACCGACTCGTCGGCAGGCACTCGGTAGCTCATCTCGCGCGGCAACATCATGCACTTGAACTACTCGAAGTACTCCGGATCTCGATGCCGACGCCGCGAGGGCAAGAAGCGCAACTCGATCAAGTCGTCGAAGCTCATCGGATTGCTCGCGAAAGTCGCATAGATAATGCCTCCGGCAAGGAGGAGGATAATCAAGATCAATTCAGCTCCTGTGTGCCGACGTACTTGGCTTGATCCGGTACGTGACGCTGCAACCGGAAGAGCCGGAGCACTTCTTCTCAACCCCAAATGTCCCTACGACGGCGATGATCATGGCAATCCAGCCGAATTGCTTTTGGCCTCGGCGTCCGACATAGACGGGCGGCGACAACGGCTGAGGCTGAGTTCTGGGCCTGGCTGTGTGGGCGGCCCAGGCGGCGTCGTCGGCTGGGACATGAACGAGTCCTTCGGAGGTGGGGCGTCGGCCACGATGGCGCAAAACAGCACTCCCCGTGCAAACGCCTGCGCATCGTCGCCAAATCGTTACCTCCTCAGAGAAGGGCGAGATTACCCACGGATTTGTCTATAGCGAGTCAGCAGCGCTAGCTGGCCGGGTCGCGCTACCTGACTGAGACGGCAAGTGGCGCGGATCGTCATCGACACCACTCTCAGGCTCGCCGCCGTCGGCTGACTCGGAGTCGATCGAAGCTCTGCTGGGGCGTGCCGGTCGGCAGCGCAATCTCGCCAGCACTGCGGCCAAGATCCGGGCCGGGTTGACCTCGGAGCAGCTGACCGCGCGATCCGGTGTGCGATTCCCGCCTACGCGGCGAGCGCATCAGCGCTGGCCGTGTTGTCGACGATGGCGACGCAGACCGAGGTGCTGGCCGGGCAGGTGGAGCAGGGTTTGGCCAGCACCGGACGCTGAGATCTACCGCAGCCAACCCGGCCTCAGACTCATCCTCGACGCCCGAGTGCTAGCAGAATTCGGCGACGACCCAGGCCGCTACGGCGACGTCAAAGCCCGAAAGAACTACTCCGGCATGTGACCGATCACCAAAGCCTCCAGCACAACGGGTCATCTTGGCCCGCTTCGCCCGCAACCGCCGCCTCGGCGACGCACCGTTGCTGCAGGGGTTCGCCGCGTTAAGCCACTCACCAGGCGCCCGCGCCTTCTACGACCGACAGCGCGCCCGCGGAGCCACCCACCACCAAGCCCTCCGAGCCAACCTGTCAGTCTGCATCTTCCGCGGCTGCCCACGTTGCCAAATCGTGCATTCGGTTCAGTCCATTTCCGGAATGAGTTCCCGCGCTTCCAGGTAGTCCATGCCGGTCAACTCCATCATGTCGGCCACCAAGGAGCGTGTCTGTGCCAAGATCACCACGGCCGAGATGGAGGCTGCGAGCTGCAGGTGGGCGCTGGCCTCGCCAATCTCTTGCAGCCGATCCCTGGCGGCTGTCGGAAGCCGGCGTGCTCCCAGCTCTGCGGCGATGAATCGAAATGCTTCTGCCAGCCGGCGCATCAGATGCTGATAGGCCGTTGGCACGCGTTCACCTCGCCATACCGCGACTGCACACCGCCGAGCCAGCACCCGCAGGTTGCGGCTGGCATGGTCGAGTGGCTCGTACAGATCGGCGAGCGCACTTACTACGGGCAGGTGGCGGCGTCGGAACGGGGAGTGACGAACAACGGCGACTCCCTCGGCGGCGGCTTGGTCGAAATCAGCCAGATCCTTCTCTGCCGCACGGGCCCGGTCCAGCACCGCGTCAGCAGCGTCCTCGTCGTTCGCCGCGAGTGCCGCAGCCGCCGCGTCGAGCGTTGCGGCCATCTCAGCCACCACTCTGGCGGCCGCCTCACCAGGCTTGCGTAGGGGACCGCTCGGTGCCACCGTGGCCACCACTAGCGCGAGCGCGCAGCCGATCACCGCGTCAAGCCAGCGGTTGACTGCCTGCCCCGGATTGGGCGACAGCACCGTCACCAGAATTGACTGGACGCCCGCCTGGGTCATCATTAGCTGCCCGGCTCCCAGCAGTGTTGCCAGCGACATCGCGATCGCGCAGACCACCATGATCTGCCATACGCCGGTACCAAATAACGCCAGCCAGAGATCGCCTACTGCGACGCCCACCGCGACGCCGATCGCCACTTCCACGCCTCGGCGGAGCCGCTGGCCGAACGTCAGACCAAGAGTGATGATCGCGGCAATTGGGGCGAAGAAAGGTAGCTGATGGCCGAGGAGTTGGCGCGCCAGCAACCATGCCAGGGCTGCCGTTATCGAGCATTGGGCGATCATGAAGGCCCGCCGCCGCAGTCGGTCGACACGGCGTACGGCGGACGCTCGACCCCGGCGAATTGATCGGTCGCTCAGGTCGAATGCCCGCAGTTTTATGCGCTGTAAGGAGGACGCGTCGGATTCCATACGTTAATGATTTCCCGCTGGTTGCTGGCGTATACATCAGGCAACTGGGATGGCCACTTCGCCAGGCGCCGGCATGACCGAGCGATGCTCAAGTGGGATGCAGGGCGCCAGCGCCAGGCCTTAGCGAGTTGCTCGGTGATTCGGTGGCGGTCACGACAGCTACTCAAGATCAGCCAGAGCATGGACTGACTGAGGAGGTCCTCGACAGCACCGATGTGCTGACTGGTGGGCCGCACGACCCATGCCGGTGTCGAGGATCCCGTAGTTGACCAAGCACATCAATGCGTTTTCGGTGGCATGTGTCTGCTGGCGCTGCACTCCACGCACTTCTCCAAAATCTTCCGTCGGCTCATGGGCACCGCTTGCTCGGGTGGCCTGGTGCAAGTCGGCAGAGACTGAGCTAGCTTGGACCGTCAATCCGTGGCACGCCCCAATCGGCGCCGGTTCGCTACGCCCATAGGGTGCGTCCCTTGCACTCATAGCCGCGATCCGAGACGGACAGTTGGTGAGGAGCGTCGCCGAGGGCGTGCCTCTCCACGTGTCATTGGAAAGCCCATTCTGGAGTAGACAGAACGGTCACCGTCGGGGGCGGGGCGACGACACCGAAGTTAAACACACGGACCCGACAGCACGTTCCCAAATCTCTCCCCGCCAGGATTCTTGACATCAAGAGAACAGCCACAGCGACAGCAGTCGAGGTCGCATGCTCCGCGTGGTCGACGTGGCTGCTGTAAGTGTGATTCGCCCTTCCCCTGGAGATTGCCAACGAGGACAATCGCCGTCATGGCTAAACCATTGAGGTGCCGCTTGCGACTCCATACCTGGGAAGATCGCGAGAACCCCGAGACCCAAGAGCACTACAAAATCTGCGTGCGTTGTAACGCGTATCGAGACAGAGGAACCTCACCATGGGGTGGTAGTGGAGGAGCCTGGGGAATGGGTGCCGGTGGTTGAGCGCACACCCTCGTTGATGGATCGTGGTCAACCTGATGCCATTTGATCTCAGGCAACCTCTGAGGCCAGTCTGGGCTCCCGAAGGTGTTGCTGGGGTGCGTTGATGATCACTGGCGACTGGTCTTCACGTGGGAAACGTGATCTTGCTACGCGTCAAAGTTGTCGACTTTGCAGAAGGCCAGCATCGGCAAGACCGCACCGGTCAACTGATCTTTGGGGAATCTTGCCCCAATGGGCGCCACGAAGGAATGGCGGGGCGTCTCGTTATGACACGCGGCGGCACATTGCAGACGGCGGCCGCTTGGCGAACCGAGGTGATCTCCTCACGTTGGCTCACGAGACGAGAGCTAGCGGGGCGTCACTGTTCCCGTGCGTTGGCCGCGACAAGAGTTGCGAGTGGACATTTACCGCTTACCGTTGAGGTGCTTGATTGCGCATCGCCCCCGTGCCCCTAGGTAACTGCGGAGACCAGAGGAGGCCGTCATGAAGGTGTTACGCATCCCAGCCAACAGTTCTGATCCGGTAACAGAGACCGATTTCGATCAGGACCAACTCTGACGCATTACGAAAACGATGTCTAGGTTATTGAGCTCCATTGAGAACTATTGAAATAGTGCGTTGACTAGGCGGTTCACCTGTTGGGCCAATTGGCCGCTATCGGCCTTATATGACCCTGAGTGGTACCCATATGGTACCCGAAAACGATCATGCGCCGCCGCATCATGGCAACGGCCTGCTCTCCGAGCTACCGCCGTTTCGTCTATTCAGCTGGCCAACAAATCGAGTAACAATATCCCGAGCGATCATCGCAAGCTCTGGTCGTTCGTCCGCGCTTGGGGGTGCGAGGGCTCCATGGCGACGTGCATGGCACACGACCCAGTCGCCTTGTTACTTGTTCTTCTATCCTGAGCGCCTCACGCATGCTTTCCCAGGAGCGCCTGCGCGCGGCCCCCTCGTCCTGATCTCCATCCAAAAACCACTGCCGCACACTTTCAACGCTCGGTAGGCGACGAAAAGTATATCGTCGGGCGAATCTATAGCCGTCCTTATCTCGGCAAGCGCCAATCTGGCAAGGGGCTCCTCAATAGTCGCAGCAATGAATGGCCAGAGTTCACCGGGAGTTACAACGTTCTTGCTGGGATCTGGCAGCAGCTCCGGCCATTTAGACATGCGGTACCTAAGCATATTGCCGTCAATCACCATCGAGACAATCTCAGCCCGCAGTGGCGTAGCCAAAAGGAATCCGAGCGCGTCCAGACAGCGCGATGGCGCCTGTGGCGAAGACCATGCCCGCCCGCACCGGTTGACCCCTGCTGGCGAGGATATTCGGGCCACTCGCCAGACCATGATGAATTCCCGCAGGCAGGTTCTCGGCAGATCCTTCTCCCATAAGTTGCCCGTCGACGTAACAGGCAGCCTGGACCGGGTCCCAGCGCGTCGGCAGTGGTTGGGGATGTCGGGCATGTAAGCAGCCCTGTGGATCGGTGCGCGATACGGGTTGCGGTGGTCGAGCGGGGTGGGGTCGTCCCAGCGCTCGGCGAACACGTCGACCACGTGGACCACCCGGCCCGCGAATCTGGACCATCGCGTCGTGCCAAGGAGGACGCGGCCCCATAACGCTTGTCGAGCGGCGGGATCTGCGGGTCTCCCTCGTGCCGGGCGTCGTCCCGACGGAAGTGGCACAGGTCGATACCGCCGACGAACGCCAGATCCTGGGGTTGACCCCGCTGTCGTACGACGACCAGCTTTTGATGATTGGGAGCCGCCACGGCGTACGCGCTCGTCGAAGCGCGCCTCGCCGCCGCGCTCATTTGATCATCGCTCCGAGATGGCGGCCTCCTGGGCGTTGAGTCTCATCTTGTCGCTGCGCGAGCGCCAGAGCAGGCCGCGGACATGGACGCCTCGTCGTGCTGCCTCGCAGAGCAGCTCGCCGATCGTCGGCCCAGCATCCGTCAGCCGCTCGTCGGAATCGCCGCGCCAGTCGGTGAAGAAGATCCGGTCGCCAGCCCGCGCGGCCTCCACAACCTCGAGGTGACGTGCGAAGTAGTCGGCGCCGGGCACCTGCGGGGCACGAGGTTTCCCGCCGTTCAAGGGCGCCCTCGCCCTCCGGAAGGAACCAGTCGCTCACCGGCCAGGCTGCCACCAACGCAGCGGATCGGCCAGCCTCGACTCACCAGTCGACTAGCGCCCGCGCCGGCCGACCGCCAGCCATTCTCTCGGATCCCTGCTCGCAGCCCGTCCACGAGGTTCAGGACTTCTGGGTCCGGTCTCGGCTCACCGATCGCCCGCGGTGGTGTCGTCGAGCACGACGAGACCGGCAATGACATCGTCGAGCCTTCCGTCGCTGTCCCGCACTTGCGCGCGAGCCCGCGGACGGTAACAGCGGAGAGTGGTTTGAGGCCGGTGCCGGCCCTTCCAGCCGATGCCCGATCGCCAACTGCAAAACTTGTCGCCGTGGCTGAAGCCTTGCCCCAGGCGCGGGTGTTCGCGTTCCTGGGCGGTCGCCCGGGGGAGGAACCCCTGGCCGTCTGGCTGGTGGTCCTCTTCGCCTTCACCCAGGCGAGCCAGGGGCTGGGAGCGATTGCGGCCGACACCCTGTTCTTCCTCCGGTTCGGGGTGGAGTCGCTTCCACTGATGATCCTGCTGTCGGGGCCCGTCGTGATGGTCGCGAGTCTCCTCTACACCGGAGGTCTCGCCCGGGTGGGGGCCCGTCGCTGGCTGTCATGGGTTCTGTTCGGGTTCGCCGGCCTGCTGACCATCGAAAGGCTGCTGATCTCGGTGGATCTCCCTGGCATCTACCCGGTGGTGTGGCTAGGTGGGCAGGTGGTCATCCTCGTGAGCTTCACCGTGATGTGGAACGCGGCCGCCGAGGCCTGCACCACTCGGCAAGCCAAACGTCTGTACCCGTTATTTGCATCGGCCGGGATAGTCGGAGGAGTGGTCGGCAATGTGCTCACCGGACCACTCGCCTTCCTTCTCGGAACCGAGAATCTCCTAGTCGTCCAAGCCTCGCTGCTGGTGGCCGGCGGCTTCACCGCGTTGACCGTGGGGCACCGCTTCTTCCGCGACCATACTCAAGAGCCAGAACGGTCGGCCATATCCGACCTCCGAGCCGGCCTCGACCTGACTCGCCGAACGCCACTCCTCCGTCTCATGACCTGGGCTGCCGTGTTGATATCGGCCCTCTTCTTCCTGATGGTGTTCCCATTCGCCGAGATCGTGACCCGGTCCTTCGCCACCGAGGTGGAGATGGCGAACTTTCTGGGACTCTTCTCTGCATTGGCGACCGCAGCCACGTTTCTTGTGTCGCTGCTGGGAGTCAACCGCCTGTTCGCCAGGCTCGGAGTGGTGTTGACACTCCTGATCCTGCCTGTGGTCTATTTGGTCGGCTTCGCCATCTGGCTGGCATCGTTCGGGCTGGCGACCGCCGTCCCGGTGCGGGGCTCACAGTGGATCGCGGTCAACGCCATTGGCTCGACCGCTTGGAGCGCTCTGTTCAACGTCGTCCCCGGTCGGCGACGCGGCGAGGTCATGGCTTTCATGTCCGCGGTACCCACCCAGGTGGGGACGACCGCGGCAGGCGCGCTGCTCATCGCCGGGTCGGAGCTGTCGGCCGCCCAGATCAGCGCCATCGGCTTGGCGCTGGCCGGGGGGCTCCTGCCACTCGTGCTGAGGATGCGCTCCGCCTACTCTGCGGCGCTGGTCGACGCGGTTCGAGACGGCAATCTCGAGGTTTTCACCCTCCCGCAAGCTGGGCCGCAGAAGCCGCTGCTCGACGCCGACACCCAGCGCGCACTCACCGGTGAATTGAACGCTCCGGAGCCCGGGGCACGGGCGGTAGCCGTCTCGCTGCTCGGTCACCTGGGGGATGGAGTCCAGGCAGATCTCATCGTCGGGGCGTTGCACGACGCCGACTGGAGGGTCAGGCTCGCCGCCCTCCAGGCCCTGTTCGACCAGGGACACCCGGAGGCGACCAGCGCCGCGATCACCATGCTTGGAGACTCGGCGCCACAGGTCCGTTCCCTGGCAGCCCGGTCCATCTCACGGCTTGGCACCAACCATGCCGAATCTCTCGCCGCCATCCTGGAGGATCCCGATCCCGGTGTCAGAGCTGTCGCAGCGATCGGTGTGGGTGGGATCAGGGCCCAGAAGACGCTGGAACGGATGCTCGAGTCCGACAGCCCAGCGGATCAAGAAGCAGCGCTCCGAGCGTTGGCGAGTCGCCCCGATCTCACTGGGCGGGATCTGATCCGATTCGCCGGGCACCCGGACCGACGAGTCCGCGCTGCTGCTGCCGCGGCGCTGGCGCCGCTACCCGGCTCGGGCCCGGTGGTACGTAGCCTGCTCGATGACGGCTCGGTCATCGTGCGCCGGGCATCGGCCGCCGGTCTCGCCCGGCGCGCCGATGGGCCGGCCATCCTCATGGACGTGCTGGCAAACGGATCGGTTCGGGCCACAGAGGCCGCCCTGCAGTCGCTGGCCGACACCGGGCAAACTGGTGAAGGCCTGACGGAATGGGCGTCCCAGGAAGTCGCCCGCGCCGCCCACCTCCGCCGGCACCGTCTCGCGTTGGCCACCAACGACCTCTCTCCCACGCGCACGTTCCTCGCGAGTCTCCTGGCCTCGCGCCAGGAGCGCTTGTCACGTTGGGCGCTGCTGGCTACGACCACACCGGATACGGCGGACACCATGACGGTGGTCGGAAGGGGGTTGCGCTCGGCGGATCAAGAGACCAGGGCACAAGCGGTGGAGGCGCTGGAATCCGTGGGAGTGCATGCGGTCACCCGTTCCCTCATTCCACTTCTCGAGGACACGGGCCACGGCGCGCTGCCGGATTCTCGGACGTCGCTCCGCGAGATGTCGGAGGACCATGATGAATGGATCCGTGCCCTGGCGGTACGCTGCATCAGCGAGGAGCTCATCGACGACCTCGGGCATCTCCGGGGGCTGGCCGATGCCGATCAGTCGGGCCTGGTCCAATCGGCGATCGCACGATGGGAGGTCATTGGGGTGCGGGACACCGAGACACTCGACACGGTGGACCGGGTAGTAGCACTTCAGCGGGTGCCGATGTTCGCCGGGATCGACCCCGAAGATCTCGAGCGGATCGCCACTCTCTTCACCGAACGTCGCTATGACACCGGCGAGCTCATCTACGCCTGGGGCGCAGAGGGTGACGAGATGTTGATCATTGTCGAGGGCGAGGTGACGGTGAGCCGCCCGCAAGAGGGCTCCGGAGGACCTATCCGAACCGTCCGGTCGGGCGATTACGTCGGGGAGCTCTCGCTGCTACGCGGCCAACCGCGCGCCGCCAATGTCACCGCCGGCCCCGAGGGCGTCCGCGGGCTGATTCTGAGGGGAGCCGAGCTACACGCCATATTGGAGGAGCGGCCAGAAGCGGCCATGGCCATGCTCGCGACCCTGGCGGAACGGCTCGGCACCGATTGGGACCGGTGATCCGGTGCCGGCGCGGGCGTTGACGCCGGTGGCGACCGAGGCATGGACGTTTACCCGGCCGCCTTCGCGGACTTTCGTCGTCAACGCATCGGCCGCCGCGACGGTGTAGGGCCCGGCATCGAGAGGGCGAAAGTCCCGCTCGAGATGCCGTCGAGGTTGTGCGGAGGCCCGTGCGAGCCCGCACCGAAGCGGTCGCCATCTCGCCGCAGCGCTGCACCACGGGGGATCGCCTCCCAAGGCACCTAAGGGCCAGACGGCAACTCTTGCCCGTGTAGTCAGCGCCGAGATGCCCCTGTCTCGGATCACTCACTCGGACCTCTGGGTGCACGGCCTTGACCGACGAGGGACTCGCGCCAGCAACCGTCCGGTACGCCCACCGCGTCCTGTCTCTGGCCCTTACAGCCGCTGTCCGCGATGGACGGCTCATCCGGAACGTCGCCGAGGGCGTACCCCTCCCCGCGTCGTGGCCATGCCTAAGCGCATCCTCACTCATGATCAAGTACAGGCACTGGCCGAAGCCTGCGTGCCCTACGGCACTCTCATCGAGTCCTGGCCTACGCCGGGCTGCGCTGGGCTGAACTCGTGGCCCCGACCACCCGCTGCATTGATCACACGCAGAGAGCGGTGAGGTGTTGCTCGCCGCTGTTCATCGCGGCGATGCCGCCAGTATCGGGTGGTTGGTTTGAGCTGGGCCTTGGATCCGGATCGGCGGCTGGCTGCAGCACTGACTCATGTGCCGCTGAACGGTACGCTTGCGGAACTTCGCGTACTTGTCAGGGGGAGGCGGCAACTATGGTCGTCGCATGGCAAACCGCTACCAGTACACGGTGGTCGAGCTCCGCGAGGGCATGATCGGCGGCAAGATGTCCGGCGACAAGCTCGAGACGGTGCTCAACGAGCATGCTGCCCAGGGCTGGCAACTCAAGGCGATCACCTCCGTCGAAGTCAAGGGCCGCGTCGGGCCGGGCGGGGTCGAAGGTCTCCTCGTCACCTTTGAACGGCCGGTCGGCTGAGCTCACGAGCAAGGCACGGGCAAGGTCGTCGTCGGCATGCTGTCGACGATGCCAACGTAAGCCGGCCCACGCCACTCAGACGTTTGAACCTGTGCGAGCGAGCCACTCCTGGAGCAGCCCAGCCAGCAGCTCGGGCTGCTCGTGGGGCAATGCGTGGCCGGCGCCGTCGAGGACCGCGAGCGTCGCCCGCTGGTAGTGGTCGAGCAGGTCGCCAGCCGCGCCGTACCCAACAGTCGAGTCCTGTCGGCCGGCGACGACGAGCACCGGCCCTCCGTACGCCGGGCCCTCGGCCACGGTGAGCTCCCAACGTTCGCCGATCCGCTCCATCGCAGCCGCGTCGACGAGAGGGACGGCTGGCGCGACGAAGCGCTCGTAACGCTCGAGCATCGCCGGCGTTTGCACGACGAAGTAGCTGCGGAACTCCTCGTCGCCGAGGTCGTTCGCGGCGATCACCGGGTGGTGCTTCGGGACGTCGCGCACGCCGGCCAGAAGGGGACAAACGAGCGCGAGCCCAGCGACCCGGCCGGGCCGTCGCGCGGCGAACCCCTGAACGTAGTAGGCGCCGGCCGAATGGCCGACGAGCAGGGCGGGTTCCTGGCCGACAACCTCGTCGGCGAAGCCGAGCAACACTTCGAGGACGTCATCTGCGCTCCGCAGCGCCGCAGGCGCCGGCGTCCGCCCCATGCCCGGCAGGTCGGGATAGATGCGCCGAAGGAGACCGCCGTGCGCGCCAAGGGCGGGTTCGAAGCATCCCTCGGCCTCGCGGTGATCGACGCCGGCGCCATGCAGGACAAGCACGGGCATACCCTCGCCGTGCTCCACGTAGTGCACCGCGACGTCGCCGACTCGGCATTCCATAGCGTGACACTAGCTGGATACGCACTGAACTCCGACCTGCTACACCGCTGCTACCGTTGACTTTCCCTCAGACGGGGCCCCTGTGCCGGTGACCGGTCGGGGATTCGACTGACCTACGGTGTGACTCCCGGGTCGCTGACATTGTGGCCCGCCTAGGTTCTCCAACGAATCCAAAAGAGGATTGTACCGGTGAGCACGAGCAACGCAGCATCACTGAGGAATGCACGCTCATGCCGATGTACGGATGTAGGAGGCCTGCACGACAAGTCGAACGCCAGTTTGACCGCGATGGCAGTCCGTTCGGCTGGATGGTGTCCGGAGGAGGGAGCCGCAGGTGTCGATGCATGTCATCGTTGGCGCGGGCCCGGTCGGGGCCGCCACGGCGACGCTGCTGGCCGAGCGGGGTGAGCAGGTTCGGATCGTCAGCCGCCGTGGCATCGGACCGGAGCACCCGGCGATCGAGCGAGTCGCGGCCGATGCCGCCGATGCGGACCGGCTTTCGTCTCTGACCGCCGGAGCCGCCGCGCTGTATAACTGCGCCAACCCGCCCTATCACCGCTGGCTGAGCGACTGGCCCCCGTTGGCCTCGGCTCTACTCGCGGCGTCGGAGCGCACCGAGGCGTTGCTGGCCACCGCCAGCAACCTGTACGGCTACGGCCCGGTGGATGCACCGATCACCGCGGCGACCCCCCTGGCCGCGACCCATCCCAAGTTGAGGCTCCGTGCGGATATGTGGCGCGCTGCCCTCGCCGCGCATCAGGCCGGTCGGATCCGCACCACCGAGATCCGCTCGAGCGACTACATCGAGGCGAACTCGATCTTCACCGTTGTCCTCACCAAGCCACTGCAGTCCGGCGCGCGAGCCTACGTGCCGGCGGCTCTGGACCAACCCCACAGCTGGACATCGATCGTCGATGTCGCCACAACCCTGGTCACCGTTGCCACCGAGGAACGCGCCTGGGGTCAGGCCTGGCTCACCCCAACCAACCCGCCGCTGACCGTCCGGGAGATCGCCACCCGGTTCACCGAGGTTGTCGGCGCGCCCAAACCGAAACTGACAGCGCTGCCGTATCCGGTGCTGTGGACCGCGGGGCTGTTCTCTCCTCTCATCCGGGAGTTGCGGACAACCCGCTATCAGTTTGTCCGCCCATTTGTGCTGGACTCCTCGTTGACCGAGCGCACATTTGCCTTGACCCCGATCGATCTCAACACGGCCCTGGCCTCTCTCCGCCTCTGAAGTAGGAACAGGTCGACGCTCTGACAGATAAAGAACGAGACGCGCTTCCCAATGCGGTGCGTCTAGCGGCGGTTGCGTGTTCGGCATGGAACTACAACACCGGATCCCAGGACAATGCGCTCGAGGCAATCCAACACGCCGAGTCGTTGTGAATGTGCAAGACCATGATCGACATCGATCATCGCGTACGCCGAGCGTGAATTCCGTTGGCTGTGTGGTGAGAGATCTTGTTGCTCTGTTGATACGCGCTATCCCCCAGGAGTTCGTTCATCCATCTGCGATGACACTGACCGGCGAGGTCCGTCAAATCACTCGCCGCGACCGCCCGCAAGCCGGTCGCCTTGCGGCACGTCGTCACGCAGTGAGCGTCTCTCTCGTGCCGGGCTCGCAGCCGACGGTGCCAACAGACAATGGTGATGGCGATCTGATGCCACACCCTTTGTCTCAAACGACCACGCCGGATGATCTTCACTCATTTGGTGCGCAGTCGGCTGGACGCGCTCCTTCACCAGCTCGACGCAGGCCCTCGCCGCTGACAGACTTCGCATGCGGCTGCATGAGCCGCCCAGGCAAGAGAGCACAGCTGCCCTACCAATTCACGTGACCCGATACCCGAGCGCTGCGCCATGGACCAACCGGCCGAGACTGGGACGTCATCAACAGAGACGGCCCAAGCAGAACGCCCGATAGCCGGTGGTCATCGGATAGTCCTCAGGGGCGACAGCCCAGATGCCGCAGAGTACCCGGATCATCGGCGTTCACCCAGATGTTTGAGATCTTCCCGTCGGTGATCGTCAGTACGTCGATGGTGCGGATCTGCACTTCAGCTCTGTTTGGCTGGATGGTTCCGAAGGGGTTTCGTACGGTCCGGTATGTCGGCCCCGCATGATGAACGCGACGGCGAGGCTGTTGGCATCTTCCACGACCTGCACCACATCGGCGCCCAACTCCGAGAATGCTGCATGCAGGGATCGAGCTCGGGCGACAAGATCAACGAGCGTCAGATTTGAGCCGTTGACTCGCACCGGATCGGTATAAGCTCGGCGAAGCGATCTTTCAGCCGAACTAGATCATCAACATTTGTCCAGGCCCGAAGGAGGCGGTCCACGAACGGGTTCATGACGGCAATCTTCGAAGAAACGCGGGATGTTAAGGCGACTAAATAGTGAGCCCGGGAGATGCCGCTGCGGCGGCCTGCTCCGAGCCATAGATGCCCACGATCTTCACGTCGTCGAAGTCATCGTCAATCAGCACCTCACCAGAGGAGTCGCGGTGTTGCACCGCGGACCCGTCGAGGTTCTTCGCGTCCCGTACGTGCCAGAGCAGATGGACGTCCACCCCAGAAGGGTAGGACCGCCCGACAAGCGGCAGATGAGGACGGGCGCCGAGTCATAGCTAGGGCAGATCGCCTCCCATGGTCCACAGTGGGTACGTGGGAAGCGAACAACTCGCGTGGTCCGGCCGCGACTGGCGGATGCCGGTATGGCTCTGGGTCGGCCTGGCGACGATGTTCGTCAGCGCGCTGCACATCATCATCGACTTCGGCGTCGGCCTGTTCGACCTGCACGGGACGCTGACTCTGACCGAGGCGGCAACGCTTGTCGGCGTTGCGCTCATCCAGGTCTGGTGGGCGATTTCCTTCATGGCGGGCGCTCGGGGCAACGGCAGCGGCGTCGCCAGCGCCGGGATCCTCGGCGCCGGCTGGGCGGCGCTGACCAACGGATTCCCGATCGTCTACTGCCCGCCCGTGTGCGAAGAGGCGCGGCCACTGACCGACCTCGGCCACGTTGGCAGCATCGTGTTCGGCATCCTGCTCGCGTTGGTCGCCATCTGGTCGCTGTGGCGCGCCCGGGTGCGCCCGGGCTGGTTCATGCCGGCCGTTGCGGCAGCCTTGGTGGTCGGGACTGTCGTGTCGCTGGCGAACACCCCGATCACATAGGCGCGCCGACAGCGGCAGATCCGGACGTTCACATGGGCATCGACCAGCTGCGGAGGGACACCCTGCGGTGGGGTGCGCGAGAGCCGCGACAAGGCGCCTCCATCTGCGGCCGCTCGGGCTAGCAAAGCCCGACGGCTACCTTCTCGGCTCGTACCGCATTGCCACTGCCCCCGAGTCGAACTCCAGCCGGCTCACGAGCTTCAAGTCGACGTGGGTCGATAACCCGGCGAACAACGTCGGTCCGTGGCCCGCGAGCCTGGGATGCACCACGAACTCGTACTCATCGATCAATCCCAGCTCCGTCAACGCCATTGGGAGTTTCACTCCTCCCACGAACAGTCCCTTGCCCGACTCCCGTTTGAGTTGCAGAACGGCCTCGCCCAGATCTCCGCGCAGGAGTTCCGCGTTCCAGTCGAGCTGCTCCAGGGTGCTCGAAACGATGTACTTATTGGCCGCGTTGATTGTCTGGGCGAAGGGTTCCATCCAGTCGGGTCTCGCTTCCGTCGCTGTCGGCGGCCGCCACGCTGACCTCATCAACTCGTACGTCACCCGGCCAAAGAGAAGGGCGTCGGCCTGTTCGAGGTCTCGACCGCGTGACGATGCAAGTCTTCGTCCGCAGGGATTGCTCGATGATCGCAGCACCCGTCCAAAGTGACGTTGATGGAGTACCGAAGGGGTCGCATTTCGCGAGAGTACCGGCGGCGAAGCGATCGAGACAGCCGACAAAGTATCGATATGGGTGGGGATCGGAGGCAATCCGAACAACGTCCGCTCATCGGCAATTGAGTGCTTCTGCGGTCGGTCCGTGCGCCGAATTGCCTCGCGGAGGGTTCCCCATTTTGAGGTAGCCAAGTGCCGCAAGCCGTCGGCTTCCGGACCGGCAGGTCTCCTTCGGGTCAAGCCTTTGCCGTCCACATATATCGCGTACGAAACGGTCAGGCCGTCTTTGTCTGGCGAGCGCCGCGGAAAATGAGCGTCGAAGTCAGATGCGGGCACGAAGTACAGGAAACGTCGCGAATTTCCGTTGCCTTGCCATGTGGGACCGCCCTAACCTCGCTCCCAGCGATTGGTGATGTGGAGATGCAGGATCGCAGGACACGCGCTGCCGTGACTCTCATCGTGGCGATGCTTTCCCTGGTCGCCGGCTGCACGGCACTCGCGCCGGAACGGCAGCCGGAGGCAACCCACTCGGCCACCCCGTCGCGAGCTTGAGCGGGCCACCGAGGACTACATCGCGAATGGGCCGGTCGCGCTCGGGACCATCAACTCCGTGGTCGTGGAGGCCGACGGCATCCGGCAACTGGAGCTTTACCGCAACGGCGGCGGGCCGAACCACTACAGCCACCTCTGGTCGGTCACCAAGTCCGTCGTGTCCACGCTAGTCGGTATCGCGATTGCCGAGGAAAAGATCAGCTCCCTGGATGCGACCCTCCCCGAGCTGCTTCCCGACAACGCCGCTCAGATGTCCCCTGACCAGCGGTCGATCACACTGCGGCAGTTGCTCACCATGTCCGCCGGACTCTCTGATGAGATGGGCGGTCCCCAACTCAGCGACGCGCCAAGGTCGCGTCGATCCTGAAGTTGCCGCTCGAGGCTACTCCGGGAACCCGGTTCATCTACTCCGATCCCGGAGCGCAGCTCGTGTCGGCGATCGTGACCGCGGCCACTGGCATGACGACGCTGAACTACGCCCGCGCGAAATTGTTCGGGCCCTCGGCATCAACTCGACACCGGCGTACACAGGGGTCGCATTGTGGCAGCAGATCCCGCGCGACGAGACCCTCGAAGCCGCCGACTTCGCCTGGGCGGTCACCGAGTATGGCATCAACAACG
Source organism: uncultured Actinomycetota bacterium (assembly GCA_963759635.1). Lineage (GTDB taxonomy): Bacteria > Actinomycetota > Actinomycetes > Propionibacteriales > Propionibacteriaceae > Microlunatus. The sequence goes on from CAVXAP010000011.1 coordinate 208,640, forward strand.
GGTGCTGCACGCTCAAGCTCAAGCCGGCCGACATGCAGAAGATCGGTCGCCTGTACCTAGACCATGGTCAGTGGGAAGGTCGACAACTCCTAACGGCCGAGTGGGTGCAGCTGGCTACCACACCAAGCGAGACCAGTAGCGAGTACGGCTTGTTCTGGTGGCTCGAGAGTCTGGGCGGACGTCAGGCCTTCGCCGCGGAGGGGCGGGGCGGGCAGCTCATCGCGGTGGTTCCCGAAACTCGGATGGTGATCACCGTAAGCACGACGCCCACACAGGACATGGAGCTGTCAGCCGACGATGTCATCTACATGATCAACACGCTGATCACGCGCTGAGCCTGCCGAATCTCCGGCACCGTCGGCCCATGGCGTAAGACGTTCCGTGAGCGCGACACATCGGACAACCAGAGCTGGACTGCCGAAGCCCGTATGCCGGTCGGCTCACGGCGCACCTTCTACGCCGTCTTGGGCATGGTGCTGTCTCGTTCAGCTGTCCTTGCCGGCTGGCAGTGCCGTCAGGGCGTCGAGCTGGGCCTGGTCCAAGGTGACGCCGGCCCGCGGTGGCGTTGGCGGTGACCTCCTCTGCAGTTTCGGCGCCGACGATCGCCGAGGCGACCGCCGGGCGGGATAGCAGCCAGGCCAGCGACACCTGGTACGGCTGCAAGCCCCACTCCTGGCTCAGCCGCTCCACAGCACGGCCGATCTCCAGCTCGGTGTCGGTAAACCCACCCACCAAATCTCCTGTCACCGGAGAACTCCCGTTCCTCGACCATGCAGCAGGCCAAACGGCACGATGGACAGTCCGAACTGCGGACAGGCTGGGCGAGCTCGTCTTCGGCGGCGCGGTCGATGAGGTTGTAGTTAACCTGGGCGCAAACCGGGCGCGGCGGCCAGGTGGCGGTCATCGGCGATCCACAGCGCCTGGGTGACCTGCCAGGCCGGGTGGTTGGACAGGGCCACGTAGCGCAGCTTTCCTTGCCGCACCAGATCGTCGTAAACCACGAGGGTCTGCTCCAGCGGGGTGTCGGGGTCCGGGAGGTGCGCGTAGTAAACGTCGATGTAGTCGGTGCCGAGGCGGCGCAAGCTGTGTTCGACCTGATGGATGATGTACCGGCGCGAGAGCCCAGCTGCCGGGTCGAACCGACGTTCACCGGACTTGGTCGCGATCACCACGTCGTCGCGTCGGCCGACGAGGGCGCGGCCGAGGAGCTGCTCGGCGGGTTCGCGTTCAGTGGCTGGTGCTGCCCCGGACAGAGACGAGGCAGAGAGGAGATTCCGTTTGGCTCAGTGGACCGGAACGGCCACCTCGTCGACCGCCTCGGCGTCCGGCACCACCATCGGCTTCGGCCGCAGGTAGGCGCCACCGATCGCGGCGGCCGCGGCCGCGAAGACTGCGCCGACTGCGAACGCGACCTGGAAGCCGCCGTGCAGCGACTCGAGCGAGGTCGGGTCGGGCTGCCCTCCGGTCCACCAGGACGAGACCGCGACCAGGATCGCTAGGCCGAGGGCGCCGCCCATCATGAAGCTGGTGTTGACCACACCAGAGGCGAGACCGGCTTCGTGCGGCTCGACGTCGCCCATCGCGGCCAGCAGGACCGGGTTGAACGCGATGCCGGCACCCAGGCCGAGCAGGACCATCGCCGGGAGCACGTGGGCGACGTACTCGCCGTTGATCGGGGCGAAGGCGAACAGCGCCAGGCTGGCCGCGACCAGGCCGAGGCCGGTCGCGAGGGGTGTCCGGATGCCGAACTGCATCACCAGCCGGTCGGACACGCGCAGCGAGCAGTACGCCATCACCAGGCAGGCGGGCAGGTAGGCCAGGCCGACCTCGAGCGCGCCGTACCCGAGCACCTGCTGGAGGTAGAGCGCGGAAAGGAAGAACCAGGCGAACATGGCGCCTGCCCACAGCACGCCGATGACCTGGGAGATCGTGACGTTGCGGAGCTTGAACAGACGCAGCGGAACCAGCGGGTGCTCGACGCGGGCCTCGCGGACCACGAAGGCGACCATCAGCACGGCAGCGGCCGCAAGCAGGCCAAGCGTCTCACTCGACGCCCAGCCGGCCTCGTTGCCGCCGACCACGGCGTACACGGCGATCATCAAGGAGAGCGTGACCAGCCCGGCGCCAGGCACGTCGAGACGCTGGCCACCGTCACGGACCTGGTCGGCGGGCAGCACGCGGCGGGCCGCGACCCAGACGCCGATGCCGATGGGGACGTTGACCAGGAAGATCCAGTGCCAGTTGAGCAGGCCGGTGAGGACGCCCCCGGCGAGCACACCGACTGCCCCGCCGCCCGACATCACGAACCCGAAGAAGCCCATCGCCTTCGCCCGCTCGGCAGGGTCGGTGAACAGGCCCATGATCAAGGCGAGTGCGACCGCGGACACGGCAGCGCCGCCCAGCCCCTGCACGGCGCGGCCGAGGACAAGAAGGAGAGGGCTCGGGGCGATGCCGCAGGCGATGCTGGCGGCGGTGAACGACGACGACGCCGCCCAGGAAGACCCGCTTGTTGCCGAACAGGTCGCCCAGCCGTCCCGACAGCAGCAAGAAGCCACCGAAGGTCAGCATGTAGGCGTTGACCACCCAGGCCAGCGCGGTTGGGGAGAAGCCCAGGTCGGCCTGGATGGATGGCAACGCGACGTTCACGATATTGGTGTCGAGGACGATCATCAGGTCGCCGAGGCACAGCACGTACAGCGCCAGCCAGCGGGCTTGCTTGTCGTTCATGGTCCTTCTCCTGCTCCGGGGGGTCTGTCACCCTCTCGACGACCAGACCTGACCGGATACGACAACTCATCGCAGAGAATTTTCCTGTCACCTTTCTTGTCGCAAGGTGTCGTATCCGAAGCAAGCCGCTCGTGGTGCGGGTGAACCCGGGCCTGACAAGCGGACCCGGAACCGACAAGGATGGCGGTGAAAGCCGCTCATCCTGAGGAGGAAGCCATGCCCAAGTACATGCTCTCCGTGCTCATCGATCCTGCCGCGGACTTCGCGTCGCTCCCGAAGGAGGAGCAGGAGCAGTCCGGCGCCGACGTCGACGCCGTGAATGACGCGCTTGCTGAGTCTGGGAAGTGGGTGTTCGCAGGAGGTCTGGGCCCGATCGAGTCCGCCACGACTGTGGACGCACGCGGCGAGGCGCCGGTGATCACCGACGGCCCGTACTCCGAGTCGAAGGAGTACCTCGGCGGGTTCTGGATCATCGAGGCCGACGACCTCGACGAGGCGTTGGACTGGGCCCGTCGCGGGTCCAAGGCCTGCCGCGGACGGATCGAGGTGCGCCCCTTCGACCAAGCCAGCGGTTGACGCACGTCGAGGAGGTCTTCCGCGCCGAGTACGGTCGCGTGGTCGCCGGGCTGGTCCGCCGGTTCGGCGACATCGACCTCGCCGAGGACGCACTCGCTGACGCGCTGGTCACCGCTCTCGAGCGGTGGCCACGCGACGGCGTACCGCCGAATCCGGCAGCCTGGCTGACCCGGGTCGCCGGCAACAAAGCGATCGACCGATTGCGGCGTGAGAAGGTCCGCGACACGAAGTACGCCGAGGTTGCCATGCTCAACGACGACACCCCTGCCGAGCCGACGGGGCCGGTCACGGACGACCGGCTTCGACTGATCTTCACCTGCTGCCACCCGGCCCTGGCGCCGGAGAACCGGATCGCGCTGACACTACGGTTGCTGGGCGGGCTCACGGTGGCCGAGATCGCACACGCCTTCCTCGTGCCGGAGACGACGATGGCGCAGCGGATCACCCGTGCGAAGGCCAAGATCAAGCAGGCGAGAATCCCCTATCGCGTACCCCAGGGCAACGATCTCCCCTCACGGATGTCGACCGTTCTGGCCGTGCTGTACCTGATCTTCAACGAGGGCTACCTGTCCACGTCGCAGGAGTCGGTCCGCGAGGAGCTCTGCACCGAGGCGATCCGGCTGACCCGGCAGCTGCGGGAGGTCAGCGCCCCTCTCGGCCCGCAGCCGGAGGTGCTCGGGCTGCTCGCGCTCATGCTCCTGCTGGACGCCCGGCGCCCGGCCCGGGTGCGCCACGGCGTACTCGTCACTTTGCCCGACCAGGACCGCTCCGCCTGGAACTCCGATCAGATCGAGGAGGGGCATGCGCTCGTCCGTCAGTGTCTCGCACTGAACCGGCCCGGGCCTTACCAGATTCAAGCGGCGATCAACGCGGTGCACACCGACGCATCCGACGCGTCGTCGGTCGACTGGTCGCAGGTGGTGGCGCTGTACGACCAGCTGGCGGCGCTCACGCCGTCGCCCATCGTTGCGCTGAACCGAGCCGTGGCCGTGGCCGAGCTCGACGGCCCCCAAGTGGCCCTGGCCATCGTCGACGACCTGGACCTCGGCTCCTATCATGCGTTCCACGCCACCCGCGCCGACCTGCTCCGCCGGCTCGGCCGATACGACGAAGCCCGGACCGCCTACGAGCAGGCGATCGCACTCACCGAAAACGAGGCCGAGCGCGCCTGGCTCGCGGCGCGTCGAGCATCGTGTAAATGAAAGACCCTAAGGTCGTCAGGGTGTGTGGGCTCCCTGTCCTCGACCCGATCGACGAGCGCATCCTGGGCAGCGTCCGGAGAAGCAGACGACCGTCCCGGCTTCCTACCCCTCATCAGGCAGGCGTGGGTCGGAAGCCGAAGGCTCAGCGGGCCACTCCGCCGGGTGGATTTGCCCTCATCGACCTCATGCCTTCGAGGCGCGCGAGGGTCAGGAATCCTACTGATCCTGGCGGTCTAAGCCGCAGCGGCCCGCGCTCTGACGGCCTCCAGATCAGCGGCGCGGCGGGCAAGGGCGAGCGACATGCCGCAGACCGATTCGTCTGCGACTCGTCCGCAGCGCGGGCACGTTGTCATCCGCTCTCCCCGACCAGCCGATCCGGCTACCGGCCTCGGCCGCTATTTTGCATCCGTTGTGCAGGATGTCTGCACTCAGGGGGATGGGGTGTAATCCGGACGTATCAGCAGGGCGAGCAGCGAGTCGGCCAGCCACTGCTCGAAGCGGTCCGGCATCCAGCCCCGCTCGGTCACGAGCCGGTGGTAGGCGCGTGCGTCGTTGAACAGCCACAGGACGTCGGCCGCCTCGTCGACCGTCATTCCATCCGGCAGCGCGTTGCGGCGCGCGAGTTCACCGGCGAGGTCGCGCATGCCCGTCAAGCGCTGCCGTCGGCCCTCCTCGGCGAGCGCCCGCGCCCCGGCGTCCAGGCCCTCGGCGGCCTCGATCACCTCTTCGACGGTCACGCCGTCCAGTGTGTCGCGAGGCGGCCCTCAGAACCGAGCGAACCTCCATGGGTTTCGCCCAGGGGCAGAACTCAGCGTGCTTCGAAGACGTAGTTGAACGGGGTCTCGGTCGCCACTCGCACCTCCGTGAAGCCGGCCTCGAGCAGGACCCGGTGTAATCGCGGTGGGTCCGGCCTGCGCGCCCAGCGCGTGCCCTCCGCCACAGGGCGAGCGAGCCTGCGCCATACACGTGCTGCTGGCACTACGGTCGTACCCGTGGAGAGATTCGAGATCAACGTCGACGAGGCCGTCCTCGCTGACCTACGTGACCGCATCCGCTCCAGCCGGCTGCCCGGTCCGGCGCCCGGCGAGCCGTGGTCCCAGGGCACCGACGACGCTTACCTGCGTGACTTCCTCGGCGTGTGGGCAGACGGGTACGACTGGCGCACCAGCGAGGGCGAACTCAACCGATTTGCACAGTTCCGCACCAGGCTCGACGGCGTACAGATCCACTTCGTCCACGCCCGCGCCGCCTCCGGCGGCGTTCCGCTCATCTTGACCAACGGCTGGCCGAGTACGTTCGCCGAGCTGCTACCGCTCGTGCCGCTGCTCACAGATCCGGCGGCGCACAGCATCGAGGGGCCGGCGTTCGACCTGGTGATCCCCTCGTTGCCCGGCTATGGCTTCTCGGAACGCCCGGCCCGCACCGGCGTCACGTACCGCGACACCGCTCGTCGATGGCACCGCCTGATGCGCGAGTTGGGGTACGACCGCTACGCCGCAGGCGGCAGCGACTTCGGCGCGGGCGTCGCCACGTATATGGCGCTTGAGGACCCGTCCCCGTTGATCGGCCTACACCTCAGCACACCCGAGGTAGCGCCCTACACCGGTCCGGACTCCCGTCCCCTTAGCGAGGCGGAGCACCTTTACCGCGAGAGTCTTGCCGCGTGGATTGCTACCGAACACGGCTACCAAGCGATCCAGTCGACCAAGCCCCAGACGTTGGGCTACGGCCTCACTGACTCTCCCGCCGGCCTGGCCGCGTGGATCCTCGAGAAGTGGCGCTCCTGGTCCGACGACTTCGGCAGCATCGATCGCGAGCTGTTGCTCACCACGGTCACCCTGTTCTGGGTGACAGGCACCATCACGTCCTCGATGCGCGACTACTACGACAACCGGTGGTTCGGCACGCCGCTAAACCATGACGACTTCGTGGCCGTCCCAACTGGGTTCGCCAAGTTCAGCCACCAGCTGGCCGACGAAGGCGACATTCCGCGGGGCTGGCTGGAGCGCCTCTACGACATCCAGCGCTGGACGCCCATGCCGCGGGGCGGCCACTTCGCGGCAGCCGAGGCGCCCGAGCTGTTGGCCGCCGACATAGCCGGGTTCTTCGGTGCGCTCTGATACGCGTGCCGCAAGCCAGTGAGGATGGGTGTGGCGTCTCCCGCCGGGTCTGACTCTCCGTAAGCCTGACGCGTTGGTTGCTGTCTTTGGGTCGATCCGTCGGCCCGGCGGAAGACGTCGTTGCACGCGAAGGGCCGGACGGCGTGACCTCATAGGAGCCTGCGCAAAAGGCAGTGAGGATGGGTGTGGCGTCTCCCGCCGGGTCTGACTCTCCGTAAGCCTGACGCGTTGGTTGCTGTCTTTGGGTCGATCCGTCGGCCCGGCGGAAGACGTCGTTGCACGCGAACGGCCGGACGGCGTGACCTCATAGGAGCCTGCGCAAAAGGCAGTGAGGATGGGTGTGGCGTCTTCCGCCGGGTCTGACTCTCCGTAAGCCTGACGCGTTGGTTGCTGTCTTTGGGTCGATCCGTCGGCCCGGCGGAAGACGTCGTTGCACGCGAACGGCCGGACGGCGTGACCTCATAGGAGCCTGCGCAAAAGGCGCCCATCACTGGCTTGTCCACCGATCTGCATCGAGGTGATGGCCGCGGCGTGCGCCCATCTGACCGCTGCGAACGGAACAGGTAAGGCATGACCAGCATGACAAGGACGACGGTTGGTGTCACTGGCGGTGTGGACACGCACCGACAAAGCCACCATGCCGCCGTGATCGATCACCTCGGGCGCCAACTCGGCGATCGTGAGTTCCCGGCATCGCCAGCCGGCTATCGCGCCCTCGTGGAGTGGCTACAAGGCCACGGCGAGCTGGATCGAGTCGGTGTTGAGGGCACCGGCGCCTACGGTGCCGCGTTGGCTCCACAGCTCCGTGAGGCAGGGATGCTCATCGTCGAGGTCGACCGCCCGGATCGACGGGCGCGGCGGGCCCACGGCAAGTCCGATCCGCTGGACGCCTATTCCGCTGCTCGGGCTGCGCTGTCAGGTGCTGCCTTGGTCGTGCCGAAGCTACGCAACGGCCGGGTCGAGGCGATCCGGGCGCTTCGCGTGGCACGATCCAGTGCCGTCAAAGCCCGAAGTCAGGCCACGAATCAAATCAAATCCTTGATCCTCACCGGTCCGGCACAGCTGCGCGAGCAGCTGCGGCACCCGCCCACTCCGAAGATGATTGCGGGCTGCGCCCGACTCCGCCCAAGACACCAACTCAGCGACACCGAACACGCCATCAAGACCGCGCCGCGCCGACTGGCCCGTCGCCACCAACAGCTCTCCGAAGAGATCGCCGAAGCCGACCACGAGCTTCATCAACTGGTGCACCAGGTCGCCCCCGCCCTGCTTGCCCTTCCCGGAGTTGGACCCGAGGTCGCCGGCCAAGTGCTCATCAGCGCCGGCGACAACTTTGACCGGATCAACTCCGAAGCCGCCTTCGCGCACCTCTGCGGCGCCGCGCCGATCCCCGCCAGCAGCGGACGCACCCACCGACACCGGCTCAATCGCGGCGGTGACCGCGGCGCCAACAATGCGCTCTACGTTATCGTTGTTGGCCGCCTCCGCTACGACCCACGCACCCGCGCCTACGCCGAGCGCCGCACTCACGAAGGCCTGTCCAAGCCCGAGATCATCCGCTGCTTGAAGCGCTACGTCGCCCGCGAGATCATCAACGCCCTACCCATACTGGTCGCCGAGAACAGTTCCGCGCACCCACTTGCCAGACCATAGGAGCATCGACCCTCTTGCGGGCGGGATCGCAAGCGGACCGCGCACTGCGGCGCTGGCACTGCCGCGAGCGGCACATGTGCTGATCGATGTCGCCCGAGCGGTCGCCGGCGCCGACCACGACCGCGCCGAAACCCCTCACCCGCGAAGCTGAGGCTCTTGCCCGCACCATCACCAACCCCGACGAGCAGGCGCGGTCGCTGGCCGCGGTCGCCAGAGCGATCGCTGGCATCGACCCCGACCGCGCCGAACAAATCGCCCACACCATCACCGACTCTCATTGGAAGCAACAGCTGCTGATCGATGTCGCCGGCGCCGACTCCGACCGCCGAACAGATCGCCCGCACGATCACCTACCCGTACGAGCAGGAACAGGCGCCGCGCTGCTCCAGGCCCTACCCACCGCCGACCCGGAGACCGTCAGCGAGCTAGTAGTGGCGTTGCCCGAGCTGGCGACAACCGATGCCGCCCGGGCCGAGGCCCTAGCCGCGCTGCTCCAGGCCCTACCCATCGCCGACCCGTGGAAGATCAGCGAGCTGGTAGCGCGCTGCCCGAGCTGGCTACCACCGATGCCGGCCGGGCCGAGGCCCTCGCCGCGCTGCTCCAGGCGGCCCTAACCACCACCGATCCGGAGACCCGGAGCGAGCTGCTGCTGGCGCTGCCGGAGCTGGCCACAACCGACGCCGCCCGGGCCGAGGCCCTCGCCGCACTGCTCCAGGCCCTACCCACCGCCGACCCGGTGACCGCCAGCGAGCTGGTGGTGGCGCTGCCCGAGCTGGCGACAACGACGCCAGCTCGGGCAGAGGCCCTAGCCGCGCTCGTCGTTCGGCGGCGTTTGTGAGCGAATGCTCGGTCTGGCTCCCGGACTGGCTCCCGGCCTGACGTCCTCAATGCGAAGGTTCCGCCTGGAGCGCGGCCGGTCGTCCGGGAGCGTCCGCACCGATGCATTGATGCAAGTTGATCATTTCAGGGGCGGAACGGGGGCGAACGTTGCTCGCGCCGGAGCGGCTCATTCCGAGTTAAAGGCGCCGCCTCCGTCGGGTCACACGGTCTTCTAACGACCAGTCCACTGACGTCTGCATGCGTCCACGGGTCCGTCCCGAGTGGTCATCGGTGGCCCGGGTGTCCGAGCACCGCGGCGGCCGCGGTCAGTGAGATCGGCAGAGGTGATGCAGCCGATGTTCAGCCGGATCGAGGCACCAGGCGGATGACCGGCAGCTCACGGTCGGTCTTCTGCTGGTACTTCGCGAAACGGGGCACGGCAGTGGTGATCTGCCGCCACGCCTCCTCGCGCTCCGCTCCGTGGAGTTGTTCAGCGGTAACGGCGATCGTGCGGCCGGCCATCTCGATCTGGACCTTGTCGGGATTGGCCGCGAGGTTGTAATACCACGCCGGATGTCTCGGTCCGCCGGCCGCTGACGCCACTATCAGCCAGCTGCCGTCCTTGCTGGGAAACCGGCCGACGGGAGTCGTGCGTTCGACTCCGGTCCTGCGGCCGATGGTCGTCAAGACCAGGGCGTCAAAGCCCACCGCCTTGCCGGTGCGGCGGATCCGGTTCACGGCCCGCTTCGTCAACCACCGGCCGACCGCGCCGCCAGTGCCGGGCTGCCAACCGCCGCGGGTTCCAGCACGTGTATCGAAGCTCATCTCATCTCCTGCCATGTCGTTGGAAGGCGGTGTCAGGGAACCGATCTCCCCTTGTAAGACATCTGTTCCTCGAGCCCCCAGCTCACGATCCGTTTAGGGGTGATCCTGAACATCTCTGAAGCAAAGCCCTGCATCAGCTCGGTGCCGCCAAGGTCCAGGACCTCAGCCTCACCCCTGATCTCAATGCCCCGAACCCGCCAGGGGCTCACCGACGCGATGTCGTCGACAACGAAGGCGACCTTGGGGTTTCTGAGGACGTCGCGGTACTTCTTTCGTTTCGCGAAATCGTGGCCGCCGATGTCGACGGTGTCGCGGTCCGCGTTGTAGCGGAACGCCGTCGGAACCACATGAGGTGTTCCATCCGACCCAACAGTCGCCAAACGCCCTAGACGGACGCCGGACGACAGATATTCACGCTCCTCCTCGGTGAAGACGCTCATTGCGAGACTCCTTTCCAAGCCCGCGGAGGGCGAGCCGGCATCGGCATGGGTATCGATCGGGGCCAGAGCCACGGTGGTATCGAAGCTGTGGCGCATCCCTGGACTTTAGGCTGATTCGTTCATGGGGACTGCTCGGTCACCGGGCGTGCCAGGCGTCCGGCGATGATCTTGGCTAACGAGCGGCGGAAGTCTTCACGATCGGTTGCGGGCAGTGCCGAGAGGAGATGGTTGAGTTCCTCGGTTGCCTCGGTATGGAAAGCGATCGCTGCCTCGTGGCCGGTGTCGGTGAGTGTCACATGTAATGCACGCCGGTCACCCGGCACAGGTGACCGCCTGACAAGGCCACGCTGCTCGGCCCTATCCACAAGGCCGGTGAGCGTGGCCTTCTCCACCCCGAAGCACCGGGCCAGTTCAGCCATACCTTGGGGGCCGAAGGCCAGCACGCATATCAGCCTGGCCTGAACCGGAGTGAGGTCATTCCGCTCGGAGACGCGCGCATAGATGCCCTGCACCAGGCGGCAGAGCTGGATCAATCCGTCGCCGGCGTCGAGATGCTCGACCCCGACTGCGTACTGGCTCTGCACATGGCAGCCGTGGGGAGCTGCCAGCACCGTGGGCTCGGTCTCTTGCTCGCGCTCGTCCATAGGATATACAGTACGTGAGACGTATAGTTAGGCACAAGTACAGTACGTGATACGAATCTAAACAGGTGGGTCATGACGCTTCGCCCAGAGGAGGCCGGATGCCTTTCACCGACAATTGAATCAGCTTGCCTGCGCCTGGTTGGGTGCCGCAGCGGATAGGACTTGAACCAGGCCTGAATGCGTCGCGAGACCCAGAGGTCGTCTCTTGGCGGCGGCGCAGAGGTCCTCGGATGGTCGGGCCCTCGAGCGGCTTCAGGCTCCGGGTTGTCTCCTCACGGCAGCTCACACCGACCACCCACGCCATCGAGCTGGAGAAGCCGAAGGCCTTCATGTTCGGTCCCACCCAGTTCACCTTCCTGCAATTGTTGACCGAGCAGGGCATGGACGCGCGTCCGATGTCGCTCGCGACCAGCCCCACCCGTCCGCACCTGGAATACGCGGTCCGTCTCTCCGACTCGCCGTACAAGCGCGCCTTCGCTCTGCAGCCCGGGGACGAAGTGCTCGTCTTCGGCCCGATCGGCGACTTCGTGCTACACGAAATGCGGCCCGCGATCCTCATCGCGGGAGGAATCGGCGTCACGCCCCTCAAAGGCATGGCCGAGTACGCAGCGGACCGGGCGCTGCCCATTTCGATCCGGCTCGTCTACAGCAACCCAAACGAGGACGAGATCATCTACCGAGACGAACTGGAGGCGCTGCAACGGCGGAACGCTCACTTCCGGGTGCTCCACACGCTCACCCGCACCGCCGACCGCGGATGGCAGGGCACTGCCGGCCGGATCCATCGAAAACTCCTCCAGGAAGCGGCTCGCGACCTCAAAGACCCGATCTATTACGTCAGCGGCACCCCCAGCATGGTGATGGGGACCTTCTGGTTGCTCCGCGATGAGGGCATACCAGAGGGCGACATCGAGGTGGAGGCGTTCCGCGGCTACCGATAGTCAAGGAGGCCTGAGACGTCTTTCACCGATGAAGAGAACACCTACCTGCGATCCCAACGGCTGGCTCGCATCGCCACTGTCGTGCCCGACGGCCAGCCGGACGTTGTGCCCCTGGTCAGGCTGGCAGTGGCGGCGGGATTTGAACCAACGGAGGTGGCCCCTCACGCGCTTTCGAGTTCTGCGGCTGGTGGTTCAGACCCGTTCGGTTGGGTCTGGTCACGCCTGAGCCGAGGCTCGGCGGCCCACTGCGGACGCCCGTGAACCTAAGCGAATGAGACCACAGGTGAGACCAAGAGAAGTCGGAATGCAGCCCGCAGTCTTGATCGGCCCAGAACAACCAACCCGCTCCGATGGGCGTGTCGCCCGGTGAGCTGCGCATTTACGAGGTCTATTCCGTGGTGTATGAGCGCTGTTGACGGTTGATGATTTCTCTTGCACACAAGGGAGGCCGACCGACGGGCGAGGATGGCGTGTTGGCCGATTGCGAGCCTGCTGTGTACCGGTGTGTATCACCTGCAGAGTCACTAGCGCGGTTCAAACTCATCTTTTCGCTTGCGGCCGCGCCCGACGCGCTTTGCCGATCCGGCCACGCGAGCACCGAGCTAGCCCGGATGAGGGCCGTAACCGGTGATCGGCCATCACGTCCGCATCTTTGCGGCTGCGGTTGTCAGGCTGGCTTAGATCCGAAGGGAGCGGCGCCGCTGATCATCTCTTGCCCAGAGCGAGACTACCGACCCCGGTCCGCTCAGTCGGCCTGCTGAAATTGCTGCTCCAGAAGCCAGCGGGCGAGCCAGCCTGGCGTCCCCAAGCCACGGGCGTTCCTCGTGTTCGCTCGCCGACATGCGCGGCCCTCGCACACGCTGCCTGTCAAGCGTGCACGTCGGTTTCGACATGGCTCAGCCCGAACGACGCTACGATGTGACGCCAGTAACGCGGGCCGGAGCGTATCTAGTTTCGACAGACGTTGCATCGGGGGGTCGGGGTGTGCAAGAGAGCTGGATCCGGCGGCAGGGTTGGAACGCTGGTCATGAAAATGGCTGGCTTCGCTGTGGCCATCGCGGTGCTCACGTCATGCGCTGGTGGTGGGAACATCGAGGGGCCGGCATCGCCATCATTCTCAGCAAGCCAACTTCCGACGCCGACGGTGTCCCTGCCGACCCCCACCAGATCGGCTCCGCGCCCGGAGATTCTCAGTCCAACGCCCACGAAACCGAGTCCCGCACTCTCATCGAGCCAGCCAACGGAGGAGCCGACACCCCCTCAAGAACCGACATCGACGCCATCGGCGACGAAGAATCCCTCGCGGTCACCGATCCGCGAGGAGACCACCACCACGACCCAGACAGTCACTGCAGCGCCGAGTCCGTCGACGGTCACCCGGTCGGTGACTATCAGCCCATCGCCGACTGCCAGCCCATCGCCGACTGCAAGCCCGTCGCCGTCCTCGTCCGCGGCGGGCGAGTCTGCCGAAACAGGCGCAGTTTCCTGGTTTTGGTGGGCACTGGCGGGTTTGTTGCTTGCAGCCGCGGTAGCGACTCCCCTTATCGTGCGGGCACACCGTCGACGAGTCTGGAGGGCTGATTTTGCAACGGCCGAGCAAGAGGTGGCCTGGTTTGCCCGCGTGCTCGTCCCTGAGCTAGGTCAATCGGGCTCTCTTGATCAGGTTGAGGGCGGCTGGACCGTCGGCGCGAATCGCATAGCCGCTGTCGAGGATCGGCTGACCGCACTCGAGGCTTCGGCCCCCGACGACGCCACTCGAACTTCGACGCGCACCCTGCGAGATGCAGTACGAGCGTCACGTGGACGCGTGGAGGAACTGCTCCAATCTGGGAACCCAGAGGCCATCTCCCCAACCCTGAACGAGGTTGCCGCCGAACTCGAGGCTGCCCTAGGTTCTTTGGACCAGGCAGGATAAAACAGCCGCACGCGTAGCCGTCCCTGCAACGTCGAACGCCTCCAGCCCTGGGCGATCATGTCTGGGGCTCTCAGCATCTCTGCCGAGCAACCGTCTTGATCGCGACACATTGATCGAATCGCCAGTGATCGCCGCCGCCGCCGCCTCATAGGCCTTCTTAGTGGATGCCAATCCGCGTAGCGCTACGGCTGCAGTCCCTTCGCTACGTTGCCAAGAGAGGCATGCATTGCGGCCCCGAGCAAGGTCACCGCAGCGATCGCAAGCGCGCGGTTCGACAACGCGCTACTTGATCTTGCCGCGGCCGAGTTGCGCACTCACTGCAGCGACGCCGGGTCCCATGGCTTGTGGCTGAGCGATCATGCCGGAGAACGGGGTGAGGCCGTCCGGCTGTGCAATGGCTGCCGGTCCTCACGCTGTGTGGTGAGGCCGCGTCCGCCCGCTGCGAGCAGTTCGGAGTTTGGGCGGGGCTCGATCGCACTCGAGTGCCCGGCAAGGTAGGCCGACCCACCACTCGACCGGTCCAGATCGAGATCGACGACGACGGCGAGACGGCAGCATGAGCGCCCGCCTGGCCAACATCTGCTGCCCGATGGACGTCACCGTTGGATGTACCTGATCAGCATTACGGGCGACGAGGTCATCGGTGTGTGCGGCCGCTGCTACGACCCGAAGATCGGCGACATCTTCCCCGCTATCAAGATCGGCCCACGACCTGGTCGGCCGCTGCCCGATCCTGACAACAAAGAGCTACGCACCGCGACCGCGATGCTCAAAGCGATCACCAGGAACGATCTCGGTGATTTGGCTTGCTCAGCAAGCATGCCGACCCCATAGCGCTGCTGCTCGGCTTCGCTCAGCTCACGAAGTCGCGTCGCGTAGTTTGCGCCGTGACTACGCGGCTACGCGCCCTCACCGCTCACCGGACCGTTCGACATCGAGAATCTGTTCGCCGACGTCGTCGCCTTGATCGACAAGCTCGGAGGGTTACCGGACGCCTCCTTTCAGTGTTGGGTGACGACCGAGTCCACTAAGCGCCGGGCGGAACTGCATGGCGAGGTGTCACCTCGAGGTGGTCGGCGGGGGGGCCGCTTCGACCCTCGCGCGCGGACACGATGATGGATATGGCGCGCCCGACCAGGACGCCGAGGGCGATCGCCACCATCGTCTCCACTGTGGTGATCAGGGTCGTGGTGCCGGTGCTGTCACCGTTGAGTAAGGCCGCGACGCCGACTAGGCCGAGGGCACCGGGGACCAAGAGCCAGAACGCCGGTGTGAAGCTGACGATCGCCGGTGGCCCGGTTCGCTGCCGGGCGACCAGATCGGCCACCGGGGTCATCGCGGCCGCGCCCACGAAGGCGGACAGCACGCCGCCGAAGAACAGGCCTCCCAGCACCTGGCCGCCGTAGGCCACATACAGGACCAGGAGGATCCAGCCGAGGGAGCTCGGACGCGCGCACAGGTTCAGCACGATGCCGACGCCGAACACACCGACGGCGAGCCAGGGGCCAACGGCACCGAGCGCCGGCTTGGTCGCCGTGAGGTCGAACGCGGGTACCCCGACGAGAGCGGCCGCGGCGAGGATGCCGAGGCCGAGAAGCACGAGCTGGGCGGCCCCGGCCGCCAGTCGCCCAGCACCGGAGATCATCTGGCCGGTCGACAGCTCGATCACCGAGGTGGTCAGGAGCGCTCCGGGCAACAGCGTGACCAGCGGGGCGATCAGGCTGGGCGCGACGTCGAAGTCGAGGCCGGTCCGCGACAGCAGGAAGACCACGAGCGACACGCTGAACGACGCAGCGACCGTCAGCAGCACCTGGAACCGGGGCGGCACACGGCTTCCGGCGAGCAGGAGGGCCCCGATCAGGCCGCCGAGTCCGGCAGCTACCACGATCCCAAGCCAGGAGCTGCCCAGCAGGACGGCAAGGCCGACTGTAGCGAGCACTTGACCAACCACCCGCATCGACGGACCGAAAGGCGCGGGCCGGGTACGAATCGCCACGATCTGATCGTGGGCCCACCGGGGATCGATCCGACCGGAGCGCGCGACCCTGACAACGTCATCGAGCTCCTCGATCTGGTGCAGCCGCAGCCGCTGGCGGCCGCTGGTAACGGCCCTGGTCCGAAGCCGACCACCGGTGCCGGACGACACCAGCAGGGCGGTCGGCAGGGCGATGATCTCCGTGTCAGCCATACCGTATGCCCGGGCGATCTCCTCCAGATTCGTATCCACGTCATCGACGTCGAAGCCGGAGTCGATCAGCGCCTCCCCGGCCGACGCCAGAAGCACCAATACCTCGGTGGCCGGTTCGGTACCACTCCGCGGCGGAGCTGCCTCCGGCTGCGCGACCTGACCCTCGCCCTTTCGGGCGAGGCGCAGCAGCACAAGACTCACCAGGACCAATACAGCGAGGGCGATCAGGACCGAGCTGAGCGGAACAGCTCCAGTCGAGCTGGCCGGTGGCGTCGCCGGTCGTTGGGGCGGAGGGCTCTCGGCTTGAGCGGGCGCCGAAGTCGGGCTGCCGCCCGGTGTCGGGGGCTCCGAGGACGTGGACTGCGGTGCTCCGGTCGGGGTGAGGGATTCAGCTGTCGTTGCAGTCGGCGTCGCCTGCGGCGTGAGTGCCGGGCTGGTGCCGCCCGGCCTGGGGCTTCCGTCGCCTGGCGTGGGACTTCGGTCGTCCGGCGTGGGCGAAGCGGAGGCGGTCGCAGTCGAGGTTGGGGTCGGGGTGGCCGTGGGAGGCTGCGCCACCGAAACTGCCGCACCAACGACAGTGAGCAGGGCCGCAGCCGCCCAAATGATCTGGGCGCGCCGGCGGAAGCTCGCGACGATACGGCGGCGGTCGGCGAACATGGAGCGTGACTATAGACCGGGAGCCCGATGACCGTGGATTTGCCACCCTGCCAACGGTCGTGCGGAGTGCTGCCCGGCCCGACCTCGCCAGCTACCGAAGGCAGACCGAGATCGCAGCGGAGCGGAGCGCAATATCTGGATTTCGCCCACAGCAGGAGTAGGGCCGATCTCGTAAGTCGAGTCCGCAGCCGACGACGCGCTGCCGCTCGCAGCCAGCCGGGCCGCCGCAAGTCGAGCTACATCACCTGGAGCGCGTTGGCGCTGATGACGGTGTCGGCCTACAGACTGGCCTGCATGTTCTTGAACGTGTTGACCGTCATCGCCCACTGGCAAGAGGTCTTCGACGCGTTCGGTGACATGCGCAACGAACGCAAGTGGAACCTCGACGTGCAGCTCATGGAGAAGATCACCGACGGCCCGGTCCGCTTTGGCACGAAGTTTCGGCCGAAGGAAGCAGAGCCAACCCCTGATCGTCGAGTGCACCAAATACGAGCGGCCGCACAGCCGGACCTACCACAACGGCGGCCCGGTCGAAGTCGAGCCCGATATCAACGTGACCCCACGAGACGACGGATGGGTCGTCGTCGCTCGGTTCGACGCCATTCCCAACGGATGGTTCAAGCTCGTCTTCCCGATATTTGTGCTGATCATGAAGCGAGCGGAGCGCTCGAACGCCGAACTTTCCTTGAAGGACAGCGATAGCTCCAGCGCCGAGGTGAGGTTCAGTCGAATAGGCGGCAGAGTTCCCCTCATGCGCTCGGGCATAGGGACCGCTTGTACGTCATCGCTCGGCACCGAAAGGCTGGGTGACTAGCTCCTTACTGACGCACGAATCTCGGCCGCGTGATGCAGCTCGTTGGCCATCAAGATCCCGTAGGTGAACCCACCTTTCTTCGGTTCCGTCGCGGCCGGCAGCGCCGAGCCTGGCGAGGAAGTCGGCAGCGACGATGGCATCTTGATGTTCGCCTAGAAGGGTTTGTAGGTCCTCGGCGCCCCCGCTCCGTGGCGTGAAGATCTGGCTGCTCGACCCGTGGCTCATCCGCTGCAGAACCGACGCCGAGCTTGCGATGTCTCTAACCTCTACAGAGACGAGAAGAATCAGCCGGTACCCCTGTCGTTCGCGCGGGACTGACCGACAGCTGTTGTGCGCAGTCTGATCGACTAGCGGCTCCTTGCGGCTGCATAGCGTTGCATGAAGAGTGCCTCGGCTAGGGCCATTGACTGTATTTCGCTGGGAGCGACGCTCTCGTTCGGGGCATGGATGAGCGCCGTCGGCTCTTCAACGCCGATCATGATCAGCTCGGCGTCCGGGTAGGTGTCGGCGAATACATTGCACAGCGGGATCGATCCACCCTGCCCCAGGGTGGTCATCGGCGTCCCGTAGGCGTCCCTCATGGCGCCGGCCATCGCCTCGTACCCCGGCCCGTCGACCGTGGCTTTGAAGGGCGCACCCTCTGCCTCAAGATCAACTGTGACCTTGACTCCCCAGGGCGCGACCGCTTGGAGATGATCAACAAGGGCTGTGTGCGCCTGGTCGGGATCGGTGCCCGGTGGAATGCGCAGATTCAGCCGCGCAGCGGCCTGCGGCACGATCGCGGCAGTTGATCCGAGCACCGGCGGGCAGTCGATGCCGAGGATGGTGACCGCGGGACGCGCCCACAACATGTCACTGACACTGCCATCGCCGAGAAGAGACTCGCCGTCGAGTACACCAGCGTCGCTTCTGAACTGCTCAGGCGGATAGAGCTCACCCGTCCACGTCTGGGTGTTGTCCAGCCCTGTGATCGTGGTATTGCCGTTGCCGTCTCGAAGCGTCGCCAACATCGCCACAAGCGCCGCGAGCGCATCAGGTGCGGGGCCCCCGAACATTCCGGAGTGCACTTCAGAGCGCAATGCCTCGACTCTCACCACGACGTTGATCATGCCGCGCAGGCTCACCGTGGCCGCAGGGTGGCCGACGGCCGCATTCCCGGTGTCGCAGACGAGGATCGCATCCGCACGCAGCAGGTCTGCGTTCTTCGGTACGAAGTCCTCCAGGCCACCGGTGCCCTGCTCCTCCGACCCCTCGACGACCAATTTCAGATTGACCGGTACCTCGTCGCCGAGCGCACGGAGCGCGGCCAAGTGGACGATGATGTTGCCCTTGCAATCGGCCGCGCCGCGACCGTACCAGCGGCCGTCGACTTCGGTGAGCTCGAATGGCGGGGTTCGCCACGCAGACTCGTCGAGAGGCGGCTGCACATCGTAGTGCGCATACAGCAAGACAGTGGGTGCCGCGGTATTGGAGCTCGGCCTAGAGCCCACGACGGCTTGACTCCCGTCCGCAGTTTCCGCAAGGCGTGCGTCGGAAAAGCCGACCTCAGAGAATTTGCCAACAACCCACTGGGCTGCAGCGGCACACTCTTCTGGAGGGAATTGACGGGGATCGGCCACCGATCGGATCGCGACGAACTCGCTCAGCTCGTCTCGGGCCCGCGGCATGAGACCGGCAATGCGCTCTCGCAGTTCCATCTCCCGCTAGCCGCCTGCTACTGGGGCCGTCTTGAGCTGGTCTACCACTTGTTGGAATCCGGCCAGCTCATCAGGGCAGTAGATCTGGATCACCAGCAGCTCTCCCTTGAAGATCCTGCTATCGACGATGACCGGACGAATTCCGGGTCCGCCCGCGCCGTTGGTGAGCTGGCTGAACAAGAGCGCCTTACGCAGCGCACTGGCCGGATCCTTGCAGATCGCCCCTCCGTCGTCGCCGAGCACGCGCACGATCTGCTCCTGCGATGGGACGACGCGTACACCGGCCTTCTGCAGCGCCGCGATCAGCTGGTTGGCCTTGTCCTGGGCCTGCTGGCTCGACTGCGCTGAGCGGTAGAAGATAAAGCAGATGATCAATAGCAGCACCAGCGCGACCGTGATCACGATATAGGTGACCCTGCGGTGCTTCTGGGTCGCTGTCTCCTCCACGGTGCTCATGACGGGCTCACCTCCGCCTGCTCAGGCTGCTTCCACGACGGTTTGCGGAACCTGTAGAACAGGAACGGCACAAGGAGTCCGAGTCCGAGGGCACCGCCCGCCACGATGACGAAGTACGCTCCGCCGCTACCGGACTCGATCTGCGAGGGTGGGATGAAGCCGATGAGCAGGGCCGCCAACGATGCCGCGAATCCGACACCGCACAGAGCGCCTAAGATCGGCGCCCGGTAGCCGCGCGGATGGTCCGGCTCCTTGCGACGTAGCCGGACAGCTGCCACGAACATCAGCAGATACATGATCAGATAGACCTGGGTGGTGATCACCGAGAAAATCCAGTACGCGCTGGAGACGGTCGGGACGAGAGCGTATCCCAATCCGATCAGGGTCGTGATCACACCTTGGGTGACCAGGATGTTCTGCTGGACGCCGTTCTTGTTCATCTTCTGCAGGAACGGCGGCAGGTATCCCTCCTGCCGCGAGATGAGCAGCAGGCCTTTTGACGGGCCGGCCAGCCAGGTCAACATCCCGCCCAGCGAGGCGGTCACTATCATGAGGCCGAAGATCGGGGTCAGCCACTCAATACCGAAGTTCGCGAAGATCGCCTCGAAGGCCTGCATGATACCGGCGGTGAGCGAGAGCTGCTCGGCCGGCACCACCCAGCTGATCGCCAGCGCCGGCAGAATGAAGATCAACATCACCAGTCCCGAAGCGAAGAAGATCGCCTTTGGGAACTCCTTACCTGGTTCGCGCAGCGATGAGACATGCACCGCGTTCATCTCCATGCCCGAGTAGGACAAGAAGTTATTGACGATGAGCACCAAGCTCGCCAGCCCGGCCCATGCCGGCAGCAGGTTGCTTGCGGTCATCGGCGCGGCCGAGGGGTTGCCCTGCCCGAGGAAGACAGCCCCAAGCAGGACCAGCACCGCACCAGGGATCAGGGTCCCGATGATCAAACCACCGCTGGCCAGGCCGGCGACGCCTTTGGTCCCCCGCGAGGAGACCCAAACCCCAGTCCAGTACACGACCACGATCACGATCGCAGTCCACACACCGCTGGAGGCAAGTTCAGGATTGATCACATACGCCAGGGTGCTCGCCACGAACCCGAGCAGCGTCGGGTAATAAAAAATGGTCATCGCGAACTGGCACCAGACAGCCAAGAAGCCCATCGGCTTGGAAATCCCGCGAGCCACCCAGTTGTACACGCCGCCCTCATAGCCCGATGCCAACTCTGCGGACACCAAGGATGTAGGCAGCAGGAAAATGATGGCCGGGACGACATACAAGAAGATGCACGCCAGACCGTAGACGGCCATGGTCGGCGCCGGCCGCAGGCTCGCCACCGACGAAGTGGTCATCAACGCCAGGGCTACCCAGGAGATGTAGGTCACCGCTTTTCTGCGAGCCACCGCCTTCTCAGCCGCCTTGTCAGAAGCTTTGTCAGAAGCCCCTTCTGCTGGAACGTCCATGGCAGTCAGGACGCCCACCTCCACCGGGCCGCGTACGCGCTCAAAATCACACCGAAATGTTTGTGTGGATCATTTCCGGCAACTAATCGCCAGGCTCGCATGGCATCACCCATGGCCCTCTCACTACGAGCTAGTCGGACGTCAATATTGTGGACCAGCTTGTGAGCGATTAGCTGACCCGACACAGGTGATTCTCCAATCAATTCTGCGTCACCGGAATCCGTCAATCAATCGGACTTTCCGCGAGCTACTCGACAACCCGCAAGCCATGGTCGGTGTTGTTCAGACGCCGGCCGCCGTCTGCGGTCACCGTGACGATGTCCTCGATCCGGACCCCGAACCTGCCGGCGAGATAGATCCCCGGTTCGACCGAGAAGCACATGCCTGGCACGAGCGGCTGCTCTTCACCCTCGACCATGTACGGCGGCTCGTGAGTGGTCACTCCGATCCCATGACCGGTGCGATGGATGAACTGCTCGCCATAGCCTGCCTCGCTAATGACACTCCTGGCTGCCCGGTCGATCTCTTGGCAACTCACCCCCGGACGTACCGCATCCACACCAGCCTGCTGCGCCTGCCGCACCACCTCGTGGACATCACGGATCTCCGAAGTCGGCTCCCCGACACAGACGGTGCGGGTGGTGTCTGATCCATAGCCGTACCGCAGGCCCCCGAAGTCCAAGACAACCGGGTCGCCAGGCTCGATCACCCGATCGCCCGCCTCGTGGTGTGGGTTGGCTCCATTGGGGCCGGATCCGACGACGGTGAAGTCGACTTGTTCATGACCGAACTCTCGCAACAGAGCAGCAAGATCAGCCGCAACCTCAGTCTCGCGCCGACCCGCGAAACGTCGCTGCACAATCTCGCCGTAGGCCGAGTCGGCCGCTTCCCCAGCAGCCGCGAGGCGCATCAATTCGTTGCTGTCCTTGACCGCACGCATCATCGGAAGGCTCTCGGTCAGCGACCGATAACTCGACCGTGGCAGCGCACGCTGCAGCCCGAGAAGATGCATCGCCCACGCTGAATCGGAGATGCCGAACTTACCATCCGGCCGTAGCAGCGGACTGGCTACCTCGTAGGGGTCGGTGCCGTCCTCCCAATCCACGAGGGAAACGCTGCCCGCGCCCTCAGCCGCCTCGGCATCCGGCCGCTCGAGGACAGGGACAAGGAGCGTCGGCCGACTGTCCGGGAAGAGCACGAGCATCGTCAGCCGCTCCGTGATCGCCGTTGGCTGGTATCCGGTAAGCCACACCAGATCGGGGCCGGGCGTCACGATGACTCCTGCGAGGCCCTTCTCTACACCAGAGCTGACGACCCGACTCATTCTCGCAGCGAAGTCATCGCTGGTGAACGCTGCTGGCGCCGGAGGATTCGTTGTTGTCATTGGAGCCTCCCTCTAGCCCCCACGCTAGGCACCACAGCCCTGGCGGCATCACCCGGCGCGGGTGAAAACCCTCCGCGCGCGCCGGCAGGGGCCCACTGCGAAGGTCGAACACCCGGAGCCGGCGCTGCGTCACCTTGTCAGCCCGTTTCGGAAGGCCCAAGACCGATCGCCCTGAGCGGGTGAGGTCGCGTTGCGGGCACCACCGTATCGTCGAATGTGAGACCGTCGGCCTGGACCTTCGCCAAAGGAGTGCGACATGAGCGGCGCTTCTGACACCAGTAACGCAACTGGTGCACAGCATGGCCGTGCGGGTGCCATGACCGTGAGGGGTGCGGTCTTCATGGGTGTCGGCTCCATGGTCGGAGCCGGCATCTTCGCCCTTCTCGGTGAAGCCGGTGCGGTTGCCGGCGCGGCGACGTGGCTGTCGTTCCTTATCGCCGGCATCATCGCAACGCTGCAGGGATACGCAGTCGCAAAGCTCGGCGCGCGGTATCCCTCCTCGGGTGGCATCGTGACCTTCCTGCTGCAGGGTTTCGGGAAGGGGCATATCACTGCGATCGCATCCTGGCTGCTGTACTTCGCAGCGTTGATCGTCACCGCAATGGTGTCGGTCTCATTCGGTAACTATGGCTCCGCGATTTTCTTCGGGGAGTCCTCATCGCCTGTATGGAGCAAGGTGCTGACGACGGCGATCGTGCTCGCGGTTGCGGTAGTCAACATCGCGGGTGCCAGCTTCATCGACCGGGTCCAGTCGATCATTGTGATCGTCCTACTTGCGGTTTTCGCGATCTTCATTGTGGTGACCCTTGCGCAGGTCGACCCACAGCTGCTCGCCCCCTCGACGTATCCGCCCGCAGTTGACCTGATATCAAGTGTGGCGCTGACCTTCTTCGCCTATCTCGGCTTTGCTGTTATCAGCTTCACCGGTGGTGACTTGCCGGATCCGAAGCGGAACCTGCCACGTGCGACGTACTTGGCCTTGGGGATTACGACAGCCCTGTACGTGTTGATCGCAGTCGGAGTGTTCGGGACGCTCACCGTTGAAGAGGTGATCGCCAACGGTGACACGGCGCTGGCCCAGGCGGCCAAGCCAGCGCTCGGTGAGGCCGGCTTCGTGATGATGGGGTTTGCTGCGCTGTTGGCGACGTCGTCGTCGGTAAACGCCAACATCTATGCCGCCACGGGATCGACTGCGAAGCTTGCGGAATCCGAGATGTTTCCCCCGGTCTTCGGCCAGGTCGCCCGCGTCGGTGGAACCCGTGGCCTGGTGATCTCGGTCATCGTCGTGCTGCTTCTCGCGAACTTCGTCGACCTCACCGCTATCGCCTCCGTCGGTAGCGCCGTCGCTCTCTCAATCTTCTTGATCACCACGATCGCGGCGTATCGCCTTAGAGCGGAGACAGGGTCGCGCAGCTCACTGCTGGTGGCCGGCATCGTGCTGACGATCGTCGTTTTGCTGGTGTTCGGGGTGCAGACTCTACGAACCGAGCCTGCGACGTTCGTGGCGATCATCGGCATCCTGGTCTTGGCTATCGTTCTGGACCTCATCTGGAGCCGCATTCGTGCGCGGCGGAGCGCGGCCGCGGGTTGACCTCTCGGTCCTGGGCTTGGTGCTTGATGATTTCCGGCTCAAAGCGGGCTGAGCTCCGCGGCTCAAAGAGCGCGGGGAAATCAGCGCCGAGGATCGCATCACCGTCGACGCCGAGTTGCTTGTGCAATTGCGGCGCCAACGACCACGTCATCGCCGGTGACCATTCGAACTCGGATGTGCGCTGCGCGCGTTTGCGACAGCCGCCGATCATGGAGGGCACCGCGATCGTGCGTCGCCACGAGGCCGAAGCCGAGATCCCAGCCGCGCAGCTAGTGGGGGGACGAGGTAGCTGCGGACGGGCGAATCGTCTCCTTGAGCTCGTAGCAGATCGATGAGTCAGCCCTCACCGGCGAGAGCGTTCCAGCTGCTAAAGACGCTGCAACCTTGTCTGACAGGGACCTTGGCGCCGGCGACGAACATGGCGTTCATGCACACCCCCGTCACCCACGGCAGCGGCGTCATGATCGTGACCAGGGTTGGGTCTATACGCAGGTCGGGAGGATCGCCGACATCCTGTCAGCGACTGCGACGGAAGAGACCCGCTCACCAAGCAGATGAACACCCTGACGCTGTGGATCGTCGGCGCGGCGGGCGTGACCATGATCATCATGTTCGGGCTCGGACTCTACCGAGCGCAGTCGTGGACAATGCTTTTCAACACCGCCGTGGCGCTTGCCATTGCCGCGATCCCCCTAGCTCTTCCGATGGTTGTCAGTCGGCGATCAACTCAGATAAGACGGGAACGCTGACGATGAACCGGATAACTGCCGTCGAGGTGCTCGATCCGACCGACCGCTACGAGATCACTTGCGCCGGCTACAGCCCGGAAGGACATAATCAGGCATCCCGCGGACACGACAGACACGCTCGATGCCATTCTGCCGTACGTTGTCGCAAAACGATGCGAAGCTCGTCGACGCCGGACTAGCACAGCAGGAGTAGCAGCCTCCTATCCGTCAACAGCCGGCCGGACAGAGGACAGAGGACCGAACCAGCGGAGGGAAGTGCGACACATGACCACCGACCCAGCGCCGAGCGCACCCTATGTCTCCACTGGGAACCTTCCGCCGGCTGAGCATGTGCGTGTCCTCGTGAACGAGGCCTACGAGCGCTTCCAGGCTAACGCCGAGGGCGAGTTGTCACATGTGTATCCCTCACTCGCGACTGTTGACCCTGACAGGTTCGGAATCTGTGTGGCCAATACTCGGGGTCTCACCGCGAAAGCAGGAGATGCAGACGTCGAGTTCTCGATCATGAGCGTGGCGAAGCCGTTCGTGTTTGCCCTGATGTGTGGCGTACACACTCCCAAAACCGTTGCTCAGTTTGTCGGTCTCAACGCGACGGGCAAAAAGTTCAACTCCGTAGCTGCCATCGAAGACCACCTCGACGGCAGGACCAACCCGATGGTCAATCCCGGGGCAATCGCCACCACGAGCATGGCTCCCGGCGACAACACAGAAGAAAAGTGGCGTTTCATCCATGAGGGTTTATCTCGTTTTGCCGGGCGTGAATTGCAGATCGATGCGGAGATTTTCGCCTCGGCCTCGGCGACGAACTCAATCAATCGCGCCATCGGTGATCTTTTGCGCGGCTACGGCAGGCTTGCAACCGATTCGATCGAGACGGTCGACCTCTACACGAGACAAAGTTGCCTGAAGGTCAGCGCTCGCGACCTTGCTGTGATGGCGGCGACCCTGGCGTCCGGCGGTGTCAATCCGTCAACGGGAGAGCAGGTCGTCGATCAGGTGAGCTGCCGGTGCGCCCTGGTGGTGATGGCAACAGCTGGGCTGTATGAAACCTCTGGCGACTGGCTCTACACCATCGGGTTGCCAGGCAAGAGCGGCATCGGTGGCGGAATAGTCATGGTGTCACCCGGCAAGGGCGGGTTGGGTACATTCGCGCCGCGGCTCGATGCGGCCGGCAATAGTGTGAAGGGCCAGCTGGCCGCCGCATTTCTTTCGCGCGAGCTCGGCCTGGACCTGTTCGTGTCCGCGGCCTAGACTTTCAACGCCTCGGGCCGAATGTGGGAGGCGGTGCCGGACGCGGCACGGGCCGTTGCCGGTCGAGTGACTTCGTGCAAGTGCTCCTGATCGCTGGGACGGCATTGGGGGCTCGACAACCGGTGTTCGATTTCCACGCCCGAGTACCTCCGCTGGGCGCCGCTCGCGGCAGAGCCGACCCGCGCCTGCTACACGGACCGGACGGTAATGCGGGCATTTCCCTCTCAGCCCGTAACCAGCGGGGCTCCCAAGTGGGTCTGGCGCCCACCGAACGCCGTTCGGCGCTGTTGGGCTTGTGAGCTCTGCACGTCGGCGCGCCATATTGTTGCCAGCATCCTTTCGGATCCTGCCCTTCTGATGGTTCCGATACAGGACCTCAAATGGCTGGTCATCAATGACCGCCAACCTCGCCTTTATCCCTTGGGGACAGTAGGGCCTCGTCATCCACAGGTCAGGGTTTGTGCGTGCGAGGTGCCGTCACGACTGGCTTGATGGGCATGCCAGGCGGTTGAGCGTTCGGAGGGCCAGATGTCAGGGATGAGCGGAGCGAACCACGAAGTCACGCCGCAGTCGCCCCTGAGGCCCGGACCGCAGACCCCGCACTCGATTTCGAGGGAGGCCGGAGGCCCAGCCAAGCATGGCTTTCAAGAGGATCAGCAAGTCAGATTGCCCCTTGTCCTTACAGTAGAAGCGGCTGCCGATCGACTTGGGGTCGGAAGAACCGTCATGTACGCGTTGGTCAGTTCGGGCGCCGTTGAGTCCGTCCGAATCGGTCGCCTGCGCAGGGTACCAGCCGACGCTTTGGTCGCCTTCCTTGATGCGCTGAGGGACTGCCAGCGCGGAGGTGCCACATGACCAAGCGGCGCCATCTACCCGACGGGCGTTCGACGATTTATAGGGGCGCTGATGGTCTGTGGCATGGGCGGGTGTCTATGGGCCTGACCGACCAGGGGCGCAAAGATCGACGGCACGTGTCGTCGAAGAGCAAGACGGTCGTGACGGAGAAGCTGGCCGAATTGGAGCGAGCCCGCATGACGGACTGGCTCAGGAGCTCCGGGAGAACTGGACTGTCGAGGCGTGGCTAACACATTGGCTGGAACACCTCTCGCGGCCATTTGTGAAGCAGGGCACCTATGAGGGCTACCGCGCGGCGGTCAACGTGCATCTGATCCCAGGCATCGGCCGCCACCAGCTTCACACCCTGAGGCCTGAGCACCTTGAACGTCTCTACGTCAGCATGCTCAAGCTGAGCACTCGGCGTGGCACGCCATGAGTCCCGGTCGCGTGCACCAGGTGCACCGGACGATCAGGACCGCACTCAACGAGGCCGTGCGACGAGGTCATCTAGCTCGAAACCCCGCGGAGATGGCGAAGACGCCGCTTGTGAATGACTATGACGTGGAGCCGTACACCGTCGATGAAGTACAGCAACTGTTCGTCGCGGCCCAACGCGAGCCCAACGGCGCACGTTGGGTCTTCGCTCTGGCCCTCGGCTTGCGGCAAGGGGAAGCGTTGGGCCTTCAGTGGGGTGACGTCGATTGGTCACGGTCAGTCCTGACGATCAAGCGCAGTCGAACTCGACCCCGTTATGAACACCGATGTCAGCCCCATTGCGGCCACAAGTACGCCGGTCACAGCCCCAATCGGGTGCTCTCGCGGCCAGATTTCGACACGACTAAGTCGCGTGCTGGCCGCCGGGTGGTCCCGCTGCCGGCAACGGTGCTCGACCTGCTTCGGGACCACGCTAAAACTCAGGCGGTCCAGAGACGGACGGCCGCTCAGCTGTGGGTTGACGAAGGGTGGATCTTCAGTGACGAGATTGGTCGGAGCGCTGAACCCGCGTACTGACTGGGACCACTGGAAGAAGCTGCTCAAGGCTGCGGGAGTACGGGATGGCCGACTCCACGACGCGCGCCACACCGCTGCGACGGTGCTCTTGCTCCTGGGAGTGCACGAGCGCACGATCATGAGCGTTCTGGGATGCTGGTGCAAAGCGAGGCCGGCAGCGACGAGTCCTCCGAAGGAGTGACCCAAGAGGACCGCGTCCGGACCAGCGAGCCGGAGCACCGAAGCCACGTCTTCGTGTTCGTGATCGATGGTGTAGGCAGGTTGGTCACCACTGACCCGTGACCGCGTCGATCGATGACGTACGACGTGACGTGCGCGGCCAACATGTCGGCCAATTGCTGCCAGTCAGCCGCGGTGGCCATGGAGGAACCACGACCAGTGGACGTCCGACACCGGTCACAGTGACCCAGATCGGGGTGCCGTCGAGCGAGGTCACCAGTATGCGAGTGTGGCGCTCGTTGGCATCGCTTCTGGTCACAAGATTTCCCCTGATGTTAGGTCGAGTGGCGACGGCGCATCTACGCGGATAATTCTCTCGGCTTTGAGTTCGGCCCACACCTCTGCTGGTATGGGCATCGCCATGGCTTGAGCGTTGGCGACAGCGAACTCTGGATGTTTCGTGCCTGGGACGACGGTGGCGACCACGGGGTGGGCTACGCAGAATTGCAGGGCAACGGCCCGCGCGTCTACGTTGTGGCGCTGGCATATGGCTTCGATTTGGTCGCGCTTGGCGAGGGTGTCGGCAGTCGCCTCACGGTAGTCGTACCGCGATCCTCCGGCCAGCAGTCCGGAGTTGTACGGTCCGCCAGCCACGACCAGGACATCCTTCTCCGCGCACAACAGGAACAACTCATCGAGTGCGGACTGGTCGAGCAGCGTATAGCGGCCGGAGACCGAGATGATGTCGGGATCAGCCTGCTTGAGGGCGCGGATGGGTGGCTCGAGGACGTTGTTCCCGAGTCCCCAGGCGCCGATCACGCCTTGATCGCGTAGGTCGCGCAATGCCCGGAAGCAGCCGTCCATGGCGATGTCGAATTGCTCTTCCCAGGCTTCCCCCAGATGGTCTGATCCCAGGTCGTGGACGTAGACGACATCGAGGTAGCCAATGCCGAGCCGCTGCATGCTGTCCTCGACCGATCGAAGCGCCGCACTGTATCCGTAGTCGACGTCGACCCTGAAGGGCGGGCTCCCGAGAAAGATCGAGGTCTCGTGCGAGCTCGGACCTTGCGTGTCGACCGCACTCGCGACTTGGGTGAAGCCCGCTCGGTTGAGCCTCCCTACTTTGGTGGTGACTTCGTAGTCCGGGCGGGGGTGCTGGATCAGTGCATACCCGAATCGCAGTTCGCCGAGTCGGCGACCGTAGACCGGTGCCGTGTCGAAGTGGCGGACACCACTCGACCAGGCCGCAGCAAGCGTGGCTTGAGCAGTCGATTCGTCGACGATATCGAACATGTTGCCGAGGGGTGCTCCGCCGAAGCCGAGTGGCCCCCGAGGCACATAGCGAGGCACGCGACAACCCTCCGTATCGGACCGTGAATCAGGGTTCTCTGCCATTATGCGGTGAGGTCGACGGGCGGGACGGTCGCCCAGAACCGGCATTGGTGCTGGGCGGTGTACATGTCCTCGGTGATCGCTCGGCTGTGTCCGCCAGCTCTCAGCGACAAGGCGAGGCGCTGCCCGTTGAAGCGCGGCCACCGAGTCTGGCCGTAGACCTCGAGTCGGCCAGACGCGATGAACGCGCCCCAGTAGTGGACCATCTCGTTGGACAGACGACGTTCCGACCGGTCGAATAACGTCGCGATCGCTGTTCCGTTGTCGAACGTAGGCCAAAGATAAGCCAGTTCGGCTGCGTGGCCGGCGCCCCAGACCTAGCCGGGTATCGGGGTGAGGCCGGGCCCGCTTCGGTGCGCGAATTCGTAGGCGTAGGTGCGGGTCCGGCGGGCGAAGTCGTGCGTCTCGATCGCTCCGATGAGATACGCGGCGGTGAACTGATCCGCGGTGGCGGGCCAGTGGTAGTGAGCCAGAACCTCGTCGGCGCGGTCCCCGAATACCCGCCGAACGAAGCCTTCGTAGCTGGTTCGGTCGGCGCCGATGAACCCCTGGGAGAAGCATGCGCTCCTCGTCACCCTGACGAGCATCGAGCGGCGCGCGCTTCGCGCCGCTTGGAAGGTGCACTCACGAGGCGTCAGCGACCACTGGGCCCAGCGCCTGACGGTGGCCCAGGCACGGACGATCCCCACACGTTCGGGGCAATGCGAGATCGCCTCAGGCCCCTTGTTGCGCGGGACCGCCGAGATCTGCATTCCCAGGAATCTATTTGCTAGTAGGGTGCATCCCGTGGCGGTCGATCTAGTCGCGCTCTTTGATGACTTGGTTCGTTTGGAAACGGACTTGTGGAACCGTGTGGACGCGCGAGTTCAGCAGACACATGGTTTTCCGCTTGCGTGGATGGAGGTCATGCACCTGGTCAGTACCACCTCCGGCTGCCGAGTGTTGGATGTGGCCGAGGCGTTGTTCATCACAGTCGGGGGGGCGAGCAAGGTCGTCGACAAGGTCGAGGGCGCAGGCTGGTGCCGCCGGCTGCCCAACCCCAACGACGGTCGATCGAATCTGCTGGAGCTTACGGCGAGTGGCAGGAGAGTTCTCCAGGCAGGCCGCCTCACTTTCGGTGAAGTCCTTGAGGTCTATCTTGGTGCGGCGGCGCCGGCCGCTGAGCTCACTCAGCTGTCCAGCACTTTGGGTCGAATGCGTCGACACTTGATCGTTGCGGACCAGGCCGCTGGGCCGGTCACGCTGGTGACGTCGACGATGAAGGCGGTTGTGCTGGACGCGCCAGGACCGCCCGAGGCCCTGCACATCCGTAGTCTTCCGATCCCAACACCGCGGTCGGGGCAGGTGTTGATCAAGGTCGCGACGTTCGGGCTGAACCGGTCCGAGTTGCACACCCGGCTCGGCCTGGCCCTGGGGGTCACGCTTCCCCGTGTCCTGGGAATCGAAGCGGCGGGGACGGTAGCAGCCTGCCCGAGGGGCGAGTTCCGGGTGGGTCAGCAGGTGGCCACGCTGATGGCGGCATGGGCCGGACTTTCGACGGCGGTTACGCCGAATACACCTGTGTGCCCGCCCGCCAGGTGGTGCCCTTCACCAGCAGCCTGGACTGGGCCACATTGGGCGCGGTACCCGAGATGCTGCAAACGGCTCACGGCTCGCTCACGGTCGGTCTGGATGCCCAACCGGGGCAGTCCATTCTCATTCGCGGCGGCACCTCCTCGGTGGGCATGACCACCGCCGTGTTGGCCAAACGGCTCGGCATGACCGTGCTGTCCACGACCCGGAACCCGGGCAAAGACGAAGCGCTCAAAGCGATCGGCGCCGACCCCGTCCTAATCGACGACGGCCGGATCGCCGAGCGAGTCCGAGACTCCTGCCCACAGGCGTGGATGCCGCCCTGGAGCTGGTCGGCACCCCAACGTTGCCCGACACCCTGGCGGCGACACGGGTGCACGGGGTGGTGTGCTTCACCGGGATGCTGTCCAACCAATGGACGGTTTCCGACTTCTACCCCATTCGACTACATCCCCCGTGGCGTCTGCCTCACCGCCTACAGCGGCGGGGCCAGGGATCTGCCGGCGAGGGTCCTGCAGGAGTTTCTTGACGCCGTCGCACTCGGCGACGCCGTCGTCCCCCTACACCGCGTCTACCACCTCGATGAGATCCGGAAGGACCATACGGAAATGGAGGCAGGGTCCGCCACCGGCAAGATCGTCGTCCTTACCGAAGGAACCACGGTGCCCCTGAGATGAGACATCAATCAGCGAACTCTAGGCCCGGGTTCACACCGAAGAGTGATCAATCGTCACCCCCCGCGCTGGGCCACCGAATGGACATGCGCATCCAACAACGGCAGTCAGCTCGAACCGCAACGATTCACAAAAAGAAGAGGAGAAGTCATGACTACCTACAAGGTCGGCTATTTCGTCGGGAGCCTGTCGTCGACATCGATCAACCGCATTTTGTCCAAAGCGCTCATCCGGCTGGCGCCCGATGACCTTGAGTTCAGCGAGATACCCATCGGTAACCTGCCGCTGTACAGCCAGGACTACGACGACAACTACCCGCCGGAGGCGACCGCTCTGAAGCAGGCGAT
Organism: uncultured Actinomycetota bacterium; assembly: GCA_963759635.1. Classification (GTDB taxonomy): domain Bacteria; phylum Actinomycetota; class Actinomycetes; order Propionibacteriales; family Propionibacteriaceae; genus Microlunatus. Next base: position 240,750 of record CAVXAP010000011.1, read on the forward strand.
CGGCCGTGCCGATGCCGTCCTTTTCGTCACGCCGGAGTTCAACCGGTCGATCCCCGGAGGCTTGAAGAACGCGATCGACTGGGCCTCGCGGCCTTGGGGTGAAAACGCCTTCGACCACATTCCCGCCGCCATCATCGGTGCGTCGATCGGCTCGATCGGCACCGCAGTCAGCCAACAGAGTTTGCGCGCAGTCCTCAGCTTCGTCAACGCCCGGCAGATGACCTCACCAGAGGCCTACATCCACTACTCACCTGAGGTCTTCAAAGATGACGGCGAAGTCACCAATGAGGCAACTGCAGCCTTCCTCACCAACTTCATGGCCGAGTTCCGTGACCATATCGCACGAGTACTCACGGTCCTGCCGCGACAGTGACCTTGCCACGCTGCGACCATGCCGGGGGCGGAGCCCAGGCTGTGACCCCCCCGAGCGAGCTGGTCTGATTGGCTCCCGACTGGAACAGCTGGCTTCAGGGGAGGAATGGAGCATCCCGATTCGTCGGGCTGCCTGCGACGACGTTGTCACCCCCTTTGTCAAGTTGTCGAATCTCCAGAATCCCCACGAGGATGGTGAAATCACGGAAGCCGACCAGAAATCGATCCTAGAAAGGCGATCAGGGCCGACGTCGTCCTGGTCCCGGGTAGTCATCACGGCGGTTGGTACTTCTCCCCGATCCTTCCTTCGCTCCGCGACGCCGGTCACCGTGTGTTCCCCATGACACCGACCGGTGTCGGGGACCGGCGCCATCTCACCAACGGTGCGATCAACCTCGACACGCACATCCAAGACCTGGTGAACATCGTCGAGATGGGGAACATCAACGAAGCTGTGCTGGTCGGCCACAGCTACGGAGGCATGGTCGTCACAGGTACCTCGAGCCGACTCCCCGGGCGGGTCCGCTCACTCGTCTATCTGGACGCGCTCCCCCCGCAGGACGGCCAAAGAGCCTGGGACCTCATCATCGAACCTGTGCGTCGCCGGTTCCTCAGCACCACCGAGGACGGGCTGACCCACCTTCCAGCACCCGAGCTAGGGGAACGAGTCTCACCGCATCCACTGTCCACATATCTCCAGCCCCTGCGCCTGTCGCCGTCAACCTTCGATGCGCGTCACAAGGTGTATGTCTGGGCACAGGGCAATCCCGAAGGCGGCACATTCGAGGCGATCTACCAGCGCCTGTCGGGTACAGATGGCTGGCAGACGCTCAAGGTGCCGTACGGCCACGACCTTGTCGCAGAGGCGCCCCAACTGGTCGTTGACCTCATCCTCGCAGCAGCTGAAGATGAGATCGACGGATGAGCCCACCGGACACTACCCCGGCCACCCAACCGACTTCTGATTGGCAAGAGACCAACGCTTGGGAAGGGTACGGTCGGCGACGTGCTTGATCAGACGAGCCATGAGCTTGACCAGCTGCCGGAGGGATCAATACTCCGCTCTGTCACGGCTATCCCCGCCGAGGTCGCGGGCCGCAAAGCACTGAGGATCGAACTGACCGACGATGTCACCTTCAATGGCAAGCCCGGAGTTGACTATATCGACAAGCCCACCTTCGTGATCATTCCGGCTAGCTTGACCAGTGGCACGATCGAGGTCGACGTCTTGAGCCGCCTGAACAACAAAGGGCCGGCGGACGCCCGCGCTTTCGCTGGCCTGGCGTACCGGATCGCCGATGGTGGCGACGGTTTCGAAGCGATCTACCTGCGCCCCCTCAATGGACTCAAGACCAGTCCCCCCAGTCCTCGCGACCAGCGCGCCGTCCAGTACTTTGCCTACCCCGGCCATTCGACAGGCTACGAACGGAGTACCCGGACGGCCGATACGAAGCGCCCGCCGACATCGGCCCGGACGAGTGGATCAACCTCGAGATCGAACTCACCGAAACTGGCGTCGACGTGGTGGTCAACGGCACTCAAGTCCTGAAGGTCACCGAGACCAAGGCGGCGCCCATGACCGGTGCCGTCGGCCTATTCGTCGACATCGGCAGCGAGTCATACTTCTCCAAACTGACAATCAGACCGCGCTGAGACCTAGGCGGCGCGGCCCGCAGCGGAGCGAGGACACGCGGAGCGGCCGGCGCGGCGCGGGCCACCGGGATATACAGATCAGCGGATAACCATGAGAGGCTACAACGCCCGCTGGTCGGCATGACCAGCGGGCGGAACGCGGCATGTGTACACGTCCATCGTGGGTGACGCGACAGTGACCGGCGCGGGGAACTGCGCTGTGAGCGCGCTGCCATGCCTCGAATCCAAGCCACCGTCTGGTCTGCACAGAGCCGTGGGTGATCCGCGGCTTCCTCACTCCCGGGAATCCAAGGTCCGCTCCTTGGGCAGTTCGGTGTCGGTCGACCGTTCCGACTTGCTAAGTTTTGCGGCCGTGACCAGGTGGGCCGCGGGGCAGGCGTGAAGGCGGTCGTCTACGACCGGTACGGGTCCCCCGATTTGCTGCGGGTGGAGGAGGTCCCGGTACCCTCGCCCGCCGCCGGCCAGGTGCGGGTGAAGATCGCCGCGACCTCAGTCAACCTCAGCGACTGGGAGTGCCTACGCGGATCGCCCGCGTACGCGCGGATCGGCGGGCTGCGGTTACCGGCTTGCCGGACGCTCGGATCGGACATCGCCGGCCTGGTCGACGACGTCGGGGAAGGGGTGACCCGGTTCCGACCCGGAGACGAGGTGTATGGCGACAACCTCAGGCTGAAAGGTGGCTTCGCGGAGTACACGCTCGCGCCGGAATCCGCACTCGCCCACAAGCCGGCCCAGCTCACCTTCGTTGAGGCGTCGACCATCCCGCAGGCGGGCGCGATCGCTCTGCAGGGCACGAAGACAGCGGTGACGGGTCGCCGGGTGCTGATCAACGGCGCTGGCGGAGGGTCGGGATCCTTCGCGATTCAGCTCGCAAAGCGGCTCGGTGCTCACGTCACCGCTGTCGACAACGCCTCAAAGCTGGACTTCATGCGGTCGGTCGGCGCGGATCACGTGATCGACTATCGCCGAGACGACTTCACCCGGACCTCCCAGCCGTACGACCTGATCCTGGACCTGGCCGCGCACCGGTCGGTGTTCGCCTACCGGCGTGCGCTGGCACCCGGCGGCGCGTATCGGTGCGTGGGTGGGTCGGTGCCCACGCTGCTGCGGGTGCTTACCGCCGGCCGGCTGGTGGGGCGGCTTACCGGTCGCGCAATCAGGATCCTTGCCGTCAAGGAGGGGCCGGCCCACTTCGAGCCGCTTGCCGCCCTGTGCATTACCGGGGACGTCAGGATCCACATCGACCGCACCTTCGCGCTCGACGAGGTTCCCGCCGCGCTTGCTCATGTCGGTGAGGGACGCGCATCCGGCAAAGTGGTTGTCGTCCTCTCCTGATGCAATCCGAACGCGTCCGGGCCCGCAGGTCCGCACATCAGAATGAGTGCGCTGATCGCGGCTACTTAAGACTTCTAGCAGGTCCGATGTCCGGCCAGACTCGGTCCAGGTGTTCGGCGAGACGCTCCCACATTGCGGCTGCCCACCGGTGTCATTGGTGTGGCTCTCAGATGGCCTGCGGTCTCGCCGGGCGCCGCGCGAGGAGGGGCTCAAAAGGGGTTTGTTCTGCTCGAAGTAGCGGTGCCCTCCTTGCTGTTACTGATCGGCTGAGGCAGGGAGGTGCACGCCGTGGGCGTGATTATCGGGATGGATCCACACAAGCGTTGTGCCACCGTCGAGGTGGTCGACGAACGGGGCCGCATCATCGACGGCGGCCGTTTCGGGACCGACAAGACCGGCTACGTCGAGATGCTCGACGCTGGACGCCGTCACCCTGACCGGGTCTGGGCGGTCGAGGGCTGCAATGGCATCGGGAGGCACATCGCGCACCGGCTCGTGCACGACGGTGAGGTCGTCTTCGACGTGTCGTCGAAGCTGTCCGCGCAGGTGCGGGTCTTCGCCACCGGCAACGGCCGCAAGACCGATCCAGTCGACGCGCGCTCAGTGGCGATGGTGGCGCTACGCACTCCGAACCTGGTGCGGGTTGAGGTCGAGGACGAACTGGTAGTGATGGCCATGCTGGTGGATCGTCGCGACGAGCTCGGCCAAGCCCGCACACAGACCATCAACCGTCTGCACAGGTTGCTGTTGGAGCTTTTCCCAGGTGGGGCGCCGAAATTCCTGTCCTCGCACAAGGCCCGCGCGATGATCGCCACCATCAAGCCCCGCGACATCGTCGGCAAGACCCGGCGCCGGCTCGCGGTGGAGCTGATCACCGAGCTCGAGGCCATCGACAAGAAGATCAAGGGTGTCAAGCTCGAGCTTCGTGAGCTCATCGCGGCCCGCGGCTCCACCCTCATGGAGCTGACCGGGATCGGTCCCTCCGCAGCGGCCCGGCTGCTGGTCGACGTTGGCGACATCCACCGCTTTGCCGACCGCGACAAGTTCGCCTCCTGGAACGGCACTGCACCCCTGGACGCCTCCTCCGGTGACCAGAAACGTCACCGGCTCTCCCGGGCCGGGAACCGGCGCATCAACCGGGCACTGCACATCATGGCCGTCGTCCAACTGCAGAACCCGACCCAAGGACGTGCCTACTTCGACGCCAAGAAGGCCGCCGGCAAGACCTCGATGGAGTCCATGCGCGCGCTCAAACGACGCCTCTCCAACGTCGTCTACGCCCACATGCTCGCCGATCAACAACGACGTGAGGCAACGAGCCCGGGAGGGCAACGGGGACACGACTCTGACTCCAGCGCGACCGGCTCACATCCCTACACCGGCTCTTCGGACAAGCCACTTCCCGGACCCGTCTCACCCAAGCCTAGGACCACCCACGTCGGAGGCTCTTGACTTAAAGGGGAGCCATGTCCGGAAGTTGATGGTCGCGCAACAGGCCCGCGACCGCCTTCCCCGCGGACCGGCCTGTAAGCCCGTGGGCCGGAGCTGCGTTGTCGTGGTGACGTCGTCGCAGGCCCGACGTGGTGTCAAACTCCTGCCGCGCCGAGTTGGCGGAGGAAGCTCCGGAGGGTCCGGACGTACCTCTCGACGAGTCGTCCGTGGTCGTCGGACCTGAAGATGTTCAGGAGGTCCGTCGGACATCAGATCTTGAAATCGGGGAGGGGGTACGCGAAAAACAGGCCAGAGGGATCGGCTGAAATCGTCACCGACATTGAGGCCATGGCGATCCAAAGTTGATCAGGCTCCTTTGCTTAGTTTAGCTATGGGTCTGACACCATTTTGACCAACCTTTGGGTCTGTCCATCGATGCGCAAAGGTGCAAATCCTTATTCTTATGGAAATCGGACGTCGGGGGAGGTCCTTGGACACGCCGCCGATGTCTGGGGTCAAAGACCCATGAGTTCTTGTCTTGTCCCGCTGCGACCGCGATGATCTTGCCCATCGCTAATGATCTTGTGCTACGCAAAGGCCTGGGTGTCACTGTTGATTCCTCTCGGCACAGTCTCGGCGAGACGAGAATCCCTCGCGCACGGGTCGGGCTGCGAGAGCTCGATGGATCAACTCCGCAAGGCTGGCGGGAATGGGCGTTCGCTCCATAGCCCGCGCGGGCTAGAGCAAGTTCCTTGACGCTCATGTAGCCGGCTTCATTGACGATCATGTAGCCGGCGCCGATAAGCCCGGCGGAGTTGCTGATCGTCGAGATTGCGAACTGCAACAGCGACCGCCAGGCAGGCCCGAAACAACTTCTGTGGAGTGTGGAGGACGGCGCAGGTGCTGCTCTGCAGCCTGGGGTTATCAACAGGTCGGAAGTTCAGTGGCACCTGGGTGGGCTGTGTGGCCAACTGGAGCATCAGTAGAAGCTGGAGACGATCGGATGGAGAAGTTGCTGCTGACCGTAGGGGAGGCCGCAGACGTGCTCAGGGTCAGTCGGTCGCGGGTGTATGAGCTGATCTACGCCGAGCAGCTCGACTCGGTGAAGATCGGTCGGTCTCGGCGGGTGTCGCTAGCGTCGGTGCGGCGCTTGGCGGAGGGTCCGTCGGCGGCATGAGCTCTCGCCGCCCTCAGGGTGAAGGCTCGGTTTACCGGCTGCCGGACGCGCTGGCGCGGGGTTGTGGACCTCGGCTGGCATGACGGCAAGCGGCGGCGGAAGTACATCACGCGCGGTTCGCAGGCGGAGGTGGTCCGCGAGCTTCGTCGGCTGACGGCTGCCGCTGAGGCTGGGCGAATGCCAATTGCGCGGGCTCCGACCTTGGGCCAGTGGTTGGAGCGGTATCTCGATGAGGTGGCGGCGCCTTCTGTGCGTCCATCAAGTCTGCGGCGTTATCGACAGGAGCTAAGGCTGTACATCGCACCCGCTCTAGGCAAGGTGCTGCTGGACAAGCTGAAGCCCTCACAGGTGTCGGACTTCTACCGATCGCAGCTGCTGCACCTGTCGCCGGGGAGCGTGCGACGGCTGCACGCGCTTCTCCGCCGATCGCTGGGTGTCGCAGTGCGGTGGCAGCTGATTCCATGGAACCCGGTAACCGCCGTCGACCCACCGTCGCTCACGTCCGTCGAGGTCCACGCGTTCGACGCCAAGGAGGCGCGGCTATTTCTGGCTGCGGCGTCGGGTGACCGGTTCCATGCGCGCCGGTTGATCGCGGTCTTGTTAGGCTTGCGTCAGGGAGAGGCGTTGGGACTTACCTGGCGTGATGTTGATCTTGATCAACGCGTTCTAGCTGTGCGACAGACGCTGCAATATCGTCCGGGCGAAGGCTTCCACCTAGTGCCGCCAAAGACAGCAAGATCGCGGCGGATCGTTCCGCTCCCGGATGCGGTGGTCGATGCCTTGAAGGTGCGGCATGAGCAACAGGAGACCGATCGGCTCGCAGCGGGCGTTGAGTTCTGGGAGGACTGGGGTCTGGTCTTTACGACCGGCTTCGGCACGCCCTTGTCCCCGCGCAATGACTATCGGGACTTCCGACGCCTGGTCGGCGCCGCCGGCCTGCGCCGTGTTCGGCTGCATGACCTGCGGCACACCGCTGCATCGCTCATGTTGGCCCAGGGCGTGAACCCCCGTGTCGTGATGGAGATTCTTGGGCATTCACAGATCAGCGTGACGATGAACACCTACAGCCATGTCACGCCCGCCTCGTCGCGGGACGCGGTGGCGCGGGTGGAGGGCTTGCTGTTCGAGGGTCACTCTTGAGCTCGAGTGATGATGTCTAGGCTGCTCGATAGGCTGCTTTGACAGGTGGAGCAGCCCACAGTCGGCGGGCCGAGGCGAAGAATCGGCAGCGGACTAGGCCAAATAGGGAGCCGCCTCGGGGAATCGAACCCCGGACCTACGCATTACGAGCGGGTCCAGTATGAGATGGTTGCCGATGATTGGAGCCGTCCAGTGCTGGAGCCTGCTTCGCTGTCCACGGCTAGCGACGGCTAGCGACGGCCAATTTCGAGAGTTCGGGGGCACGTCGGGGGCATAGGACTACGGCGCGCAGGACGAAGCATGCAGCGTTGGCGATCTTTCTCATGAAGTGGCCGGACTCCCCACTCAGCAGAAGCGCGGCCAAGATAGCGGCGGATGGGTTGAAGCCCTTGAACGTCATCCACAGGCGGAGGGACAGCTCCCAAAAGAAGATCGGTGCGGTCCCGACGACCTCCCACACGGACCCCCTCTCGTTGACGCCGAGCCTCATTCCGAGCGTGGACGAGGTGAGCAGCGGAGCTCCGATGAGCCCCATCGCCGGAATGAGAAGCGGAACGAGTCCAGACCGGTACATCAGGTAGCCCAGCAACGCGGCGTTGAAGGCCGGCATCAGGCCCGGCCCCAGCAGGAAAGTGGCATCACGGACGGCGCCCGCGCCCGGCCACGGCTACCAGGGAGGCCGCATCTGCTTCGGCCGCGGTCTGCCGCAATGTCACGACCACCATGATGCTCACGACGCCGATGACGATGACAGCGGCTTCGAACATGCGAGTGGTAACAAGGCCCAGTGCGAAGCCCTCGTGCTGCCGCTTGACCACTGAGAACAACGCCACCGCAGTGCCGATGCAGGCGAGGGCGTCGAGCACCACCCGCTCCCGGCTGAGTGAACGTGTCTCTTGCGACTCTCTCGGAGCGGTGTAGACATCTCGGTCCCGATTAACGGATTCGTACATTGTACGGCTACAGTCGTATTAGGTGCGGTGAGCGATCGCGCCCCAATCAGCCTTACGGGCAGGACTTGCACCGTATGTCTCAGTCTCGGGTTGCCCGGGACGTAGCCCACCGTTGTGGATGACAACGGATGGAGCAAGAGATGGACGAGACGACAAGAACTGCGGTGTCGGTGGCCGAGGTGCCTGCCGAAGCCCCCCGGCTGCGGTATGACGATGGGCGGGAAGCCGTGCAGGAGGAGCTGAGCTCAACTAGACGAACCGCACGAGTGGTTGGAATGTTGGTCCTCGGCGGATACCTGACCTACGGCGTAGGGAGCGCGATCGCCACGGGCATCGCGGCAGCCCCGGATTATCTGTCAAGTGTTTCGGCGAGCACCCTGTTCACGGCTAGTGCGGTGTGGATGCTGTTGAACTCCGCCCTGGTGATTGGCATCGGGACGCTGATGTTGCCGATTCTGAGGCCGCACAACAAGAACATCGCCTTGGGTTACTTCGCCACCAGGGTTTTCGAGGGGATCATCCTCGCCGTGGGCGTGATCAGCCTCCTGTCGCTGGTAATCGTTAGTCGGAGCTACACGGAGGCGGGCGCTGCTGATGCCTCCTACTTCGAGACGCTGGGCGCCCTTGCGATCAATGGGAACTTCATGGCCTACAACGTGGCGATGGTTGGGCTCGGACTGGGCAGTCTGTTCTTCTGCTATTTGCTGTTTCGGTCGAACCTCGTCCCGCGGTTTTTGGCGGTCTGGGGCCTCGTTGGATATGCAATTTTTGCAACGGGATGCGTGCTGGAGATTCTCGGATTCGCCGGCACCGGCCTTGTAGCGACAATCCCGGGCGGTCTGTTTGAGATATTCTTCGGCATCTGGCTGATCGCCAAAGGTTTCAACCCATCGGCAATCACCATCGGAGCAGCCAACACAGCTGGCGTCGTGACCCCGTAGCGCCTGTTTACAAGTAGCCTCCTGCTAGGGCGGCGATCGTGCACGATCTCGACACGCCGCCTTAGCACCGTGGGCGTGGCTGGCGGCGATCGTCTGCGGTCGTTGGGTCAGGTCTGCTCCATACCGTATCCCTGGGACGCGATCCACCTTTGCGCCAGGCGACCCAGCCACAGCATGCTCTCGGAAAACTAGCGATCAAGCTAGGCCACTAGGGCGGATGAACAGAGTAGGAGGAACGAAGCCATGGGGAAAGTCCGTACAGGGCACGCAACGTCACTGGATGGGTTTATTGCTGGGCCGAACGACGGTGCTGAAGCACCTATGGGTGAGGGCGGCGAGCGGCTTTTGGCTTGGTATTTCAGCGGCGACACCGAATATAGACTGCCTGGCACGGAGATGGTGTTCAAGGTCTCGCCACAAACCGCTGATTACCTTCGGGAGACGAGTACAACGACAGGGGCTTTGGTGACGGGACGGAGGACATTCGACCTCACCAATGGGTGGGGTGGCGGACATCCTTTGGGAGTACCGGTCTTTGTTCTTACCCATTCGGTTCCACAAAAGTGGGTTTACGAAGGATCGCCTTTTACGTTCGTTACGGACGGCCTCGAAAACGCTGTAGCGCAAGCGAAAGCGGTCGCAGGTGACAAGGACGTCGGCGTGATCGGTGCGAACCTGGTGCAGCAGTGCATCCGATCGGGACTTCTCGACGAGATACACCTCGATCTGGTGCCTGTCCTACTCGGGGACGGCGTCCGATTGTTCGACCAAACCGCGGAACCGATCGAGCTGGAGAGCACCCAGGTGATCGAGGGCGCAGGGGTTACGCATCTTACATTCCGCGTCGTGAAGTGATGGCGGGGTCTTGCGAGCCTAGTGACCAAGCGGTGGTCGAACAACATAAGCGAAGTAAACTCGCTGGTCGAATCCGTTAGCACGGTGAAATTCGGTGCCGTCCGCTGACATAAAAATGGACAACACAATGTTCACCGACATCTATGTTGGAGACGGTCCAGGAGAATTCTGCTTGTTCGTTACCTGGTTCCTGACGGTTCCGGCGATTCCTGAGTAGAGATCGCGTTGTTGCATCCTGCCATCCCCGTAATCACCAAACTCTACGGCCCGCGGGACTGCATGACGGTCCCTGGAGCACAGATGCAGACAGGTCGCGGCGTGGCCCGCAGCGCAGCGAGGACACGCGCCGCTTGGCCGGCGAAGCCCGGCCCTTGATCTGAGAGAGCCAGATTCGGCAGTGTCCTGCCCTGCCATCTGCCCTGCCATCTTGCCCTGCCATCGCCGCGTGGAGAGCAACCTCATGCTCAGAGCGCCGCGTCGACGACTGAGGTGTGCTATCGGCTGGGCGCGGACGGCCCGCTCGGTCGCCGTTCGGGCTTTTGGTACGGGCGTTGACTGTCGTCCGCCGGGACTAAGTGCAGTGCGTGCTGCCTGTCGCTCGTCGGCCCTCGCATCTGCTGGCGGGTGGGTGGCACGCGCGATATGCCGGTCGAGGCGTTGTTTCCAAGGGCCGGGAGCGTTTCGAGTTGGCCTCCTCTCCGGTTGGTCGCGGGTCTTGGGGATTGATGCCGTTGGCGGCGCGCCACACGGCGATTTCGCCGACGAGGGCTGTGCTCGGGTGGTTTCCTGGTGCAGCCCAGACTGGCTTGCCGTCGCCTTGGCAGGCGTGGTCTTGGACCTGGTCGGCGAGGTCGGCGACTAGTTGGGATCGCTTTGCCAGGTAGGGCCCCCAGACGGGATGGGCATGCGAGCGTTGGTGGAATGCCCGGGAGCCGGGCAGCGGACCTGGGTTGGTAGGCGTGAGCTCTGGGAGGCGCCAGTAGAGGACGGCGGCCATGTCGCCTGCGGTTCGGAGGTCGCGTACCGGTGGCGGCTGCCAGCAGGTGGCGGAGTGGGTGTCCGGTTTCGGCCGCCAACGCGAGCAGGTGGGCTCGCAGGGTTGGCCAGGCGGGTCAGTGGTGAGTCCGGGAATGTACTGGTCGGCTTGGTCGAGCTCTGCGACGGTCTGGGGTCCGAGGAGCTGTTCGGCTGCGACGTGGAGGCCGTCGGTGTAGCGCTGGACCGCCTGGAAGAGCCGGGCCGCTGGGTCGTTGAGCTCGCGCAGCAAGGTGCTGGCGGAGACGGGCGCTTCATCGCGGGCGAGGATCTGCTGCAGCGTCTCGGTCGGCGTGCGCGGTGAGATGGTGTCGGGTCGGATGAGCGTGTGGGGGTCGCCGTCGCCGACCACCTGGAGGTAGAGGTGGTTGGCGTGCCGGCCGCGGGTCAGCATGGTGTACAGCTGCTGCCGGGACTCCTGCCCGGTCAACAGGCCGTGCATGGTGTCGGCGGAGACGCCTTGGGCGGAATGGATGGTGGTGGCATAGCCGAGACCGGTCGAGGTCGCGCACATAGTCGACTAGGCAGCCGAACGGTCAGCTGGCTGCGGTTGTGCCGGACCGTGAGGTCACCGCTGCTGGCCGATGCGGGTGATGGTCCAGCGGTCGCCGTTCTTGACCCAGTCGGTGGCCGAGAGTCGGAGGCGTCGGTCGTTGGCGCGGGTGATGATCACGTCGCCGACACTCGCCTGATTTCCGTCCCCCAGACGCACTTCTTGCCCGGCCGGGGCACCGTCGCGACGATGATCACGGGCTCGGCGGTTGAGCTCAGCGACGAGCTCGCGGGTCGGAGCGAGCATGATCGCGTCGAGTCCGGCGGCTCGGTCGGAAACCCAAGCAGCGAACGCATCCTCGGTGATCTTGGCGAGATCACCGACATGAACACGGCCATGATCGAGATAGAAGCCGAGTGCGCTGGGATCGCCTTCCCGCAGGGCGAGCGAGGCTTGTGCTTCGGCCGGGTCGGTGAAGCGGTGTAGCTCGGTGAGCTGCAGGGCGCCGTGAATGTTCTTGATGTCGCGGAGGACGCCGCCGGCGCCGATCGCGGCGAGTTGTTGATCATCACCAATCAGCCGGACACTCGCCCCGCGGTCGACGGCGAACCGGACTGCGGTGTCGAGGGACAAGGTGTCGGCCATGCCGGCCTCGTCGATGATCATCAGAGTCGACGGTCCGACCGCGGCCGCCCAATCCGGGAGCTCGCCATGATCGAAGGGACCAGGTGAGTTTGGCCAGAGTGTCGGTGCGGATGCCGGTTTGCTCGCCAAGAACGGCGGCGGCGGCAGCGGACGGGGCGAGGCCGAGCACCTGGCCGCCGTCTTCGGTCCAGGCCAGGGTGAGGGCGCGCATGGCGGTGGTCTTCCCGGCGCCGGCCGGGGCGATCGCAAGCTGCAGACGAGCACCAGAGGTGCACATCTGCCGGACCAGGGAGGCCTGCCCGGTATCGAGGGCGGTGCCGTTCGCGGCCATTTCCAGCAGGGCAAGATCGACGACGGTCGTCGACGACTGTCCCGTCGCGGCGGCCGGCGGCGGTGACGAGGCGTTGCTCGGCGTCGAGGATGCGCTGCGAGGTGTAGAGGTCGGCGCCGGCGACGGTGTAGACCGACGACCCGTCGACCCGCCGCAGCGCGCCCGGTTCTTCGATGCCGTCCGGTGGTGCGGCCAGGGCTACTGATCGGTGCTCGAGGACCTCATCAACCAGCAGATCCACCAGCGTGTTCGCCTGCTCGGCAGGCACGTCGACGGCGCGGACGTGGCGTTGGGCTTCGGCACGGACGTGCCACATCTGCCAGGTCGACCGGGTCTCCTCCATGGCGGCCAGCACCCGGTCGGCGGTCTGCGCGACCCAGTGGGCGTCGGCCATCGCGGGGGTTCTGCGGCGGGGGTAAGTGCCGTCGCGACCATCGAGGCGACGGCCCTGCGGCCACCGAGCACCGCTGCGGCTTCGTTCATCCAGGTGGTGCGCTGCTCGGCGAGGGATCGAGGTTCGTGCTTGGCGTCGCGGGTCTCCAACGTTGCCTGCTGGGCCAGGTGTAGCGCTTCGACCGGTGTGGGTGGTCGGCCATGATCATGCTGGAATTGGATGGCGAGCTCGCCACGGCGGATGTTGATATGGGCCCGCCGGGTCGACCACCGCTGGTTCAACCGCGGGTCGACACCGACAATTTCCCGGATCGGCCGCTTGCCCGGATCGGCACCAGGACGCGCAGCGAACCGCACCCCCAGCGCGTCGCGGAGGTGCTGCTCCAGGGAGGTGTTGTAGGTCTCCGACGCGGCAACCTTTGCCTTGAACAACACCCGGCCGTCGATCGACAGCCAGCGCCCGTCGAGGGTCTGCACCTTGTTCGCCACCGCGACATGGGTGTGCAGATCCGGGTCGCCGGCACGGCTGTCGCGGTGGGTGAACGCGGCCGCGACCAGGCCACGCACGTTGACCTGCCGGATCCCTTGGGGCCCGGTCCGGGTGAACAAGGCCTGCTGCTCGATGAAGCTCAGCGCGTCGTTGACCGCGGCCTGATGGGCCCGTTCGATCGCCGCCGCCACCGCCGGTTCGGCGACCGCCCACAGCGTCGACACCGACTTCACCGGCGAGAACGTCAAGTCGAAACCGGCGACTGTCTGCGCCCGTGGACGTGAGCTCTTCGCGATCTGCCCAGCCAACTCGGGAGCATCAATCGGGGCGCGGCCATGCTCAGCGACAAAGAACTCCCGGGCTACCTGCGTCCGAATCCGCGCCCGGTCAGCCGCCGCGACCGAGGCGTCGACCGGCTCCCCGATCGAGGCATTGAGCGCAGCGATCCGCTTGGCCACCTCGACCCGGAACGGCGTCGCATCGTCGATGATCTTGAACGGTGCCCCCAACCGCATGACGTCCCGGAAGTCCTGTCCAGTGAGGTCGGGGCCTTCCAGCTGCTGCAGCCGTAACTCGGCCAACGGATGCAACCCGCACCCGAACAAAGCGCGCATCTGCTCCGCCGTCACCGGGTCGCCGACGTCCAAACCGTCGATTCCCTCCATGCCGGAACCGACCCACACCCCAGGCGACTCGCCCCGCTCGGTGTAGTACGAGGCGAGCCCGGTGTGCCCCTTGTCGGTCGCGTCCAGGGCAGCGACCTGCCGGGTCAGATAGTCATAACCCGACCCGGCGGTGAGCTTGTGCAGGCTCATGGTCACACCCCGGAAAGGCAATCTCGCCCGCCTCGGCGGTCACGCCGACCCGGGGTACC
>CAVXAP010000012.1:0-297217 GCA_963759635.1 uncultured Actinomycetota bacterium
TTCGGCCGACAGCTGCCATGCGACATCGAACTCGTCGAAGTCGTTGTCTCCGGTGAGCTTGAAGGCGACAAGAGGGAGCTGCTCCTCGTCCTCGCCAATCAACTCGAAGCGCCCGATGGATTCCAGCTTCTCGGCGAGCACTCTTGCGTTCCCTGCATGTTCTTCATCATGTAGCCGTAGCCGGCGCGACCGTAGCGGACGAAGTTGTAGTACTGCGCCAGAACCATCGAAGAGCCGGTGGAGAAGTTCAGTGTGAAGGTGGCGTCGGTTTTGCCGAGGTAATTCTCTTCAAACACCAGGTCTTGGGCGAGGTCGGACTTCTCTCGAAAGATCAGCCAGCCGATGCCCGGGTAGACGAGCCCGAACTTGTGACCCGAGACGTTGATGGAACGTACTTGCTCGAGGCGGAAGTCCCATTCCGAATGTGGGTAGAGGAACGGCCAGACAAACCGCCGCTCGCGCCGTCGACGTGCAAGGGGATGTCAAGTCCGCGCTCCTTCTTGATCTGAAGCAGCAGATTGTTGATGCCGACAATGTCGTCCTTGTGTCCGGTGAAGGTCGTTCCGAGGACAGCAGCGACACCGATAGTGTTCTCATCGACGTGAGGCTTGACGTCATCCGGGCCGATGGTGTACTTGCCCGGCGCGAGCGGCACAATCCGTGGCTCTACATCGAAGTAGCGGCAGAACTTCTCCCACACCACATGCACGTCGCCGCCGAACACCAGGTTCGGTTTTGCCGTCGATTCCCCTGTGGCCTCCCGCCTCTTACGCCAATTCCACTTGAGAGAAAGGCCGCCGAGCATGATCGCCTCAGACGAGCCCTGCGTGCGTGCGCCAGTCGTCTCGCCTGGTGCGTGGAACAAGTCGGCAAGCATCCGGATGCAGCGCTGCTCGATTTCGGCCGTGCGGGGATATCGGCGTGATCGATGAAGTTGCGGTGCAGGTTCTCAGCGATAATCCTCTGGGCCTCTGGCTCCATCCAGGTGGTGACGAACGTCGCGAGGTTGCGAGCGGGATCGCCCTCGAGGGCGAGATCCTCAGCCACCAGCCGCATGGCGTCCACTGGGGTCATGCCGGTCTCCGGGAATTCGCGGCTCGGCACTTGCTGGGTGGCGACGGTTGCCGAACAGCATCGCGTCAGGGATGGAGTCGGAGGTGAGGGTCATTGATTGCTCCTTTGATGGTGTGGGTCTTCCGGCCGCAATGGCCTCGCTGCGGGAACTGCATGTCTCCATGCTGGGAACATCAAGATCGCTCCGACCAGGAAACACGCCGCCCCGAGTAGCGTGCCGACAATCGATACCTGACTGTTGATCAAATCACCTGTGCTGGGGAGCACATAGCTCGCAAGCGCCGAAGCCATGAACAAGATCGATCCGATCATGTTCAGCCAGGCGATGCGCCAAGTGTACGAGCGGGGCTGGAAGCTGAGGAAACGACCCAGGGCGAGGATGGCAAAGACGCTCGCCACGAGGAAAAGCGTTGAGCCGTAGAAGTCGGGCCGCCAGACCCGCCGGTCTTGCTGTTTGACAGTCGCGTTGTGTGCGAGGGTTGCGGCGGTGCTGATGTTGAAGGCCAGCGTGCCGGGAAACTGTGTGACAGCTGCAAGCCAATTTCGATCATGTGGTAGCCAAGCGCTGAATCGGACTGGCGCCGACTTGTGCTGCGACTCGACGTCAACCCCGGTCATCGCGGGGGACTGGGCTTGCACGAGTTGGGCGAACGAAGCCGCCGTGAAGAAGAGCGAGCCCGCGAAATAGGTAACGCTGTCGGCAGTCTCTCCGACCGCGTTGAGGTACGCCGGCACGGATCCCAGCACAAACAACGCGGAGCCAATGATGAACAGCCACGCGATCGCCGCGTTGAGAGTGGCGGGCTTCACCGTCGCCATGTGGCTGATGCTATCGGTGCAAAGAGTTGATCAAGTTCCGAGGCTTGGGCGCCTAAGTACTTGATCACAGATGGGGCGGGGCGACCTCGTACGGGCCTCACAGGAAGCCCCGACGACATGCTGCAGGAACAACGATGGCCAGGAAGCACTCTGACTGCCCGTCCACCGGAACGTCCTTGTCGGCCTTGGCTAGTTTCGCGGCCCGGGTTCGGATCATGGCAAGCAGCTCGTCGTCACGCTCGGGCGTCCGCAGGTGCAGATACCTGCCGATTCCTCCACCAGCTCACTGGGCATGATCCGACCCATGAACCACCGGCCGTCCAGCTCCCAAACTGGCGGCTGGCCTCGCTGACCTCCAAAGGACTCAGCAGCCCGATCCTCACGGAGGGCCTCCTCCGACTCCGGCTTCGGGCTAACCGGGCCTCGGCACCCGGCAACCGGTGTGGAGAGTCAGTGATCTGCTACTTGATCACTTAGGAGAGATGATCACGGGCTGCTTGAGGTCGAAGAACTCGGTCTCTCCGACACTGAGCTTGTTCATCTCTTCCATCTGCGCCTGCAGCTCCGGCGGCAGCTCCTTGCGTTCGCCCTCGCGGGCCTCGGCTTCGGAGGTGAAGTACAGGACCATGGTGTAGCTGTCATCTTCGTGACCGATTGCCACGCTTCCGATCATGTCAGGGCGGAGCGCTGCCCACTTATCGGCATCCTGGTCCATCAGCTGCCGAGCCCGTTCCGGATCGCTGCTCCGGCCCTGCATGACCTGGACGAAGCCGGCCTCGTCGGGATCGCCCTGAACATCGACGGTCACGTCAGTGCTGTCACGGAAAGATGCTTCGCCATCGAAGAGCTTCGACGTCTCCGACCACCACTTGTCCTGCTCGGGCCGGTCGCTGTTGCGGCGGGCATCCTCCTCGGATTCGAAGCGGACGACCGCGACTGCCCGGCCATCTTCAGTGACACCGCTTGTACTGCCTAGCCATCCCGTTGCGCCAGGTGCAAGATCCTGCACCCACTTGTTAACGGCAGCGTCCAGCGCCTGCGGGTTGGATGTCTTGCCCTGAATGACCTGAGCGAACATGCGGGGCCTCCGATCGATGTGGTTTGGGATTTGAAATGCTCTGATCTTCGGACGTTACGACCGGAGGATGTCGGCGTCAATACGCAAGAATGCTCAATCTTTTGCTGTGTGACCCGGACGTCATGGCCGCTATTCGCAGAGTCTGTGCGGTGACCTCAACGTCCTCTGCTCTGCGGCAACTTCACCCGGCGAGTGGCCGGCGCAGACGGCGGCGGGACCACCGGCCCGATATCGCCGTCGGGAGCCTCGTCCAGGTCCACGATCACCGGGGCGTGGTCACTCGGCCCCGACCCCTTGCGCGCCTGCCGGTCCACCCACGCCGCGCGTACCCGCTCCGCGACCGGCGCGGTGGCCAGCACGAGGTCGATACGCATTCCCAAGTCCTGATGGAACATGCCGGCGCGGTAGTCCCAGTACGTAAACACTCGCTTGCCCGGCCAGCGATCCCTGACAACGTCCCGCAGGCCAAGCCCCTGCAGCCGCGTCAGCGCGTCCCGCTCCGGCGCGGTGACGTGAGTCTGGCCGACGTAAGCCTCAGGGTCGAACACATCCTCATCGGCTGGCGCGATGTTCATGTCGCCGCACACGACCGCCTCCTGCGGACCAGTGCGGACGCGCTCGGCGAGCGCGGCCAACCAGTCCAGCTTGTACCGGTAATGGTCCGAGTCGGGCACTCGCCCATTGGGCACGTACACCGAGTGCACGCGAATGTCGCCACACGTCGCAGCCACCGCGCGTGCTTCCGGGTGCGGAAAGCCCGGCGCGCCGGCCACTCCCGTCACGACGTCGCCTAATCCGACCCGCGAGAGGATCGCTACGCCATTCCATTGCACCTCACCGTGCACCGCAAATTCGTAGCCCCGGCTGTTCAGATGCTCCCCCAGTAGCTGGGCGAATGCGTCGTCGGAGAGCTTCGTCTCCTGCAGGCACACCACGTCAGGCTGTCGCTCGTCCAGCCACGGCAGCAGCCGCGGTACCCGCTGCTTGATCGAGTTCACGTTCCAGGTAGCCAACCGCACGGGACCCACGCTAGTCGGGATCCTCACGCATCGTCCTATCGCAATCTCGAGGCGCCGCGGAAGCGTGTCATCATCAACCTGATGATCGAGCAAGGCTGGGCCGCGCTGCGTGCGGGCGATGCATCTGGGGCTCGTGATGCCTTCGAGCGTGCCCTCCAGAAGGCTGAGTCCGGTGCAGCGCGGGAAGGCCTTGGACTCGCGCTCTACCTGCAGCGCGATTATTCGGGAGCGATACGCTGCGTCAACAAACCAGCCCATATTTAGGGGAGTTCCCCGATACTTCCGCCGGCCCGACCTGCGCATTCTGCATGGCAATTCCGCATGCAGTTTGGGAGGGGACATGGCCAGCAAGATCTATGACGCCATTGTGGTGGGCGCTCGCGTTGCGGGATCGCCGACCGCGATGCTGCTCGCCCGCAAGGGGCCGAGCTGTGCGTCAAGGCGTTGCACGAAGCGTTCAGCGGCGCTCGCTCGTTCGACGCCGCGATGGCTGACTACCAGGTGCGCCGCGATGAGCAGGTGCTGGCCATGTACGAATTCACCACAGAGCTCGCAACGCTGGAGCCGCCGCCCCCCGAATTGCAACAGCTGCTGAGTGCCATGCCCGGCAACCAGGACGCCATGGACGGCTTCGCCCGCGTCAACGCCGGCGTGATCTCACCTGCCGAGTTTTTCAGCCCGGAGAACGTCGAGTTGATCATGTCCCAATCCGTGGCGGCGAATGCGATGCAGACGGCCTGATCATTCTCAGGGGAAGCCAAGGAAGCTGGCCGGCAGACGCCAACCGGGAACTCCGGCAGACTGTGCCAATGGCCCGCGCCTCCAGCCATACCGATCACCACGGCCCCGACCGGCTCATCCGCTGGGCTCGTGTTTACGACCTCGGGACCGGGTTGCTCGGCCGCCGCGGGAAGCGCCTCCGCGCCATGCTGGCTGATGATCTTCAGCTGCAACCAGGCGACCGCGTCCTCGATGTGGGCTGTGGCCCCGGCCGCCTCGCGATGGTCTTCGCCGAGCGGGTGGCACCCACCGGCTCGGTCGACGGGATTGATGCAGCTGCGGAGATGATCAACCGCGCCAGCAGCCAAGCGCACAGGCGGCGCGTACCCGCGACGTTCCGGGTCGCGTTTGCGCAAGACCTCCCGTTCCCGAATGCCACCTTCGACGCGGTCGCGTGCACCCTCGCTCTCCACCACGTGGCTGAGGACGACCAACCGGCCGCTGTCGCAGAGATGTACCGAGTGCTGAAACCCAATGGGCGGCTCCTGATCGCGGAGTTTCACAAGGGACCAGGTGCTCGCCATGTGGGCCCGAGATGGCTTCGGCGTTCCGGAGAAGACATGCTCGACAAAACGTTCGCACTCGTCAATGGAGCCGGCTTCATGAACGTCGTGAGTCGGGTTACAAACCTCCGCTGGCTGGGCAAGATCACAGCTCGCAAACCTGAAATCTCAGATACGTCAACTGACCTCCGTCGGTCGAGCTAACTCCGTAGCGCCCGAGCGAGCGCCCAGAGCGCGCACCCAAGGAGGAGGATGCCGGCGCTTCCTCTGCTACCGATCAGCACTTTGAACGAGCGGGCTTCTCTGTTTGCTCAAAAGACCAATATCGTTAACCTGTTGTTCACCTACTCAGCTCCCTCGTACTGGCGCCTTGTTGAGCGCGGTTCAGTGGAGTTCATGCCTTGGAGGTGGGATTCGCGTATCTCATGACGCAGACGATCACTGCAGACGACGTCGCTGCAGAGGTCGCACCCGAGCAGATGTTGGTCGAAGGCTCGCCTTGTGCGCCCAACTCGAGGGCCTAGGCCCGGTCCGATGACTTCGTCGGTCGGGCATAGGATTCGCCAGGGACTGCATCGCCGTCTCCCTATTCTGACTTGGCTCCCCCGGTATGGCCGCGCACGTCTGCGTCACGACATCGTGGCCGGCGTGGTTGTCGCCGCCCTCGCAGTACCGCAGTCCCTCGGGTACGCGTCCATCGCTGGGGTGCCTGTTCAGGTGGGGCTCTACGCCGTCCCTATTGCTCTTCTGATTTATGCCGCGCTCGGCAGCTCGCCTCAGTTGATTGTCGGACCCGTCTCCACCGTATCGGTCTTGTCCGCGACACTCGTCGCAAGCCTGCATCCGGCCAACGTTGCCCAGGCGGTGACCTACACGTCGGCCATCGCACTGGCGGCGGGCGTCGTCCTGGTTCTGGCCGGGTTCCTCCGGGTGGGCTGGGTCGCGGAGTTCTTGTCCAAGCCCATCGTCACTGGTTTCGTCTTCGGCCTCACCATCCTCGTGGTCATCGGTGAGCTGCCCAACCTGCTCGGCATCCAAGTCACGCCCGGCGACGTCCTACACCGGATATCCGTGCTGGCAATCAATATCGACCAAATCGACCTCCTGACGGCCGCGGTGGGTCTCAGTGCACTGGCCGTGCTGTTCATCGGGTCTCGCCTATTGCCGCGGGTGCCGTGGGCGCTGGTCGTTCTCGTCCTTGGGCTCGCGGCATCGTACTGGCTCGACCTCGCCGCTTACGGTCTGGCCGTCGTCGGTCAGGTGCCGAATGGTTTGCCTACGCCCACGGTCCCGCTGGTGCCGCTGAACCGGCTGGTCGACGTCGCTCTCGCCGGCGCTGCGATCGCGGTCGTCGGTCTTGCCGAGGGGTTGAGTGCCGGGCGCTTGTATGCCACGAAGGGTGGCTATCGACTGGACACCGACCAGGAGCTTATCGCCGCCGGCGGCGCGAATATCGGCTCCGGCCTGTTCGGCGCCCTGGGAGTGGCCGGAAGTCTGTCCAAGACAGCCGCCGTGGATCGGGCCGGCGGCACGTCGCAGGTCAGCGGCCTCTCGGCCGCGGCCATCGCGATCGTCGCGATCCTCCTTGTTGCGCCGGCACTGTCGATCCTGCCAAAGGCGGTCCTCAGCGCGATTGTGATCAACGCCGTGTGGGGACTCCTGGACCTGCCCGCCATCCGCCGCTACATGAAGGTCCGCAAGAACGACGGCATCGCTTCCCTGGTGGCCGCCGTCGGAGTGCTTCTCGCCGGACCCATGCTCGGCCTGGTGATTGCAGTAGGGCAGTCCCTTCTCGGCCTGGTGTACCGGTCGAGTCGGGTGGACGTGGAAGTTCTGGGCAAGATCCCTGGCGAGAAGGCGGCCTGGGGCGGCGTGCGGCAGCATCCGGATCGCATCACGATTCCCGGCATCTTGGTGCTCCGGGTCGACGTGTCGCTGTTTTGGGTCAATGCCGCCGAGGTCCAGGAGGCGATCCTCGAGGCAGTGGATGCGGCACCGGATGACAAGGCGCTGATCCTGGATCTGGGGGCGACCGACCAGCTCGAAACGACCAGCGCCGATATGCTGTCCGAGTTGCGTGATCAGCTTGCCGAGCGCAACGTCGACCTTTACCTCGTGCGGGTACGGTGGCCGGTCCGGACCGTACTCGCACGTACGGGGTTTCGCGCGCAGCTGGGCGAGGACCACCTATGGCACAACGTCGCTCAGGGGATACGGGAGGTCCGCCGGCAGCACGGGATTGAGCGTCCCGGGGAGGCGGAACCCGAGCCGGTCGTGGAAGAGACGGAGGAAGAGATCGTCGCGGCGCCAGACGACATGCCGGACAGCGAAGCGCCCCGACGCCTTCGCTGAAATCGTCGGGCTGGCGAGCTGCGAGTATGAGCCGGCGCTAGGTCCAGTTCGAGCCGTACCACACTTTCCATATGGGTTACTACCTGCTGGAGTACGCACTCATTGATGACTATCTGGCTCGGCGCGCGGCCTTCCGGGAGGCGCATCTAACGCTCGCTCGGGAAGCCCATCTCCGCGGGGACCTGGTCCTCGCAGGTGCCCTTGCTGAGCCGGCTGATCGAGCGGTTCTGGTTTGGCGGACGGATGATCCCTCCCTTGTTGAGCGCTTCGCTGACGCCGATCCGTACGTTCACAACGGCTTGGTCGTCTCATGGACCATCCGGCCCTGGACCGTGGTCATCGGTGAGGGACCTGGGTAGAGCTGATGCCTGGCCATTGATGAGCCGTCGAAGACCAGTGCGGTTCAGCTCAGCGGTCACTGCTCTGGTCGCCAAGCGGCGTCGAGATCATCCACTCATAGTGGGCGGTGACGCTGAAGTGGTGGCGCGCGCGCTTCGTCGGGGACCGCACGCCGTGAAGTTCACTGGCGCCCGACGACCGACTGTGAGGACACAGCCTGAGCCGGCTGCGCTGGCTGATTCTCGGCCAGCTTCGTGTGCTGCGCCTTACCGCGTCTGACCGCTGCCGCAAAGAGCTCGGCCGCTGCCTCCTGTGCGCCTCGTCTGGCAGCCAGCGCGGCGGACGCCTCGAGTTCTGCGGCGATTTCCTCATCCGGTTCTGTCGTGCACAGCGCCAGGTGGCGAGCTCGCTCTTCGGGATCCGACACCACAAGCGCGAGACGCTTGTGCAGTTGCCGTCGCCGCTCCGGCGAGGCTGAGCCGTAGATCACCGACGCGAGGAGTGGGTGCTCGAAGCGAATCCGGTCGTCCTCAGGGGTCAGCACGCCCGCCTCCTCCGCCTCCAGGAGCGCCGCGCCGAAGTCGGCATCCGCATAAAGCGCCGATGCTAGGACGGACCGGGTCGGCTGCGAGGTGACGGCCGCGGCGAGTGCGAGCTGTCGTGCAGGCGCCGACAAGGTCTGAACCCGCGAGACCACTAGCTCCTCAAGGTTGCGGGGGACGGGTAGAGGCTGCGCCGGCTTCAGATCGCCGTCCGGCGCGAGCGCGCGAGCCATCTCGAGCGCGTAGAAGGGGTTCCCTCCGGAGGCGTCGGCCAGACGCGCGAGAAGCGGCCGCGGTAGCGACGTGCCGAGGCGGGACTTCACCAGGTGATGGAGCGCGGCAAGCGAGAGCGGCCGGGGGGCGATGCGCAACAGTCGGTCCTCTGATAGCGCCGGGCGAGCCCCAGCGGCAGGTCCTGTCCGACCTCCACGCGGTGTGCAAGCAGCACACCGACTTTCGGAGGCAAGCGGCGTAGCGCGAAGGCTAGCGTCTGTGCCGAGGCCGAATCGAGCCACTGGACGTCGTCGACGGCGAGCAGCACCGCGCCCTTCTCGGTACACGCAGCGAGCACGCCGACGAAAGCGGTTGCTGTCGTCCGCGCGGAGGTTCCGTCGCCGACGTCGTCCCGGACGAGAGCGCCGGCGAGCGCGCGCTGTTGGACTCGAGGAAGAGCCGATCCCACCTCATCGAACACATCGACGACCAGATCCGCGAGCGCAACGTACGACAGCTTCTGCTCGCTCTCGGCCGGTCGTGCCTGGAGAGCTTGCATATCCCGTTCCTCAGCACGCCGGACGCCCTCGATCCACAGCGTGGTTTTTCCGATTCCCGCCTCGCCCTCGATGACGACTGCGCTCGGCCAGGTCGGCGTGCCGTTGAGGAATCGCTCCATTGCGGCGAGCTCGAGGTCACGCCCGAAGATTCCCTCCACGCCGCCTCCTGTCCGACGTGAAGATCCTACGGTCGGCTACTGCCGACAGCTCCGAGAAGGTGCTTGTGCAGCGCTGCCCACAACTCAAGGGGCCGACTCGACCACCACCAACGGTGACTGCCCGGGCAGCCTCACTCGCGGCCAGCCAAGATCAACCCCAGCAGCGGGCCCACCCGATGCGGGCAGCCATCGCCTGCTCGGCCGCCGATACCTGAGGTCGGCCGCCTTCGCCGGGCTGCGCAGACTTTACTGGCTGGCAAGCTGCAGAGGTTCTTGCGTAGTCTGTGCGCGAACTGGCAGCTTCGCCGGCACAGCTTCCAGAGTCGTCGGATCCCCGGTCAGTGATTTCAGGTAGCTGACAAAGGCACGAGCCGATTCTCCGTTTTCATAGCCTCCGAGGTAGTACTCGCGACGTTCGACCCGGGTGCATGCGAGCGGGTCGTCGCCCAGCATGGCGTCGAGGGCGTCGTCGAGGGTCGACAGGTCCCACTCGATGACGTAGGCAGAGCAGCTGGAGGGGAATCGGGCTCGGAAGGTATCTGTCTTATCGCCTGTGGCAACCATCGCGAACGGCTTAAGCGACTGCATGAAGTCCGTGACGACCCCCGACACGTCGGCCACCATGGCATCCGCAGCGTTTGCCAGTTCAGCAAACGGCAGGTCGGCCGCCGCGCCCCAACGATGCGGCCGTGACGTCGCCTCGGCGTCGCCTCGGAGGAGCTCGTGAATTGCGGCAATCGCGGCTGCTGACTCCGGCAGTTTGCGGTTGGCCGGGTGCGGTCTGAAGATCACTGTTGCATTGCGCGCAAGTAAGGCGGAGACGATAGCTGCGCCAATAGGAAGGGAGGAGTGGTTGTTCTCGTAATCGGCGGCGTACCAGGTTGGTGCGTAGAGCACGACCGGCTTGTCGACGGTGGAGATTGAGGCCGTTGCTGTTTCGATGGTTTCGATCTGGGGACGACCAAGAATCTTGAACTTTTCCGAGGGAATGTGGACCCCGTGTGCAGCGTAACGGTCAATCGCTGCCTGACCAGCCACGACGAGAACGTCGTATGCCCCTGACTTCCGCCGGAAACTAGCCTCTTTATCGCTGTCACCGTGGTGGAGCCAGACGTGAGTCATACGCCGGACCTTCATGAAATCGTCGTTGTCGCGGCTGAAGACGTAGAGCGCCGCCCGTACTGTCTTGGGCAACATTGCCCGAATCGCCCGACGGTCTCTTGTCGGCGCATAGATCACGGGCATCGTGTACCTCTCGGCCACGCGCTTGAATGCGAGTGCGTCGGTCGTCACGACGGTGAAGTGTTGCCCTGTTCTCTCGAGATAAGGTGACCACAAACCGATGTGGAATGCGGCGTGCCCGTTATAGGGCATTGTCAGCACCGGACGGTAAGCCCGCAGCTTGTCGAGCACCTCCAGGTTGTACCCGCTAAAGCGTGCATGCGGCACCCCAATCACGGCCAACATCGCTACGGTGAGCACTGCAAGCGCTGGGAACACCGCCGCTGGCAGCGACAGCGTGGCAGCGGCAAAGCCGAGTACAAGAAACCCGCAAATGACCACCCCGGCCCATCCATACGGCCAGCGCGGAGGGTCAACCGGCTCTTTGGGGGCTCCTGGCAGATTACGGACTTGTAGTTGCACTACGTCAGTGTCTTTGAGGGCGGTGCACAACCACCACACCCCAGCAAGTACCACGAGCAAGCCGGCAACGACGAGGAACGGCAGGTGCGGGGAGTTCGCCAGATACCAGCAGGTAACTGCAGCGCACAGCATGGTGGCGGCGCTCAACCGAACCCAGAAGGTCGCCAGCATGTGCATGCGGATGCTGAGCGCGAGCAGCGCCAGCTGCTGCGCGATCCCGATAGTTAATACAGCAGCGCAGGCGAGTCGCAGCCACAGGAGGTCCCCCGCCCAGACAGATGTGATACCGGCGAGCAACGCCAGAACGGACCATGCTCGCGATCGCAACAGTCGAGACATCTGTGATCCTCCCCCGAGGTGCTGGGTTGGACCCTATCCTTTTTTTCGCGTGGACGCCTCAATAAGTGCATCGGCGCCCTTGACGATCTTCGCCGGCAGCAGGTGGTGGGTTTCGGGCTGCCCGATGAGTACGCTCACGCCAACGAGGGCGGCGGCGGCGGCGAGCAAAGCGACCTGTAGACCCGCATGCTGCGTGACCAGTCCCTAGATCGGGGCAGCGACGGCCTGGGTGCCGAGGAACACCATGAGGTAGATCGCGATCGCCCGAGCGCGGACCCAGCCGTGGAGGAACAGCTGCAGGCCAGCACCGTGGGAGTCACTGGCATCCTCCCCTTCGCGATAAGGTCCGGACATGCGGCGGCAAGCCCGAGCCCCTCAGACACAGCCATTCGGTGCGGAGGCATTCGAAGCAGCAGACGCGACCGTTTTGCGTTGGCTGGGCATGGCCGGGTTTTTGATCAACAGTCGCGGCACGACACTGATGGTCGATCCGCTGCTGGGCGGTTTCGATATGCCGGTGCTGATCGAGTTCCCGATCGTCGCCGCCGACGTGCCGCGGCTGGATGCGGTGCTGGTCACGCACAGCGACAACGACCATTACAGCGTCCCTACCTGTCGTGATCTTGCCGGGGTGACCCGTGAGTATCACTCGACCCAGTACGTGGCTTCGCTGATGCAACAGGAAGGTTTCCCGGCGTACGGTCACGACATCGGGGACCATTTCGCGATCGGATCGGTGGGCGTGGAGGTCACGCCCGCCGACCACGCCTGGCAGAACGCATCCCCCGGCGCCAGCGACCGCATCTTCCAGCCGGAGGACTGTTGCGGATTCTGGATCGACACGCCGGACGGCACCATCTGGGCGCCCGGCGATTCACGGCTCATCCCCGACCATCACCTACGCATGCCCACCGCCGATGCCATGCTGTTCGACTTCTCCGACAGCGAGTGGCACTTCGGGCTCGACGGTGCGATCGAGATGGCGAACGCCTACCCGCACACCCCGTTGCTGCTCTACCACTGGGGCTGCGTGGACGCCCCTGACTTCCCACCGTTCAACGCCGACCCGGACTCGTTGCCGGACAGGGTAGAGAACCCGGAACGCATCCAGCTCTTGGCGCCCGGCGAGCCCTTCGTGCTGCCGCGGCTGCCGAGCTGATCAGATGGTTCGGGAGTCAGGTCGCGAAGACCTCTTTCGCGACCATGATCGCCGACATGGCTCGCGGCCAGCCGGCGTAGAAGGCGAGGTGGATGATCACCTCTTTCAGTTCGGTTTCTGTCACGCCGTTGTTCTTGGCGATGCCCAGGTGAGCTCGAAGCTGCTCGGTGCTGCCGTTGGTGATCAACGCCGCGCACGTGATCAAACTGCGATCCCGCGGGGCCAGCTCTGGTCGGGTCCAGACGTCACCGAACAAGACCTCGTCGGTGAGCTCGACCAGCTTCGGGGCGAAATCACCGACGAGCTTCTGTGCGCCCGATGGCTCCTTCTTCGGCGTACTGTCCTGCGCTGTGGTCATGATCGGTTTCCTTTCGGATCGGGGCCGCATCGGCATCCGTAGCGGGTCGAGATGAAGACCGCGGTCAGCACCGGTTGGCAGCGGCGTACTGCTCGTCGGTGACCGGCTCGAGCCAGGTCGTGCCGTCACCGCTCTCGGTGCCCTCGAGCATGGCGAGATGGCACATCATGTTGTCGGCGGTGGCACCGTGCCAGTGCTCCTCACCCGGCGGGGTATAGACGGTGTCCCCCGCTCGCATCCTGATCACCGTGCCGTTCCGAGTGGCGACCAGCCCGACGCCGTCGGTGACGTGCAAGGTCTGGCCCACTGCGTGAGAGTGCCAGTTGGTGCGCGCGCCCGGTGTGAACCGAACGAGGCTGACGATCATCCGCGATGGCTCCTCCCCGCGATAGATCGGATTCAGGTATACGTCACCGGTGAAGTTGCTGGCCGATGCCTTGGCGGTCGGGCTGACAGGTCGCAGTTCCATGATCATCTTTCCTCGGCGGGTTGGCGGTCAGTGGTCGTTCGCGCTGGTCTAGGCCGGCGCGGCCTCGAGGTTCGTCGCAGCCGAGCTGGCCAGCAGGCCAGGTCGTCGGCCGATGGAGTGCCCTTCTCGGCGCTGTATGCGGTCAGGGTCAGGCCCGGCTCGCCGGGCAGCTCGAGCGCGTCGAAGCTTAGATGCAGATCGCCGACCACCGGGTGATGGAAGTGCTTGGTCCGCGACCGGTGCAACCGGACGTTGTGCGCGGCCCAGCGGGTCCGGAATGCTCACCCTGGCCAGCTGGGCGACCTCAGCTCGACCCAGACCCGGCACCCGACGGAAGTCGTAACTGGTCAGCCCCGCCCTTTCCGGGCTGAGCCGCGCCCGGCGGGAGGCCAGAAGGTCGCGTACCTCGGTCCGGTTGTCCATGTCCTCGACGCTACGACCCGATCCCTCAGTCGTGGAAGTCACTGCCAGTACCCCTCACCGCAGGGACTCCCACCCTTCATGTAGGAGGGGTTGAGTGCGTAGCGACAGGATTCCCGGCTGGGACGCGAGAAGAAGGGGGAGACGAACCTGATGAGTGGATGGAGCGACAGCGAGCTGGCGCCGATCGGAACAGCGGACGAGATCCACATTGCCCCCGACCGCGCTGACCACACGCCGGCCCCGCCGTGCCGATATGGGTGGTCCGCGTCGGTGACGATCTGTATGTCAGGTCATACCGCGGTCCCTCCGGCAGCTGGTATCGCCGCGCCCGACGCAATGGCAGCAGACGGATCCGTGTCGGTGGCGTCGACCATACGGTCCGCTTCACGGTGGCTGAGGCAGGCGTCCGGACGCAGGTCGACGAGGCTTACCGCGCCAAGTATGGCCGGTACGGCAGCAGCCTCGTCGGGCAGATGATCTCCGACACCGTTGCCGAGACCACCCTCCAGCTACAACTCACCATTAGTACGGCGGAACGATCGAGGAAGTCGGCGCCGAGGTCCGGGCGACTTCGTCATCGGCCCTTCTTCGCCTCCGACAACACCTGCCCGGTCTGCCAGGCGGGTCGGCCTAACTCACCACACTTGCTGCGACCCGTTACCAGGAATATGCCGGGTCCGAGATGTCCACCACCAGAACGGAGCGTTTGGGGTCCGCGTCCAGCCAGTGCCGGATGATGCGGCTCCATGCCCCACCTTCATCGGAGTATCGCGCAGCCCCTGGCAACGCCCGCCCGCATTTTGGGCAACGTTGGGCTGGCAGGCGGGGGTTAACGTGCGCGTCCCGGGGGTATCCGACGTGCTCAGTGCCCGGCAAGGCATTGCCGTCCTGGTCCTTCTCGACGAATACCGGCAACCGACCGAGCCTGAATTGCTGGTGCCGTGCACACCTGATGCCAGTCTGCCGATCGATGTACATGTCGGTGCAGACCACCCGAATGAATAGTCTTCCGGAACCGTGTTTGCTCATTTCGCCGCCTTAGCCTTTCCCACCATGATCCTGCGCCCGCAAGGCTTGCCAGCCTTTCCCGATCATGGTCTGGCACGCTGTCGAGTTTCCAACTGTTGCCCCGCCCTGCCACCTCACATACCTCGGATGCTGCTGCCAGCTTGGCCCGCAACAGCTGCACCTGTCGGGTCTCGGTAGTAGCTGCTGCTCTAGCTGGCCCGACCCATGGGCTGACCGTGGGAGAAGCAGGACGCCTGTCCTGCACTGGTCGGCTATTGGCAGGTCGGCGACGCCACTGACGCCGGACAGGCTCGCGGAACCGTAGCAATATCCCATGGCAACTAACCAATAGCGAATGCGGCGATGATTAGGGTGGGCTCGGTAATCATGAATCAATTGCACAGTGACATGCGACCAATTGTCTAGCACTACATAAGATGAACAAAAAGCGAAATCAATTGGAACAAATGATTAATGGAAGGAACGCGAGAGGCGCCATGACTTCACCTGGCGCGAGTTCCAGGCTGTCGTCCGTAACGAGATTGCTCCGAGTGACCAGGTCGGGCAGTCGGCTGGTCGTGTGCGAGTTCAGCCACCCGACCAACGGCGCTTCCCGACGGTCTACTCCGAGTACCCGATGAAGGCGTTGCCCGAGGTGGCCCGCAAGATGTCGTCGCCGAGTCGATCCGAGCATGGCACGGACCAGCAGGGCCTCGCCACACAGATTCGTCGCCGGGCTCGCACTCGACGACACCGACGTCGCTGCGGTCTACCCTGCTGCACGGCCCAATGAGCGTCGCGCGCGTTGGCAAATTGCCCCTGGAGTGCTTCCGCCACGCCGAGCCGTTCCAGCGCAACCGCTCGCCATGGACTAGTCGCGGGCTCGAGCGCGACAGCACGTTGTGCGGCAGCAGCAACGGGCTCGTCCGCCTCCCGCTGCCCGGACTCCTCGAAAAGATGACGTGCATCGGCGCATGTGTCAGTTGCTGAGCGGAGAGGGGCCATCCGGGGCACACAACGACCGACCGGGCCGACTCGCAGCGTCTGCGCCAGCTGCTCATCGATGGGGGCTGCCGCACAACTGCAGGTCGCACCGCCCTGGACATCCTCACCGCCTTGGAGGCCCGCCTCAACAGGCTGCGTCGGGAACTGGTCGCCGCCACCGGCCACTTGACCGGGGTGAGGGTGCTCACCGCAGGGCTGTATGGGGTGGTGCCGATCACCACGTTGGCGTTGACCTGCCTACGGGGCGGGCAGGCTGGTTCTCCTCCGGCCGTATTCACCATGGCCGATCTCGGGTGATCAGCTGCGTTCGATCGTGACCTGGAAGTTGTCGGCTTGGTATTCGATCAATTCCATCGTGGTGTCGAATCGGCCGATGCGGACGATGCCGTTCCAGTAGCCGACGTCGCCGTAGTAGAACACCAGGTCGCCCGAGGGTGCGTAGTAGCCGATATCGCCGATGTCTGGGTCGGCTCCTGCTGGTGCGTCGTCCACAGACAGCAGCCGAGGAAGTGTCGCAACCTTCTCGACGCGGTTGAAGTCTTTGAAGGTCAAGGTGAGCGGAAGTTGGGCGGCGAGGTCGCGTGCGCTGGCGTTGTTGGCCAGTCGTGCGGTGATCACCGTGTCGGCGATGGTGATCTTGATCGGCGTTTCGTCCACGTCGATGACGTTACGACAGATCCTGCCTGGGTGGGATGCCCTCTCAGTACACCCAACAACAGAGGCTTTCCCCGCTCGGGGCCGCGATCTCCTGGAAGACATGAACGTGATGGTGCGACTCCACTCCCCCGTACGATGCATTACTGCTAGCGGGGTCGCTAGCTGCGCTGCGGATGCCGGTCACAACTGGCCTCGACTGAGCCCTCGACCCTGACAGCGACCTCGCCGGGGCCGATGCCAACGACGCCGAACGGCGTACGAGACGCACCGTAGGTCGATGAAGCTAGTGAGGCGAAAGGAGGCACATGGCACGCATCTTCATCACCGGTTCCGCCGGCGGGCTCGGTCGGGCAGCCGCACAAACGCTGCTCAGCGTCGGGCACGAGGTAATCGTCCACGCTCGCACCGCCGAGCGACTGGCCGCCATCAACGACCTCATCGAGCGGGGCGCGTCAGCCGTCGTCGGGGACCTGGCCGACCTGGACCAGACACGGGCTGTGGCCGACCAGGTCAATCAGCTCGGCCGGGTCGACGCGGTGATCCACAACGCCGGCGTCTACAGCGGCCGGCAGATCCTGCCGGTCAACGTCGTCGCCCCGTACCTGCTCACCGCCCTGATCAATCGCCCACAGCGGCTTGTGTACCTCAGCAGCGGCATGCACCACGGCGGACGAGCTGACGTGGCCGGCCTGGACTGGAGCGGACAACGCCGGACCGGCTCGTACTCAGACAGCAAACTGTTCGTCACCACTCTTGCCGTCGCTATCGCCCGCATCTGGCCCGGCGTGTACAGCAACGCCGTCGACCCCGGCTGGGTGCCTACCAAAATGGGCGGACCCGGCGCTCCCGACGACCTTCGGCTCGGGCACTTGACCCAGGAATGGCTCGCCACCAGTGACGAACCCGAGTCGCGCAGCAGTGGCGGATACTGGTTCCACCAGCGGCTCCGCAATCCGCACCCGGCCGTCCGCGACACGCAGTTCCAAGACAGCTTGCTTGCAGCGCTGGCCCGTTTCACAGCCGTGCCGCTGAACTGAAACCCGTTCGGGCACAATGCCGAGGCCTTCTCAATCAGGCAGGCAGCGCAGCTAGATCAGCCGAGCGCCTCAAGACCGGGGCGTTGTCCACGTAGATCAGCTCGTAGAGCGCGCGAGAGAGGTTCCATACGTGTCTGTGTGCTGCCGCACGACGGCATCCCTCGCCGAAAGGACGGCACTTATGCTCACGGCATGAACGACGAGATGACGTACGCGCACCTGGGCCGCTCAGGTCTGATGGTCAGCCGGATCGGCCTCGGGACCATGAACTTCGGCTACACCATCGACGAACCGAGCAGTTTCGCGATTATGGACGCCGCGATCGACGCGGGCATCAACTTCTTCGACACCGCCGACGTCTACGGCGGACCGCAGTCGCCGGACATGAAGAAGGGGTACGGCATCGCCGAGGAGACCGTAGGTCGGTGGCTTCAGCGCAGCGGGCACCGCGACGACATCGTCCTGGCCACGAAGGTGTACCAGCCGATGGGACTCGGCCCGAACGACCGCCGGCTGTCCGCCTACCACATACGCCGCGCCTGCGAGGCGAGCCTGCGGCGGCTGCAGGCCGATCACATCGACCTGTACCAGATGCACCACGTCGACCGCGCCACGCCATGGGAGGAGATCTGGCAGGCAATGGAGCAGCTGGTCCGCCAGGGCAAGATCAGCTACGTCGGCAGCAGCAACTTCGCCGCCTGGGACGTCGCCCTCGCCCAGTGCGCCGCCTCGGCACGCCACTTCATGGGCCTGACCTCCGAACAGAGCCTGTACAACCTCGCCGTGCGAACGGTGGAACTGGAGCTGATCCCCGCCCTGCGCAGCCTCGGCATCGGCCTGATCCCCTACAGCCCGCTCCACGCCGGCCTGCTCGCCGGCGCACTGGAAACCGCCACCGAGGGACACATCTCCGACGACTCGACGCAGCAGCGCATCGAGGCGCACCGCGACCAGCTCGAAGCCTACGAAGGGCTGTGCCGGGAGTTGGGTGCGAAGCCTGCGGACATGGCGCTGGCCTGGCTGCTGCGCAACCCTGTCGTCTCCACCGCGATCGTCGGAGCGACGACGATCGAGGAGCTGCGGTCGGACCTCGTCGCCCTGTCGGTGCAGTTGGACACCGAGGTCGCGGAACGACTCGACCGGATCTGGCCGGGGCCGGGAGAAGCCCCGAAGGCGTACGCCTGGTAAGGCAGATCCCCGGTACCTGCCACGGGCCCTTGCTCGCCTGACAAGGCAGGAAGCGGCAACCCGGGAGCCATCTGGGAACCAGACGGCCTGAACGGCGCCTTACGTACCAGCACATTGACGACCGTGGAGGGCGGTCTTGAACATTAGCCGATCAAAGGTCTACGAGCGCGGCCGGCGACGGAGCTGATGTTGACGATGTCGGCGACTCGGCGCGGGCTGTCCTCGGCGGCCCGCAACAAGTCGGCAGGGCGGCGTGGGTGACTGACAGCATTCCCCAGATGTTGACCCCGATCATCCGGTTCCAATCGTCGCGGTCGGCGCCGACGTCCGGGCCTAGCAGCATCAGGCCCGCCTTGTTCACGAGTGTGTCCAGCCGCCCGAAATGCTCGACGGGCCTGCCTGACGGCTGTGTCAGCTTGTGCCGGGTCGGTGATGTCGGCGTCGACGACCACTGCGGTACCGCCCGCCTCCTGGATGTCGCGGGCCAGCGCTTCGAGGCGGTACCGGCGACGGGCCACGAGAGCAACGGCAGCACCGTGCTCGGTGAGTCGGCGCGCGGTCGCTTCGCCGATTCCGCTACTCGCTCCAGTGATCAGGGCGACCGTGCCCGTCAGAGTTGTGGCCATCGAATCAGACGTCGTCATGATCGAGGTTGCTGGACAGCACGCGGTTCGCGTCGGCCAGTTCGAGGAGCAGTTTGGCCCTGTTCTCGAATGTAGCGACCGCGTCGGCGCCGGCCGGGAACCGCAGCGGCGGCTCGACCTGGGCAGCGAGGCGGACCAGCGCGTCGGCGAGTTTTGCGGGATCGCCACCCTGTCGGCCGTTCATGCTCTGCCAGGCGATGACGGTTTGCTCGGCGCGCTCGGCGTAGTCCTCGATCGAGGACTCGGCATAGTTAGTCGACTCCGGCGTGAGCAGTTCGGTGCGGAAAAACCCGGGCTCGACCAGCATCGTGCGGATCCCGAACGGCGCAACCTCCGGGGCCAGCGACTCCATCCAGCCCTCTACCCCGAACTTCGAGGCAGCGTACGCGGTCAGGAACTCTCCGCCCACGATGCCGGCGGTCGATGAGATCGTGATGACAAGCCCGGAGCGCTGGCTGCGCATGATCGGAAGGGTAGCGCGGGTAACGTTGACCGGACCGAACAGGGTGGTCTCGATCTGCGCCCGGAATTCCTCAGGGGTGAGCTCCTCGAAGAATCCGGCGTTGAAGTTGCCCGCGTTGTTGACCAGCACGTCGATCCGGCCGAACCGGTCCATCGCAGCCGCTACGGCCGTCTTCGCGTCGTCGGGATCGGTGACGTCGAGAGCGACGGTCTGGAGATCGTCGTGCGCTCCGATGGCCGATGTGACCTTCGCGGGGTTCCGTCCGGTAGCGACGACGGCGTGACCTGCAGCCAGGGCGGCCTTGGCGACGTCGACGCCCATGCCGCGGCCGGCTCCGGTGACGAACCAGACATTCTTGTCACTCATGCTGATGCACTCCTTCTGCTTGACTCACAGGTCGTCCTAGGCACCGCCGTGTCGGTGGTGACTGCTACAGAACCACGCGTCGGGCGCGCGTGGAAGCCCCTGATGATGGGGCTACTGACAGGGACCTCTACCATCACGAACCCTTCCACGAGAGCGTGATCGGTATCGCCTCAGCCCTCACTCAGTGAGTGGTGTTCGCCACGACGTCGTCGAGGAATCGTGCAGTGTCGCTGTCGCTGATCGCACCACCGGCGTCCTGGGGGAGCCACACGAGCGCCCGATGTGCGCCGCAGTCCCGCAGACGCGTGAGCGTTCGGCGGTCAGGATCGGGACGGCTGGCGGTGAGCTCGAGTGGTTTGTCGGTGCTGTCCTGCGGCCGAGCGAACCGGTCGAATATGTCGTCCTCGATCCCGGCGATCATGGGAGCCCAGCCGTCACCGAATGCGAGGACGCGGTCTTCGACAGTCCGGCCGGCCCCCGCCGACCAGCAGTTGCACTGCGAGATCGTTGGGGTGCAGCCGGCCACTGAGCCGAGCGACCCGGATGCCCAGGCTCGGTCACCACGGGTCCAGCCGGACGCGGGAAGCGGCCGAGGTCACCTCCTGCACGGGACCGACCACGCGCTGCATCCTCGGCAGCAGGTGCCGCATGCCCTGCTTGGCCGCCAGCCCGCGCGGCCCGATCAGACTGGCCTGCCGGAGATAGCCAATGGTGCTGACCGGTGTAGGCACGAACTCGTTCGCGATCATGCCGCCGCCCACCAGACCGTAGTTGCCGTGCCGGAAGTCGTACGTGGAGATGGCCGGACCCAGTCCGACAAGATCGTTGATCACGTCGTCGAAGATCCCGATCGCGCCGCCGTACAGGTGCCCCTGCAGGTGCAGGCCGACCTGGTCGTGGGTATTGGCGACTGGTCGAGTAGACAACATCATCGTGATCGACATCGACCCCTGTCACGGTGGTTGTGACTCGATCGAGGAGTACGAAGTCAACCGGCCGGATGGTCCGTTGCCAGAGACTCTAAGATCATTTACTGGTGGCGGAGGGAAGCACCTTTAGTACATCAATCCGCCGGACGTAACGATCAAGGGAGACAGCCGAGGTAAGTGACTGCCGGGAGTCGACATCAAGTCCGACGGCGGTTACGTCTTGCTGCCCGATGCAGAGCATAGCGGCGGTCGGTATGGCTGGATCAATGGCATGATCAACCAATCTGGCTGCCGCCGGATGTTTCTCTAGATATAACGCGAGAGGTAGCGTGCCGCACCCATAGGTGATCTTCCAGACACGTCTCAGATCCTCCAAGGCGTCCCGGAAGGTCAGCGCGACGAGACATTGTTTCGGGAGGCCTGTCGACTGCGCCGCCAGCTCGGCGACGAGGGAGCGCGGCTGAAGTATTGATCTTGCACGCAGCACGCAACTGCGCGCCGCCATTCCCTGACGCTGGAGCGCTGCGGAAGGTTGAGCAGGCGCAGCTTCAAGATCATGACGCCCTGCCCGACCAGGGGTTGGGCACTGTCCAGCGATCGCGGACCCCATCGATCGACCGAAGGCTCGACATAAGAAACCGTTGACTGAGGCATCAACGCCCCTTGTGCCGGATCCTCAGCCGCCCGTACTCCAGGGTGCCGTAGACCCGGATCCGCGGTCCGCCAGCGTCGAGGTGCTGCGGGACCTGGTAGACCGGTTGTTTCCAGACCATGCGCAAGTCGTCGAGGTCGACGACGGCGTCGCCGGGCACTGTGATCTTTGCCCTGCCGAAGCGGAGCTGCAGCTCAATGTCGACAATCGGGTCCTCGATGATTGCCCGGGACAGATCAAGGTCGACCTTGCCGTACTCGGAGTCGACCTTGAGAACTCGGGGTACCCGCCATGCGCCGCGCCGGCGAAACCGTCCGCTCTTGCCGGCCAAAGTCAAAATGCGACCTGTGTCGGTCTCTGGCAGCAAGGCAAGGACCGGAACCAGGTCACCATGGGTCTTGGCGGTCAGGACCGCTTGCAGGTGATCATCCATCTCCGCGTGCGAGATGTGACCCTCAGCGAACGCATCTTGCAGGCGCCGCACGGCCGCCTCGCGGTCGTCCTCAGAGAGTCGAGGTGGCACGTCCTTCGGCATCGAAGTCACCCTGTTCACACTAGGTCTGGTTTCAAGAACCCGATTATCAGACCGAAGAGCCGCGACGACGACAAGACGAAGGCTGATGGCCTTTGTAACCTGCCGGTCGTGACGTATGCCTCCGATCGATTGCTCAGCTTCAGTTTCGAGCTCACGACAAGGTTCCTTGACACCGCCGCGGTCATTGTGCGGATGTTCGCCACAGCGAGTATCGAACTGGCGAGAATCAAAGCGAGCAAAACGGCTGTCACGGTGCATAACCTCGTCACCGAGATGGGGTATCGACACTCGCACGCCGATCGGCAAGATGATGGCGCACATGGGGCAAGGGATGGCGCACATGGCTGTGGTCTACGCGAGCCACCACGTCCTCGGGCGTCGACCTCGGTCCGCCGAGGACGACACCGTGGTCCCGTCGCAAGGCCAGCGCCTGCCGGGTGATCGCTAAAATCGGCCAATGGCTGACGGTGAGAGCAGCAGCAAGAAGCGTCGTGGCCTCGGGGTTATCGTCAAGGTCGGCGCCGAGCTCGTGATTGTGCTCGCTGTCGTCGTTCGTGGGCGACAACGAGACTCGCGCAGCACTACTGTCCCGCTTGAGGGGCGATGGCCGGGCGTCATCAGATACCTGAGCGCCGAGAGCTGTCCTCGCTGAACCCTTTTCGAATCAGTCGGTGATGGCGAAGTCGGTGAAGTCGAACCGTTCCGGGTTGCCGTTCGTGTCGACAATCTCGACGCCGTAATCAACTTGCCAGGTCGTGGTGACCTTCCAGCCGCGGTTCTGAACATCCTTGAAGAACTCAGACAGCGGTAGGTCACCGGACAGCTGTGGGGTGGTTGAAAGGTAGGTGAACACGCCACCGTCGCCGGAACCGGAGCGCCACACCTGATACTCATGGCCGCCGATAGTGACGGTACCGACCATGTTTCCGATAGGCCGCTGGCCCCAGTTATCGGTCCAAATCATCAGCTCATGGCTGAAACCAGACCCCATCCAGACGTCGAAAGCGATGTTATAGACACATCCGGTGCAACGCGGCCCAGTGGCCGCGAAGCGGGCCGATGTGATCCTGGTCAGCGGCACATTGTTGTAGTCGCGGTGGACGTTCGGATATGTCTGCACCGACATGTCCGAGTGGTTCGGAGTGTCAGAGATGAGATACCAGTTGTCGTAATCACAGGCGGTGATGATTGTGTTGCCGCCAGCATCATCGTTCCAGTTGTTGTTGTGAATCAGGTATTCGCCGCCATCAGCTTCGGCATATGAAGCTGATACACCCTCTTTGATGGTGTCCCCGTTGGTGCAGGTCTTAGGCGGTGTAGCCGTAGCCGTGGGAGCCGATGTGGTCGGAGGTGCAGTGCTCGTTGGTGGCGGCACTGGCGCAGTGGTCGTGGCTTGGCCCGTCGTGGTCGGTGCTGTTGTGGTGGGTGCGTTGTGGTCGGTGCCGTTGTGGTCGGTGCTGTCGTGGTCCGTGCGCTCGTTGGCGACGCGGTCGTGGTTGGCGTCGGTGTAGGGGTGGATGTCGGTTTGACGCCCCGGTTGTGGATCTTGAAGCGCCCCCGCCGGGTGGAGGTCGTGCCATCCGCCCACGTCATGACGACCCTGATGGTGTGGGTTCCATCGGCGAGCTTCGCGGTGTTGTACGGGCGCGCCCTGCCGTCGGTCGCGGTACCTGCGAAGTCAAAAGGCGCCTTTCTATCGGTTCGAACGGGCCGCCTCTTCCTCCACTGCGGGCTGTCAATGTAGAAGTCGACTTTGTCGAGATTCATCGAGTTCCTCACGAAGACGTAGATCTTCCCGTTGAGGGTCGAACCGTCGAGCCGCGCCGCACTCGACCGATCCGAGTTCAAGCTCACTGCGAGCCTTGACTTCGTCGAAGCGGAGGCGGACTCAATGCTGAGGCCGCTCAGTGCGAGCGCGATGCTGACCGCGAGGACGACAACTACCTTGCGATGGCGGCGCACTGCCAACAGAGGCTCACGTGGAACCATGTTCATCCTTCGTGTCAGAAATCGTGTGCAAAGGCTGTTCGGAATGCCCGACTCGTCGACACCGGTATTGCCGTGGACCCAGACGCAACGTGGTCCATGCGTTTGACGGTCGGTGAACGATGCTCGACATGGGGCGCCAGGCCCGTCGAGCTCCGATTAGCAGGGCCGCGAAAAAGCGCCATTCGTGCTACCCGCACCGCAGGAAGCGGCTGCATTGCCGCACGCGGACAGGGTCGAGCCACGTGTAATCACTTCCCCCGAGCATTGTGACCAAAATGTTATCTGCCGCAGCAGTCTAGGACAGATTGGTAACGAATTGTCAACGGCTGCGATCGCTGACGGCGTCAACTCCGACGGATACGCCTCGACGCGCGGCAAGGATTTGGCGACCGGGGACCATCCACATGGTGCTTGCGCAGGACTGCGAAATGCCACGTTACTTGAGGTCTGGTGCCACCGTTGTCGCTGACTTGACTGGCAGTCGTGGCCAAAGACCAGTCGTGCCGCCAAGAGCCCAGCGGCAAGGGTTGGTCATCAGCTGATGGTCGACGGTGTCCTCGGTTGAACTCCAACTCGCAGCCGGTCAGAGGCCGGACTGCGCTTCGGCTCGGCCGTCGGCGACGGCGGCGGCGAGTGCGGCGTAATCGTTCTCGTTCTTGTCGGCGTAAGTTTCGGCGAAGTCGGCCACAGCCACGTCGAACCTGTCGGACTTCCCCAGGTACGCGGCAAGTGCGATTCGATCGCCGGACC
The DNA here is from genome assembly GCA_963759635.1 of uncultured Actinomycetota bacterium. Taxonomy (GTDB): domain Bacteria; phylum Actinomycetota; class Actinomycetes; order Propionibacteriales; family Propionibacteriaceae; genus Microlunatus. The sequence continues at coordinate 25,053 of CAVXAP010000012.1, forward strand.
GGGCGTGCGCGCGTGCCAGGGTCCACCCGCACAGGCTGGCATAAACCGCCATCCCGGTGGGAACCAGCTGTTCGATGGGAATCGAAAGCTTCCAGTCGCGTAGCTGCCGGATGTAAAAGTCGCGGTCGATGCCGTCGATGCCACTGGTCCGCTCCCAGCCGAGGAAGATGTCGCTGACGGCCTGCATGAGGTGCTGCCCGGCGACCACCCGTTGGCCTTCGTTGGCGTACCGGCTTCGGCCGCAGTAGCCGGCCAGGACCGATGCTTGTGCCTCCTTGGCTTGGAGGAACAGCGGTTCCTGGCCGTCCCCTGCCTCTAGCAGCAGGATCCACGCACGCGTGCCGACGCTGCCGACTCCGACGACTTTGCGGGCGACGTGGATCAGCTCGAACTGCTGCACTAGGTGACGGCGGTCGGAGGACAGGGTGCGGGTGTACTTGGCAAGGAGCTCGTTGAGCTGCGCATACAGCGCGTCGGCCTGCATGTCGGTGAACAGCTCCTCGATCGGCACGATCAGCGGTGGGTCGCTGGTGATGCGTCGCTGCCCGTCCATCATGGTGGTGAGCTTGGCCAATGCTTGCATGCTGTCTCGGGTGCGGGCCTTGGCGAGCTCCTTCTCAGTGAGCTTGCGGCCCTTCTTGGGGAGCTGCGACTCGACCTGGCTCACGGCGTCCTCGATGTCGAGGTGGGCGTACCAGACCCCAAGCATCGGCATGTTGGCGAAGTCGCGCATCGCGGTGCGGTAGCCCTTGACGCCCGCCAGGATGACCTCGCGACGCTCCTGAGCGGAGAAGTTGTTGTCGCGTCCGGCGACGGCCAGGCTCGCGGCCAGCCGCTTGACGTCCCACTCGAACGGACCGGGCAGGGTCTCGTCGAAGTCGTTGACGTCGAAGACCAGCCGTCGCTCGGGTGAGGCGAATGCACCGAAGTTGGACAGGTGCGCGTCACCGCACAGCTGGACCCGCAACCCAGAGGTCCGTGTTGTCGCAAGGTCGGCGGCCATCGGCAGCGCCGCGCCGCGGAAGAACGTGAACGGCGAGACGAGCATGCGACCATGCCGGATCGGGATCAGCTCGGGCACTCGAGTCTCCGCCTGCCCCAGCAGCAGACCCACCGGATCCCGATCAGATGCCGGGTCGAACTCCCGATGCGCATCCAGGGGCGCCTGGGCACGTGCTGCCTTTCCATGGGTGCGCCTCTCCGCCTGGGTCAGATGTTTCACACTCATCACGGAGGCTCCTTCGCTATTCGCGGGACAGCATGGCGACGGCCTCGCGTTCGAGGTCTACGCATGGCTCGCCACTGATGTCAACGGCGACGCGCTTGATCGTTCCGCCGGTGAATATCCAGGGCATGGCGCCCGGGTAGTCGTCGGTGATGGCCTCGCCCCCCTCGAACGCCACCTCCCCGGCCCGGACCGATGCCCCAACGGACTGTCGGACGAGTGGTTCTCGAACTTCACGCCCAGGACGTGGTCGAAGCTGTGCGCTCCATCCCTGCCAGTCACGATCAACCTCCACTCCACTTCGCGAAGCCATCATGTCGTCACCCTGCCCGTCTCAGGTCTTCTCCGGGTGCTCGACCTCGGTGAGCAGATCGCCCTGTGCTGCAGCCGAGCCGGAGCGCCCACCGCCTGCTCCTCGCAGCACCCATGCCGCTCCCACTGCCAGCAGCACTCCTGCCAGCGGGCCCGCGACATAAACCCAGTAGCTGGTGAAGTCGGTTCCGACGAGGTCGGGCCCAAACGTACGCGCAGGGTTCATCGATGCACCGGAGATGGGGCTGCCCCACAGACCTGCAAGCGCGATGTAGGCGCCCACTCCGAGCGCACCGAACAGGCCCACGTTCTGGGCGCCGGACGCGGTACCGAGGATGACGCTGACGAGCCCGAGCGTGAGCACGGCTTCCATCAGGAACGCATCGCCGGCGGAGTACCCTGCTGCGGGGTAGTTCGACCCATACGTCGCCGAGACACCAACCACCGCGCGCAGGAACAGTGCAGCGAGCGTGGCACCGATGAGCTGCACGACGATGTATCCGGGCACTCGACGCCATGGGAAGTCGCCACGAAGCGAGAATGCGATGCTGACCGCGGGATTCAGGTGTGCACCGGACACCTTGCCCATGAACAGGATGATCGCCATTACCATCAGTCCTGGTGCGACGACTGCAGCAGTACGGCTGATCGTGTTGGGGAACGCCTGCCCCATCATCCCGCCGCCGGCTGCGACGAGGACAAGGAAGAAGGTTCCGAGCAGCTCCGAGAAGAGCCGGCGCCACTCCTGGCTCGGGTCCTTGAAATCCTCCAGTGATGCAATGACCTCGCGGTCGATGTACGCCAACACTCGGGACTCATCCGCCGACGACTGCTGCTCCATTGAATCTCTTCTTCCTGTCGGTCTGAACCTTCGTTGCGCCTGTTCGAGAAGTGGGCGGGGCATAGGTCACGTTCGCAGGAGTGGTGTTTGATCCGGCTCTGCGTGATCTTGATTCGGACTCTATCCGCTAGTGGCGGTGATGGTTACCTCCTCGGTGTCGGTCGGCGTCCGAGTGAGGTCTTGGGGCTGCACAGCGATTGGCTCGCGTGCCCGGCGTTTCAAATCCTTGGGCAACAGTTCGAGAAGAGTTTCGTCATGCCGGCGATATGTGCGACCAGCTGGCGTACGTCCCACACGGTGCAATCGGCGGGCCGGGTCCATGTGCAACGCCACAATGAAGTCGCGGACCACGTCTCGGCCCTGGACCTTCTCGCCCGTCTCCACAGTCGTCCGCTCAACTTGATCAGTGAAGAACTGCCCGAGGGTCACCACCGTTCAGCAAGGCTTTCAGGTACGCGTGCATTGTTCGCGTCGTTGCGTCAAGAGACATCACCACCCCAGTTTCCTGAATCAGTGCTGCCGGCTGCTACACCACTCAATATGTCCCTAGCGTTTGGGGCCTGTCGAGAGTATGTCCGAACTTCCCCTGTGCCCGAGCCAAAGCCCTGGCGTCGGCGGAGTACGGTCCCGATCATTGACCCGCTGCGTCCGACGCTCGTCCGGCTGACCGCCGGCCGCCGCGCGGAGGAATGACTGGTGCTCGGTTCCCGCGGGGCGTGATCACCACCACCACATTGCGGGACGCGACTGGTTGGGACGCGCTGGTCACTGAACTCGGGGCAGCCAGGCCTGGCCCGCGACGGCCTAGGGCACACGGCCTTGACAGGGATGGCCGACGCTGGCGTCGAGCTGCACATCCTGCAGCGGGTCGCCGGCCACCAGGACCTGCCGTGACAGCCCGATATCTGCACCCAGATGTCCAGGCAATGCTGGACGCCGGGACGGCGTTCTCGGCCTGGTGGTCCAAACTGGTCAAAGGCGCCGACTCTGGTGTCATCGATGGAGAGCCGAGATGCCGGGTAAGTACGGCTCCGACAAGGCCGGATGCTAGGGAGTGTTGCGGTCGGGCTGGCGAGATTTGAACTCGCGACCCTTGACCCCAAGACATCGGCAGCGTGTCCAAGGACGTCCTCAGACATCCATTTTTCCTTAAATATAGGGATTTTACACTTAGGCGCATATCGGTGGACAGACCCAAATGGTGGTCAGACCCATAGCCAAACTATGCAGGCGCATCCTGGGTGCAGTTCCAGTTCCGGCTGGCCATCGGATTCCGGAGCTGCTTGACAGTTTCACGACGCAGTTCCGGTTCCTGCGCGACAGTCGTTCCGGTATGTGCTTGACACTTCGCCGTGCCTGCGGTTATTGCGGTGTCTGTCGGTGGGTGTTCTTTCGTGGCCTTCATACTCGCTCGTACACGACGTCGGCGGCCAGGCGGCCATCTCGGCGGCGACGACCGCAGCCCAACCGAACAGCGTGGACAGGTTGGCTCCGCGGTCGACACCGAGTGCGCGACCGCGCCGCAATACCCCGCTCGGGAGGACGCGGCGACATCGAGGACTCAGTTGGGACTCAGTGGACCAATGCTGAAACCCCGAAGGCTATGGCGAGAAACAACACCATCCGCCCGAGGAGCACGGCCACACCGAAGGGGATGACCGACATCCGGGTCGCGGGCACGGCGAGGGTCACTGCATACAGCGGCGGAATGGCGAGACAGGCGGAGAGGAAGACGATGGGCGCCCCCCACCGGCGTTCACCCAGGAGTCCCAGGAGCCGGTCCGACCAGGCCCTGAGCCTGGTCCGAACGCGACCGGCCGGCTTGCGGGGACGCTCCCGTCGCCGCCGTAGCCGTCGCGCCAGACCGGAACGACCGCCACGGCGGAGGGCGAGCACGGTGCCAACCTTGCCAATCGTTTGTCCGACAGCACAGCCGACCGCTGTCGTGACCTCCTCGGTGAACCCGCCGACCTGAGACGCCACGATGTAGATCTCGCTGTTGAATATCGGTACCAGCGAAGACAGCAGGCCGTACCCCACCGAGACGAGGAACTCGATCAGCGGTTGCCAGTCCACGCCGACACCCTCAGCGCGCCCGTCAACCAGGCACGGAGACATCTCACGGTTGTCGCCTCGACGTCGCTTCGCTGCAGGACTGCCACGATGAGCACCGCCGACCCGGTCTGATCTGCGGCCCGCGCAACGGCATCCGCTCCCTTCGACAGAACTTCGTTGAGTCGAGTCAGTGCCCGGCAGTCTCGACCATGGCAGCGCTGGTGCGGTAGCCGCAAGGTCTCCCCCCGGGAATCAGCAAAACCGACGGGCTCGCAAATGACAGCTGGCCAGGCACAGCGCTCTGGCTCAGCCTCCGCTTGATCGACAAGATGGGCCAGCCGAATCCGCGTCGAGTCCAGCGCCAGCCGCAGCTCCGGCTGGCCGGTCTCGATGTCCTTCTCGGTCACGAACTCCTCAGCGACGATCGGAGCACGACGTCGGTCCAGGAAGACGTGCAGGTTGTCGATATCGAGCCTCTGGCAGCGCATCGGTCTGACAGTTTCTCCCGTTCCCTCGACCTCGTGGCTGCTGTCCAGTTAACGCTGCCGCAGAGTCGCAAGCGCCAGCTAAAGCGATGCCACGATCTTGCTGAGTTTGGCCTGGAGTTGGGCGGCAGCGCGCGCGTTTTCGTCCAGCTGCCGGCGGACGACTTCGAGTTGGGTGCGGGGATCTTCGAGGTCGCTCGAATCGGCTGCTGGTCGAGGCGACAGGAAGGCATTGGCGAGGTAGCCGGTGAATGTTCCGAGGAGCCCGACTCCGATGAGCATCGTGACCGCTCCGCCCACTCGGCCGGGATTGGTCACGGGATAGTAGTCGCCGTATCCGACGGTCGTCATGGTGACTATTCCCCACCAGAGTGCTTCAACTCCGGTGCGGATGTTGGCGCCTGTCGCGTTCTCCTCGACGGCGAGCACGAACATGCAACCGAACTCGAGAGTCAGGATGGCGAAGAAGACGGCTAGGAGCAGCCCGCCTTGAGCTGGGTTGGCAACAAGCTCGGCGAGGACGTTCCGCAGCCCATAGCGTCGAAGGAGACGACTTACTCTAAGCACGCGAAAGAGCCGAAAGATTCGCAGCGTCGGGAGGCTGCCGATGAGGTCGAGCCAGCCGCCGCCTCTGAAGAAGTACCGCGACTTTACGGGAGCCGAAGCCAGTCGAATAGTGAAGTCGACCAGGAAAATCATCGTGAGCGCTGCGTCGACGATCAGGATCAGTTGCTTGACCTGATCAGCGATCGGCAGAAGCAGTAACACGAGGTTGAGGATCGACAGGACAGAGAGGCCGCCGATGAAGAGCTCGTAGCTGCTCGTCCGCAGTTCCCGGGTTCTCTGGTTTTTCATGAGTGTGCTCCATTCGGATACGAGCACGAGCTTGGCATTGACGTTTCGCTCGACTAGCGCCAGATCCTAGGGGGTATGTTCGAGCGCTCAGGTACTTCGAGGATTGATCAGGAGACGACTCTTCATTCGCCATCGTCGCGGTGCGCGCACGCGTGCCGACCACGGACAAGATCTGCGACCGAAGCCGGGCTCTACAACCTAGGCAAGATCGTCAGATTGACCAGAGTTGCGGAAGCAGGCAGACCCCAATGCATTCGCACCTGTACCGCTATCGGGTCCGGCAGCTCGAGCGCTGGTCGTCTCAGTTATGCCGGCCTGCGGACATGGCATGAGCTCGAAGCGACCTCCGCTCGGCGTGCGGCTGTCCGTCGACGTTGAGGAGATCCTTGCTCTGCGTGGCACGGTGTGGTGGGCGCGGATCCGCTGGCACGATCCGGAAATCGGGGCGGCGGGAACCACTAAGCGCTTGCGTCCAACGCGCGAGGCTGCCGCCGCCTGGATCGCACAGATACAGAACGCGTCGCGGACGATTGTCGACGCGACGCAGACACTGGCCGAGTACGTGACATTCATTGGCAACCGCTGGACCCGAGGAATCGACCCCACGTCGACCTAAGACCCGTACTCAGCCGGCCTCCGTCTTCGCGTCGTTCCGACGCTCGGTCACATTACGGTGGCGATGATCACCGCGGGCCTGGTTGACCGCGCGATTGACCGGTGGGAGACCGAGTTCGGGCGGTCGACCATCAAGAACATGGTCTCAGCGCTGGTCCTGGTGCCTAACGAGGCGGTCCGCGACGGCATCATTGCTCCCAACCCGGCTAATGACGAGTCGCTCAACCTGGACCCGGCTGTCCGCCATAAGGCCCAGACGCGACACCACGAGATTCGCCAAGTGCTCGCCGATGCGGGTCTGGTCGTGGGGTCGTTTCTCCAGGGCTCATTCGCCCGCAAGACCATGCTCAAGCCACTCAAGGACGTCGACATCGTCTGCATCCTGGCTGAGCGTTACCGCGACCAACTCATGACCGCTGGTGGTCCCCGCAAGGCACTGGAAATGTTCCGCGACGCCGTCGCCGCCCACTGGCCGGACGCCGGCTTTGACGAGGACGACCCGCCAGCCGGAAAGGCGCTGCGGGTCAGCTTTCCCGATTGCGATTTTCACCGTCGACCTGGTCGCCGCCTTTGATACCGACACAGAACTGGTCCTCATCAGTGATCGCGACGACGACGAGTGGAAGCCCTCGATCACACGGAAGCTGATACGCCTGATCGCCAACCGCAACCACGAGACGAACGGAAAGTTCGTACATCAGGTGATCAAGACGCCCAAGCACCAGTCCGAGGACCTCGGTGACTTAAGCGGCATCGTGTTCGAGTCGCTCGCATACTCAAGTGTCATTTGCAGCCTGGCCGCACAACGAGGCGATAGCGGCGATCTTGGAGCACGCCGCGGTCGCGTGTGAGGGGTCAATCTATGACCCGGCACACGAGAACGACCTCACCGCGAATTGGAGTTCCGCGCAGCGCGCTGGGATTATCCGGGCATTTATGAGGCTGGCTGACCACGCGCGTCAAGAGCTTGCCTTCGAGGCCGGTGGCGACCCCGATGCAGGGCTCGAGCTGTGGCACACCATTTCGGCGATGAATTCCTGGCTCCTGACCCGCGCAGCTCCAAGGATGTCATGAGCCTGGGCGGTCAGCAGCATCACGCCGACCGGCAGGCCCAGCACCAGCACTGCGGGCAACTATCAAGTGCCTCCTGGGCGAGGATGGCTGGCGTCCTAGGGCACACCGACGTCGTCAGGCGACCACAGGAGGCCGCCCGAAGACTGGCCGAAATCCCCACCGTCCATGTCGACAGGTCCTGGCCTGGCGACGCGCCGTCGAGTTCGACCTCACATTCGCATCGCCTGCCGAACTTGCGGCCCCCGGCTACGGCCCAGAGCAGGCACGGCTGCTCGTGCCGTGGTCCGGAGAACCTGGCCTCGAGGCCAACGGCGGCCGCGGAAGCACCGCAACCCGAGGCGTGGAGATATCGATGACCCTGGACGACTGGCTCACTGTGTCTCTACTACCCGCATGATCCGCGCCCCCTGCGGTGGGTGTGCGAGGACGGACTCGAGGCCCACGTAATCAGAGTGCAACGGCACTTGTTCTACGAGGAGTACTACCGCCGAGTGCACGAATGGCCGGTGGGAGACGCCCCGCAAAGGCATGCAGCGAAAGGGGTCCACCCCATCCGGTCGAACCTGCTGGGTGACGTGGTGGAGGCATGGAGGCGCTGAAGGAGTGGCTGGTCCATCTCGACTGGGCGGCGCTTGGCATCGTCCTACTGGTCAGCGAAGACGTTGTTGCGGATCCCGAAGATGTTCTGCGGATCGACTCCCCGCTTCAGGGCGTGGACCGCCTCCCGGCTCTCCGGCGAGGCGACCCGGTCGACGAAGCCTTTGCGGAGCTTGCCGATGCCGTGGTGGTGGGAGATTGAGCCGCCGGCCTCCATGATGGCGGCCCTCATGTTCTTCTCCATCTCGGCGAACTTCTCGTCCCCGTTCTCGATGCCCTTGTGGACCAGCCCGTGGGTGAAGTAGATGCAGACCCCGGTGTGGTACATCTGCGTCACCCGCGGTGAGGTGAACGGCTTGCCGGGGAAACCGAGCCGCTTGTGCTCGGCGTTCGCGACCCGCTTCACCGCGTCGCAGACGTCGTGGATCCGGCTCCACGGCACCGTCGTCTCGTAGGTCTCGCCGACGATGTAGTAATCGCTCAGCAGGTCACGGATGTAGGCGATCGCGTAGGTGAGCATGTACCCGCGCTCCCCGTTGGCCGGGCCTCCGGAGATGCCGCCGAACTTCTTCGCGGTGTCGGAGATCACCTTGTACTGGTAGTCGACCTCGGCCTTACTACCCTCCAGCACCATTGTCGCGGCCACCATCTGGTGCGGGTCGAAGCCCTTGACCTTGGTGACGAGGAGCTTCTCCACCTTGCTGGTGAGGATCTTCCGGCGGTCGGTGGGGGCGGGCTTGAGCGCCTGGCCGAGCCGGAACTGGACGTTGTCCACCAGCCTGATGCTGGCCGGCTTGGCGCCGGTCTGGTTGAGCGCGGCCATGAACGCGACCCCGGTCTTCCAGTCGGCGAAGATCACCGAGCCGTACCGCTTCGCCTCCGGCAGCTTGTGGATCCGGATCACCGCCTTGGTGACCAGGCCGAGGTTGCCCTCGCTGCCGAACGCCGGCCTTGTAGGCCTCCACACCGGCCGCCTGCCGGGGCGTCCAGTACAGGTTCTCGACCACCCCGGACGGGGTCACCAGGGTGAGGTTCTCAACGATGTCCTCGATGTTGCCGTAGCGGTTGCGCTTCATGCCGCTGGCGTTGGTGGCGATCCACCCGCCCAGGGTGGACAGCTCCATGCTGTCGGGCTCGTGACCGCAGGTGAAGCCGTCCTGTTCCAGCCGTTCCTCCAGCCGGCTGCCCACAATGCCGGCCTGGACGCAGGCGGTGAAGTTGTCCGCGTCCACCCACTCGATGGCGTTCATCCGCCGCATGTCGAGCGAGACCACCATCCGGTTCTCCGCCTCGGGAATCTGCAACGCGTCGGAGACGTTGGTGCCGCCGCCGTAGGGGATCAGGCAGACGTCGTGCTCGCAGGCGAGGTTCACCACCGCGACGCAGTCCTCCTCCGACTCCGGCCACACCACCACGTCGACGGTGCGGTGCAGGTTGCCGTAGAGCACCCGTGACACCTCATCGGTGGTGGTCTGACCGTGGCTGCGGATCAGCCGTTCCCGATCATCAACAGAGACCTGGTCCTCCCGGAACGCCGCGGCCAGGCCGGCCAGGAAGCCCTCGTTGCGGTTCACCGGCGACACGTACGGCCCCTCGGTCAACGGCCGAGTGTGGGTGAAGTCGATGCCGAAGCCGAGTTCCTCCCGCACAAACGGGATCAGGTAGGGCATCGGGTACCCGCACAGGTTGTACCGCGACCCGGTCATGATGACGCACTCATCCGGCTGGACCACCATCTTGGTGTCCCTGAAACCCCAGCGGTGGTCCCAGGTGGTGGAGTCGAGCTGCGAAGTGTCGCGGTTCAGTGCCTTGTCTGCCATCAGCGGTGCTGCTCCTCCGGAGGGCTAGGGCCCGGTCAAACCCTCCCGGAGCATAACGAACGCCACAGTGGTCAGGCACGATGCGGACATCGCCGGTGGGTATGGTCGGCCACCGCTGAGGCCATCCTCCACTTTCTGCCCGATAGCCAGCCTGGCCGGCATATCCGTCGACCGAGGCCGATATACGGCAGAAAGTAGACGCAGCCACCGGTTGTAGAGGCGGTCGCGGGTGCTCCACAGGCCGGCCGACGGGGTGGAGATGTCGAACACCTTCTCGCCGTCCGGCATCGTGTTCCAGCCGTCAGTCATGGTGTCGGGGTTTGACCGCGCCAGGGCCTCGTCCACGTCGAGGTACGCATAACCAACGGACTCCTCGGCACTGAGGCTTGTCGAAGATGGGCCGGTCGCCGGATGAACGCCGCTCTGATCAGGCATGACAATCCGCCGTCGTCTGGTCGGGCTGGCGAGATTTGAACTCGCGACCCCTTGACCCCCAGTCAAGTGCGCTACCAAGCTGCGCCACAGCCCGCTGACCGCGCTCATCGGAGCAACAGCCACGAGCGGGAACTCTACTACGACTAAGACGCCTGATCAGTTGGTGGTTGGGCTTGCGGCACAATCGGCCGCGTGACGCGCTGGGTGTGCCCGAACTGTGACCGAGAATTCGCCTCGGCCAACCAGGCGCATGTCTGCGTCCCGGGCATCACGGTGAGCGAGCTGCTACGCCGGCACCCCAGCTGGGTGAGTGAGATCTACAACGCTGTCATCGAGCATCTGACCACGCTCGGGCCGGTACATGAGGACGCGGTCAACGTCGGAATCTTCCTGAAGAGCGACCGCAAGATCGCCTCGTTCCGGCCGCGGGTGCGGTCAGTGCTGCTGAGCGTTTTTCTGCCATACGAACTGACCGATCCTCGGGTCGCCCGTGCGCAGCCAGTTGCGGCAGGGCGGATCGCCCACATGATCAACTTAACGAGCGCTGATCAAGTCGATGATCAACTTCGCGAATGGCTGAGTGAGGCTTATGACTTCAACACCGACTAAGAGTCTTTCGTGCGCTCAGGCGCCTGTCCAAAAGGCTCGTAGCAGTCGTACGCCTCCTGCCGGACGATCTTGTCATCACGAAAGGTGAAGATCAGGACGCTGTAGCTGTGCAGGCGCTGACCCTGGCGTAACGGACCGGCGTCCTTCGCCAGCTCGGCGTGCCACTCGGCCTGGCAGACGACCGTGTTCTCATTCTCAATCCAGCGGCTCACGTCGTAGCGCTGGAATGCCAGCATCCCGGCACCCAGTTCGCTGGCGGCGATCATGCCGTCGAGGCCGCGACGCCCGACCCGCGGGTCCACCAGACTCGGGTACTCGAGCTGCTCGGCATCGTCGTGGAAGAAGCGCCGCAGCTCATCGCCGTGCACGCCGGACTCGAGCGCCTGCATCAACTCGATCACGAGCGCCTGCTGATCACTCACGTGGACATCGTCGCTGGTCACTTCCGCTTCCGCTTCTCCCGTACCCGTACCTCGACATGCACCGGTGTTCCCTGAAAGCCGAATTCCTCCCGCAGCCGGCGCCTCAAGAAGCGCAGGTAGCCGGGCTCCAGCTGCCCCGTGGTGAACAGCACGAAGGTAGGTGGGGCGGCGTGCGCCTGGGTCCCGAACAAAATCCGCGGCTGTTTGCCGCCACGCACCGGATGTGGGTGTGCGGCGACGACACGACCTAGGAAGGCATTCAGCCTGCCCGTTGAGATGCGTGTTTCCCAGCCAGTCAGAGCCTCCTTGATCGCTACGCCCAAGCGATCGACATGACGCCCGGTCAGCGCCGAGATGTTGATCTTGGCCGCCCACTCGAACTGGACCAGGTCGCGCTCGATCTCTCGCCGCAGGTAGCGGCGCCGTTCCTCATCGGTCAGGTCCCACTTGTTGAATGCGATCACCAGCGCACGCCCTGCCTCCTCCACGGAAGTGAGGATGCGGAGGTCCTGTTCAGTGAGTGGCTCGCTGGCATCCACCACCACCACGCACACCTCCGCGCGCTCGATCGCGCCGTGCGTCCGCAGGCTCGCGTAGTACTCGTGTCCGGAAGCCTCCTTGACCCGACGCCTGATTCCGGCAGTATCGATAAACCGATATATCTCACCGCCTACCTCAACGAGCTCGTCGACCGGATCGACAGTGGTCCCCGCGATCTCATCGACGATCGCCCGCTCTTGCCCGGCGATCTTGTTCAGGAGGCTTGACTTACCGACATTTGGTTTGCCCACAATGGCAACCCGGCGCGGACCACGCTCCAGGTCATACGGCGCTCCTGGCCCTTCGGGAATCGCCGCCAGAATCGCATCCAACAGGTCACCACTCCCCCGCCCGTGCAGGGCTGACACCGGGAAGGGCTCACCGAGGCCGAGCTGCCACATGGCGGCCGCCTCAGCCTCGGTTCGCTGATCATCGACCTTATTGGCGGCCAGGATCACCGGCTTCCCGCTGCGACGCAGTACCTTCACGACAGCCTCGTCGACGTCCTGCATGCCGACGGTCGCATCGACGACGAAGACGACGGCATCGGCGGCCGCGACGGCCAGCTCGGCCTGCTCTGTGACCTGGGCAGCCATTCCCTTGGCATCCGGAGCCCATCCGCCAGTGTCGACCAGCACGAACTGGCGTCCATTCCAAGTGGCGTCATAAGAGACTCGATCACGAGTCACTCCTGGCACGTCTTGGACCACGGCCTCGCGGCGGCCGATCATGCGGTTCACCAAAGTCGACTTACCGACATTGGGCCGGCCAACAACCGCCACTACAGGCAAGACGAGCGCCTCTTCGGCAGTCGCGATATCAGTCATGTTGCTTTCGCTTGGGACTCTTGAGCCTGCGGGCTGCTCGTGATTAGACGGTTGAGAGGGCAGATTTGATCTTCGGCGGCCCCGGCAAGGGTAGCCCGGTCAGAGCCTGGGCTGCGACCACATGATCGGCCAGACGTTCACGGACGACTTCGGTCCACTTCGCGACTGCAGCCTTGCGGCGGGGCCATGAAGATCTGGGCACGGTGAATGGCTCGCCGAAGACTAGGTGGATCGGCCTCCGTAGGTGGGGTATCTGGCTCTTGTGCTGCCCGGGCTCGCGGGTACCGAGAATCGCCACCGGAACAACGGGCGCACCCGAGACCATCGCCAGGTAGGCAGCGCCTCCCTTCGCCCGAGCGACCTCGCCCCCACCCCGTCCTCCTTCGGGGAAGACCGCCAGCACCTTGCCGGCGCGCAGCACCTGGACCGCTCTCCGGATTGCCTGCGGATCAATCTCTCGACGGTTCAGGGAGATCTGGCCTATGTGGACGAGGAACTGGCCGACCGGGCCGCTAAAGGCCTCCCGCTTCACCATGGCAAACGTGAGCCGGCGGGTCAGCGCGACGAGGGTCGGCCCGTCCAACAAGCCGATATGGTTCGCCGCCAAGATCACCGGCCCGGAGCTCGGAACCTGCTGAGCACCATGCACTTTCACCCGCCAGCTCAAACGCAGCCCTAGCCGCACCAGGGGTCTCGTCAGCCGCAGGACCCACTCCTTCGAGGCCGGCAGCCGATCGGTGTGCGGAAGATCGGGGCTAACCCCCTCGATCACGCCTGTCTCCGAATACCCGGACCGGAACGAATGCGCAGATCGTTTCGATCACCTCCTCCAGGCTCAGAAAAGTGGAGTCGACGACGTGCACTCCAGGAGCCGCCGATTCGAACTCTGCGACCATGGAATCGTCGCGGTCGCGTCGGATCACCTGGTCTGTCACTTCGTCCACGTGTATTTGATGCTCCGCGAGTTCGGCATGCCGGCGCGCCACTCGCGCCGCGGGGTCGGCAACCAGGAGCACACGTACGTCGGCGTCCGGCGCCACCACAGTCGTGATGTCCCGTCCCTCAGCGACGATGCCTTCCCTCGCCTCGGCGATCAGCTTCTTCTGTCGCGCGACCAGATCAGCGCGAATGTCCAGATTGGTGGCGACGGCACTGACGGCCGCCGACACCTCAGGAGCTCTGATCGCCTCGGTGACATCGACTCCGTTGATCGCGATCGCGGGGCTTCGGGGATCTTGGTCGATGTCCATCGATGCATGGGCCAACAGCTCCGCGACAGCCTCCTGGTCGTCCAGGTCGACGCCTTCTTGCAGCGCTAGCCAGGTGACCGCGCGGTACATCGCACCAGTGTCCAGAAAGGCCAGCCCGAGCCGCTCTGCGACTCCCCTGGCCGTACTCGACTTGCCTGAACCGCTTGGCCCGTCGATGGCAATGACGAGCGACCGATTCGACCCCGCGGCCGGACTGGGCTCCCCGAGGGTCTGGTGCTGGTCGGTCATCGCTGCCTCAGACACCGCCTCAGAGTACCGGCCGCACGTCAAGCAACCGTCCAACCGTGCGACAGCATGGTCTCGAGCAGAGCATCAGCGTGCTCCGGCGCGACCGACAAGGCAAGATAACCGAGCTCTCGGACCGGGTCATGCTCGATCGAGATGTCCTCGACGTTCACGCCTGCAGCACTGACGTCGCCGAACAGCCGGGCCAGCGCGCCGGGCTCATCAGGAATCGCAACGACGACCTCGCTGTAGCGGATCGCCGCCGCCCCATGCTTGCCCCCGATCTTGCGCGTGCCGGCGACTGCGCGCTCCAGTTGGCTCCGCAAGTCCTTGGTCGCCGGCGTCGCCTCAACAGCCTTGATCAACAAGCCGAGCTGATCCTGCACGCCACGCAGTTCCTCGAGCACCGCATCGGAATTGGCGCCGACAATCTGTTCCCAGAGCGCTGGATCGCTGCCGGCGATGCGTGTCACGTCACGCAGACCTTGGCCGGCCAGCGTGAGCTCGCGCTCCGGAACCATGGTGAGGCGACTCGCGATCAGCACCGACATCAGGTGGGGCAGGTGGGACACCCGCGCGACCGCAGCATCATGGTCGTCAACGTCCATGATCATCTCCCGGGCGCGGCAGGCTCGGACTGCGGCCCGGACCCGTTCCATTGATTCGGCCGCCGATCTACGGTGTGGGGTGACGACCCAGGTACGGTCGACGAACAGGTCCGGATGGGCGGTCATCGGTCCTGAATGATGCGAGCCGGCCATCGGGTGCGAGCCGACATAGCGACTGAGGTCGACATCGCGCCGCCACAGCGTGTCGAGTACCCCGGCCTTCACCGAGCCGACGTCAGTGACCGTGGCGTTCGGATAGATCTGCAGACTGTGCACCACAAGATCAGGAATGGCGCCCGGCGGCACCGCTACCACGACCAGGTCCACGTCGGCGGACACGGCAGGATCGACGGTGCCGGCACCCAGGCCAGCCGCGACTCTAGCGTGACTGATCTTGTGGTCACGTAGGTGCACGGCGTAACCGGTCGCTGAGAGTGCGCAGCCGATCGACGCCCCGATGAGTCCCGTACCGATGATCACAACGCGACTGTGCTGGGCCTGCCTGTCGCCGGGAGGTGGCGTGGTCTGGTTCACGTGGCGGATTTCTGCTGGCGGTCCTCCCCGCCGTTAGAACCCGTCGCTTCGGGCCCATCAGCGAGCAAGGCTGCAAGTCGATCACCCTTGATACGCCGGAACTTGCGTGGCATCGCCCTGGTCCGATCAAGGATGGCGACCTCCAGTGCCTCCACGCCAAGCGCCCGGGGTGCCGCATTCGGGCCTCCGTCCGAGCCGAGCGCGCGAACAGCGAGCTGTGCCGCGTCGGCGAGACTGATGCCGGGTCTGAAGCCCCGACTGACCACTTCAGCTATCACATCGGCAGACCCGCCCATGACGGCGAAGTTCGCTTCGTCGGCCACCGAGCCATCGTAGGTCAGACGGTAGATCTGGTCCTGCGCCGGTGTTGCGCCCAATTCGGCAACCACGATCTCCACCTCGTACGGCTTTTCAGCGCCCGAAGAGAAGATGGTGCCAAGCAGCTGGGCGTACGCGTTGGCCAGTCCGCGAACAGTCACATCGGTCCGGTCGTAGGTGTAGCCGCGTACGTCGGCGTAGCGGATCCCGGCTTGGCGCAGGTTCTCGAACTCGTTGTATCGACCGACGGCCGCGAAGGCGATGCGATCGTAGATCTCGCTGACCTTGTGCAGGGCCTGTGACCGGTTCTCGGCCACGAACAAGATGCCTTCGGCATAGTGCAGGACGACCACTGAACGGCCACGAGCGATGCCTTTGCGCGCGTAGTCGGCCCGATCCTTCATCTGCTGCTCGGGGGCGACGTAGAACGGCATGCTCATGGGTGCGTCCTAAGCAAGTGGAGCCCCAGGTCCGTCGGGTCGCTCGGCGCGGCTCGCCATCAGCCGGTCGATCAGGTCAGTGATCTGCTCGTCACTCAAACGCTGAACGCCGTCCTCGGTCGCGGCCAGAACCATCGGAAAAATCTTCCGTGCCATGTCTGGTCCGCCGGTCGCCGAGTCGTCGTCGGCAGCGTCGTACAGCGCCTGGATCACCGCCATTGCCGCCTCGTTCGCGTCGAAATCGGGCCGATAGAGCTTCTTCAACGACCCTCGGGCGAAAATTGAGCCGGACCCAACCGAGAAGTAAGCGTGCTCCTCGTACCGACCGCCGGTTGCGTCATAGGAAAAGATTCGGCCCTCCCCGGTTGCTTCATCCCAGCCCGCGAACAGGGGCACCACCACTAGGCCTTGCATGGCAAGGCCGAGATTTAGTCGGATCATGGTGGCCAGCCGATTCGCCTTGCCGACCAGGGACAGCGGGGCGCCCTCGATCTTCTCGTAATGCTCGAGCTCGACCTGAAACAAGCCCACCAGCTCAACCGCCAGGCCAGCAGCCCCGGCAATTCCGATAATCGAAAACTCGTCGGCGGCAAACACTTTCTCGATGTCACGTTGCGCGATGATGTTTCCCATAGTGGCCCTACGGTCACCGGCCATCACAACTCCGCCTGGGAACGTCGCGGCCACGATTGTGGTGCCGCGGGGCGAGAGCTCGCCGAGCCCGCCAGCCGCCGCACGCGACGACGGCAGGACGTCCGGGGCCACGCGTGACGCGAACTCGGTGAAGGAAGAAGACCCGATACGAAAGAACTCTGAGGTCAGCTCAACGACATGACGTCCGTCGTTCACTGGCCGCCCTTCTGAACGAACGAGCGAACGAACTCCTCGGCGTTGACCTCGAGCACGTCGTCGATTTCGTCCAGCAGCGAGTCCACCTCTGAGTCCAATTCCGCCTTGTGCGCCGTATCAGCAGGCGTCAGCTCCTCGATCTCGCGATCGTCGGCCCGCCGTGCCTTACGTTGGCTCTGCTCTGACTCAGCCATACCTGCTCCTCGTCTGTACTGGCCTCAAGCGTAACCAACGCCACCCACAAGGCCATGACATTTGTAGCGGGGTGGCCGCTAACGACCCAGGGCGGCGAACAGCTCGGTGACCGACGTGCATTCGTCGATCATCTGGCCAACCTGTTCTCGGGTTCCTCGCAGCGGGTCCAGCAGAGGCAGCCGCTGCAGCGCCGGGCGGTCGGGAACGTCGAAGATCACCGAGTCCCAGGAAGCGGCCACCACCGAAGACCCAAACTTCTCCATGACACGGCCCCGGAAGTAGGCCCGCGTGTCGTCAGGTGGAGTGGTGCGAGCTCGCTCGATGTCGTCATCGGTAACGAGTCGCCGCATCTTCCCATTGGTCAGCAGCGCCCGGTGCAGGCTGCGTCGTGGGTCGACGTCGGCGTACTGGAGGTCGATCAAGGCCAGTTTGGGCGCCGACCAGCTCAGTCCGTCGCGCTGGCGATAGGACTCCAACAGCTTGAGCTTGGCCACCCAGTCGAGCTGGTCGGCGAGGCTGAAAATGTCGGTGCGGAGCGCATCCAGACAGTCCTGCCAGCGGCTGAAGATGTCCTTCGCCTCAATTCGAGCCATCTCGGTGAGATCTCCGGCAATTCGTTCGTAATGGTTGCGGCACGCGTCCAGGTACACCTCTTGGAGGTCCAGGGCGGTCATGCTGGGCCCATCGAGCAGGTAGAGGGGCTCCCGAACTCCGAGATCGTGGCTGACCGTCCGCATGGCCGCCACAGGTCCGTCCAACCGGACGTCCGCGGCCAGCTCGCCTGCCTCGATGACCCGCAGCACCCAGGACGCGGTACCCAGTTTGAGATAGGTCGAGATCTCCGACAGGTTGGCATCTCCGGTGATCACGTGCAGTCGACGATGCCGGCTCGCGTCGGCGTGCGGCTCGTCGCGGGTGTTGATGATCGGCCTGTTGAGCGTGGTCTCCAGCCCCACCTCAGCCTCGAAGAAATCCGCGCGTTGGCTGATCTGGAAGCCCGGAGTCTGGCTGGATTGACCCACACCAACTCGACCGGCTCCGGTGATCACCTGCCGCGAAACGAGAAAGGCTGTGAACTGCGTCACAATTCGGTCGAACGGTGTGCTGCGTTGCAGTAGGTAGTTCTCGTGGGTGCCGTACGAGGCACCCTTGCCGTCGGTGTTGTTCTTGTAGAGCCGGACCGAGCGCCCCAGTGACTGCGAGGCGCGCTGCGCGGCGATTGCCATGACGGCCTCGCCAGCCTTGTCGTAGCGCACCACATCGAGGGCACATGTCACTTCGGGACTGGAATACTCCGGATGCGCATGATCGACATACAGCCGTGCGCCGTTGGTCAAGATGACGTTGGCCATGCCGAGATCGGTGTCTGTCAGCTGGTCTGGGTGGGCGGCGGCCCGGGAGATCTCATACCCGCGGATGTCCCGCAGCGGAGTCTCGGTCTCGTAGTCCCAACCGGCCGGCTGGCCCGGGGCTGAGGCGCCGTACGCCTTGACGACGTGGTTGGACAACTGCATGGGATGCAGATCGTCCTCGACGAAGGCATTGCCGAATCCACTGGGCAGCGCGTGCGACCCCGGTGCGAGCGCGCTGATGCCGTACTCGGTCTCGATTCCCATGACCCGAGCGTTCAGGCGGGCAGCCAGCTCCGAGCCCGCGGTGGCGGACTCATCACGATCGGCTGTGGAAGCCATGGCCTCAGCGTAGTGTGAGGTTCATGCAGATCCTTCCAGCGCTTGCGGTGGATGTGATCTGCATCACGGTCTTTGCGATCGTCGGACGTAGCAGCCACCAGGAGGCGACCGACCTGCTTGGCGTGGCACAAACGGCTTGGCCGTTTCTTGCTGGGTGCTTGGTTGGGACGGTCATTGGGCGCACCTGGCGGCATCCACTCTCGCTGAAGGCCGGGGTTGCGGTTTGGCTGGGCACCGTCGTAGGCGGGATGACCCTTCGGCTGCTCACCGGGGCCAGCGTACAGCCGTCCTTCGTCCTGGTCGCCAGCCTCGTACTCGCTCTGTTCCTCATCGGCTGGCGCGCCGGGCTCCGGCTCATTCAGCACGCCAGGGCCAGGACTTCAACGGAGCAACCCGCTAGGCACCTCGTCCGCGGTCAGTCGCGCTGAGGCTCACGCGGGCACGAGGCGAGCGCACCGAGTCTCTGAATCCCGCGAGCGTCGGAATCGCGTGCCAAGGTCTATAACCCTTCCTGAGCGTCGAAGATCGCGCGTCGAGGAGTGCAGGAGGCTTGAGCGATACACGATTTTCGTTTCGCTCAAGGCGACGAACGACTGGGCACTGAGCGCGATCGTGCGCGAAGGAAAGCCTATAGATAAGGAAGGCCTATAAATATTGACCCGTGTTGGAGACGGTGTCGATCGACCGGCCTGGTTGGGTGCCCTGCTTGGAGGAGATGAGCGTCCGGATGAAGACAATCCGCTCGCCCTTCTTTCCAGAGATCTTCGCCCAGTCGTCCGGGTTGGTCGTGTTGGGCAGATCTTCGTTCTCGGCGAACTCATCCAGGCAGGCCTGCAACAGGTGGCCGATCCGCAACCCCCGTACGCCGGTCTCCAGGAAGTCCTTGATCGCCATCTTCTTGGCACGGTCCACGACGTTTTGGATCATCGCCCCCGAGTTGAAGTCCTTGAAGTAGAGGACCTCCTTGTCTCCGCCCGCGTAGGTGACCTCCAGGAACTGGTTCTCCTCCGACTCCTCATACATCCGGCCAACAGTGCGATCGATCATGGCCTGCACACACATCTGCTGATCATGATTGAATTCGGCGAGATCTTCTGGATGCAGCGGCAGCGTCGGAGTGAGGTACTTGCTGAAGATCTCCCGGGCCGCCTCCGCATCCGGCCGCTCGATCTTGATCTTCACGTCCAGGCGCCCGGGTCGCAGGATCGCCGGATCGATCATGTCCTCGCGGTTGGAGGCACCGATGATGATCACGTTGTCAAGGCCCTCAACGCCGTCGATCTCACTCAGCAACTGCGGCACGATGGTGTTCTCCACGTCGGAGGAGACACCGGACCCACGGGTCCGGAACAGCGAGTCCATCTCGTCGAAGAAAACGATCACCGGCATGCCGTCGGATGCCTTGTCGCGGGCACGCTGGAAGACCAGCCGGATATGCCGCTCAGTCTCCCCGACGTACTTGTTCAGCAGCTCAGGGCCCTTGATATTAAGGAAGAAGCTGCGCCCCTCCTCCCCGGTTCGCTCGCTGACCTTCTTCGCCAACGAGTTGGCGACCGCCTTGGCGATCAAGGTCTTGCCACAACCCGGCGGTCCATAGAGCAGGATGCCCTTGGGGGCCTTGAGCTCATGCTCGGCGAAGAGTTCCTTGTGCAGGAACGGCAGCTCGACCGCATCCCGGATGGCCTCGATCTGGTTGCCCAGACCGCCGATCACGGTGTAGTCGATGTCGGGCACCTCCTCCAGCACCAGCTCCTCCACGTCGAGCTTTGGGATCCGCTCGTACGCGAAATGCACCCGACGGTCGATCAGCAGCGAGTCACCGGAGCGCAGGTGTTGATCACGAAGCCGATAGGCGAGGCGGACGACGCTTTCTTCATCACCGTGGCCGATCACCAGTGCCCGATCACCGTCCTCGAGCATCTCCTTGAGCAGCACGACCTCACCGACCTCGTCGAACTCGAGGACCTTCACCACGTTCATCGCCTCGTTGACCATCACCTCTTTGCCGGGCGTCAGTGCCTCAAGATCAACGTCCGGGCTGACGCTGACTCGCATCTTGCGACCAGCTGTGAAGATGTCTGCGGTGTGCTCCTCGCGCGCGGCGAGGAAGACTGCGAAGCTGGCCGGAGGCTGCGCCAGGCGATCAACCTCATTTTTCAAGGACACGATCTGGTCCCGCGCCTCGCGCAGCGTGGCCGCAAGACGCTCGTTATTGGCGGCGGTGGTCCGGGCATCGGAGCGAGCGTCGGCTAGACGGCGCTCCAGCATCGCGATGTCGTGCGGGTGCGACGAAACCCGATCCCGTAGGCGATCGAGTTCGTCTCTGAGCGCACCAATTTGGGCTATCAAAGATTCGCGGTCCTCATACGGAGCGCGATCGTGGATAGGTCCGGTCAAGACACACCTCCTGTCAAGACCCTACCCGGGCTGGCTGCGCGGTCCTTTGTAATCTTCGCCGTACGCGCCGCGTGCTGGGCGACGTTTGCGTAACGGTGCTGTGAACCCTGGCGCCAGTCGCCGTGCTGTGATCACAAATCCAGTGTGGCCCACCATATCGTGCCGGGGTCGTACTGCCAGCCCCTCGACGTGCCAGGCCCGAACCAGTGACTCCGTGGCCTCCGGCTCGGTGAAGCCGCTGTGAACACGCAGCGTCTCGACCGTTTCGGCAAGCTGGGTGGTGGTCGCGACGTAGGCGCACAACACCCCACCCGGAACCAACAGGCCCGCCAACCCCGCAACGCACTGCCACGGCGCGAGCATGTCGAGGACGACGCGGTCGAGGGTTTCCTCGGTGCGCGACTCGAGCAGATCAGCCACTCGCAGCTCCCAGTTGGCTGGGCTTGCCCCGAAGAAATTCTCGACGTTGCGTTGAGCGATGGTTGCGAAGTCCTCCCGCCGCTCGTAGGAGATCAGCCGGCCGCTTGGACCGATCGCGCGCAGCAGACTGCAGGTCAGAGCACCGGATCCGGCGCCCGCCTCCAGCACCCTGGCGCCGGGAAAGATGTCTGCACCCATCAGAATCTGGGCGGCGTCCTTCGGGTAGATCACCGCCGCGCCTCGTGGCATGCTCACGGTGAATTCGTTGAGCAGCGGCCTCATGGCCAAGAATTGTGTGCCGCCCGTCGAGCTCACCACGATGCCCTCCGGCTGTGAGATCAGCTCGTCGTAGCTGACGGCACCCTTGGCAGTATGGAACTGCGCACCGGCTGTAAGCACGACCGAGTGTCGGCGTCCCTTCGGGTCGGTGAGGGTGATCCGCTCACCCGCCTGGAGTGGCCCGAGCTGCACGCCGGAGAGTTGGAGTGGCTCAGCCATTGCTGATACCGAAGAATCCAAGCTGCCAGCCAGGGCCGTAGGAGCCGCCACCCATCTCCACACCGCGCCGTACATAGACATGCTCGTCGGACTGGCTGACCGGCAGCACGATCAGATCCACAGCCGCCTGATTCTGTAGGGCGGCCAGCAGCTGATTCGCGGTGCCACTGTCCGTGGTCGCGCGAAACTCGGTTTCAATCGTCCTGACGGTCGACGCGGCAACCGGAAGCGGCGCGTCGAGATAGGGCTGCAGCCATGCCAGGGCTGTCGCCGTCCACGCCTTCCGATCCACCAGGTTCAGGTCCGCATCCGTCACTCCCGGCTTGAGTTGCACGCTCAGCCCGCCGGTGTTCTCCAACCGGCCGCGGATCTGGTTCGCGATGTCCTGGCCGTTCGGCATGGAGGCGTCGTAGCCGAGCGTGAGGTTGATGCGGCTCTTCCAGGTGACCTTGGGCTTGGCCTTTCCGCCCAGCGGGAATGCAGCGGTATGGCCGACCACGCCGTTCGGAACGATGGAATCGGACGTGCGGTCCCTTTGCAGTGCGACGGCTATGGCCTGCCGCAACGCCTTGTTGGACCGCATACGCGAGGTCGGCGACCACTGAAGTTGCAACACCCGCGCACCTCCCAGCACGTTCTGAGTGAAGCCGTTGATGGTCTCGTGATTGGGGTTCTGGCTCACCTGTTGGCTGAATCGGGTGACCGCCGGCGTGTCGAGACCTCTCCAGACAACGTCCACGGCACCCTTCGTCATGGCATCCTCGATCGTCGGCGAATCGGCCACGCTGCGGTAGACGAGAGCGGGAAGGCGGGCCGGGTTACGTCCGACGTAGTCCGCATAGCGGCTGAGTTGCAACTGGTTTCCGGTGTACTTGGTCACCAAGAAGGGGCCCGACCCGACAATGGCATCGTTCGGGTCCTGTACCCGATCCGCGTCGTAGAGCTCCTCGTCGACGATCGAGGCCGCCGGAGATGCCAGCGCCCACCCGAACTGGGTGTCCGGCCTGCTCAGCACGAACCGTACGGTCTTCTGATCCGGTGTTTGGATCCTCCGGAAGGAAGACAGAGCGGCCGCTGAAGACCCCGGAACCTTGAGCCGTGCAGCCCGCTCGATGCTGAATTTCACATCGCTGGAGGTCAACGGATGCCCGTTGTGGAATGCCAGATCCTCATTGAGGGTGCAGGTGTAGGTGGTTGAGGAGGTAAACAGGCAGTCCCGTGCCGCGTCCGGCTTCAGGACCGAGCCCCCGGGATCAGCCGTCATCAGCCGCTGAAACACGTTGAGCGAAAGCACAGTTGATGCGGCATCGGTGATGGCCGCCGGATCAGTGACACGGATGAGATCGGTCGACATCACCGTGAACGGTCTCGGTGTCGAGCTTGCTGTGGGGGTTGGCGCCGGAAGCTCCCCAGGCGTGCGGCATGCGCTGAGAAGCAAGAAGACGGCAGCTGCCGCCAGCACGCGGCGCGCAAGAGTGTCAGTCCCCATTGAACTGCTCCAGCATGCTCGCCACGGCAGCTACGTCCAGCTCAGCGAGGGAACGGACGTGGAGCCGCCGCGGAGCCTCCTGGATCATCACGCGATTGGGCACGGCGACCACCAACGCTCCGGCGGCGTTACCGGCGCGGCAGCCGGTCTCGGAGTCTTCGAGGACCACGCAATGCCGCGCGGACACGCCCAGGGCCGTACAGGCCTTCTCGTACGGCTCAGGATGTGGCTTGCCGCGACTTACCTCATCCCCCGCCACCGAAACCTGGAACGTCCCCGCAGGCAGTTGGCTGAGGGCCGCGTCCAGCAGCACCCGGTACGACGCCGATACGAGTGCGCAAGGAACACCCGCCGCCGCGAAGGAGTCGAGCAGCTCGATCGCCCCGGGTCGCCAGACGATCGGGTGCTGCCGAATCTGGTCGACGACGTCGGTAAGGAGCCGCTCCACGACCCATGCTGGACTGAGATCGACGCGGCCAATCGCATTCAAGATGTAGGAGCCCGAGTCCAGCAACGAGTTGCCCACAAGCTGCTCTGCGTGCTCCTCCGACCAGGTGCCTCCCAGCTGGTCGATCAGGTCATACTCCGCGGCGATCCAGAGCGGCTCGGTGTCGGCCAGCGTGCCGTCGAAATCCCACAGGGCGGCGGCCAGCGTTGCGGTTGTCGTGTCGCTCATGGCGCGGCCATTCTTCCAGCCGCTGCCGCGCGCGCAAATCGGCGAGGCTAGCGGGCGTTGAAGTACTTCGCCTCGGGATGGTGCACGATCAGCGCATCGGTGGACTGCTCGGGATGCAGCTGCAACTCCTCAGATAGCTCAACGCCGATTCGTTGTGGTCGAAGCAGCGCCACCAGCTTGCGCCGGTCGTCCAGCTCGGGGCAGGCCGGATAACCGAAGGAGTACCGCGAGCCCCGATACGCCTGGTCACGGATCATCTCCTCCATCTGGCCGTCGTCGGGAGCGAAGCCAAGGTCCGCCCGCACCCTGGCGTGCCACATCTCAGCCAATGCCTCGGTCAGTTGCACGCTCAGGCCATGCAGCTCGAGATAATCGCGGTAGGCGTTCTGCTCGAACAGGCTGGCAGTCACCTTTGCGACCTGCGACCCCATCGTCACCAGGTGGAACGCCACGACGTCCGGACCCTTGAATTCGGCCAGCTGCCGATCACGGAAGAAGTCGGCGAGGCAGAGGAAGCGCCCGCGGGTTTGCCGCGGGAAGGCGTAGCGCTGCAGTTCTGCGGCTGGGTCGGAAGCATCCCCTCCAGGACGGAGCACGACGAGCTCGTTGCCGTCGCTGTAGCAGGGCCAGTAGCCGTAGACCACCGCGAACTCCGCGATCCCGTCGGTCTGGATGCGGTCCAGCCAGGCGCGCAGTCGAGGCCGGCCTTCGGTCTCAACGAGCTCCTCGTATGAGACTCCACCGCCGCGCGAGCGGGCGGGCGGTTCAAGGGGGGTCGCCCCCCCTTGCTCATATGCGCGGGAGCCCTTGAGTCCCCACTGGCCCATGAAGGTCGCCCGCTCATCGAGGTAGGCCGCCACATCGGACAACGAGATGCCTTTGACGATCCGGTCGCCCCAAAACGGCGGAGTCGGCACATCAATGTCGACCGCAACATCGGAACGCCGGGTGACTTCGGTCTCGACCCGCTCCTCGACCACGGTCGTCCCGCGAGCCTTGACCCGCCGCTCCCTGGGCGCTGGCAGCGCAGCCCCCTCGTCGCCACGTTTTACGGCCATCAGCGCATCCATCAGGCGTAGCCCCTCAAAGGCGTCTCGGGCGTAGCGGACCTCGCCGGCGAAGATCGCACGAAGATCTTGCTCGACGTACGCGCGGGTCAGGGCCGCTCCGCCCAGGAAGACCGGGTACGCCGTGGCAATCCCCCGCCGGTTGAGCTCCTCCAGGTTCTCCTTCATCACGACCGTGGACTTCACCAGCAGCCCCGACATGCCGATAGCATCCGCGTGGTGCTCCTCTGCTGCATCGATGATCGCGCCGACGGGCTGCTTGATCCCAAGATTCACCACGGTGTAGCCGTTGTTGGTGAGGATGATGTCGACCAGGTTCTTGCCGATGTCGTGCACATCACCCTTCACGGTTGCGAGCACGATGGTGCCCTTGCCGCGAGCGTCGGTCTTCTCCAGGTATGGCTCGAGGTAGGCGACCGCGGCCTTCATCACCTCAGCCGACTGCAGCACGAACGGCAACTGCATCTGACCGGAGCCAAACAGCTCCCCCACCACCCGCATGCCGGCCAACAGGTCGGAGTTGATGATCTCCAGGGCCGCCCTGCCCTCCGCGAGCGCGGCATCAAGATCATCCGACAGGCCTTTCGCCTCGCCGTCGATGATGCGGCGCTGCAGTCGTTCGCTGACGGGCAGCTTGAGCAGCTCCGCGGCCCGCTCGGCTTTCGTGTCGGCCGTCGTCACTCCTTCAAAGAGCTCGAGGAAGCGTTGCAGCGGGTCGTATGCGGACTCAGTGGCGGTAGCGGGCCGGCGCCGATCGTAGACCATGTCGAGCGCCACTTCTCGTTGCTCGTCGGGGATCCGGGCCATCGGGATGATCTTGGCCGCGTGCACGATGGCGGAGTCCAAGCCGGCCTCGATGCATTCGTTGAGGAAGACGGAATTGAGCACGACTCGAGCTGCCGGGTTGAGACCGAAGGAGATGTTGGACAGGCCGAGCGTGGTCTGGACGTCCGGGAAGAGCCGCTTCACCTCGCGAATCGCCTCGATGGTCTCGACGCCGTCTCGGCGGGTTTCCTCCTGGCCGGTGGCGATCGGGAAGGTGAGGCAGTCGATGATGATGTCGCTCTGGCGCACTCCCCAGTTCTCGGTGATGTCCTTGATCGCTCGTGCGGCGACGCGTACCTTCCACTCCGCAGTACGCGCTTGGCCTTCCTCGTCGATGGTCAGCACGATCACTGCCGCACCATGCTCGGCGACCAGCTGCATGACCCGGCAGAATCGGGAGTCGGGCCCGTCGCCGTCCTCGTAGTTCGCGGAGTTGATCACCGCACGTCCACCGAGACATTCCAGGCCTGCTTGCAGCACCGCCGGTTCGGTGGAGTCCAGCACGATAGGTAGCGTCGAAGCCGTCGCAAGCCGGAAGGCCAGCTCTCGCATGTCGGCGACACCATCTCGGGCCACGTAGTCGATATTGAGATCGAGCATGTGGGCGCCGTCGCGGATCTGGGACCGCGCGATCTCGATGCAGTCGTCCCAGCGCTCGTCCAACAGCGCCTCACGAAACGCCTTTGACCCGTTGGCGTTGGTCCGTTCCCCAATCGACAGGTAGCTGGTGTCTTGGCGGAAGGGCACCTCGGCGTACAGGGAGGCGGCGGCAGGGATATGGCTCGGTGAACGGGCACCAGCTGGCCGACCCTCCAGGCGCATGACAACTTGCCGCAGATGCTCCGGTCCCGTACCGCAGCAGCCGCCTACCAGGCCGAGTCCGAATTCGCCGACGAACTGTTCCAGGGCGTCAGCCAGCTCGATCGGCTGCAGCGGGTAGAACGCACCGTCGGCCGTCAGCTGCGGCAGCCCGGCATTCGGCATACAGCTCACGCCGATCTGCGCATGCCGGGACAGGTGCCGGAGATGTTCGCTCATTTCGGCCGGACCGGTCGCGCAGTTGAGACCGATCAGGTCGATGCCGAGCGGCTCGAGGGCGGTGAGCGCGGCACCGATCTCCGAGCCGAGCAGCATCGTGCCCGTGGTCTCGACGGTCACATGCACGATCACCGGAAGATCGCGACCCGCGTACGCCAGCGCATTTTTGGCGCCCAGCGTCGCGGCCTTCGTCTGCAGCAGATCCTGTGAGGTCTCGATTAGTACCGCGTCGATCCCACCGGCGATCAAGCCCTCGACCTGCTGCTGGTAGGCGTCCCGCAGCCGGGCGTAGGAGACGTGCCCGAGGGTCGGCAGCTTGGTGCCGGGGCCGACGCTGCCGAGCACCCATCGCGGTCGGTCGGGTGTGCTGTACGCGTCGGCCGACTCGCGGGCGATCCGAGCGCCCGTCTGGGCCACCTCGGTGATCCGGTCGGCGATGCCGTACTCCCCAAGAGCGGAGAGATTTGCCCCGAACGTGTTGGTCTCGACGGCGTCAACTCCGACCTCGAAGTACGCATCGTGGATTGACCGCACGATGTCGGGGCGGGTGAGGTTCAAGATCTCGTTGCAACCCTCGAGATGTTGGAAGTCGTCCAGCGTGAGGTCGTGGCGCTGCAGCATGGTGCCCATTGCCCCATCAGCGATCACGACGCGTCGCGACAATGTCGCGCGAAGATCGGTTGGCGACAATGTCGCGCGAAGATCGGTTGGGGACGAAACGTCACGCCTGCCAGAGGGCATCTCGTGAGAATAATCGCTACTGCTGGCCGTGTGGGAGGAAAACCACCATGTGGAGCGACGCTGCATTCCTGAGCCGGCAGCTACAGTGATTTCCATGCCAGACTCCCCCAACTCGGCCAGCCGTGATCTTCGTGATCTCGTCGACCCGGTGGTAGTGGTGGCATTCGGTGGCTGGAACGACGCGGGGAACGCGGCAACCGGAGCCATCGAGCACCTCGCGGAGGCCTACGAGGCCGAGTCCGTGTACGCGCTCGACCCGGACGACTTCTACGACTTTCAGGTCAACAGGCCGCGTGTGACATTCGCCGAGGATGATGAGCGCGTGATCACCTGGCCCACTACCGAGCTCAAGATCGCTCAGCTGCCGGACGGCCGTGACCTGATCTTGGTCGAAGGCCTCGAGCCCAACTTGCGGTGGCGCCAGTTCAGCACGATGATCGCGTCCGCGCTCAGCTCGGCCAACGTGACTCGGGTGCACCTACTGGGCGCGCTGCTCGCGGACACCCCACACACCCGTCCTATCCCGGTGTCGGTGTCGACAACCAACCGCGAGTTGATGAAGCAGTTGGGCCTGGCACCACCGACGTACGAGGGTCCGACCGGCATCATCGGCGTCCTCGGTGACACCTTGACGCGCGCAGGTGTTGACGTCCTCACACTCTGGTCGGCAATTCCGCACTACGTCTCGCATCCGCCGTGCCCCAAGGCCACGCTCGCGCTGCTCTCCCAGTTGGAGCAGGTGCTGGACGCGTCCTTCGATCTCGGTGAATTGACTGAGTTAGCCAGGGCCTGGGAGCGCGGCGTGGACGAACTGGCGGCCGAGGACTCCGAGGTCGCCGAGTACGTCGCGTCGCTGGAGCAGATGCAGGACGCAACCGAATTGCCAGAGGCCAGCGGCGATGCGATTGCGGCGGAGTTCGAACGCTACCTGCGGCGCCGCCAGGGTTAGTAGGGCTGGCAGGGCTCGCCGACTCTCCCGTCGCAACCTACGTTCACGTAGATTGCTGACGGACTGCACAGGTTGCAACCTGTGCAGACCGTCTGAAAACTGGGTTTACGTAGGTTTCTGCAAAAGAGCCGCCGCGATTGCCGAGCGGATTTCCTAGGTCGCCGCGGCCGCCATCTCGCGCAGTTTGGCCACCATGGCGTCGGGATTGTCAGCGCCGAATACCGATGAGCCGGCTACGAAGGAGTCAACGCCAGCGACTGCGCATCGTTCAATAGTCTCGGCCGAGACGCCGCCATCGATCTGCAGCCAGATGTCACCACCCTGCTTGTCCAGCATCGCTCTCGTTCGAGCGATCTTGGGAAGGCACAGGTCCAGAAAGTGCTGGCCGCCGAAGCCCGGCTCAACGGTCATGATCAACACCATGTCGACCTCCGACAGCATGTCCTCATACGGCTCGATCGGCGTGGCCGGCTTGAGGGCTATTGCGGCCCGCGCCCCGCGGCTGCGCAGCTCGCGGGCCAGCCGGACAGGTGCACCGGCCGCCTCGACGTGAAAGGTCACCGACTCGGCTCCAGCCTCGGCGTACGGCGGCGCCCAGCGGTCGGGCTGCTCGATCATGAGGTGGATGTCGAGCATTTTGTCGGTGACCTTGCGAATGGATTCCACCACAGGGAGCCCGAGCGTGAGGTTCGGAACGAAGTGGTTGTCCATCACATCGACGTGTATCGCATCTGAGCTCGGCACCGATTCGATCGCTGCCTGCAGGTTCGCGAAGTCGGCCGACAAGATGCTCGGCATGATTCTCATGGCCACGATGTCGACTCTAGTGTTAGCGGGCCTTGCGCAGATAGGCCGCAAACATGGCATCGGTGCCGTGCCGGTGCGGCCAGAGCTGAAGGTACGGACCGAGAGCAGCGTTCGGAACCTCGGGCAGCAGTTGCGCCGCCGGAATCACCTCGAGGTCGGCGCGTACCGCGAGGGTTTCGCTCAGCACATCGCTTGTCTCCCGGCGGTGCGGTGAGCAGGTCAGGTAGCCGATCACCCCACCGGGAGCGGCGCTGTCAATGGCTGACGCCAGCAGTGCGAGCTGCAGCGTGTGTAGCTGCTCCAGATCGGCCGGGTTGCGCCGCCAACGAGATTCCGGACGGCGGCGCAGGGCGCCCAGACCAGAGCACGGGACATCGACAAGCACCCGGGTAAACGAGCCAGCCCGCCACGCGGGTCGGGTACCATCGGCGACCACGATGGTCGGGGCCGATCCGTGCCCGACATATGCCCGTACCGCGCTGGCAACCAGAATCGCCCGATGCGGTGCCAGATCCGACGCCAGCAGTCGGCTGCCGTCCAGACGCCCCAGACCAGCCAGTAGGGCGGACTTACCGCCCGGTCCAGCACACAGGTCGAGCCACCATCCGGACGGAGCAGTCGCTCGGGTGAGGGCCCAGGTGACCAGCTGGGAGCCCTCGTCCTGGACGCCGGCTCTGCCGTCGCGGACGAGTGGAAGGTCGGCTGGGTCACCTCGCCAACGAGCGCCAAAAGGCGAGTAGGGGCTCGAGTGGGCCCCCGCGTGTATGAGGTCTGACAGCTCGGCGAGGCCCGGCCGGACGGCCAAACAGACGTGCGGACTGAGATTGTTGGCGCTCAGGGCCTGCTCGAGCTCGGCGGGGGGCAGCAGTTCCGCGTATGCCTCGACGATCCAGCGCGGGTGTGCCGTCCGCAGCGCGAGCCCATCGTGGTCATCGAGCCCGTGAGACAGCTGGTCGAACCAGTGGGCCAGACTCCTTTCGGCAACTCGTCGCAGTACTGCGTTGACGAGGCCGGTGACCCGTTCGCCAACCGTGACCGCCGCCAGGTCCACCGAAGCCGCGACGGCGGCATGTGTCGGCACGCGCATGGACAGGATCTGGTGTGTCCCTAGGCGCAGCAGATCCAGCACGGCTGGCTGGAACTCGCTCAGCGGTCGACCAGCCGCCGCGGCAATGATCGCGTCGTAGCTGCCCTGCCACCGGCAGGTACCGGCCAGCAGTTCGGTGGCGAACGCAGCATCGCGACCGGCCAGGCCGCGCTCGCGAAGCAGAGCCGGCAGCACGAGGTTGGCATAGGCCCCGTCGGCGTTCACCGCACGCAGGGCGTCGAAAGCAGCGCGCCTAGCCCGATCTGCCCGACGACGTCGCTGGTTGCGGGGGCTGTCTTGACCGCTCACTCAGCTACCGAGCATCGGCTCTGTGTCGAATGTGACGCCGCGTGCCCAGTCGGCGGCAGTCATGGGCTTCTTCCCCTGGGCCCGTACCTCGCCGAGCTGGAGCGCGTGCGTCCCGGTGCCGACCCGCACAGATCGTTTGGTGATATCCAACACTCCAGGCGGCAAGGCAGTGTCCGAGATGTGCGCCGAGTTGATCTTGAAACGTTCCCCGCGAAAGGTGGTCCATGCTCCCGGCGCCGGGGCACAGGCACGCACCAGCCGGTCCAGCGCCTCGGCAGGCCGGGTCCAGTCGATCCGAGCATCCTCGACATTGATCTTGGACGCGTAGCTCACCTGGGCATCGGTCTCTGGCTGGGGCGTGGGCGTCAGGGTGCCGTCCTCGATCCCATCCAGGGTGTCGACCAGGAGCCGAGCACCACTCAGCGAGAGCCTGTGCAGCAGGTCACCAGCAGTATCATCCGGGCGGATCGGTTCGGTGACCGTGGCGAAGACAGGTCCAGCGTCGAGCTCCAGCACGATCCGGAAGGTCGTGGCACCCGTTGTCTGATCGCCGGCCAAAATGGCGTGCTGGACCGGCGCCGCCCCACGCCAGGCCGGCAGCAGGGAGAAGTGCAGGTTCACCCAACCGTGCCGCGGTATGTCCAGGACCTGCTGCGGCAGCAGCGCGCCATAGGCGACCACCGGGCAGCAGTCCGGCGCGATCTCTGTGAGACGGCTGACGAACTCGTCATCCCGAGGACGCTGCGGTTTCAAGACCTCGATTCCTAGCTCGGCGGCGCGGTGGGCGACCGGGCTGGCGGTCAGCTTCTTGCCGCGGCCGCTTTGGGCATCTGGCCGGGTGACCACGGCCGCCAGCTCGTGGCGGGAAGCGCGCAGCGCATCCAGCGAGGGAATCGCGACATCGGGAGTGCCGCCAAAGACGATTCGCACCGCTGGAGTCTAGTGATCCTTTGGGCGCTAGGACGTCACGTGCCGCACGTAGCGGCCGCTGAGATCCTCGAGCCGTTCCCTGAGATCAGCGAAGAGCGGAATGCTCCGGTTCCCCGGCCAATCGGCCGGTAACCACGCGGACGGCAGGCCCGGATCCACGTAGGGAATGACCCGCCATGCATCTAGACAACCGATCCAGGTGGCGAATGCCTGCCGAGGGGTCATTTCGTCTGACGCCACGTCGCCGTACGCGGACAGGAACGCGTCATGTCGAGCCGCGATGGCCGATAGATCCCACCACCGCGCCACCGCGCGCTCGAGCCCACCGTTCAGTCGGGTTTCGCCGGCCAGGAAGATCACGGCGGTGTCACGGACGCCGAGCTCGCCGAGGATATCTTCGACTTCACTCGTGAGGTACTCCGGGCAGATCCACAGGGCAGCCGAGACGGTGCCACAGCCGATCCAGAAGAGCCGACGCCGTAGCTGGTGCCGGAGTTGTCGCTGGCTTTCCGGAATCGAGTACGAGATCAGGCACCAGCGGTCCGAGACGCTCATGGCACGCGATGAGTAGATCCGCCGATCGCCCCTGGCCAGCGCTGGAAGCGCAGCGGGTTCGAGCGCGTAGCCGGCCCGACCATCCCGTACCGCCGGAGCAAGTATTTCCTTGTCCCGCACCCGGAGGATGGCGGTCCGAGCGCGCGGCTGGCTGACTCCGACGGTTGTCATGAGCTCCATCAAGGCGGCTGAGTCGATCCACCCGCCAAGGCGTCGCAGATAGCAGCCGATGATCGTACGCAGCACTGAGGTCGCGCTGCCGGGACGCGTGTCGGCGTCGTCGAGGACGGCGGTGCCTCGTGCTGCGGGGAGGGTTGTTAGCTGTCCAGTTGCCACAGCACCTCCCGTACGGCCGCGAGTCCTCGATACACCTCGCTGAAACTTGTGCTCAACGGCGAGAGACCGATCCGGAGCCCGTCGGGTGGCCGGAAGTCCGGAATGACACCCAGCTCCCACAGTCGTGCTGTCGCGCCGCGGAACTCAGGATGCTCCAGGGTGATGTGACTCCCACGCACCGCGGGGTCGCGTGGCGAGCCGATCTCAACACCCAGCGGGCCGAGCAGCCGGTCGGAGACCTCGATCGCGAATTCGGTCAGCGCGACGGATTTGGCCCGGATCGCCTCCATGCCTGCCCGTTCGATGAGCGCCAGCATGTCCTGCATGGCCAGCATCCCCATGATCGACGGCGTGCCGCTGAGGAAGCGTCGGATGCCGCCGGACGGCGTGTAGCGCTCGGCCATCGCGAACGGCTCTGCCGCCCCCATCCAGCCCTGGATCGGCTGCCACAGCCCGTTCTGAAGATCGGCACGGACATAGCCGAAGGCGGGTGAACCGGGCCCGCCATTGAGATACTTGTAAGTGCAGCCGACGGCCAAGTCGACCCGCCAGTCATCGAGCCGCAGGGGAATAACTCCCGCCGAATGACACAGGTCCCAGAGCACGAGCGCGCCATGTTCGTGAGCCAGCGCGGTGATGGCCGCGACGTCGGTCAGATACCCGGATCGATAAGCCACGTCGCTCAGCACGATGAGGGCCGTACGCAACCCGGTCGCCTCGGCCACCTGCTCGAGGGTGACGCCGCTGCTCCGGTCCGCCTGCAGCCATCGCAGCCGCATTCCGAGCTCGGCTGCAATCCCCTCGACAACAAAACGGTCGGTCGGGAAGTTGCCGACGTCGACGATGATCTCGTCTCGCCCGGGTTCGCTCGCCATCGCGGCCCGAATCCACTTGTAGAGCATCACGCTGGTCGAGTCGCCGACAACTGTCTGCCCGGGCGCGGCGCCTAACACCACGCGTGCGATCTCGTCACCGACGCGTACCGGATCATCCATCCAGCCCTCATCCCAGGCACGGATGAGCCGTTTCCCCCACGCCTCTTCGACGAAGCCGCTGATCCGATCGCGGGTCACCCGGAGCGGGCGACCCAGCGAGTTGCCATCGAGGTAGGCAATGATGGTGGGATCGTCCGAGCCGATGAACTGATCGCGGTAGCCGGCCAACGGGTCGGCTGCGTCGAGCGCGACGGCTCGGTGGGCAAGATCGTCCACGCCGTTCCCAAGGCGGTCCAGGCCCGCAGCCCCAGTGAGTCTCTCTGTCATGCAATGGCACCTTCCGTCAGCGCGGCTATCAACCGGTGCGCGCGGTTCATCCATGCCGCAGCCTCGTCGGCGTTGTACGGCAGCGGCAGCGGCGCGTAGACAGCCGCCGCCGTCCGTAGGCGATCGCCTGGCTGGCCGGTCAGCGACTCAAGCAGTGCATCGCCGGTCAGGCCCGCTTGACCCAACGCACTGATCTCTTCCGGCCGCGGCCCAACCGGAGTTGGGCCGTTACCCATGTCTGTGCCGTAATGCAGCCGCCCTCCGAACCGGACGAACCGGCGGGCATTGTCCAGCGCTCTCTCACGGTCTGCATGGGAGTGGATCGCAAACGTCGAGGTCCACGTCATGGAGCCCGCCATCGCCTGGAGCAGATCGTCAGGCAGTGACTCGGTCCAGGGCACATGGACGAGGATGTCGGCACCGGCATCGAAGGCACGGCGGGCCTGGCCACTGCCTTCGGCATGTACGCCAACCGGCAGCTGATGTCGGCGTGCCGTATGGACGACCGCAGCCAGCGTCGCATCGTCCATTGGCGCGGCACCGCTGTGAAGCACCACTTTGATCAAGTCGTGACAATGACCGGCAGCCTCGTCGACCGCGCGTACGCCGTCGGCAGGTCCTGTCAGTTCGCGTACGGACTCCGCTGGAGCCCATGCCCGATCGGACGGGTACCCGCCGACCACAGTGAGGAATGGTCCGGCGATCTTGATCAGGCCACCCGTGGGTGGATCGACCTTCCAGCTGCGTGCAATGCGCGGTACCCAACCCAGGTCGTGAACCTCAACCACCGCGGTGCCAGACAGTGCAGCGGCATTAACCAGGCCAAGGTGGACATGCCGGTCAACGAGGCCGGGCATGAGCGCGCCAGAAAGCTTCGGCACACCAGCCCGCTGCACAGCCGTGCGCCCGAACGCTACCGGCCGCAACTCACCGTCGAGCTGTTCTAGGACAGCCGGCCCGAGTCGCTGGCCGATCCAAAGATCATCAACAGCAAACCGCATGGGCAGTGTCCTATGTGCCGATCTCGGTCCGCACCGCGTAGAGCTCCGGGAAGAAGGTCAGGTCCAGCGCCTTCTGCAGGAAGCGCACGCCAGATGAGCCGCCGGTGCCGGCCTTGAAGCCGATGGTGCGTTGCACCACCCGCAGGTGACGGAATCGCCAGAACTGGAAGTTGTCCTCCACATCGACCAGGGACTCGCAGGCTTCGTAGAGGTCGAAGGCGCGGTCGACGGCACCGTAGATCGATTGGAAGACCGGGATCAATGCTTGTTGCATGACCCAGGGGGCCCGCACGTCGCGTTGCAGCACTCCGTCAGGAATGTCCAGTCCGCGGCGGGCGAGAAAGCGCAGGAACGCGTCGTAGACAGAGGGCTCATCCAGCAGCTCCGACAGCACGGCAGACGCCACCGGATCGGAGGCGAAAACCTTGAGCATGTGCTCGTTCTTGTTGCCCAAGATGAATTCGACAGCGCGGTACTGCGCTGACTGAATGCCCGAGGCGGTCCCGAGCGTTCCGCGAAATTCTGCATATTCGCTCGGGGTCAGGGTGGCCAGCACCGACCACTGCTCAATCAGCGTGCGCTGGATGTGCTTGACGCGGGCCAGGCATTTCAATGCATGGTGCACGTGGTCGGCATCGAGGTAGACACGTGTTGCGCGCAGCTCGTGGAGGATCAGTTTCAGCCACAACTCGGTGGTCTGGTGCTGCACGATGAACAGCAGCTCGTCGTGATGCGGGGGGTCGCTCCTCGGGTGCTGCGCGGCCAGCAGCGTGTCCAACTCCAGGTAGTCGGCGTAGCTCATCGCTTCCCGGAAGTCGGTATGTACTCCCCCCTCGATGGGCCGGAATCCTTCACGCACGCTCATCTCGCGCCCCTTCGCTCGTCCCCTCGAACGTATCACTTTCCTGACGGCCGTCACGATCGTGAAATATGGGCGACCAAGCGGAGCGCTCTTCAGCTCAGATCAGCCGGATTCACCCGAATGCGGAGTGATCCGCTGCTCTTCCGCGCGGTGCGGATCGCAGCAGCCTCCTTCGCGGCGCGCACCAGCTTGGCGCCGTCGCTGAGTGGAGCGCGCATCGTCAGTCGCTGGATAGGTCCGAGACCGCCGTCGGCCGGAGGACGCTGCATATCGAATTCCACCGGACCGAGCTGGTCGGTGTGCGGCGGGGGCTGAATCAGCGAGACGAACTCACCCAGCGCGTCGCTTGGGCCCTCGACCGTGATGAGCGTGACTGCCGGCGGGAACCGCGCGGCGACCCGCTCCTCCAACTCCCGCGCAGCGAATCCGCCTGGGTCAATCCGGACGAGCGCCTGCAGCGAGCGTCCTGAGCTCTCCCCCACCGCGATGACCGAACCGCCATCTACGCCACTCCTGACGAGCGCGACCACATTCAGCCAGCGGCGCAACGCCTCCTCGGCCGCCCGCAGATCCTGGCGGAGCAGCAGCAGTGGCGTGTCCAGCAGCACGGCGCCGGCATAGCCTCCCAACGCCGGCGGCTCTGCCCCGGGTGTGGCCACCACGATGGCCGAGGTGTCCTCCACAGAGTCGATCCGCTTGCCTCCGCTCGATTGTCTGACGGGAGTTTGGGGGAACGCCTTGCCCAGCTCCTCCGCCGTCCGCTCGGCTCCGACAATGGGCGCCCGTACGCGCCGAGAGCCACAAATCGGGCATTCCCAGTCGATTTGCGGTCTGCCACACCAGGCGCAGTTCGCTCGAACAGTCGCCGCCTCGCCAGGCCCACCGGCCGAGCCCCTCGTCGAACCGCCGCAGAAGCCGCATCGCATCGGCTCCCGGCAGTCCTGGCAGACCAGGGACACGAGGTAACCCGCGCGGGGCACTTGGACCAGCACAGGCCCTTGCGGCAACGTCGCTCGCATCATGTCGAACACCTCGTGCGGCAACCGGGCGGCACGTGCGGCCGCGTCGCGCGCGAGCGCCAGGTCGGAGTCCGCGGTGACCCTCACCCTCGGTGCGGTATGCCGTACGACGGTCCGATCCGCCGCAACCTCATGCAGCCAGCCGCGCTCGAGCCAGCTTTGCAGCTCGGCGGTTCTGGCGTAGGCGGCAAAGAGCGCACCAGCCCTAGCGCCGGCGGCTCGCAGCGCGAGCACCTCCCGCGAGTGTGGATAGGGTGCGCGCTGCTCGGCATGGAGGTCGTCGCCATCGTCCCAGAGCGCAACCAGACCGAGGTTCTGAACCGGAGCGTACGCCGCGGCGCGATTGCCGATCACCACGAGCACATCTCCGCGCAGTGCCGACAGGAAGGCCCGATAGCGGGCCGCCGGTCCCGCTTCGGCTATCAGCACGGCGAATCCTGTGGCACCGAGAACCTGCGTACATGCTTCGCTGAGCCGATCAAGATCAGCCTGGTCGGGCACGATGATCACTGCACCGCGCTCGCTGTCAGCGCAGGCGCGGGCGGCACTGGCCAGCCCCAACGCCCAGTCGCCGCTGGGCGCCGCGCTGGGGGTCACTTGCCACATGGCGCGGGGACTGCGTCCGTCACGGAGCGCGGCCAGGAAGCCTGTTCCGGTGGGATAGTCGATCAACGCTCCAGCTGGATGATCATGCCGTAACCCGTGCTCCGCCCTGCGCCGCTCCGCGAGCTCGGTCGCGGCATGACGCGGCGGCACGGCCAGACGCATCACATCGGCGAACGTTCCGGCGTAGTGATCAGCGACCTTCCTGATCAGCTTCGCGATCTCGGGCGTGAGGACCGGCTCGCTGGAGACGATCTTGGACAGCGGAGCCAAGGCTCCTTCATGATCACCGGCCGCCACCCGATCGAGGATGAACCCGTCACGGAGGCGGCCGGCGAACCGCACCCGTGCCCGAGCGCCGGGCACTGCCCCAGCGTCCTGCTCAACCGTCACCGCATAGTCGAAGGGACGGTCCAGGTGACTGAGCGGGATATCGACAGCCACCCTGGCAACCGGAAGCTCGGGTTGGCTCGGTTCGGGCACACCAGATGATAGGCAGCGAGCGCTGACACTTCAGATGTGGACGGCGGGAGTAGATCAGCCGCGCACTGCAGCAGCCAGCGCATCGGCTCGGTCGATGCCCTCCCAGCTGACTCCGGGGAGGTCCCGGCCAAAGTGTCCATACGCCGCCAACGGTGCGTAAACCGGTTGCTTGAGATTCAGATCCCGGATGATCGCCGCGGGGCGGAGGTCGAAGACGTCGAGCACTGCTTGCTGGATCTGCTCCACCGGCACCCATTCGGTGCCGAAAGTCTCCACATAGAACCCGACTGGATGAGCCTTGCCAATGGCGTACGCCACCTGCACCTCGCATCGGCCTGCGAGCCCTGCCGCCACCACATTCTTGGCCACCCAGCGCATCGCGTACGCACCGGACCGGTCCACCTTCGACGGGTCCTTTCCGGAGAACGCCCCGCCGCCGTGTCGCGACATTCCGCCGTAGGTGTCGACGATGATCTTGCGGCCGGTCAGACCCGCGTCACCCATCGGGCCGCCGATCTCAAAGCGCCCG
Source organism: uncultured Actinomycetota bacterium (assembly GCA_963759635.1). Taxonomy (GTDB): domain Bacteria; phylum Actinomycetota; class Actinomycetes; order Propionibacteriales; family Propionibacteriaceae; genus Microlunatus. Next base: position 63,779 of record CAVXAP010000012.1, read on the forward strand.
GTCGGGTTCACCAGCAGCCGATAGTCCTCGGAGTCGACCTGATAGCGCTCCAGGATCGGGTCCACCACATGTTTGCGGACATCGGGAGCTAGTAGTGCGTCGAGGTCGATGTCTGCGGCATGCTGGGTCGACAAGACGACGGTGTCGACCCGCAGCGGGCGATCGCCGTCGTACTCGATGGTCACCTGGGTCTTGCCGTCGGGACGCAGGTAGGGCATTGTGCCGTCCTTGCGTACCGCGGCAAGTTGCTCGGCGAGTCGATGCGCCAGGTCGATCGGTAGCGGCATCAGCGACGGCGTTTCGCTGCATGCATAGCCGAACATCAGCCCCTGGTCGCCGGCGCCCTGCGAATCGAGGGCATCGATAGCCTCGCCAGTACGGCTCTCAAATGCCAGGTCGACACCTTGAGCGATATCAGGCGACTGCTGGCCGATCGCGATTTCGACGCCACAGGACCCACCATCGAAGCCCTTGGTCGAGGAGTCGTACCCAATGGCGATGATGCGCTCACGGACGACCCGCGGAATCTCCACATACGACTCCGTGGTGACTTCGCCTGCCACCACGACGAGCCCGGTCGTTACCAGGCATTCCACTGCCACGCGGCTATTGGGGTCCTGGCGCAGCATTTCGTCGAGCACAGAATCGCTGATCTGGTCGGCAATCTTGTCGGGATGCCCCTCCGTCACCGACTCCGAGGTGAAAAGTCTTCGAGCCATGAGATGAGAACCTACCGGCGTGCCCGCTGGGCCAGGGCCTCGTCCCAAATGTGATGCGCAAGCGTGTCCTTGCTCCCAGAGATCGGTCCGGTCACGCTTTCCGCGCTCAGGAGTGTTACCTGACTGTTAGGTTGGCCGAAGACCAGATTGTGGCCCACCTCGTTGAGGACCAGCAGGTCGCATCCCTTACGCGCGAGCTTGGCACGGCCCAGGTCGAGCAGCGTCTCTCCGGCGCTGGGAGTTTCGGCTGCAAAGCCGACCAGGATCTGGCGCGGGTCGGTCCGAGCCGCCACGAGACCGGCGAGTACATCGGTGGTCTGCACCAACGTGAGCTCAAGCCCGCCGCCGGCCGCTTTCTTGATCTTGGTCTGACTGGTGCTGGCAGGTGTGAAGTCGGCGGGCGCCGCCGCCATGATCGCAATGTCGGCCTCCTTGGCAGCCACCGCCATGGCCTGGGCCAGGTCAGCTGTCGAGCTCACCGCCTCGACCTCTGTTCCGGGTGGGGCCGGAAAGCCGACATTGGCCGCAACCAGGCGGACCTCGGCACCGCGCACCACAGCAGCACGAGCGAGCGCCCAACCCATCAGCCCCGAGGAGGAATTGCCGATGAAGCGCACTGGATCCAGGTGCTCGCGGGTGCCTCCGGCGCTGACAACGACTTTGAGTCCTGCCATGTCCTGACCGGCGGCCCGTGCCGCAATGCTCGGGTCGGCTAGTACCGCCACGGCGACTGCGAAAAGTTCGGCGGGGTCAGGGAGCCGCCCTGGTCCGGCGTCCGCCCCGGTCAGCCGTCCCGTGTCGGGTCGCACGACAACAGCGCCGCGGGTCCGAAGGGTGGTTATGTTGGCCTGGGTCGCAGCGTGCAGCCACATCTCGCTGTGCATGGCAGGGGCAAAAACAACTGGGCAATGCGCCGTCAGCAGCACATTGGTCAGCAGATCATCGGCGCGCCCGCTAGCGGCCCGAGCGAGCAGGTCAGCGGTCGCGGGTGCCACGAAGACCAGGTCGACCTCCTGCCCGATCTTGACGTGCGGCACCAGATGGACGTCGTCGAAGACTGACGTGTGCACTGGCTGGCCCGATAGCGCGGCCCAGGTGCTTACGCCCACAAACTCCAGCGCTGCTGCAGTCGGTACCACCGTGACGTCGTGCCCGGCACCTTGCAGCCGACGCAACAGCTCGCAGGCTTTGTATGCGGCGATGCCGCCAGACACCCCGAGGACGATGCGGCTCATAGCGCCCTCTTGTCGGTCATGGGGCGGCAGTTACTCAGGCAGTCTCGAAGGGGGACTCGGTGTCCTCGTCGACCGGTGCGTCCGGGTCGACGTCAATGCATACCAGCTTGCCCTCGTTTACCTCGCGCAGCGCAATCGAGAGAGGCTTCTCCTGCACCGTGGTCTCGACGAGCGGGCCCACATGGTCGAGCAGGCCCTCGCCGAGCTGGGAATAGTAGGCGTTGATCTGCCGCGCGCGCTTGGCCGCGAACAAGACCAGCTTGTACTTGGAATCTGACTTTGTCAGAAGTTCGTCGATCGGTGGATTGGTGATTCCCTCAGCAAGCAGATGCTTTCCAGACACGTATGAACCTTCGGTTGGGGTAACAAGCCAGCCGCGATTGGGCATCGGCTGCACTGAGTCAGTTGGAACGGAATCAGCGCACACGCCAAAGCGCCTGTACGGCTACAGACAGACCAAGGCTACCAAGTCTTTGACCGCCTGGCCGATTTCAGTGTTCACGACCACGAAGTCGAACTCAGCCTGAGCCCCCATCTCAGCTCGCGCGGTCTCCAGTCGCCGCTCCCGTTGAACGGCCGACTCCGTGCCGCGTCCGACTAGCCGGCGAACCAGCTCCTCCCACGACGGTGGGGCAAGGAAGACGAACCGTGCGTCGGGCCAGCTGGCCCGAACCTGCCGGGCACCCTGCAGATCGATCTCCAACAAGGCGGGACGTCCTTCGGCGAGCGCTTGCAGGACGGGGGCCCGTGGTGTGCCGTAGCGATGCACGCCATGCACAATCGCCCACTCCAGCAGCGCCCCTTCGGCGATCAGCGCATCGAACTCATCAGCAGACACGAAGTGGTAGTGCATACCGTCGATCTCACCCGGCCGCGGCGGGCGGGTGGTGACCGAAACCGAGACGAAGATCTCTGGATGTTCGTGGGAGAGGCGCTTGACGACCGTTCCTTTGCCCACCGCAGTCGGACCCGAGACTACGGTGAGACGCGCCTGGGTCACGAGGCTCGAGGCGGCGTGGACCGGTCGGAGAATTCGGCGATCAGGGCGGCAGTCTGGTGCTTGCCCAGCCCGCGCAATCGGCGATTCGCGGCGATATCGAGCCGTTCCATGACCTTGCTGGCACGCACCGTGCCCACTCGGGGCAGCGCCTTCAAGACATCGATGACCTTGGTGTGCGCGATGACGTCGTCATCCTCGGCAAGGTCCAGCACCTGGGCAAGGCTCCGCTCGCCTGAGCGGAGAGCCTGCTTCATCTCAGCGCGACGTCGGCGAGCCTCGGTCGCGGCATGCCGTGCTTGCTGGCGCTGCTCGTCGCTCAAGGGGGGAATCGTCACAGCTCGCGTCCTCATCTGGCGGCCAGGGGATCCGCCGATCCGCGGCGAATCAGTCGGAGATTTGAGAACCTACCTCAACCCGATAGCTGCTTTCATCTCACCCAGCACCCGTGTCGCGGCGGCCCGCAGACCAGCTGGTGTCGGTCCTGCCGACATGACCTCGCGACTGGTGGATGGCAGCACGAATCGGATCGCATCCTTGAAGACTGCAGCGAGATCCGCGCCCGTACCGCCCTGTGCCCCAATGCCGGGAGCAAGGATCGACCCGCCAAGGCCACTGAAGTCGGTCCCGGTCTCACCGATGGTCGCGCCGATCACGACCCCGACCGGGCCGAGGATCGCTCCCGGCATGCGACGAACGGCGTTACGGCTGGCAGCCTCATCGATGATGATCTGGCCTACCGTCCGACCGTCGGTTGCGCGAGCATGCTGCACCTGGTGACCTTCAGGATTGCTGGTCAGGGCGAGGACGTAGACACCGCGGCCCGCTCGATCGGCTAGCTCAATAGCGCCGTCAAGTGAGCCGAATCCTAGATATGGGCTGAGCGTGATGGCATCGGCGGCCAGCGGTGAGCCGTCACTGAGATAGGCAGCGGCGTACGCGTGCATGGTCGACCCGATGTCACCACGTTTCACATCGAGCAGTGAAAGGGCGCCCCCGGCTTTGATGTCGGCCAAGGTACGTTCCAGGACAGCGATTCCTGCCGCGCCGTAGGCCTCGAAGAACGCCGACTGTGGTTTGAAGACCGGCACCATCCCGCCCAGCGCCTCGATCATGCCGCGAGCGCAGCGTTCCAAGCCCTGCGCATTCGCAGCAAGGCCCCACGAGGCCAGCAGGCTCGGGTGCGGATCCACACCGACGCAGAGCGGACCCCGTTCGGACATCAGTGCCCACAGGCGTTCGCCGTACGAGCTGATCAGGTACTCCTCTCCAGCGTGCTCGGTGTTCAATTGCTCGCTCCGCTCGCTGCGGATCGCGCTCGGAACCCGCCTACTTCGTCCTCGCTCGCAGACGAAAAGCGTGTCCGCTCGCTCCTCCTCAACACGGCGGCGCGCGATCCGGAGCCGTCAGCCGGTTCAGATCATCGACGAGTCCAGGACCGGCGTAGACGTAACCGGTGTAGATCTGCAACAAGCTGGCCCCTGCGTCCAGCATCGCTTGGCCGTCATCGCTGCTCATGATGCCGCCGACGCCAATGATCGGCAACGTGGTGCGCTCAGCCAGAAACTGCACCACCCGGCGGGCGCGTCTGGTGAGCGGTGCTCCCGAGAGGCCACCGGCCTCGGTTGCCAGCGGCTGGTCGGCTGAGATGCCGTCGCGACCCACGGTGGTATTGGTCGCGATGAGGCCCTCCGCGCCGGCCTCGGTGCACACCCGCACGACTTCTTCCAGCGCTGCCTCGGTCAGGTCAGGCGCCACCTTGACGAAGATCGGCACCGGCGGGGCGCCGTCGGCGAGCTGCCACGCCTCGTTCACCAGCGCTGAGATCAGCTCAGCCAGGGCGCGAGCATCTTGCAGGGACTGCAGACCGGGGGTGTTGGGGCTGGAAACGTTGATGGCGAGATAGTCCGCGTATCGAGCAACCGTACGAAGTGATGCGAGATAGTCCTCCGCCGCCTCGGCTAGCGGCACCGTCCTGGTCTTGCCGATGGAGATGCCTATCGGGATACCGACGGCCAAGTTGCCCCGGCTGAGGCCGGCAGCAGCCAGCCGGTTGGCCAGGGCTGGCGCGCCCCGGTTGTTGAAGCCCATCCGGTTGATGATCGCGCGGCTTTCCGGCAGTCGGAACAGGCGAGGCTTGTCGTTGCCTGGCTGCGGCTGCGCCGTGACCGTGCCCAGTTCGACAAAACCGAAGCCCAGGGCGCCCCAGGTCTTGATGCCCACGCCATCCTTGTCCATCCCGGCAGCCAGCCCGACGATCCCAGGAAATTGGATGCCGGCTACGGTTGCCGGGCTACGGTGTCGTGCACACAGCGCGGCGAGTGTGGTGAGCGCCGCCCGACTTCCTCCGATCCGGGCGATAGCGACCAGTGTTCGGTCGTGGACACGCTCCGCGTCCCCGCCGTACGCCCGGAACAGCAGCGGCCGCAGCATGCCGCGGTAACCGAGATTCATGATCACGAATCGTGCCGGCTCCACGACTGCAGGGAGCGTACGCCCACGTTGCCGGCAATGATCGCTTCGATGCCTTGCACCGCGGCAGCGAGGCCCTGCACCGTGGTGACACAGGGGATGTTGCGAAGCACCGCAGCCGTGCGAATCTCGTAGCCGTCGAACCGTGGGCGTCCGTGCGGACTCAGCCCATGCGGGGTATTGAAGATCATGTCCACTTGGCCGTCCAGGATGGCTTGCACAATGGTCTTCTCCCCGTCGGGCCCGACGCCCTGGCTGAACTTGCGGACCGTAGTCACCACGACGCCATGACGGCGCAGCATCGACGCTGTCCCTTCGGTAGCCAGGATCTCGAAACCAAGATCAGCGAGGCGCTTCACGGGAAAGATCACGAATCGCTTGTCGCGGTTCGCCACCGATATGAAGACGGTGCCCTTGGTGGGGAGCGGCCCAAAACCGGCCACCTGGCTCTTGGCGAAGGCGGTGCCGAAACTGAGATCGACGCCCATGACCTCACCGGTCGATTTCATCTCCGGACCGAGGACTGTGTCGACCGAAATCCCCTCGACGGTGCGGAAGCGGTTGAAGGGCATCACCGCCTCCTTGACCGCGATCGGGGACGATGAGTTCTCGGTACAGCCGTCGCCGGTTGCTCGCAGCAGCCCCTCGGTCCGCAGCTGCTGCACGCTCGCACCCAGCATGACGCGGGCGGCCGCCTTGGCGAGCGGTGTTCCTGTCGCCTTCGAGACGAAGGGAACCGTACGCGAGGCACGTGGGTTGGCTTCCAGGACGAACAGCGTGTCGCCGGCCATCGCAAATTGGATGTTGATCAAGCCGCACACTCCGACTCCCCGCGCGATCGCCTCGGTCGAGGAACGAATCCGGTCCACGACTTCCGCACCGAGGGTGATCGGCGGGAGTGCGCAAGCTGAGTCGCCGGAGTGAATTCCTGCCTCCTCGATGTGCTCCATGACACCGCCGAGGTAGAGATCCGTGCCGTCGTAGAGGGCGTCGACGTCGATCTCGACCGCGTCATCGAGGAAGTGGTCGACCAGCACGGGGTGGGCTGGTGAGACTTCGGTGGCGCGTTCGATGTAGGCCGACAGCGTCGACTCTTCGTAGACGATCTCCATGCCACGGCCGCCGAGCACGTAGGACGGCCGCACGAGTACGGGGTACCCGATCTCGTCGGCGATGCTCTTCGCCTCGGCAAACGAACGAGCGAGCCCATGCTTGGGAGCCGGCAGGTTGGCCTCGGCGAGGACGCGGCCAAAGGCGCCACGCTCCTCAGCGAGGTGGATAGCTTCGGGGCTGGTGCCCACAATCGGAACGCCCGCATCCTTGAGCGCCTGAGCGAGTCGGAGCGGGGTCTGTCCGCCCAGCTGCACGATCATCCCCGCTACCGGTCCCGCTGCCTCCTCGGCGTGCACCACTTCCAGTACGTCTTCGAGCGTCAGTGGCTCGAAATACAGCCGGTCGGCCGTGTCGTAGTCGGTTGAGACGGTCTCGGGGTTGCAGTTGACCATGATCGTCTCGTAGCCGGACCCCTCGTTGTCCGGGGCACTCGACAGCGACATCGCCGCGTGGACGCAGGAGTAGTCGAACTCGATGCCCTGACCAATCCGGTTCGGTCCGCTGCCCAAGATCAACACCGCGGGCCTTTGCCGCGGTGCGACCTCGGTCTCCAGGTCGTAGCAGCTGTAGTGGTACGGAGTCCTGGCGGCGAACTCGGCGGCACAGGTATCGACGGTCTTGTAGACGGGCCGCACGCCGAGCGCCCACCGCACTCCTCGTACCACGTCCTCACTCAGGTGCCGTAGACCCGCGATCTGGACATCTGAGAAGCCGTGCCGCTTAGCCGTCCGCAGCAGGTCAACGTCGAGCTCCGGTGCCGACTTGATCAAGGTGGCGATCTCCAGCAGCAGCATGAGCTGGTCGATGAACCACGGATCGATCTTGGTCGCCTGGTGCACCTGTTCCGAGGTGGCGCCGGCGCGGAGCGCCTGCATAACGACGTTGAGCCGGCCGTCGTGCGGGCGGGCGGCCCTGTCCAGCAGGTCATCGACCGACTCGGTGATCTCATCAGCGAAGCGGAACGGCGCCTGCGCATCCTCGAGGCTGCGCAGCGCCTTGCCCAGCGCCTCCGTGAAGTTCCGGCCGATGGCCATCGCCTCGCCGACACTCTTCATGTGCGTGGTCAGGGTGGAGTCGGCCGAGGGGAACTTCTCGAATGCGAATCTCGGCACCTTGACCACGACGTAGTCCAGGGTCGGTTCGAAGCTGGCCGGTGTCTGTTCGGTGATGTCGTTCGGGATCTCGTCGAGGGTGTAGCCAATGGCGACCTTGGCGGCGATCTTGGCAATGGGAAAGCCGGTCGCCTTCGAGGCCAGCGCCGATGATCGTGATACCCGCGGGTTCATCTCGATCACGATCATTCGTCCATCGGCTGGGTTGATCGCGAACTGGATGTTGCAGCCGCCGGTGTCCACGCCAACAGCCCGGATGATGCCGATCGCGACATCGCGCATCCGCTGGTACTCGCGGTCGGTGAGGGTCATGGCCGGAGCTACGGTGATCGAATCGCCGGTGTGCACTCCCATTGGGTCCAGATTCTCGATGGAGCAGACGATCACCACGTTGTCGGCCCTGTCGCGCATGACCTCGAGCTCGTATTCCTTCCAGCCCAAGATCGACTCCTCGATCAGCACCTCGCTGGTCGGACTTGCAGACAGGCCGGCGCCTGCCATCCGGCGAAGATCAGCTTCGTGGTAAGCCAGGCCCGAGCCCATGCCACCCATGGTGAAGCTGGGCCGGACCACCAGCGGATAACCAAGATCATCGGCGACGCGCAGCACGTCCTCGATGGAGTGGCAGATCCGGCTGCGCGCCACCTCGGCGGGGCCACCCGAGATGCCAGTGAGTCCCTCGACGATCGCCTTGAACTGCTGTCGGTTCTCGCCGCGCTGAATGGCCTCGATAGAGGCACCGATGAGCTCCACGCCGTAGCGCTCGAGGACGCCGCTCTCATGAAGGGCGACTGCGGTGTTCAGCGCTGTCTGGCCGCCCAGGGTGGCCAACAGGGCGTCCGGCTGCTCCTTTGCGATCACCATTTCGACGAACTCCGGCGTGATGGGCTCGACATAGGTCGCATCGGCGAATTCGGGATCGGTCATGATCGTCGCCGGGTTGGAGTTGACCAAGATCACCCGGAAGCCCTCGTCCCGCAGCACGCGGCAGGCCTGAGTGCCGGAATAGTCGAACTCGCACGCCTGCCCTATCACAATCGGACCGGATCCGATCACAAGGATGGAGTCAATGTCGACCCGGCGCGGCATTACACACCCCCTTCGGGGGTGGACGGCCGTGGAGAACGCTGCGCGTTCACGTCTTTTCTGTTCCGACCAAGCAGGCCCTCCTGCGTCGGATTCGGCCCTTCGGGGGTAGACGGCCGTGGAGAACGCTGCGCGTTCACGTCTTTTCTGTTCCGACCAAGTAGGCCCTCCTGCGTCGGATTCGGCCCTTCGGGGGCGTGAATCGCCATGAGATCGACAAACCTGTCGAAGAGGTAGCTGGCGTCGTGGGGGCCGGCTGCGGCTTCTGGGTGGTACTGCACCGAAAACGCCAGCAGCTTGCCGTTGGCATCGGTGAGCTGCAAACCCTCGACCACGTCGTCGTTGAGGCAGATGTGGCTGACCTCGGCGATGCCGTACGGCGTCTGATGCCGTTCCCCCGGCGCGGCGGCGACGGCGAACCCGTGGTTATGCGCCGTGACCTCGACCTTGCGGGTGCTGAGGTCCATTACTGGCTGGTTGATGCCGCGATGCCCGTAACCCAACTTGAAGGTGCCGAAGCCAAGCGCCCGACCGAAGAGCTGATTGCCGAAGCAGATGCCGAAGTACGGGATGCGGGCCGCCAGTACGGATCTGAGTAGCGCAACCTGGCGGTGGGCCGCTTGCGGGTCGCCGGGCCCGTTCGAGAAGAAGACGCCGTCAGGATGCAGCGCTTCCATCTCGCTCAATGAGACCGTCGACGGCACTACATGAACCTCGAGGCCGCGCTCAGCCATCCGAGCGGGAGTCATGGACTTGATGCCGAGGTCAACCGCCACCACACGGAATCGCGGTTCACCGTCCGGCCTCACGACGTACGGCTCGGTGGTGCTGACCTCGTCGGCGAGATGGGCGCCCGTCATCGACGGCTGAGCTTGGACGCGTTCCAACAGCGCGGCTGCGCTGGTTTCGACACTTGAGACGCCCACCCGCATCGCCCCACGCTCCCGGATGTGGCGCGTGAGTGCCCGGGTATCGACGTCACGCATTCCGACAACGCCCTGGGCCTGAAGCTCCGAATCGAGGCTCCGGCGGGAACGCCAGCTGGAAGGAATCCGAGCGGCGTCGCGTACCACATAGCCAGCGACCCAGATTCGGCCCGACTCACTGTCTTCGTCGTTCCATCCGGTATTGCCAATGTGCGGCGCCGTCGCGATCACGACCTGCCGGTGGTAGCTGGGATCAGTCAGTGTCTCCTGATAGCCCGACATGCCGGTCGCGAAGACTGCCTCGCCAAAGGTCTCACCAATAGCACCAAAGGCCCGTCCGTGGAAGGTGCGGCCGTCCTCGAGCACCAGGAGCGCCGGCGGCGAAGACTCAACCACCGAGGTTTCCGGGAGCGCAATCGGCTGCGAACATGACCGCCCTTTCCTGCCTCAAGAGACCGGGGTGAAGGTTTTAGGCCGCAACAGAGGTTATCAGCGAATCCGATTGCGCCCGGTCATCGAAACCAGAGTGAGTCCAGGCCGGACAACCGCGTCAGCTCGCCAGTCCCTGCGGCAAGGTTGCCGCGTGCCAAATCGTCTGGGCAGACTCGGTGTCGCGAGGGGTGGGTTCGGTGCATTGACCGGACAACACCCGCGGGCGCTGGCGGCATCGACGCTGCAACCTGCCCGCTGGCGATCAGCATGCAAGCAGCCGGTCAAGCCTCCATCACACGCCGCATCAGGTACTTGCGCTCGACTGGGTTCGTGACGAGATCGAGGGCTCGTCGATACTCCAGCTTCGCCTCGCCAGTCCGCCCACTCCGGCGGAGAAGGTCGGCCCTAGCTGCGTGGAAGAGGTGGTAGCGGTCCAGCTCGTCAGCGAGCGGATCCAGCAGCGCGAGCCCAGCATCGGGTCCGTCGGCCATCGCGACCGCGACCGCTCGATTCAGCTCAATCACAGGCGTTGGCCACATCGCCGTCAGACCGCGGTAGAGGGTCGCTATCTGTGGCCAGTCGGTGTCCTCAGGTCGTGGTGCGCGCGCGTGCAGCGCGGCGATCGCTGCTTGCACCTGGTAAGGGCCGGGCCGCCGGATCTCCACCGCCGCGTCGATCAGCGCGAGCCCTTCGTCGATCATCTCCTGGTCCCAGCGAGCGCGATCTTGGTCCTCCAGGAGCACCAAGTCCCCGCGTCCGTCTACCCGAGCATGGCGTCGGGAGTGCTGCAGCAGCATCAGCGCGAGCAAGCCCATGGTCTCGGGTTCGGCTGGCATGAGCCGGTCCACGACGCGTACCAGCCAGATCGCCTCCTCGCAGAGCTCGATGCGCACCAACTCACCCTCGGTCGAGGCGTAGCCCTCGTTGAACACCAGGTACAGAACGCCGAGCACGCCGCTCAGGCGCTCCGGCAGGAGTTCCTGAGGCGGAACACGGTACGGAATCCCTGCGTCCCGGATCTTGCGCTTGGCGCGGACCAGACGCTGCTGCACCGCCTGCTCGGTGAGCAGGAACGCGCGAGCGATCTCGCGCGACGAGAGTCCCCCGACTGTCCGGAGCGTGAGCGCGACCTGCGCTTCCATCGGTAGGGCAGGATGACAACACGTGAAGATCAGCCGGAGGCGCTCGTCGGGAATCTGCCGCGCGTCGTCTCCCAACTTCTCGAGCGCGCGCAACTCCTCAGCCTGCTCCGCTTTGACAGCTCCGACGCGTTCGCGCCGCAGCCGATCAATCGCCTTGTTGCGAGCAGTGAGGACGATCCACGCTGCCGGGTTGTTGGGCACTCCCCGCTCCGGCCAAGTACGCAGAGCCTGCACGAACGCATCTTGGACGGCCTCTTCGGCCAGGTCGAAGCTGCCAGTCGCTCGGATCAGCACCGCGACCGCCCGTCCCGCCTCACGGCGGAACAGGAGGTCGATGTCGGAACGTGTATCGCCCGTGGCCTCAGCCTTGCGGTTGGGTCGGGAACTCTTGGATCGGACGTAGCTCGATCGTGCCGTACGTAGCGCCAGGACAACGTCTACCCGCGTCGATCGCCTCGTCGACATTGGCCACGTTCAGCACGTAATAGCCGCCGAGCTGCTCCTTCGTTTCCGCGAAGGGCCCGTCTGTCACGATGGGCTTGCCGTCGGCTGCACGGACCGACGTCGCAGTAGACGTTGGCTGCAACGCGTCGCCAGCCACGAACCAGCCTTTTTCGGTGAGCCAGTCGCCATAGTCGTACCAGGGCTTTATCTGCGCGGCTTGCTCGTCAGGCGTGGCGTTCGCCGCTGCGGCCGCAGCAGCTGCCTCGTCGTTGTAGATCAGCAGCAGGTACTTCATTCACACTCCTTCGCTCCGGGCGGTCCTCTCCGCCCTCTCACCTTAGTGACGAACACGCGAGCCAGTTCTCGACGAGAACCCAGATCTTGATCCGGGCGAAACCAGTGACTCACAAGCCGATGAAGGACTGGATCGCCGCTGCAGTGTGATCCGATCCCTCGCCCAGCCACAGCAGGTGGGTGGGCGTGTGCACCTCGACAAGCGTCGAGTCGGGCAGCGTCGCGGCGAGGTACTGGGCATGGTCGAAGCTCACCGCGCCATCATTCCTCGTGGCCAAGATCAACGTCGGTTGCACGACGTCACCGCTGACGTCAGTGGGGGCCCGCAGGTCAATCATGAAACCCCGAGCGGACTGGCAGCACAACAAGAACTCGGTGATCTTTCTGATGTCGGCACCCAGCCGGCGTACCGCCACATCCCCGCCGAGTGTGCTGAGGTTGTCAAGAATGCCGGCCAGGTACTTTTCGGGGTCCCTGCGCAGTAAGTAATGCACCGTGCCCCAGGTCGCGCGTTGGATTCCCGGTGCGAATGCTGCGTACGCGAGCCGGCGGCCCCGTGAATCGGGCCACGGGCGGAAGCTCGTCGGGCACATCAGAATCACCCGTTGCACGAGCTCTGGATAGAACGCAGCCAGCGTCATCGCCGACCGGGCCCCAAGGGATATCCCAACCGCAGTTACGTTACTGAGACCGAGCAGACGACACAGACCTGCGAGACGCACGGCGAACTCAGGTGCTGACGGTCCCGCGCGGACAGCTGTTCGGCCATATCCGGGACGGGACGTGACCAGCACTGAGTAGCCAGCCTCGAGGAAGGTCTCTTCGCCGAGCCCGCACCGTGCGGACATGTGGCCTCCGTGCAAGATCAGCGCGGTGGTGTCGCCGCGACGCTCAAGTCGATATTCGATCGCACGTCCGTCGATGGTGATCACGTTCGAGCTGGGCGCGTCGCTCATGAGTCAGATTCTGCTTGCTCCCCGCTAGGCTGGTGCGCTGGAGGCGGCGGATATCATGCGGAGCCCATTGACCGGTCCCGGGAGTGGCCCTCAGGTGAGCGGATCGGGCGCAGTGCCCGGCCCGCGCGGCTCGCGCTGGCTTGGCATGGCCCCGCACCTGCAACGCGATCAGCTCGGCACTTACGAGCGCGCAGTGGCCGAGTACGGCGATGTGGTACGCCTCGGAGTAGGTCCGCCGGGACTGCGCCGCGACCTTTATCTCGTGACTCACCCGGATGGCGTCGAACAAGTACTGACCGGCGACCCGGACGGCTACACGAAGAACACGCCGTACTACGAGGAGATCGCCGCCTATCTTGGCAACGGTCTGCTCACCAGCGGCGGGCCGCATTGGCGGCAACAGCGGCGGACGGTCGCGCCGCTGTTCTCGCACCGGCGCATCAGCGGTTACGTCGACGTGATGGCCGACGAGGCCGCGCGCCTGGCAGATCGATGCGGCGTCGCCGCCGCGGCCGGCGTATCCATCGACGTCAACGCCGCGATGGTGGAATACACACTGCGTACGGTTGGGCGGATCCTCTTCGGCGCCGACGTCGACGATGCCATACCGGTGATCCGGACGACCTTTCCGGTGCTGAACGAGCATGTGCGACGCCGCGGCGTGAGTCCGCTACGACTCCCCCGGCGGTGGCCGACACCGACGCAGGTCCGAGCGGCCAGGGCCCAGCGGGCGCTGTACCGCGTCGTCGACGACATCATCGATCGGCGGTCCAGGGAGTCGGCGTCCGGTCGAGACCTGATCTCGCTGCTGCTCGCCGCCCACGACCCGGAGACGGGTGCGCCGATGAGCGATCAGGAGATACGCGACCAGGTCTTGATCTTCTTGCTGGCCGGGCACGAGACGACGTCGACGGCGCTGACATTCACGCTGCACCTACTTGGTCGCCATCCCGACGTGCAAGCGGCCGTGCACCGCGAGATCGACGATGCGCTCGCTGGCCGCGCGCCGAACGCTGGCGACCTCGCGCGGCTCAGCCTCACCGAGATGGCCGTGAAGGAGGCGATGCGGCTTTACCCACCGGCGTACGGGCTCGGGAGGCTTGCCGAGCACGAGGTAACCATCTCGGGCTACCGCATTCCGGCCGGATCCATCATCCTGCTCAGCCCCTGGGCCACCCATCGGCGTCCGGACCTCTGGCCGGAACCACAGCGGTTTGATCCCGCGCGCTTCGAACCGGCTGCCGAGCGGGTCCGCCCGCGATACGCCTACTTCCCGTTCGCCGGCGGCCTCCGCGGCTGCATCGGGGGCCACTTCGCCATGACCGAGGCGGTCATCGCGATCGCCACGCTGCTGACACGGTTCTCAGTTGCTTCCGAGGCGCCCGACATCCCTCTGCTCACCCACATCACGCTACGACCCGCCGGGCCCGTACGGTGCCGGCTCGATCTCCGGCAGCCTGCTCGGGCATCGAGGTAGCCTCCATGTCCGACGCGGCCTCGACCGACTTCACGCTCCGACCGATAGGACGCGTGGAGAGTCCGCTCACCTCAACGGCCGACGCGCCGCGACAGGGAGATGAAGGGGCGCCGGACGCGTACCTGATCGTCAATCCTGATGTTCAGGCCGGCTTGGGCGGCATTGCGGTCGGGGACGAGATCGTGGTGTTGACCTGGTTGCACGAGGCGGACCGCAGTGTCTTGAGGGTGCATCCACGCGGAGACTTGAGTCGGTCTGAGGCGGGCGTCTTCAGCACCAGGGCACCCAGCCGGCCGAATCCGATTGGCCTGCATCGCGTACGCGTCCTCGGCATTGACGGGGTACGCGTGCATGTCAGCGGCCTGGAGGCGATCGACGGAACGCCAATCGTCGACCTCAAGCCCGTCCTGGGCAGTATCGATGAGCGGTGAGCGGGCGTGCGCTACGCCGTCTGGCTTGGTCTCCGGGTCACCCGAACCTGACGCCCCCTTCGCGGCCGAACGCGGAACTACTCTCCGTCACGTGAGTCGGGCCGCACCGCCAAAGTGTTCGGCCCCCACACTCCAACCACCACAATCGCAGCAATCCAGGTCAGCACCGCGAGAATGAGCATGTCCCAGTGCGATCCCGCGCGCGGAATGAACGGACTCGAGCTGCTGAGATTGATCATCGCATGCATCAGGATCGCCGCGAACAGGCTCTTGCCGGTGTTGTTGTAGATCCACAGGATGAAGATCCGCAACGGCACCGACCACACCGTCCACCACGCAATCCACAACGCCGAATGCCCCATCTTCACGAGCGGCACGAGATGCCACAGTGAGGTCACCAGGCCAAGCACGACCGCCGTCGTCAGCGCGCTCCAGCGAGCCTGCAACGGATCCGTTGCATAACCCGTCCATCCCGCTTCTTCCCCGATGCCAAGCACGAAGAAGAGGACGAAGAGCAGTGGAATCATGACAGGCACATTGGTCGGCTCAGCATGCAGCGGCAGTCCTATGAGGCGCTGGATCAGGTAGTTCAGGAACGACAGACTCGGCGCAAGTAGGACGAGCGGGACGTACCAGATGGGCCCGATCTTCCACTGATCGAATACGCGGGCCAGGTGATTCCGCACACCCCTGAGTCCCTCAGCCCGGTACACCAGAATCAACGACGCAACGAGCGGCACACCGACTGCGGCGGTAATCGGCCACGCGCCCGGCTCGACAAGCCAGATTGGAGCGGAGAGCGCAAAGACCAGCGCGACGAACCGGAATGGCGACCGCATGCCCAGACCGTATTGCAGTGCGCCTCGCTTCTCGGCTCGGGCAGAGTTCACAGGTAGGTTCCGAGAGATGGAATCAACATTTGGCAGCCTCGCCCCGGAACAGAGTCGGACAGGTTGGCCTCGTTGAGCACGATGAAGGCGAGGTACCAGAAGAAATCGGTTATGTCGAAGGACGGTACGACCATCGGCTTTCGCCAGCTTGGTCACGGTCCGGGAGTAGTGATCCTGCACGGTGGCGCATTGGCCTCACAGCACTACATGAAGCTGGGAGCCGCTCTGGCCGACGAGTTCGCTGTCTACATCCCGGATCGACGCGGCCGCGGAATGAGCGGTCCCTACGGGCCGCACTACGGCATTCAACGCGAGGACGAGGACCTCGACGCCATCGTCGCCGATACCGATGCCCAGTATGTGTTCGGAGAGGCCGATGGCGGCTTGTTCGCTCTGCACGCGTCGCTGACGATACCGGCGATCAGCAAGGTCGCGGTCTTTGAGCCGGTCCTTTTCGTCGGCCAACCTGGGCTGGACGAATTCAAAGCGATGATGAGCCGAAACGAACATCGATCGGCGAGCAGCGACGTCGCCGTGGTCATGGCGGGTCTGACGAAAGACGCGCACGATTATCGCGGGGAATCAGTTGCCGCACCGTATCGTCTTTTGGGCTGGGCGATGGCACGACCGGCCTTCTGCAGGTTATTGCTCTGGGTGGACGCCCGACTCGTCAAGGGCGACGATGTCGCGCTGCGTGACTTGATTCCCGCGCTGAAACCGGAATTGGATCAGGTCAAGGCCACCGAGGGAACCATCGACGACTACAAGAAGGTGACTGCCGAGGTGTTGCTGATGTGCGGTGCCGAAGCCCCACCGCTTTTCACGGGCACCATGGGCGCCCTCGCGAATGTACTGCCGAACGCGACTCGCATCGAACTACCCGGAGTGAACCACGGTGCCGCCCAAGATCAGGGCGGCAAACCCGCGGTGATTGCCGATCAGCTGCGGCGGTTCTTTGGCACAGAGACGATGTGACCTCTTGAAAATTGTGGGCGAGTGGACTTCCAGCGGGGCGGAAACCTGCCACTCGCCCACACTTTCCTTGAGATCAGGACGACTCAGCAGCGGTATCCCGGCTCAGCCGACATTCGACGCCACGACAGTTCTCAGCACTCCGTTGACGAACGCCGGCGAATCATCGGTGGATAGGTCGGAGACGAGCTGGACCGCCTCGGAGATCGCGACTGCGTCGGGCACCTCGCCGTAATCGACCTCGAAGACGGCGATCCGCAGGACGTTGCGGTCGACGCGAGGCATTCGCGGCAGACTCCAGCCGGGGGCGAGGCAGGCGCTGATCCGGTCATCGATCTCGCTAGCGTGAGCGGCCACGCCGCGCACCAGCTTCGCTGTGTACTCGCGGACCGGCGGATCTGCAGCCGCCGCCCGCTCTTCCAAGGTTGCGACAGGGTCTGCCCCGCGAAGCTCAGCCTCGAACAAGATGTCCAGCGCCCGCTTGCGCGCCTTGCTGCGCGACGAGCTGTGAGCCGCCATCAGCTGCCGACGCGGCTGAGATACTCGCCCGTCCGGGTGTCGACCTTGACCTTCTCGCCAGTGGTCAAGAAGAGCGGAACCTGGATCTGCAAGCCTGTCTCGACCGTAGCCGGCTTGGTGCCGCCGGTGCTGCGGTCACCTTGCAGGCCTGGCTCGGTATAGCTGACCACCAGCTCCACAGAAGCGGGCAGTTCGAGGTAGAGCGGGGTGCCGTTGTGGATTGCAACCGTTGCCACCTGTCCCTCGAGCAGGTAATTCTTTGCATCTCCGACGGTCTCGTCGGCAATGGTCAGCTGGTCGTAGGTGCTGGTGTCCATGAATACGAAGCCGGAGCCGTCGTGGTAGAGGTATTGCATATCCCGCCGGTCGACGTTGGCCGTGTCCACCTTGGTGTCGGCATTGAAGGTCTTGTCGACCACCTTGCCGGACAGCACATGCTTCAGCTTGGTACGTACTACGGTGTTGCCTTTGCCGGGCTTGTGGTGCTGGAACCACACCACGGACCAGAGCTGTCCGTCCAGGTCTAAGACCATGCCGTTCTTCAGGTCATTCGTTGACGCCACCGTGGTCACCCCTTTCTTAGCTGCGAGCGCATTGCGCGCTGAGAGTCCGACGTCGTCTCACTCTTCGTGAATCAAAAGCATGTTCGCTCATCGCTCCTCCGATCGTCGGGCGCGCAATTGCCGACTCTCGCAGCTTCCCTACTTGCCGCCCGCTGATCGGCAGCGGCCCAGTCTAGACCCTGAGTAGAGGCAGTCAGACGATGCTGAAACCGGGGCTGAGAGTCCCCCGGCCAGTGAGTGCCAACACCAGTTCGACGCCACGGCCACGCAGCACGGCTGCCGTGGCGGCGACTCGTGCCACCTCGCTCAGCAACTGGTCGCTGAACTCTGGCGGTTCAATGTCAGGTACGGCAGCCGCGATGTCGAGGCTGTGCACGACCAGCTCGAGGGTGCGGGTGGAAAGGTAGTTCTCGAGGCGCATGCCACCTGCCACGGTTTGGATGAGCGGATTCCCAGCGGTGTCCACTTGTGCAAGCACGCGTTCTCGGAGCGCATCTACGAACTGGGCGGGATGCCCGCCGAGAGCGTAACCCGCCTGACGGCCCCGGTCGGCGACAGCCGCACTGTCAATATCGGCGATGGCAACGTAATACGCCGCAGCGGTGGGTACCTCCTCGATCTCGGCAGGCCGACCCAGGTATGTCTCAACTGTTATCAACGAGCGGGAGGTATGTCCGACGAGTGACCGCAGATCCCACTCGCCAAGTCCCGGGTCGTCCCAGCGGCCTTCTGGGATGCGGCCAACCAGCTCGGTGAAAGTCCGCGCGGCCTCCGCGAATGTTTCCCGGACGTTGAGCTCCCCCCAGGCTTCGATCACGCCGACATCCTTTCTGGTGTTCTAGGCCGAGACGGCAGCATACGCGGCGCGCAGCAAGTCGTCGTCCGGTGCAGCGAGAATCTCCGCGCTGGCCAGCCCATTCAAGATCACAAATCGCAGCGTCGCGCCCCTAGTTTTCTTGTCGAGAGCCATGCTGTGCACAAGGTCGTCGAAGGCATCGGCCGGGTAGGTTGTCGGCAACCCAACGCTCGACAGCACCATCCGATGTCGGTCGGCCGTTTCCTGGTCGAGCCGCCCCGCGAGCCGGGCCAGCTCGGCCGCGAAGACCATGCCGACACTGACCGCGTCGCCATGACGCCAGCCGAAGCCCTCCCGTCGCTCGATAGCGTGACCCAAACTGTGGCCATAATTAAGTAGCTCTCGACCCACCGCAGATCCCGTCGATGTGGTCTCCCGCAGATCGGCTGTGACAACGCGCGCCTTCACCGAGACCGCGCGCTCCACCAGATCGCGCAGGATGGCAGAATCCGAGCGCACCGCCGCCGTCGGATCCGATTCGATCATCGTCAGGATCTCGGGGTCCGCGATAAACCCACACTTGATCACTTCAGCGAGACCGGCAATGACGTGTGGGGTCGGCAACGTTGCCAGCAGATCAAGATCACAAATCACACCGGCCGGTTCATGGAAGCAGCCGACGAGGTTCTTACCTTCCGCCGTGTTGATGCCGGTCTTGCCCCCGACAGCCGCGTCCACCATGCCCAGCAGAGTGGTCGGGACCATGACCACTCGCACCCCTCGGAGCCAGGTAGCTGCCACGAACCCGGCCAGATCGGTGGTGGCGCCACCGCCGAGGCCGACCACTCCGTCCGAGCGGGTGAATCCCGCGTTTCCCAGAATCGACCAGCAACGCTCGGCGACCGCGACACTTTTCGCCGCCTCGGCGTCAGGCACATCAATTCGAACCGGCTCCAGGTCCGCTGCTGCCAGCATGCTCGACATCCGCTCGGCCGTCTTGATCATCGTCGGCGGATGCAACAATGCGACCCGTCGTACGCCCGCGCCGAGTAGGGCGGGAACCTCGGCAAGCAGTCCAGAGCCCACGAGCACCTGGTAGGGCCGCTCCGCCTCAACCGCGATCCAGGTCGGCTCAGCGATGGGCCACATGCGCGTTCATGATCATCTCTACGACCTCGGCCGGGGTCGTGTGGTCGGTGTCGACCACTTCGGTTGCTACCTCGGAGTAGAGCGCGGCTCGCTCGTTGAGGAGCTTGAGCAGCTGGCCGCGGACGTTGCCGAGCAGCAACGGGCGAGCGGTGTCGAGACCCACCCGCTTCACGGACTGCGTCAGGCCGATCCGCAGCCAGACCACTCGATGGCCACGCAGGGTTGCCCGGGTCGCGGCCGACAACACCGCGCCGCCGCCGAGGGATAAGACGCCGGGTAGCGCCACGAGTTCGGCCGTTATCTGTTCCTCCAGGGCGCGGAATACCGCCTCGCCGTCGTCGGTGAAGATCTCGGCGATCGACTTTCCGGCCCGTTCGACGATGACGGCGTCGGCGTCACGGAAGGTGACGCCCAGCCGGTCGGCGAGCAAGGCTCCGACAGTGCTCTTTCCGGAGCCCGGGGCACCGATCAGAACTATCTGGGTGCTCATGGCTGGGGCCGGACCTGAAGTCCGCGATCGGCCAGCTGCTTGAGATAGCTCTCGTAGTTGCGCCTGGTTTCCGTTACCGAGTCGCCGCCGAATTTCTCGAGTGCTGCGTTGGCGAGCACCAAGGCGACCATTGCCTCGGCAACGACACCCGCCGCCGGTACGGCGCAAACGTCTGAACGCTGGTGATGCGCGACCGCAGCCTCGCCCGTGGCGACGTCGACGGTACGCAGGGCGCGCGGCACCGTCGATATTGGCTTCATCGCTGCACGGACCCGCAGCACCTCACCGGTGCTCATGCCTCCCTCGGTGCCGCCGGAGCGGTGAGATGCCCGTGCGATGCCGTGCTCGCCCGGAACGATCTCGTCGTGGGCTGCGCTGCCTCGGCTGCGAGCCAGCTCGAATCCGTCTCCCACCTCGACACCCTTGATCGCCTGGATGCCCATCAACGCACCCGCAAGTTGCGCGTCCAGGCGGCGATCCCAGTGAACGTGGGAACCAAGCCCGGGTGGCAGCCCCCAGGCCACGACCTCAACGACACCCCCGAGCGTGTCACCGTCCCGCTGCGCACGCTCAACCTCAGCGATCATCGCGGCGCTCGCCAGCCGGTCGAAGCAGCGAACCGGGTCGTCATCGATGGCGGCGACGTCCGCAGCAGCCGGTACTACCCCGGCCGGGGCCCTTGCCGTACCGAGCTCAACGACATGGCTCAACAGGCTGACACCAAGTGCCTGCTGCAGGAAGGCGGTTGCGACCCGTCCCAGCGCCACTCTGGCCGCCGTCTCCCGGGCGCTGGCACGTTCCAGAACCGGGCGGGACTCATCGAAGTCGTACTTCTGCATTCCCACCAGGTCAGCGTGGCCAGGACGGGGACGGGTCAGGGCGACGTTGCGGGCCTGACCCTGGAGCTCCGACGGAGGGACGGGGTCGGCCGCCATCACCGACTGCCACTTCGGCCACTCACTGTTGGCCACCTGAATCGCGATCGGCCCGCCTTGCGTCTCGCCGTGGCGGATTCCGCCCAGAATGGTGACTGCGTCCGCCTCGAACTTCATCCGCGCGCCACGCCCGAACCCCAACCGGCGGCGGGCCAGGGCATCAGCAATATCGCCGCTGGTGATGTGCACATGAGCCGGCAGCCCTTCAAGGATTGCCACCAGCGCCGGACCATGCGACTCGCCAGCCGTCAGCCATCTGAGCATGATCAGAAGTCTGGCACGCGTCGTCGCTCGGGCGGTCGGGATTCCACCTCGGTGGGAAGGGCCGCGTAAAGGACGTCGGCTCCAACGGAACGGCCGGTCATCAGCTCGATTTGCAGCAACGCCTGGCCGACCAGCAGATCGAGGCCGCTGACGACCGTGCAGCCGACACGCTCTGCCGCCGCCGCAAGGACAGTTGGCCACGAATCGTAGATGATGTCGACAATCAGCGGTGCGCTGCCGGCCACGGCCTGCGCGATGCTATCGGCGGCTCCAGAGACAACCGTCGAAACGACAAGGTCGGCGGCTGGAATCTGCGTCGACCACGGCCTGATGTCCAGCATGAGGCCCAACTCGTCAGCCAGCGTCCGGAGCGCCTCGGCTCGGGCTGGCGTACGCGCCACGATGGTTACCAGCTGCGCGCCGAGGTGCGTAGCGGTGAGCAGCGCCGCTCGTGCGGTTGCCCCAGTACCCAAGATGGTCACCCGCGGCAACGGTGCCGCGGCCACCTGACCGACCGCCCAGATCAACCCGCCCACGTCAGTGTTGTAGACCCACCGTTCGCCACCCTCCAGGACGAGCGTGTTACCTGCGCCGGCCAGCTTCGCCAACTCATCCACGTGACCGAGCTCCAGAACCGCAAACTTGAGCGGCATGGTCAGGCTGAGGCCACGCCAGGAAGCGTCGAGCCCTGAGACGAACGGGGCGAGCCGGTCCTCATCAACCTCAACCCGGTCGTAGGTCCACCTCAAGCCGAGCTGGGTATACGCGGCGCGGTGCAGAGCAGGCGAAAGCGAATGCTCTATGGGCGAACCGAGAACCGCACAATGACGAACCCCACCCAGCGAGCCGCGGTCAGCTGTCACAGCGGCCGGCATGGGACTGGCACCAGGTCTGGAACTCCTGCCGGATCTTCTCGAAGTCGGCTTGGTTATCCGCGAACTTCGTCTCGCCGGTATCGAAGTTCACCGTGACGAAATAGAGCCACTTGCCCTTGTCAGGATTCGCCGCCGCCTCGAGTGCGGCCTTCCCGGGGGCCGAGATCGGCCCGGGCGGCAATCCCTTGTAACGGTAGGTGTTGTACTTCGACTTGCTCTTGCGGTCTTCCTTCGTGGTCGTGTTGGTCTTGAGCTTCTCCGCATAGACCACCGACGAGTCGAGGCGAAGCTTCATGCCTTTGTCCAACCGGTTGTAGAGAACCCGGGCCACCCTCTGCCGGTACTCCTCCCGATTCACCTCGCGTTCGATGATGCTGGCCACGATGAGCACCTCGTACGGTGACCGCTTGAGCTTCTTCGCATCGGCCTCGAACTCGATCTCGCGTGTCACCGACTTGTACTGATCAACCATTTGTTTCAGGGTCGAGGTCGCCGTCGAGTCGGCGGTCAGCTCGTAGGTGTCGGGAAAGAGGAAACCTTCCGGTCGCTTCTTGGCGTACTTGGGCAATTTGAGCGCACTTGGCTTGGCCAAGGCTTTCTCATACGCCGACTTCTTGATCTTGGTGCCCTTCACCAAGGCATCCACCTGAGAGGTGAGTCGGAGTCCCTCTGGAATGGTGAACTGCAGACGAATCTTCGAGCTACCCGGATTGATCAAGAGCCGGAGTGCGTCAATGGCGGGCATCTGGGTCTTCATGAGGTATCTGCCGGCCTGAACGCTGGTCGCCCGCTCCTCTGTGCGCACCGCCCTGTCCCAAGCCTTCCTCGACTTGATCACGTCCTTCTCGACCAGGAGCCCGCCGATCACATCCAGCGAGGCGCCCTCGGGAACGTCGACAGTGATCTTGGTGTTGCCCGGGCCCGGATAGTCAGGAATCTCACCAAAGGTGGACAAGAAGGTGCTGGCCTTGTCCCAAACGAAGTAGCCGCCGAGGAGGAGCACCGCGGCGGCAACAAACACGGCGAGGCAACCCTTGGCGGTACGCGCGACCTCTTTCGCCTGACTCGGCGGAACCTCCGGGTCGAGCATCGATGACACGCTGGCTGATCTCCCTCAGGTCTGCAGAGGACTCTCCTGCCCTGAGCCGTCAGGCAGGTCCGGCCCGTCGGTGACCGGGCCGCCAGGAGCTGATACTAGCTCTCCCGGAGGCTTTCCCCCGGATTGCTCAAAAGCCAAAGCATGCTCGAGGATGGCCACCGCCGCCGCCGCATCGATCAATTCCCGTTGCTCCTTGGCCCGCTTTCCACCCTCTCGGAGCCGTTGCGAGGCCGTAACGGTAGTCAGCCGCTCGTCCACCAGCCGGACCGGTACGCGGATCGCACCGGCCAGCCTCTTGGCCCGCTCCCTGGCCTTCGCCGCCGCCGGACCCTCACCGCCACTCAAGCTCCTCGGCAAACCTACGAGTACCTCGATCGGCTCGTACTCAGCCATCAGCGCGACCAAGTCGGCGATCTCGGCCGCCCCTGCCCGGACCGTCGTCACCGGATACGCCAGCGTCCCCTCCGGATCACACGCCGCCACCCCGATGCGCGCGTCCCCCCAGTCGACTGCGAGCCGTACGCCACGCCGCATCAATCCAAGTCCTCACTCGGCCCGCGGGCAAAGCTCAGGCGACGGAGCGACCGGGAACAGTGCCAGGTGCCGGGAAAACGCCGGGGCCGGGTGGCGGCTCGCCTGAGCAGCACGTTCGCAGGTGCCGAGGCCGTGAGCTCAGCCATCGAAGCACGCCGCCCGTGACGGCCACGCAGTCGCAGCCCGAAGGCAAGGGCTCGGTGGCGCGCCGGAGCAAACCTAAGATGCTCGAAACCTGTGCTCCACCACGCCGGGCGTGCCGCCAAACCCGACCACCACGTTTTCTCCGGCGCGCGACCGAGCCCCTTGCCGAGGGGCCCTCCACGCGCGACCGTCATGATTGGAGCGTGCGCCCGATGGCATACTCCACGGACTTGAGGGCATCCTCGGCGCGCGCCCCGTCAGTGCCGCCACCTTGAGCGATGTCGGCCTTGCCCCCACCACGACCTCCGAGCGTCTCAGCGGCCACGCGTACCAGCTCCCCGGCGTCGAGACCTCGGTCACGGGCGGCCTCGGTGGTCACGATGACCACGCTCGGCTTGTCGACGGCTCCCCCGACAACGGCTACCACCGCGGCCGAGTCCTGCACGCGGTTACGTACCTCCAGGGCCAGGGTGCGCAGGTCGTTGCCGGACACGCCGTCCGCGCGGTGGGCGATGTAGCCGACGCCCCACATGTCGTGGCTCTTGGCGACGATGCTGCCGACGTCGGACAACACCGTCTTGCTCCGCAGATCCGCGATCCGCTTCTCGGCGTCTTTGAGCTGCGCAACGAGCTTGCCGATCCGGTCTGGAAGTTGCTCGGGCTGCACCTTGAGCGCTTCGCTGATTTCCAGCACCAGCGACCGCTCCTTCGCGAGGTAGCGGAACGCCTCGATGCCGACAAACGCCTCAACGCGCCGAACTCCCGATCCGACACTGGATTCGCCGGTGATCGTCACCAGTCCGATCTGGGCAGTGTGTTGGACATGAGTGCCCCCGCACAGCTCCCGCGACCAGGGGCCACCCATCTCAACGACCCGGACGTCTTCGTCGTAGGTCTCGCCGAAGAGCGCCAGCGCACCGATCTCGCGAGCCTTGGCCAGCGGCATGATGCTCGCGGACACGCTCAGGTCCTTGCGGATCGCCTGGTTGGCGGCCTCCTCGACGTCTGAGCGCACCTGCTTGCTGAGCCCGCTCTGCCAGGCGAAGTCCAGGCGCAGGTAGCCCGGCTTGTTGTACGAGCCGCTCTGCAGCGCGGTCGGGCCCAGCACCTGCCGCAGCGCCGCGTGCATGACGTGAGTGCCCGAGTGCGCCTGGCAGGCTCCTAGCCGCCACTCACCGTCAACGGCTGCCAACACATGAGCGCCGCTGAGCAGTTCGCCCTGCTTGACCCGAACGCGATGCACGATCAGGCCTTTCACCGGACGCTGGACATCGACCACCTCGAGTTCGACACCATCGCCGACGATCCGGCCAGCGTCGGAATCTTGGCCGCCAGATTCTGCATAGAACGGCGTCTGTTCCAGCACAACCTCGACGACGTCGCCCTCCTCCGCAGCCTCGGCGAGCATGCCGTCCACGACGATGCCGCGAACCTTCGACTCGGTGCTGAGCTCGGTGTAGCCGGTGAACGGCGTAGCTCCGAGAGCTCGCAGCTCACGGTAGATCTCTACCGCCTGAGCGCCTGCCTTCTTGGACTTGGCGTCGGCCTTGGCGCGATCCTTCTGCTCCTGCATCAACCGTCGAAAGCCTGGCTCGTCCACACTCAGGCCCTGCTCAGCGGCCATCTCCAAGGTGAGTTCGATCGGGAAGCCGTACGTGTCGTGCAGCTGGAACGCCCGCTCGCTGCTGAGCGCTGTCTGGTCGCCGCGCTTGGCGTCGGCAACGGCCAGGTCGAAGATCTGAGTACCGGTTGCCAGGGTCCGCCGGAAGGCATCCTCTTCCGCGTACGCGATCTGCGAGATTCGTGGCCAGTCGGAGGCGACTTCGGGATAGGACTCAGCCATCAGATCGCGGCTGATCGGCAGCAGCTCCGGCAGTACCGGCTCGGTTACTCCGAGCAAGCGCATGGCGCGTACCACCCGACGAAGCAGCCGGCGCAGCACATACCCTCGCGCCTCGTTGCCCGGGGTGACGCCGTCGGTGATCAGCATCAGCCCGGATCGGACATGGTCGCCGACCACTCGGAGCCGTACGTCGTCATCGTGCTGGTCGCCGTATCGCTTGGCTGCGAGCTGAGCGGCGTGGTCGATCACCGGATAGACCTGATCGATCTCGTAGAGGTTGTCCACGCCCTGCAACAGGTAGGCGACGCGCTCCAGACCCATCCCGGTGTCGATGTTCTTCCGCGGCAGGTCGCGGGCGATGTCGAAGTCGTCCTTGCTCCGAACCCTGGACAGCTCTTCCTGCATGAAGACCAGATTCCAGATCTCCAGGAAGCGATCTTCGTCCACCACCGGCCCGCCATCCGGGCCGTACTCATGGCCGCGGTCCACGTAGATCTCGCTGCACGGCCCACCGGGTCCCGGGACGCCCATATGCCAGTAGTTGTCGAGTACGCCGCGCCGCTGGATCCGCTCAGCTGGCAGGCCCGCGATGCTCTCCCAGAGCGCAGCGGCCTCGTTGTCCGTGTGGAGGACGGTGACCCAGATCTTGCCGGGGTCGAACCCGTATCCGCCGCCGGCTTGTGAACCGGTCACAAGCTCCCAGGCGTACCGGATGGCCTCGCCCTTGAAGTAGTCGCCGAAGGAGAAGTTTCCATTCATTTGGAAGAACGTCGCATGGCGGGTCGTCTTGCCGACCTCGTCGATGTCGAGAGTACGGACGCACTTTTGCACGCTCGCCGCACGGTTGAAGGGCGGCGTCTCGGCGCCGATGAAGTACTTCTTGAAGGGCACCATGCCGGCGTTGACGAACAACAGGGTTGGATCGTTGTACAGCAGCGGTGCTGACGGCACGACTTCGTGATCACGCGATGCGAAGAAATCCAGGAAGCGGCGCCGAATCTCGGCGGTTTTCATGACGTGTTCCTCGGGTGATGAATCAAGAACGGGCGTGCGTCAAGGTTGATCATCGGGTAGGCCGAGCGTTTCGCGAAGCTCCGTTTCGCGCTCGGCCATTCCGGCTCGTACCCGGTCGACGAACCCGCGGGCCGACTCGCTGATGCCGCTCGCGGATTCGGCAACACGCTGACCGATCGCCTCCGGGCGCGCCTTCCTCAGATACGCCCGGATTTTCATGATCATAAAGACCGCGACGCCGGCGCCTATCGCGAACCAGAACAAGCGTCGGAACATCACACACTCCGCTTCGCCTTACGGCGGCTCGAGCCATTGCCACGAATCGCCTTTCGGATGCCATAACTGAGCGCCGCCGTCTTGACCAACGGTCCGCCGAGGGTCGCTGAGAACAAAGTGGTCATCTGTGCGGCATTCTCGCTCACAACGGTCGCGTTCCGGCTCACCTTTGCGACGTCGTCGGTGACCACGCTCAGTTTGACGAGCTCGTCATTGGTGGCGCGGACGGTGCCCTGCAGCTCGGTCAGAATCGGCACCGACTCATGGCCGATGTCGCGCACCGCAAGCCGAACCTCCTCGAGCACACGCCCGAGCTTGAGCAACGGCACAGCCGTCAGCGCCACCAGGGCAACGAAGGCAATGGCGGCGATCAGGCCTGCGATCTCCCCTACGGACATCGGATTTCCTTCTAGTTGTGGACAGTGCGAAGCGCGACGCTCGGCGTGACTATGTGACCTTACCCTGCGGCCCGGCCCAGCGCCGCCGGGATTCCGAGCACCCTACTAGCTAGCCATCGGGGCGGCCCAATAGCTCCTCGATGCGTGCCAGCCTCGTCACCATAGCCGCCTCAGCGCCGTGCTCGGTCGGGATGTAGTAGCGGGCATCGATCAGCTCGTCCGGCAGGTACTGCTGAGACGCGATACCGTGCGGCTCGTCGTGAGCGTACGCGTAGTCCCGCCCATGTCCGAGCCGCTTGGCGCCCGTGTAGTGAGCATCCCGCAGATGCCGCGGCACCAATCCGATCCTGCCGGCGTTGACGTCGGCGAGCGCGGCGTCAACCGCTTTGATCACCGCATTCGACTTCGGCGCCAGAGCAAGCGCGATGACCGCTTGGGCGAGGTTGATCCGGCCCTCAGGCATCCCAATAAACTCGACGGCGTGCGCGGCCGCGACTGCTGTTGGCAGGGCGGTTGGGTCGGCCAGACCGATATCCTCCGAGGCCAAGATCACCAGCCGCCTGGCGATGAAGCGCGGATCCTCCCCCGCTGCGATCATCCGAGCCAGATAGTGCAGCGCGGCCTGCACATCCGAGCCTCGGATCGATTTGATGAATGCGCTGATCACGTCGTAGTGCTGGTCGCCGGCACGGTCGTAACGGACCGCTGCCTTGTCCACCGCACTCTCGACCATGTCGGTCGTGATCACGGTCTGCTGGACGGCGGCTGCGCCAGCTGCCGACTCCTCCAGGTACGTCAGCGCGCGCCGTGCATCGGATCCGGCAAGGCGCACGATCATGGCACGCGCGTCTGGCTCAACTTGGTAGACCCCAGCCAATCCACGTTCCTCAATCAGGGCCCGATCCAGCAGATTCGAGATGTCTTCATCGGTGAGTGGCTTGAGGGTCAGCAACAACGATCGTGACAGCAGCGGCGAGATGACCGAAAAGCTGGGGTTCTCGGTGGTCGCGGCGATCAGCGTAACCAGCCGGTTCTCCACAGCGGGGAGTAGCACATCCTGCTGCGTTTTGGAGAAGCGATGCACCTCGTCGATGAACAGCACGGTCTGTCGCGCCGTACGCAGATCCCGGCGCGCCTGGTCGAGTACCGCCCGGACCTCCTTGACACCGGCGGTGACTGCGGAGAGCTCCACGAATCTCGAGTCGCTCTGACGCGAGACCGCGGCTGCAATCGTTGTCTTTCCAACCCCCGGTGGTCCCCAGAGGAAGACAGACATCGGCTCGCCCGCGGCAAGCCGGCGGAGTGGGGATCCGGGCGCCATCAAGTGATCTTGACCGACGATCTCTTCCAACGTGCGCGGTCGCATCCGTACGGCGAGCGGCAGGCCGGGACGGTCGGTGTCGGCCAAGCTGCCACTGGGTATGGCCGTCTGACCGCCGACGGTGCCGCCGAAAAGATCCTCGCTCATCGCCAGCGATCCTACGGACACTGCCCCAACACGAAGGAGCATGATGCGCACCATGGGTGAGAACGAAGTGCGGGCTTTGTACGGCAGACTGATCGCGGGGTGGAACGA
Organism: uncultured Actinomycetota bacterium; assembly: GCA_963759635.1. Classification (GTDB taxonomy): domain Bacteria; phylum Actinomycetota; class Actinomycetes; order Propionibacteriales; family Propionibacteriaceae; genus Microlunatus. The sequence continues at coordinate 92,952 of CAVXAP010000012.1, forward strand.
TCACGATGGTGGCGCGATGGCTGAGCCGTTCGCTCCAGACGGCGTGGTCATTGGATTCGACGGCAGCGTGAGCTCCGACAAGCAGAAGATCGAAGCCGACATGTCGAACATCTTCGCCGACCATGAAACCGGACACTATGCCGTAAAGGTGCACTCCGTTCGGCTGCTTGGAACTCAGGCCATGATCTTGAGAGCCATTGCTGGATTGGTCCCGCCTGGCCGGACTGCGATCAACCCAGAGACGAACTCCCACCAGACAGTCGTCGCTGAGGAGCACGACGGCGAATGGAAGATCCTGCTGTTCCAAAACACGCCAGCTCAATTTCACGGCCGCCCGGGCCTAGTCGAGGATATGACTCGAGAGCTGCAAGCCGTCGCGGACGCGTCAACATAGCGGACCCGACCCACCTCCGGCCTGGGCTCGTCCCGGAAGTGATCAGCACACTACAACGAAATCGCCGATTTGGATGTCGTATGTGACCACGTTCCGCTTTTGCACGAGGCTGGGAAGGGCGTGCTCGCCCTTCCCAGCCGGTGACCGGGTGGTTGGCTTGGAAGACGTTCTCGGGGTCGTAACGCTGCTTGACCTCGCGAAGCCGGTCGACAGTCTCTAGCGGGAACGCCTGCGTCATCTCGAAGCGCTCCTCGGCAAAGTCGAGGTAGCGACCGGCATCGTACGGCTCCAGCGCAGCCTTGAAGGCACCCAGCCAGGCGCGGGTCGGCGCCATCGCCTCCGGCATAGGGACGAAGCTTGCACCGAAGGCGAGGAACGAGCCCGGCAGGCTGGCGAGTGCGCCAGCGCCCTGCGGTATCCGCGAGAGGGCGCCGCAGGTCGACCACGAGCAGCTGCGAGCCCGAGTCTGCCCCGACCGCTTCCAGCAGCGAGTCGATCGCCGCGGCGGGCAGTTCACCGGTCATCACAGAATCCGCCCAGTAAGGCACCGGCTCAGGCGGATCCATGTGCAGCTCGGCGATCCCCACGGGCTCCTGGACGGCCATCGTGTCCCTGCCGACGGTGCCGAGTTCGCGCAGCGGTGCCACCAGCTCCTGTCCATCCGCTGGATCGCCACAGTAGACAGCCTCGACTACCGTGAATGACTTGCCGCGGACGGGTTCGGGTATCTCCGGGATCGGTGGGAAGTTCATGAGCCGTCCGATCGAGCTCATCTCCTCGGGCACACCGCCGGTCCATTCACGCCAGCCGTGCAGGACGTCGCCCGCCTGCTCGGCCGGATAGAAGAGGGCCCCAGCGTAGATCTCGCGTAACCGCAGCAGCTCGAACTCGAGCGCAGTAACCACACCGAAGCTGCCACCGCCCCCACGCAGCGCCCAGAACAGATCAGGCTCGTGCTCGGCATCGACGCGGACCTGTTCACCCCCCGGCAGTGACGAGCTCGATTGCGGTGACCCGGTTGCAGGCGAGGCCACGCTTGCGAGCGTAGAAGCTGAGACCACCACCGAGCGTGTAGCCGGCGATGCCGACGCCCGGCGCCGAGCCGTGCAGGGCGCCGAGGCCCAACTCGGATGCCCGAGGGACGAGGTCGCCCCACAGGGTGCCGGCACCGACGCGCGCCGTGCCTGGACTGTCATCGATCTGGACGTCGCTGAGGCCGGCGGTGCGCAGCAGCACCGTGTCGGTAAGCGGGCCGAGAGGCGCCGCCAGGTGTCCGGTGCGCTGGGCGGCGACGCGTTTGCCCTCGGCGCCCAGCGGAACGGACAACATCGCTAACCTCGTCCGCACTCCAGGGCAATGCAATACCGGCCGGCTGCTGGTCGATCACGATATTGAAGGCCGCACGTTCCAGGTCCCAGTTGGCGTCCTGCGTCGTCAGGAACTCAACGGCCATTCTTACTGTCCTTCACTCGAGTGGAGGAGACTTGGGCCTGAATCTACTCGTCTCCTGTGGGGCTCAACCTTCAGAAAAGTGCGCGAGGCTCGGGCCGACGTCAGACGTCTGGTTGAACGTCGATTCCGGCCTCTTTGCGCTGCTCGGCGGTGATCGGCGCGGGAGCGTCGGTCAGTGGATCCACGCCGCCTCCGGTCTTCGGGAAGGCGATGACGTCGCGGATCGAGTCGGTCCCCGACAACAGAGCGCAGATCCGGTCCCACCCGAACGCGATTCCCCCATGGGGCGGTGGACCGTAGTTGAAGGCATCAAGCAGGAAGCCGAACTTCTCCTGCGCCTCCTCCCTCGACAACCCCATCACGGCGAAGACCCGCTCTTGGATGTCTCGCCGATGGATACGGATAGAGCCGCCGCCGATCTCGTTGCCGTTACAGACGATGTCGTACGCGTAGGCGAGCGCGGAGCCCGGATCGGTATCGAACGTCTCCAGATGCTGCGGCGCCGTAAACGCATGATGTACCGCAGTCCAGGCGCCTGCTCCAACAGTGACCTCGCCCGCTGCCATCGCGACACTCGCCGGCTCGAAGAGCGGAGCGTCGACCACCCAGCAGAACGCCCAGGCGTTCTCATCGATGAGCCCGACCCGACGCCCAATCTCCAGCCGGGTGGCTCCGAGCAGCGACTGCGCCAAGACGCGTGGACCGGCGGCAAAAAAGATGCAATCCCCCGACGCGGCGCCGACGACTGTAGCCAGACCGGCGCGCTCCGATTCCGAGAGGTTCTTGGCTACCGGGCCGCCGAGCTCGCCATCTTCGCCGACCAACACGTACGCCAGGCCACGGTGCCCGCGCTGCCGGGCGAACTCCTGCCACGCGTCCAACTGCCTACGCGGCTGGCTCGCTCCACCCGGCATCACCACTGCACCGACGTAGTCCGCCTGGAAAACCCGGAACGGCGTCGCAGCGAAGTAGTCCGTCAACTCGACAAGTTCTTGTCCGAACCGCAGGTCCGGCTTGTCGGTGCCGAAACGGTTCATCGCTTCGGCGTAGGTCAGACGGATCAGCGGGGTGGCGACCTCCACACCGATCAGCTCCCAGATCACGGTGATCAGCGCCTCGGTGAGCTCAATCACATCGTCTTGGCTGACGAAGCTCATCTCGACATCGAGTTGAGTGAATTCGGGTTGCCGATCTGCCCTGAAGTCCTCGTCGCGGTAGCACCGGGCGATCTGGTAGTACCGCTCCATGCCGGCCACCATGAGGAGCTGCTTGAAGAGCTGCGGGCTCTGGGGCAGCGCATACCAGCAGCCCGGCTTGAGCCGCGCTGGGACCAGAAAGTCGCGCGCTCCCTCCGGGGTGGAACGCGTCATGGTCGGTGTCTCGATCTCGACGAAGCCGCGCTCGGCCAGCAGCGTACGGGCAACGCGATTGACCTCGCTACGCAGCCGGATCGCCGCGGCCGGCCCTGGACGTCGCAGGTCGAGGTAGCGGTATTTGAGCCTCGTCTCCTCGCCGACGTTCACACGCTCGTCAATCTGGAAAGGCAACGGTCCGGAGGCGCTCAGCACTTCCAGCTCGGCGACCACGACCTCGATCTCACCTGTTGGCAGCTCGGTGTTGGCGTTGCCCTCGGGTCGCAATGCCACGTCACCGGTGACCAGGATGCAGTACTCGTTGCGCAACTCGTGGGCGCCCGACGCGGCCAACATCTCATCACGTACGACAACCTGCACGACACCAGATGCATCCCGAAGATCAAGAAATGCGACTCCCCCGTGATCGCGGCGGCGGGCTACCCAACCGGTCAGAGTCACCGTGGTTCCGGCATGGTCAGCACGAAGCGTGCCAGCGCCATGTGTGCGCATCACGAGCTGCTTCCTTTCCGAAGTTCGGGCGGGAGCGGAGCAACCTCCGGCGCCAGCGGCGAACGGGTGTTCGTGAGTGGAGCGAGATCCGATCCTACGGGCCAGCCGCTATCCTCCCGTACCGCTTTTCGCCGCGCCCTCGCCCACACGCTGTGCTCCCGAAAGCTACGTTCACGTAGGTTGCCTGCGGTCTACATGGGTTGCTACCAATGCAGACCGTCAGCAACCTATGTAGACCCCGCTATCCAGACCCCGCCGCTGCGAGGCCCGCCGACCATCGAGCGTCGTAACCACTGAGGTGCCCGAGCAGGGAATGTCGCAGGCAAGTGGCAGAGTCGTATTCGTGCTCAGGCGGCTGCGGGCGAGGCAGGAGTGGCAATTCTTTGCCGTGCTGCCCAAAGCCGACCCGGTGCTGGCGGCGATCTGGTGGGCGCTGCTGCTCCTGAACGGGGCGATGCCCGCGATCTTTGCGGTCGCTATCGGCGTTACGGTCGGCGCGGTCCAGCAGGGTCGGCCGGTCGGCGGCGCACTTGCACTGACTGGTGTGGTGTTCGTGCTCATGCTGATCTTGAATCCGATCCAGACCGCGGTCAGCATGAACCTTGGCAACAAGGTGTCCCTTTGGCTCAACGAGGCGCTGATCCGCGCCTGCGTGCAACCACCCGGCATCGGACACCTGGAGGATCCCGACCTTGCTGACGATCTGACCACCGCGCGCGAGTTCGACCGGGGCATGACCGGTCCCCCGATGTATTTCAATGTCGACTTCCTCGCCACGAGTCTGGTTGCGGCCGTGAGCGGTGTCGCTTCGGCTGTCGTCCTCATCGGGTTCGCCTGGTGGGCAGCGTTGGCTCTGGTTGTGGCGTGGGGATCGACACATTGGCTGCTGCGCGAGAGCGGGGTCTGGCGGGACCGGAACACTCCCGAAGTGCGCTCCGCCCAGCGCCACGCGGACTACGCCTACCGACTCGCCGTCGATCCGCAGCCGGCAAAGGAGCTGCGACTCTTCGGCCTCGCCGGTTGGACGGTAGAGCGCTTCATCGCGCGCCGCAAACGGCTGTACGAGTTGCAGTACCGCGCAACGCGGCTGCGGGAGAAGTCGGTGCTCTGGTGCATGATCATTGTGATCGCAGCCAACGCGGCGGTGTTTGCCGCCCTCGGCTTTAGTGCCCTCTCAAACGGACTTCCACTCGATCAGCTCGTCGTGTACACGCAGGTAGCGTTCGGGGTCAGTCTCATAGCGTTCGGCGGTCTCAACTGGGTTATGGACGGGGCGGCGGCTCCGGTTGCGGCCGTAGCTCGGCTCGGACCGGCGATGGCGCCGCTCGGGGCTCTCACTGTCGGGCACGAGCCGGCTACCGGCATGCCGAGTCGGGAAACCTCCTTCCGTGACGTCTCGTTCTCCTACCCCGGCAGTAAGCTCGCTGTCCTTGCCGGACTCGACCTCACCGTGCCTGCTGGCACATCCTTGGCGATCGTCGGCCAAAACGGCGCCGGCAAGACCACCCTCGCCAAATTGCTCTGCCGTCTCTATGACCCGACCGACGGGACGATCACGGTGGACGGAGTCGACCTTCGCAGCCTCGAGCTGTCCGGTTGGCGGCGCCGGGTCGCCGCAGTCTTCCAGGATTTTGTCCGCTTCGAATTGTCCCTGCGCCAGAACGTCGACCCGGCGGGGGAGGCCAGCGACGACGAGATTCGGGCCGCGCTCCTCGATGCAGGCGCGGAGAACCTTGCCGATCTCAACACACCCTTGGCCAAGGGATACCGCAACGGCATCGACCTGTCAGGGGGCCAATGGCAGCGGGTTGCGCTCGCCCGCGCGTTGTGTGCGGTACGACGCGGCGCTGGGCTGGTGCTGCTCGACGAGCCGACCGCGCAGCTGGATGTTCGAGGCGAGGCAGAGGTATTCGACCGGGTGCTGCAGGCGACCCGCGAGGTCACCACGATCCTGATCTCGCACCGCTTCTCCACGGTGCGGCACGCGGACCGTATCTGCGTCCTCGAGCACGGCCGGGTGGTCGAACTCGGTAGTCATGACGAGCTGATGGCGCTGGGCGGTCGCTACAAGACGATGTTCCAGCTCCAGGCCAAGAGGTTCGAGGCCACCATGGATGAGGAAGGCGTCGTGTTCGATGTCCTCTCCTAGAGACGACCTGCCGCCAGCGCTGTCGTCGATGTGGCGGCTGTGCAAGATCGGCTATACGCACGAGCCGAGGCTGGTCGTCTTGGTGGTCATACTCACGTTGCTGCAGGCCGTGCCCGACGCATTGTTCGCCCTCTGGCTGAAGCTGATGGCCGATGCGCTTATGGCGCGCAACGCGGTCCTACTTTTCGCCACACTGGCGGCGATGGCAGTGTCGGCGACCCTCACCTGGCTGCTGCGAGTGCTTGCTACGCGCCTGACCCGCCGGTTCCGCGACCGCGTCACGATCGCGCTCGAGACACATGTCGCCACCCTCCAGGCGTCGGTATCGGGGCTGGAACTCCAGGAACGACATGACTATCTCGACCGACTGGCCGTACTCCGCAACCAGGTGTTCGTGCTGGACCACATGTACGCGTCGGTGCTGAACACGATCGGCTGGATCGTACGCGTCATCATCACCATCGCGTTGCTGACCAGCATCGACCCGCTGCTCGTCTTGCTGGTGGTCTTCGCGGTGCCGACCGTGCTGAGCTCGGCGTGGCGGCCGGGAGTCGAGCGGCAGGTGGAGGAGCGGTTCGCTCAGCACAACCGGCTTGCTGAGCACCTGTTCGCCACAGCGACGAGCGCCGCTGCCGCGAAGGAGGTGCGGGTCACCGGCATCGGTGACGATCTGGCTGGCCGGCGTCGTACGGAATGGCAACGCTGGTTCGGGCCCGTGTCGCGCGCCCGCTGGGGGACGGCGATCTCGCACTCGGTGGCGTGGGCGATCTTCGGGTTGGGCTACGTCGGCGCCATCGCGTTCGTCGTCGTCGGGCTACATGCCTCGGTCGGCTCGGTGTTATTGATCTTGGCCGCGGGTGCGCGGCTGTCGGGGTATGTGGGTGGCACCATTGGCGAGATCGGTTTCCTGCGCGGCATCTGGCTCGATGGATCGAGGCGGCTGGTGTGGCTGGAAAACTACACAGCCGCGTTGAGCGCCAACACCGATGTCGAGGTCCCGGACCGACTGGTCGACGGCATCCGCTTGGAGAACGTGTCGTTTGCCTATCCAGGGACCGACCGCCTCGCGCTGCAGGACATCACACTGCACCTGCCCGCCAGCGCAATCGTCGCGATCGTCGGCGAAAACGGCGCCGGCAAGTCCACACTGGTGAAGCTGCTAGCCAAGATGTATGAACCAACCTCGGGCGACATCCTGATCGACGGCCAACCGCTGCGCCGCATGTCGGCGGCAGAGTGGCGCGGCCGGCTGACCGGCGCCTTCCAGGACTTCTTCCGGTTCGAGTTCAGCGCACAACATAGCGTCGGCCTCGGGGATCTGCCCAAACTCGACGATGAGCCTGCGGTGATCGATGCGGTGTGGAGGGCGGGTGCCGGCGATGTGGTCGCGCGGTTGCCAGCGGGCCTACGCAGCCAGCTAGGCCCGACCTGGCCGGAAGGTCAGGAGCTGAGCTTCGGCCAATGGCAGAAGCTGGCGCTGTCCCGCGGGTACATGCGCGCCCTGCCGCTGCTGATGGTGTTGGACGAACCGACGGCGGCGCTGGACGCCGAGACCGAACATGAGTTGTTCGAACGCTACGCAGCTGCGGCGCACCTCGACGAATCGCCGGGCAACGATGCCGGCGGCATCACGATCTTGGTCTCGCACCGATTCAGCACCGTACGGATGGCCGATCTCATCGTCGTCCTCGACGGCTCGCGACTGGCCGAGGTCGGCAGCCACGAGGAACTGATGCAGCGCGATGGCCCGTACGCGGAGCTCTACCGGATCCAGGCCGCTGCCTACCAGTAGCCCAGATTGTCACTCACTTGATCAAGAGGGATGGTCTTCCATGTCAATGAGGCGGACAATCAACGAATGCGGCTGATCGAGCGCGATAGCCAGCTGGCCGCGTTGCATCAATATGCGCGCGAGGCAAGTCAGGGGCAGGGCAGGCTCGTGCTCATTTCGGGCGAGGCCGGCATCGGTAAATCCGCGCTGCTGGAAGAGTTCGCCCAGGAGTTGGGCGACGCTCGCTGGCTCTGGGCAGGCTGCGATGGTTTGTTTACGCCCGCCGCGCTCGGACCTCTGCTTGATATCGCCAGCCAGATAGATGGTGAGCTGCTCCAGCTTTGCCGCGCTGACGCGAAAAGGGATCAGCTCTATGGCGCGCTGCTACGACAACTCGGCGACCTGAAAACTTTCACCGTCGTCGTCATCGAGGACGTGCACTGGGCCGATGAGGCAACGCTGGATCTGCTGAGTTATCTCGGTAGGCGGATCCAGCACTTGCGGGTGCTTCTCCTGGCTACCTATCGGGACGACGCAATCGGGGCCAACCATCCGTTGCGTCTCACGCTCGGAGCGTTGGCGAGTCAACGTGCGACTCGCCGGCTCAGCCTGCCGACGCTGTCGGTCACCGGCGTCGCCACACTGGCGCAAGGCACACGTATCGACGCGGCGGAACTACACCGGCTGACCGCCGGTAACCCCTTCTTCGTTACCGAGGTGTTGCAGGCCGGCAGCGACGCGCTGCCGGTGTCGATTCGTGATGCTGTGCTCGCCAGGACGAGGACGTTGAGTTCGTCGGCACGCGATGCGCTCAAGACTGCCGCACTGATCGGTTCCCGCATGCAGTCCGGGCTGCTGGTGTCGTTGATCGACGATCCGCTCCTGGTGGATGAGTTGATCAGCCACGGTCTGTTGATCAAGGACGGAGATGATCTTCGATTCCGCCACGAGATAGCACGCGTCGCGATCGAGGCAGCCGTTCCCCCGTACCGAAAAGCCGCTATTCACACCAAGATCTTGGATGCGCTGCTCTCCTCAGGATGCGAGGACGATGCTCGATTGGCATTCCATGCCGAGGGTGCTGACCGGAGGGACCTCGTCCTGCGGTACGGGTCTCGCGCCGGGCGTCGCGCCTCCGAACTGTGGTCCCATCGAGAGGCTGCATCCCAATTGGAGCGTGCGCTGCGGTCGGCCACTGACGCCGACATCCGCACTCGGGCAGAACTCTCGGACGCTCTCGCGCATGAGATAGCGCTGCTGGACCGTTGGGAGGAGTCAGCGGAGATACGTACTGCAGCTTTGGAGCTATGGCGTACTGCAGGAGATCTGGGACACGAATCGCAGTCGATGCGTGAATTGTCCAAAGCAATGTGGCGATTGTGCCGTGGTCCGGAATCGGTACAAGCCTCCGAGGCCGCGCTGGCGATCGTCACACCGTTGGGACCAAGCCCGGAACTGGCATGGGCGTACGAAGGCCTCGCCTACCATCGCATGAGCAATGGTCGACACATGGAAGGCATCGCACTGGCCAGGCAGGCTCGCGAGATCGCCGAACCCCTCGGCCTGCCCGCCGTGATCAGTGGGGCCCTCAACACCGAAGCAGAAGCGGTCCAAGGCGTTGGCGGCGATTGGACGGCCCTGATTCAGGAAGCGCTCGATGTGGCGCTGGACGCCGAGGACGAGGTTCAGGCCGGGCGGGCCTTCGCCAACATGTACATGATGTACAGCACCGACCTTCGACACGACGAGGGCGAGCAGTGCTACACCCGGGCGCTGGCCTACTGCGAGGAGCACGAAATCGGCACTTACGCCGTGTGCCTGCAGGGCGAGCGCACCCGCGTCTGGGAGGAGCTGGGCCGCTGGAACGAGTCTGCAGCCCTTAGTCACGTCTTGCTCCATCAGCACACGCTTTCCCCGGTGAACCGTCTAAACCCGCTCTGCAGCTTGGCCAAGATAATGGCGCGCCGTGGTCAGGACGCATTCTGGCCCTACCTGGACGAGGCGATTCACTGCGCCACTCGTATCGACGAAGCGGAGTGGCTAGTCCTCGCAGGGCTGGCCCGAACCGAGGCGTACTGGCTCGAGGGTCGTTTGGATGCGGCCGCATCGGAGCTGAACCGGGTCCGGGATGTCTCGGCTGGTGTTCCGCCAGTCTCACGTGGCTGGGTGGCGCTGTGGACGCGACGCCTCACCGGAATCGCGTACCCAATTGATCTTGAGCCATTCGCGTCACAGGTCGCCGGCGATGCTACCCATGCCGCCGAACTCTGGGATCAGTTGGGCTACAGCTACGAAGCCGCGCTTGCGTTGCTGGACACGATGGATGAGGCTCTGCTTCGAGAGTCGCTGGCCCGGCTTACTGATCTTGGTGCCGACGCGGCGGCACGACTCGTACGCCGGACCATGCGAGACCTCGGCATCCGCTCCATTCCCGCAGGTGCGCGTACGGCAACCAAGGCGCACCCACGAGGGCTAACCGCACGCGAGCAGGAAATCCTCGAACTCCTTTCCCAAGGCCAGTCCAACGACGAGATCTCCGCAAGCTTGTTCATTTCGGTCAGAACGGTCGAGCACCACGTATCCGCGATCCTCGGCAAACTCGGCGCCACCACACGCAACGACGCTGCCAAGGAGGCGCACAAGCTGGGCCTGACCCATTCCGACCGCGTGTCGGTATCGGCATCGGCGGCCACGAAACCTAGGTAGTCGTCTCGTCAACATGGGAGATCAGCTCCCATGAGTTGGAGGTCGCGCGCTCCTACGGTCGTTTTCAAACTTCCGACCGAAGGAGGAGCCATGCCGCTCTACATGGACGTCCACAGCCTCGATGGTGCAGTCACCTTCGAGGACGTTGGCAAAGCTCATCAGGCGGATCTACAAACCCAAGGAGGCTACGACGTCAGCTATCTGCGCTACTGGGTGGACGGAAAGCACGGAAAGATCTTTTGCCTCGTTGAGGCCCCCAACGCCGACGCAGCGGCGACGGTTCATCGCGAGGCGCATGGTCTCGTCGCTGAGGAGATTTACCAGGTGCAGGAGGGATCATGAGACTGCTCCGCACGCTCGCTGTTGCGAGCACCAGCGCCGTCCTGCTGACGGGTCAAGCGGTTGCCGCGTTCGCATGCGAGCAACACCAGACCACAGCCTTGACTGCCCCGGACCGCTCGGCCACAGCCAAATACCAGAGCCTGACCGTCGCCAAGAAGGCCGGCTATTCGATCTTGGCCGATACTGCTGGAATCACCTGCATCGCCGAGCCGCAGATGGGCGCAATGGGAGTGCACTACGTCAACGGTGATCTGGTGAAGAACCCGGCGATCGAGGCCACGCATCCTGAAGCCTTGGTCTATGCACCTGACCGGCACGGCCGGCTACACCTGGCCGCGCTGGAGTATGTCGTGATCAAGTCCGACTGGGACGCCAGCCAACTCCCGCCACCAAGTTTGGGGTTCGGGAACGCGGTCACTGCAGCACCGCCGATGCTCTTCGGACGCGAGTTCAACTTCACCGACGCACCCAACCGGTACGATCTGCCACCGTTCTATTCGCTGCACGCCTGGGTCTGGCAGGACAACCCTGCCGGCCCTTTCGAGATGTGGAACCCGAGTGTGCACTGTGATGAAACCTAGGGCGTAGCTGCCTGGTCTAGCGATCTTGTATTCGGCACCAAGGCAACCCAGACTGGCCAGGTGAGGAGGCTCACGGTGCGCCTGCTGGCCCTTGTGGCCTCGCTGCTGCTCGGCACCTGCGTCGCACTCGTCGATACCACAGAAGCATTCGCCTGCAGTTGTGCCGGCATCTCAACAAGTCGAGCTCTGCGCGAGGCGGATGCAGTCTTCCGCGGCACTGTCAGCAGCAAAGAGGAGATAGGCCGTGCTAGCGACGCGCGTATCGACATCCGCTTCAGCGTCGACCGGGTCTACAAGGGCACCGTCTACCGCGATCAGGTGGTGGCCTCGTCGCGCGGCTCGGATGCATGTGGCCTCGACCCTGAGATCGGAAGCACCTGGGTGATCTTCGCGATCGAGGGCATTGAGGGCGAGGGCGACCGCGCTGTGAGCCGGCTCATCACTACGTTGTGCAGCGGCAATCTGCCGACTGGTATCGCACCCCCCATGCTGCGCAGTCCCCGACCACCACTTGATGGAGCATCCGATCGTGAAGAAAGATCCACCAACACCGATCGGATCCTGACGCGCGGGTTCGCCATAGCGGGAATCGGAGCACTTTTCGTTGGTGCCCTCGCTGTGATCGGTCTCGGCGTGCTCTGGCGACCCGGCCGTTCCCAATAACGGGCCGCCACGCCTTGTCACGGGCGAAAGGCCGAACCGGTTTGCTCCAAGGCACCTTCGACCACCGGAAGAGCACCGCGACGAACCGCCTTCACCAGTTCCGCATGATCAGCTTCAGTCTGGTCGGCGTAGGCCCGTGCGAACTTGGCAAGCGCTCGATCCAACTTGTCGGTGGCCCCCGCGTAGCCGGCAATCATGGAAGCACCGCTCGTTCGAGCGTGACCCTTCGCCAGCAGATGACCGACGATGCCGGCGTAGTCGGTGAGCGCCGCCGCATCGATCGCGTCCAACGGGATGGTTCCCTTCATATTGCGGAACTGCCGAACGTAGTACTGCAGCCCGTCAACTGTGGTCCAGCCGAGCAGTGGATCGCTGACCGTCTGTAACGCCTGCTGATACTCCACGACCCGCTGACCCTGATGCGCGTGCCATGCAGAATCGCCATGCACGTATTTCGCCAGCACGGAGCGACGCGCCTGTTTGAGCTGCAAGAAGACCACGTCGTCTGGACTGCTCCCTTCCAGCAGTGCCACGTATGCTCGCAGGCCCACGCTGCCGACGCCGACGACTTTATGCGCGACATCGATGAGCGTGTAGCCACCGAGCGCACGCCGCCAGTGCGGCGCCAGCGTATGAAGGTAGTCGTCCAGCGCCGCAGCGACCGCCTGGTACTCCTGATCACCCAGTCGGGTGATCAACGGTGGGTCTTCGACGATGTGCCGTTGGCCGTCGCGCTCGACGGTAAACCGCGGCAGCGCGCGGTCGCTGGTGCGCGAGCGGGCGCGTTTGGCGGAACGCTCAATTTCATCCCGAAGCGACTTCTCCGTGGCCGTCTCGTGCAGCCGGCTGACATCGAGGCGGTTGTAGCTGCGCATCAGCAGCGGCTGCTCGGCCAGGAACTGAACTTCGGTGCGGTATGCCGCGACACTCGCCAGGACCGAGGAGCGACACTGATCCTCCGAGGACCCGTTCTCCCGCCCCGCCACCCAGATGCTGGCGACCAGTCTGCGCAAGTCCCACTCCCAGCTGCCCGGATGGGCCTCATCGAAGTCGTTGAGGTCGATGACCAGTTCGCCCTCGGGTGAGGCGTAGAAGCCGAAGTTGCCCAGATGTGAGTCTCCACAGACAACGGGGGTGATGCCGGTCGCCGGAAGCCGCGCCACGTCCTCGGCCATAACGATCGCCGTGCCGCGCAGGAACCCGTACGGCGAAATCAACATTCGGGCCACCCGCACCGGTATCAGCCAGTCGAGGCGCCCCTGGTGCGATTCCATGATCAACTGGATCGGATCGGGACGATCGGCCGGCGCCCGCCACCCAGCCAGGCTCTTGCGCGGAACCTCGCGCCGCAGCGCTCGGCCCATCGCGTATCGCGCCGCGCGCGAGCTGGGACGCTTGCGAAGCGAGGCATAGACGTCGCTGTCCGCCGAGGCCAGAACGGTATGGCCGGACGACCGCACGGTCACGATCTCCTCCTACGCCGGAATTGAACGTCACCCTATCGGCTCCCCCGGTTTTGTCTCTGCTCGCGCGGCGCCCCACGAAGCTGGTGCAGTCGTCAGCCGGTGATCGTCAGCTGCAGTTCCTTCCCAACAAAGGTCGCCAGCTTGCTCGCTGCAGCCTCGACGAGAGCGCGTGAGCTTCCCACGATACCTGGAGCCAGAGCAATTTCCATGATCATCTTTCGACCCTGCACCGTACGCCGCCAGGTACCGACATTCGTCTCGGCGATGATCACGCAGCCTACGAACAAATCCTCGTCTGGCGGATGCGGATGGCCGTTCGCTTGCGGAAAGTTGATCAACGGATAGCTCAGGGTGAGCTCGTCGTACAGCGGTACCAGCAGAGCGTCCGTTGACGGACCCACCTGTGGTGCATCCGGGTCGAACCACAGCTCGACTCCCTCGACAGTGATGCAGTCCAGCCGGTCTCTGATCGCCTCCAGAGCTTCACGGCACTGGCTGATGGTGAGAGAGGACCAGCGGGCCAGGTCCTGGACGCTTGCCGGGCCGTGACCCAGGAAGAATCGGCGCGCCAGCTCAGAGGCATCTCCTGTTCTTGTTCTGCTCGCGCATCGCGCTTGGTATCCGCGATTTGCCGACGCTCGCAGCGCGTCCGCATCTAGCGAGCGCGGGGCCCGCTCATCCAAGAGTGCATAGGTCTGTTGAGCGCCGCGCATCGGCCCGCTGCAGATGATTCCTTCGAGTTCGGCATTCATGACGATGTAGGCCAGCCCGAGGCGCTCACTCACGATGCGTCGGTCAGCCAACGCCTGGCCGAGCTCGGTCCGGGTCCGATACCGCTCTCCCTGCAGCTCCTCGACGATCAGTGCCAGGCCGCGGTCCAAGGTGGCCGGATCGAGACGCTCCCGCCGGTAGATGGTCTGGTTGAGCTTCTGGACTCGTGGCGCCGTGACCTCCAGGATCCAACGGATGTCCTCGGTGGCGACGAGGTGCCAGGTCGGGCGCAAGATGTGCGTCCGGAGGAAGTCTCCGCGGTCGAACTCGGCCTGCGCATCCGCAAGTTTGAGCCCAGAGGTCCGCATGCCAAGCGACCAGAGAGCATGGGCGTATTCCTGCGACTGCACGCAGCCCAGCAACCGCACGACATCCGCCGCTCTCGGTAGACCTGCACCTTGCACCCGCTGGGTCGCCAATCGCCGGCGCAGCACATCTTGTCGAGTTATCCGTGTCACGATGCTGGGACCCTAGTCCGACTACCCGACAATTCCGCCTATATCAGCGGCGCCCGAGCTCGAAGTGGCGACACGCCGCGCCACTTTGTCGTTTTCGGCCCGGCGGGCCGGACGGTGTCTTAGACTCCCCAACGCAGGCTCCACCCAGACGCGAGGATTGCCCCCTTATGCCTCAAATTCTGATCCGTGCACACAAGAATCCGTTCACGGTGGCGGACGCCGATACGACGTACCGGCAGAATCTCATCGGCAACAACACCGGCAACCTGGTCTTCAGCCAGGCGGTGTACCGGTTGCTGTCGACACCTGGCACCGACCTGGAGACGTCGGGTCTGGCCAGGAGCCACCCCCGCGTCATCAACTCGCGGTTCGATCATGTCGTGATTCCCCTCGCCAACGCGTTCCGGACCACCTACCTTGACACCCTGGACGCGCTTAGCAACCTGATCGAGCAACTGACCATTCCGGTGACCGTGCTGGGCGTCGGGTCACAGGCTTCGCTGGCCGGCGTCTATAAAGGTGCTGACCGCGTCAAGCCGGCGACCACCCGATTTGTCCGTGCTGTGCTGAATCGCTCACCCTCGATCGGAGTGCGGGGTGAGCAGACCCGCGACTTCTTGAAGTCGCTTGGCTTCGGCGATGAACACATCAAGGTGATCGGCTGTCCCTCGATGTTCATGTACGGTCCTGACCTCCATGTGGAGAAGAAGGCCGACTCTCTCACCTTTGACTCCCCGATCGCCCTTAACGTGTCGCCGTATGTTCCCCAGATGGGCCCAATCTCGCTCTACGCCGCGGAGCATTTCCGACACCTGGTGTACATGGCCCAGAACCTTCAAACCCTCGAACTGATGCTGTACGGCAGCTATCCCAAGGGCAAGAAGATGAGTGCCATGGCTGCCTCAGGAGCGCCGATCACCCTCGACCATCCGTTGATCCGATCCGACCGCGTCCGGTTCTTCCTGGATCCGAAGACCTGGTTCGAGCACCTTTCGCAGTACGACTTCTCCTTCGGCACCCGCATCCACGGCAATATCGCGGCGCTGCTGTCCGGAACGCCGGCTCTGCTGCTCGCCCACGACTCACGGACTCTCGAGCTCGCGGAATACCACGAGATTCCGCATCGCACCATCACCAGCATCGAGGACGACGCTGACGCCATCAGCCTCTACGCGGAGAGCGACTGGAATGCGCTGAACAAGGCCCATCCTGACCGTTGGGACACCTTCGCGGCGTTCCTCGAGGAGCACCGGCTGGCGCACATCTATGAAGAGGGACACCACAGCAGCGCTTTTGATGATCGGCTCGCAACGACCGAGTTTCCACCACCGGTGCGTACTCTCATGGGCTTCTCGCCAGAAGAGTTGTACGAGATGAGGCGCACCGTTACCGATCTCGGCAGAGAGCTGCATATTGCGTACAACGACCTCAACGGGACGCCGAGGGGACAATCGAAGTCGCGAAAGCTGAGTCACCGCGCCTGGAATCGGATCGACCGAGCAGTCCGCAGTCTTAGCTCGATGGCGTAAGACTCGCGACGGACGGTTTCAGGTCTGCCGCGCTCGGCATCCAGGACGTTGGATCCGCGGCGATCTGCTCGCCTGTCCGGATGTCTTTGACCTCCCCTGCCACAGTTCCGCCGAACCACACGTAGGGGATACTGCGGCGGTCGGCGTAGCGGATCTGGCGGCCGTATCTGTCCGCCCGGGGCGCCACTTCTGTGGAGATCCCGCGAGCACGCAACTGCTCAGCGACCTCGATGGCCGTAGCGCGCGTCTGCTCGGTGTCGACCGCGACGAGCACCGCTGTCGGAACCGGCCGGGAAGCTCGCAGCATTCCCTTGGACAAGAGCGGGGCCAATAGCCGGGTGACCCCGATCGAGAGCCCGACACCGGGATAGGTGATCCGGCCGTCACTGGCCAGCGAGTCGTAACGACCGCCGGAGGCGATCGACCCCCAGGACTCGAACCCGACGAGCTCAGTTTCATACACGGTGCCGGTGTAGTAGTCGAGTCCACGGGCGACCCTGAGATCCGCGATTAGTCGACCGGGCACGTGGCGGGCGGCGGTGGCCACCACCTCGCTCAGCAAGTCGAGACCCTCGTCGAGCTGATCATGCTTGACCCCGAGCCGGCGCACCTCGGCGACAAACGAGGCATCGGCGGAGCGGATCTCGGCCAACTGCACGCAGCGTCGAGCCTGTCCTTCGGTGATCTTGACATCGTTGATCAACTCCTCGATCACCCGATCAGGTCCGATCTTGTCGATCTTGTCGACGTGCCGCAGCACCGCGGCAGGATCGGCAATGTCCAAACCGAGATAGAAACCCTGGGCCAGCTTGCGATTGTTCACCCGCATCAGGGCCGGCGGCAGGCCAAGATCAATATGGAGTCGCTCAAGCGCGGCCAGGGTGACCAGAGGCAGCTCCACGTCATGGTGTGCTGCCAGCGTCTCGGCGTTCACAATGTCCACGTCAGCCTGGGTGAACTCGCGATACCGGCCCTCCTGCGGGCGCTCACCTCGCCAGACCTTCTGGATCTGGTAGCGCCGGAAAGGAAAGGCAAGCTGGTGAGCGTTCTCGAGCACGTAGCGGGCGAAGGGCACAGTCAAGTCGAAATGCAAACCAAGATCAGCTGGTTCGTCCGGGTCACTGTGCAGCCTCTGGACCGTGTACACCTCCTTGTCGATCTCACCCTGCTTGGCCAGGCGGTCCAACGGCTCGACGGCCCGGGTCTCGATCGAGGCGAAACCGTGCAGTTCAAAGGACTGGCGGAGCCGGTCGAGGACGAACTGTTCGACGATCCGGCCTTCCGGTGTGTACTCCGGGAAGCCCGACAGCGGCTTGGGGCGACTCACGCGCTACTCCTTGGACAGTTCTGCGAGGTTCTGCAGGTACGGGTTGCCGACTCGCTCGCGGGCCATGGTCGTCTGCGGGCCGTGTCCTGGAAGCACGGCGACCGTGTCCGGCAACGGCAGCACCTTCGTACGCAGGCTCTTCAGCATGTCGGCCAGGTTTCCGCCTGGCAAGTCAGTTCTGCCGATCGAGCCGGCAAACAAGACATCGCCGGAGAAGATCACTGAATCGATCTCGGCGTGCGCCTGGTAAGGGATCTCGAACATGGTCGAGCCAGGCGTGTGCCCGGGGGCGTGGATCGCCTCGAAGCTGAGGCCTGCGACCGCCACCTCAGCGCCATCAGTCAGCTCCCGTACCTCCTCCGGCTCGGCGAAGTTTGCCGAGCCCGTCAAGCGCTGCAACATCAGCCGAACCTCGGCCCCCATGGCTCTCAACGGGTCGGTCAGCAGCACGCGATCATCGGGATGAATCCAGCACGTCGAGTCGTACGAGCGGCACAAGGGTGTGACGGAGAACATGTGATCAAGGTGCCCATGGGTGAGCATCACGGCTACGGGTTTGAGGCGGTGCTCCAGGATCAACTCAGTGACGCCGGCTACCGCATCCATTCCCGGGTCGATGATCACGCACTCGGCGCCTGGGGTCGCGGCCACCACATAACAGTTGGTTTGCCACGGTCCGGCAGGAAATGAGGCGATGAGCACGCGTTCGAGACTATTCGAGCTATCGGGCAGGATGGGGCTATGACCGAACAAGCTGGGCCTGAAGCGGTGGGCCCAGCCGCCTTCGGACGGGTAGAGAGCGATGGCACGGTCTACGTTCGCACGTCCGCTGGAGAACGCGCCGTCGGGCAGGTGCCTGATGTCCCGGCGCCCGAGGCCCTGGGATTTTTCACCCGCAGGTTTGAGGCACTGGAGCTTGAGGTCTCGCTTCTGGAGCGGCGGATTGCAACGGGGGCGCTGGCACCCGATGATGCCGTTGCCTCGATCACCAAGGTGCGCGCTGCCGTCGCTGACGCTCGTGCCGTGGGTGATCTGGATGGGCTGGACGCTCGGTTGGAGGCACTGCTTCCGCTGATCGCCAGCCAGCGTGCCGCTCGCAAAGCCGAACGAGCCAGGCAGCAGGAGGAGACGCGGGCTGCAAAGGAGAGGTTCGTCGTGGAGGCCGAGCGCCTTGCCGCTGGAAATGACTGGCGCGGCGGAGTCAACCGTTTTCGTCTGCTGCTCGAAGAGTGGAAGTCGCTGCCGCGCCTCGATCGTGCTACCGACGACGCACTGTGGCACCGGTTCTCCAGTGCGCGTACTACTTACACGCGGCGCCGCAAAGCCCAGTTCGCCCAGCAGAACGAGCAGCGCGAGGCGGCGCGGGTGATCAAGGAGAAGCTCGTCGCCGAGGCTGAGGCATTGGCTTCCTCGACCGACTGGGGCCCGACGACGGGTGCCTTCCGGGATCTGATGGCCCGCTGGAAGGCAGCCGGCCCGGCCCCGCGCGATTCCGACGAATTGCTATGGAAACGATTCCGCGAAACCCAAGATCGGTTCTTCATGGCCAAACAGGCGACCCTGTCGGAGCAGAACACCGAATTCCGGGCCAACGCCCAAGCGAAGGAAAAACTCCTGGCCGAGGCTGAGGCGCTGCTGCCGATCAGTAACCCGCGCGCGGCTCGCGCCTCGTACCGCGACATCCTGGAACGCTGGTCGGCCATCGGACGGGTGCCGCGCGAGGCGATGCGTCCATTGGAGTCTCGCCTGCGCGCCGTAGACAACGCCATCAAGGCTGCCGAGGACGAGCGCTGGCAGCGCAGCAATCCTGAAGCGAAGGCGCGGGCAGCGGACACCGCCGCAAAGTTGGAAGCACAGATCGCCGCGCTCGAGGCACGAGCCGCGCAGGCGGAAGCGCGTGGCGACCAGCAAGCAGCACGGGAGGCTGCTGCCTCCGCTGCTACGTATCGTGAATGGCTCGCTCAGGCCCAGCGAACAGCGAGCGATCTCGGCGGCTGACCCGCGGATCGCGCGCCGCCGTGCTGAGGAGGAGTTAGCCGACACGCTTCTCGTCGGCGAGCAACCACATCAAAATTGCGCGAGCGAAGCGAGCACCAGCCCCAGCGGCGAGCTGTGTGACGAAGTAGGCGGCTACAAAGCGCGATCCGCGCGGAGCGAGCTTGGCGAGCGAGGCAATCAAACGCAGCTACTGGTGAATGCGGTAGGCCTCATAGACCGCCGGGACACCGCGTACGGCGCGCAGCACGTGGTCCAAGTGGGTGGGGTCCGCGGTCTCGAAGGTGAACTTGGCGCGGCAGATGCGGTCCTTGCTGGTGTTCAGGGCCGCGGACAGGATGTTGACGTGCTGGTCCGATAGAGCACGGGTGATGTCGGACAGCAACCGATTCCGGTCGAGCGCCTCAATCTGAATGGCCACCAGGAACGAGCTCTTGGCGTTGGGCGCCCATTCCACGGGAATCAGGCGTTCCGGCTCGGCGCGTAGATTGTCTGCGTTGCTGCAGTCGACGCGGTGCACCGATACCCCCGCTCCCCGCGTCACGAAGCCCAAAATGTCGTCGCCGGGCACCGGCGTACAACACTTGGCGAGCTTGACGAGGAGATCGCTTGCGCCGATCACGCGGATTCCGGAGTCGCCGGCACCGCTGCTGCGCCGGCGGCGCCCGGTGACGACCCGATCCTCGCTGGTCTCATCGGCGACGATCTCGTCGCCGCCCTCGACGATGATCAGCCTGTTCACCACGGCCTGGGGACCGACCGTGCCTTCGCCCACCGCGGCGTACAGGGCAGAGACGTCCGACAGCTTGAAGAATCCGGCCACCGCGGTCAGATGCTCGAGCGTGAGCAGCCGCTGCAGCGGCAGACCGCCTTTGCGCAGCTGTCGCGCTAGCATCTCTTTCCCGGTTTCGATCGACTCCTCGCGACGGCCACGAGTGAAGTAGTGGCGGATCTTGTTGCGCGCCCGTGGGCTACGAACGAAGGTAAGCCAGTCTCGGCTGGGGCCGGCACTCTCGGCCTTTGAGGTGAAGATCTCCACCACGTCGCCGTTCGCCAAAGCTGACTCCAGCGGTACCAGCCGACCGTTGACGCGAGCGCCGATCGTCTTGTGCCCGACTTCGGTGTGGATCGCGTACGCGAAGTCGATCGGGGTGGAATCCTGCGGAAGTGAGATGACGTCGCCGCGGGGGGTGAACGCGTAGACCTCGTTGGAGTTGATCTCGAAGCGCAGCGAGTCCAAGAACTCGCTGGGGTCGGCCGTCTCCCGCTGCCAGTCGAGTAGCTGCCTGACCCAGATCAGTTCGCCGGCGTCGTCAGGACCCTTGACGGGCAGTGCGGCACCCTTGCCTTCCTTGTACTTCCAGTGGGCTGCGACACCGTACTCAGCGCGACGATGCATGTCGTCAGTCCGGATCTGCAGCTCGACCGGCTTCCCCTCTGGGCCGAGGACCGTGGTGTGCAAGGACTGGTACATGTTGAACTTCGGCATGGCGATGTAGTCCTTGAACCGGCCAGGCAACGGGTTCCACCGGACGTGCAAGACACCGAGCGCGGCATAACAGTCGCGGTTGCTCTCGACAAGTACGCGGAGGCCCACCAGATCGTAGATCTCCTGAAAGTCTCGACCGCGAACCACCATCTTCTGGTAGATCGAGTAGTAATGCTTTGGTCGTCCTGTGACGCTCGCCTTGATCTTCGCGGCGCGCAGGTCGGCGTGCACCTGGTCGATAACGCGCGACAGGTACTGATCACGGCTCGGCGCAGCCTCGGCTACGAGCCGAATGATCTCGTCGTAAACCTTGGGATACAAGGTGCCGAAGGAAAGGTCCTCCAGTTCCCACTTGATCGTGTTCATGCCGAGCCGATGTGCCAGCGGGGCGAAGATCTCCAGCGTCTCCCCGGCGATCCGGGACTGCTTGTCCGGCCGCAGGTAGTGCAGCGTCCGCATGTTGTGCAACCGGTCTGCGAGCTTGATCACCAACACCCGGATGTCCCGGCTCATCGCGACGACCATCTTGCGGATCGTCTCGGACTTGGCCGATTCGCCGTACTTGACCTTGTCCAGCTTGGTGCAGCCGTCAACGAGCAGCGCGATCTCCTCGCCGAAGTCGCGAGTCAGCTGCGCGAGTGTGTAGTCGGTGTCTTCCACCGTGTCGTGGAGCAACGCCGCGCACAGCGTCGCCTCGGTCATCCCCAACTCGGCCAGGATCGTGGTCACCGCGAGCGGATGAGTGATGAAAGCATCCCCACTCTTGCGTATCTGGCCGTTGTGCAGCCGCTCAGCCTTGCGATACGCGCGCTCGATGAGTCCCAGGTCGGCCTTCGGGTGATTGGCGCGAATGATGCGGAAGAGGGGATCGAGCGCTGGCGTCTGTTGCCGAGTGGAACCGAGGCGCGCGATTCGCTGACGCATCTTGACCCGCTGCTGCTCAGCGCCGGCACTAATCCTGACCGGAAGGCTAGGACCGGCCTCGCTGCCGGCGTCATCAGTCTCGGCCTCGGGCAGGATGAGGGCGCGGCGCGGCTCATGGGCGACGTGGCCTCTCGGCCCCGGCGGCCTGGCCTCTGGGATCGACGACCGTATGGCCGCCCCGTGATCGCTCACAGCGCGTTCCTCCTCAGCAGGATGCCAGTCTAGACAACAGGTTGCTTATAGCGGCACAAGTCGCCCTCCGGGCCCTTGCAACCCCCTGGCACAGCGTTGCCGACAACCTCGAGCTGCGAGCGTCGGGAATCGCGCGCCGCCGCACGGAGGAGGAGCGAGCGGAGGCGTTCTTTCCTCTGCGAGCAGCGACGACGGCGGCGGATCCAAAGCGCGATGCGCGAGCAGCTCACAAAAGGTTGTCAGCTTTGCTGCTGCGCGCGATTCCGTCGACTTGCGCTGATCGCCTGCTGCTCAATCTCCTCGGCCGCCTGGCGTACGACGACGACCTGGTCTCCTGCCTCGAGTGTGGCCACCGTCGGGTCGTAGAAACGGCGCAGCGTCTTGTTGCGGACTACCGCTATCACCCGTTCCCCCTCGACCTCACCCGGAGAGCGGCCGATCTCGTCCCTGGTCACCGGCCGTTCCCAGACTTCGAGACCTTCCTTGCTGGACAGCAGATCCTCAATGATCGTTCCGAGGTGGGGACTCACTGCGGAAAGTCCGAGCAGGCGTCCGACCGCTTCGGAAGATGTCACTACCGCGTTGGCCCCAGACTGACGCAGCAGTGAGGCGTTGTCGTCTTCACGGACCGCGACAACGACGTGCGCACTAGGGTTCAGTTGGCGCACCGTCAGCATGACCAGGATCGCCGAGTCGTCCCGATCAACGGTGATCAGCACCTCGCGGGCCTTCATGATCTCTGCCCGACGCAGGATCTCCCGGCGGGTCGCGTCACCTTCGATGGCGGCGTACCCGCGTACGTTCGCATCGGTGATCGCCGACGGCCGGCTGTCGATGACGACCACCTGGCCGGGGTTCATGCCGTTGTTCTGAAGCGTCTCCACGGCGCTCTTGCCCTTGGTGCCAAAACCCACGACCACGATGTGATTGCGCATCCGTTTCCTCCAACGTGCGTCTTTGAAGATGCGACGACCGTGGTGGGCCAGCACCTCGAGCGTCGTTCCGACCAACAAGACCAGGAACGCGATCCGCAAGGGTGTGACGACGACTGCACTCACGACCCTGGCATGCGGGGCCACCGGCGTGATGTCGCCGTAGCCTGTCGTGGTGATGGTTACCGTCGCGTAGTAGATCGCATCAATGAGACTGACCTGGCCGTCGTAGGTGTCGGTGTAGGAGTCCCGGTCAAACCACACAATCAAGACCACAACCAGCAACAACATCAAAGCCAGCAGTCCGCGACGCAGCAGCTCAACGGCTGGTGAGGCGGTACGCTCCGGCAGCCTGACCAGCGCCTCGTTCGTCCACGACTGACTCGACCCGTCCCGGCGGCGCGCCGGCTCGGTCAGGCTCATGTGGCTACTTCTTCCGCTGGCTGCGGGGTTTGTTCTGCGGCTGGGAACGCTTTGACGTCCCGTCGCGATGCGATCGTGCGTCCGGTGTGAAGGTCACACGGACCCCCTTGGCGCCATTCCCGGCCGCCGAACCGGCTTCCTCCAGTTCGGCGTTGCTCGGTTCAGGATCCTCAGTGGCACTCGTGCTGGCAACTCCCGCCGGAGCGACCAGCGCCGGGCTGGGCGTCTCAACGACACGATCCTTTTGGCTCTCCTTGGCACGACGCGCGCGGACGCGTGCTGCCACCTTCTTCATGTCGGGCTCCCGCTCCTTCATCTGAGCCAGGAGCGGTGTGGCGATGAAGATGGAGGAGTACGCGCCCGACACCATGCCGACAAACAAGGCCAGCGCGAGGTCTTTCAGCGGGCCTTCACCCAAGATCACCGTGCCCGTGAACAGCAGAGCTGCCACCGGCAGGACGCCGATCACGGTGGTATTGATGGAACGGACCAGCACCTGGTTGACGGCGAGGTTGGCAGCCTCGGAGTAGGTCCTCGTCGTACTAGAGCGAATGTCGCGGACGTCCTCACGGACCTTGTCGAACACCACGACGGTGTCATAGAGCGAGTAGCCGAGGATCGTCAGCACGCCTATCAAGGTCGCCGGCGTGACGGTGAAGCCGACAAGGGCGTAGATGCCGATGGTCAGAATCAGGTCGTGAACCAGCGCGATGAGTGCGGCGGCCGACATCTTGGCGTCTCGGAAATAGATTCCGATGACCAGCCCAACGAGTACGAGGAAGACCGCCAGCGCAATCAGTGCGCGCTCGGTGATCTGGCTCCCCCAGGAGGCCCCGATGAGGCTGTACGCGACCTGGTCGGGACTGATGCCAACCTCGTCGGCGATCGCGGCCCGAACCTTGGGCACTTCTTCTGTTGGGTCCAGGGTGCGGGTTTGCACCCGCACTTGGTTATTGCCAATTGTGTTGACAGTCGCCTCGTCGAGATCTGGAACGCCGGAATTGCGAAGCGCATCCCGCATCGAGTCGACCGTCTGGGTATTGACCTGGGTCGCCGCCTTGAAGTCAGCGCCGCCTTTGAACTCAATGCCGAAGTCGAGTCCCCGCCACGCCAACGAGATGATCGAGACGGCGATAAGGATCGCTGAGATGGCGTACCAGCGTCGACGATGCCCGATGAAGTCGTAGGAAACTTCGCCGGTGTAGAGACGATGCCCGATGGCGCCCAGCTTCGACATCAGACCCCCTCCTGGCTCACGGCTGCCGGACGCTTGACGGCAGGCCGTCGAGACCGCGAGCCCGGCAATGCCTGAACGCCGAGATGTTCAGGATCGAGCCCAGAGAATTTGTGACCGCCTCCGAAGAACTTGGTTCGTGCCAGCAGAGTCATCAGCGGTTTGGTGAAGAGGAAGACCACCACCACATCGATCAGCGTGGTCAGGCCAAGCGTGAACGCGAATCCTCGCACCGACCCGATTGCCAGCACGAACAACACCAGAGCGGAGAGCATGGTGACGGTGTCCGCGATCAAGATCGTCTGCCGCGCCCGGCGCCAACCCGTTTCGACGGCCGTGCGCAAACTGCGTCCTTCGCGGACCTCATCACGAATCCGCTCAAAGAAGATGACAAAGCTGTCTGCGGTGATCCCGATGGCCACAATCGCGCCGGCGATGCCTGGAAGGTTCAGTGCGAAACCGACGGAGCTGCCGAGCAGCACCATGCTGGCGTAGGTCAGGATGCCCGCGATTGCGAGCGAGGCAACGACGACGATCCCAAGGCCCCGGTAGTACAAGAAGCAGTAACCGACGACCAGTACCAGGCCGATGATCCCGGCGATGATGCCGGCTCGCAGCTGCTCGCCGCCCAGTGTGGCGGAAACGTTGTTGACCTCGGAGACATCGAAGGCCAGCGGCAGCGCGCCGTATTTCAGCACGTTGGCCAGCTCGGTCGCGCTCTTCTGGGTGAAGTTACCGGAGATTTCGGCCCGGCCGCCCGGTATGGGCTCGTTGACCGACGGCGCCGAGATGGCGACACCGTCCAGTACGATGGCGAAGCGGTTCTGCGGCTCGCTCTTCTGCGAGATCTCCCGCGTAGCCTGTTCGAAGGCAGCGGCGCCCTCGGAGTTGAACTCCAGATTCACCACCCAGGTGACGTTGTTCTGCGGAATGCCCGCAACCGCCTTGGTCAGCTGGTTTCCCTCGATCAGGGTAGGTCCGAGCAGGTACTTCTCGGTCTTCTCCTGGTTACAGGCGAACATGCCTTGGTCAGCAACCTCGGTCACCTTGGTCTCGCACGTGAACTCAGCGAATGCTGCTTGGCAGGCCTCAGTGGGCTGCCAGCCCAGCGCCTTATCGGGCGGGGTGCCCTTCCCATCGGCCGCGACGCAGGCCTTATCCAACGGGACCGGTGGGGCGGTGGGCAAAGCGGGCAGCGGCTTGTTGTTGGCAGTGGCGCCTGGCTGTGTGCTGGCCGGAGCGCTGGGTTCCTCGGACGGCGCCTGGGCAGTCTCCGAGGGGCCAGCAGTGGCTTCACCGCTCGGCGGCGCAGTCGCCCCCTGGCTGGGTTCGGTCGTCGCGGTGGATGTCGGCTCCGGCGGTTGCACCTGCTCGGCCGCGTACACCGCCCGGAACCGCAGCACCGCAGTCTGGCCAACGAGTCGCACCAGCTCGTCCTGCTGCACATTCGGCACGGTGACGATGATCTGGTTGTCGCCGGATGTGGTTACTTCGGATTCGCCGACACCCAGGCTGTCCACACGGCTCTGGATGATGGTCTTGGCGAGCTGCAGACTGTTGGGGTCCACGGCCCCGGCACCGGTGGTGTTCCTTGCGGTCAAAGTGATAGTGGTACCGCCGCGGAGGTCGAGACCGAGCTTCGGGGTCCAAGTCCCGCTGACTGCCAGCAGGGTGATCAGTCCAGCCACCAACACGGCCAGCACAATCAGGGTGCGGCCCGGGTGACCAGTCGTCGTTGCCACTCGCGTGTTTTTCCTAGCTGTGGGGAAGGCTCAGTCGGCGGTCGGAGGCTTCGAGTCGCGGGCAGTCGTTGACGAGTCCCGCGGGCTCGGTGACGAGTCGGGCTCGACTGCGGGCTCGCTGCTGGTCGCTGCTGTCGGCTCCTCGATGGGCCGCTCACTTCGGAGCTCAATTGGCTCCTCGGTAGCCGTCTCCTCCTCGTCGAGCTCGTCTTGCTCGTCAAGGTTGTCTTCGTCCTCGTCGGTGACCACCTTTGAGATCGCCTGCTTGAGCACCGTGACCTCGGCACCAGGCGAGATCTCCAGTACAACTTGTCTCGGCCCCACCGCCACGACGGTGCCGAAAAGGCCGCTGCCGAGCATCACCCGGCTGCCCGGGCTTACTGCGTTCATCGTCTGTTGCAGGGCCTGCTGGCGCTTTCGCTGTGGCCGCAAGATCAAGAAGTAGAACGCCAAGACAAGCAGGGCGATGAAGATGAAGGTCGAGTATTGCTGCATTGCTCCGGGATCCGATTGTGAGGGGTGCTGCGCAGCTTGCGCAGTACCCATGAATTGTTCCTGCTGCTCGGTCTTGCGACCTCTGCTGAAAGAAACCGACCGCCGTACTCTACCCAGTCTGCGACGAAAAGCCGCATCGTGCGGCAGTATCGCCAACCCGTGTGGACGGCTTCGCGCGAGTCAGGCGAAAAGGTCAGGTGTGGCCACAACACTCGGCGACGCACTGGGAGGCTCCAGGCCCAGGTGACGCCAAGCGGCCGGTGTCGCAACTCGGCCGCGCTGGGTGCGCATCAGGAAGCCCTCACGGACCAGGAACGGCTCGGCGACCTCCTCGACGGTCTCGCGCTCCTCCCCCACCGAAATAGCCAGTGTGGACAATCCGACGGGACCGCCACCGAACCGACGGCACATTGCATTGAGTACCGAGCGATCCAGGCGATCGAGACCAAGCTCGTCCACTTCGTAGAGCTCCAGTGCGTCACGGGCGATCGAACGCGTCACCCGTCCATCAGCTCGGACCTGGGCGTAGTCACGTACCCGCCGGAGCAGCCGGTTGGCGATGCGTGGCGTACCACGAGAGCGGCGGGCAATCTCGGTGGCACCGACCGGCTCCAGCTGCACTGCGAGCAGCTCTGCAGAGCGGTGGACGATGTGCTCCAAGGCGACGGCGTCGTAGAAATCGAGCTGAGCGGTGAAGCCGAAGCGGTCGCGCAGCGGGCCCGGCAGTAAGCCGGCCCGGGTGGTCGCACCGACGAGCGTGAATCGCGGAATTTCCAATGGAATCGCGGTTGCTCCGGGGCCCTTCCCGACAACAACGTCCACCCGAAAGTCCTCCATCGCGAGGTAGAGCATCTCCTCAGCTGGGCGAGACATCCGGTGGATCTCATCGAGGAAGAAGACCTCGCCTTGGACGAGCCCGGACAGTATCGCGGCAAGGTCTCCGGCATGTTGAATCGCCGGGCCGCTGGAGATCCGCAGCGGTGCATTCATCTCGCCGGCGATGATCATTGCCAGGGTCGTCTTGCCGAGGCCGGGCGGGCCAGACAGCAAGACATGGTCGGGTACTCCCCCGCGGTGCCGGGCCGCCTCAAGCACCAAACCGAGCTGCTCGCTGACCCGCGGCTGCCCTTCGAACTCGGCCAGGCTGTCGGGGCGGAGCATCGATTCGGCGGCGCTCTCGTCAGGATCGGCGTAAGGACGTACGAGCCCAGCGAGGTCCTCATCGCTCACATGACGCACCGGACACCGCTACTTTCGAGCCAAGCTCTGCAGCGCGGCCCGCATGAGGACAGCAACATTTACCTGTGGGTCGTCATGCGCCAGGTGGTCGACTTCGTCGCACGCGGACTCCGCATCCTTGGCTGACCACCCCAAGCCCTGCAGTCCCTGCGTCACCTGTGCGCGCCACGCTGCGGATGACCTGGCTGCGGGTACCGGCACCTCGGCATGGCCAACCGCATTGATCTTGTCCTTGAGCTCGATGACCATGCGTTGCGCGCCTTTGCGACCGATACCCGGCACCTTGCACAGCTGCAGCAGGTTCTCGGTCGCAATCGCGGTGCGTAGCTCGTCCGGACTGAGCACTGCCAGCGCGGCCTGGGCCAGCTTCGGCCCAACTCCGGTCGCGGTCAACAAGACCTCAAAGAACTCTCGCTCATCGGCCGAGGCGAAGCCGTACAAGGTGAGCGAGTCCTCTCGAACGATGAGCGACGTCGCCAGCGTTGCCCGCTGTCCGACCCGCAGCCCGGCTACCGTGTTGGGGCTGCAGACCGCCAGAATGCCGAGGCCGCCAACCTCGATGACGGCCGACGTGGGTCCGACTTGGGCGACCAAGCCGGTCAGCTGCGCGATCATGCATCTCGCCTGCATGGTGAACGGGATCTGCTGAAGGCGCTCCGCTGGCGCTCCGCCTTCTCAGCGGCAGCCTCCACCGCCGCATTCAGCCGAGCGGTGGTGCCACCACGCCATACGTGACAGATCGCCAGCGCCAGAGCATCCGCCGCGTCTGGCGGTTTCGGGGTGTCCTCAAGCTTGAGGATCCTTGTCACCATGGCGCCGACCTGATCCTTGGGGGCACGGCCGGAGCCGGTGATCGAGGCCTTCACTTCGCTTGGCGTGTGCAGGCTTACCGGAATTCCATGCCTGGCAGAGACGAGCATCGCCACCCCGGCAGCCTGAGCGGTGCCCATCACCGTCTGCATGTTGTGCTGGGCAAACACCCGTTCAATGGCGACCGCGGTCGGCCGGTAGCGGGTGACCCAGTCCTCGATCACCTCTTCAAGAGCCATTAGGCGACGCGCGACATCGTGCTCGGGGGGCGTACCGATGACGTCGACGGCGACCAACAGCGGTTGCCGGCCCGGGACGCCGTCGACCACGCCAAGCCCGCACCTGGTAAGGCCGGGGTCGATACCCAGCACCCGCATGCGTTCCCCTAGGCGTCGCGTGACCGGATCGCTCACGCGATCCCCCTTAACCCCTCAATAAACGAACAGATGTTCGGCAGCCTATGTGCTGCCCCCTGACGATGGCGACCGCGACACGCTGTCCGTCTGCAACTAGTGTTGCAGCCCCTGTGGCCGGCTGCTGGTGGGTACCCGATCTGCGCGTGATCGGCGATCGTCAGGCGCTAGCTGATGCTCGCCAGCACTTCGTCGGAGGCATCAAAGTTCGCATACACGTTCTGGACGTCGTCGGAGTCCTCCAGCGCGTCAATGATCTTCAGCAGCTTCTCGGCGGTCGCGGCGTCGACCTCTTGGGTGTATTCGGGAACAAAGGAGACCTCGGCCGACTCGTAGTCCAGCCCTGCTTGCTGCACCGCGGTGCGTACCGGCACGGTGTTGCTCGGGTCGGTGATGATCTCGAAACTGTCACCCAAGTCGTTGATCTCCTCAGGGTCTGCATCCAAGGTGGCTTCCAGAAGATCATCTTCGGTGATGCTGCGACCGTCTTGCTGTTTGGCGACGATGACCACGCCCTTGCGGGCGAACATCCGCGCAGTCGAGCCGGCGTCCGCCATGGTCCCGCCGTTCCGAGTCACTGCGACCCGAACGTCGGAGGCTGAGCGGTTTCGATTGTCCGTGAGACACTCGATGAGCAACGCGATGCCGGCTGGACCGTACGCCTCATACATCAGGGTCTCGTACGCTGCGCCGCCGGCTTCGGCCCCAGAACCGCGCTTGACGGCTCGGTCGATGTTGTCGTTGGGAACTGAGTTCTTCTTCGCCTTCTGGATTGCGTCGTAGAGAGTTGGGTTGCCGGCTGGGTCGCCACCCCCGACCCGGGCCGCCACCTCGATGTTCTTGATCAGCTTGGCGAAGAGCTTCCCGCGGCGGGCATCGACCACAGCCTTCTTGTGCTTGGTCGTAGCCCACTTGGAGTGACCGGACATGCCCGAAATCCTAACCGGCCCGTGGTTCCGCGTCGTTGTGTCGTCAGCGCCAGATCTGGGCGTCCGGCGTCTTGCCACCCTTGACCGGGGGGTCACTCTGCTGCCAGATGCGCCGCCAGCTCGATGCCGGCGGCTCAGCGACATCCGCAGAGCCTCGTTGCGTCTTCCACCAGGTGGCAGCATCCTCGGCCAGCAGCTTCTTGACTGCGTCGAAGATCTTGGGGGCGAGTTCGCTGGGCGTCTCATTGGGCAGCGGCATGATCGCCTGTCCGTACCGTACGCTCACGCGCGGACGTCCGGGTAACGGCCAGTGGCTGCCGCGCGGCATCGCCGCGTACGTCCCAAGGATCCCAACCGGAATGACCGGCACCTGACATTCCACTGCCAGCTCTGCTGCGCCCATCCGGAATCGGCCTACGAATCCGTCGCGGGAGCGGGTGCCTTCGGGAAAGATCACCACAGTCCACCCGTTGGCGAGCAACCGGGCCGGAGTGCTGTCTCGCGCGTCGGCGCCCCGCTGGATCGGGAATGTATTGAAGGCGATGGCCGATCCACTGGCCCGCCACCAGCTGTCGAAGAAATAGGCCGCCTCTATCGCCACCGCGGTGTGGCGACGGCGTCGCGTCGGCAAGGTCGACAGCAGCACGGCCGTGTCCAAATGTGAGGCGTGATTGGCCACGATCAAGGCCGGGCCATCCAGCCGGCGAAACACATCGAGCCCGTAGACCTCTGCGGTCAGCTCCTTTCGCATCACATTCTTGACACCGACAACTTGAACGAACTCGCGCAGCGCCCGCGCGGGTGCCGAGCGCGCCCAACCAGTCCGTCTCACCGACCGACCGTCCTCATGTGATATCAACCAGGACCTGCGGTGGCATGTGCAGATAGCTGATCGAGGGCGTACGGCCGACCGTCGATGCCACCATCTCAAGGGCGTCGGCAAGCGTGGAGGCGGCGCGACAGCCCAACCGTGAAGCGCTCTCTCGGTCAGCCCCGACCCACACGATGTCGCTGCAGTGTCGCTGGGCCGCCGCGATCTGGTACCACAAGTAGATCGGATGCACGCCGTGGAATGCCTGACTCGTGCGGTACAGATGGACATACCAGGAGTCGTTGGCGAACTTCTCCTCGTAGTCGGCCGAGATCTGTTCGGGGTTCGTGGCAACGGTCAGCACATCTGTGAAGAAGTCCACGTACGACGGATGGTGCAGCGGAGAGAACTCGGCGTGAAGCGGGTGGTACAAGATCAGGGCGCCACCTGGCCGGACGAACGCGGTGCCAGTATGCGAGCCGAACGCACCAGCGAGCCCGCTCCACGCAGCAACGATCGGATTGGTCACCGAGTCCACGCTGTACGGGGTGTGCGCTGCCACCCCGATCACCCCGACATCGGCTGGCGCTGACACTTCAACGAGCTGCTGGGCGGTTATCTGGGCCCGGCTTGCCTCTTGGACCGCCGCCGGCGCGCCCGCGATCACCAGGGTGGCGTGGTAGTCGGCCTCTGCGCGGTTCATCAGCCGACGTCGGGCACGCTGCGGAGCCCATTCCAGGCCACGGCGTACGCCGAACCACGTCGCCCTGTCCCGGAGGCTCCATTCCCACTCCCGGTGGCCCAGGAACTCCAACGGCGAGGCGAAAACGTCATTGTCGAGCACGACATCGATCTGAAAGACGCGCACGGCCGAGGAGACAAGATCCGCGATCTCGGCGGCGGCGTCACTCCCCCGATCCCGAAGGCCCGACAGCTGGCCGATGGTAGCGGTCGAGCCGAGCCCTGTGGCGATCGCCGCCATGCCACCGGCGGGCGGTGATGCGACGAGATGTACGAAGATCAATAGGTCGGAGTCGGCAGCCCGCGCATTCATTGCGATCTCGCCGGTCCCCGTGCTCCCAACCTTGGCCAGGTTCTCGGCATCTTCGGCATCGTGATTGGTCAGCAGGCCATCGGCATAGAAGGACCGGAAAACGCGCTCACCCACGATGTGCTGCAATTCCTCGGCAGTCATCCGACGGTTCAGACCGTTCGCACTGACCAGAGCAACGTCGTCGACGCCAGCCGCCGCAGCCCGGGTCAACACGGCCTCGATCACCTTTCCGCGGATGTCAGGACGCCGCATCGGCGGCGTCGGAGTTCCGATGTCATCGAAAGCGATCGTCAGCCGCATTGCCGGTTCCAGCAACGCCGAAAGCGGCTCTGACTCGCTCGGCGCATCGAGCGCAGCGTTTATCGCTTCGCCGAGGCCGGGGACCGGGGTCAGCGACTCGGCCGGGTAGATCACCCGGGTCCCCAGCGGGAACTTCTCAAGGCAAAAGCGATCCCCGTCCGGCACAAGCAGTGGCGGAGTGCGTTCGTCGACCTCGAGGACGAAACCGGGTCGGCCCATCTACCAATCTCCTTACGTCGGCAGCGCCCAGCGCGGCATGATCGGCTTGATCTTCCACTCCACCACCGACCACTGGTTGCGATGAGCGGCCCGCATCAGCGGGATGTCGGGGCTGACCGCCACGGGGTTGCCCACAGTTTCCAGCATCGGCAGATCGGAGTGCGAGTCGGCGTAGGCGAAACTCCGGTCGAGGTCGACCTCATGCAGCGCCGCGTAGTGCTTGAGCCAGGCAGCCCGGGACTCACCGACCAACGGCGGCGCGGTGAGAAAGCCGGTGCATCGGCCCTCTTCGTCGACGCCGAGTTCGGCAGCGACGATGACGTCGAACAATGGCTGGATCGGCCGAGTCAGCGGCCGCACCACGCCGGTGATGAGGATCGTGGTATGACCGGCGGCGCGATGTTCCCGAATCCTGCGTACGGCCTCAGGAGAGAGCCTGCTCAAGATGTGGGGAGCCATCGACGTATCGACAAAACGCTCCAGGGCGGCGAGATCAGCGCCTCGATAGCGGCGGTAGACCGAGCGCAGGAAGGTGCCGCGGTCTCGTTGCTCGGCGCGTAGGTACGCGGGAAGTCGTCGCATGACCTGGCCCACCTCGGCAAGTTGACCCGTAAGTGAAAGCTCTGGCAATCGAGCCCAAAAGTATTGCTCGATGACGTTGGTGGACATGATCGTGCCGTCCAAGTCGAAGATCGCCAGCGCCGCGGAGCCTGCGGTGTCCTTGTTCAGGTTCTTCATCGTGGTGGGTCGATTGCCGCGCTTGTTACGGATGGCATCCATCCGGCGGACCGGCGCGGTGATGGACGGACAGTGCACTTCCTGGATGTAGGTCTTCCAGTCGAAAACCGAGGTGTCGAAGGCGAAGGCCGCTTGATCATCAGGATGCAGCGCCCGGGTGAGGGCAAAAGTGTTGTCGTCCACGAAGTGCAGTTCGGACTGCGCGTACTCCTTGTAGAGCGAGTGATAGCGCCGCAGGAAATCCAGGCGCACCCGAGTGCGATCCAGGTCCTTAGCGATCTTGCGAGTCCGGTCTGAGCGCGGCATCTGGGCTAACAAGCGCTCCGCCAGTTTGTGGGCGCTTTCTGATGTAGATAGCAGCCGCTCGATTGACGAGGCGCCCGGAAACGTCCACTGCGGCAGCCGGGCTGCCCCGCGTGGACCGCCCTCGAAGGGGTGGGCGAGAAAGTAAGCGCGGATGTAGCTGTAGGTGTCCTTGAAAGTCAGGGGATTCCGGGCGCCCGAGCTAACGTGGTAGTACTCCGGGTGCCCGATCTCGGGTTCGGTGGCGCTCACCGCGAGAATGGCGTTCACCACGTGGTCACAGGGCACGATGTCGACGACCGCCTCCGGCGTAGCGGGGAACTCCGGAAGCTCGCCCCGCCCGTACGCCAAGATCAACGGCTCCGCCATCTTGAAGCCCTCGATCCAGCCTGGATACGGGTGTAACCAGGAGGACTCGACGATCGCCGGTCGGACGATCGAGACGTGCACGTCCCTGCCGACATCGGCGACCACCCTTTCGCCCAGGGCCTTGGTGAAGGTGTAGGCGTCAGTCCAGCCGAGTGATCGGGCGCGCTCGGTGCCGGCCTTGATCAGCTCGGCCTGGACCCACTCGATTCGGCGGCGCTCGGTGTCGGCCGCAGTCGTCAGGAAGCCGGCCTGCCGGTGCTCGCGCTCAGCCTCCTTGCGGAACTTCGCGAGCTGCTCAGAGGTACGCGACTCCTCCTCGATCAGGTCCCGCATCGCGATGCCGGCGGCCGCCTCGGCGTCGTAATCGATGTCGTGCACGTGTGGCGCCTCCGGGATCGCGCCGCGCCGGCGGCCGGCTGTGTACGCGGTGGAGATGTGCACGTAGTGCGGGACCTTGCGACGCTCCCCCACCTCGTCGGCGACTGCCTCGAGCATGCGATCCAGCAACGCCTTGGTGCCGATCACGTTGGTTGTGAAGGCCTGGTCGATCGGCGGATCAAAGGAGACGTCACCGGCGCAGTGCACCACGATGTCAAGATCGTTCGGCAGGCGCGGGACATTGGGCAGGTCGCCCTCGATGATCTCAACCCTGCTGTCGAGAAGCTCAGCTGCGCCTCCAGCAGCCTCCCGAACCTCGGCGAAGATCGACTTCTTGACTACGGCGATCATCCGATCTCGTGCAGTTGCCGAGCCCTTCCGGCGGACGAGTACCGAAGGCCTGGTCTCGGGCAGCTCGGTCAAGATCTTCCACAGCAGCTGCTCACCGATGAACCCCGTCACGCCGGTCATGACGATCTTCTTTCCGGCAAGCAGGTCCCGGAGACGGCCATCGAGCCGCTGAACTGAGCGGCCGGTGGCGGCTGGTCGCGGCGGTCATATGGAGTTGCTCCCTGTGGTGCTGCCCAACTGAGCGGCCACGAGGGCCTCTTCGATGGTGAAGCGGCCGACGTAGAGCGCGGTGCCAATGATGGCACCTTCCACCCCGATCTCGATCATGTCCCTGAGGGCCAGGATGTCCTCAAGGGTGGAGATGCCGCCACTGGCGATCACCGCCCTATCGGTCTCCTCACACACCCGGCCTAGCAGCTCGAGATTGGGGCCCCGAAGCATGCCGTCGGAGGCTACGTCGGTGATGACGAATCGGGCACAGCCTGCGCGGTCCAGCCGGTGCAGTGTCTCGATGAGGTCCCCGCCCTCTCGCGTCCAGCCGCGGGCGGCCAGCTTGCTACCTCTGACATCAAGTCCGATGGCGATCCGCTCCCCGTAGCGGTCGATGATCTCCTCACACCACTCAGGTCGTTCCAGCGCGGCGGTCCCGATGTTCACGCGAGCGCAGCCGGTTGCCAGGGCGCGCTCCAGCGACTCGTCGTCCCGGATGCCGCCGGACAGCTCGACGTTCAGCCGCAGGTGCGAGGTGAGCTCGGCGACGATCTCGGCATTGTTGCCCCGCCCGAAGGCGGCGTCGAGATCGACCAGGTGAATCCACTCCGCGCCCGCATCCTGCCAGCGTTGGGCCGCGGCCCGCGGGTCACCGAACCGCTTTTCCGACCCAGCGCGGCCCTGGACCAGCTGTACCGCCTGTCCCCCAGCGATATCGACCGCAGGCAATAGCACCAGTCGGTCGGCGCTGGCCGCAGCATATGAAGGACTTGCCGAATGCACCAGATGACCCTATCGCCAGCCGCGAGTTAAGCCGGACGCTTGGACTTCGGCAGCTTCGCCACGATGAGGTCGTACGAGGTGTCGATCAGGTCCCGCATCTCGTCGGGCGGAATGGTCCCGTCGAGGCTGAAGGTGTTCCAGCCGTGCTGGCCGATGTAGGCCATCTTGCTGGCGGCACCTTGATAGCGGTCGAGCAGCAGGTCGGCGGTTTCGCGGTCGCCACATTTCAAGCCGATCGCCGTCTGGTCTTCGGCACTGCCGAGAAAGGCAAAGATCTTGTCGCCCACCTTGGCGACGACGTCGCCGTCCCAGGGCTCGTCCTGCCAGGCGCCCGGTTTGGCAAGGCAGTAGTCAAGCCAGCGCGTCTTGCTCACCATGCTGTCGGCCCTTTCTAGCTGCTGCTTATGTTGGGGTTCGTCGGCGCGCTATTGCCGACGCTCGCAGCATGACACGTCACAGCGTCGCGACCCAGTTGGCGATCAGGCGGGCACCGGCGTCACCTGATTTTTCAGGGTGGAACTGGGTGGACCAGAGCGGTCCGTCCTCGACTGCGGCCACGAACCGGTCGCCGCCGTGCTCGGCCCACGTGATCCGCCGCTCGGCAGCCGCCGGCAGCGCGCGTACGCCGTAGCTGTGCACGAAGTAGAAGCGCTCGGATTCGATACCCGCGAATAGATTGCTCGCCCCGGCTGCCTCGATTGTGTTCCAACCCATGTGCGGCAGGCGCTCGGCCTGCAGTTGTTCCACGAGTCCCGGCCAAATGCCGCATCCTTCGGTACGCAGGCCGTGTTCGATGCCGGCCTCGAACAGCACCTGGTGGCCGACGCAGATGGCAAGGGTCGGCCGTCCGCTCGTACGACGGGCGGCAATGATCTCTGGCCCACCTACAGCGACCAACCCGGCCATGCATGCGGCAAAGGCCCCGACGCCGGGCACGACGAGGCCATCGGCCGCATTGGCGAGCCGTGCATCGGTAGTCACGGTGACTTCTGCGCCTGCTCTGGCGACCGCCCGCTCCGCCGAGCGGATGTTGCCCGATCCATAGTCGAGGACGACGACTGTCGTCACAGGGCTCCCTTGGTGCTTGGTATGCCCTCAATCCGCGGATCGAGGGCAATGGCGTCGCGGAGCGCGCGCGCCAGGGCCTTGAACTGACACTCGACGACGTGGTGCGGATCGCGTCCGGAGATCACGGTGACATGCAGGCAGATACGAGCATGAAAGGCAAGCGTCTCCATGATGTGCCGCGTCAGCGAGCCTGCATACGGAATGCTGACTGCCACCCCACCGACGCCTTGAGAACCACCGATCAGCACATACTCCTGCCCGGTCGGCTCGCCGGTGTGGACGCAGTAGGGTCGCCCGGACACGTCCACCACTGCCTGCGCCAGGGCCTCATCCAGCGGCACCAGCGCGCTCCCGAATCGCCGAATCCCCCGTTTGTCGCCTAGCGCGGAACGGAGGGCCTGGCCGAGCACGATCGCCGTGTCCTCGACGGTGTGGTGGGCATCGATGTGCAAATCGCCGGCGCTCTCCACGTCCAGGTCGATCAAGGAATGTGTGGCAAAAGCCGTCAGCATGTGGTCGAAGAAGCCCACCCCAGTCGAGATCTGAGCGCGACCGGTGCCATCGAGATCGAGGCTGATGGTGACCTTCGACTCCGAGGTTTGCCGTTCGAGTCTGGCAGTACGGGCCTCGCTCATGGAATCTCCTTCTCTGTTTCGGCTCCGAGTACGGCCGCGAATGCGTCCTTGAAAGCCTGCATCTCCGCGGGCGTCCCGGCCGACACGCGCAGCCAGCCTTCAGGCCCGGTCTCCCGGATCAGCACCCCGCGGTCGAGCAATGCCTGCCACACCGCATGGCGGTCGACGAACCGCCCGAAGAGTACGAAGTTGGCGTCTGATTCGGCAACCTGGAGTCCTCGGCCGGCGAGCCAAACCGCCAGATCGTCGCGTGCCTGCCGCAGCTGGTCGACCTTCGCGAGCATCTCGGGCGCGTGCGCAAGGGCGACCCGGGCGGCGGCCTGGGTAAGCGCCGACAGGTGATAAGGCAGCCGTACGATGCGGAGCGCCTCGATGAATGCTGGGGCCGCGGCAAGATAGCCGAGCCGCCCGGCTGCGAAGGCGAAGGCCTTGGACATCGTGCGGCTGACCGCAAGCCGTGGGTAGTCCGGAAGCAGCTCGAGGGCGCTCGGAGTGCCGATCCGCGCAAACTCGTAGTAGGCCTCATCGATGACGACCACACCGGGTGCAACATCAGAGATGGCCCGAATGGTTTCCAGGCTGACGGCAGTGCCGGTGGGGTTGTTCGGGCTGGTGATCAGCACCACGTCAGGCTGCGCTTCCCGTACCGCGGCGGCGGCCGTGTCCGGATCGATCGTGAAGTCGTCGCGGCGGGGAACTGTGCACCACTCGCTGTGTGTGTCGCGGGCGTACTCGGGGTACATCGAGTACGTCGGGGCGAACGACAACACTCGCCGCCCCGGTCCGGCGAACGCCAGCAGCACGTGCAGCATGACCTCGTTGCTGCCATTGGCGGCCCAGATCTGCTCGGCACTCAATCCATAGCCGAGGTAACGAGCCAGGTCGCCACGCAGCGCCAGCGCATCACGCTCTGGGTAGCGGTTCATCGAGCGAGCGGCCGCGGCGACAGCTGCTGCGATCTCGCTGATCACCTGCTCGCTCGGCGGATACGGATTTTCGTTGACGTTCAAGCAGACAGCGATGTCGAGCTGGGGCGCTCCGTACGGCGTCTCACCAACCAGCTCGGGTCGAAGTGGAAGCTCGTCGAGTGCGGGACTTGCGGTGGCCCCCGACATCACTGCGCGCGCGTCGACGGGAAGAACCTGCGGGCGATCGCAGCACCGTGTGCCGGTAGGTCCTCGGCGTCGGCGAACACCTCCACCTTGCGGGCGACCTCTGCGAAGGCGGTCTGGGTGTAGCTGACGATGTGCATCATTTTGAGGAAGCTCCGCACATTCAATCCCGAGGAGTGACACGCACACCCGCCCGTCGGCAGGACGTGGGTACTACCCGCGCAGTAGTCGCCCAGTGAAACCGGGGACCAGGGCCCGACGAAGACCGCTCCCGCATTGGTGATCATGGCCGCCACCTGCTCGGGGTTGGCGGTCTGGATCTCGAGGTGTTCTGCTGCGTAGCCGTTGGCTACGTCGATGCCTTGCTGGATGTCGTCCACCATCACGATGGCGGACTGGCGACCCGCCAATGATTGGACGATACGTTCCACATGCTTCGTCGAAGGCACCTGAGCCGATAGCTCTGCCTGGGTGCCCTCGGCCAGCTCGTCGGAATCAGTGATCAACACCGCGGCCGCGAGCGGATCGTGCTCGGCCTGGGAGATGAGGTCCGCAGCCACATGGACCGGATCAGCAGTCGCATCCGCAAGCACCGCGATCTCGGTCGGCCCTGCTTCGGCGTCAATGCTGACGCGCCCCCTGAGCAGCCGCTTCGCTGCGACTACGTAGACATTGCCTGGTCCGGTGATCAAGTCGACTTGGCGACACAGGCCAGGCACACCGTAGGCAAACATCGCGATCGCCTGCGCCCCGCCGACCGCATAGACCTCATCGACTCCGAGGATGTGGCAGAGCGCGAGGATATTGGGGTGCGGCATGCCGCCGAACTCGATGTGCGGCGGCGAGGCGAGCGCGACGGAGGGTACGCCGGCCACCTTCGCCGGGACGACATTCATGATCACACTCGACGCCAGCGGCGCTAGTCCGCCTGGGACATACAAGCCGACGCGGCTGACCGGAATCATGCGTCGGCGTACGACTGCGCCCGGCGCCACACTGACTTCGCCGCCACTGTCACCAAGCTCCGTCTCGCAGACGCGGCGACGTCGCTCGATCGCTGTGGCGAAGGCCTTTCGCAGGTCAGGGTGCAACCGTGCAGCAGCGGTCTCCAATGCTGAGGTCGGCACCCGGAAGCTGGCCGGAAGCACTCGATCGAAACGCATGGAGTAGTCAGCCAGTGCAGCTGTCCCGCGACGCGCGACATCTTCGCAGATCGGCCGAACGATCTCGGTCGCGGCGGCGACATCAAAATCAGCCCGGGGCACAATGGCGTCGTAGTCCAGCCGCTGGCCGGACGCCCGCCGGCCGCGAAGATTGACCACCCGAAGCACGGAGAGATTCTACGGCCCAGGCGCCGTGCGCCGACTCTGATAAATACAGCCGGTCTGCCGGATTACTATCTCATCCGTCGAAGCGCGCCGCTAGTGTCGGGGAGGTCCATGGAAGAGCCACTGCCGGAACGCGGCGCCATCCTCAAGGCCGCAATCGGCATTGGCCTTTACGCAATGGCTTTTGGTGCCTCTTTCGGAGCGATCTCAGTGGGCTCCGGGCTGACCCTGGCCCAGACCATGGTGCTCAGTCTGGTGATGTTCACCGGAGCATCACAGTTCGCGTTCGTCGGCGTGGCAACCGCGGGCGGTTCGCCCCTTGCCGCCGTGCCGACGAGCCTGCTGCTTGGTGTACGAAACGCGTTCTATGGCGTGCCTCTCTCCGAGATCCTGCACCCGCGAGGCTTGGCCAGGCTTTGGACCGCACACTTCGTGATCGACGAGACAACAGCGATGGCGGTGAGCCAAGCCACGCCTCGCGCGCGGCGTTATGCCTTCTGGGCCACCGGGTTGATCTTGTTCTCCGTCTGGCAGCTAGGCAGCCTGTTCGGTGCACTCATCGGCCGCGCGGTCAACCCCAGCGATGTGGGGCTCGATGCTGCTGCGCCCGCCGTCTTCTTGGCCCTGCTCTGGCCTTCGCTGCGGCGACGTAAGGCACGTTGGGTGGCATTGGGCGGCGCGGCCGTGGCGCTCGCGCTAGTACCTCTAACACCGCCCGGCATCCCGGTGATCGCTGCGGCCAGTGTGGCGCTGGTTGCCGGCCTAGTCCCCAGTCGTGAGGACGCCGAGCGCGTCGACGATCGGGACGACCCGTGACTCCACTGTGGCTGGCACTCGTCATCGCGGCAGTCGGCTCATACGTGCTCAAGCTGGCGGGTATGTCGCTACCCGAGTCGATCTTGAACCATCCCACAGTGCAACGGGTGGCACAGTTCCTGCCTATTGCGATGTTGTCGGCATTGGTGGCTGTGGAGCTGTTCGACGGCGGCGGCCACTACTTGGTGGATTGGCGCACGGTGGTCGGAGTTGCCGCTGCGGTCGTCGCTCTGCTGCTGCGACGCGGTTTCCTCGTGGTGTTCCTGGTCGCCATCGCGGTGACCGCCCTGCTACGCCTGGCTACCTGAGCGCCGCCGCCGGAGGAGCGGCCGCGGCTCGTCGTCATCGTGGCCAAGCGAGGAGCCCAGCAGCACCGGGATGATGGCGAAAAACGGCCACGTGAGCAGCGAGGCCGGGGCCCTGAGCGTGAGCGGAATCGGCACCAGATCTCCTGGCTGAGCCGCGGCCAAGCGAGCCGAGAAATCACCCGGCCCGAGCCGGTATCCGACCAGCCAGCAGGTCAGAGCCGAGGCTGTTGCACAAACCAGCACCACGAGCACCACCGACCAGCCGATATCACGAAACCAGTGCCAAGCCGCCAGTCCGATCAGCAATCCCACCACCAGACCGATCGCACAGAACCACGCGTCGCCAGCGATGAACTCACTCAGGCCACGCTCGGACGTCGCGGCTCCGCCATTGCTGTTCAGCTCGTACGCCGGAGGCTTCACGATCAACCACCAGAGCACTCCACCGGCCGCGCCTAAGCCCAGACAGGCGGCTGCGAAGCCGGCTAGTCGACCGGCGAGCCGTCTTGTACGGCGGGTCGGGGTGGGAGTCGACTCGTTCAGGACGCCAGACACGACGGACCCAGCAATGCCTTGAGATCGGCCATCAGCGGCGGCGATGGGCTCACCCTCAGCCGCTCGTCCAGCTTCATCACGGTTGTCTTGTCGGCGGAGCGGAGCCGCAGCCGCACCTCGGTGAGACCGGGATGTGCCGCGAGCACCTCACGGAGCTGCTGGACCAGCTGCGGTGTGCATCGCGCCGCAGACAGCGAGATCACCACCGGTTCGCTTCGCGTGTCGGTAATGTCAGGAAGGCTTAGTTCGGACGCATTCAGCGACACAACGTCATCCTCGACCTTCACTCTGCCCTTGATCTTGACGACAGTGTCGGTGGCCAGCACGGTGGACACCATCTCGTACGCCTTCGGGAACAGCAAGACCTCGATCGAAGCCTCCAGATCCTCGACGGTGATCACCGCCCAGATGTCCCCTCGGCGTGTGGTCTTGCGGGTGATGTTGGTGATCATGCCCGCGATGGTCACCGTGCTCTCCCGGGGACCGTCCTCCGCGAGCAGCTCGCCGATACCGATGTCGCGCTCTGCGGCAAGAATGTGCTCCAGGCCCTGCAGCGGATGATCACTGACATAGAGGCCGAGCATTTCACGTTCGAACGCCAGCTTGGTCCGCTTGTCCCAGTCGGGCAGGTCGGGAACGCTGCCGGTCAGCACCGGATCGGTGTCGGCGAGCTCGCCGAACAGATCATCCTGGCCGTTCGCCTCGTTCCGTTTGAGGTCGAGAACCCCGTCAACAGCCCCCTCATAGACGGTCATCAGGGCCCGACGCGTATGCCCCATCGACTCGAAGGCTCCCGCCTTGATCAACGACTCGATCACCCGCTTGTTGCACACCACCAACGGCACCTGATCGAGGAATCCGTGGAAGTTCACTGCCTTGCCGTGGGCTTCGCGAGCGGAAACGATCCCGTCCACCACGTTGTGCCCGACGTTGCGTACTGCGGTCAGGCCGAAGCGGATATCGGTACCGACCGGGGTGAAGTTAGCGGCCGATTCGTTGACGTCCGGCGGCAGCACCTGGATGCCCATGCGGCGGCACTCGTTGAGGTAGACGGCCATCTTGTCTTTGTCGTCGGCCACCGACGTGAGCAGTGCGGCCATGAATTCAGCGGGGAAGTTGGCCTTCAGGTATGCGGTCCAGTACGACACCATTCCGTACGCCGCGGTATGCGCCTTGTTGAACGCGTAATCGGAGAACGGAACCAACGTGTCCCAGAGGGCCTTGATCGCGGCATGGGAGTAGCCATTCGCCTGCATGCCTTCGGAGAACGGCACGAACTCCGCGTCGAGAATGTCCTTCTTCTTCTTGCCCATCGCCCGACGCATGTTGTCGGCATGGCTGAGGGTGAAGCCGGCGACCTTCTGGGCGATCGCCATTACCTGCTCCTGATAGACGATCAGCCCGTGAGTCGTATCCAGGATCTCTGCCAGCGGCTCGGCCAGTTCAGGGTGGATCGGCGTGATTTCCTGCCGTCTGTTCTTCCGTAGTGCATAGTTCGTGTGGCTGTCGGCTCCCATCGGGCCCGGCCGGTAGAGCGCCAGAACCGCGGAGATGTCTTCGAAGTTGTCCGGACGCATCAGCCGTAGCAAGGAGCGCATCGGCCCCCCGTCGAGCTGAAAAACCCCGAGCGTCTCGCCTCGCCCGAGCAGGGCGTAGCTGGCCTCGTCGTCGAGCGGCAGGTCCTCCAGGACGAGCGTGAACCCGCGGTTGAGCGCGATGTTGGCCACTGCATCGTCAAGAACCGTGAGATTGCGGAGGCCGAGGAAGTCCATCTTCATCAGGCCCAGCGCTTCGCAGGTCGGGTAATCGAACTGCGTGATGATCGCACCGTCCTGCTCGCGGCGCATGATCGG
The DNA here is from genome assembly GCA_963759635.1 of uncultured Actinomycetota bacterium. Lineage (GTDB taxonomy): Bacteria > Actinomycetota > Actinomycetes > Propionibacteriales > Propionibacteriaceae > Microlunatus. Next base: position 136,434 of record CAVXAP010000012.1, read on the forward strand.
AATGATGTCGATCAACGGCTCGCTCGACATGATCACCCCGGCGGCATGTACCCCCCACTGCCGCTTCAGACCTTCCAGATCCTTGGCGGTATCCACCACGGTCTTGACGTCGGAGTCAGCTTCGTACAAAGCCCGAAACTCCCCGCCCTCTCCGTAGCGTGGGTGTTCTCGGTCAAAGAGCTTGGCAAGCGGCACGTCCTTGCCCATCACCGGCGACGGCATCGCCTTTGTGATCTTCTCCCCGACGCCGAATGGGTAGCCCAAGACCCGTGAGGCGTCCTTGACCGCCTGCTTGGCTTTGATCGTGCCGTACGTGACGATCTGGCTGACCCGATCCTCGCCATACTTTTCGGTGACGTAGCGGATCACCTCGCCGCGCCGGCGCTCGTCGAAGTCGATGTCGAAGTCGGGCATTGAGACGCGGTCGGGATTGAGAAAGCGCTCGAAGATCAGCCCATGGACGAGCGGGTCAAGATCGGTGATCCGCATCGCGTAAGCGGCGATCGAGCCGGCCCCGGAGCCCCGGCCTGGTCCGACGCGGATGCCGTGCTCCTTAGCCCAGTTGATGAAGTCGGCAACCACTAAGAAATATCCGGCGTAACCCATCGAAATGATCACGCTGGTCTCGAAGTCAGCCTGTTTGCGGACCGTATCGGGAATCCCGCCGGGATAGCGCCGATGCAGGCCAACCTCGACCTCATGCACGAACCAGGAGTCCTCGGTCTCTCCGTCCGGACACGGGTAGCGGGGCATGTAAGTGCCGTTGCCATCGGTGAACGAGATATTGCACCGCTCAGCGATCTCCAGCGTGTTGTCACATGCCTCGGGGAGCTCTGCGAACAGCGTGCGCATTTCGGCTGGTGACTTGAGGTAGTGCTGATCGCCTTCGAACTTGAACCGGTTCCCATCGGCCATGGTCGAGCCGGTCTGGACGCAGAGTAGGACCTCATGTGCTGGGGCGTCGGATTGATGGGTGTAGTGCAGGTCGTTTGTCGCCACCAGTGGCAACTTCAGGTCCTTCGCGATCTTGAGGAGATCGGCACGTACCCGATTTTCGATGGTCAGTCCATGGTCCATGAGCTCGACGAAGTAGTTGCCGGGGCCGAACAGGTCGCGGAACTCGGCAGCGCTTGCGATCGCATCCTGGTAGCGGCCGAGCCGCAGGTAGGTCTGAACCTCCCCGCCCGGGCAACCTGTCGTGGCGATCAGTCCATCGGCGTAGCGGGCGAGCAGCTCGCGGTCCACCCGCGGCTTGTAGAAGTAGCCCTCCAAGGACGCCAGGGAGCTCAGCCGAAACAGGTTGTGCATCCCTGGGGTGTCCTCGGCCCACATGGTCAGGTGGGTAAAAGCTCCGCCGCCGGAGACATCGTCGGAGCCGCCGTCACCCCAGAGAACCCGGCGCCGTTCGGAGCGGTGAGTCTTCGGGGTGAGATAGGCCTCGATTCCAACGATCGGCTTCACCGAGGATGCCCGGCCGGCTTTATAGAACTCGTACGCGCCGAACGTATTGCCGTGATCTGTGATCGCAATGGCTGGCATGCCCATCTGCTCGCAGCCAGAGAAAAGGTCGGCAACTCGCGCCGCCCCATCGAGCATCGAATACTCCGAGTGCACGTGCAGGTGGACAAATGAGCGGTCCCCAGGCTGCGTGCTTCCCGGCATACCTGCACCAACCTCCAAATCGAACCCTTACTGCACGCGCTCCTGCCGGACGCGAGTGGGGGAAGCTCAGCAAACGCCTACATTAGTCGCCGCATCTCCCCTTACCAGTTTGCGACGCGCTCCTGACAGTTCGATCGGCCGAACTCAGCTACAGAGCTCCACCACCTTCTCGATTGTCCGCATGATCCGGATTGTCGAGCTCACGCCGACGATGTCGCTGAACTTCTCCGCCAGCTTGCTCCTGCCGAGACCCCGCGAGTAGTTGACGTAGACCTGCTGGCCGGCGAAGGTGAATGGTTCGTAGTCTGCGGCGACTGCGGCCACCCTGTCTTTGGCGTCCTTGGCCGGCGCAGCTGTCAGAAAAGCCACCGCTACCTGGCTGGGATTGCCGTCCGGATACGGGTTGTCGGCCAGGACCTTCTTCAGTTGTGCCGGTGTCCGCACTGTGACATCGATCTGGTGCCCGAAGGTTTTCTTGATCGCCTCCGAGATGTCCCGCTCCACGGTCGCCGCCTTCTTAGGCGAACTCACAATCAGGTTGCCACTGTTGATATAGGTCGCGACATCGGCAAACCCGACCTCTTCAGCCATGGCTCGCAGCTCCGGCATCGAGATCTTGTTGCTCGGGCCGAGGTTGACCCCGCGGAGGAAGGCAACGTAGGTAGACACATCACCATCCTCATCCATCGCGGCCGGGCTCGGCATCGAGACTCGTATTCGACACACAGAGCTTCGTTCTGACCTGATCGGTTATCAGCATTGCGGTACTTGGAACGCCGACCGCTGGTCGTGGGCCATCGGCGACGAATGGTGGACTCGGCGACGCTGATAACCACCGCTTCTCAGAGATCAGCGACTGCTGATCGTCCTGTTGCCGCTGCAACGACGGGGGCAGCTCGGTCAGCGGCAGCTCTCCATACTCTGCGTGCGAACGAGCCGTCGCCGAGGTGTTGGGTTCCGGCGTTGGTGACCAGGTAGTAGTTCTGGTGGGGTGATCGCCAGATCCATACGCCGGGTTCGGGTTGTCGGACCTGCCATCGGCTGTGGGTTTTGATGCGGTGTTCGAGCCGGCTCATGGGTCCCAGATTGGATACCCCGGTTTGGCCGGGCGGGCCACCACGGGCCAGCGGCATGTAGGGCTTGGTGTGATCAAGATCCATCCGTTGGGCCCCGGCCGCGTAAGGGAAGCAGCTGGCCGGCATCCGCAAGAACATGGCTTCGCGGATCCGCCGCGGAATCTCATAGCCATCCACCGGTGGGGTCTCTTGCGGGTCGATGACCGGCTGCACCTTCACGACACAGCCGGTGCCGGCGAGGAATCGGCGTACCTGACCCAAGGTGATGGGCCCAACCCCTTCGAAGCGTGCCGCTCCGCCGAGGAGTGCGGGTTTGCCGTCGCGGTAGCCGAGCAGCGCTTCCTGGCTGAGATGAATATGCAACATCACCTGCGGCCGCAGCCTACCGGCATCCAGACCGGTCGGCCGGATCATCAACCCACCACCAGCCGGCCCAGCCGACTGCTCCACCAGACTGCTCCGCCACACCGGCCAGTGGACTGCTCTGCCGGCTGGCCCGGTGAGTTGTCCTCGCCCGCTGTGGTATCCAACAGATCCTCGGCTGGCCCGCTGCTGGACTTGTCGTAGGGCGGGTTGGGCTCATTGTGGATCGGCTCCCCGGGCTGCTGCGGTTCCGCTGCTGGATGCTGTTCGGTGCGGAACTCCCACAACAGCTGCAACGCCACCGCGGGTTGGGCCAAGATGCCGATGGCTCTGGAGCGGCGTACCTCAGCTGTATCCAGGTCGCCTTGCAGCCGCAGGATCTCCGCGATCCGGTTGATGGTGGCCATGAACCAGATGACATCACCGGCGTTGGCCTTGGCGATCAACAACTTCAACCCCGACTGACCGGTGCGGCCGGCCCGGACAAACCGTTCCGCCTCCCACACCTTGGCCTGCTCCTCAGCAGCCCGCGGGTCGGCTTCGATGATCTTGGCCGCCAGCAGGGTCTCAAACCTGCCCCACGGCAATGTGGCGATGCAACCGGCAACAGCAGCATCAACATGCATCGCCGCAGCCCGGCTGAGATGCCGGGTGGCCTGGGCCACCTTCCGGGCCCGCCACGACACCACACCCCCAACAACGATCAGCTGCCACAGCTGCGGCAGCCGGTGCCGGATGTCCAACCCATCAGCCATCAACGCCCGCGCCGACCCGCAGCTGGTCTCCATCCGGGCACCCAACTCCGACGCCGCGAACTCCAACACCTCCGGTGTGCCGTCCCCACCCAGCTGGCGCCCCTGCTCCGCACCCGGCAGCGTCTCCGCAGCGACTACCCGGCTGTCAGGGTGATGCAGATCCGCCCAGTACGCCGCCAACTCAACCAAGGCACATTCGTGTTCCACGATCTGGCGGTGAGCACCCGACACCAGCAACAACGTCGCCGCCGCATCCAACCCACCCACCTGCCCATCGACCACACACTCACACTAGAGAGAGGCTCCGACACTCTCCGCTCGGCCAAGCCCGGGTCGAGACGCCTTGTCGGTGCGGACCAGGTTGCTCGTTCAACGCGGTGCGATTGCTTGCACAACCGCCCTCATGGCCGTAGCCGAACTGCGCGTCGCTGTCGGGCCGAGTGCCGCGGGGCTGGCGATCACGGCCGCAATTTCCTCGAAGGTCAGCGGCACCGGATCCGGAGCAGCGACCCGAGGTAGCCGGCTGCCCCCGTGAGGACCGGGCATGGACTCGATCGGCACGCTCGACTCCCGCAGCATGGCGAGGTCTCGTTCCACCGTGCGTAGGCCAACTCCCAGTTGCCGCGCGAGAGCGGCACTCGACACCGGCTGCGGGCCCGCAGCGAGAAGTTCGACGAGCCGCTGCTGCCTCTCCACCCGTCGAAGGGTGAGGTGGTTGTCGCGAGACCGAGCAGCCAGGCATACAACGGACACGGTGTCTGGGCCCATATGGCGAAATTACCCCCGGATCCCGCCGCGGGCCTGGCGGTATTGGCCCGTAGCGTCGACTGCATGCAATCAGTCGCTGCAGCCAGTGAGTCGATCGAGGACTTCTTCGCCCGCTACACCGGTTATCTCACCGCCGGGGACATCGAGGGCCTCGCCGCCGTCTATAACTACCCATCATTAGCAGTGACGGCTATGGGGTGCCTCGCCATCACCGATCCTCAGCAGTCCCGCGACTTCTTTGGCCAGGGCCAGCATTTCTATCGGAGCCGCGGGATCCACAGCGTACGCGCACGGGACATCGTGACCGACGTCGAAGTGCCGGGCATCTGGGTAGGCCGCCTCGTATTGGAGAACCTCGACGACACCGGACGGCCAACAGGCCTCGAACGCAACGCCTACCAGGTCGTCACGGGGCCGAGGACGGAACGCGCCGCATCGCCGTGTCAACCCCGCTCGACGCGTACTCGCAGCCGTAGCTCAGGCGGCCGAACGGGTCCGGATAATTCGGCCGCTCACACGCCAAGCAGCCGCCCACGCCGCTGCCGCATGAAGACGACCCAGGTGACCAGGCAGCACACGACGTAGAACGCGATGAAAGCGATGTAGGCGCCGTCACCATTCTTCAGGGTGAGGAAGGACTGCCGAAACGCGAGGTTCACCAAAACGCCGCCGAACGCACCGATCGCGCCGGCCAACCCGATCAGGGCACCAGAGCGGCGAATCGCCCGATGATCAGCCTCCGCCAGGTCAAGCCCAGCCCCGACCTCGAGCTGAGCCTTGGCGTGGAAGATCGCCGGGATCATCTTGTACGTCGACCCGTTGCCGATCCCACTGAAGATGAACAGCATCACGAAGCCCACCAAGAACAGCGGTAGCGAATTGAGAAGGGAGGCTCCCAAGACGATCACTGCGCCCACCGCCATAGCGATGAAGTTGTAGAACGTCACCACCGAACCCTTGAACCGGTCAGCCAAAGCGCCACCGATTGGACGGATCAATGAACCCAGCAAGGGACCGAGGAAGGTTAGCGCCGCCGCCTTCACCGGCTGGGGAAACTGCTCGGGGAACTGCACGAGCAGCACCTGGCCGAAGGCAAACCCGAACCCGATGAACGAGCCGAAGGTCCCGATGTAGAGCAGCGACATGATCCAGGTCTCTGCATGCCGGCTCACCTCACGAATCGCACCCTTGCTGTTGCTGTTCACCCTCAGGTTGTCCATCTTCACCACCGCACCGATGGCTGCAAGGATGATCAACGGGACGTAGATGGCGACCACCGCCCTGGGATGATGGGCACCCAGCGTCGCCAAGACGAGCAGCCCGACGAGCTGAACGGCCGGCACACCGAGGTTGCCCCCGCCCGCGTTGACGCCCAGCGCCCATCCCTTGAGCCGAGCGGGGTAAAAGGCGTTGATGTTGGTCATCGAGGAGGCGAAGTTGCCACCGCCGAATCCGGCGAAGAGCGACACGATGAGCAGTGTGCTGAACGAAACACCCGGCTTGAGCACGATCGCGATCAAGATGCAGGGCACGAGCAGCAGCAGAGCAGACACGATCGTCCAGTTCCGGCCGCCGAACTTCCCGACGGCGAACGTGTACGGCAGCCGGAGCAGCGCCCCCACCAGCGTCGGTGCCGCCGTCAGCAGGAACTTCTGAGCCGGATCGAAGCCATAGTCCCTGCCGAGGAACAGCACCAGCACAGACCAGATGCTCCAGATGGAGAACCCGATGTGCTCGCTGAAAACCGAATAGATCAGGTTGCGGCGAGCGACCGCCCTGCCGATCGTGTTCCAGAACTCGCCGTCTTCGGGTCGCCAATCGTCGATCCACCTGCCACCGAGGCGACGTCGGATGGCTGTGGTTGTAGTGGGACTGGTGATGTTGACATCGCTCATGATCATTCCTGCCTGGTTCTGGTCGTGCGGACGTGGAGGTGACCTTGTCGGCGTCCCTGGACGGGCTGTTCGGATGGCGGCCTCTGCGGAGCGCTTCAGTGGGCTCAGACCGAATAGAGATCTCTCAGGACACGTGGACGACGATCTCGCCGTCGTCGAGATACACCGGATAGGTCCGCAACGGTGCGGCGCCGGTGGTGGAGCATCCGGTGTCCAGCTCGAAAGCGTTCATGTGCAGCGGACAAAGCACGACCCTGTTGTCGGTCTGCCCGTCTGCGATGGGTCCGCCCTGGTGCGGGCATACCGCGGACAGGGCACGAAGACTGCCGTCCCGCCTGCGGAACACGGCGACCTGGTGGCCGCCTGCGGCGAAGGCGCGGCCCTCGCCGCAGGGAATCTGGTCGACCGACCCCAGCTGGTATGCGACTCCGGACACCGCATCGGCCACAGTGGGCGGTGCGGAGCCCGTGATCATCGCGGCGTTCACCAGGCACCGCCGAGCAGCTGTTCGGCCCGATCCGGGGCCACTCGGGGCAGCACTTCCAGCGGAAGCGACGTGCGGAACTGGCCGGGCGTCACAGGCTCGGCAGCCTGTTGGGTCCATGGGTCGACGTAGCTGTCAGCGTGTTCTTGGACTGCGGCGTCGAGCCGCTCCGCGATACCCTCGCTGTCCTCGACGACGACAGCCTTGATGCGGTCGAGTCCGACCCGCGGCACGAACGCGTAGGTGCGCTCCAGCCATTTGGCGTTTTCCCGGTAGTACTGCAGAAACCTCCCGGTTAGCTTCTTGGCGGTCTCGGCATCATCCACCGTGGCAAGCAGGTCGCCCTTACGCACATGGGCACCTGCCGCGCCGCCGATGTAGATCTCAAAGCGGCCGCCCTCGATTGCCACAATCCCGACGTCCTTGACGTATGACTCGGCACAGTTTCGCGGACAGCCGGAAACCGAGAGCTTCATCTTCGCCGGAGACTCCATGCCCTGCATCCACGTCTCGAGATCGACGCCGAGCTTGGTCGAGTCACCGAGCCCGAAGCGGCAGAACTCCTGACCCACACAGGTCTTGACCGTTCGGAAAGACTTGCCGTACGCGAAGCCCGACGGCATCCCCAGGTCGGCCCAAACGCGCGGTAGATCCTCCTTCCTGATCCCCAGCAGGTCGATCCGTTGGCCGCCGGTGAGCTTCACCATCGGCACCGCGTACTTCTCGGCGACATCGGCAATCCGGCGCAGCTGCTCAGGAGTGGTGACACCGCCACGCATCTGCGGGACGACGGAGAACGTGCCGTCCTTTTGGATGTTCGCGTGCACCCGATCATTGATAAAACGGCCTTCGCGATCATCCGGCGCATCGGCGCCCCAGATCAGCTTGAGCAGCGACGCCAGGCCCATCTTCGACTTGGCGTCCTCTTCACCGTTGGGCGCAAGCGCCGAAAAAACCTCTGTCACAGAGCGGAGCTCTTGAGTACGAATGGCTTGCACCAATGCAGGCTTGTCCATGGGGATGCCCGGCACGTAGTACTCGGCCGACGGATCCTCCTCAACCGCGCCGCCGGCGGCGTATTCGACCAATTGTGCGACCAGCCCCCTGCATGAGCCACAGCCTTTTCCGGCTCGGGTCGCATCCATGACACCGGAAACCGTCTTGCATCCACCCTTGACCGTGTCCACGATCGTGGACTTGCAGACGCCGTTGCAGTTGCAGATCTGTGCGTCATCGGCGAGCTCGGCCACTCCCTCTTCGGCGGCGGGGCCGCCAAGGTCGAACAACAGCTCGACCCGCTCTTCGGGCAGGGGCAGGCCACGATCGAAGGCCTGCTGCAGAAAGGCCAGCTTCTTGCTGTCGCCGAGCAGGGTCGCGCCGACGATCTTGCCGTCGCGGATCACGACCGACTTGAAGACTCCCCGCTTTGGCTCGGAGAAGACGATGTGCTCATCGGTGTCGCGCTCCGGTTCGGTCAACCCCATCGCGGCCACCTGTACGCCCGCGACCTTGAGCTTGGTGGCCGTGCGGGAACCGAGGTAGGCCGCCTGCGGGTTGTCGCCGGTGATCACGTCGGCCAGTACCACGGCCTGTTCCCACAGCGGAGCGACGAGGCCGTAGACCTCGCCGCGATGCTGCACGCATTCCCCTACGGCGAAGACGTGGTCGTCGTCGACCGTGCGCATCTGGTCGTCGACCACGATCGCCCGCTCCACGGTGAACCCGCTGGTGGTCGCTACGTCGGTGTTCGGCCTGATGCCAGCTGCCACCACGACAAGGTCGCAGTCGATCTCGGTCTTGTCCCTCAGCCGCACGCCCTCTACCTTGTCGGGGCCCCAGATCGTGGTTGCGCGGTTGTTGGTGAAGATGCCGATGCCGAGCTCGGCCATGCTTCGGCGGAGCACTTCCCCTCCTTCGCGGCCAAGCTGGGCATTCATCAGCCAGCGCCCTGAATGAACAACGTCGACTTCGATCCCATGCCCCTGCAGGCCACGCGCAGCCTCGAGTCCGAGCAGGCCGCCGCCGATCACCACGGCTCGACGGTGATCATCACGGGTTACGTAGTCGATCATGCCCCGGGTGTCGTCGATGGTCCGGAAGGCGAACACGCCGGGAAGCAGCAAGGCATCCGGGGTGTAGAGGCCATCCATCGGTGGCATGAAGGACCGGCTACCAGTTGCGATGATCAACTCGTCGTACGGGGTGGTCTGCCCGTCATCGGAGAACACCACCTGTGCAAAGCGATCGATGCGCTGCACACGGACACCGGCATGTAGCAGGATGCCGTTCTCCATGTACCACTCCAGCCCGTTCAAGAAGATGTCGTCATGCGACTCCTCGCCGGAGAGCACGTGGCTGAGCATGATCCGGTTGTAGTTGCCATACGGCTCGTCGCCGAACATCGTGATCGAGAACTGCGTCGCCCCGCCGCGCGCAAGGATTTCCTCGACGACACGAGCACCTGCCATGCCATTGCCGATCACCACGAGCCGACGCCGGTCGTGTTGTTCCGCCCTCGTTTCACCTGGGCATTCGATGAGTATCGTCATCAGTGCTCCACCAGCCCAAGATCGACAACCAGGTGGCCAGTGAGACCGAGTGGTGCCATCAGTTGCAGATCAATGACCGATCCGCCTTCGATGTCCTCCACGACGCGCAGCGGCACGTGAACGTCGCTCCTGGCTCCTATCGGGAAGTACCGCATCGGGATGCCGCCGCGCATCAGCACAACGGTGATCAGCTCATCAGTGGTGTTGCCGCCACGAAAGTAGAGCGCCTGGCTGATCACGCCGTCGGGGACGAGGTAGCTGAGGTCGGCGCTGATCGGGCCCGGCTTGTCGAGCCCCGCGCCCTCGAATGGGTAGATGCCCTGCAGGAAACGGTTCTGGGTAATCATCTGGAGACCCTTCCGCTTGGTTGTGCCGCGCTCGCGCGCGATCGCGAACGCGGCTTGTTCGTCGCCGTGGATGAAGCGAGATTTCACTGCCGCTGCCGCCATTCGCCGGGCTTCATCCCCGGTTCCTGCACCGCCGCGGCGATCGCTTCCGACGCTCGCACGGCGGCGGGCGAACTCAACAGGTGAAGATCGTCTGGTGAGCCGATCCGCTGCACGGCGACCGCACAAACCTTGAAGGCCGGCATCCGCGAGTAGGGATCGAGCACTGGGTTGGTGAGTGCGTTCGCGGCGGAGGCGCCGCCCCAGTGAAAGGCGACGAATACCACATCTTGTCGGATGTGAGTGTTGATCACGGCTCGGAAGGCGGCACTGCCCCGGCGGCTGCTGAGCTGGACGATGTCGGCGTTGCCAATGTTCAGGTGGCGCGCGAGGTCGGGGTGTAGTTGCGCCTCGGGCTGCACCTGGGCTTGCGACTGACTCGGCACTCGGCGGGTCTGCGTGCCGCTCTGGTACTGCGCCATCAGCCGGCCGGTGGTCAAGACATAGGGATAGTCGTGGTTGGGGCGCTCGTCTGGTTGCTGGTACTCGACCCGGATGAAGTTGGCCCGCCCGTCTGCGGTCGGGAAACCCTCAGTGAAGAGCCTCGGCGTACCTGGATGATCTTCACCTGGGCAGGGCCAGAAGACACCCTGCTCGGCATCGATTCGTTCATAGCTGATCCCGGCGTAGTCGGCGATTCCGCCAGCACTGGCCAGCCGCAGTTCGGCGAAGACCTCGCGGGGATCGGCTGAGAAGAAGCGGCTACGACCGAGTCGATCGGCCAATTCCTTGATCAGCCACAGGTCGTCGAAGACCCCCGCCGGGGGTGGCAGGGCCTGCCGGCGACGGATCACCCGGCCCTCGAGGTTGGTCATCGTGCCCTCCTCCTCAGCCCACTCGGCGGTTGGCAGCACGACATCGGCAAGCGCGGCGGTCTCGGACATGAAGATGTCGGAGACCACCAGCAAGTCCAGAGCACCGAGCCTGTCGCTGACCCGGTTCACATCGGGTGCTGATACGGCGATGTTCGAGGCCAGCACCAGCAGCCCGCGAACGCCGCCTGGCGTGCCCATCCGGTCCAACATCTCGAACGCGGAAAGTCCGGGCTTCGGGAGTTCGGCGGGATCTATGTCCCATACGCGGGCGACGTGCGCTCGGTCGGCCGGATCAGCCAGCTTGCGATAGCCGGGCAGCTGGTCAGCCTTCTGGCCATGCTCTCTGCCGCCTTGGCCGTTGCCTTGGCCGGTGATCGTTCCGTACCCCGAGCCCAGCTTGCCTGGCAAACCGAGCGCCAGTGCCAGGTTGATGAACGCCTGCGCCGTATCGGTGCCCGAGCTGTGCTGTTCGGCACCCCTGGCGGTCAAGATCATCGCCGTCTGGGCCGTGGCAAGCGCTTCGACGGTCTCGTACAGTTCCGCGACCGGGACGCCAGTGATTCGTTCCACACGGTCCGGCCAATAGGAGGCAACACTGGCTTGGACCGGAGGAAAGCCCTCGGTGCGGGCGTCGATGTAGTCCCGATCCACCAGGTCTCGCTTGATCAGCAGGTGGAGTAGACCGTTCGCCAACGCCAGATCGGTACCCGGCCATGGCGCCAGATGCCGGGTCGAACCCTCCACCGTCGCTGTTCGGCGCGGGTCGATGACGATATGGGTGGCACCGGCGGCACGGCCCGCATCGAAGAACTGCATCGCTGGTGGCATCGTCTCAGCCGGGTTCGATCCGACAAGCAGAATGACCTCGGCGTCGGCGATATCGGCCAGTGGGAACGGCAGTCCGCGGTCAATTCCGAATGCTCGGTTCGCCGCCGTCGCGGCCGATGACATGCAGAAGCGTCCGTTGTAATCAATCATCGAGGTACGGAGCGCGACTCTCGCGAACTTGCCGAACGCATACGCCTTCTCGTTGGTGAGGCCCCCGCCGCCGAAGCATCCGATTGCATCGTGGCCGTAGGCGGCCTGCAGCTTGGTGATCTTGGAGATCACAAAGCTGAGCGCCTCGTCCCATGACGCGGAGCGGAACTCACTGGTCCGGTCGCCGGGCATACTCCGCACCAGCGGTGTCAGCAGCCGCTGCGGATGATCAAGAAGCGTCGCAGCGGTCCAGCCCTTGGAGCACAACCCTCCCCGGTTTGTCGGAAAGTCGTGCTGTGGCTGAATAGTCGCCGGACGGTTTCCAGCGACCATCGAGACCCCGCACTGCAGCGAGCAGTACGGGCAGTGCGTCAGGGTGGCGGTGTCGCTCACCTTCTTATCGTGGGCAGGGGCTGTTACGAGGGGCTGCAGAACGCGTTACGGGATGTTCACTGATCGCTCACATCCGGACGATCCGCATGTGAGGTTCCCTGATTCCGGCTGCCAGCACGCCGGCATTTCGATCCCGTAACAGCAGCCTCACAGCAGCGCGTCAATCGAGTGACTCAGTGATGACTCAGAGTTACCTGCGAGAAACCGCCAGGTAATGAGGGATTCATAGGGTCGTGTTCAGGCTTGGTCAATATCGGACACTTCCGGCGGGTCGGTGAGCTCTATGCAGATTGATCTTGATCCCGAAGGCCGCAAAGTAGTGATCTTCGGGGACGTACTCGGTGCTCGGCAGGCGCTGCGCCGTTTCATCAGCAGCGGCGCCACTGTCACTTTGGCGACCCCTGCCCCGCTCCCCCCGACTGCCCAACCGATCAGCACCGTACGGTATGCGATACAGCCAGAGTCGACCGATACTGCTGGCCTGCTGCGTCTCATCGGACCGGCATGGCTCATCGTTGACGTGGGGTTGCCGGTGCCCTTGCGTCACCGGATCAGCGAGTTGGCCGCCCATCTGCATGCGTTGATGATCAACGAAGTCCCGGCTCCGGGCGGCGGCCAGGTCACCCTGGTGGGCGGCGGGCCGGGACGCACCGGGCTGCTGACGCTTGAAGCATGCGATGCGCTGCGTCGAGCAGACGTCATCCTCTACGACCGGCTGGCCCCAACTGAAGACCTGACCGAGCTCGCCCCCGGCGTGGAGCTGATCGATGTCGGAAAGTCTCCGTATCACCATACGATTCCGCAACGCTCCATTGAGCATCTGATGATCACGCGCGCGAAACGCGGCGAGTCCGTGGTCCGCCTCAAGGGGGGCGACCCATTCGTCTTCGGTCGGGGCGGTGAGGAGATGCAGGCCTGTGTCCTCGCCGGCGTACCAGTGCAGGTCGTGCCCGGAGTGTCCAGTTCGGTTGCGGTCCCTGCAGCCTGCAGCATCCCGGTCACTCATCGCGAAATCAGCAAGTCCTTCACCGTCATCTCCGGCCACACTCCGCCGAGTCCGCAGGAGCTGCAAGGATTGGTCCAGCTCGGTGGCACCATCGTGATCTTGATGGGAATCAGCAACCTGACTCAGATTGTCGCGGGCCTGTGTCGTGCCGGCCTGGACCCCGCAACACCAGCTGCAGTGATCGAACGCGGCTTCTCGGATGAGCAGCGCAATGCCATGAGCCAGGTCGGTAAGCTGCCCGCTGAGGTCCGTCGGCTGGACATCTGCTCGCCCGCCGTGGTGGTCATCGGCGACGTGGTAGCTGTTTCACCCCAGTTCGGTCATTTCGCCGAGGTGATCGACGCCTTCGGTCCCCGGCCGCGCTCGACTCAGGCGCGCGCTTCCTGACCACGGACGCTTCTGACTATGGATCCAGCTGCGCGAACACCGCCCGATGTGCTCCGCGGATTCCGGATCGGCGTCACCTCCGACCGTCGGTCAGCTGACCTGATCGCCGCCTTGGAACGCCGCGGGGCCCAGGTGCTGCACGCCCCGGCTCTGACGATCGCGCCTAACGACGAGGACGACTCGCTGATCATCGAAACCCGCAGGCTGATCGCGGCTCGGCCAGAAGTGGTGCTGGTGACGACGGGATATGGGATGCGCCGGTGGCTCGAGGCCGCCGACGCCGCAGGCCTGGGCGCGGAACTGACCGCCGCCTTGGAGGCCGCGCGGATCTTCGCGCGTGGGCCGAAGGCACATGGCGCCGTACGCGCGGCCGGCCTGCTGGACACTCAAACCAGCGACCTGGACACCACGGCATCGCTGGTGGACGCTGTGATCGCCGCCGAGCTGCCTGGTCGACGAGTGGCCGTCCAGCTTCACGGCTACACCGACGAGATCGCGCTGACTCGGCTGGCCGAGTTCAGCGACTGTGTCATGACGGTGACCCCGTATCGGTGGGTGCAGCCGAATCCTCCCGACCGACTGACCCGACTCATCAAAGCAGCCTGCCAGCGACAGCTCGAGGCCTTGACGTTCACCAGCGCGCCAGCGGCCGCAGCCACCCTCGAGGCTGCCGAGGCGTTGGGCGTACGGCGGGAGTTCGTCCAGGCCCATTCGGATTATGTAGCGAGTGCCGCCGTCGGACCAGTGACGGCAGAGCCGTTGCGCGAGGCGGGCATCGACCCATTGGTCCCCGACCGGTACCGGCTCGGCGCGCTGGTTCGCCTCGTGACCGAGGAGCTGACCCAACGCCACGTCCAGCGGTTCCGCAGAGACGGCGTGATCATCGAGCTGCGAGGGCACCAGGTTTCGGTCAATGATCGCCGCATCACCCTCGGGCCGAATTCGCTGGCACTCCTTGTCGCCTTGGCCTTCAGCAACTCAGTGCTCTCGCGTCAAGAGCTGATCGCCTGCCTTCCCGACACCTCTGATGAGCACGCTCTGCATATGGCGATGAGCCGGTTGCGTCGTGCCCTCGAGGTGCCCGGACTGATCACGACGATCATGAGGCGGGGCTACCGTTTCAATGCCGAGCGGATCGACTGAGCTGCTGACTACTCCGCCTGGCGCCAGGGATTGACCAGCCGCACTCCGCAGTCTGCGAAGTCCCGCTCATTACGAGTCGCGATCATGGCCCCGCGACAGGCTGCGATGCAAGCAATTTGTGCATCCATAGGGTCCATCGCGGTTCCGCCTCGTTCCTTGGTGGCCGCGAGCGGGCCGTACAGCAGCGCCGCCTCAACGTCGAACGGCAGTACGTGATCGGCCATGCCGACGAAGAGTGACTGATAGGACTGTTCCAACGATCTCCGTCGACGCCCCCGAGGAAGTCGCTCCAGTCCGTAGCTGATCTCGGCAACGGTGACGACGGTCGAGTACAGCTCGGCTGGCGGTTGAGCGGCAAGCCACGCTGTGACTGCCGGATCCGGCTGGGCCCTCATGAGCTCGCTCGTAACGTTCGTGTCGAGGATGATCACGTCAGATCAACTGGACGCTGCCGCCGGCTCTTCTTACGCAGGTCAAGGTCGACGCCCCCGTGCTCGAGGCTGATCGTCCGGATCGCATCAAACAGGCCCGTCGGCCGCTGGGCTACCGCGTCGACCAGGATGGCGCGAATCTCTGCTTCCATGGAGCGCCCATGTTCTGCCGCCCGGACACGCAACTTAGCTTTCACATCTGGGTCAAGATTGCGAATACTGATCGCTGTCACTGCCATCACCTCTGACAGCAATGCTAGCAAGCCTGACTAACCTCAGACCATCATCTGGCGGGCCGTCGGGGGGATCGGTCGCGGCAGCTTGGTGGAGCCGGACAGGTATTCATCGACGCCCGCGGCGCACGCACGGCCCTCGGCGATCGCCCAGACAATCAGTGACTGACCGCGACCTGCATCGCCGCAGACGAAAACACCATCGACATCGGTGGCATAGTTCTTGTCGCGCGCCACATTGCCGCGCTCGTCAAGCGAAACTCCCAGCTGGGAAATGACCGTGTCCCTCTGCGGGCCGACGAAGCCCATCGCGAGCAGGACCAGCTCGGCCGGAATCTCCTTCTCGGTCCCTTCGACGGGAACGATCTTGCCGCCCTCGAACCTCACTTCCGACATGCGCAGCGAGGTCACGTTGTCGTCGTAGTCGCCGATGAACTCCGACGTCGAGACCGAGTAGACCCGCTCCCCCGCCTCCTCGTGGGCAGAGGACACTCGATAGATCATCGGGTACGTCGGCCAGGGCTGGTGCTCTGGTCGCTCGTCCGGCGGGGTCGGCATGATCTCGAGTTGCACGATCGACTTCGGCTGCTGCCGGATTGCCGTACCGAGGCAGTCAGCGCCGGTGTCGCCGCCACCGATGATCACGACGTGCTTGTCCTTGGCACTGATCTGGTTGTCCACGTGATGCCCCAGCGCGACCCGGTTGGCTTGCGGGAGAAACTCCATCGCCTGATGAATGCCACCGAGTTCGCGGCCGGGAACCGGCAGCTCCCGGCCGATGGTGGACCCCACCGCTAGCACAATTGCGTCATAACGCTCCCTGAGCTCACTCCCAGTGATCTTGACGCCGACCTCGACGCCACAACGGAAGTTCGTGCCCTCATCCTCCATCTGCTCGAGACGGCGATCGAGCACTGACTTCTCCATCTTGAACTCGGGAATGCCATAGCGCATCAGGCCGCCGGGCGCGTTAGCGCGCTCGTAGACGACAACCGTGTGCCCGGCCCGAGTGAGCTGCTGGGCGGCTGCCAGCCCGGCCGGGCCCGAACCGACGACCGCCACCCGCTTGCCGGTATGCCACTCGGGTGGCTGTGGCGTGACCCGGCGCTCATCCCACCCCTTGTCGATGATCGCGACCTCGACATTCTTGATTGTCACCGGTTCGCGGTTGATACCCACGACACAAGAGGTTTCGCACGGCGCCGGACAGAGCCGGCCGGTGAACTCCGGGAAGTTGTTGGTGGCGTGCAACCGCTCAAGCGCTTCGTTCCAATCGCTGCGCCACACCAGGTCGTTCCACTCCGGAATGAGGTTGCCCAGCGGGCAGCCCGTGTGGCAGAACGGGATGCCGCAGTCCATGCAGCGACCCGCCTGCTCGGAGATGATCGGCAGCACGGCCCGCCCGGGCGTACCTGGATAGACCTCTTTCCAATCATGAATCCGCTCCGCGACTGGCCGCCGCGTCGCAACGCGTCTCGGCGTAGTCATAAACCCGCGTGGATCAGCCATGCCGAACCCCCTTCAGCTGGAGAGGAGCGGCCGGGCACCACCGCTCGGACCGGTCGGCGAAACCTAAGATGCTTGCATCCTGCACCTGACCAACCGCACCGAACCGCAAGACCCGACCGTCGCGTTTCGCCGGTCGGTCCGAGCGGTGGTGCACGGGCGCGACGAGCTCACCCATGGGCGGCTTCCATCATCTTGCTGGTGATCATCGCCTCATCGAGGCCCTCCGACTCGCCCTGCTGGCGCGCCGCAAGGACTCGCGCGTAGTCACGCGGCAGCACCTTGGTGAAGCGCCTGGCGGCCGACCGCCAGTCAGCAAGCAACGACTCGGCGACATCGGACCCGGTCTCCTCACGATGCTGGACGACCAGCTTCTTCAGCAGCTCGAGATCGGCACCCGACGGCACGAGCGCGTCGACCATTTCGGTGTTGAGCAGCGTCGGGTCGAGGTCGAGGAAGTAGCCGATGCCACCCGACATCCCGGCCGCGACGTTGCGTCCCGTCTTGCCAAGCACGACGGCGATGCCGCCGGTCATGTACTCACAACCGTGATCACCCAGGCCCTCCACGACAGCGGTGGTACCGGAGTTCCGGACGCAGAACCGCTCGCCCACCTGGCCGCGGATGAACAGCTCCCCCGCCGTCGCCCCGTATGCGATCACATTGCCGGCGATGATGTTGTCTGCCGCGACGAACCGGGCCGTACGAGCCGGCCGCACGACGATGCGGCCTCCAGAAAGTCCCTTGGCCAGGTAGTCGTTGCTGTCGCCTTCCAGGCGCAGCGTGATACCGGCGGGCAGGAAGGCGCCAAAGCTCTGTCCGGCAGATCCTTCGAAGGTGATGTCGATCGTGCCGTCCGGGAGCCCCTCACCTCGGGTGGCCTTGGTGACCTCATGACCCAAGATCGTTCCGACCGTACGATCGACGTTGCGAATCGGGATTGAGGCGCGAATGGCCTCGCCGGTCTCCAGCGCCGGCCGGCAGATCCTGATCAACTCCTGGTCCAGTGCCTCGGCTATCCCGTGATCTTGAACCGTAGTGTTGTGCAGCACAGCGCCTTCGGGAAGATCAGGCTTGTGCAAGATCGGCCGAAGATCAAGACCGTGCGCCTTCCAGTGCGCCTCCGCCTTCGTCGTGTCGAGTGCCTCGACGTGGCCGATCGCCTCATCGAGGGAGCGGAATCCCAACACGGCAAGGTGTTCGCGGACCTCCTCAGCGATGAACTCGAAGAAGTTGATCACGAACTCCGGCTTGCCGGAAAACTTCGCGCGTAGCTCGGTGTTCTGCGTCGCCACTCCGACCGGGCAGGTGTCAAGATGGCAGACCCGCATCATGATGCAGCCGCTGACGACCAAAGGTGCCGTGGCGAAGCCGAACTCCTCGGCCCCGAGCAGTGCGCCGATGATCACATCGCGGCCCGTCTTCAGCTGCCCGTCGACCTGCACCACGATCCGATCGCGCAGCCCATTGAGCAACAGTGTCTGCTGCGTCTCGGCGAGACCGAGCTCCCATGGGCCGCCGGCGTGCTTCAACGAGGTCAGCGGGGCTGCACCCGTGCCGCCGTCATGGCCAGAGATCAGCACCACATCGGCTTTGGCCTTGGCGACACCGGCAGCAACCGTACCGACACCAACCTCCGCGACCAGCTTGACATGCACCCGCGCCGACGGGTTGGAGCACTTCAGGTCGTGGATCAGCTGCTTGAGATCCTCGATCGAGTAGATGTCGTGGTGCGGGGGCGGTGAGATCAGTCCCACGCCAGGCGTGGAGTGCCGAGTGGTGGCGATCCACGGATACACCTTCTGGCCCGGCAACTGGCCGCCCTCCCCCGGCTTGGCGCCTTGCGCCATCTTGATCTGCAGGTCGCTGGCGTTGGTCAGATAGTCAGAGGTCACACCGAAGCGACCCGAGGCAACCTGCTTGACCGCGCTGCGCCGCTCCGGGTCGTAGAGGCGGTCTTTGTCCTCCCCGCCCTCACCGGTGTTGGACCGGCCGCCGATTCTGTTCATGGCAATTGCCAGCGTCTCGTGCGCCTCTTGGCTGATGGAGCCGTACGACATCGCTCCCGTCGAGAAACGCCTGACAATCTCGCTGACAGGCTCGACCTTCTCAATCGGAATCGGCGGGCGGTCGGGGGCGAACTTCAGCAGCCCGCGCAAGGTCATCAGCCGCTCGGACTGCGAATCGATGTGATGGGTGTACTGCTTGAAGATGTCGTAGCGTCCCGAGCGCGTCGAGTGCTGCAGCCGGAAGACTGTCTCAGGATCGAACAGATGCGGCTCGCCTTCGCGGCGCCACTGGTACTCGCCACCGACGGGCAGCAGCCGGTGCGCCAGCGGGATTCCGTCGAGCGGGTACGCGGTCAGGTGCCGCTTGCGCACCTCCTCTGCGATCTGCTCCAGGGTGACACCGCCGAGCTTGCTCGTCGTGCCGGTGAAGTAGCGGTCGACCACTTCCCGGGACAGGCCGAGCGCCTCGAAGATCTGAGCCCCTGTATAGGAGGCCACGGTTGAGACACCCATCTTGCTCATGACCTTGAGCACGCCCTTGCCGAGCGCCTTGATCACGTTGCTGACTGCCTTCTCCGGCTCGACGTTGGTGTACACCCGGTGTCGCGCCAGATCCTCCACCGACTCGATGGCCAGATATGGATTCACCGCTGCGGCGCCATAGCCGATCAGAAGCGCGACATGGTGCACCTCGCGCACGTCGCCCGCCTCCACGATCAACCCGACGTGAGTTCGCGTCTTCTCCCGGACCAGATGGTGGTGCACGGCCGCGGTGAACAACAGCGAGGGAATCGGGGCCAGCTCGGCATTGGAGTGCCGATCAGACAGCACGATGATGCGGGCGCCATCGCTGATCGCCTCGGAAATTTCGGCACAGAGCTCGTCCAGCTTGGCCGTCAGCGCTTCAGTTCCGCCATCCACCTCGTACAGCCCGCGGGCGACGTAGGTCTGGTAGCCGGGCAGGTCACCCTCCCGGTTGATCTTGACGATCTTGCTGAGGGCATCGTCGTCCAGCACCGGGAACGGCAGCACCAACCGGCGACAGGACGCCGGGCTCGGGTCGAGCAGGTTACATTCCGAGCCGATCGTGTTGTACAGCGATGTCACCAGCTCCTCGCGAATCGCGTCTAACGGCGGGTTCGTAACCTGCGCGAAGAGCTGTGCAAAGTAGTCGAAGAGCAGTCTTGGCTTGTCGCTCAGCGCAGCCAGTGGTGTGTCGGTGCCCATGGAACCGAGTGGTTCGACTCCGGTGGACGCCATCGGCGCCAAGATCAGCCGCAACTCCTCCTCGGTATAGCCGAACACCTGCTGACGACGAGTGACCGAGGCATGGGTATGCACCACATGCTCCCTGTCAGGCAGGTCAGACAGCAGCATCCGCCCAGCCAACAGCCACTCGCCATACGGTGCGGCTGCGGCGAGCTGCGCCTTGACCTCCTCGTCGGACATGATGCGGTGCTGGCCAAGATCGACAAGAAACATCCGTCCTGGCTGCAGCCGGCCCTTCCGCACGATCTTGTCCTGCGGGATGTCCAGCACGCCGGTCTCGGACGCCAGTACCACCAGCCCGTCCTCGGTCACCCAAAAGCGTCCGGGACGCAGGCCGTTGCGGTCCAACACCGCGCCGACCACGGTGCCGTCGGTGAACACCACACCGGCCGGGCCGTCCCACGGCTCCATCAGACAGGAGTGGAAGGCGTAGAAGTCCCGCCGCGCCTGATCCATCTGCGGGTTGTTTTCCCAAGCCTCCGGGATCATCATCAGCATGGCGTGTGGTAGCGAGCGCCCAGCCAAGTGCAGCAACTCCACCACTTCATCGAACGAGGCAGAGTCGGAGGCATCGGGCGTACAGATGGGGAACAACCGCTCCAGATCACCGGGGATGACATCGCTGGTCAGTAGGGCCTCGCGGGCCCGCATCCAGTTGCGGTTGCCCATGACGGTGTTGATCTCACCGTTGTGCGCGATCATCCGGTAGGGGTGGGACAGCTCCCAGGCCGGGAACGTGTTGGTAGAGAACCGGGAGTGGACCACGACGAGGGCGCTGGCCATCCGCTCGTCCAGTAGCTCCGGGAAGACCCGGGGCAGCTGCTGGGTGGTCAGCATTCCTTTGTAGACGATGGTTCGGGCGGACAAAGATGCGAAGTAGATGCCGGTCTCATGCTGGGCCCTGCGGCGTAGGCAGTAGGCCAGCCGGTCCAGCGCAATGCCCATGAGCGGTGCGCCCTTGGCCGTAACGAATAGCTGCTCGAAGTAGGGCATGTTCGACCGGGTGACATCACTGAGGGAGGAGTCGTCGGTCGGCACACGGCGCCAGCCGAGGACGCGCAGGTTCTCCTCCGAGGCGATCTGCTCGATGCTGACCTTGGCTTTGGCGGCCAACTCGGGATCGCTGGGGAGGAAGGCGTTGCCTACCGCGTACGCGCCTTGCCGGGGGAGTTGAAAATCCACCTCGCTGCGGAGAAAACCGTCGGGAATCTGCAGCAACATGCCGGCGCCGTCGCCCGTCTTCGGGTCCGCCCCAGTCGCGCCACGATGGTCCAGGTTCCGGAGCGCCTGCAGGCCTTGGGAGATGATGTCGTGACTGGCGATTCCTGTCAGGGTCGCGACGAACGCGACACCGCAGGCGTCATGTTCGAACGCCGGATCGTAAAGGCCCTCAGCCTTTCGGCCCCTCGAAAGGGCATGAGCAGCTGTCATGAAACCAACTCCCGTCGTCGAAGCCGGTGGCCAGAGTCGGGGGCCTCTGCCACGGGTCACGGCTGAGCGGCACGGCTTGAGGGGGCAATGGTGCACGCCACAGAGCTTGCGGGACAACATTGGCCCTGAGTTGATGGCAAGGGTAACGCACCGAGCCGGGGTCGCGGAACGCGAAAACTACCTCTGCGAGCCTCGCTAAGCGCCCGTCTCAGGAAAACGACGACGCGGTTGCGGACCTCTGTCTGGTGCTGGACTCGCCCCTTCCGGCTCGGGTGCCTCGTCGGACTCAAGGTCTGCCGCACCAGCATCGTCGCCAGATGTCAGTTCGGCTCTGCTGTCCGCGCCTGCAGGTTCAGCGGTCATCCCGATCCCCTCGACGATCTCCTCGCGACCGGGCCTATTGCGGATCAGCCAGATCAGCCAGACGAGCGCGACGATGAAGCCGATCAGCGCGGTGTAGTTGTTCAGCCGGAATCCGCCGATTTCGTTGACAGTGTCGATCCGCAGTGCCTCGATCCAGAATCGACCGCTGCAATAAAGCATCACGTAGAGCGCGAAGACTTTGCCGTGGCCGAGCCGGAACCTCCGGTCCAGCCAGACCAGCAGAACCGCGGCGGCAAGATTCCACAGCATCTCGTACAGAAAAGTCGGGTGAAATGTCGCGAACTCGCCGTAACCAGCCGGGCGGTACTGCGGTGCGATTTCCAGTCCCCACGGCAATGTTGTCGGACGGCCGAACAACTCCTGGTTGAACCAGTTGCCGAGCCTGCCGATGGCCTGGGCCACCAGGATGGCTGGCGCGATCGCGTCAAGTACTGCCGGGAAGGCGATCCTGCGACGCCGTGCCACCAGATAGCCGCCGAGGAGCCCAAACGCGATGGCCCCCCAGACCCCCAGCCCACCTTCCCAAATCTTCAGCGCGTTCAGCGGCTGCCGACCTGGACCAAAGTAGAGCTGGTAGTCCGTGATCACGTGATAGAGGCGGGCCCCCACGATCCCGAAGGGCACACCGACCACCACCATCAGCTCCATGCTGTCGGCCGTGCCACCCCGGGCTTTCCATCGCCGAGTCGCGATGATCAAGGCGACGATGATCCCGGCAATGATGCACAACGCGTACGCGCGGAGCGGGAACACGCCGATGTACCAGATGTTCCTACTGGGGCTAGGGATGGACAGGACGCTGTACGCCGACATGGCCGTCACCACAGTGTCCCCATGACGCGCACCCTTCCTTCTTCCCTCGCTCGGCCCGTGACCGGCAACCTACGCTAACCCAGGTTTCGTACGCTCTTGCTACCTCTGGGTCGCGTTCGTGATCATTGCCTTGAGGGCGTCGGGGGTCAGGCTTGCAATATCCACCGTTTTCCCATTGATCAGCATGGTCGGGGTCTGAGCGATGCCGTTCTTTTCAGCGGCGCCATTGATGGAGGAAACCCAGTCGGCATGTGTCTCGCTCGTCACGCAGGTCTTGAACGCCTCCGAGGGCGAGGCGCCGCTGACCTTGGCTGCCAAGTCGATCAACTGCGCATCACTCCATTGCAGCGTGTGGTTGGCGAATAGCCCGAGGTAGAAAGCTTGGCCAAAACCCGCTTCAGCAGCGCACGCCATCGCATTTGCGGCAGCCGCGGAACCCTCATCGATGAAGGACATCGGATAGAGCTCCAGGCGTGCCGTCCCACTCTCCTGAGCTTGGGTGATGACCGGCCCGAACTGCTCTTCGAACTCGGCGCAATGCGGGCAGTGGAAATCCTCATACAAGGTGATCGTGGTCGACGCCTCGAGGGAGCTTAGGAGGATCGGCTGCCCGTTGGTAACGGTTACAGGACCAGCCGACACCGAGCTGGAGGGTACCGCCGACGGCGATCGGTTCGTACGCCAGGCCTGGAGCCCAATCCCGGCGGCCACGATGAGCAAGACGAAGGCCGCGACCACCGCAATCAGGATCCGCTGATCGCGCTTGCGGGCAGCAGCCTGCTCAGCAGCCAGGCGGGCACGCTCGCGGGCGTTCATGTTCTTGGGATTGGTCATTCCCATGCCCCCATCCGTGCGCTGGCAAGTCCATCCAGCGTGAGCCGGCTGCGCGGCTGCCATACCAGCCACAAAGCCAACAGCAGAAGGCCAAAATCGCGAACCAGCTCTATGCCGTACGCCGTCTGCCCGGGCGCGACCTCACCGCCGCCCCCGAAACAGCCGCAGTCGATGCTCAGGCCCCGCGCTGCAACGGACACGACAGCAAGGATGAAGATGATGAGCAGAATTGCTGTCGCCGCAGCGACGACCCTGGTGGCGATGCCAGCAAGCAGCAATAGCCCCAGAGCGATCTCTGCGAACGGCAGCCCCCATCCGACAATGGTCACCAAGGAGTTCGGAAGGAGCTTGTAGGCGCGCACCGCTACCACCGAGCCCTGCGGATCGATCACCTTGAGCCCTCCTGCGACGAGGAATACGCCGCCCAGGACGAGCCGCGCCCCGGTCGATATCCAGCGAGCGGCCGCGACACGCTGCGGCTCGGTGGTCACTGGAGCGCTCAACGGGACCGTTCCACGAGAAGGGCGAAGTCATGCTTGAGCGCCCCGAGCGGAGTGCCCGGCGTCCAGATCACCACTCCCGAGTTGCGGCTGAATCCGATCACCTGCGCCGAGTGTCCCACCTCATAACCGCCGCTCGGCAGCTTCCTCATGCCCTCAATCTCGACCCCGACATCGCTGGCGGCGCGCTTGATCGTCGACATGGGGCCGGTGAGGCCCACGAAGGTGGGGTTGAACCGATCGAGATAGCGCCGGATCTGCTTCTCTTGGTCGCGAGCAGGGTCCGTGGTGACAAAGACCATCTGGATCTGATCTCGATCGGCCGGTGCCAGCCGCTGCAGGGCGAGCGACACGTCGGAGAGTACGGCGATACAGACGTCTGGGCAGTGGGTGTAGCCGAAGAACAGCAGGGTGACCGGCTTGGAAGGGGTCGTGGCGAGGTTGTACGGCCGGCCCGACGTGTCGGTCAGCGAGACCTCCGGCATCGAGTACGGTTCCGGCAGTGAGGATCCGCCCGTGTATCCGGCAGGATCGGCGATCCGCTGACCCGTCGGAGCAGTCGGCGCCGCTGTACAGCCAGAGACCAGCAGCAACACACCGAGCGCCAGCAGCGAGCATGTGACGATGCTCAGCCGTGCCATGTCAGCTGTCGCGGTCGCCGACCATGTGCTGCCTGAGCGTACGGTAACGCTCACGTCCCAACTAACCCTGACGATCGCTGTGAAGTTCCCGATGGCGCGGCTGCCGAATGCTTGCCATTCCGCTCGCCGCGGCCGGCGCGTACGCCAGCCGCGAGATCGGCGACGACGGCTCGCAGTCCTCTGAGGTCCCCGGGTCGTCCCGCATCTTCGGCGTCGAGCAGCGTCTTGACGAGCGCGGAACCGACGATGACCAGATCAGCGAAACCGGTCACCTCGCGAGCCTGCTCGCCATTGGATACCCCCAGGCCGACGCCGACCATCGCAGATGGATCCACATCGCGTACCCGCCGCACGAGCTCGGGGGCCGCCGCTGAGGTCTGAGCCCGTTGGCCCGTTACGCCCATCAAAGAGGTGGCATAGACCCAGCCGCGGCAGGCCGCCACGGTCGAGGAGAGCCGCTCCTCGGTAGTCGAGGGCGAGATCAGGAAGATCCGGTCAAGATTGTGCGCATCAGAGACGGCTAACCACTCCTCCGCCTCGTTCGGCGTGAGGTCGGGCGTGATCATTCCTGCTCCCCCGGCGGAGACAAGATCGCGTGCGAAGCGGTCAGCGCCGTAGTGCTCGACGAGGTTCCAGTACGTCATCACGACCGCCGGGGTGCCGCGGCTCGCCACGGCTTCGACAGCGGTAAATGCATCCCGCGTCCGTACGCCGCGCTGCAGCGCTTTGGTTCCGGCACGTTGGATGGTCACCCCGTCCATCATGGGATCGCTGTACGGCATGCCGACTTCGACGAGATCGACGCCCTCCGACTCACTCTCTCCGGTGAGCGCCCTGAGCGCCTGCAGCGAGATGTCCACGGTCGGGTAGCCCACGTGGAGAAAGCCAGCCAAGGCTCCGCGACCCTGTCCGCGAATCTCACGCAGCACCCGCCCGGTGTGCCCAGGCTCCAGCCTCACCGTGTTTGCCCAGTGTCGGTGGAGACACCGCCGGACTCCGATGCCGTACCGGCGGTATCGAGTCCGAACCACTTGATGGCAGTATCCACATCCTTGTCGCCGCGGCCGGAAAGGTTGACCAGAATCAACGACCGATCGTCGGAGCCAGCGGTTCCCAAACGGGGACCCAGCCTGAGCGCTCCCGCCAGGGCATGCGCCGACTCGAGCGCGGGAACGATTCCCTCGGTCCGTGACAGCAGCTGAAAAGCGTCCATTGCCTCGGCGTCGGTGATCGCCTCATATTGTGCCCGACCGACCTGGTGGAGCCAGGAGTGTTCGGGTCCAACACCCGGATAATCCAGTCCGGCCGAGATGGAATGCGATGCCTTGGTTTGACCGTCCTCGTCTTGGAGGACGAAGGTCCGCATTCCGTGTAGCACGCCGATCTCCCCCGCCGAGATGGTGGCCGCGTGCCGCCCGCTCTCGATACCTTCACCTCCGGCCTCGAAGCCATACAAGGCGACATCGGGATCGGGGATGAAGTCGGCGAAGATGCCGAGGGCGTTTGAACCACCACCAACGCAGGCGGCCACCGCATTGGGCAACCGGCCATAGCGATCGAGAAGCTGGGCTCGCGCCTCGGTGCTGATCACCCGCTGAAACTCACGGACCAACAGCGGGAAGGGGTGCGGACCGGCGACGGTGCCGACCAAGTAGTGGGTGTGGTCGACGGACGCGACCCAGTCGCGCATCGCGTCGTTCATGGCGTCTTTCAGGGTCTGAGTCCCAGACTCGACAGCTATCACCTCAGCGCCCAGCAGCCGCATCCGGGCGACGTTGAGCGCCTGACGCTCGGTGTCGATCTTGCCCATGTAGACGGTGCAGTCGAGTCCGAAGAGGGCGGCTGCGGTGGCGGTCGCGACGCCGTGTTGACCGGCGCCGGTCTCCGCAATCACCCGCGTCTTCCCCATCCGTCGCGTCAGCAGCGCCTGACCGAGCACATTGTTGATCTTGTGCGAGCCTGTGTGGTTCAGATCCTCTCGCTTGAGCACGATGATCGGAGTCTGTCCACTCGGGGTTGGAGTCGCGTGCTCGCTGAACCGTTTCGCCTCGGTGATCGGGCTGGGCCGCCCGGTGTAGTCGGCCAGTAGGTCGTCCAGCTCCGTCTTGAAATCGGGATCGGCCACGGCAGCGTGAAATTCTCGCTCTAGCTGCAGCAGGGCGGCATAAAGCGCCTCAGGTACGAATCTTCCGCCGAAGCGGTCGAAATGACCGCTCGCATCGGGCAGAGCGTCAGCGGCGACCCGCGATAGCTGCGAGGTCACGGTGGACTGCCTTGACACGACTCGGCTTCCTTACTGTCAGGTGCGCAGATGAAATGACCGGACCCGGCCTAGGACTTGTGCACCGCCGGATGCGCTCCCGCGGCCACCAGGTCCGCAACTCCGCTGCGCGGATCGCGACCAGTCACCAAGGCCTCACCGACCAGCACCACGTCCGCTCCGGCCCGCGCCAAGTCGATCACATCATGCGGTCCGCGTACGCCTGACTCCGCTATCCGGACAATGCCGTTCGGGATCAGTGGCGCGAGCCGGGCGAAGGTCGAGGGTTCCACCTTGAGTGTCTGCAGATTGCGGGCGTTGACGCCGATAATGGTCGCGCCGGCGTCCACTGCGCGGCGCACTTCCTCGGCCGTGTGGGCCTCCACCAGTGGAGTCAGGCCAATGGAGCGAGCCCGCTCGACGAGGGAGATCAGCTCCGGATCGGAGAGCGCAGCAACGATCAGCAGCACCAGGTCGGCTCCCGCGGCTCGCGCTTCGAAGAGCTGGTACGCCGTGACGACGAAATCCTTGCGGAGAACAGGAATGCTCACCGCGCACCGCACCCGGACAAGATCGTCCAACGACCCATCGAAATGCCGCTGCTCAGTCAGGACCGAGATGGCAGCTGCACCGCCGGCCTGGTACTCCACCGCAAGTGCAGCCGGATCGGCAATCTCAGCAAGCGAGCCTTTGCTGGGACTGGACCTCTTGACCTCGGCGATCACCGCGACCCCGGGGCCGCGGAACCTCGGCATCGGGTCGATGGCGGGGTCGATGTGTTGACATCTTTCCTTCAGGCGGTCCAGCGGAACCTGGCGCTGTTGAACTTCCAGATCCTGACGGACCCCGGCAATGATGTCGTCTAAGGCACCCACGATCGCACCGATCAGTGCGCCCCGTAGCCCATGCGCTGCAGGACCACCGTCACAATGATGGCCAGAGCGGCCAAGCCGACCGATGCCCAGAACAGCGGCCAGTACGGGATCACCACCGCGACTGCCCCGACGATGAACGCAATCAGCGCGATGGTCGAACCGGTCCAAGCCGCCACGGTGCGGCCATGGTGCACGTGCTTGCCGCGGCTGCTTCTCGGATGGGTCAAATCTGAATGCTGCGCTGTGTCTGCCATGTTCCCTCGTTTCCGCTGATCGGGATCTGCATTCCGAGCACGTACCGTCCAGGGACTCCGTTACGCCTCGTGCGCCTGCCGGTCGGTGTCCTCCATTGTGTCGCCTGCGGGGCGATCGTGCACGTCGGGGTCTGTCACCTTGGCCGTCTCGTGATCATCAGTGGTTGGATCGACGCCCACGTCCATCGCCTTCCATAGTTCAGCTGGATCGTCGGAGGCGGCAACACCCGCCTTGCTCGATCCAGGCTGGAACCGATCGGATCCGGATGGCCACCTCGCTGCAGTGGCCACGGTCAGTACGGCACCTGCAGCGAGCAGCACCCCAGAGAACGCGAAGATCCAAGGCCAGGCCGTCGCGGTCAATTGGAAGGCGTCCGCCAGGCTCACTTCCCGCACCTGGCCGTGAACCGCGTCGGCACTGGGCTGCAGCCTGAGTCCGCCTACGATGGCGATCCCGGCACCGACCAGCAGCAGGACCGCGCCCATGACGCGACGTCCGCGGGCGTGCAGTGCCAGCATGACCAAGGTTCCGGCCAAGGCGACGATTGCAAGCGCCTGGCTCAATCCGCCGGTGGCCTGGTTTCCGCTGAACTTCACAACGACGCCTTCGCCGACCGCCCGCCACCACGGTTGTGCGCTCCCGACCAGCGCCAAACCACCACCGAGGAACAAGCAGCCGAAGGCCAGCGCCCGACTCCTCATCCGGGCCCGGCTCCGACGACCATGTTCGGGACTGCTACCTGGACCGCTGTGAAGCTCTCGGCCACGGAGATTGCCCTCACCACCGCGGCAGCCTTGTTCTGGGTCTCCTGATCTTCGGTAGGAGGGTGCGAGTCTGCGACGATGCCGCCTCCGGCCTGTACGTAGGCGACGCCGTCGCGCAACAGAGCCGTTCGGATCGCGATCGCCGCATCGGCGTCACCGGCAAAGTCCAGATAGCCGACGACTCCGCCGTAAAGGCCGCGTCGGGAGACCTCGAGCTCATCGATGATCTCCATCGCACGGACCTTGGGCGCACCAGACAGTGTCCCAGCCGGAAAGGCTGCGAGGACAACATCGAGGGCGGTGCAGTTCTCCGCAATCGTGCCGGTGACCGTCGACTCGAGATGCATGATGTGGCTGTAGCGGCGGACCTCCATGAACTCCACCACCTCTACGGTGCCGGGCTCGCAGACGCGACCGAGGTCGTTGCGGCCGAGGTCGACCAGCATCACGTGCTCGGCGCGCTCCTTCGGGTCCGCGAGCAGCTCGGCCTCCAGGGCGGCATCCTCGGCCGGCGTGCCGCCGCGAGGTTTCGAGCCGGCGATCGGATGGGTGACGGCCGTCGGTCCCTTGACAGTGACCAGTGCCTCTGGAGAGGACCCGATGATGTCGAAGCCGTCGAGTCTGAGGAGATACATGTACGGACTCGGGTTCGTGAGGCGCAGCACTCGGTAGATGTCGAGTGCATCGGCAGTCGTGTCGACCTCGAAGCGCTGGCTGACGACGATCTGGAATGCCTCACCGGCCTTGATCTCCTCGACTGCAGAACTGACGGCCTGCCGGTACTCCTGGGAGGTGCGCTGGCGCCGGATCGGAAGCGTGGGCTGATCGACGGTGGCCGATACCACGCCTGCGGGCGTGGGCTGGATCAGCAGCTCGGTCATGGAATGGACCCGAGCGGCGGCGTCGGCGTACGCCTCGTCAACGCGCTCGTCGGTGTTGTCGAAGTTGATGGCGTTCGCCACCAGCCAAACTTCGCCGTTGTGGTGATCCAGTACGGCGAGGTCGGAGGCCAGCAGGAAGGCGAGTTCGGGAATGTTCAGGTCATCAACACAGGAATCAGGGAGGCGTTCGACCCGGCGTACGGCGTCGTAGCTGAGATAGCCGACCAGGCCGGAGGTAAAGGGCGGCAGCCCTTCTCCGTGTGGGGTGTGCAGCAGGCGCAGCGTCTCGCGTACGGCGACCAATGGGTCTCCGCCGCTCGGTAAACCGACCGGGGCATGCCCCAGCCAGATGGCCCGTCCGTTCTGCTCGGTCAG
Organism: uncultured Actinomycetota bacterium; assembly: GCA_963759635.1. Taxonomy (GTDB): domain Bacteria; phylum Actinomycetota; class Actinomycetes; order Propionibacteriales; family Propionibacteriaceae; genus Microlunatus. The sequence goes on from CAVXAP010000012.1 coordinate 166,615, forward strand.
CGTGGCCGCTGCCCTGACCCCCACGAAGGAGTAGCGCGACCATACGCCGTGCTCAGCCGATTCGAGCAGGTAGCTGCCCGCTCGGTTCCTCGCCAACTTGCGATACAGCCCGATCGCCGTCTCGGCATCAGCGAGCAGCCGGCGGTAGACAGGGATGACCCGACGCTCCACGGCCAACTTGCGGAACTCCTCGAGAGTCGGCGAAAGCTCGCTCACTGCGCCGGATCCTCACTTTGATCAACAACGACGGCCGGGAGCCGGCGCCGGTCGAAGCAGGTGCGGTCGCCCGTGTGACAGGCACCGCCTTCCTGATGAACCTTGACCAGCACGGTGTCGCCGTCGCAATCCAGCCGCACCTCCCGGACCCACTGCCGGTGACCGCTGGTCTCACCCTTCACCCAGTACTCCCCCCGACTGCGCGAGAAGAAGGTGGAGCGCCCCGTCGTCAGGGTCTTGTGCAGGGCCAGGTCGTCCATCCAGCCCACCATCAAGACCTCTCCTGTGAGGTGTTCCTGGATGACGGCAGTAACCAGGCCGGCGGCGTCGCGCTTGAGCAGCGCGGCGACCTGCGAGTCAAGCGTGCTGCCGGCGACAGCCGGCGCTGGGTCGGTCACGCGCCCCATTGTTCCAACACCGTTCGCCACACATGGTCAAGTTTCCGACCCGTGGAGGTATTGCCTTGGCTCGCCCGCCGCGCTCGGAGGCCCCCACAGGCCTGGCGCGATCGATTGTGCAGAGGGTCCCGGTCGGTGCCGGTACGATGGTCGCTCGTGACGTTTGCCAGGTCCGAGCGGGCTGAGTTGTGCGACCTGCTCGACAAGGTCGGCTCGCACGCACCCACTTTGTGCGAGGGCTGGGATACGCACGATCTCGCCGCGCACCTGTGGGTCCGCGAAACCGATCCGATCGGTGCCAGTGGCATTGTCGCGAAACCGTTGACGAGCTTGTACGAGCGCCGGATGGCCGAAATCAAGCAGCGGTGGGAATTTTCCGAACTCGTCGATCGGGTACGTCGAGGTCCGGCGCGATTTTCGATCTTCGCGATTCCCGGTGTCGACGAGGGTGCGAACACCACCGAGTTCTTCATCCACCACGAAGACGTACGCCGCGCCGGGGACTCCCCGCAAACGTCACGCCAACTCGGCGAGGACGTCGAGGAATGGATGTGGCGCCGGCTCAAGTTGTTGGGTCGAGCGTGGTTCCGCCGGGTCCAGGTTGGAGTCGTCCTCGAGCGCCTCGGGTCCGCAGCAGCAGACGGTGCACCGGAAACGATTCGCGCCGTCAGTGGTGCATCTACCGTCACTCTGGTCGGCCCGCCGAGCGAGCTGATGTTGTACGCCCATGGCCGGACGAGCGTGGCTGAGATCAAGCTAGTCGGCGAGCCCGAGGCAATCGAGGTCTTGAATTCGGCTGATCTGCGGACGTGAGGCCTGTTTTGGGCGCGGGCGAGACTCTAGACGTGATCGCAACACCGCCGGCGAGGCATCGGGTGCGCCGTTCCCTAGCTGCCGGTAGTAGTGCGCTCCTTCTAGTCGCCGGCTGCACCAACGCGGCCACCGAACCCAGCCCCGAGACCCGTACGGCTGGGCAAACCCCCGCGAGCTCAGCGCCGCCGTCAAGCCCAAATTCCAGCAGTCCAGATTCCAGCAGCCCATCTCCCAGTGCTGTCCAGTCCCGCGGCGATCCTCGCGCGCGGGAAGTTGTCGCCGATCTCGAGGCGCCTTGGGGCCTGGTGCCACTCAAGGATGGCAGCTTCCTGATCAGCGAACGCGACGCCCGGAAGATCGTCCGAGTCGACAGCGGCTCGATGTCGCCGGTCCGTACTATCGACGAAGCCGACCCGGCTGGCGAGGGCGGACTCCTTGGTTTGGCCATTACCGAGAACGAAAAGACTGTCTTCGCCTACTACACCGCCGCCGACGACAATCGGATCGTCTCGATGAGCTGGGACGGCCGCGAGCTCGGGGCGCCGAAGGTCATTCTCCGCGGTATTCCCAAGGGTTTCATCCACAACGGCGGCCGGCTTGCGATCGGGCCGGACGGCTATCTGTACGTCGGTACCGGCGAGAGCGGAAATGGGCGGCTGGCGCAGGACAAGGACTCGCTCGGCGGGAAGATCCTCAGACTCAGACTCGACGGCAAACCCGCGCCCGGCAACCCGTTCGACAATGAGGTCTTCAGCTACGGTCATCGCAATGTCCAAGGGCTCGCTTTCGACGATGAGGACCGACTCTGGGCAAGCGAGTTCGGTCAGCAATCCTGGGACGAGCTGAACTTGATCAGAGAGGGCGCCAACTACGGGTGGCCTCAGGTCGAGGGCTCCGGCAACGTACGAGGGATGACCAATCCGAAGGTCATCTGGCGCACGCGGGACGCCTCGCCCTCCGGGCTGGCGTATTGGCAGGGCGATCTGTGGATGGCGGGACTACGTGGGGAACGGCTCTGGCAGATTCCGCTTGACGGCACCAAGACGGGCGATCCGACCGCCCACTTCAGGGGAGACTACGGTCGGCTACGGACTGTGGAGGTCGCCATCGACGGCAACAGCCTGCTGCTGACCAACTCCAACACCGACGGCAGAGGTGATCCCGCATCTGACGACGACCGCTTGTTCCGAATCACCCGATAGGGATGAGCTTCAGATGACGTCCAGAGCCGCACGCACGGTCGGCTTGATCATCGGTGGACTCGCCGTCCTCATCGGCAGCGTCTGGATCGGTCAAGGTGCCGGCTTCATCAAGGGAAGCTTCATGACGGGCAGCCCTACCTGGCTCGCCATCGGTCTGCTCTGTCTGGTTGTCGGACTGTTCTTGATCTTCCTGTCTCTGCGACGTCGCTCGAGCCGAGGCACGGGCCGCGGTCACTTGCCGCCTCCGTGACCTCAGCCGGTCCAGCCTTCACTGCTGTCGCCCGAGCCGCCTGGCGCCGTCGCGTAATCCGGCACTTCCTGTACCGCCCAACGGTTGCCGTCAGGGTCAGCGAAGAACACGAATGACCCCCACGGCCGCACATCGACCTCGCTCACCTCAACGCCCCGCTCGGCCAGCTCTGTTCTGGCTCGGTGAATGTCGCTCACGACGACCTGGAGGTTATCCAAAGCTCCGGGCGCAAGCTCCGTAAGCCCTTTGCCGATGGCGATTGAACACGCGGAGCCTGGCGGAGTCAGCTGCACAAAGCGAATGTCATCAGTCACGGTGTGGTCGTGGTCGAGAACGAAACCAACCTGATCAACGTAGAAGGCCTTGGCACGCTCGACATCGCTGACCGGCACACCGACGAGTTCAAGTTTGAAATCCATGACTCGACTGTATTGGGCGGCACTGACATCTTCGACTGCACGTGGGAGTGCCTCCAGCAGAGGAAACAATCCCCCTGGTGTGCGGGTTGCCCGTTCTCGCGCAGCTGCTGTGGAAGCCTGGCTCCATGACGGCAGCCCCTCGCCTCAAGATCTTCTCGTGGACGGTGGTTGTCCCCATTCTGGCGACGATCCTGCTCGCGCTCACCTGGGGTCGCGAGATCGGAGTTCTCCTCCAGGTTCTCGTGGCGTTCGCACTGGCGGGCGCAGTGCTGACCGCCGTGAACCATGCCGAGGTCGTTGCGCATCGAGTCGGTGAGCCTTTCGGCTCGCTCGTCCTCGCGGTCGCCGTGACGGTGATCGAAGTAGGGCTGATCGTGACACTGATGGTTGGGGGCGGCCCTGGAACTGCATCGTTGGCCCGTGACACGGTATTCGCCGCAGTGATGATCACCTGCAACGGCATCGTCGGTATAGCCCTCCTGATCGGTGCCGTGCGCTACCACATCACGATGTTCAACGCAGAAGGAACCGGCGCCGCGCTGGCCACGGTTACCACATTGGCCACCTTGAGCTTGGTATTTCCGACCTTCACCACGAGTCATCCCGGGCCCGAGTTCACTCCGGCGCAGCTGACGTTTGCAGCAATCGCGTCGCTGGCGCTTTACGCGATATTCGTTGTCACACAGACGGTTCGGCACCGAGACTTCTTCCTCCCGATGACTTCCGCCGGGGAGGTCGTTGAGGCCGAGGAACACGCCGATCCACCTGGCGGACAAAGGGCGCTGGCCAGCCTCGGCCTGCTCTTGCTCGCGCTCGTTGCCGTCGTTGGTCTCGCGAAGGTCGAGACGCCCGCTATCAAAGCTGGCGTCGCAGCCGTTGGCTTCCCTCCATCGTTCGTTGGTGTTGTGATCGCACTGCTGGTGTTGTTACCGGAGACACTGGCTGCGGCCCGGGCCGCCCGGCGGGATCGAATCCAGACCAGTCTCAATCTCGCCTTCGGCTCTGCCATGGCCAGCATCGGACTGACGATCCCGGCCATCGCGATCGCCACGATCTGGCTTGATAGCCCGCTAGTACTTGGACTGGATGCGACCCAGATGGTGCTGCTCGCAGTAACGGTCGTTGTTGCGACCCTCACCGTGGTGCCTGGACGAGCAACGCGGCTGCAAGGCGCTGTTCACCTTGTCCTCTTGGCAGCTTTCCTCTTCCTGGCAGTCAATCCTTAGCGTCACCGAGCCGGCGCCGGCTGCGAGCGTCGGCAATCGCGCACCGACGATCCCCAACAAATTGCGCGAGCGTAGCGAGGACCAGCCCCAGCGGCGGCTGTGTGGAGGAACCATGAGCGAACGCGCCTTTCGCTCGCCAAGAGCGACAACGTCGGGTTTCCGAAGTTCGTGCCGGCGATCTGAAGGAGAAGCGAGCGGAGGCGCTCTTCCCTCCGCAAGCGACGACGAAGACGGCGGCAACCCAGCGAACATCGCAGTGAGCGGAGCGAGCAATCAGATACAGCGCGATGTGCGAGCAGCAAGACCAAACCAAATTGTCAGCCGATCTTCTCCAAGATCAGCTCACGTACCCGGGCCGCGTCAGCCTGCCCGCGCATCTGCTTCATCACCGACCCGATCAGCGCGCCGGCTGCTTGAACCTTGCCGCTCTTGATCTTGTCGACGATGTCGGGGTTTGCGTTGATCGCCTCATTCACCGCCGCAGCCAGCGCACCCTCGTCCGACACGATCGCCAACTGGCGGGCAGCCACCACCTCGGTCGGGGAGCCTTCGCCGGCGATCACGCCTTCGAACACCTGCCGCGCCAGCTTGTCGTTGATGGTTCCGTTCTCGACCAGGGCCTGGATCTCAGCCACCTGCTGCGGGCTGATCCCGACGTCTTCAAGATCAACTCCAGTCTCGTTCGCGCGCCGTGCAACCTCGGTGAGCCACCACTTCCGCGCCGACTGTGGCGAGGCACCGGCCGCGACCGTTGCCTCGATCGCATTGACAGCGCCCGCGCTGATGACATCCCGCATCTCCAGTTCGGAGAACCCCCACTCCGCGGTCACGCGCTGGAGCATCGCAGCGGGAGGCTCCGGCAAGGTGGCGCGGAGTTGCTCGACCCAGTCGCGACTCGGCGCTATGGGCACCAGGTCCGGCTCCGGGAAGTAGCGGTAGTCCTCCGCGGTTTCCTTATTCCGACCGGCCGTCGTCATACCGGAGTCCTCATGCCAGTGCCGCGTCTCCTGGATGACTCGGCCGCCACTAGCCAGCACGGCCGCTTGGCGCGTGATCTCGTACCGCAGCGCTCGCTCGACGCTCCGCAATGAGTTGACATTCTTGGTCTCTGTGCGGGTGCCGTAAGCCGACGTACCGACCGGCCGCAGCGAAACATTGGCGTCGCAACGCAACGAACCCTGCTCCATCCGCACATCGGACACACCGAGCGCCCGCAGTAGGTCGCGCAACATCGTCACGTACGCCCGCGCCACCTCGGGGGCCCTCGCGCCCGTGCCTTCAATCGGCTTCGTGACGATTTCAATCAGCGGTACTCCGGACCTGTTGTAGTCCAGCAGCGAGTACTCGGCGCCGTGGATGCGGCCCGTCGCGCCGCCCACGTGCAGCGACTTGCCGGTGTCCTCCTCCATGTGCGCGCGCTCGATGTCGATCCGAAAGCTCTCGCCGTCGAGGACGACGTCGGTCCAGCCGTCGTACGCGACTGGTTCGTCGTACTGGGAGATCTGGTAATTCTTCGGCATGTCCGGGTAGAAGTAGTTCTTGCGCGAAAAGCGGCACCATTCGGCAATCGAGCAGTTCAGCGCCAGCCCGATCCGGATGGCCGACTCGACCGCCTTCGCGTTGACGACGGGCAGCGAGCCTGGCAGACCCAGGCAGACCGGGCAAACTTGGGTGTTCGGCTCAGCGCCGAACGCCGTCGAACAGCCGCAGAACATCTTCGACGCTGTGTTGAGTTCGACGTGCACCTCAAGCCCCAGGACTGGGTCGTACGCCGCAAGCGCCTCCTCGTAGGGCAGCACGGTCACCGCACCGCTCCCATCTCCGGGAGCCGGTCCAGCAGCGGGCCACCCCAGGACGACTGCAGTGTCGCTTCCAGCGCCGCACCAACGCGATAGAGCCGGTCGTCAGCGAGCGGCGGCGCCATCGCCTGCAGGCCTACCGGCAACCCGTCCTCTGGGGCGAGGCCCACCGGGAAGGATGCACTGGCGTTGCCTGCGAGATTGGACGGAATCGTGCACAGGTCGTTCATGTACATGGCCAGCGGGTCGTCCACCTTCTCCCCGATCTTGAAGGCGGTGATCGGCGTTGAGGGCGAGACGAGCACGTCCACGTTCGAGAACGCCTGGTCGAAGTCTCGTGAGATCAGGGTCCTGACCTTCTGCGCCTGGCCGTAGTAGGCGTCGTAGTAGCCGCTGGAAAGCGCGTAGGTACCGATGATGATTCGCCGCTTGACCTCAGCGCCGAAGCCCGCCTCCCTCGTCGCGGCCATCACCTGCTCGGCGCTCGCAACGCCGTCGTCGGCGACCCGCAGCCCGAATCGCATGCCGTCGAACTTTGCGAGGTTGGACGAGCACTCGGCAGGCAAGATCAGGTAGTACGCCGGGAGGGCGTAGACGAAATGCGGGCAGGAGACCTCGATGATCTCTGCGCCGAGCGATGCCAGTAATTCGACGGCCTCATTGAAGCGCTGTTCCACTCCGGGTGCATAGCCTTCGCCGCCGAGTTCGCTGACCACACCGACCTTCATTCCCGAAACGTCAGCGGACCGCGCGGCGCGTACCACGTCAGGTACCGGCTGATCGATTGATGTGGAGTCGCATGGGTCGTGGCCGGCGATCACCTGATGCAGCAAGGCTGCGTCGAGGACGGTACGAGCACACGGGCCCGGCTGATCAAGACTCGAGGCCAGCGCCACCAGGCCATAGCGGGAACTGCCCCCGTAGGTCGGTTTTACGCCGACGGTGCCCGTGACCGCGGCTGGCTGCCGGATCGAGCCTCCCGTGTCGGTCCCGATTGCCAGAGGAGCCTCGAACGCGGCCACTGCCGCAGCCGAGCCGCCGCCGGAGCCGCCAGGGATCCGGTCGGAGTCCCATGGATTGCGCGTTGGCCCGTACGCGGAGTTCTCCGTCGAAGAGCCCATTGCGAATTCGTCGAGATTCGTTTTGCCCAAGATCACGATGTCATGATCAAGTAGCCGCCGTGTGACAGTGGCGTCGTATGGCGGCAGCCAGCCTTCCAAGATCTTGGATCCGCACGTGGTCGGCGCGCCGGCGTAGGTGAGGATGTCCTTGAGTGCGAGCGGCACTCCGGCAAGCGGCCCCACCATCTCCCCAGTTGCGATTTTCGCGTCGACCCGGCCCGCGGATGCCAGGGCACGCTCGCTGTCCACGTAAAGGAAAGCGTGGATTTCACCGTCGACGTCGGCAATCCGATCAAGATGTGCTTGCGTTGCCTCAACAGCACTCAGTTCTCGCGACTTGATCTTGGTTGCAAGATCAACAGCGGTCAGCCGGATGATCTCTGCGGCCGCGGCCTGCTGTCGACTCATGCCTCCTCCCCGAGGATCCTCGGCACCCGGAATCGCATCTGCTCCGCAGCCGGTGCGCTGGCAAGTATCTGGTCTCGCGGCAGAGATGGCCGGAGTTCGTCCTCACGAAACACGTTGGTCAGCGGCAGGGCGTGGGTGGTCGGCGGGATGTCCTTCGCCGCGACCTCAGATACCCGGGCGACCGATTCCAAGATCACATCCAGCTGCGGTGCCAATACCTCCAGCTCGGCTTCGGTCAGCTCGATCCGCGCCAATCGCGCCAAACTTGCCACGTCCTCAGCGGTGAGTGCCACCGGTCGATCTCCTCAGTCGTTGGGTCCGGCCAATCCTAGGAGAGCATCGTCCAGCCGCCGCCATGGACCCTTGCCGGCCACAGCGAGTTTCTCGCCGTCGTCCGGATTCTGGTTCAACGGACGCTGTTACGCTGCACGCAAATTGCCACAGCAGCTCAACGTTCCTGCTTAGAGGTGCGATGTCCACCGTAGTTGAGCCGACTGATCCAGGACACCAGTCGCGGTGATGTGGGCGCGGTGACGACAGGCTCGCCGCGTCCCATAGCCAAACCCTTGCGGGCAGCTACGTCGTCCCCCGGTTCACGGAGCCAAGTTCACGGCTGCCATGCGAGCTGTCGAAGACGACTACTGATCCAGGAGCCGTCCGGTGGTGTTGGAAGAGTGGCTGCGGCGGCCAACGCGAGAACGGATCTTGATGCGGTTGACATCTTCGCTGCAATCATCCCCCTCCGCCTCAGGATCCGATCAAGGTGTGCCTGAGCAGTGCAAGGGGGCTCAACTCAGCTGATTTGATCTTGACAGCAAGATCAACAGTCGGATGGCAACATTGACAGGCTTGAGCGCAGGTCGTCAGTACGGCCCCGACGGGCTGATCTTGTTGCCGTCCCGGCGAACCTCGACTCTTAGGGGACCTCAATGACGACACTGACCGCGTGGGCCTTTCCTGCTGCCGATGACGCCGAAGAAGCGATCCAACGTCTCGATGATTTGCAATCGCAAGGTCACATCACCATCGACGATGCTGCCGTTGTCAGTTGGGAACCTGGGAAGAAGAAGCCGAAAACACGTCAATTGCACGACACCTCGAGGCAAGGTGCACTTGGGGGCCGCCTTCTGGGGCATGTTCCTCGGCTTGCTCTTCCTGGTGCCATTCCTCGGCGCGGCGATCGGGGCCGCAATGGGCGCACTGAGCACTTCGATGATCGACATGGGAATCAGCGATCAGTTCATCGACGACGTGAAGAAGAAGGTCACGCCAGGGACATCCGCGTTGTTCTTACTCATGTCCGACGACTCCCATGTCGACCGGGTGAAGAGCGCGCTTGAAAACCTGAAACCTGAGCTCGTCGCCAGCAACTTGTCAGCGGAGCAGGAAGCAAAGCTGCGCGAGGTCTTCGCCGAAGACTGACTCGAACCGGATCCTTACAGCGATCAACGTCAGTGCAGTCATTCGCTCAGTGAACGGATGACGAATCCGGTCTTGAGCTTGGGTGTGAAGAATGTGGACTTGGGTGGCATCAGCAGGCCCTCGCGAGCGGTCCGTTCGATCTCGGTGACACTGACCGGCCGGATCAATACCGCCGCCGAGGCGCGCCCGCTGTCGACCTCGAGCAGCGTTTCCTCGAGTCCGTGTTGGTAGGTCACCTTCAGTGGCACATCGGCGAGTGCGGTCTCCAACCAACCCCCATCGAGGGCGCGTACGCCGTCGAATCGTCCCGGTTTGGCCTCCAGCCGCCAGGACCTGTCGCGGTTGAACAGCACGAGGAACTCCTCTGTCGCCATCACCGAAAGGGTCTCGGGGGTGGGCCGGTCGGTTGAGATCAGGTCGAATGATCGTGCCAGCGCATCTGCCAGGTCGGCCACATCGATGTCGGCGTAGAGACGGTGGATCGCCTCCACGCTCAGCTGCTCCTCGATCAGCTCGTTGACGAAGGCAAGCGTCAGCTCAGCCGGTGTATCAGTTCGACCGGTCGCCTCGCGGATCTCGTCTCGGTAAGTGCGGGAAACCCCGTAGCGGTGATGGCCGTCGGCGATCAGCACGTCATCGGCGGCCAGCTTGTCTCGAATGGCAGCGATCCGCGCCGGATCGGTCACGCGTTCCAGGACATGCTCAACGCCCTGATCCGTGACGCCGCCCAACGCCTCGCCCGGCTCCGTGAGCAACTCGGTCAGGCCGCCGGACAGCGAAAGTCCCCAAACCGGGGACAGATTGGCCCCGGTCGCCCGGGTCAGGTCGAGGCGATCGGTGGATGCCTCGGCAGTGGTCCGCTCGTGCGGAAGGACCCCGCCGGCCTCGAGATCAACGACCTCCAGCCCGCCGAGCACCCCGGCGATATCGCGCCGCGTGCCAGCCGAGTCGGTGAAACGCATGCGGTAGATGGTGAACGATGGATGCGGGTCGGCGACCAGGACGCCCTCATCGAGCCAGGCACGCATCGTCGTGGCGGCAAGGTCGTAGCGGTCCTCCCCACCCCGCGGTACGTCGATGCGCACGATGTTGTGGATCGACCTTGCCTCCAAGGCATCGACGTCAGCGTCGGACAGCACGTCGTACGGCGGGGCGATCACCGAGGCCAGGTCGTCGGTGGCGTAACGAATCGCGGCAAAGGGTTCGAAGCGCGGCACGGCATAAGGGTTCCATGCTGGGACGCGGTATCTGAGCATGGCTCAGAACTGGCGGATTCTCGATGTTCGCGCCGGCGATCTCAAAACAAATTGCGCGAACACAGCGAGCGCCAGCCCCAGCGGCGAGCTGTGTGCAGGAGGATGGCGGAACACGCTTTCCGTTCCGTCAGCTCCGACGAAGACGGCGAACATCGCTGCGAGTGGAGCGAGCACAAATACCGCGCGATCCGCCGCGAGCGCAGCGAGCAATCAGATATGGTCATCGACCCGAAACACGGCAGTAATCGAGGTAGGGAAAGATGGGCACGTGTTCCTGATGCGGGTCACTTTGCCGGACCGACCAGGTTCGCTGGGCTCAGTGGCGACAGCGATGGGAAGCGTTGGCGCCGATATCAATGCCGTCGAGATCGTGGAGAAGAAGTCTGACGGGAGCGTCGTGGACGACTTCATCGTCGATCTGCCGCCCAACCAGCTGCCCGAGACCCTCGTGACCGCCTGCCAGAAGCTGACTGGTGTAAGGGTGGAGTGGATTGCGCGCTATCCCGAGGGCGGTGGCTTGCAATCGGACCTGGAGGCGTTGGAGCGGATGACAGCTGACCCCCCGCATGCCGCGGAAACGCTCGTCTCGCTCTGCCCTGTCGTCTTCCGTTCTCATTGGGCGACCTTGATCGATGTGTCGGATGGCGCACCACGCCCTAGCTTCTCGACCACTCTGGCACCGGATCTGACCCCTGAGATCGCAGCAAGGTTCACGCCGTTCGACGCCACTCACCGCACTGATCTCGAGGCGGACTGGAGTCCTGGCTGGGGCGACACGACCGCGGTCGTGACCCCACTGACCGGCGACCGGGTGATCGTGATCGGCCGCCTCGGTGGACCGGCTTTTCTCGACTCCGAGATCGCCCGATTGCATCATCTCGCCGCGCTCGTGAAGTAGGCGCCTCTCTCCACCTCAGGTACGGTCGGCCCGTGGATGGGTTCGGGTGGGCTGAGTTGATCGCCTTGCTCACCTCGATCGGTTTTGGAACCGTGTCGGCGCTGGTCCCTGTCGTCAACGCTGAGGCGTACGTCATCGCTTCGCAGATGTCGACCGTCATTGGGCCCATTCCCATCGCCATCGGCGTCGCAATCGGTCAGACAGTCGGGAAGCTCGTGCTCTTCTTCGGCGTGCGTGAGGGTAAGGAGCTCCCCTTCATCAAGCACCGGCGGGAGATCCAAAAGCAACGCCCAGTGGGGCCGGCTCGTGCCCGGTTCCGCGCGGCCATGGCCAAGCTGCTTGACCTTGTTGGACAGGAACGCTGGGGGCTGCCGATCGTCTTGGTCGCCGCCATCGTCGGTTTCCCGCCGCTATACGCCGTGGCCCTGCTGGCCGGCGCGACAACAATGCGCCCTATATGGTTCGGGCTCACAGTGCTCGTGGGCCGACTGTGCCGCTTTCTCTTGGTGGCGTCCGGCTTTCAGGGCCTTCATGAGTGGTTTATCTGAGACGTCGCCGACTCACGGCGCCTCCAGGATCGCGCACCGCCGGCCTGGACGAACGAGCGAGCAGACACGTTCTTCGTCTGCGAGCGAGAGAGGAAGGCAGCGCGTTCCACAGCCGATCCTCGCGAGCGGAGCGAGCAAGGACACCGTGCGCAAGAAGCTACCTAGTAAATTGGTTCGGTGCCGAAGATCTTCAGCAACCTCAACCTGCACGGAGCGACACCGCCGCGGGTGCAGCCGAAGGTCGGCGAATGGGGTCCGCTAAAGGTACCGAGCACCAAACAGAAGAAGCGGATGCGGATCTGGGTCGCACTGGCGCTACTCGGATCTCTGATCGCGATCTTTCTCCTTGGCTGGTACGTCTACTACGTCATGACAGGGAGTTGGGGCTTCGGAATCGGCGATGAAAAGCAGTTCTTCGAGAGGTTCTTGCTGTAGGACTACCCGCCCGAGCTGAACCAGAGTGGCGGATCCATCGTCGGAAGTGGTCAATTACATCGACAAATCCGGTCGGTTTGTCGTCGTTATTGACCGGTTTCGGAGAGAACGGCCCCTCTACTCCTCGACGGTCGCCACCCTTCGCGCCGCCTCAGGGCCCTGCTCAAGCAGCACCTCGAAGGCTCGCGCCCCGTTGAGCACGGGAACCTTGAGCTCGACCGCCCGGTCGTACTTCGACCCTGGGGAATCGCCGACGACAACGAAGCTGGTTCTCTTCGAGACCGTGCCGGCGACCTTGCCGCCCCGCGAGGTGATGGCCTCTACTGCTGAGTCGCGGGTATATCCCTCCACGGATCCGGTCACCACGACAGACAGGCCGGCGAGCGTTTGCTCCTGGGTGACCTTGGGCTCGCTCCGCATAACACAACCAGCGGCCTGCCACTTCGCGACGATCTTGCGATGCCAGGGTTCGGCAAACCAGTCGATGATTGCGGTGACGAGAGTTGGTCCGATGCCCTCCACCTGGGCGAGTTGCTCCGGAGTCGCGTTGGCGAGAGCGTCGATGTCGCCGAATGCGGCTGCCACATCCGGTGCTACACCCTTGCCGATGTGCCGGATCGACAACGCGACCAAGAACTTGTCCAACGGCCGGGTTTTGGCCGCCTCGAGGTTAACCAGCAGCTTGGCGCCATTCGCCGACAGGGCCCCAGACTTGGTCGTAAAGAATTCGGTCTTCTTGAGCTTTTCCTCGGTCAGGCTGAACAGGTCGCCCTCATCAGTCAGCAGGCCGGCATCGAGCAGCGCCTGCCCCGACTGGTAGCCCAGCACCTCGATGTCGAGGGCCTCACGGCTGGCCACGTGGAACAACCGCTCCCGCAGCTGCGCCGGACACGATCGTGTGTTGGGGCAACGCAGGTCGGCGTCCCCTTCCTTTTCCGGCCGTAGCTCGGTACCGCACGCTGGGCAGTGCGTCGGCATCACGAACGCTCGCTCGGTGCCGCCGCGCAGATCAACAACGGGGCCGACGATCTCTGGAATCACGTCGCCCGCCTTGCGCAGCACGACCGTGTCGCCGATCAGCACTCCCTTACGGACGACCTCGCTTGCGTTGTGCAGTGTCGCCATGGCCACGGTCGATCCGGCGACCTGGACGGGCTCCATGATCGCGTACGGGGTCACCCGACCGGTCCGTCCGACGTTGACGTCGATGTCGACGAGTTTGGTGGTGACCTCTTCGGGAGGGTATTTGTACGCGATCGCCCAGCGTGGCGCGCGGGATGTCGAGCCGAGTTGGTCCTGTACTGCCCGCTCATCCAACTTCACCACGACGCCGTCGATCTCGTGCTCCACCGAATGCCGATGCTCGCCAAAGTGCTCGATATAGGACCAAACCTCGGTCAAGTTGCGCGCCAGCTTCCGGTGCGGGCTCACCGGAAGTGCCCAGCGATCCATGGCTGCATATGCGTCGGACAGCCGATCAGCGGTGAAGCCTTCAAGTACGCCGATGCCGTGGCAGATGAAGCCCAGATTTCGTGAGGCGGTGATCCTCGGGTCCTTCTGCCGCAGCGAACCAGCCGCCGCATTCCGGGGATTGGCGAACGGAGCCTTCCCGTCTAAGACCAGAGACTCATTGAGGGCAGTGAAGTCGGCGACCGCGAAGAAGACCTCGCCGCGTACCTCGAGTGTCTCGGGAACATCGTTTCCGGAGAGCCGATGCGGGATGACCTTGATCGTTTTGACGTTGGCTGTGACGTCTTCACCGACTCGCCCGTCGCCTCTTGTTGCCGCACGCACCAGCCTGCCGGCCTGGTAGACCAGATCGATCGCCAAACCGTCGACCTTGAGCTCACACAGGTATCCGGACTGCTCGAGCCGCTTCTCGCCGAGTTCGCGAATCGCCCGCTGGGCCCAGTGGTCCAGCTCCGCGCGGGTGAAAGCGTTGTCCAGGCTCATCAAACGTTGGAGGTGCTCTACCGGGGTGAACGTGGTCGATGGCGGTGGGCCGACCTGCTGGGTCGGCGAGTCGGGTGTGCGGAGGGCCGGAAACGCATCCTCAAGTTCGTTGAGCTGGCGCATTATGGCGTCGAACTCGCCGTCGGAGATGGTGGGCGCATCGAGCACGTAATAGCGCCACCGCGCTTCATTTACCCGCTCGCTGAGATCGGCGTGTCGCTGACTCGCCTTCGCCAATGACTCGGAAAGCTCGATCTCTCCATCGCCGGTCGGCTCAATCTCTGCCTCGCCTGCCGACGAGGAGAAGGTTTCCTTCGCCACGTAAGGCACAGTAATGCCCAGTCCCGACAGCCGCGCCCCGTCGGTTTGACGCCGCTTTGGACCGGTGACTGAAATAACGAAGCAATAACGCGCGCCTCGCACGCCGTCCGATTCAAACTGTTAGCGTCTGGCGCGTCCGTCTCTCCACTTTCCCATTCGAGGAGTGTTGATGTCCGTTGCGCAGCATCCAGCAACCGCTTTCGCCTTCCGCCCGCGCATCTCGGCTCTGGTGGCGACGGGCGCTCTCGGACTCGGTCTGCTGATTGCGCCGGCTGGGACCGCAACCGCCGATCCAGCCGGGTCCACGACCTCAACCAGCACCCGGCAAGCCCCTGACTCGCTGTTTCCCGATCAGGGCAGCAGCCGATACAACGTCAAGCACTATGCGATCGGCCTGACTTTCAAGACCTCAGGAGAGATCAAGGCGAAAACGACTCTCGTCGCCAAGACGAAGAACCCTCTGGAGTCGTTCTCGCTGGACCTGGAAGGACTCATCGTCGACTCGGTAAAGGTCAACGGGCAGAATGCTGACTTCTCGAGGCAGGACAACAAGCTGATCATCAAGCCCTCCGAGGTCTTGGATGGCCGCTTCACGGTGATCGTCCGGTACCACGGCAAGCCGGTTACACACATCGACCCAGATGAGGCTCAGGACGGCTGGATCCCGACCAGCGACGGTGCCACAGTGCTCAGCGAGCCGGTTGGCGCTATGACATGGTTCCCGAACAACAACACGCCGCGCGACAAGGCGACGTTCGACATGAAGATCACCGTTCCGTCCAAGCTGGAGGTGGCCGGCAGCGGCGATCTGAAGAGCGTCCGGAAGCATGATGGCAAGGAGACCTGGCGGTGGGTGCAGCCTTACCAGCAGGCGACGTACCTGGCCATGATCTCTATCGGCAACTACGACGTCTACAAGTCGAGCATGACCACAACGACCGGACGCAAGTTGCCGATCTGGAGCTTCATCGAGCCCAAGCTGGGCACCCAGGCGGCTGCTCGCGCGCTCATTCCGAAGGCGATCCGCTTCGAGGAGCGGCGGTTCGGACCTTATCCGTTCAACAGTGCCGGAATCGTGGTGAAGGATACCGGCGCCGGGTATGCCCTGGAAACACAGAACCGGCCTGTCTTCGACTATCAAGTCGGTGAGACCGTCAGGGAGTTGACCAATGTCCACGAATGGGCCCACCAGTGGTATGGCAACTCCGTCACGCTGAGTGATTGGGGCGATATCTGGCTGCACGAAGGCTTCGCTGGCTATACCGAATGGCTTTGGACGGCTGCCCATGGCGGGCCGAGCACAGCCGAGCAGTTCCAGCAGGCATACGACGACCCTGAGACGGTATGGTCGCCGGCGCCTACCAAGCTCACCGATCCCGCTGACCTCTTTGGCGATCAGAGCTACACCCGCGGCGCGATGACGCTCCAGGCGTTGCGTCAAAAGGTCGGATCGCATGACTTCTTCGTCATCCTGCGTGAGTGGGCACAGCAGCACAAGTACGGCAACGTCTCGACGCGACAGTTCATCGCTCTATGCGAGCGTGTGTCGGGCCAGAACCTGGATGCGTTGTTCCACGTCTGGCTCGAGGTACCGGAGAAGCCGGCGCTCAGCTAATGGGTGGGCAAATCACTTCTAGTCGGCAAGCTGCTCAGTGACAATCTGTGCCGCGGAGCGCACGGTTCGGAGCGCGCGGATGGCGTCATCGCGGGACGCTGAGGCCAGCCCGCAGGCAGGCGTGATCACGATCCGCGCCCCGGTCGGTGGCTCCAGGCCAAGATCACGCACTGGCTGGAGCACGCGGCGGGCTACTTGGTCTGGGCCGAGCTTGCGGTCAGCAGGCAGTGCACCCATTCCGATCCACGGTCCGGCTTCGAGGGTCGTTCCCACGGCATCCCAGTCCGCACTGGACAGCTGGTCAATGTCAACAAGCACGCCGGACACGCCGGCCAAGCGAAGCAGTTCAATGGGCGGATCCGCTGCGCAGCAGTGCACTGCTATCGGTATCGGCGCGAGCCGCTCACGGGTATAGACGATGGCGCCGCTGACCTCGCTCGGCTCAATGGCGCGATGTCGCGACAAGCCGCTCGCGTTGGGGATGCTGCCGGCGAGCACTGCGGGCAGCATCGGCTCATCAAACTGGATCAGCGGCTCGATATCGGGAAGCCGCCTGACCAGCTCGGCAACGAGCTGGGCGGTTCCCTCGGCGAGCGACTGGCTGAGATCGCGCCGCGCTCCGGAGTCGGCAAGCACACGATCACCGCGTGGACGCTCCATCATGGCCGCCAGTGTCCAGGGGCCCGCGACAGACAGCTTGACGGATCCCTCGTAACCCTGAGCGTGCTCTTCCAGCAGATCAAGATCACTACGGAGTGTGCTGATTGCTATGCGATGGTCGCGCCCAGACGCATCTGTGAGCCGCCATCCGGCCGGTTGCAGGTCAACGGCCAGCCCTGCCAGGAAGGCAGTCGAGCGTCCGATCAGCTGGGCGTACGGTCCGCGCGCGGGCAGCTCTGGCAGGTACGGAAGATCAGGACACTCCGCGAACGCGATCTTGATCGCATCCATCATGTCGGTACCCGGCCAAGAGCCGATGCCCGTGGTCCGGATCGGCGGCAGCTCGCCGTCCGAGGAGGGGATGGTCACGCCTGAGTGGCCGAAATGGTCGCGCCCCCGACAACACGTGAGCCTTCGTACAGAACGACAGCCTGGCCCGGTGCGACACCATCGGTGGCAGCGTCCAGCGCGACCTCGAGACCTTCGGCACCGACCCACACCGTCGCCGGCAGGGGGTGGCCGTGGGCCCGAACCTGTACCTCACCGGACCATTCCGTTGCCGGTGGCCGCGCCGTCCAGGTGGGGCGGCTAGCGCTGATGCCGCGTACGGCCAGCGCATCTCGCGGGCCGACAGTGACGGTGTTGGTCGTCGGGGTGATGGCCAGCACGAAACGTGGCCGGCCGTCAGGCGCAGGCGTGCCCAGCCGTAGACCACGCCGCTGTCCTATCGTGAATCGATGCGAACCTGCATGCTCGCCGACTTTCGCGCCTGTCACATCCACGATGGCGCCCGGCCGGTGACCGAGCCTCTGCTCAAGAAATCCGGCTGTGTCCCCGTTCGCAATGAAGCAGATGTCATGGCTGTCAGGCTTGTCCGCGACCGCCAGGCCGCGATCCCGCGCCTCCGCGCGTATGTCGGCCTTCAGTGAGGCACCCAGCGGAAAGTAGGAGCGGCGAAGTTGATCTTGGTTGAGCACGGCCAGTACGTACGACTGGTCCTTGTCGGCGTCGACCGCCCGATACAGCTCGACGTCTTCACCGGTACGGATCAACCGGGCGTAGTGACCGGTGCAGACCGCATCGAAGCCCAACGCGACGCCACGGTCGAGAACGGCTGAGAACTTGATCTTCTCATTGCAGCGCAGACACGGGTTGGGGGTGCGGCCGGCCGCGTACTCTGCAACGAACTCGCTCACCACGTCAGCGGCAAAGCGATCCGACAGATCCCATACATAGAACGGAATTCCGAGCACATCCGCGGCCCGCCGAGCATCGTGTGCGTCCTCCTTGGAGCAGCAGCCACGCGCTCCTGACCGGTAGGTCTGAGGGTTCTTGGACAGTGCCAGATGGACGCCGGTGACATCATGACCGGCCTCGACCGCTCGTGCCGCGGCAACGGCGGAGTCGACGCCGCCGGACATCGCAGCCAGTACCTTCATTCGTGTCCTTCGTCGTGCGGCTCCCGGGCAAGCCGCAAGTCTCTCACGGGTGGCAGGTGTGCTCCCATCGCGAACCCTTATGCGAACGCGGCCGCGGCTTTGGCTCGCTGAACGGCTTCCGGCAACGCTGCGGCGAGCGCCCGTACGTCCGCGAGGGTCGAGGAGTGGCCGAGTGAGAACCTCAGCGCCGAGCGGGCCTCTACCTCGCTGCATCCCATCGCGATCAGTACATGGCTCGGCTGCGAGACTCCCGCTGAGCACGCCGCTCCGGTGGAGCAGTCGATCCCGGCGGAGTCCAACAGCATCAAGATGGCGTCGGCAGAGCAGCCAGGGAAACCGATGTTGGCGATCCCGGGAAGGCGATCGCGCTCCGCGGGCGGGCCGTGTGGAACCGCCCATGGGACAGCATCGAGCACCGATCTGACCAGGGCCGTACGGAGTTTTCGCAATCGCTGCTCTTCTCGGCCGCGGTTTCGCGTCGCCACCTCGAGGGCCGCCGCGAACGCCGCTATGGCCGCGACATCAAGAGTCCCGGAGCGTATCTCTCGCTCCTGACCGCCGCCATGCAGGATCGGAGTCAGCCGAAGCTCACGACGCGCCAACAGGGCACCGATCCCGTACGGTCCTCCAAGCTTGTGTGCAGTGAAGCTCAGCAGGTCGAGCCCGCTTGCCCCGAAGTCGACCTCGATGTGACCGACAGCCTGGACCGCATCGCTGTGCGAGATCGCGCCGTACTCGCCAGCTATCGCGGCGATCTGGCGTACGGGTTGCAGCGTGCCGACCTCATTGTTCGCCCACATCACCGAGACCAGTGCGGTTCGTTCGTCTACGGCGCCAGTGAGATCGGCCAGATCGATCCGACCCGCAGCGTCGACGGAAGCGTAGCTGATCTCAGCAGACGCCGAATGCCCGAGGCATGCCACCGAATCCAAGACGGCATGGTGTTCCAGCGCCGAGGTAACCACGCGATGGCGACCAACCTCAGCACCTGACCAGAACGTCCCCTTGATGGCCAGATTGTCCGACTCGGTCCCGCCGCTGGTGAAGATCAGCTCTGCTGGTCTTGCCCCGACCTGAGCTGCCATCGCCTCCCGCGCCTCTTCGACCACCCGTCGCGCCGACCGGCCCGAAGCGTGCAGTGAGGAGGCGTTGCCGACCCGAGTCAGCTCTCGGGTCATTGCCTCCACGGCCTCTGGGATCATCGGCGTGGTGGCCGCGTGGTCGAGGTAAATCCGGCTCATCAGCAATCAGTCTGCCTTCCGCTGGGCAGGAACCGTACGTTGTGAAACGTACGCTCCAGGCGGTCACCCTCTGCGCTTCTTGATCTCTCCAACGACGCCGTCGAGCACCTTGTGCAGATCGCCCACAACCCCGAGATCTGCGAGCGCGAAGATCGGCGCCTCGGCATCCTTGTTCACCGCGACGATGGCCTTGGACGTCTGCATTCCGGCTCGGTGCTGAATCGCGCCGGAGATGCCGGCCGCGATATAGAGCTGCGGCGAAACAGTCTTGCCGGTTTGGCCGATCTGGTATGCGTACGGATACCAGCCGGCGTCGACCGCGGCACGTGAGGCACCTACCGCTCCACCGAGCAGGTCCGCCAACTCCTCGATTGCAGCAAACTCGCCCCCGGTGCCCCGTCCGCCGGACACGACGACCGCCGCCTCGGTCAGCTCCGGGCGGCCGCTGGACTGCTTCGGCTCGCTCTTCACGATGCGTGCTGTCTTCGCGGTGTCGGAGATGGTCACCTCGACCTGCTCAACCGCCGGCTCGGTCGGTGCCGCCTCGGGAGTCACGGCATTGGGCTTGACCGTGACCACCGGGACACCACGGGTCACCGCAGCGGTGACTGTCCAGTTCCCGGCGAAGACCGACTGCGTAGTGGTGCCGCCGGGGGCGATGTCGGTCGCATCGGTGATCAGACCCGACTCGAGCTTGACCGCAAGCCGTCCCGCGATCTCCTTTCCCTCCGGGGTGGAGGTGATCAGAATCGCGGCCAGGTCCATATCAGAGGCGATCTGCGCCAGGGCTTCGGCCTTCGGCGCAACCAGATAGTCCGTAAGCGCCGGGTCGGCTACGAACAGCACTCGCGTGGCGCCATACTCCGCGAGCGGCTTGGCAACCGTTTCGTCGGTCTCTCCGAAAACCACGGCGACCGGCTCTCCGAGCCTGCGAGCCAGAGTGAGAAGCTCCAGTGCCGGCTTGGGGACATGCGAGTCGACCTGCTCAGCGACGATCAGGACTTCAGACATCAACAGCCTCGCTCTCTCAGATGTATTTGCCGACGGTCAGGAACTCGAGCAGAGCCGCCGATCCGGCGCCGTCCACATCGACCACGACGCGGCCCGCCTCCTTGGGTGGACGCGGGGTCGTCTGCAGCACCTTGCTCCAGGAGGCCTCCAGGCCCACAGTCGTGTTGTCGATCCCGAGATCGGCCAGCGTCCAGGACTCCACCGGTTTCTTCTTGGCCGCGAGGATCCCCTTCATCGAAGGGTAGCGAGCCTCGCCGGACTGGTCGGTGACGCTTACTATCGCCGGCAAGGAAGCCTCGATCGTCAGACTTGCCACATCGGTATCGCGGCGAATGGTCAGGTGGTCGTCGACTACCGACAGGGTGGCCCCGAGGGTCGCAGCAGGCCAACCGAGACGCTCAGCGATCATGGCCGGAATGACGCCCATGGTGCCGTCGGTGGAGGCCATGCCACAGATGACAAGGTCGGGTTCTGCCTTCTTCACGGCTTCAGCAAGCACCGTGCTCGTCGCCTGGGCATCCGAGCCATGCACGGCGTCATCGCTGATGTGTATGCCCGCCGATGCGCCCATCTGGAGCGAACGCTTGATCGCGTCGGCCGCGTCCTCGGGACCAAGCGTCAAAGCGACAACCTCGACGTCATCCCGGTCGTCGGCGATCTGCAGAGCTTGCTCTAGGGCATACTCGTCGAGCTCCGACAGCAGTGCGTCGGTTGCGGCCCGATCGACAGTCCCGTCTGCGGCAAAGGACCGCTCCCCTGTCGCGTCCGGAACGTGTTTGACAAGCACGACGATCTTCATCTCGCTCCGCTCTCCTGTTTCGCGTGCTGAGCTTCGGCTAAATTACTCATGAGTAACAAAGACTACTCCCGCTTACAGCTTAGGAAGCGGGCGCGCTCGCAAACGAGAAGGCGGCAAACCGCTCGGTCCGGATGATCTCTCGGTAACGTTCCTCGCCGACCACCGCGCGCAAGGCCTCTGTCTGGCTGGCCTGCGCGGCCAACGCCGCGTACTTGCGGTCCAGCAGCTGGCCGGTGAGCGAAACGTCGATGCTGAGGGGCCCGGTCCAGGCAACCGGCGGATCGCCGACGATCGCGCCCAGTTCGATCCACTCGGCTAAGTTATCGTCGAGCCACTCCTGGGTGTTCGCCACAACGTGGAGGGTGCCGATACCGGTACGGCGTACCGATTCGACTGTCCATCGATGGACTGCGATGTGGTCCGGGTGGCCGGTCTGACCGTCAGGCGCGAAGGTCAGGATCGTGTCGGGAGCTAACTCGCGAATGATCTCGACGAGCTGGTCTGCTGCTGTATTGAGGTCCACGTCAGCGCAGCCACCGTCCGGATAGCCCAACCAGCGAT
Organism: uncultured Actinomycetota bacterium; assembly: GCA_963759635.1. GTDB lineage: Bacteria > Actinomycetota > Actinomycetes > Propionibacteriales > Propionibacteriaceae > Microlunatus. Next base: position 188,626 of record CAVXAP010000012.1, read on the forward strand.
GTTCCGTGACCCCGAGGATGCGCAGACACGCCGCCAACTCCGCCTCACGAACGGCAGCGAGCTGCTCAGGCGGCCACCTCGTCGGATCGGTCACACCAAGCTCGCCGCGGCTGGCGGTAACGCAGACGACTCGAGAGCCCGCCGCCGCAGCCATCGCCATGATGCCGCCACACAGGTAGGCCTCGTCATCAGGGTGGGCCCAAATCGACAGGATGGTACCGAGCTCTCGGACGTCTCTCATCACCACGAGTAGCAGTCTGCTGCTTTCTCTCCGAGTCTGCGAGAATCCGCCGTATGCCAGCTGGAACAGAGGACGACCCCTGGGAGCTCAGCACCGCCCCGCAAACCTCGACTACACCATGTGGGCGGACGAGACGGCCGACCCACCCACGCTGTTCTGCCAGGTCGGATCGACCCAACTGAGGTATCACCTGAGATGCATTGACGACCTGCACGCGTGGCTCTTCGAACAGGGCGACTGGGTCGACCTCGGCGCCGCCGATGAGCAGAAGCCCGCGAAGGAGGGCACCGTCGAGGCGTGGGGCCGCTCCGAAGACAATCCTGTCGGCGGGTGGTACGGCCTCCGCAAGGGCTATCGCGGCCGCCTCGGTATGTACGTGCCACCTCTCCTGGAGGCTCTCGGCAAGGCCGAACTCACCCACGAGCTGCGCAACAACAAGGTCCGCGCCGTCGCCTGACAACCCGTCGCTGGCTCGCCTCGCCCACTCAAGTTTCCGAATCCTTCGTGAACTGAACGGCGATTGATTGACCGAGGAAGGAGCACCAATGCGTCCCGCAGTCACACCTCGGACGCCACGTTCGCACGCAGGGACAATATGTCGGACGGTGCCCGAATGGTTGACATTTCAGCACCATTCGTGTTGCGGTTGCTAACGAAACCGGTTGCTCTGCCCTTCTGACGTCCGGATCGTCGGCATCTGTCGGCCAACTGAGGCAGAATGAGGCGCATCTTCGCCCCATGGGCGGGTAACTCGTTTTCACCGTGACCGGCCCAGATCACGAGCAAGCAAGCCGACGCAAAGGCGCCTCGATATGTCATCCACTGCTCTGCCGGTACCGGAGGACACCTCATTCCTTGGTGCACATGTCCGCGACGGTGGAACGTCTTTCGGGCTCTGGGCGCCTCGAGCAACACGGGTCGAGCTAGCTCTCGTCGACGAAGACCGCAATCAGACCAACTACGACCTAAGCAGGGATGACAACGGTGCTTGGACCGTCTTCATCCACGGCGTGGGCGGCGAACAACGGTATGGTTTCCGCGTCCACGGCCCGTGGGACCCCGCGGCCGGCGCTCGCTTCAATCCCGCAAAGCTTCTCCTCGACCCGTACGCCCGCGCGATTACCGGAGGTGTGGACTACTGGGGCCCGATCCTGGATCACACGATCGACTCCGACTATGTTCCCGATACCAGGGACTCGTTCGCCGCCGTACCGCTCAGTGTCGTGGTTGCCGACTCGCCTCCGCCACGGCCAATCGATCGGCAGAGGCCGATGTCGGAGACGGTGATCTACGAACTGCATGTCAAGGGCTACACACGGCTGCATCCGTTGGTCCCCGAGCACCTGAGAGGGACCTACGCCGGGTTGGCGTACCCGGCTGTGATCCAGCATCTGGTGGACCTGGGGGTCACCGCAGTCGAGCTGCTGCCGGTGCACCACTTCATCTCCGAGCCGTTCCTTGTCGGACGTGGCCTCTCCAATTACTGGGGATACAACAGCATGGGCTACTTCGCGCCACATCCGGCGTACGGCTCGGTCGGCACGCTCGGTCAGCAGGTCCGAGAGTTCAAAGAGATGGTCTCGGCACTTCACGAGGCAGGTCTTGAGGTCATCCTCGATGTGGTGTACAACCACACCGGCGAAGGCGGTCACGAGGGTCCGACTCTGGCTTTCCGAGGGATAGACCACCTCGGCTACTACCGGCTGACCGATGACAAGCGCAATGACTACGACGTCACGGGCTGCGGCAACTCGGTCGACACCTCCGAACCCGGTGTGCTGCGGATGGTGCTCGACTCGTTGCGCTACTGGGTCACCGAGATGGGAGTGGATGGCTTCCGGTTCGACCTGGTGAGCACCTTGATCAGAGACGAACGGCACCACGTTGATCAGGATCACCCGTTCAAACACGCGATCCGTGAAGACCCGGTGCTGAGCCAAGTCAAGATCATTGCGGAACCCTGGGACATGGGCCCATACGGCTATCAAGTAGGTGCCTTCGGGCCTGGCTGGAGCGAATGGAATGATCGCTTCCGCAACCATATCCGCGACTTCTGGCGGCGCAACACTCAAGGAGTGGGTGAGCTGGCGCAGCGGTTGCTGGGTTCCCCGGACATCTTCAATCGAAACGGCAGGACAGCCGCGGCCAGCGTGAACTTTGTCACCGCACATGACGGCTTCACGCTGCGCGATCTGGTGACTCATAACGTTAAACACAACGGCGCCAACGGCGAGTCCAATCGTGATGGATCCGACGACAATCGTTCCTGGAATTGCGGCGTTGAGGGCGAGACGGACGATGAAGGCGTGAATGCTCTGCGGCACCGTCAAACACAGAACTTCATGGCGACTTTGATCTTGTCCAGCGGAGTTCCGATGATCACCGCAGGGGACGAGCTGGGCCGCACTCAGCAAGGGAACAACAACGCCTACTGCCAGGACTCGCCCATCTCCTGGGTGCACTGGGACACCCAGGAGACCTGGAATGACCTGACCGATCTCATGCGCAAACTGCTCCAGCTGCGTGCTGAGCATCCGGTCTTCCGGCGGGACGGATTCCGGCACGGGGAATTTTTGCTCGACCCGAACGGCGAGCCGAGCGGGCGAAAGAACATCGCCTGGTTCGGCGGGTGGAATGCTGAGATGACGGAGCAGGAATGGCGGGACCACACACGGCGGACGCTCGGCATGTACCTCGCGTACGACGACCCGTACCGAGAGTGTGACGAGGCATTCCTGATCTGGTTCCACGCCGGTGCGGATCCGATCCAGGTGGACCTGCCTGACGGACCGTGGGCAGACACTTACACCGTCGTCGCACACACCGGCCGCGACGGCGAACTGCCGTCGGAGAAGATCGCGGCCGGCTCAACCTTGCAATTGCCGGGCCACACGGTCGTACTACTCCAAGTCGACTGACACTGTTACTTTGAGCTGCTCGCGCATCGCGCTCTGAACCCGCCGCCGTCGTCGTCGCTCGCGAAGGAAAGAGCGCCTTCGCTCGCTCCTCCTCCGTGCGGCGGCGCGCGATTTCCGACGCTCGCAGCTGTCGCCGACCGAAGCATTACGGCACGTAGCCGGCCGATGGAGGGGTCGGCATGCTCGTCGGCAGCGTCGCCAGACCCATTTCCGCCTGGCTGGCCAGCAGCGGGTGGTACGGAACGACTCGTACAGTGTGGCCGATCACGCCGGCACGCTTGGCCTCCACCCAGCCCTCGTACCTGCGGAGCCCACCATCGACATCGACCCCGGTTGGGAAGGGAATAACCCGCGGCTCATAGAGCCGGTCGTCACCGCTGACGCGACCGATGACCAATTGCACCTGTATGTCGTCAGGTGTGAGCTCACCGAGCCGCACCAGCGCACTCACGTGGATCTTGGTCCCCACCTCGACCTGCTCGCCGCCGAGCGACTCCACATGTTCGACACAGACAGTCGGCCACGCGTCACGAATCCGGCGCTTCCAGGTGGCGAGTGCCTGCGCTCCACCACTCGCGGAGTCAATAGCGCGACTCGAAACTGCAGCAGGCGTGTACAGGTTCGTCACGTAGTCGCGAACCATCCGCGACGCCACGACCTTGGGGGCCAGGCCGGCAATGGTGTTCCGGATCATCTGAATCCAGCGCTCCGGAAGCCCGTACTGATCAAGATCATAGAAGCGCGGCACGATCTCGTTCTCGATGATGTCGTAGAGCGCCTTCGCCTCAAGGTCGTCACGACGATCGGCGCCATCCGCACCCTCGGCCGAGGGAATTTCCCAGCCGTACGCCGGATCGAACCACTCATCCCACCACCCGTCGCGGATCGACAGGTTCGCTGCACCGTTCAGGGCCGCCTTCATCCCTGAGGTGCCACAGGCCTCGTATGGGCGCAGCGGGTTGTTCATCCAAACATCACAACCCGGGTAAAGCCGCTTGGCCATCGCCATGTCGTAGTCAGGCAGGAACACGATGTGTTCCCGCACCGCGGGGTCATCGGCGAACTGCACCATCTGCTGGATGAGTGCCTTGCCGCCTTCGTCGGCTGGGTGTGCCTTGCCTGCGATGACGATCTGGATCGGCCGCTTCTCGTCCGTCAGCAATGCCTTCAGCCGAGCCGGATCGCGCAACATCAGGGTCAGCCGCTTGTACGACGGCACCCTGCGGGCAAAGCCGAATGTGACCACATCGGGATTGAGCGCCTTGGCGACCCAGTCCGCCGATATCCCACGATTGGCGCTACTGGCAGCCAGCCGCACGCGCGTCATGGCGATCAGGTCCTCGCGCATCCTCCGCTTGAGCGCCCAGATCGACTTGCTATCGACCTCTGCCAGTGCATGCCAGTCATAGCCATCGCTCTCAGATGGGCTGCCGCTTGGCGCCTCGAGCAGGTCGAGCAGCTCGCTGTGTACCCAGGTGAGATGGTGTACGCCGTTCGTGATGGCGCCGATCGGCACCTCGCTGGTGTCAAACGATCGCCACAGCCCCTGGAACATCTCCCGGGACACCGCGCCATGCAGCGCAGATACCCCATTGGCCCGCTGGGCTAGCCGGAAGCCCATCACAGCCATGTTGAACTTGCTCGGGTCGCCGCCGTCGTAGTCTTCGGAGCCCAGTGCAAGGACCCGATCCAGCGGAAGATCGTCAAAGCCCGCGAACTGGTGCATGATCAGCTCACGAGGAAACCGGTCGATGCCGGCCGGGACCGGAGTGTGGGTGGTGAAGACTGTGCGGGTGCGGCTACGCTCCAGTGCGGTATCGAAGTCATCGCCGGCCTGCATGTACTCCCGAATCCGCTCCAGGCCGAGAAACCCCGCGTGCCCCTCATTGGTGTGGAACACAGCTGGCGGCGGCGCTCCGGTGATCCGGCAGTACGCCCGGATGGCACGCACGCCGCCTATACCGAGCAGCACTTCCTGCTCGAGCCGATGGTCGGTACCGCCGCCGTACAACCGGTCGGTCACCTCGCGCTCGTAGCCTGCGTTCTGCTCGATGTCGGAGTCCAACATCAGGAGCGGCACCCGGCCCACCTGAGCCACCCACACCTGGGCGAAGAGGGTACGACCGGCGAGTGGGACCTCGACTCGGATCGGGCCGCTGTCATCGTGCAGCAAGGTCAACGGGAGCGAGTTGGGGTCGAGAAGCGGATAGCGCTCCTGCTGCCAACCTGCCGCATTCAGTGATTGCCGGAAGTACCCCTGCCGATAGAGCAGGCCGACACCGATGATCGGGACACCGAGATCGCTCGCAGCTTTGAGGTGATCCCCGGCGAGAATGCCCAGGCCGCCTGAGTACTGCGGAAGCACCTCGGTGATGCCAAACTCAGGCGAGAAGTAGCCAATACACACTGGTGCTGCAGGGTTTTCGGCCGCATAGCCCTGGTACCACAAATCGCCGCTCAGATACTCGGCAAGATCGGCCTGAATCATGCGGAGGTTCTTCAGGAAACGCCTATCGGTGGCCAGCGCCTGAAGACGCTCAACGGACACGTCGGCGAGCAACCTGACGGGGTCACCAGCGGTACGCTCCCACAGCTGCGGGTCAACCGACCGGAACAGATCCTGCGTCTCCGCGTGCCAGCACCAGCGAAGGTTGCGGGCCAGATCTGCCAGAGGCTTCAGGGGCTCAGGCAGCACGGGGCGCACGATAAAACGACGGATAGCGCGCACTCGCCAAACTTACCGGCGAACCCTGGCCCAGATGGCGTTTGTGATGCATCGGTTGGTGAACTACGCCACCCTTGGCGCCCTCGGCCTAGAACCTACAGATGTGGAACGAAGGCGTAAGCCGATGTCATCGACCCCCTGCCGCGCAGCGAGCGGGGCCGATAGGTTGGCACTCGTGACGGCAACCAACTCAGGCTTCCCTGTACCTGAGCGCGACGACGCTGCTCAGCCAGGCTCCGCAGAATCCTCGTCCCCCCAAGCCTCCACTGCAACCCCGGCGACCACCGCCGCCGGCCAACCCAGCGTCACCGTGAGCAAGCCTGCGCTGGGGGCGCCCATCGATCGCATTCCGGTGCACAATGTGTCGCCGGTCATCGAGGGCGGCGCATACCCGGCGAAAGCCGTGGTTGGAGAATCCATTCCGATCCGGGCGACGGTGTTCCGAGAGGGCCACGACGCCGTCAACGCATCGGTGGTGCTCACTGACCCCAACGGGAAGGAGCGGCTCGAGCCAATGCACCCCACCACGCCGTTGGGGTTCGATTGGTGGACAGCTTCGGTGGTGCTCGATGCTGAGGGGGCATGGACGTTCCGAGTCGAAGGCTGGAGCGATCCATGGGAGACCTGGGTACACAACGCCGAGATCAAGATCCCGGCCGGCATCGACGTTGCCCTGGTGTGCACCGAAGGTCAGGCGCTGTTTGACGCATCCGCAGACGCCGCGGCGGCAGCTGGCGACGCGGAGAGCGCCGCGCTCCTTCGCAGTGCGGCCAACAGCCTGGACTCGGGAGAGCAGGTGGAGGACCGGCTGGAGGTCGTGCTGGCCGACAACGTACGCGCGGCCATGCGTCGCTTCGGTCCGCGGGAGCTCGTCTCGCCGACACCGGACTACCCGATCTTCGTCGATCGCCGGGCTGCTCTGTTCGGCTCCTGGTACGAGTTCTTTCCACGCTCCCAGGGCGCGCAATGGGACGAAGAGAACCAGAAGTGGATATCCGGCACGTTCGACACCTCACACGAGCGGCTGGAGGCAGCGGCCGCGATGGGCTTCGACGTCGTCTACATCCCGCCCATCCACCCGATCGGCAAATCCTTTCGCAAGGGACCCAACAACACGCTCAACCCTGGCCCTGCCGATCCAGGCTCGCCGTGGGCCATCGGAGCCGAGGAGGGCGGGCACGATGCCATCCATCCAGACCTCGGAGACTTTGACTCCTTCGACCGGTTCGTTGCCAAGGCCAAGTCGCTCGGGCTTGAGGTTGCGATGGATTTCGCGCTCCAGGCGTCGCCGGATCACCCGTGGGTGACCGAGCATCCGGAGTGGTTCTCCAAGCGCGCCGACGGCTCCATCGCGTACGCGGAGAACCCGCCGAAGAAGTACCAGGACATCTACCCCATCAACTTCGACAACGACCGCGATGGGATCTACCTCGAGAGCCTGCGCATCCTCCGGCTCTGGATGAGCCACGGCGTACGGATCTTCCGCGTCGACAATCCGCACACCAAACCTGTCAACTTCTGGGCCTGGCTGCTCACCGAGCTTCGCAAGACCGATCCGGATGTGCTGTTGCTGGCCGAGGCGTTCACCAAGCCGGCCATGATGCATGCGCTCGGCAAGGTGGGTTACCAGCAGTCGTACACCTACTTCACCTGGCGCAATGAGAAGTGGGAGATCGAGGAGTACATGAAGGAGCTGACAACCGAAACGGACAGCTTCTTCCGGCCGAATTTCTGGCCCAACACCCCCGACATCCTGCCCCACTTCTTGCAATGGGGTGGCAAGCCGGCATTCACCATCCGTGCAGTGCTCGGCTCGACGCTCTCGCCGCTGTGGGGCATCTATTCAGGCTTCGAGCTGTTCGAGAACGCGCCGCTGGCTCAGGGTCGCGAGGAGTACCTGGACTCGGAGAAGTTCCAATACCGGCCGCGCGACTGGAAGGCCGCCGAAGAGAGCGGCGAGAACCTCAACATGCTGCTTGGCAAGCTGAACCAGATCCGCAAAGAACACCCGGCACTGCAGCAGCTCCGCGATTTGCATTTCCACCGCGCCCCGCATGCCGACGCGCTCGTCTATTCGAAGAGGAGCGGCGACGACGTCGTGATCGTGATCGTCAGCGTGGATCCGCACAACATCGTCGAGACCGAGGTCTACTTGGACATGGAGGCGTTAGGTCTCACAGCGCGCGACGTCTACCTTGTCCATGACGAGCTCACCGGACAAACCTGGCGCTGGGGACAGCATGCCTTCGTCAGGCTCACCCACGACGATCCGGCGCACATTCTCACACTGATCCGGTACGGCTCGCGGAGCACGGCCTCTGGGCCGGCTACCACACAGGGTTAGGACACCGCCGTGAGCGGGACGGGCGATCCTCAGGTCGCCGACCAGGTCCTGAGGTATATCTCCGGTGCGCGATGGTTCGCCGGCAAGGGCAGGCAGGTGCGGCTCCGATCGCTGACCACTCTGCCCTGGCTGACGGAGATATCCGACTTCTACAGGCCGGGCGCTCCGCCGGCGGTGCGGTTCGAAATTGCCGAGGTCACTTATCCGGCTGAAGAAGACCCCGATCCGGCCGAACCCGCACCTGCCGCGCCCGGAGAAGAAATGCAGGACTCCGCGCAGGTCGGGGCACCCGAGATGGACCACCAGATCCATGTCTGGCCTACGGAGTACTACCAGCTTGCGGTTTCGTACCGGTCCGCGCCGCAGGCCGACCTGCATTACGCGGAGATCGGTCGTTTCACCGATCCTGATCTCGGTCCTGTCGTCGCGTACGACGCCCCCCAGGATCCAGAGGCGTGTGGTGTGATTCTGAGCGCGCTGTTGGGGGCCGTCGGTTGCGCAGCCCGGACAGCGAGGTTCGATTCACCACCACATCCGCATCGGGCCTGAGCTCTGATCTTGAATCCCGGCTGTTCACCGGGCAGCAGAGCAACACGTCTGTGATGTTGGGAGACACTGCGATCCTGAAACTCTTCCGGCGTCTGGAACTCGGCCACAACCTCGATATCGAGGTGCATGCCGCGCTCAACGCGGTGGGCATCGAAGATGTAGCGGGTTTGTTCGGCTGGGTCGAGGGTAGTTGGGTGTCCGGCGGGCGGCAGTTGGACGCCGATCTCGCAATGGTCATTGAGAAGCTGGCTGGTGCGGTTGACGGCTGGGAGCTGGCACTCGACTCGCTTCGAACCGAAAACAGCTTCTCCTGAGGTCAGGACCGGCCTCGGGTTTCGCGGCGGAGGCCGAGGCGCTCGGGAGGGCGCTCGCGGAGATCCACCACGCCCTCCGCTCTGCTTTTCCGACGACGAAGGTGCTGGGCACGCGAACGGCAATGATCATGATGGACCGCCTGCATGAGGCTGCCGAGATCGCTCCGGCGCTGCGGCCGCACGTGCCCGGGCTGCTGCGCTGCTTCGATCAGCTGGGTGCCGAAACACTGGATACTCAGCGCGTGCACGGAGACTTCCACCTTGGACAGACGCTGCATACGCCGGCTGGCTGGAAGATCATCGACTTCGAGGGCGAGCCAGCAAAGACCATCGCTGAACGACGCGCCCCCGACACTGTCTGGCGAGACATCGCCGGCATGCTGCGCTCGTTCGACTATGCGGCGGCGAGCGTACCGGGGCCCCACAGCGCGGCCTGGGCCGCGGAGTGCCGGACCGCCTTCCTGCGTGGCTACGCCGACAGTGAGTTGGGCATGGCCGACGCCAGCATGCTGCGCGCGTACGAGGCCGACAAGGCGATCTACGAGGTCGTCTACGAGACCCGGAACCGGCCGGACTGGGTCGGTATCCCGCTCCGCGCGGTGGCCGCACTGGCGGCCGACGACCGCGACTCAGGAGGTTCGGACCCGCCTCCGACCGATGTGAACAGCAACCAGGTGGCCCCGGGCGAGCTTGCGAGCCCGTCCAAAGAGCAGGGCGAGCTTGCGAGCCCGCCCAAAGAGCAGGGCGAGCTTGTGAGCCCGACCAGAGAACAGGAGTAAGCACTCATGTCATACGATCCGAGCGGCGGTCTGACTGGCTGGGACCTCACGGGCTTCCACGAAGGACATGACACCGAGTGCTGGCGCCGCTTGGGCGCCCACGAGATGAGCGTCGAAGACTCCGAACGTGGTCCGATCTTCGGCACCCGATTCTCGGTGTGGGCCCCCAACGCACAGGCCGTGCGACTCGTCGGCGACTTCAACTACTGGAACGGCGAGGGGTCCTATATGCATCTGGTACCGGGCTCCGGGGTCTGGGCATTGTTCGTCGAAGGGGCCAGCACAGGCAGCCTCTACAAGTTCGAGGTGCTTGGTATCGACGATGTCTGGCGGCTCAAGGCCGATCCCATGGCGCGGTTCGCTGAGGCTGCCCCGCACACTGCCTCCATCGTGTACGAGAGCCAGTACGCCTGGGGCGACGATGACTGGATGTGGTACCGCGGCCAGAAAGCCATGCATGCAGAGCCCATGAGCGTCTATGAGGTACACATTGGATCCTGGCGCAAGGGGCTCACCTACCTCGAGTTGGCCAACGAACTGGTCGAGTACTGCGGCTGGCAGGGCTACACGCATGTGGAATTCATGCCTGTCGCACAGCATCCGTTCGAAGGTTCCTGGGGCTACCACGTCACCGGCTACTTCGCACCCATGTCGAAGTTCGGCTCGCCAGATGAATTCCGGCACCTAGTCGACAAGCTGCACCAGGCCGGGATCGGAGTCATCGTGGACTGGGTGCCTGGACACTTTGCCACCGACCCGTGGGCGTTGCAGCGCTTCGACGGAACCGCGCTGTACGAGCATGAGGATCCGAAGCTGGGCTGGCACCCCGATTGGGGCTCCTACATCTTCAACTTCGGCCGCAACGAGGTAAAGAGCTTTCTGATCTCGAATGCCTACTACTGGCTGGAGGAATACCACATCGACGGGCTACGCGTCGATGGCGTCGCCTCGATGCTCTACCTGGACTACTCGCGCGAAGCGGGTCAGTGGGTGCCGAACAAGTACGGCGGCAACGAGAATCTGGAAGCGGTCGAGCTGCTGCAGCGGACCAATTCCCATGCTTACGGCCGCGAGCCCGGCAGCGTCATGGTCGCCGAGGAGTCCACGTCGTGGCCGGGCGTCACGCAGAGCATCGATTACGGAGGCCTCGGCTTCGGGTTCAAGTGGAACATGGGTTGGATGAACGACTCGCTGCGCTACATGGGCCGCGAGCCGGTCTATCGGCAGTTCCACCACCATGAGATGACCTTCTCCATGGCGTACGCCTACTCAGAGAACTTCATCCTGCCGATCAGCCACGACGAGGTGGTGCACGGCAAAGGCTCGATGTTCGAGAGGGCACCCCAGGATGAGTGGCGGAAGTTTGGCACGCTGCGCGCCTTCTACGCTTTCATGTGGGCGCACCCAGGCAAGAAGCTGCTCTTCATGGGGACCGAGTTTGGCCAGCGTCGGGAGTTCTCCGAAAGCCGCAGCGTCGACTGGTGGCAGAGTGCGGAATGGGGACACCGCGGCCTGCAACGGCTGATCAAGGACATGAACACGATTTACAAGGAGCACCCCGCACTGTGGAAGCGGGACACGGACCCATCAGGATTCTCCTGGATCGATGCGGACGACCGTGGCGGGAATATCTTCTCGTGGCTCCGTTACGACGGCGATGGCCAAATGATCGCCTGCATCATCAACTTCTCCTCTGAGCCCCGCCCGGACCACCAGATCGGACTCCCCACGGAGGGGGTATGGAAGGAGATCTTGAATACCGACGCAGAGGTCTACGACGGCACAGGTTTGATCGGCAACCTCGGACAAGTGGTGGCTCATCCGGTGCCGTCTCACGGCTACAAGGCATCCGCCTCCGTCACCATCCCCCCGCTTGGTGCGGTCTGGCTGCGGCTGGAGCCAGAGCTGGATGAGGAGCAGGCGATCGAACCGGAGAAAGCCACACGTGCCGTCCGAGCCGCCGCCAAGGTGGCTTCGCCACACGCCACCACGGCTGACACAGCAGTAACTGGACCCACGCAGCCCCGACGTGCCAAGCCCGCAGCGGCGGTGCCTCTTACCGATGCCGAACCGGAGGAGCCCGCCGCTGGGGATGGCACTGACGACGCTGCTGCTGATGCACCGGAGTCGGCCTCTGCCTCGTCGCCGGCAAGTGGCGAGTCGCCAGAATCGCCAGACAGTCCGGATTCACCGGACTCTCCAGACAGCGCTGACTCGCCGGACAGTCCGGATTCGCCGGACTCGCCAAGCAGTCCGGACTCGCCAGCGTTACCGAGCTCGCCGGCCTAGGTGTCCTGTCAGTGACCTCGTTCGGCCGCCGACACCAGAAGGTCGCCGACAGCCCGGCCCTCGTCAAACGATCGGGGTACGTGGACGAACAGCGCTGCTGCGAGCACTACTTTGAGGATCAGCGCCACCAGCGGCACACCGAGGTCACCATCCGGGCCAGTAGTTGGCGACACTGCGAACAAGTTGGTTGAGGCGTGTAGCAGCATCGCAATCAGGACGCTGCCCTGGGTGCCCAAGAACACATACGTGAAGATCAACGACTTGGCTAGCAGATCAGCCAGGAGCAACCACAGCGGCTGGCCCTCGAGCACGGAGTCCCTTGTCCAGACCAGCGGGAGGTGCCACAGCCACCAGTAGAGCCCGAGGATCAGGCTGGCAGCGACGGCACGGTAACGAATGAGGAGCCGCGGCAGCAGATATCCACGCCAGCCAAGCTCTTCGCCGAGTCCGTCGGTGAGCACCAGGATCAGCAGGGTCAGCACGAGTGCAGGAATCGACAAGGTCAGCGCGGGCGGCCGAGCTGAGCCCCACGGTTCACCGAGCAACACAGCTATCCCGGCAACCATCAGCGAGAACACCAACGGCCCCAGCAGAATAACCGGATACCACCACCAGCCGACCCGCCACAGCAGCAATCGGCGACCCAGATCGCGTACGCCGGCCCGGCCGTACAACACCGCTGCACACGCGAGGGCGGCGACCGCAGGAATCCAGGTCCATAACTGACCAACCACCCCAACCCTGAACCCCATGGCTCGCGGCACCCAGACCACCCACGTCAAGATCAAGGCCACCAGCATGAACACCACGACGTCGTGCCGGCGAAGGCCGTCACGCCACCCTCGGGTATCAGGGTCAGTCATGATTTCATCCTGGCAGCTGTCGACTACGTTGGTCAGTCATGAGCACAGCCGAGTCGGATCCGGCCATCACCACATGCGCCCTGAGGCTGTCGACGGGTGCGCTTCGACCAGCTCAGCACGCAAATCGTGACTGACCTCGCTCTGACAATCAATGTCTCCGAAGACGGAATCGTCACGTTCGACTGGAGCGGATCGGTCAGCCCTGAGTTGCTCGAGCGGGCCGTCAGAGCGGCAGCCGACGAGGCGCTCGTTGACCGCGGCCTCCGGCGCCTCGAGGTTTCGGTACCCGCTGAAGATCTGGCTGCTCGGCGGGCGGTGCTGCGCTCAGGTTTCCGGCTGGAGGGGATTCGCCGTCAGGCGGTCGAGCGGCCAGACGGCTCGTACGGGGATATCGTCCTGTTCGCGCGGCTCGCATCCGACCAGACGAACGGACCGCACGGCTTCTCAGGGGTAATGAATTCGGCGCTGCCCAAGAAGCGGCTAATCGCACACGTGTTGTTTCGCGATCCGTTCGGGCGGGTGCTGCTCTGCGAAACCCAGTTCAAGCCCGACTGGGAACTGCCTGGCGGCATCGTCGAGCCGTACGAGACGCCGCGGCAAGGCGCGATGCGGGAGGTCGCGGAGGAGCTCGGCATGGAGCTGGCCGTCGGCAGGCTGCTCGTCGTGGACTGGATGCCGCCCTATCTCGGTTGGGACGACGCTATCGAGATGATCTTCGACGGTGGCCTGGTCGGTGAGGACGATCTGGCTGCCTGGTCGTTGCAGCCCACCGAGATCAAGCGCGTTGCCCTAGTCGATCTTGCCACTGCGGCCGGTCTAGTCACGCCGCTCGCTCATCGGAGGCTGGTGCTGGCGGCCTCGCTCGGCCCGGATGAGATGGCCTACACCGAGGACGGTCGCACGCCTTGATCAAGTCAACGGTCTGATCGCACCGCAGGTGGTCAGACCTTGCCGAACTCCAGTCGTACGTCCTGGAGGGTGGCGATCAGCGCATCATTCGCGCAGGACAATCCGGCCTCGCCATCGGGAGCGAGCACCTTACCCACGTCCGCTATCGACACCGACCCCTTCGACGATCCGACGGTAAGGGTTGCCGAGCCAGTGCCCTCGCCCACGGTAAAGGTCGATCTACCGCCCTGCACGCGATAGGCGCCGCTGATCGTGCCGTCCACCAAGAGGTCGGCAGTCTGTCCGGCCAGCGTCAGCTTGATCGGATCCTTGCCTGCGCCGCGCAGCACGTAGGACCCATTGTTGAAGGTGACTGTGACATCACCCCCCTCACCGGTGCCGAAAGTCCCCTTCTCACCGATGCCGACGAACCGAACCAGGCGATAGCGTCCAACCAGGCAGTTGGCGACCGGTGTGGCTGAGGACTGCGTCGGGCTGCTCGCGATTGCTGACGATTCCGGCTCCATGGGCGCGGGTGTCTCGCCGGCAGCCGGGCTGCCCGAGCAGCCGGCCACCGCCAACATCAGCGCCGTCGCGGCGATGTGAAGCAGCCACCTCATACCGCCTCCTGAGTGCTGAGAAAGAACCGCGCCAGCATATGCGGCTCACGCTGCAGGGCTCAGAAGAGTGCAGTCATCAAGTCCCGGCGAGCCTTGAGGACCCGCCCGTCAGTGTTGCCCAGTGTCTCGAACAGCTCGAGCAGCCGTACTCGGGCTCGGTTTTGCTCCTCGCCGGACAATCTCTTGATCATCCCGATCAATCGTGTGAAAGCAGCTTCCGGCTCTCCAGAGATCATTTCGACATCGGCGGCTGCCAGCTGGAGGTCCAGGTCTTCGGAGCCTTCTGCGGCAGCGAGGGTGGACCTCGGATCGAGTAGCGCCGCGCGGGCAAACAGTCCCGCCTGCGCCTTGCCGGCTTGGGCGTCGGCATCGTTCGGGTTGGCCTGGAGCAGCTTGTCGAACTCATCCCGCGCGCCTGCGAAATCACCGCGCTCCAGCGCCGCGTCGGCGGCGGCGTACCGGGGATCTGCCTCGGGCTCCGGCTCGGGGGTTGTCGGCGATTCAGAACCGACAGGCTCAGCGCGTCCCACCATCCCGTTCGCTACCGCGGCCTTGAGGAGTTGATCGATGGCTGCCTGCACTTGATCTTTGGGCAGCACTCCCTGGAACAGCGGAGCCAGCTGGCCGTTGAGCAGCGCGATGACAGTGGGCACTGCCTGCAGTCCGAGCGCCTGCACGATCGCAGGCGCCGCGTCCACATTCAGTCGAGCCAGCAGAAACTTCCCATCCGAAGCGTTGGCGATCTCGATCAACGCATCGGACAGCTGCTGACCCGTGGCGACGCGCGGCGAGTAGAGCTCGACGATCACGGGGTACTTGACGGATTTGCGAATGGCTTCCGCCTCGAAGCTCTGCTCGGTGACCTCGATGACGTACGACCCGGCTGCGGCTCGCGGTCCAAGCGGTGGGGCTGGAGCCGACTGCTTTGCCCGCTGGGCGAGCTGAGAAAGATCAACGGCACCTGGACGGTTGAAGCTGGACGAGCTCATGCTGCCCATCCTGGCAGAACCCATCCTCGCGGCATGCCCCGAGTGGACGTCGCTCCCAGAAGGGTCGCGCAGAGTGTGCGTTTGTCGGCAGAATGTGGCACATGGCCCACCCTCGCGCCGGCCAGCCGGCCCTCCCTGAAGACCTGATCGACGTCGACGCTGTTATCAGCGCCTACTATGACCTCGTTCCCGATCCCAGCAATCCCGACCAGCAGGTGGCATTCGGGACCTCCGGACATCGAGGGTCGAGTCTCGACACCGCATTCAACGATGCGCACATCGCCGCCACCGCCCAAGCGATCGTTGAGTACCGGGCGTCTCAGGGCATCACGGGACCGCTCTACATCGGAAAGGACACCCACGCGCTGTCCACGCCCGCCTGGACGACGGCCATCGAGGTGTTGCTGGCAAACGGGGTCATCGTCTGTGCCGAGGGCGAGGAAGACTACACACCAACGCCGGCGGTGTCCCGCGCCATCGTCGTACACAACGCGACAGCGACTGCGAGCAACACAGCCGACGGCATCGTGGTCACCCCCTCCCACAACCCGCCGCGTGATGGCGGGTTCAAGTACAACCCGCCGCACGGTGGCCCGGCAGACACCGACGCGACGAGCGTCATCGCGGCCCGAGCCAACGCCTTGCTCGCCGATGGCTCGGCAATCCGCAGGAGGCCGTACGCAGAAGTTGCCTCGGAGGTTCATCGGTTCGACTACCTCGGGGCCTACTGCGAGGACCTGGTCAACGCACTGAACCTCAGGGCGGTGCGGGACGCGCAGGTGCACATCGGCGCCGACCCGATGGGCGGGGCGAGCGTGCAGTACTGGGGCTACATCGCGGAGAACCTCGGCATCGACCTGACGGTGGTCAACCCCAAGGTCGATCCGACCTGGTCATTCATGACCCTCGACACTGACGGCAAGATCAGGATGGACTGCTCCTCGCCTAACGCCATGGCAAGCCTGATCCGCAACAAGGATGAGTACGACATCGCCACAGGCAACGATGCCGATGCCGACCGCCATGGCATCGTCACCCCGGACGCAGGGCTGATGAACCCCAATGCCTATCTAGCGGTCGCCATCCAGTACCTGTACGCGAATCGGCCCGGCTGGCGGCCGGACGCCGGGATCGGCAAGACCCTGGTCTCCTCGTCCATGATCGACAGGGTTGCAGCAAGCCTCGGCCGGAAGCTGGTTGAGGTGCCAGTCGGCTTCAAGTGGTTCGTGCCCGGTCTACGGACCGGCGACATCGGTTTCGGCGGCGAGGAATCGGCAGGCGCATCGTTCCTTGCACTCGATGGCAGCACGTGGACTACCGACAAGGACGGAATCCTGCTGGCCCTGCTGGCGAGCGAGATCAAGGCGGTCACCGGCAAGTCCCCGAGCGAGCTCTACGCCGAACTCACTGCCGAGCACGGTGCACCGGCGTACGCCCGCATCGATGCACCCGCCAATCGCGAGCAGAAGGCCAAGCTTTCCAAGCTGGACGCCTCTTCGGTCACCGCCACCGAGCTGGCCGGCGAACCGATCACCGCGATCTTGACCAAGGCACCTGGAAACGACGCTGCCATCGGCGGACTGAAGGTCGCCACGGGGTCGGCCTGGTTCGCCGCGCGACCCTCCGGCACCGAGGACGTCTACAAGATCTATGCCGAGTCGTTCAAGGGTCCGGAGCACCTCGCCCAGGTTCAAGAGGCAGCCCGGGCAGTCGTCTCAGCCGCTCTCGAGGGTTAGCCAGAGGGACGCAGCGAATGACGACTCGTACGCACTGCGTTCCGCGACCGGACTACCTTGCATGCTGCGAGCGTCGGCAATCGTGCGCCCGCCGATCCCCAAGAAATCGCGCGATCCCCAAGAAATCGCGCGAGCGTAGCGAGCACCAGCCCCAGCGGCGAGCTGTGTGAGGAGTGATGAGCGGACACGCTTTTCGTCCGCGAAGAGTGACGACGACGGCGGATTCTCGATGTTCGCGCCGCCGATCTGCGGAAGGAGATGGCGGAACAACGCTTCTCCGTTCCGTCAGCTCCGACGACGACGGCGGCACCCCAGCGAACATCTCCGCGAGCGGAGCGAGCAATCAAACACAGCGCGCGATGCGCGAGCAGCAAGGGCCAAAATATAGGGGTGCACGCCGACGAGCTGGCGGACTTGCTCCGCTGGTGCGCGGCGCTCAGCACTAATCCAGCCGACCTGGCTGGAGCCGTGCTACTCGCTGCGGGCCAGCGCTGGTCGGCGCTGGTCGACTCGCTGGCCGACTTGCGTGAGCTCACCGTCAAGACCTTCCTGGAGCTGGGGCAAACGCAAGATCCGGCTGTCCGGGACGGGATGGAGCGCGTCCCAGAAGCGCTCCGTGCTGTCGTCGCCGCCTACGACCAGTTGCCGGAACGTCAGCGTGCGGTCCTGATGCTGAGCTACCTCGAGGGCATCACGAACGCAGAGATCGCCGGAATCGTGGACCGGTCGGCCGCCCGGGTGCGCCACGACCTTGATCGTGGACTCGCCGCCCTCGGCGGCGACACCTATTCGGTACGGGCTGCGTTGGACATCGCCACCTGGCATCCGCCAACTCTCGCCGATGTATCGCGAGCCTTTCAGCAGTACGCCAGCGGACGGGCGCGGCGGCGACGCCGGATCGGGCTGATCGGAGTCGCTGTCGGAACGCTCGCAGCTGTTCTGCTGACGGTCAGCGCAGTGCACCGGCCCTATGTAGAGCCGCGTGAACCAGGAGTCTGGGCGTTCTCCCATACGGTTCGAAGCCTTCCGGGCTGGTCGGTCCGGAGTCGAACCGTCGAACGTCAGTGGGAGACAACCACCCTGCGCGCCGAGTCGCCGGAAAGCGGCAGATGTTCCGTGGCGGTGGGCGCCTCGGGCGCCACGTGGGTGCGACGGCTGCCGCGTCACGCGACAAAGGTTCGGGTTGGCACTCGCTCGGCCTTCTACGCAGAGCGCGTCTGGCCAAACGGTGGCGGCGCGATGCTGTGGTGGGAATACGCCGACGCCGCATGGGTGATCATCGAGTGTGGCGACTTGACCGCGCCACGTGGGGTGCTCCCGAAGCTCGGACGCCACGTAGCACTTGCAGTGGAGCCGATTCTGCTGCCCTATCGCGTTCGATCAATCCCTCGGCATTATGAGGTCACATCCGTCGTCAAGGGACTGGCGAACCATTCGACCGTGACCTATCTGACTCGCAACGACTATCCCGAGGGCATGATGGAGATCAGCATCCGATACCCAGCGGGCTTGCCGACGTACGGGGTCAATTACTCCTCCTCGGTGTCGCGCTACGCCAGCGGCAGATACACCACCGTGTGCCGGCCCTTCAGCGACAGCCATATCTGCGTACGAGGCGAACTCAGCACCCCAGGTCGTGTAGATATCGCAGCGCAGCCCGGTGCACTCGCGGTGGTCGATCGGATCGCCTCAAACCTCGAATTTGCCCCGAGCGCTACCGACCTCTCTGGCTGGTTCGACGCCCGACAGGCCCTGCCAACCTGAGCGGAGGCCTGGGTCAACGCCTGCGACCAAAGGCGATCACGGCGACGAGGCCGATGATGAAGATCACGCCCAGAACGGTGCCCTCGACGCCATGCCCAGTCGCGATCAGGTAGACGCATGCTGCCAGGAACGCCAGGGTGATCACCACGCCGTAGTTGAGCCCGCGCGCGTTGAGTCGCACCTCGCGCTGATCAAGCGCAGCGATGCGATCCAACTCTTTCTCGATCACCGCACGTGTCTCGGCATCGGCCTCGGCGTAGACCTGCAGCGGATCCTGATAACGGTCGAACCGAGATGACCGCTCGCTCATTGTTCCTCACTTCGCGGTTGATCGAAGATGTCAACAACAGGTTCGCCGCCTTCGGTTGGCGAGCCGGTCGGGCTGTCCAGGTCCACCACCTGCTGCAGCGCCTGGCCGACCCGCTCGGGTACAACTGATGGATCGACCGCATCTACACGTGCGATTGCACGGTCTAGCCGGCCTGCAACGCTGTAGTGGACGCGCGGGTAGCTGAGCGGCGCGTATAGGTAACCAAACCCCTTGAGCAGCGAGCCCGTTGGCGAGCCCGAAGGAATCGTGAAACGCGGCATCGCCAGGCGTCGCGGGGTCATGCTCGACGGCTGGCGCCGACGTCCAGAGGGAATGATGAAGACCGCCAGCACCGTAATGATCACCAGCGCACACCCGATTCCGATGACCAGCCAGGCCCCGGTCGCCACGTGCACCTCCTCTTGCCCACCCTAGTGACTTGTCAGCCTCTCGGAGGGTTATAGCCAGCTGAGGCGCCGACAAGTCACTTATGGACTGCAGATACCCACTCAGAAGCGCGCTGGCTCGACGTACTCGCCCCATTCGGCACGCAGTGCATTGCAGATCTCACCGAGCGTTGCCTCAGCCCTCGCGGCTGCGAGCATAGGTTCGATCATGTTGCCGTCGCTCCGGGCAACCTTGATCATCTCCGCCAGTGCGATATCAACTGCGGCACTGTCCCGGGCGGCCCGCCGAGCGCTGAGAGCCTCACATTGCTCGACTTCGACTTCGTGGCTGACCCGCAGGATCTCCAATGGCTTGGTGATCGTTGCCGTGTGCACGTTGACGCCGACGATCTTCTTGTCACCCTTCTCGAGCTGAGTCTGATAACGGAACGCGGAGTCGGCGATCTGTCCGGTGAACCAGCCCTCCTCGATACCGAGTAACAGTCCGGAGGTGATCGGACCGATCTCGTGCTTCCGGGCCGAGCCACCTCCGAGTTCCTCGATTCGATCAAGGATCGACACCGCCTCGGCCTCGATCTTGTCGGTCAGCGCCTCGACGTACCAGGATCCACCGAGCGGATCGACGACATTGACCACTCCGGTCTCTTCTGCCAGGACCTGCTGCGTGCGCAGCGCAATCTCTGCAGACTCCTCGGTAGGCAGCGCCAGCGTCTCGTCCATGGCGTTCGTGTGCAACGAGTTCGTCCCACCGAGGACGGCGGCCAATGCCTCGACAGCAGTTCGTACGACGTTGTTGTACGGCTGCTGCGCGGTGAGGGACACACCGGCGGTCTGAGTGTGGAATCGCAGCGACTGCGCCCTCGCCGTTTTCGCGCCGTACCGGTCGCGCAGCCAGCGCGCCCAGATCCGGCGGGCGGCTCGGAACTTCGCGATCTCTTCGAAGAAGTCGATGTGGGCATCGAAGAAGAAGCTCAGGCCGGGAGCGAATCGTTCGATGTCCAGGTCTCGCGACAGCCCGAGTTCGACGTAACCGAAGCCATCAGCCAGGGTGAAGGCGAGCTCTTGGCTGGCCGTCGATCCTGCCTCGCGGATGTGATAGCCCGAGACGCTCAACGGCTTGTACGCCGGGATCTCGCGGCTGCAGTACTCCATCATGTCCGCGATAAGACGAAGGTGGGGGCTTGGTGGGAAGAGCCACTCCTTCTGAGCGATGTATTCCTTGAAGATGTCCGTCTGCAGAGTGCCATTGAGCGTTGCGATGTCGACGCCCTGCCGCTCCGCCGCGACGAGGTACATGCAGAAGATCGGCACCGCCGGCCCCGAGATCGTCATCGAGGTGGTGACGGCACCAAGATCAATTCCAGAAAACAGCAGATCCATGTCGGCGGCGGAGTCGATCGCGACGCCGCAATGCCCAACCTCGCCGAGGCTACGACTGTCGTCGGAGTCACGGCCCATCAAGGTCGGCATGTCGAACGCGACGCTGAGCCCACCGCCACCAGCCGCCAAGATCATCTTGTAACGCTCGTTGGTCTGCTCAGCATTGCCGAAGCCGGCAAACTGCCGGATCGTCCAGGGGCGCCCGCGATAGCCACTCGGGTACAGGCCGCGGGTGAAGGGAAACTCCCCAGGCCAACCGATCCGCTCCATCCGGCCATCGGCATCCTCGTCTACCGGTCCGTAGACCGGATCGACCTCAACGCCAGAAATGGTCGTGAAGTCGGCGTCGCGAACCTGCCCTTTGTCTTGAGCTTCGGTAAAAGCAGCCGCCCATCGCTCCCAGCCGCTAGCCCCGTGTGCGGTCATCGCAACCTCCAGCTCAAATACTAGGACGCCCTAATACAAAGACTTACCCCAGGAGCCAGCAGCGAGCCTCGGAAATCGCGCAGCGCAGAGAGCCAAGCTGGCCGGGGGCAGCACCCAGCGAGAGCAGCGAGCGGAGCGAGCAAATCAGGCAGCGGATTGCGCGCCGCCGTGCTGAGGAGGAGGGAGTTGACATGCTTTTCGTCGGCGAGCGACGACGAAGTAGGTGGCTCGGTGGCGCGATCCGCAGCGAGCGGAGCGAGCAAATCAGGCAGCGGATTGCGCGCCGCCGTGCTGAGGAGGAGGGAGTTGACATGCTTTTCGTCGGCGAGCGACGACGAAGTAGGTGGCTCGGTGGCGCGATCCGCAGCGAGCGGGGCGAGCAGATCAAACACAGCTCTCGACTAAAAGTCCCCTGCGGCCGCTCGCGGCATGGTGAGCAACCAGGTCAACTGATCGCACTCCTCCTCGCTCAAGGCGCTCAGCCCGAAACGTGCACCGACAATTGCCTCGGTCGCCTTCTCCATGACGAACCGCCCCTTGGGCGTGATCGATGCCAGTACCGCACGGCCGTCCTCAGGATGGGGCGTACGCGTGATCAGATCGGCCGCCTCGAGGCGCTTCACCAGCGGGGTCACGGACGTGGCATGCACCTGAAGGCGCTCGCCGATCTTGCCCAAGGGCAAGGCGCCACGCCTGGAAAAAGACAGCAAGACCAAAACCTCATAGCGTGCGAACGTCAAACCCAGTGGGCGAAGCAGCTCGTCAAGCTCGGTGAGCAGCAACTGATGGACCCGCATCAACGACGTCACGGCGCGCATCCGAGGCACTTCCCCCCACAGGGTTGCCCACTGCTTGGCCGCCTCCTCGATAGGATCGAATGGCAGCCGTTGCCGCTCCACAGCGGTCATGTTCCGTCGTCCTCTGCGGGCGTGGCAATCTGCTGGGGCAGGTCACCCTGCATCACCATGCGCAGCACACGCTCGCGCTGATCAATACTCCCTACGTACCTGATCTCGTTCAAGCCCTGGACCTGCGCGGCGGACTCGAAGACGAAATGTCCGTAGTTCAGCCAACGGCCGATGACGGGCTTGTTGACAGTGATATCCAAGATTCTCAGAAGCGGCACGCTGGCGCGCGCGGTAGACAGTATCCCGTTGACGCGGAACACTCTCTGATTGGTGATCACGAACCGATCGCGGTACTCCCTGAGGATGTGCCACAGCGCCTGAAGGCCTAGCCCCAGGGCGATGACGATGAATACGTAGTAGACGGGCGCCTGGTAGGCGAATGCGCTGATGAAGATCACGACTGCGATGGCGAGCCGTACATACGCCCACGCGCTCGCCGCCCAGTGCTTCTTGACCTCCAGTACCTTCTGCTCATCGGCCGTTGACGAGATGTATTGGTCGACGTGCGGATCGAGCCAGTTCAGCACGCCCACGGCTAGCCAGCCAGTGACTGGAAGAACGTGATGATCGAGCGAAATACTCGCGCAAGAGCTCCGAATATGGCGCGAACGGCATTCGCGGCAGCCTCAGGCTGCGCAATCAGATAGAAGAGCAAAAAGCCCACGACCAAGAAGATGATGATCCGCTTGACCCACACCATGTCGGACGATTCATCCTTCCGGTCTTCACCGCAGACTATTCGAACACGCTGCCGCATGTACAGGCGAATGCCTGCATGGTCTCCTTTTTACCCGATCCATGGGCAGATTGGGAGCAGGCACGCCGCCCCGCCGTCGTGGGCCCAGCCATGGCGTTTCCGTCCTGCGGCCTAGCGGCGGACAACGACTCGATCCGCCGCCGCATATGGATCGAGCTCACCACGGCTCACCCGTTCGGCGAGATCGTCCAGCCCGGCCTCGCCATTCAACCGAAACTCCGCCCGCAGCTTGGCCAGGGCGATGCTCTCGACCTCTCGCCGGGCCCGCGCGACGCGGCGTGCATTGGCGCGTCCAGTTTCCACCTGTGCAGTTCGGAACCGATCGATGGCTTCCAGCAGATCCTCAATCCCGCGGTGTTCGTGCGCGACCGTCAGGACAATCGGTGGTTTCCAGTCCTCCGGGCCGCGCTGGGCGAGGGCGATCATGGTCCGCAGCTCTCGCACCAGGGCCTGCGCACCGTCGCGATCACTCTTGTTGACCACGAAGATGTCGCCGATCTCCAGGATGCCGGCCTTCGCCGCTTGGATTCCATCGCCCATGCCCGGCGCCAGCAGGACGACGGTGGTATCTGCCGTTTCTGCAACCTCGATCTCCGACTGGCCGACCCCGACCGTTTCGACG
Source organism: uncultured Actinomycetota bacterium (assembly GCA_963759635.1). Lineage (GTDB taxonomy): Bacteria > Actinomycetota > Actinomycetes > Propionibacteriales > Propionibacteriaceae > Microlunatus. The sequence continues at coordinate 212,455 of CAVXAP010000012.1, forward strand.
ATCACCGTGTCGAAGCCTGCGGCGTCGAATGCCCGTAGCGCTTGTGGGGTGGCGACCGCAAGCCCGCCGAGATGACCCCTGGTCGCCATCGACCTGATATAGACGTCGTGATCGAGCGCGTGTTCCTGCATTCGAACGCGATCCCCTAGGAGCGCTCCCCCTGAGAAGGGCGAACTCGGGTCTATCGCGAGTACGCCGACCCGCTCGCCACGCGCCCGAAGCGCCCGGACGAGAGATGTCGCAGTGGTCGACTTGCCCACCCCGGGCGCACCCGTCAGGCCGATCACGTGTGCTCGTCCCGTGTCGGGCGTGAGCTCTTTCATGATCATCGGCAGCGCCGGTGAGGCATTCTCGATCCAGCTGATCAAACGACCCAGGGCCCGCGGATTGCCCAACCGCACTTGTACGACGACGTCGCGTACGTCGTCATGATCAAGGGACAAGGACGCGTCCGCTTAGCTGCCGTCCGGCGGAACGATGATGATCAAGGCATCGCCCTGCCCGCCACCGCCGCAGAGGGCAGCCACCCCGGTGCCGCCGCCACGCCGCTTCAGCTCCATTGCACAGGTCAGCACCAGACGAGCGCCCGAGGCACCGATCGGATGGCCGAGCGCGATCGCCCCACCATTGACGTTCACCCGCTCGTCAGTCTCGTCGGCACTCAGGCCGAGAGCTCTCGCGCTCGCAACACCAACGGCGGCGAATGCCTCATTGATCTCGATCAGGTCTAGGTCGGACACGCTGATCTGTTGCTTCTTCACCGCAAGGTTGATCGCGTTCGCCGGCTGCAGCTGAAGCGACGAGTCCGGGCCCGCGACGCTCGCATGCGAGCCAATCTCTGCGATCGGCGTGAGTCCCAACCGCGCGGCAGCTTCCTTGCTCGCCACAACCATGGCCGCCGCGCCGTCCGAGATCGGGCTGGACGAGCCCGCGGTGATCGAGCCGTCGCGCATGAACGCCGGCGGTAGCTTGGCAAGCGACTCCGCCGTAACTCCGTCACGGATGCCTTCGTCCCTACTGATCACCACATCATCACCGCGGCGCTGCGGAATGCGGACCTCGACAATCTCCTCCGCCATGGCGCCGCTGGTCGTCGCGGCCGCAGCACGCTGGTGGGAACGCGCAGCGAACGCATCTTGATCTTCGCGGCTGATCAGTTGCTCGCCGCGATTGCAGCCGTCGGTCAGTGAGCCCATGGCCTGGTCGGTGAAGGCATCCCACAGGCCGTCGTAGGCCATGTGATCGATCATCGTGATGTCGCCGTACTTGAACCCGGACCGCGAGCGCGGCAACAGGTGAGGAGCCTGGGTCATCGACTCCATACCGCCTGCAACGACTACATCGCACTCCCCAGCTCGGATGAGTTGATCAGCAAGGGCGACCGCATTCAGTCCTGACAGACACACCTTGTTGATCGTTACTGCTGGGACCGACATGGCGATCCCTCCCTTGATTGCTGCCTGTCGGGCTGGGATCTGCCCGGTGCCGGCCTGGAGCACGTGACCCATCACGACGTAGTCGATGTGCTCCGCGGCCACGCCTGAGCGCTCGAGAGCCGTCGCGATGGCATAACCGCCAAGATCCGTGGCAGAGGCATCCTTCAGGCCGCCAAGCAGTTTGCCGATCGGCGTACGCGCGCCGCCGACGATCACCGATCCCATGCTCTACCTCCAACTCGCGCCGCTGTCCACTGACGATCTCATCCGATGCCCTGCCCGCGACCAGTCTGGCACTCTAATGTCCATGACCAGAATGCCTTCCGATTTCGGGAGTGTGCTGCCCGGTCTGCTCGGATTTGATCATGTCGGTGTCGCAGTCGCCGATCTGGAGGTAGCGGTGACCTTTTATCGTGACGTGTTAGGAATGCGAGTGGTGCATCGCGAAGACAACCTCGACCAACAGGTGGCCGAAGTCATGCTGACCAGCAGTGAGGTCGGGACTGTCGGCAACCAGCTTCAGCTCTTAACGCCGTTGTCGGAGAGCTCGGTGCTGCAACGTTTCCTGGTGAGACGTGGAGGCGGCGTGCACCACGTGGCTTACGCTGTTTCAGATGTCCGGTCCGCATCCACAATCCTGCGTCAGTGCGGCGTGCGGGTGCTTTATGATGCACCAAGAGCCGGTACCCGCGGCTCGCAGATCAACTTTGTCCACCCCAAGGACACTGGCGGAGTTCTGCTCGAGTTGGTCGAGCACGCCGCGGCGGATCCGCACATTGTCCAATCACGTTGGGGCTGAGCGAATGGCCGTCGCTCACGCGGGCACAGACTCGGCGTCCATACCTATTTTCGGAGAGGGTTTCTTGCGGTGAACGCATCAGACAACACGGGGCTTGGCCTGTTCGACGACACAGCAAGTGCAGTCGGCAACTTTCCCACCGCATTGCGCGGTTACGACCGAACGGCCGTTGACGACTACGTCCGGACACTTGAGGACAGTGTTGTCAAGTCCCGTAGACACGCCACTCAGCTCGAGCAGCAAGTGACCATGCTCCAAGATGAAATGGCCACAGGTGGCGATCCGACCGACTCCAAGGACGTCGATTACGCCAACCTTGGCGGGCGCGCCAACGACATTCTCCGGCTGGCTCAGGAGCAAGCGCGTGAGCTGGTGCAGAACGCGACGGTCGAGGCCCAGAAGCTCAAGGAGCAGGCGCGACGCGAGGCCGATGGGCTGCGCACGTCCGCGGCTCGAGAGGGTGACGCCATCAAGAGCGGCGGCGCTGCACAAATTGATCAGCTACGCAGCAAGTTGCGTGATGAGGTCAAAGCCCAGGTTGACAAGGCCAAGGCCGAAGCGGAGTCGCTGATCGCGGCTGCCCGGCGGCAGGCCGAGTCGGTACGCCGGGAGGCCGACAACGAGGCGCAAGCGACTCGCCAGAACGCCTACCTCGACACGGAGAACCTGCGTCGGACTGTTGAGCGCGAGGCCGCAGAAGCCAGATCCAAGCTGGCAGCGGAGCGGGAACAGGCCATCGGTCAGCTCAAGTTGGCACATGACGAGGCGCAGCAAAAGACCGCAGCGCTGCTCGCAGAGGCAACCAAGTATCACAGCGAGTCGGCGGAGCGTCTCGAAGCGGACCTCGCGGAAGCCGCACGGATTCGCGCCGAGGCCCTTGCCGAAGCCGAGCAGAGCAAGGGCGCAGCCGCACAGGAAGCTGAGGCGCGGATCGCCACCGCGAAGAAGCAGGCCGCGGCCATCAATGAGCGGACCCAGCAGGAGTTCGCATGGCGGAAGCAACAGCTACGCCGTGAGACGGAGTTGCTGCACCAGCGCAAGCAGGCCGTGTTGAGCCAGCTCGCCAGCTTGTCGGCACTTGCGGAGCAAACGGCCAGTGCCTTCCCCGACCTGGACGATCCCAACGATCTAGAGGGTGAGGTCGGCGATCGCACCGTGATGCGTCCTGAAATGTTGCCGCCTGCGGGTCTTGGCGAGGACAGTTCTACCGGTCGCAGCGCCGGCTCGACCAGGAATGGTGGCAAATCGTCAGCTGATGACGACGAACTGGAGATCGACGGCGACGCCACAGTGCTCGTGGCTCCGTCTGATCTGTCCGGCGAAGGGGCCAAGTCGAAGTAGCCCAAGCTCCGGGCCTCGAAAAGCTCAGCTCCGAGCCGCAAGACTGCCTAATGATCATCCCTGACTGATCGCTGGCCCTCGGCCCTAGCTGCCGCTACCCTGAGATGACTCGGGGTAACGGCACTTTGGTGTGTAAGGAGCCGGCGTGAACATGCCCCCAACAGCTGACCCCCATTCGGATAACAGCCGCTTTCCCGTGGCCCGCAAAGGATATGACCGCGAGGCCGTTGATCATTTCGTGCGGGCGACGCAGGCCCAGATCGCCCAGCTTCTGGAGCAATACGATTCCTTGATCACCTACAACCATGAGCTTCGCCAGGCGCTTGACGATGCCCATGCCAGGGCAAGTCACGCCGACTTCTCAGGACTCGGCGCTCGGGTTCAGGAGATCCTTCACATCGCCGAGGAACAAGCAACCGACATCACGCAGGGCGCCATTCAGGAGGCGGATCGGCTCAGCGCACAGAGACAGGCCGAAATCGATGAACTACGCCAGAACGCGTACGCGGACCTGGCCGAGATGAGAGACGCCCAGCGGGCCGAACTGGACGCCCTGCGGGAGCAGGTGGAGCGAGATGTCGCGCAACTGAGCGAGCGTGCCATGACTGAGGCTGAGCAGCTGCTCGCCTCGGCCCGACTGCAGGCCGGAGCCGTTCGGGCTGAGGCGGAGGCAGCCGCGACCGGCATGCGCAGGGCCGCCAGTTTTGAGTCGCAAGAACTGCGTGCTGCCGCTGAACGCGACAGTGCAGCTCTACGCCAGGAGGCTGCAGACCAACGCGAGCGTGTCATGGCCGAGCTGAAAGAGGCGCAGGAATCGGCGAACGAGGCCATCGAGTCGATGCTGGCGGAGGCGACGGAGTTGCAGCGCGCCGCTGCCGAGCACCTGACTGCGGAAACCGAACGGGCGGGCAAGCTACGCAATGAGGCGCTGGCGGAGGCAGAACGAATCAAGGTGGGTGCCGGTGGCGACGCGGACGAGATCATCGATCGCGCCCGACATCACGCCGCGGTCATCGACGACCGGGTGCGTCAAGAGCTCGCCCTGCGACGCCGCCAGATGCGGGACGAGCAGGAGCTGCTCACGCGGCGCAGACACGCGATGCTCAACCAGCTCGCTTCGGTGAGCGCGCTGGCGGTCGAGACTGCAGAGAACATGCCTGATGTCCCTGAGGTGGCTGAGACAACATTTTCGGAGTTCGGAGCCGACTCGGGCAGCGCTGCGGTCGAGATAGAGAGCGATCCGACCGTAGGCAACGCAGCCAGCGAGGCCGCGCATGAATCTAGGCAGGACATGGTCGAGCAGGCCGAGCAGCGGGAAACCAACGAGGAATCCGAGGCGCGCGCTGAAGAACAAGAGAGCGAGCCCACCCCAGCAGACGAAGAAAGCGAGCCGGGCGCCGAGAACCACAGCGACCTGCCCAGCGTCAATGGCGATAAGACGTCCAGCAGTGATGACGATGAGGAAGCGCCGACCGACGAGCGCGAGTACGCACAGTCGACGAAGCCCTAGGGCAGCGCGGCCGTCAGAACAGCCGCATCGACGGGTCGTCCAGGCCCCGGAGCGCGTCATAGTCCACGAGCTTGACCTCGATGCCCCGGTCCCCTGCGAGGGTCCGTGCCTGCGGCGCGATCGACTGAGCAGCGAGGATTCCGCGTACTGGCTTCAGAAGCGGGTCGCGGTTGAGAAGCTCGAGATAGCGGGTCAGCTGCTCGACGGCGTCGATGTTGGCCTTGCGCTTGACTTCCACCGCAACGTGTTTCGTCCGAAGCTGTTCCACACCGTCAGTCTCTCCGTGACGTCTGAGCTCGACCGCCACGTACGCCCCGGCGGCGTTTCTGCACAGCAAGTCGACCGGGCCGATTGGCGTCGGATGTTCACGTCTGACCAGAGACAGGCCGGGTGCCAGTGCCTCAGGATGTTCGGCGAGAAGCTCCTGGAGGTGCGCTTCGACACCGTCCTTCTGGAGACCGGGATCGATGCCAAGCTCATGGGAGGAGTCGTGGAAAACCTCCGCCAGCCCGATCTGAAGAGTGTCCCCGTCGCGGCCCCGGACTTCCCATCGAGCTGACAGCGGTTCGCCGCCTAGCGCCGAGTCATGGTCCAGTTCGCGCGGACCCAGCTCGACCAGCGAACACGGAGGGCTCATCCAGTTCAGCGGTTTGTAGGCACGATCGTCAGCGTGGATGGACACAGATCCGTCAGACTTGATCAAGATCAGCCGTGTTGCCATCGGCAGGTGGGCTGTCAGCCGCCCTGCGTAGTCCACCTGGCAACGGGCAATCACCAACCGCACGGAGACAAACTACCGGGTCGATCGGATTATCACCTGTGATTGAATCTCGAGATAGTCCGCCCAGTCACGCAGGGAGCTCGCTCATGGCCCGACGGCCGAGTAAACATCTCAGGCCGGCACGACCGCTGAGCTCGGGACACGCCACATCGGTGTTCAAGAGCGACGGGCGGTGGATTGTCCGCAGCGTATCGGGTGCGGCAGCCACGAAGGCCTACCGGTGTCCCGGTTGCAACGCCGAGATCCGCCCCGGGACCCCGCATGTTGTGACCTGGCCCGATACGCCTGGCCTGCTCTCCCAGTCCCCGGTGGAAGAGCGCCGACACTGGCACACGAGCTGCTGGCAACGGCGTCCGTGAGCGTGGATGCGCCCCAGCATGGGCTCTTCAGTACCCAACTGGGGACCACCGGACCGCGCGTGGCGTTTCTCCACGGCGTGTTTGGACAGGGGAAGAACTGGACCACGATCGCCAAGGCCTTGAGCGACTCAGCCCGGGTCACCCTCGTTGACTTGCCCAATCACGGCCAGTCGGCCTGGACAGATCACTTCTCCTATCCCGAGATGGCGCGCCAAGTCGCCGAGCTGTTGAAGGAACAGGGCGAGGGGGATCGGTATGCCGTGGTCGGCCACTCGATGGGCGGCAAGGTCGCCATGACACTCGCACTGCTCGATCGAGAGCTGGTGGAGCGACTCGTCGTGGTCGATGTGTCACCGGTATCTACGCAGGAAATCAGCGACTTCGACACTTTCGTCCGCGCTATGCGCGGCATCGACCTGGAGAACTTGACCGATCGGCGGGATGCGGACGCCCAGCTCGCCGCGTACGTCAGCGATGCCAGCATTCGCAGCTTCCTGCTGCAGAATCTCCGCCGCGACGATTCGAACGCGAACGGCTGGAGGTGGCTGATGAACCTCGAGATGATCGGCGACCATTTGAGCGAGTTGGGTGACTGGCCGGAGCTGGACGCACAGCCGTACGACGGTCCTGTCCTGTGGGTGGCCGGCGCCGAGTCAGGCTATGTCCGGCCGGAATACGCTGCCGCCATGCGCGCGCTTTTCCCGCGCGTTCAGCTCATCACCATCAAAGGAGCTGGCCACTGGGTACATAGTGAGCAGCCACAGGTGTTCCTTGCGATCCTGCGTCGGTTCCTGCGTCTGTGAGCACAGTCGGTCTAGAGAGGGTGGGAGTGCGCCGCCGATGACAGAGTTCGTGATGGTTGTCCTCACCCTCATCACGCCGGATGTACTGCCGTCCCCGCCCACTCCGAGTCCGTCGGCGTTCACTCCTCGTCAGGGCCCGGGTCGGGGCGCCTACCTCCTTGGTGGCTTTATCGGGCTCGGCATCCTGCTGCTGGCGATGGTCCTGCTGAGAAAGCCGCCGAAGCGGGTCGACGGTCGCACACCTGACCAGTAAGCGTCAGTGGTCGGGTTCAGGCTCTGGTCACCGTCACGATCTCACTGGGGTTATTGGGCCGACCGGTGCCATCAGGATTGCTGCCGTCCTGACCTTCCTCGGCCATCGACGCCACGACGTCGCGTGATGCCTTGTTCATCTTGCCGAAGATCGTAAAATTCGGGTTCTTGTCGAGGCTGGTGGAATCGGCCCAGACCAGGAAGAACTGTGAGCCGTTCGTTCCCGGGCCGCCGTTCGCCATGGCAACGGTGCCCTCGGTGTAGCTCTCGGTACCGTCGGTCTCGTTGGCGAACTCATAACCAGGACCACCTTTCCCGGTACCGGTCGGGTCGCCGCACTGCAGAACGAAGATCCCCGAATCCGCCAATCGATGGCACGTGGTCTTGTCGAAGTAGCCCTGGTCGGCCAACGAGACGAAGGAGTTGACGGTGCATGGGGCCTTCGTTCGATCCAGAGTGATCGTAACCTTGCCGTTCGTCATGGCCAGCACGTAACTGATCGTCCCGCTGGTCGGGACTCCGGTGGTCGGCGGGTGCGTCACCGGCCGCGCTGCATCACCGGACGGCGAATACTCGCAAATGTCCCCTGCGTTGCCTCCTACTCTGCTGAGGCTGGGCATCGGTGAAGGCGCGATGGAGCTTCCCGGTGGATCCGGTGGTGGCGGGCTTGGAATCTGACCGCAACCACTCATCAGCACCACGGCTCCCACGATGACAGCCGCGTGTGCACGACAGGCGCCCTTAATTGGGCTGCTCGCGCCTCGGTATCGCGCTCGCAGCTGATTCACCGTTGTACTGTCGCACAGCGCGGAGTTCCTTCCGGGGAGCGACAAGCCCGCCAACTTGAAGTTGTCAACACCCGCGCCTGAGCGGGGGGTGACCCTTTGCGTAGGGTGTGATCATGGTTCGGCTGACCCGCATCTACACCCGGACAGGCGATGCCGGACAGACCCAGCTTTCCGACCTGTCGCCGGTCAGCAAAACCGATCCTCGGGTTGCGGCGTACGGAGATGTGGACGAGGCCAACTCGGCAATCGGGGTCGCCCTCGCCACCGGCGACCTGCCGGACAAGGTTGCCGCGGTGCTGCGGAGCGTCCAGAACGAGATGTTCGACCTCGGAGCTGATCTTTCGACCCCGCTACGAGTACCGACAACGACCGATCCCCCACCACAGCTCCGCATCACCCAGGATTACGTGATCCGGCTCGAGGCCTGGTGTGACCAGTTCGGCGGTCCGCTGCCGAACTTGACGTCATTCATCCTCCCTGGCGGTACACCAGCTGCTGCGCAGCTGCACCTGGCGCGTACGGTTGTGCGGCGCGCTGAGCGCGCTGCCTGGGCGGCCGTCGAAGCGTACGGCACCGAGGCAGTCGGAGACCCCCAGCTTCCAGGCGGGGTCAGCACCCTGGCGATCACCTATCTCAACCGGCTGTCGGACCTGCTGTTCATCCTCACCAGGGTCGTCAACGGAACCGACGGCGACGTGCTGTGGGTACCCGGTGGTGACCGAGATCACAGCTCGGCGCCAAGAAGCTAGCCCCAACGAAACCCTCGAGCCCTCCAGGAGGATGCGATGCCGAGTGATTCCGGTCGTCTGACGGAAGCTACTGGCAAGGCTGACTCAGCCCAGCCGAGACCGGTCACCTTGTTCACCGGACAATGGGCCGATCTTCCCTTCGAAGACGTATGCCGACTTGCCGGAGGCTGGGGCTACGACGGGCTGGAGATTGCCTGCTGGGGTGATCATCTCGACGTCGTCAAAGCGGTCGAGGATGACGGCTACCTCCAGGGACGCAGAGACATCCTGGAGCGCCACGGGCTCGGCTGTTGGGCGATATCCAATCACCTCAACGGTCAGGCGGTGTGTGAGGCGATCATCGACGACCGCTACAAGAACATGGTCAACCCGCGGGTCTGGGGTGACGGCGACCCCGAGGGCGTTCGGCAGCGAGCCGCCGAGGAAATGAAGACCACAGCACGCGCGGCGGCAGCCTTTGGCGTGGACACCGTCGTCGGGTTCACCGGATCGGCCATCTGGCACTACGTCGCCATGTTCCCGCCGGTCGACGACAAGGTCATCCAAGCCGGCTACGCCGATTTCGCCGACCGATGGAACCCGATCATCGACGCCTTCGACGAGGTCGGCGTCCAGTTCGCCCACGAGGTACACCCCAGCGAGATCGCGTACGACTATTGGTCAACGGTCGCCACATTGGAGGCGATCGATCATCGGCCGGGCTTCGGCCTCAACTTCGATCCATCGCACATGGTCTGGCAGGAGCTCGACTATGTCGGCTTCCTCTGGGATTTCCGGGACCGGATCTATCACGTGGATTGCAAGGACACCAAGGTCAGGATGAACAATGGCCGCAACGGCCGGCTGTCCTCGCATCTCCCGTGGGCCGACCCCCGCCGTGGCTGGGATTTCATCTCAACCGGTCACGGCGACACCCAGTGGGAGGACATCTTCCGGATGCTCAATCACATCGACTACGCAGGGCCCATATCCATCGAATGGGAGGACGCCGGCATGGACCGGCTCGACGGCGCGCCCGAGGCGCTCGACTTCATCCGGAGCATGAACGGCATCCGCCCCTCGGAAGCATCCTTCGACGCGGCCTTCGCGACCAAGGACTAGGGATCTGGGCGAGGGATGGCCACGCCAGTCGTGATACCGGGCTGAGCTCTGCACAGCTTCATGACGGTCTGCTCAGGTTGCGGCCTATGCAGAGCGCACGGAAGCTGCGTACACGTAGGCAGCTGCGGCAGCGAGACGCTCTTCTATTCGAATCGGCGTACGCCTGGCGGTGCGGCTTCCAACCAGCTCAGGAGGCCGGTCAGCGACTCCTCACTCATGGCCAGCTGCCATTCCGTATCGCTGTGTCCGTCGTGCACCTCGATCCGGAGCACCTTCTCATCGGTGTTCAGTGCCACGGCCTCGACTGGGTCTGGCATCCGCGTCTCCAGCACGCGTACGTTACGCCGCGGGAAGACCATGCGCGGTCGTAGGGAATAGGAGAAGAATCTGAACCACTCCAGGATTCCCTCGCTGTAACGCCCGACTCCGAGCACCCAGCCGGCGCCCGGAGTCGTCATCCGCAGCCGGAGGCTGCAATCGAACGTTCCGCCGAGGCGGTCAAGCCATCGACGTCGGACAGCAAGCATCAACAGGCTTATGGCCACCAGGCCAGCCAGCACACCGAGGATCTCGACGACCCCGAGCCAGCCGTGCATGAAAGTCCTCAGATCGCGCGCGAATGTTTAGCTGCGACCTTACTGCGCCTTCTGCGCCGCACGAAGCTGTGCCTCCGCGCGCATGAAATGCTTCCGATCCTCGTCGCCTCCGTCACCCGAGTCGAGGACTCGTTGTGCCTCAGCGAGCTCCTTCTCGGCTTCCGCGATGGTGATCTCGTCCGCCATCCGGGCGTACTCACTCAAGATCGAGACTCGCCCCTGAGAAACGGAGATGAACCCACCCTCCACGGCGATGATCTCCCGCGTGGGGTTGTCTTCGCAGAAGATCACGACCGCGCTGGGCACCAGTACGCCGAGCATCGGTTCATGACCTGGCAAGATGCCGATCTCACCCTCGACGGTCTTGGCAATGATGTTGGAAGACTTGCCGGACCAGACCACACGGTCGGCCGAAACGACTTCCACTTGCATGGATTCAGCCATACCGCTCCATTCCCTGCGCGCCTCTCGATCCTTCCATCGTCAGCCTTCCTTCTGCAGCTCCGACCACCGGCGCTCGACGTCGTCCATGCCGCCCACGTTGAAGAATGCCTGCTCCGCAATATGATCAACTTCGCCGTCACAGACCATGCGGAACGACTCGATGGTCTCGCTGAGCGGCACCGTCGACCCTGGGATGTTGGTGAACTTCTCGGCCATGTAAGTGTTCTGGCTCAGGAACTGCTGGAGGCGACGGGCGCGGTTGACCACGATCTTGTCTTCTTCGGACAACTCGTCGACCCCCAGGATCGCGATGATGTCCTGCAGCTCCTTGTTGCGCTGCAGAATCTGCTTGACACGCACGGCCACATCGTAATGCTGCCGCCCGATGTACTGCGGGTCGAGGATGCGACTGGTCGAGCTCAGCGGATCCACTGCCGGGTAGAGACCACGGGAAGCGATCTCGCGAGAAAGCTCTGTGGTGGCGTCCAGGTGAGCGAACGTCGTGGCCGGGGCCGGGTCAGTGTAATCATCGGCCGGCACATAGATCGCCTGCATCGAGGTGATGGAGTGCCCGCGGGTCGAGGTGATCCGCTCCTGCAGCTGGCCCATCTCGTCGGCCAGGTTCGGCTGGTACCCAACAGCCGAAGGCATCCGACCCAGCAAGGTCGAAACCTCCGAGCCTGCCTGGGTGAACCGGAAGATGTTATCGATGAAGAGCAGCACGTCCTGGCCCTGCACATCGCGGAAGTACTCCGCCATCGTCAGCGCCGAGAGGGCGACCCGCAGCCGGGTTCCCGGGGGCTCGTCCATCTGACCGAACACCAGCGCAGTGTCCTTGAACACACCTGCCTCGGCCATCTCATGGATCAGGTCGTTGCCCTCACGGGTGCGCTCGCCCACGCCGGCGAACACCGAAGTGCCACCGAAGTTGTGGGCGATGCGGTAGATCATCTCCTGGATGAGCACCGTCTTGCCGACGCCGGCGCCGCCGAACAGGCCGATCTTGCCGCCGGTCACGTACGGGGTGAGCAGATCGAGCACCTTGATGCCGGTCTCCAACATCTCGGTCTTCGACTCCAACTGGTCGAACTTCGGCGCTGGACGGTGGATCGGCCAGCGGCCATTTGGCGCGCCCTCTATCTCGGTGATCTCGATGGTCGACGGATCGACATCGAGCACGTCGCCAGTCACGTTCCACACGTGACCCTTGGTGATGTCGCCAACAGGCACTGAGATCGGCTGCCCCGTGTCCCGCACCTCTGTGCCTCGCTGCATGCCGTCGGTTGGCTTCAGCGCGATTGCCCGAACGAGGTTGTCGCCGATGTGTAGCTCAACCTCCATCGTCATGCTGCGGGTCTCGCCACCCACGGTGGTCTCGACCGTCAGGGCGTTGTAGATGTCGGGCATCTGGTCGACGGGAAATTCAACATCGACCACCGGGCCGATGACCCGAGAGACGCGGCCGATGCCGCCCGACGGGGCCTCGGTGTCTGTTTCTTCAATCGTGGCGGTCATCTAATTTCCTCATTCGTCCTCGGTGGGTGGCTGGTCATTCGATGGTGCGACGTCAGTCCGCGGCGGCAGTTGCCTCGGCAAGCGCACTCGCTCCGCCGACGATCTCGGAGATTTCCTGGGTGATTTCGGCCTGCCGGGCTTGGTTGGCTTCGCGGGTCAGACGCTCAATCAGCTGCTGCGCGTTGTCGGTTGCTGACTTCATCGCCTTCTGCCGGCTGGCCAGCTCCGAGGCTGCCCCCTGAAGCAGGCAGTAGTGAATGCGGCTGGCGACATACAGCGGCAACAGCTCGTCCAGCACGGTCTCAGCATCCGGCTCGAAATCGTACAGCGGAAGGATCTCATCACTGGGCGGCGGCTCTTCGCCCTCCACAACCTCCAGTGGCAGCATCCGGATCACTTCGGCGCGCTGCGTGAGCATGGAGACGAAACGGGTGTAGACCACGTGGATCTCATCCACTCCGCCCTCCTCGGTCGGCGTCAGGAACGCCTTGATCAGCGTGTCGGCGATCTCGCGGGCGTGGGCGTAGGTCGGCGCGTCGGAGAAACCCTCCCACTTGGCGGCCACATTACGACGCCGGAAACCGTAAAACGCGATCGACTTCCGGCCAGCCAGGTAGGGCACAGGCTCCCTGTTCCCCTGCCGCAGCATCTGGTTCAGCTGTTCGCCCTCCTTGATCACAGACGAGGAATAGGCGCCGGCCAAGCCGCGGTCAGAGGTGATCAGCAGTACCGCCGCCCTGGTCGGGTTCTCTGCCTCGGTGGTCAACGGATGGTCAACGTTTGAGAACGTCGCCACGGCGGACACAGCCCTGGTCAGCTCCCGCGCATACGGAGCAGCCGATTTGGCGCGCTGTTGTGCCTTGATGATTCTCGAGGCTGCAATCAGCTCCATCGCCCGGGTGACCTTCTTGATGGTCGTTACCGAGGTGCGGCGCTGTCTTAGCTGACGCAGACTTGCTGGCATCTAACCCTCCCCTCGCGCATCGCGCTAGTCGATCCCCGACGTTCGGCGAGTGCTAGCCACGCTTCTGCCTCACGATTTGCTCTTGCGTGACGTCCTCTTCCTCCAGCGCGACATGCTCTTCACGGCCGGCGAGCAGCTTGCCCTCCGAGGTCTGGAACCCCTTCTTGAACTCGGCAATCTGCTCCCGTAGCGCTGCCGCAGTGTCGTCGTCGAACGTCTTGGTCTCCCGGATGTTGCGGAGCACGCTGCTGTGGTGACGCAGATGGTCCAGCAGCTCGCGCTCGAAGCGCAGCACGTCGTCAACCGGAACCTCATCCATCAAACCTTGAATACCGGCCCAGACTGAGACGACTTGCTCTTCCACCGGATACGGCGAGTACTGCGGCTGGCGGAGCAGCTCGACCAAGCGCCCGCCCCGATCGAGCTGGCGGCGGGTTGTCGCGTCAAGGTCCGAGGCGAACATCGCGAAGGCCTGCATGTCGCGGTACTGGGCGAGCTCCAGCTTGAGAGAGCCGGCGACATTCTTCATCGCCTTGATCTGCGCGGCGCCACCGACACGGGACACGGAGATACCAACGTCGATAGCTGGTCGCTGATTGGCGTTGAAGAGGTCGGATTGCAAGAAGATCTGGCCATCAGTGATCGAAATGACGTTGGTAGGGATATAAGCCGACACGTCATTGGCTTTGGTCTCGATGATCGGTAGGCCGGTCATCGAGCCGGCGCCCAGCTCATCGGAGAGCTTCGCACAGCGCTCCAGCAGGCGGCTGTGCAAGTAGAACACGTCGCCCGGGTACGCCTCACGGCCGGGCGGACGGCGCAGCAGCAGCGACATGGCACGATACGCCTCGGCCTGCTTGGTCAGGTCGTCGAAGATGATCAGCACGTGCTTGCCCTGATACATCCAGTGCTGCCCTATGGCCGAGCCGGTGTACGGCGCAACGTACTTGTAGCCAGCCGGGTCTGACGCGGGGGCGGCGACGATCGTGGTGTATTCGAGCGCACCGGCCTCTTCTAGCACTCCGCGAACGGCAGCGACGGTCGAGCCCTTCTGGCCGATCGCGACGTAAATGCAGCGCACCTGCTGTTCCGGATCGCCGCTGTCCCAGGCGCTCTTCTGGTTGATGATCGTGTCGACGGCAATGGCGGTCTTGCCGGTCTTGCGGTCGCCGATGATCAACTGCCGCTGGCCACGACCGATTGGGATCATCGCGTCGATGGCCTTGATTCCGGTCTGCAGCGGCTGATTGACCCCTTGTCGATCCATCACACCGGCGGCCTGCAACTCCAGTGCGCGACGCTCGTCGATGTCGGTGATCTCGCCGAGCCCGTCGATCGGGTTGCCCAACGCGTCGACCGTACGTCCGAGGTATCCGTCGCCGACCGGAACCGAAAGGATGTCGCCGGTGCGCTTGACAACCTGGCCCTCCTCGATCCCCAGTGATTCGCCCATAACGGCGACACCGATCTCCCGGACGTCAAGGTTCAGGGCGATGCCGAGTGTCCCGTTTTCGAACTCGAGCAGCTCGTTGGCCATCGCCGACGGCAGGCCCTCGACTCGCGCGATGCCGTCACCGGATGTGACGACCGTTCCGACTTCCTCGCGGCTGGCCGTCTCCGGCGCGTAGCTCCGGACGAAGCGATCAAGGGCTTCGCGGATTTCCTCTGGACGAATCGTAAGTTCTGCCATCGTCTGCGCTTTCTGCTTTATCTCGGAGGTGAATGTGTTCAATTGTTGATCTACGAGCCGTGCTATCCAAAAAGCCGTCGGGCCGCCTCGAGCCGATCCACGACGGTACCTTCAAACACTTCGTCGCCGAGCTCGACCCGAACCCCGCCCAGGATCTCGGGATCGATGACCTCCTGGATCGCAACATCGCGGCCGATCTGCTTGGTCAGAGAGGCGTGGAGCCGGTCCCGTTGGTCGGAGGTAAGCGGCTTGGCGACGCGGACGGTTGCCACGACCCGATTCTTCTGTGCGGCGGCCAGCGTGACGTAACCCTCGATGGTGTTCGCGAAGGTCCGCTCACGAGCGGCCACGCCGCGCTTCGCGAGCATGATCGTTGCGTCGGTGGCGCGGCCTCTCAGCAGCTCGCCGACCAGTTCCTGCCGCTTGCTGCGATCGATCGAGCGGTCCGCCAGCACATTGCGCAGATCGGGGTTGGACTCCACGAACCGAGCGAACCGGAAGAGCTGGTCCTCGGTGTCCTCCAGGTCGCCACGTCGGTCTGCGACGATGAGCACGGCATGTACGGCCTGCCGCTCCAGTGCAGCCGCGAACGTGCGACCTCCTGCCCACCGGAGCGTCGCCGCCTCCGCCACGAAATCAGCGACGGCCCTGTCAACTTTGCCATCGAACAACCCATGCACCAAGCCCCGGCGCGCTCCTTCCGGCGTGCCTGGATCGGTCACGGCCCGCCGGAGCGTTGCTGAGGAATCCAGCGCGTCAACCACCGCGAACATATCGGTGGCGAAGGTCTCGCCGACCTGGCTATCATCCAGCATGCGGTCGAGCGAACTCAGTCGCGCGTCGCTGGCGACCGTCATGACAGCCTCGTGCCTCTATTCATGACCTGCCCACGGGCGTGCGCTCACCCTCACCCTCGAGGTCGGCGAGGAAGCGATCGACCGTACGACGGGCTCGCTCATCATCCTCGAGCGACTCGCCGACGATCCGGCTCGCCAACGTGGTCGCCAACGTACCGATCTCGGATCGCATCTGAGTCATGACTGTGGCGCGCTCGGCTTCGAGCTGAGCCTCTGCCTGGGCCCTGATCCGGGCGACCTCGGCCTGCGCCTGCTCGCGAAGTTCGGCGAGGATCTCCGTGCCCTCAGACTTGGCGTCCTCACGAATCCTGGCCGCTTCGGTGCGGGCCTCGGCCAACTGCTCGTTGTACTGGCGCAAAGCCGCATCGGCGGCCTCCTGAGCCTTCTCCGCCTTCTCCAAGCCACCCTGGATGGCAGCGGTGCGCTCGGCGTAGGTGGCCTCGAACCGCGGTACCACGAACCTGCTGATGAGGAAGGTCAGTAGCAGCGCGAACACAATCGCGGCAATCACTTCCGACAGGTGCGGGACCAGCGGATTCTCCTGGAGCGGTACAAGAAGCGCGGTCATCGAGACCACTCGCTCACAGGCCGCCGAAGACGAAGGCGAGGGCGATTCCGATGATCGCCAGCGCCTCAGTCACCGCGAATCCGATCCAGGCCGTGCCCATCATCGCGCCGCGGGCCTCGGGCTGCCGCGCCGTGCCCTGGATGACCGAGCCGAAGATCAAGCCCACGCCGATTCCGGGGCCGATGGCGGCGAGGCCATAGCCGACGATACCGAGGGATCCGACGAGTTCCATTGGAGTCATTTGCGACTTCTTTCTTGACGGGGTTTCGCGGAATCTGCGGAAACCGAGGGTGTGTCAGTGCTCCTCGGCCGCGGCCGAGGAGATGTACTGGGCGGTGAGAACGGTAAAGATAAAAGCTTGCAGGGACTGAACGAAGATCTCCAGGCCGAAGATCGCCATGCTGAAGATCAGGGCGACCACACCGGCGGTCTTGTTGATGATCGACTCGGAATGCAGAAGCAGGTACTCCCCGCCCAACACGAACACCAGGACCAGCAGGTGCCCGGCGAACATGTTGGCGAAAAGTCGCAAGGACAGGGTGACCGGCCGGACGAGGATGTTGGACACGAATTCCAGCGGGATGATCAGCGGCCACATGAATGCGGGCACACCCGCGGGCAGCGTCGCGTGCTTGAGGTAACCAAAGAAACCGTGCTTGGCGATGCCAACGCCGTTATAGATCACCCACACCAGAAGCGCTAGGCCGTACGGCCAACCTATGTGCGAGGGCGTGGGTAGCAGGCTGAGTGGGAAGACTCCAAATAGGTTGTTGACCAGCACGAAGGAGAACAGGGCGATCAGCAGCGGAAGGTACCTGCGGAAGTCGTGCCCGATCATGTCCCGCGCGATCGTGTTCCGGACAAAGAAGTAGGCAGTTTCGCCGAGGTACTGGCCCTTGCTGGGCACCATGGCGTTCTTGCGGGCCATGATCATCCAGAAGATCAAGATCAAGATCACCGAGATGATGCTCTGAAGCATGTACTTGTCTAACCACGCTAACCATGGAACGCCTTCGAACAGCGGCGGCACGTCGAAGCTATGCACCCCGGGGGCTTCGAAGCCGCCACCGTCCGTTTCCAGCGGGATCAGGCCCGATAAAAAACCGCTCACCGTTCCCCCTTCTCGGCCTTGTGCGTGTGCCCGGTTACGGTGGCCTGGTTGCTTCGATCCTTGGCATCCGTTGTAGGTGCCGCGTCATCGATGCGCCCAAAGCGCCGGATGATCACGTACGCCCCGAAGGCAGCACCTGCGACGATCCCGATCGGCAAGAGGAACCTGGTGCCGAAGTAGTGATCGCCGAGCCATCCAAGCAACCCGTAGACCAGAACGCCGGCGATCAAGTAGGAGAGCACTCGCAGCCCCAAGTCCATGCCGCCCGATTCCTCGCCTCCTTGCGATCTCGGCTGGTCGAAGGCCGCCTTCGGTTGTTCCTTCATGGCGTGACACACGCTAGCAGTGATTCTGGCGAGGGTCACGGCTCCAAGTCACCTTTGCGTGGCGGCACGTACTCGGTGTCGTAGGCCCCGATTCGCAGGCGGGAAAAGACAAAGATTTCAACCGCCAGCCATCCCGCGACAACGATGATCGTCGTCACGAAGATGACCATTGGTATGAATGTTGGCCATGCTTCGTGGTGGGCGTTGTAGAGCACCAGAACCAGTCCGAGGATCACCACACGCGCGGTGTAGCTGCACATCGACACGGTGAGCAGCGTCCGGGCCCCTGCGTCGGCGAAGAGCACCATCACGTACTGGCCGACCCCATAGAAGAACAGCACCATGGCGGCCGCCAGCGCAGCTGAGATTAGGCCGCTGGTACCGAAGCCGATGGTGAAGACGATCAAGCACAGCGCCGCCGCCGCCACCCCACCTACGGCGCCGCCGATCAGTAGCTTGCGGGCCCGAATGACGTGCACACTCGGCCCATCGGCAGGCGTCGCCGCATGCTCGGGGCGGCTGTCGACGGTCATGGGCGGCAGTCCTTCTTTGCCAGTGTCGGAGCTGGGTCGTGATCGGATTCGGGCCAGGTCGCGTCGCGCGAACAAGTCGCCGGGCTGCGTCCGTGAAAACTAACACGGAGTTTGATTGCTTCGCTCGCTTTCGCTCGCTCAGCGCGGATCGCGCCGAGGAGGATCTACAGCGACTCGCCGCGACGGATTTGGTGCTTGGCGCGCACTGGGCGACCAAGTGTGACCACCATCAAAACCAGTGCGAGTACAGCGCCAATGGCGACGACCGTCCACTGCCGTTCTGTCTGGACGAGCCCCAAGATGATCACGCCGAACGACACCAGGGCCGACCACACATACATCAGCATGACGGCACGACGCTGGCTGTGGCCGCGTTCCAGCAGCCGGTGGTGCAGGTGTTGTTTGTCGGGGAGGAACCACCACTTGCCTGCATAGGCGCGACGGATGAACGCCAGCGTGAGATCGAGAAACGGCAGCGCGAGGATCGCCAGTGGCAACACCAGGGGAAGGACCGTCGGGACCAAACCCTCGCGACCGTCCTGAAGCTGGGAAATGTCGATCTGCCCAGTGAGGCTGATGGTCGATGTGGCGAGCAGCAGACCCAGCAGCATCGCGCCGGAGTCGCCCATAAACATCCGCGCCGGGAAGAAGTTGTGCGGCAAGAAACCGAGGCAGGCGCCAGCGATGGCGACCGTGATGAGGCTTGAGGTCGTCGCCCTGGTGAGGCCCTCAGTAACGGTGAGCAGATAGGAGTAGGCGAAGAAGGCAAGAGCGCCGATTCCGACCACCCCGGTGGCCAATCCATCCAGGCCATCGACAAAGTTGACCGCGTTCGAGCACAGCACAATGAAGAACACCGTGATCGCAACCGAAGTGGTGCCGTCCAGCGAGACGATCTGGTTGGGCAGCGGAATCCACAGCATCTTGACGCCCAGCGCAACGGCAATGCCTGCCGCGAAGACCTGCCCGGCGAATTTCGTCAGCGGAGGTAGCTCGAAGACATCGTCGAGCACGCCCACGAGACAGATCACCACGGCTGCCACCAAAACAGCCCGCGAGTCTTGTTGCACCGTCGCCAGCCTGCCCAGGAACGGCAGCTGCCATGAGATCAAGATCGCGGCCGCGACTCCAGCCAGCATCGCCACGCCGCCGAAGTAGGGCATTTCGATCGTGTGCACATCGCGGTCCCGGACTCTGGCCATCGCTCCGGTCCGCAGAGCCAGGCGGCGGCACACACCGCTCAGCAGATAGGTGACAGCGGCCGCGATGCAGAGAACTAACAAGTACTCGCGCACTCAGCCTCCCGCAGCTGGTGCGCGCTCTGAACCTGTCGAAGGGCCATTCTCGGCAAGGTGGGCTGCATCGGTGAGATCAACAAGATTCGGCGCAGTCTCGCGCAGCGTCTCCACGCTGATCGCACCCCGCCGCAGCACCTCACCGTTCTCGTGGTGGGTGAAGTCCACGATGGTCGATGGTTCGCCACCGGCGTCACCGAGCGGTCCACCATCGAGATAGACCGACACCGAGTCGCCGAGCTGGTCGATCGCCTCATCACAGGTCAAGGCCGCAGGTCGACCGCTGATGTTGGCGCTGCTCACCGCCATCGGACCGGTCTTCCGCAAGATGTCGCGTGCCAGCTCGTGGTGCGGCACGCGAAGTGCGATGGTGCCCTCGGTGTCACCAAGATCCATTCGCAGACTGGGTTGGATCCGGCAGATCACCGTGAGTGCACCTGGCCAGTGCCGCTCCACAAGAGCATTGGCTGTTTCGGGCACGTCGGCTGCAAGGGTTCGGATCAACGCAGTCTCACCGATCAGTACCGGCGGCGGCATATCGCGGCCGCGGTTCTTGGCATCCAGCAGCCGCTGCACTGCCTTGGCGCTGAACGCGTCCACGCCAATCCCGTACAAGGTGTCGGTCGGAAGCACGATGCACTCGCCATCCTTGATGGCCTGGCGCGCGGCCTCACACGCTTCCACGTTGCTCGCCGGATCGTCGCCGGTGCAGTCAAATCGCCGGTATCCGAGGTCGACATCCGCCTCCCCCGCCTCCTGCGGATCAAGTTCGCCGGGCACGCCGGTCGTGGTCACCGGTCAATCTTGCCAGAGTTGAATGTTGACAACTGTGTGAGCGACAAGATCACTCAGTGGAACGGATCGCGCACCGCTGTGCCGAGGAGGAGCGAGGGAGACGCTCTTCGTCCCGGAGCGACGACGGAGTAGGCGGCTACCTAGCGCGATCCGCTCTGGCGATGTTCGCGCCGCTGATCTGCAGGAGGAGCCGACGAAACGCGTCGAGAAGAGGGCTGATTCTCCGACGCAATCGTTTCGTCGGATCAGACGAAGACGGCGGCTCCCGGCGAACATCGACAGCGAGCGGCGCGAGCCATTAGAGACACTGAGCGCAGCGAGTGGAGCAATCAAGAACGCCGGACGGCGGTGACAAAGCGTGGTCGACCGGTCAGATCGGGATGATCACGTACGCCGACGAAGCCGCCGTGCTGGACGAGGATCTCTGGAGCGGACTCCCCTTGCAGATCGGCGTGTTCAATGCAGACCAAGCCGGCCGGTCGCAGCAGTCGCGCGGCCTCGGCGACCACCACTCTGATCGCCTCAAGCCCTTCAGGGCCGGCGAACAAGGCGAGCAGTGGATCATGATCACGCGCCTCGGGCACCACGGATTCGAACGCTTCCAACGGAATGTAGGGCGGGTTGGCGATCACCAAGTCGACGGTGCCGTCGAGCCCGGGCAGGGCGCCGATCATGTCCTGCACGTGCAGCTCTACCGTCGTGTCCGCGAGGTTCCGCGCCGCGTACGCCGCCGCCTCCTCAGACAACTCGACAGCATGAACCCGGGTTCCGGTCAGTTCGGTGGCTATGGATTTGGCGACTGCACCCGAGCCTGTGCCGAGCTCGACAACCACCGGCAGCCGCCGCGACTCACCGCGCGCGACCGCGTAGACCATGGGACGCAGTTGTTCAATGGCCCAGCCAGTCATCACTTCGGTCTCCGGTCTGGGCACAAAAACGCCAGGGCCCACCTCGAGTTCCAGGTATCGAAAGTGAGCTCGACCGGTCAGGTGCTGCAGTGGCACGCGACGCGCACGCTTGTTGATCAATGTCTGGAAGTGTGCGGCCTGGGCATCCTCGACCGCGTCGAGCAGCGGGAGCCGAGCGAGCTCGACTCCGGCTGCGTACGCCAGCAACTGTCGAGCCTCCTGCTCAGCCGAGGCGACGCCGACCTCCCGCAGCTGGCTCGCGGCCTGATGTAGCAGCGGTCGAACAGGCCTGCTCATGGCTTGGCGCTGCCGACCTGGGAGAGCCGCAGCTGGGTGTCGGCCTCCTGCAGCGCCTGGACCACCGCGTCCAGATCCCCGTTCAGGAATTGATCAAGGTTGTAGGACTTGAAGCCGATTCGGTGGTCGGAGATGCGGTTCTCTGGAAAGTTGTAGGTACGGATGCGTTCCGAACGGTCGACCGTTCGGACCTGGCTGCGGCGGGCCGCCGAGGCCGCGCTAGCCGCTTCCTCTTCGGCGGCGGCGGTCAGCCGAGCCCGAAGCATGCGCATCGCCTGCTCGCGATTCTGCAACTGCGAGCGCTCGTTCTGGCAGGAGACGACGATGCCGCTGGACAGATGCGTGATACGCACGGCCGAGTCAGTGGTGTTGACGCCTTGACCGCCCGGGCCGGACGAGCGGAAAACGTCGATCCTGAGGTCGTCCTCATTGATCTCAACCTCGGTTTCGGCAACCTCTGGCATCACCAGCACACCAGCGGCAGACGTATGCAGCCGACCCTGGGACTCGGTGACCGGCACCCGCTGCACGCGATGCACGCCACCTTCGAACTTGAGCACGCCATAGGGCATCGCGTCGGGCTCGCCCATGGCCGGCGCCTTGATCGCCACGGTCACCGACTTGTAGCCGCCAAGATCGGTCTCCTGAGCATCGAGAATCTCGATCTTCCAGCCGCGGCTCTCGGCGTAGCGCGAATACATCTTGAGCAGGTCAGCGGCGAACAGTGCTGACTCCTCGCCCCCTTCGCCTGACTTGATCTCCATCAGCGCATCCGAAGAGTCATTGGGGTCGCGGGGGGCCAGCAGTCGCGTCAGCCGCTCCGTGACCGGGCCCAGCTGCGCCTCCAGCTCGGCAGCCTCAGTCGCCAGCGAGGCATCTTCCTCCGCCAGCTCCGTCGCCGCCTCGAGATCATCTGACAGCCGAGCGTACTCGTCCAAGGCCTTGATGATGGGCAGCAGCTCCGCGTACCGCCGACCTACTGTGCGGGCGCGAGCAAGATCGGCATGGACGGCCGGATCTGCGAGGGCCGTCTCCAGTTCCTGGAACTCGGCACGCAGTGGAGCCGCCGATTCAAACATCCGACACACTCCTCTCCGACCTGTCAGCGGGGGTTGTTGCTATGACGACCACTGACGCTGACAACTCGGTGGTCGAGACGCGGCAAGCGCCGGGTTACAAGGGCTTGTCCCCTGCCTCCCGGCGCTGCTGTGCACAGCTACTTGCTGCTGGCCTTCTTGGCTGGCCTCTTGGCCGCATACCTCTTCTCGAAGCGAGCGACCCGGCCACCAGTATCGAGAATCTTCTGCTTGCCTGTGTAGAACGGATGGCAGGCGGAGCAGACGTCTGCGTGGATCACGCCGTTGGGCGCGGTGCTGCGCGTGGTGAACGTGTTGCCACACGTACAGGTCACCAGTGTCTCCACGTAGGCCGGGTGAATGTCGGGCTTCATGCTCATCTCCTCATCATGGGTGCCGGGTCGCCACGCATCCTGCGCTTACGGCGTGAACCGGAACCAAAGGGTGATTCTGCCGCAGTCTGACTGCGGCACCAAATGCAGAACAGCAAGCGCGTCCGCTTTAGTCCCTCATGGAAACTGTGGGTGCCGACGGCACCTAGACCTGTGACGGAATGGTCTTGGTAATCGCCATCAGGAACTCTGCGTTGCTCTGCGTCTTGCGGAGCCGGTCGAGCAGCATCTCCAGCCCCTGCAGGCTTTCCAGGCCCGAGAGGACGCGACGCAGCTTCCACACGATGGCCAGCTCCTCGCGACTCATCAGCAGCTCCTCACGGCGGGTGCTGGACGCGTCGACGTCGATCGCGGGGAAGATCCGCTTCTCGGCGAACTCTCGGCGCAGCCGGATCTCTGAGTTGCCGGTGCCCTTGAACTCCTCGAAGATCACCTCGTCCATCTTCGAGCCGGTCTCGACCAGTGCAGTCGCGATGATGGTGAGCGATCCGCCACCTTCGATGTTGCGGGCAGCCCCCAGGAACTTCTTCGGCGGGTACAAAGCTGCGGAGTCGACACCGCCGGACAAGATCCGTCCGGAAGCCGGAGCTGCCAGGTTATAGGCCCGGCTCAGCCGGGTAATGCCATCGAGCAAGATCACCACGTCGTGGCCCAGCTCAACGAGCCGTTTCGCGCGCTCGATCGCGAGTTCGGCAACGGCGGTATGGTCCTCGGCGGGCCGGTCGAAGGTGGACGAGATCACCTCCCCCTTGGCTGAACGCTCGAAGTCAGTGACCTCCTCGGGGCGTTCGTCCACCAACACCACCATGAGCTTCACCTCGGGGTTGTTGATAGCGACGGAATTGGCGATGGCCTGCATGATCAAGGTCTTGCCGGCCTTGGAGGGAGAGACGATCAGCGCACGCTGACCCTTGCCGATGGGGGCCACGAGATCGATGATCCGGCCGGCCATCTGGCTCGGCGTCGTTTCGAGCTTGAGCCGCTCCTGTGGATACAGCGGGGTGAGCTTCGCGAAGTCCGGACGCTGTCGGATCCCATCAAGATCGCCACCGTTGACGGTGTCGATCCTCACCATCGGATTGAATTTCTCCTTGCGTTCGCCCTCGCGCGGCGTCCGGATCACCCCAGTGACCAGGTCTCCCTTGCGCAAGCCGAGCTTCTTGACCATCGACAAGGAGACGTAGGCGTCGTCAGGGCCCGGCAGATAGCCGTTGGTGCGGACGAAGGCGTAGTTGTCAAGGACATCCAAGATGCCCCGAGCCGGTACGAGCACATCGTCTTCGGAAATGACCGGCTCGTCGTAGCGTTCGAGATTGCTACCGCCGCCACGGTTACGCCGGTTTTGGCGATCCCGACTGCGCCGCCGCCGACTACGCCGGCCGCCGCCTTCCTCGTCCCAGTCTCGGCCCTGATTGTCGCGGCCCTGGTTGTCTCGGCCCTGATTGTCTCGGCCCTGATTGTCGCGGCCCTGGTTGTCGCGGCCCTGATTGTCGCGCTGCTGGTTTTCGCGACCTTGGCCCTGCCCCCTACGGTTCTGTCGGTCGTTCGGCCGAGTCTCGCGAGCTCCGTCGGTCCGCTCACTATCATCGGCGCGGCCCTCAGCAGGATCCTGTGCGTAAGTCCGCGCGGACACCTGCTGGGAGCTACCGTCCTGTGGCGCGGCGCTCTCTTCTCGGACCTGACCGGCGTCAACGGTCTCAACCGGCTCGTGCCGTTGGTCTGGAGTGGAATTGGTGGGCTCGGTCGCAGCGACCAGCTCAGGCTGTACGGGGTGTTCGAGCATCTGTGCCTCCTCGCGCTCGTCGCTGGCTTCGCGCGGCGCTCGTTGCAGCTCATCCAATGCGCTGGCAACATCTCGGCTGTCGCTGCCCTGTTGGAAGCTGCGGTGGCCATTGTCTTGCTCGACCTGATCCATCGGGGCGTCAGCTCCGGGACTGCGCTGGGCGGACCGAATGGCTTCGATCAACTGGCTCTTGCGCATAGCGCCCGTGCCCTTGATCCCAAGGGAGCTTGCCAGCCGTTTCAGCTCGGCGAGAACCATGGATTCCAGGCCCGAGCCTTTTCGATTGCGACGATCACTGGTGAGTTGCTTACTTTGCTCGCCGGTGCCTTCGTCATGTGGCGAGGCACTCGTCACTTCGGCGATTTCTGTCAACGGTGTGTCCTTGTCGGTTAGGGCACGTCATCGGTGCCCATCTATGGCGCGGGGTTCTGTTGCCCCGACCAGCGGGTATTTCTTGAGGTCCTCAGCGCATCGCGACGACTGTTCTCGAGATGTGGCTGACGGCAGATGCCGTAAAGCTTCGTCCGCGTCGCACCTGACCTTGAGGCGCTACTTGGTCAGATGTGCGTCTTTGTGACTTGGCTGGTTGGGGAGCCGGTCACCGCAGCTGCCCTGACCGTGTCGGCCCTATAAGGCTAGCACCTGCGTCAGGACTTTCCATCACAGTGTGAGCACGCGCTCCTGGGACGTGTGGACCCAGGATCGACGCTGCGGATCCTATGCCGCTGAGCCGCACCAAGAATCCGGTTACTTGTTGATCTTGAAAGGCAGCCAGATCCACCTGCCGACCCAGCACCAAGACGCTCGGACCAGCGCCACTGATCACCGCCGCAAAGCCCTGCCCTCGTAGCGATTTCATCAACTCGAATGAGCGTGGCATCACGGCTCCTCGATATTCCTGGTGCAGCCAGTCGTGGGTGGCCTCGTACAGCAACTCCGGCTCAGACGCCATGGCATGGACCAGCAGAGCTGCTCGACCAGAGTTCGCCGCTGCCTCGACATGCGGAACGGTTTCGGGAAGCAAACTCCGGGCCGCCTCTGTCGCCAATGACATTTCAGGGATGAAGAGCGCGGCACCGATCGAGGGGTCAACGTGGCCCTGCGCAACCCCAACGCCGGTTCGGCCCTCGTACGCCAAGACGAAACCTCCATAGATCGCTGCGGCCACATTGTCGGGATGACCCTCGATGGCATTGGCATGCCCAAGCAGCCACTCTGGCCTCACCCGTGCCTGGGCCAGTCCCGCGGCGGCCACCAGGCCAGCGACGATTGCGGCGGATGAGGATCCGAGGCCCCGACCGTGCGGAATGGTGTTGCGACAGCCGAGCCAGAGCCCCGGCGCCCTCACGCCAAGATCCGCGAGGCCGACGAGCGCTGACCGGATGATCAGGTGGCTCTCATCCCGTGGCAGCTCGGCCGCCCCTTCGCCGGACACCTCGATCTGATAGCCCTGCTCGATCACCGCAAGGTTGACCCGCTCCCGCCAGTCGAGGGCCAGCCCACAGCAGTCGAATCCCGGTCCGAGGTTGGCGCTGGTGGCTGGAACCTCCACCGTCACGGACTGGCCGGGGCTCAGCAGCTGCTGATCGAACGAGTTAGCAGGCACCATAAGCCCCTTGGAGCGTCATTGGAGACCTGGTGCACTAGTCCAGCAGTCCGCAGACCGTCGCAATGGCGAGCAGGTCCGCCGTCACGACTTCGGCATGAATCGGGCCTAGTCGTGACAATGCCGTGTCCACATCCTTAAGGCCATGTCCCGTTACGGTGATGGCGATCTGTAGACCTGACTCCACCTCGCCGCGCTGGTGCTTGGCAAGTAGACCTGCAACCCCCGCGGCTGAGGCGGGCTCGACAAAGATGCCCTCTTCACGGGCAAGGAATGCCTGAGCATCGAGGATTTGTTGGTCGCTGACCGCCTCGATCAGGCCACCGGATTCGTCGCGGGCGGCCAGAGCCTGCTCAGCAGATGCCGGGTTGCCGATCCGGATCGCGGTAGCGACGGTTTCGGGCTGTAGAACCGGATGTCCGAGTACGAGGGGGGCGGCGCCTGTTGCCTGAAATCCCCACATTCGTGGAGTTCGTGTTGCCTTGCCGGCCGACGCGTACTGCCTATAACCACGCCAGTACGCCGAGATATTCCCAGCATTACCAACAGGGATCACATGTACTTCGGGTGCGTCGCCCAGCTCGTCGATCACTTCGAACGCCGCGGTCTTCTGCCCCTCGATCCTGTTGGGATTGACCGAATTGACGAGCGCGACCGGGTACTCATGCGCCAGCTTGCGGGCGAGTTCCAGGCAGTCGTCGAAGTTACCGTCGATCTGGACCACCTTGGCGCCGTGCACGATCGCCTGGGCCAGCTTGCCGGTCGCGATCCGGCCCGCCGGCAGTAGCACGATGGTCGACAGACCCGCCCTGGCGGCGTACGCAGCGGCCGACGCAGAGGTGTTGCCGGTCGAGGCGCACACCACAGCCTGTGCGGCCCGGCCGGCGGCGACACTGAGCGCAACAGTCATGCCGCGGTCCTTGAATGAACCTGTCGGATTGGCGCCCTCGACCTTGATCCAGGTCTCGCAGTGCAGGACGTCCGACAGCTTCTCGGCGGCAACCAGCGGTGTGCCGCCCTCGCCGAGAGTGATCACCGGATCGCTGTCGGACACTGGCAGCCAGTCTCGGTAACGCGCGATCACTCCGGACCCGGGACGACGCCTGAGGGCAGTCGGTCGGTCCGCGATGAAGGACTCGGGAATCACATCACTCACCTTCAACGCGCATCACGCTGGTCACCTCACGAACTATGTCGAGCTTGCGTAATGCTCCCACCGTTGCACTGAGCGCGGCATCTTGGGCGCGGTGGGTCACGATCACCAGCTGAGCGTCGGCATCCCGCCCGTTCTGGCGTACGGTCTCGATCGACACTTTGTGTTCGGAGAAGACGTGGGCGATTGTCGCCAGCACGCCAGCGCGGTCGGCGACCTCGAGGGAGAGGTGGTAGCGGGTCATCACGTTGCCGATTTCGCTGACGGGGCGTGCCGCGTAGCTGGACTCGCCGGGGCCGACGGCCCCGCGCAGCCGGTTCCGGGCCACAGTGACAAGATCCCCGAGAACGGCACTCGCAGTCGGTGACCCGCCGGCACCAGGACCGTAGAACATCAGCCGACCGGCCGACATCGACTCGACGAACACCGCGTTGTACGCGTCGCCGACCCCGGCGAGTGGGTGAGATCGCGGAATCATCGCCGGATGGACCCGGACCGACACGGTTCGGTCAATGGCACCTGCAACACGTGGGGACAGCTCGCAGATCGCCAGCAACTTGACCACACAGCCAATGTCGTGCGCCGAGGCGATATCAGCGGGGGTGATCCCGGTGATGCCTTCCCGGTAGACATCGGCCCCGGTGACCCGAGTGTGGAATGCCAGGCTTGCCAAGATCGCGGCCTTGGCTGCGGCGTCGAAGCCCTCGACGTCGGCGGTCGGGTCCGCCTCCGCGTAGCCAAGCTGCTGTGCCTCGGCAAGCGCCTCGGCGAAACCGATTCCTGCAGTGTCCATGCGATCCAAGATGTAATTCGTGGTGCCGTTGACGATCCCAATCACCGAGGTGATCTCGTCACCGACGAGAGACTCCCTGAGAGGCCGGATGATCGGGATGGCGCCAGCAACCGCGGCCTCGAAGTAGAGATCAGCACCGGCCTGTTCGGCGGCCTCGAACAGCGTGGCGCCGTCCTCGGCCAGCAGAGTCTTGTTCGCGGTGACGACCGAGGCTCCATGGCGCAGGGCGGCCAAGATCAACGACCGGGCCGGCTCGATGCCGCCAATGACTTCGATCACGAGATCGACGTCCTCGCGGGCGACCAATGCCTCTGCGTCGGTGGTGAATAGCCCGGGATCGATGCCTGGGCGGCTGCGGTCGTCATGGCGCACCGCGATGCCGACCAGCTCCAGAGGCCGGCCCACCCGGGCGCGCAAATCGGAAGCCTGCTCGATGATCAGTCGCGCCACCTCCGATCCAACTACGCCGCAGCCGAGCAGGGCCACCCGGAGCGGTGTCAGCGGTGGAACGTCAAGTAGGGATGTGGGCTGCACGCTGGTCAACGTCACGGAAACCTCATTTACACAACGACACCACGACCCCGAATCGTGGCGGTTTCATTGTTCACTATATTTTTTGAGGCTCTGCTTGCGCATCACGCTATGGACTCGCCTACTTCGCCCTCGTTCGCGGACAAAAGCGCGCCCTCAGCACAGCGGGCGCGCGACAGTTCGCTGGTCAGATCCCGGTCATCCAGCATCCAATGCCAACAAGTCTTCGATCGTTTCCCCCCTGATCAGTGTTGAGATCTGGCCAGCACGAACGGCGATGACGGGCGGTCGGGGGACGTAGTTGTAGTTGCTCGCCATCGAGCGGCTGTACGCGCCCGAGCCCGGCACCGCTAGCAGGTCGCCAGCGGTGATATCGGCGGGAAGAAACTCATCACGCACCAAGATGTCCCCGCCTTCGCAGTGTTTGCCGACCACCCGGGCCAGCACTGGAGGAGCGGTGGAAAGGCGTGACGCCAAGGTGGCGGAGTACTCGGCGGCGTAGAGGGCCGTCCGGATGTTGTCACTCATTCCACCATCGACTGCGACATAGAGGCGGGTCGCACCGCCGTCGAGCGCGACGGGCTTGACTGTGCCGACGCGGTAGAGGGCGAAGGTGCTGGGACCACTGATCGCACGACCCGGCTCGATGGACAGGTGCGGAACCTTGATGTCCAGTGCTGAGCATTCGTGGGCGATGATCTCCCGAAGTGCCTCCGCCAGAGCAGCGGGCGTGGAGGGCGTGTCGGCGCTGGTGTAAGCGATACCGAAGCCGCCACCAAGGTCCAGCTCGCCCGGTTGAACGCCTGTCTGATCCGCGAAATCGGCGTGCAGCCGGAGGGTACGCCGTGCCGCGACCTCAAACGCTTCAGCGTCGAAGATCTGCGAGCCGATATGGGAGTGAATACCGATCAGATCGAGCCAGGGATGCTGGTGGCAGGCGAGGAGGGCGGAGGCAGCGATGCCACCGGCGATCGAGAAGCCGAACTTCTGATCCTCGTGCGCCGTGGCGATGTATTCATGGGTGTGCGCTTCGACCCCAGTGGTTGCCCTGACCATGACGCGCGGCCGGATCTGCAATTCCTCGGCAAGCGCGCCGAGCCGGGCAATCTCGTCGAATGAGTCAACGATGATCCTTCCGACTCCGACACTGACGGCCTTCCGCAGCTCTTCGACACTCTTGTTATTGCCGTGCAGGCCCACCCGCCGCGGATCGAGACCGGCACGCTGCACCACAGCCAGCTCACCGCCCGTGCAGACGTCGACCCCTAGCCCCTCCTCGCTCACCCAGCGCGCCACTGTCGTACAGAGGAAAGACTTGGCGGCGTAGTAGACATCCCAGCCCTGGAACGCATCGGCGAAGGCGCGGGCTCGCGCCCGCAAGTCGGCTTCATCCACCACGTAGACAGGAGTTCCTACCTGGTCGGCAATGTCGACGACACTGAGGCCGGCCACCGTGAGCACGCCATTCTCGTCCTTGCGTACCCCGATGCTCCACAGGCTCGACAGCAGGGCGTTGACGTCGCTGGGGATACTCAGCCAGCTAGGAGCCCGCGCGGCGGAATCGGCGTGGATCGAGCCGGCCACGTGGGTATGCGACATAGCGCGAGACTGTGCCAGACCAGGCCCAACATGGGCGGACTTATCAGCCCGCGGACACACGAGCGGCCGTTCTCCTATGACGTTGCAGTGATGTCGATGATGCGACTCGCTACCAGCCGCACCTCGCGCGGAGCCGAGCTGACCTTCCCGTCGACTGTGACCACCAGGGCTCCGCATGCCGAACCGAGACATCGATCATCGAACCGGACACCCCAGACGGTGAAGAACTGCCCGAGCGTCACGGCGTCGGTTTCCCGACCCTCCAGCCATACCTGGCCAGAGGCGTCGTGGGTGTGCACCGGTGCCTGGAGCGCTCGAAGCCGGTCGATTCCGAGGTACGCCGGCACTTCCACCGGCGCACCATCAACGGTGATGCGGACCTCGACGACGCGTGAGTTCTCGTTGCTGCTGAGAGGTTGTGATTCCAGGCCAGCGGCTGTGATGTAGGAGACGGCATCTCGAGGCGCGCTCCAGGGAGGCGGCGTGCTCCGCTGCTCGGCTGGCGTGGGCGTATCCTGCCGCACGCAGCTGGTCAGTACGAGCACGACGATGATCACGGTCGCCCGCGCAGCGGGCGCGCTCCACCTACCGGCCCGCACGGGACGAGAATAGATCCACGAAGATGTCGCCCGCCTCACAGCGAGCGTCAAGCCAATGGCCACACTGGTACATTGCTTTCGGCCTTGTCCGGCCGCAGCTTGCCGAGTGGCAGGCCCCCGTAGCTCAGGGGATAGAGCACCGCCCTCCGGAGGCGGGAGCGCGAGTTCGAATCTCGCCGGGGGCGCCAACCAAAACATC
The DNA here is from genome assembly GCA_963759635.1 of uncultured Actinomycetota bacterium. GTDB lineage: Bacteria > Actinomycetota > Actinomycetes > Propionibacteriales > Propionibacteriaceae > Microlunatus. Next base: position 244,004 of record CAVXAP010000012.1, read on the forward strand.
GCGCCGACTAGGGCAAACGCTCATGTGGACCGCAGCCGGGCGAAGGGCTCATCCGGTGCCAGGCCGCACAGAGGCCGCAAGAATCCGGAATCCGGCTCATTTCAGAGCCCGAACCCCAGCCAACTCGCCGGCAAGCTCGGCGAGCAGCGGGCGGTCCCCGTGGTGTACGGAGTACACACGAGGACCGGATTCACAGAGCCATCGGCGCAGGTCCCGTTCTCCACCAGATCACCGCCGCCCGATTCTTGCGCGCGCGCTCAGCCGCTGCGCGGATTTCAGCTAGATCTACATGATGTCTTTTGCGACTGCAGTCAATACGCTTTCGTACCACCAACGGCGAAGGACTGCAGAACTGAAGACGCACGCCGGCTGACAAGATGGTTCTCGCCGTAGCCAGGTAGGCAGGAGATCGAGCATGAAGATTCGTGCGAAGACGACGACCGCGATCATTGCGATGCTGACCCTGATGTCTGCGGCCGCAGCCTGTTCGTCGCCCTCGAAGTCGGCTTCGACGCCGGCTCCGACACCGGCTTCGACCTCGGCGTCGTCTACTGGACCATCGTCGGCGGGGACGCAAAGCAATGGTGGCGGGATAACTCTCCCGACCTCGACGGGATCTCCGACGCCGGCTGAGGCAAAGCAGATCGCGAAAGCCGCTTATGTCTTCGGCTTTCCTCTCGTCGTCATGCACGGCACGGAGGCTCTGCTCACGAATGTGCCGTCGGCGGAACCATTCTCGGCGCCGGTCAATCAGTTCAATACGCCGTCCACGCCGGTCACACCGTCGTTCACGACTATTCCGGCGCCACCGGTGGACGTGTTGTTCTCGAACGCCTGGCTCGACTTGTCCAAGGAACCGCTCGTCTTCACGATGCCCAACACGAACGGCGTCTACAACCAGATGACGATCCTGTCGGCATGGACGAACGTCCTCGCGGCACCCGGAAAGCGCACCACCGGCACCGAAGGAGGCAACATCCTCATCGCCGGTCCAGGCTGGAAGGGGACGGTTCCCGAGGGCATGACGTTGATCAGCTCTCCAACGAATCTGGTGTGGATCGAGGGTTCCACCCAATACGACGGGCCGAGTTCGCTCGCGACCGTGAACGCCATCCAAGCCGGGTACAAGCTCACGCCACTGAGCCATTGGGGTAGCTCGTACACGCCGCCGACCAATGCCCCAACCAAGGCGAACGTTGACACCTCTTCAACTCCTCAGAGTCAGACGCAGAAGATGTCGCCGCAAACGTTCTTTGGTCAGCTCGCCACGCTGATGGGGCCGAACCCCCCGAGCGACGCCGATCTACCCGTCGTGAGGCAAATGGCGCGCATCGGAATCGTTCCGGGGAAGCCGTTCGATTGGAACAAGCTCGGCCGCGACATTCAACGAGAGATCTCGCGCGGCGTCACCGAGGGCAACCATTACGTCACGAAGGTCGGCTTGGAGATCCCCGGGTCAACCAAGGAGAACGGCTGGCTCATCAACCTCGAGCAAGGCTGGGGAAACTACGGCACGAACTACTCGTTGCGGGCTGCCGCCGCCTTCTCGGCGTTGGGCGCGGTGCTCCCGCAGGACGACACCTACTTAGTCGTCGGCGGCGACGCGAAGCGCAACAACTACACGGTCACGTTCCCGAAGGACCAGACGCCGCCGACGAACGCGGCGTGGGGCATCGACATGTACAACACAAAATTCCATCTGGTGAGCAATCCGATCAACCGTTATGCGATCGGGCCGCACTTGGCACCGGTGAGCTACAACTCGGACGGTTCGCTCACGGTCTACATCCAGAACCAGGAACCCAGCTCCGCCGACCAGCAACAAAACTGGCTGCCAGCTCCCGACGCCGGATTCATCGTCGTCATGCACATCTACTGGCCCAAGGAACCGGTACTAAACGCCACCTGGTCACCGCCCGCCATGGAGAAGGTAAGCTGAAGCCAATTCCAAACGCTGTCGCCGCAATACCTCGCGCCCGGCTCGGTGAGGTTCGCAGCGCCCAAGCCGTGGATTGCCGTGCCAGTGTCAGCCGGCTGAGAGCACCAGCCGCGCCGCCGCACGGGGGTCGTTCATAACGTTGCACTCCCACAGCCGGACAACCGTCCACCCCAGCTCCCGCGCGATGGCGGTTGCCTCCGAATCCCCGCTCTCGCCCCTGCGCGATCTTGGCCTCCCAGAGCTGGGCGTTCGGCGGGACTCATCTCAGGGCCCGGATCTCAGCGGATGGCTGCTCGGGGTACACATCTGCTAGCGCCGACGACCTTGCGGCGTCCATCGCATCGGCGACCACATCCAGCCGATCCGGGAACAGGTGGCCGTACTGGTCGAGCGTCATCACGGCCGACTTGTGGCCCATCATCTGCTGCACCACTTTCACATCCGCACCGGATGCGATCGCCAGCGAGGCGGCGGTGTGACGCAGCTCGTGCGGGTGGAAGCCGGGAATCCCGATGGTGCGGGACCCTGTGCGCTGCCGCCTTGGCCGGGCGTTTTGATGACGGAGACGGCACTTCGTTGGGCCGTTTCGGCTTCTCCGGATCTGTCAGGGCCACGGCGTATGATGATCAGACATAGCCGGATTCCCGTCGGACGGTTTCTGGGCTGGTTTTCGGAGCCGCGTCTTACTAGGAAGGGCGCGGCTCAACCATTTACGGCGGCGTCACGGCAGCCTTCTTCGCCTGCCGAGCCTGGAGTGATGCGAGTTGCATGCGCAGGTAGAACGCCTTGCGCAGATGCTCAGCCTTTACCGGATCTCCCCCGGCCTGGTCGAGGAACTTCTGTTCGCGAGCGGCGCGTGCCTTTGCGGTACGGGCGGTGCGGTCCTCGGTTTGAGCCCAGGATTTGTGTGCACCGAGACGGCTTGCCATCCGGTGCTGCTTTGGTGTCCTGGTTGTCACCTGAACCTCCTGGCAAATAGGGAGCCGTAGCTCGTCTTGTTTGCCAGGTGGTTTTAAGTTGTGTGGTTAACGCTAGCAATCGGACGCGCGGTGTTGTGCCCTCGCCACGCGGCGTTGTATTACAGGGCGTCGCCGAGCGCGAGTCGTCGGTGTGCCTCTCGGTATCCACCGTGTGCCCATCTCGGACGCCTGAGCCTTACGGGGTTGGAGAGGTTTGCTGAACTCTGTGTCGCGCCCGCGTATCTGGATGTCCAGGCGCCGCAACCTTGCGCTGACAAGGGGGGACGCTGCCGCTGGGGGCACTCGCTTAGCGGCCCGACATGGCTGGGCTGGGACGAGCCTCCCAATCGCCCGCCGGACCGTGACACCAGGGCCGGCCCTCGTATGAAGGCGCGGCTCTGGTTGTCTGCTGGGACCTACTGCCGCAGCGTGAGGTCCTCGGTGTCGGCCAGTCGATCGACCTTGGCCTCCAGGCGTCGCACCCTGACTTGGAGGTCTTCAGCCTGCTCCTTCTCGGCCGCGACAGCCTCGACCAGCCAGGACGCCAGCGTTGCTGTCACAGTCCCGAGCAGCGCGATTCCGCCGACCATCAAGCCAAAGGCCGCCAGCCGCCCGACCCCTGTCACTGGGTAGCGGTCGCCGTAACCCACCGTGGTCATGGTGGTCACCGCCCACCAGATCGCATCGCCGAAGTCGGTGATGTTCGCGTTGGGGCGGGATCGCTCGGCATCGAGCACCGCTAGGGCGGCGCAGAAGGCCAGCAGGCAGGCACCCCCGGCAACGTAGATCGCTACTCGGCCGCGCAGCCTGGTCTGGGCTCGCCGGTTCAGCACAGAGAGCAGCGGGATCAACCGGAGCAGACGTAACGGCCTGAGCAGCGGTAGAACGATCACCAGTACGTCGTACCAGTGCCGAGCCAGGTAGCGCAGCCGCTCGTCTGCCAGGGACAGCCTGACGACAAGATCAATTGCAAAGAGCCCCCAGGTGATCCAGCTCAGCCACCGGCACAAGTCGAGCACCCAGCTCGGCAAGTCTGGGTCCAGGATCGGGACGGCGTACGCAGCCAGAAAAGCCACGGCGGCAACCATCAGCGGCCACTCGGCGACCCGCTCCCAGCGATGACTGAGGATCGACCTCGTTAGCTGATCTTCTGTCGCTGATCCCATCATCTGTGACATGTTGATCATCTTTCTACTCGGACGTGTTGGACGGGCTGGGTTTGGGCAATCTCTGTCCCCAGCGTCAACCGCACAGATTTCGTCACGACCCCTCCCGCCGGAACTGGATCAGCCGGTCGTCACGCACCGCAGGAGCTGCAGCGATAGCCGCATCAAGACGATCGGTGAGTGCATCCAGGTCGCTATCGAACAGTCCGGCGTACAACATCCAACGTCATGGCGGCCGACTGATGCCCGAGCATCCTTTGGACGTGGTTCACGCTCGCCCCGGAGAGCAGCGCCCCGCGATCCGTGATGCCCGTCTGCATGCGGTCTACGGATTCGAACAGCGGCCGGCATGATCAACAGTCAGGCCGCAGCTAGGCCGCAGGAGGCCGTAGAAACGGGACAGATGCGGATAGAGTCTGGGAGATGCGCGTGTCAAGACTTTTCCGTTACTGTCAAGAGTTCTTGTCAATAGTTCTCGCGTGGTTTTGATCATGCGGCGGAGTACTGTACGCGCACTCCGGAGGCGGGAGCGCGAGTTCGAATCTCGCCGGGGGCGCCATCCGAATTTGGCGTCTGACCTGCGGTTTTTACCTTTCGCCTTGTAAGCGGCTAAGTCGACCACATCGGCGTTGGCAACACTTTGGCAACAGGATTTTGAGCGTTGGCAACAGCAGCGGCAGACCTGGCGGCCTCGGATCGGGCGTTGTCGAGCGCGTCGGCGACTTCGTCGAGGCGGTCGCTGAACAGGTGTCCGTAGACGTCCATCGTCATCGCAGCGCTCGAATGGCCGAGCATCTGCTGCACGACTTTGACGTCCGCGCCGCTGGCGATGGCGAGGCTGGCGGCGCGGTTTGGCGACGGTGCGCATGGCAAGGCTGAGATCGGCGTTCTCGGGGTCGGCGAAGCGGCGGACGGTATCGAGGGACAGGACCGCATCGTGGTTGGCCCAGCGGGCGGCGAGATCGAGCACCCCGCCGCGGCCGACGGCCGGGAGCTGGTGGCGGTCGCCCATGAAGGCGATACGGGCGCCGTGTTCGTCGGCGATCGTGAGCAAAGCGGGGGCAGCGTCCTGGTCGAGCATCCCGGCTTCGTCCTCCCGGCCTCAGGGCGGCCTCGGTTCGCGGCTCGCTGTCGATGCGGGTCCAGCGGGCGTCTTCGTCCCACCGCCAACCGTGTTGGTGCGCAAGCCACGCAGCGGAGAATGCCCGGGAGCCGACCTGCCTGGCAGCGACAGCCGCCGCCTTCAGCGTCGGCGTCACCACGAACATTCGTGGGTCTTGCCGGTCGAGCGCGGCTCGAGTGGCAGCGAGGGTGGTGGTCTTGCCGGCGCCGGCTGCACCTTCGATGACGACCAGGTCTTGACTGCCGGCAAGGCTTGCCACGACCTTCAGCTGGGTCTCGTCGATGTCGTCCGCCGCTACGAGCAGCGCCCGACCTGGTTCGCCGCTGGGTCGGGCAGCCAGCCGCTCGGTGATATCGATCTCCACTTTGAGCACCTGCCGCGACGTCAGCGACCGGATGTGCTCTGGCAAGCCCGCCTGCTCCAAGAGCGGCACACACGCCGCGATTGCGCGCGCGGTGAGGTCTTCAGCCAGTTCCAGCCGCGCTGCGGCCTCAGCGACCACTTCGGAGCGGGCGATCAGGCGTTCCGCCTCCCCGCGGATGTCGGCGGCGTTCCACCCGACCGTCGTGCTCCCAGTCGACTCAGCACCCTCTCCACTGCGGCGTCACGATCCAGCTCGCCTGTCCTGGTGATCGCTTGTGGCAGCGCGGGCGCACAGTCCCTATAACCCAGATCATGCAGTTCCCGGACCCAGCGGTCCGTGACGTCTGCGCCATCGCGGGGGCTCACCTTGTCGGGTCGAGCCTCCGCCCACGCCCGAGCGTCCCACCCCCGCCGCAGCTTCGGCCCGGGTTCCTGCCCGGGGTGCGCGTCGCGCCACTCGGCCTCGTAGCGGTCGATGTTGCGGCCGATCTGTCGCGCCCGGGCGCTGAACGCTCCGGAGAATTCGGCGAGTTCGCGCGCCTCCCCTGTCGCCGGGTCGAGCGTGAATCTGTGCGCGGCGAGCGCCGAGCGGAACTGCGGGTCGGTCATCATCGCCGCGTGCCCGATGCCGTTGATCACGTCGATGCTGTCCCGGACGCCGATGGTGTGCAGACCACGCCACCTCCCCACCACGAACACTCGGGCGTTGATCTGAAGATGCAGGTGTCGGTGCGGGTCGCCGGCACGGCACGTGTAGTGCCGCACGCTCACCGCTTCGATTCGCTCGACCGGCACCTGCACCTGACGCCCACGCGGGCCGACCCTCGTCGTCGCGTGCTGCGCGAGCCAGCCGACGATCTGTGACGCCGCGCGATCCATCGCCGCGTCGTACGCCTCCGCAACGTCCGGATGCAGTGTGGCCGCCAGCGACCACGTCTTCGGTCCGTTAACGACCACCTCCACGAACCGCACGGCATTGGCGTCAGTCCGCAACCGACCGCGTGCCTCACCGGTGAGCGGATCGCGACCGGTGACCCAAGTCTCATAGCCATCTCCGTCAAGCACACTGACACGCTCGACCCCGCCGTCAGGGGTGGCGACGAACCGCTCGGCCAACCCCGTGCCCTCGGCCAAGTAGTAGTCGTCGACACGCGCGTGATCGGCCTCGACATAGTGCCGAGCAGCCGCCGCCGCACCGCGATAGACCTTGACGCCACCCTGCATGTCCAACCACAACCAACACTCGTCCTAGAAGCGGGTCACGGGCCGCCCCAAGTGGGGGGCCCGTCTACGTTCTTTCGTAGCATGCGTGCCGTTCAGAGGGAACGAGTGGAAGCGATCAGTACCGTTCAGAGGGAACGAGTGGAAGCGATCAGTACCGTTCAGAGGGAACGAGTGGAAGCGATCAGTACCGTTCAGAGGAACGAGTGGAAGCGATCAGTACCGTTCAGAGGGAACGAGTGGAAGCGATCAGTACTCGACGGATGTCGTTGGAAACGTCATCTGAACAGATTCAGGCCCGATTTTGAGCGATTTCTTGCGGCGTACTTCGGCACGATGACCGGCAAGAACAACCGGAGAGTTGGCGTCCGGTGAAGACCAGCGTGTCAATGCGCGGACCCTTGAATGGGCGCGTCATCACGCACCAACAGCAGTCACCGCGGTGCTCGGCCGTCTGTCCGCCGCACCTCCCGGAGGCGGGCGCGTGAGAGAGTTCATTCGCGATCTCGACGCCGCTCTCCGCGCCTGAGGGCGCTCGATCCCAGAGGCCCGCACAGGGACCCTCCTACGGGCATAGCCAGTAATCATGGTCGCCGGCATGAGGTTCCCACACTTTCCTGGAGGCTCGTGTGGCGGGGCGTCGATGTCAACCGGGCCGATTCTTATCCCGCCCCCAGCACTGGATCCGGGTGAAACGTGGTGGCCCAGCGGCCAGTCTCCTTCAGCTCGATATCCGCGTCGTTGCGCAGCCGCTCCAGCTCGCCCACCCACCTGCCTTCGAACCGGAGGCCGCGGTTCTGGAAGGCATCCGCTGGCTGATCGACCAGGATCGGCTCACGGTCGCAGACCGCCTCGTTGTCTAGCGCGCTAGCTTTCGCTGGTGGCCTGATGGTTTTCGTTGGGCAGAAGGCGCTCACTCTGGCTGGTTGTCCGCGGGTCCAGCAATCCGATACGGGGTGTCGAACCCCTCGTATATGAGATGAGCGACCATGCCTTGGGCCGCGTGTTTGAGGTTGTGGCAGTGGTCCATCCAGATTCCGGGGTTGTTCGCCACGAATGCGATGTCATAAGTCTCGCCGGGCAGCACGTTGAGCGAGTCGACCCACCACGGGCTACCGCTGGCCGCCACACCATTGCGAGCCAGCACGACCACGTGATGGCCATGCAGGTGCATCGGATGCACTTCGCCGCTGTGGTTTGCGATGTGCATCGCCACCACGTCGCCCTGGCGTACCACATACATGGGGATGTTCGGAAACAGGTGGCCGTTGATCGACCACCACAGACCCGGCCGACCCTTGACGAAGCCTGGTCGGCGACCGATCCGATACTCGAACCGGCGTGTGGGGTGGGCCGGATCAAAGCCGAGTGGGGCCGGCGAGCCGTAGCTCAGCAAGTCCAACTCGGCGGCGGGTTGCGGCGGAACCGGCGCATCGGTGCCCGGAGGTCCGATCACCACCGCGGTCGCCTTGGACAGCTGCACCCTGACCGCGCGCCCTTCGACAGGCTCAGGGCGCATAGGGACTTGCACTTCGAGATCGGCCCGGCCGCCGGCGGTAAGAGTCACCGACTGGTCGGAGACCTCGGTGGGTCGGTGCACATCGGTGCCGTCAACAGCGAGCAGCCGGTACGGCCCGCTGCTCCACACCTTCATCGGCCCGTTGTCGGTGTTGGTGACCCGCACTCGTACCCGCTGCCCGGCCCGGGCCGCCACCCGGAGATCTTCAGCCTTGCCGTTGACAGTCCGCACACCCCCGTAGGTGTGCGCGACCGCGGACACATCGACCACCTGGGCGATCCCGGATTTCGGCGACACGACCAGTGATCCGAGCAACCCGCCGGCCACCTGGGGGTTGGAGACCTGGTGGGAGTGATACCAAAATGTGCCGGCCTGGTCGGCGATAAACCGGTAAGTGAACTCGCCCCCTATCGGTACCGCATCCTGGGTGACACCAGCGACCCCGTCCATGGCGTTGGGCACATCAACCCCATGCCAGTGCAGCGTGACCCCAGCGGTGACCGACTCGTTGCGCAGATGCACCTCGATCAACTGACCCTGCCGAGCAACGATCGGAGGGCCAGGTGAGGTGCCGTTCACGGTGAACCCCGGCATGGTTCGGCCACCCACACTTAACATCTGTTGCCGGGTCACCAGATCCACCCGTACGTCTGCTGGCCGGGTCGGGTCGGCGATCATATCTGTGACCAGCCGCGGTGCGGCAGCCATGTCGTGGCCGGGCATCTGGCCCTGCATATGGCCGCCAGGCCCACTGACGCCTGGATCAAACATCGCGCCCACGCCGTAATCGGGATAGCCCATGTCCATGACCGAGTACACCGCCGGCACCCGGCTGGCCTGCCACAACCAAGCCAAAGGTGCCACCATCGCCACGGTGGCCAGGATCGGCAGTGCGATCCGCAGCGGCCGGGGAGTGCCGAGCGGCCGACGGCGGGAGTGACTGGTCATCACACCGGGGCGGCGGTACGCGCCTCCGGCTGCTCAACGGCCGCCGCCGTCGCAGCCCGGAGCCGGCGGCCGGCGTAGAGAGCCACGCCGAACAGCGCCAAGGCATTGAGGCCGTGCAACGCACCAGCCAGCGGGAAGTCATGGCCTAGGCCGCCGAGCTGGCTCTGCACGATCACCAGCACGAACACAATGACGGCCCACTTGGTCGCCCCGCGCACCTTGGTGAAGAACGAGATGATCAACAGCAGCAGCGCGAGCCCCGGAATGACGAAGAACCCGTTGATGACATGCGCCATCATGCCGGCCACCTGAGGGAACGGTGTCCCCTCGCTTTCCATGGCGGCCTTGTCGAGCACCCCGCCGCCCTCGATCCACTTGCCGAGCCCGGCGATAAACCAGACGATGACCATCGCTTGGACCGCCACCTCCGCGGCGACCAGGTATGCGAGCACCTTGTACGCGGTTCTCATGATCTTGCCTCCTCAACACGCGCCGAGCGACGCCTGTCTCAACGGTCTCCTCGTACGCCGTCGGTGCGGAATGAGGCAGTCCGCAGAATCGGTGGAGGCTAGCCTCGGGGTGCGCGCGGTGGGCCAACCCCGTACCAGCGCAGCAACATTCGGCGGATCATAGACGTGTGACCATGGCGCGACTTCGGTTGTACGCGCTGACGACAGTGGGCGGGCTCTCGTTGGTGTACGAGTTCGTCACTGAGGCGATGTCCCCCCAAGGCTTGTCACTTTCCGACTCCGTTTGGATCCTGATCGTCATCCCCATGTACGCCGTGGGTGCGTGGCTGACGTGGCGGCTGCCGACACATCCACAGCCGGTTCGGTTACTCGTCAGCGGGACCGCATTCGTGGCGACCGGGGCGTTCGGGGCGCTCCTCTACAGCCGGCCGCAGATGATCAACTCCCCGTGGGCTCCGGTGCTCAGCATGCTTAGCCTCGAGGCGCAAGCAGTGGGGTCGCTGGCGGTGATGCTTCTCATTGGCAGCTATCCAGACGGCTTCGTCGAACGTCGCTGGCAGCGGCTGGCTCTACGCTGCTCGTGGGTCGTTCTCATCGCTCCGCCGCTGGCTTTGCTCGCCTTACCTGTCGTGCCGGTGTCACAGTTTGACGACGTGGGCCTTGCCATCCCCAACCCGTACGCGGTCAGCTGGCTCGCCTGGCTGGCCGAGCCGGCTACCTGGCTGGCACTGAACAGCTGGTGGGTCGTTCTCGTCAGCGTGCTTGTCTTGTGTGCCCGCTTTGTCGCAGCCGATGCCGCAGGCCGGGCTCAGATGCGAGTCTTCTTCGTTGTCGTCCTCGGGCTACTGCTCTATTTCGCAGGTAGCGTGGCGCTCGCACTCGGCGCACCCGAAGACTCGGCCTTGGTCATCAACCTGATGACCTTCGGGTCACTGACGGCGATTCTCCTGCCGGGGGCGATCATCTACGGGATTCTGCGCCACCGGCTCTTCGACTTGGACCTCGTCGTCCGCAAGTCCGTCGCGTACGGTGCTGCATCATTGCTCATCGCGGCGGCGTACGCGGTCATCGCAGCCACACCCGGCCTGATGCTGGGCAATCGGGTACCAGTAACCCTGGCTGTCATCATCACCATCGCTGCAGCCCTGGCCTTCCAGCCCCTCCGTCGTCGACTCGAATCCGCGGTCAGCAGAAGGCTGTTCGGCGATCGCGTACAGCAGTACCGGCTACTCAAGAACCTCGGCACAACCATGGAGCAGACGGCCGGACTCGACGAGCTGCTGCCGCGACTCGCAAACGCCATCCGCGACGGAATCGGTGCGAGCTGGGTGCAAGTCCGACTGCGCGACGCGGATGGTAGCTGGCTCGACGAGCCGGTCGGCGTCACCGGCGAGGTGAATGGCAATAGCGCTGCCGGCGTGGATCTGGTACGCGCGGGCGAGCTGCTCGGACGAGTCGATCTTGGCCCCAAGCCGGGTGGTTATGCCGACTCTGATCTCGAGCTGCTGGCCACCGTGGCCACGCAGGCCACGACAGCAGTCGCAAACGTTCGGCTCGCGAGTCAGCTCAAGGAGGGACTTGAGGAGCTGTCCACCTCTCGCGTCCGCCTCATTGCGGCGCAGGAAACGGAGCGTCGTCGCATCGAGCGCGATCTGCACGACGGGATCCAGCAGGAGGTTGTGGCCCTCATCGCGGGTCTCCGGCTCGCCCGCAACCGGCTCAGTCGTGATCAGCTCACCGCCAGCGAGCTCACCGATCTGCAAGATCAGGCCCGCGAGATGCTTCGAGACCTCAGGGAACTCGCCCACGGCATCCACCCGCCTGTCCTCAGCGACAACGGGCTGGTCGCGGCGCTGGAGTCCCGGGTCACGAGGTTCCCCATCTCGGTGCAAATCCTTGCCGACGATGATCTACGTGCCGAGCGATTCTCCGAGGATGTGGAGGGCACGGCCTACTTCGTAGCCTGCGAGTCCCTCACCAACGTGGCCAAGCACGCCGGCACTGACGCCGCCCGCGTCCGGCTATCGCATTCGGGAAGCCGGCTCTGCATGATCGTCGAGGACGACGGCCGGGGCTTCGAGTCGAACGGCGCGCGTTCCGGAGGCTTGGCTAACATCCGCGACCGCGTCGAGGCGCTACACGGCAAGCTCAGGATCGAGAGCCAGCTCGGTGCCGGAACCAGCGTCAGCGCTGAACTCCCACTGCTGACGGGCGGGTCAGGATGACCAAGACGCTCAGGGTAGTTATCGCCGAGGATAACTACCTCGTCCGCGAAGGCGTACGCCGTCTGCTGGAAGACTCCGGGCAGGTCGAGGTCGTGGCCTGCGTTAGTGATGCGAGCGAGCTGCTCGATGCGGTACGGCGACTCAGCCCGAACGCTGTTCTCACCGACATCCGCATGCCGCCAAGTCACCATATGGAGGGCATCGAGGCCGCCCGCGCCATCCGTGCAGAGCACCCCGAGATCGGCGTCGTGGTGTTGTCGCAACACACAGACGAGAGCTACGCCCGAGCCCTTTTCAATGACGGCTCCGCAGGTTTGGCGTACCTGCTCAAGGACCGGGTCGGTGATCTCGAAGACCTAGTACGCGCGCTCAATGAGGTGGCGTCCAGTGGATCGGTCGTCGATCCGCTGATCATCGACACCCTGGTCGCTCGACAGCAGACCCGCGCCTCGAGTCCTCTTGCCTCCTTGACTCCCCGCGAGCTGGACGTGCTCCGGGAGATGGCCCAGGGCAAGACCAATGCCGGCATCGAGCAAGCCCTATTCCTTTCCGAGTCCACAGTGGAGAAGCACGTCAACGCGATCTTCACCAAGCTCGGCATCTCAGCTGCGCCGGTCCACCGCAGGGTCGTCGCCGTACTCGCATTCCTCGAGAACGCGGCGCACGATTCGATTGACGGAGCGCGGACGCGTCCGTAAGTACAGCACTGACAAGGGGGCGCTCCGTCCAAACGGCGGCTGAGTCTCGCACGAGGACCCTCTACCGGGGCCTCGGCTCGGCGGCGACGGCCCTCGCTGGGAACGGTCACTAGCACGCGCGGCACCGGCGGCTCCCCACCGCCTCGCCGCGGGCTCTTCGATGTTAGGGAGCCGTCGCGAGGGCCATTAGGTGGGCGCTGGCGTCCACTATCTCTGCGAAGTTCTCGGTCAACTGCGCGCAGCGCAGCGCGCTGTCGAACCGCGCGTCGGCGTCGTCGCCGGGCGCGTCGACGATGGTCCACGCCGGCCCCTCGATACCCACCACGCACGTCGGCGAATCCGGCCTCCGCCACCTCCTGCTGCAGCTGGGCGGCGGTATGGAAGAAAGCGTCGGTGAATCCGAGCGTGGGGTCGTGCACGCCGCTGGACAGCACTGGCACCAGCTTGGCCGCGACGTCGTCCTGCGACAGCAGCCCGCCCATCGGCACGTGGGCAGAGCCGAGGTATGAGCGCCGGGCACCTTGGGTCGAGCCGCGGGTTGAGGAGACCAGAATTCACCGTCGCCGCCACTTGCCCACCGTCGAGGAGCCCGGCGACGCCGATGAGTCCTCCGACGATGATTCCGATCACGTCTGAGTCCACAGCCAGCCATTATCGGGTCGGCGGGGCAGCCTGCGCTGGCGATCGGCGAACGTGGAACCCTCGCGGTGAAGGCCAGGCCCGGAAACGCTGAGAGCCCCGAACCATCGGCCCAGGGCTCCCAGTGCGTACGACGTCGTACACGGCTTAGTTGAATCAGCTCACGTCCACGATCACTCCCTCGGAGAAACCAAGCACACCGGCCTTGAGCAGCAGCTTGGCGGGCTTACTCTTCTTGGGATGTCGAACACGAGCTTGCCCTTGACCTGGTTGCCGGGGTTGATCTCCTCTAGAAACGTTTGGTTCTCATCTTGGGACGCTGCTACATAGCCAAGTGAAGCAACCTTTGAACGTCAGGAGTTCACGAAAACGTAAGAAAGACTGATCTCACCGCTCGCTCCACCTTGGCCATGAACGAGTGGTGGGTGGACGATCCTGCGGAGATCTACGACCCAGGTCATACAGGCCCGGTGTTATTCGAACCGTGGGCGTTTGCTGGGCTCACGTGGATCGTGGCAGCGGTCAGACGCGGAACGTACTCCAGCAGATGATCTTCAGCGTGATGGGCAAGGTCGTGGGCCTCGATCAGAGTCAGGTCTGGGCTGACCGTCACGTCAGCTTCGGCCCGAAGGGTATGTCCAATCCAGCGGATTCTTAAATCTCGAACGCTCTGAATGCCATCGACAGTGCTGATGGCAGCACAGGACTGGGCAACCAGTCGGGGATCGACGGCGTCCATCAGCCGCTGGCCGACTTGGATCGCCGCCGAGCGGAACACGCCGAGGATGGCAACTGTGATGACCAGACCGACTACGGGATCGGCCCAGACCCACCCCACCGCAACGCCTCCTATGCCTAGCAATACGGCGAGGCTTGTTAGGCCGTCGGCTCGGGCATGGAGTCCATCGGCAATCAAGGCAGCCGAGCCAATCCGGCGGCCGACGCGGATGCGGTAGCCCGCGACCAGCTCGTTTCCGGCGAATCCGATGATGGCGGCGGCCGCGACTGCCCACAGGTGAGTTACCGGGCGCGGTTTCAGGAGCCGGTCGATGGCGGTGTAGCCGGCCAGCACGCTGGACAGGGCGATCATCACCACAACAAAAAGTCCGGCGAGATCCTCGGCCCGGCCGTAGCCGTAGGTGTAGCGCGTGTTGGCCGGTCTGCGGGCGAGCCGAAACGCGACCAACAGGGGGACGGCGGTCAGGGCGTCGGCGATGTTGTGCAACGTGTCGCCAAGTAAAGCCACCGACCCTGATACCGCTACCACAACCCCCTGAAGGGCAGCGGTTACCGCCAGCCCGGCGAGGCTGAGCCACAGCGCCCTCCGACCGGTCCGGTCGGCTTCGAGCGCGGTGTCAACCTGCCCTGCGGAATCGTGGGTATGTCCGCCAAGTAGCCCTGACAGAGTATGCGGAAGCCGTTGCCATCGACCGTCGTTCTCGCCGTCATGGTCGTGGTCGTGATCTTGGCGATTGTGGTGGACGTGGCCCATGGAAGGTGTCACTGCCTCCTAGTAGCCATCGAGAGGAGATCTTGGAGGGCCTCGATCACCCAAGGGTTGGAAGTTGTGAGCCCTCGCCCAGTCGATCGGCAGTCTCGTTCCTCCGCTGCTGGTGCAACCACCTATTCCAACCTGACGCGATCACGACGGCCAGGACACCGGTGGCGAGTAGAGCGCCACCGAGAACGTCTGTCGACCAGTGCGCTGCCTGAAGCAGCATTGATGCGCCCACAATGCCGCCGCCTGCCGCCGGGATGAGCCAGACCCAACGTCCGGCTCGTGGATGGGTTAGCAGCACACCTACACCCAGACACACCATAACGGCAACAGTATGACCGGACGGAAAGCTGCCCCCATTGCTATGCACCACTAATCCGTGAGGGTCGGGGCGAGCCATCACCGCCTTCGTACCGAGGGTCAACGCGACCGTCAGCAGCCCAACACCGCCGACGAAAATTAGCGGGCTTAGGGATCGACGTTTCACGCAGTAACCCGCACTCAACGCCACGAGCAGGCCAGCGACCAGCTCGGGACGCAGAGCATGGACGACCAGATCAGCCCGCTCCTGGGTTGTGCCCCAAGCGCCGTCAGGTCGCATCCACTGGCGAACGGTTGCGTCGAAGGTATGTAAGAGGCCGAGATGGACACAAACGGCCAGCACGATAAATGCAGCTAGCGATCCCAATGCGATCCACCATCGTGTCATCAGCGACTCCCTAAGGTTCGTTCACGGTCCAACGCACTTCGAGGCGCAGAAACGATGCTGTGTCTGAGTAAGTTCCACCAAGTCGTTCGTATCCGCGAGCGCATCGGCAAGGGATGTTGCCACGTCGGCGGCCCAGGAGCGTATTCGAGTCCTCAAGATAGGCCCACACCTCAGCGGTGGACGAGAACTTTTGCCTCTTCTTGTTGATCAACGTCTGCTTGATCCCGACGTCGTCGAGCAGTCGTTCGGGCAGGACCCGGAGATGGCCGAGGTCTTCGCGCTGATGAAGGCCGACCAGGACGCCGCGAGCGGCGAGGGCTACTGCGAACATACGTCGAGCGCACTCTCGAGCGCTGGTCGCACTGGCCCGGCTAGGGCTACGCCGAATCTGGCCAAGATCACCGTGCCGACCCTGATCCGGGTCGGGCGATCGCGACCACTTCTGCTCGGTGGAGGAGGCTGCGGTGGTATTCAGGAACCTCGGCCAATAGACAGCTCGCCGTGATACCAAACATTGGGCACGTGATCAGCACGGGCAAGATCGAGGCACTAATCAGCTTCCTGGCCAGCTAGACCGGGCGACTACTGGCAAGGAGCAGCACTCCGAGGACCACCCGTCCAGCTCCGCCGGCCAGCGGCCATGGACGGGTCCGCCGGCCGTCGCGGAATGTCGGCAGCGCAAGAACCAGATCCCGAACATGATCAACATCACCGAGCGGTCGGCCAAGGCCGAGGGCGAGCTCATCATCGGCCGATGACGTTGACGCCTGCCCGCAGGCCGACCCCGAAGTGAACGATCTGCCAAATAGGCAGGAACAGAATGGTCTGCTGGCCGGTGCCCCACCCTAGACGCCTTGAGTTCCCGTACCTCTTGAGGATGAACAGAAAAGAGATTCTGATCGCTCTCACGACCGGCGACTCCGTCGCTGTAGGCAACATCTGGCGCATCATCTAAGAAGAACGACTTTTACCTCGATCCAGCAAGCGAGGCTCAGGTGGCCCACCTGCCACTCCACGGGCCCAACGAAAGGTTTAAAGGTCACCGATTCCACATGAAGGTCGACCGGAAGGCGGTCGCCTCGGCTAGGGACCAAGCGACTTCGTCGCACACAATCCCCACGCGGCGGCTTCGGGTTCGACGGCCGCCGACTCGCTGATCGAGCGTTCCTCGTCGCCCGCATCCGCTTCACATGGCACCTGCAGCCCGGAACCCCAGCTTGCGGCCGACCGAGATCGCTCCCTTCACCCGTCACACGTGGCGAGCCTTTGGAACGGGCCCTATCAGCGGCAGGTGCCATCGCGAGGCTTGGCATATCCCTCGAACGTTGGACCCGGCGCCAGGTTGCTCAGAATCCGGCGGATGGTGTCCGCGGCCTCCGCGGCCAGATCCACGTCATCGCGGCTGATCCGGAGCGCTTTGGTGGCCTTTCTCACCAACACCAGAACGTCGTCGTTCCGCTCTAACGACGCGATCCCGGTCTCAGCTTGAGATCGGGTTCGCCTTCCCGAAGGAGGAACGCGCCGCACTGGTGGCGGCGCGGCCCGACGTGTTCTTCCTCCCGCGCGAGTCGGAGCCGCGCTTCCACTGGATTGAGGCGTGGCTCGATGCGCTCGACGCAGACGAGATGCGCGAGTTGGTGCTAGACGCGTGGCGGATGGTCGTGCCCCAGCGGGTCGCCCGAGAGGTGCTCGGCCCGCCAGCCGCGGGCCACGAGCCGGGTCGGACCGGGTAGCAATCACGCACTAGGCCCGTCGGAGTGGCCCGATAGCCGACCCGCTACAGCAACCGCGCAGTTCAGGATGCCCACCTCGTTCGACGCAGCCCACAAGACCCGTCCGCGAAAATGCCCGGTGACGGGGACCTCAAACGGGACGAGCGGCGAGCCTCGACGCAACACGCCGAGAGATCAAACCACTGTTTTCCATGACTCCAACCACGCCACAGCACGGTCGGCATCGGGCCGGCGTCTTTCCTCGACGCTGAGAAGCCGCTCGAGGATCACGCCCGCATCGACGAGTCCTGCCTCCAGCAGGGCTGCAACGAAGTTGCGATCCTTCTCCCTGAACGCGCAGAGCTTGGCGACACAGAGATCTTCCTTGTCCAGCCACCAACCGGTGAACTGCGGCTGTCCGGCCGGCGCCGCCGTGTTGGCGTTCTGCACTTTCACCAACCGATCGCGCCACCGATCCGGGAGCGCCGACGTTTCCAGATCGACACCGTCGATGCTGAAACCGTGCAGTTCCTCGAATGTGGAGAACTCGCCCGCGACGCCCTCGATCAGGTCAGCAAGACGCGCCGTCTCGTCGTTGCTGTCGGCGATCGGCAGGATGTCGACCTCGACAGACATGGTGGCGTCAGCAGGAAGCTCATTCTCGCGGAAGCTTCCGAGGATCGCCTGCGAGCCGACGACGATCACCTCGGGTCGCTCGATGATCTGACAAGCCGTCCGGATGGCGTGTTCCAACTGGTCGCGACGCATCAGCTGGCCATCTGGAGCACGTCCATACGCTCGTCCTGCGAGAGCAGCCCGCCCATCGGCGAAACCTCACGCATCTCGATCGAGTCCCGGTCCAACCCTGTCAGGACGCGGTGGAGCCCTGGCACATCGCCGCGATCGATCAGCGACATCCACCGGTCGAGATTGCGCCCGTGCGGCTCGCCGCTGACGCCGTTGCGGAGCCGCTCCAAGTTGCGCTCGATGGTCGGCCGCCACTGCTCCAGGCTCGTTCGCGTCAGATGCGTTGAGAGCTGGCGGTGGAGTCGCCACGACCGTCGTTCGGAGCGGGTCAGCTCGGGCACGACGGGCCGTCGGACCACCTCAAGTCGATAACCCATGCACGACAGGAGCCGATCGAGTTGCTCATCGCTCAACTCGACCTTCCCGGAAAGGAACTGGCTGATGCTGGGCTGATGCACACCGCTGACACGGGACAACTCGGACTGGGTGGTGCTTGTTTCGAGCATCACCTCACGGAGCAGACCACCACGGCTGGACATGCACAAATCATAGCATTCTATGCTATAGATATCGCTCAGCCGCAGAAGATCGGTTCGCTAGTTCCGAGATGGCGCTTTGGCAACAAATTGGCAACACCAGAACCGAAAACGGCCCAATACGGCTAGCAACGACCAACGCATCAAAGTCGGGGCTGACCTGCGGTTTCGTCGAATCCCAATCATGCCAAATCATCGTCCGTTGGCTCTCCGGAGGCGGGAGCGCGAGTTCGAATCTCGACGGGGGCGCGAGAAAACGCCTTGTAGCGCCTACCATCGCGCATTCGGCCGCGTCGCTCCCGCTTGGGATTCCTCAGTCCGTGCTGCGCCTAATGCTCTAGAAAGCCATCGGCGTACCCCAGACGAGCCAGTTCCGCGACCGATCTCCCTTCCCTATCCACTAAACAGCAACAGTCATGCCCGAACTCAGCTGAGCAGGCCCGCGTGAATCAGCGGTGCTCGATGCGGGTGATCCAGTACGGAGTATCAGGAGTGGGCGGGGTCGTGAATCGCGCGTTGGGCAGATAAAGACTGTTCCCGAACGCCGCCACCGTGGTGGGGATGTCAAAGTCATCGCTTGTCAGGGTGTCCACCAACTGACCACTGGTACCGGCCGCGTTCAGCTTGATCACCGCTACCTGCTGGCGATTCGGCGTAAGCTCCTACACAACAAGTCGACCTCACGCAGCGAATGAGAGCGACGGGCCAGCAAAGATCTTTCGGCACTCGTCACAAACCGACTCAGTGCTGCAGCCCGATCTCAACACCGCAGTTATCGCGAAGGAGATGCGGAAAGGGACTGAGAGCATCTACGTCGACTATGTCGATTACGACGAGATCGCCCACCATGCCGGCATGGTCCATTCCGAGTCGTTAGCGGCCCCTGACCGCTTAGATCGGGGAACGCTCGAGCGGTTGGCGCTGCCCGGCGCTACCACGTCGTGGTGCTCTCTGATCACGGCCAGTCCAGGGCCAGTCGTTCTAGGAACGCTTCGTTACGGACCTCGGCGAGGCGTGCACGAAGCTCATGGACGGAAGTGGTCTCACTCGACGCACGGCTCGAAGAGTGGGGTGCGAGGCGGGTCCTCGCTAAAGAAGTCTCAGACGCCCGCCTTAGTTGGCGCGCCACCAGCCACGCGGCCTCCGCAAGCAGGCGACACATCGACCAGAGCGCCGAGGCCGTGACCAGCGCTGGCCGCACCGTGCTCGGCTCGGGGAACCTCGGCAGGCTGTATGTGCACTCCGGCGTACGGATCACGCTCGAGGATCTGCAGGAGCGCTGGCCCAGCTCATTCCCGGCCTCTGTGCACATGAGGGGCATCGGCTTCATCGCCGGCCTTGGTTCCACCGGTGTGCCTTGGCCATCGGGGCGAGCGGCCGTGTCCGGCTCGATACCGGGACAGACGAGCAACACCCCGGATTTTGCGACGAGACTGGCTGTGTAAGGTGCCGGGTCTGGCCAATTCCGGCGTACTGGAGATGCAAAACCAGGACAGCGCGTTCCTGGTAGGTTCGCAGGCGTTCTGTCGTCGACCAAGATCCTCCTCCCTGCGATGCGCACTCCCCTGCCACCCGAATGCGTGGGTCCTCAATGAGCCGCCTCGCTGCCTGGTACGACGCGCACCGCGGCCCTCGAATGATCATCATCGGCTGGCTTGCAACCCGCTTGCTGATCTTGGTCATACTGGCGGGCTTTGAACGCTTTGTGGTGGGCGATGTCTTCTACTACCACCGCAAGATCAACGCCCTGTTCACCGCTGGTCTCGACCGCACTCTTTATGAGTACCCGACGCCCGTGGTCTGGATCCTCTGGTTGCCCTACGGCGCCTCCTTTGGCAGCCGCGTCGGCTATCTCATCGCCTTCGTGGTCTTCATGCTCGCGCTGGATGCCGTCTTCTGCTACGCGCTGTGGCGCGCGAGTGGGCGACGGCACAGCAGCGCGGTCGACTTCTGGTTGATCTTCGTGCCGCTGATCGGTCCGCTGGCCTATCTGCGCTTCGACATGCTGCCCGCGGTGCTTGCTGGCGGCGCGCTTCTCGCAGCACGGCGGAAGCCGTGGGTCACGGGAGTACTGACAGGTTTCGGCGCCGCCATCAAGCTTTGGCCGGCGCTGCTCATCGGTGCTTTCCTGTCCTACCGGTCCGACAGGCGACCCGCAGGCGTCGCCTTCGTTGTCGTGGGCTTCGGCCTCGCCTTGATCAGCCTGATCTTCGGTGGCTGGTCACGACTGATTTCACCACTGACCTGGCAGTCCGATCGCGGACTGCAGATCGAATCGATCTGGGCAACGCCATTGATGCTGGCACGGGCTGCGAGACCTGACCGCTGGATTGTCGACATCTCCCAATACCAGGCGTACGAAATCTTCGGCCCAGGCGTAGATGTCTGGGTGATCGTCAGCAGCGTCGCGACAGTGTTGGGCCTCGCGATGATCATTATGCTCACCATCCGCGCCTTCCGCCATGACGGATCGACTGCCACTGCGATCGGCTTCGTCGTCCTGGCTACGGTGGCGATCATGACGATCACCAACAAGACACTGAGTCCGCAGTATCTGCTCTGGGTGGGTGGCCCGATGGCGGCTTTGCTGGCGTACCGGCCGCAGGCGACATCCGAGGAGCAGCCTGCAATCAGCCGGATCGCCGGGCAGGTGCTGATCCTGGCTCTGCTGACCCAACTTGTCTATCCACTGTTCTATGACAGCTACCTCGGACGCCACGGTCAGGCGTTGATCATCGTCTCGACTGTCGTCACGGCTATTCGCAACCTTGCTCTGGTGGTCTTCACGGTCGAGGTCTGCCGGCTGGCCTGGCGGATGCTGGGCGCTCAAGTCACGGAGAGAACCGCCGTCACACGCCGCGATTGATCTGCGGCGGTCGATGTCGCGCTGGCGAGGTGACTCGCGCGTGACCAGTGACTGACTGATCTCAAGCTTGGGTAGCCTAGGTAACGCCTGCCAGGAGCGTGCCGGGAGCAGGTCGGGGGCAGGCCAAAGGCGGGTGACATCCGCGAACAGTGCGTATCAGGAAGAAGGCGACCGTGGCCATCCTGCCCGACGAATCACCTACCAGCGCGCCCGAAGCCGACTTCGGTGCCAACGACTGGCTGCTGGATGAGATGTACGAGCAGTACACCGCAGATCCCAGCTCGGTAGACGAGACCTGGGCGGAGTACTTCAAGGTGCACGGCGCGCCAACCACGAACGCGGGTAATGGAGGTGCCGCCGAGCGACAGGAAGCTGAGCCACGACGTGACGCGGAGCCACCAGCTAGTGGTGGTCAGCCGACGCCGGTGGCAGCAGCTCCTGCACCGGCTCCCGTACAGGCCTCTCCAGCCGTACAGCCCCAGCCTGAGCCGGCCACGCAGCCCCAGCCTGAGCCGGCCACGTCACGTCGCATACCCACAGTGGAAAAGCCCGTGCCAACCAAGGAGATCCGGCCGAGCTCGCCGGGAGCGCGCGGCGGGGTTCCTGCTGATCCCCCGAGCCCTCAAGATCGGCCAAACGTCGCACTCAAAGAGCCAGTCAGAACCACCATGCGCGGGACTCTGGCACGTACTGCCAAGAACATGGACGTCTCCCTGACGGTGCCAACTGCGACGAGCGTTAGATCCCTTCCGGTCAAGCTGCTCATCGACCAGCGCGTGGTGATCAACAACCATCTACGGCGGGCGCGCGGCGGCAAGGTCTCGTACACCCACATCATTGGCTACGCGATGGTGAAGGCCCTGCAGACCGTGCCTGCCATGAACAACGGCTATGACGTCATCGACGGTAAGCCGACATTGGTCGCACCGGCTCATGTCAATCTCGGTCTGGCCATCGACCTTCCCAAGGAAGATGGCACCCGCCAGCTGCTCGTGCCGAGCATCAAGAACTCCGAGGAGCTGGATTTCGCCGAGTTCTGGGCTGCGTACGAGCAGATGGTGAAGAAGGCTCGAGCAGGCAAGCTGACGGTCGAGGATTTCGCTGGCACGACCATTACCCTCACCAACCCGGGCACCATCGGAACCAACCATTCAGTCCCCCGGTTGATGCAGGGCCAGGGCGCGATCATCGGCGTGGGTTCTATGGAGTATCCGCCAGAGTTCCAGGGCTCCGATCTTGATCGGCTCAGCGACATGAGCGTATCGAAGATCATGACACTGACCTCGACCTATGACCATCGGGTCATCCAGGGAGCGCAGTCTGGTCAGTACCTGGCTCGCCTGCATGCGTTGCTGCTCGGCGAGGACGGCTTCTACGACGACATCTTCGGTGCGCTGCGCATCCCGTACGAGCCAATCCGCTGGGCACAGGACATCAGCAACCTCCACGAGGACCAGATCCCCAAACAAGCCCGGATCATGGAGATGATCAACGCCTATCGGGTGCGCGGCCATCTGATGGCAGACACCGATCCCCTGGAGTATCGCCAGCGGCGCCATCATGATCTTGACGTGCAGTCGCACGGCCTGACGCTGTGGGATCTGGATCGTGAGTTTGCGACCGGATCCTTCGCCGGCGGGGCAGGCCGGATGAAGATGCGGAAAATTTTGGGCATCCTGCGCGACTCGTACTGCCGGACCACGGGCATCGAGTACATGCACATCCAAGAGCCCGTGCAACGCAAGTGGATCCAAGATCGGGTGGAGCGACCACACGAGTCACTTCCCCGCGAGGAACACCTGCGGATTTTGGATAAGCTCAATGAGGCCGAGATCTTCGAGACGTTCCTGCAAACCAAGTTCGTCGGACAGAAACGGTTCTCCCTGGAAGGGGGCGAGTCGGCAATCGTCCTGTTGGACGAGGTGTGCGAGCAGGCGGCCGAAGCCAGCCTGGAGGAAGTCTGCATCGGCATGCCGCACCGCGGCCGGCTCAACGTGCTGTCCAACATCGTCGGCAAGTCGTACGAGCAGATCTTCCGGGAGTTCGAGGGCAATCTGGACCCTCGCACCGTCCAAGGCTCCGGCGATGTCAAGTATCACCTCGGCTCGGAGGGAAAGTTCACTGCGCTCAGCGGTGCGACGATCAAGACGTCCGTGGCGGCGAACCCGAGCCACCTCGAGGCGGTGAACCCGGTGCTGGAAGGTATCGCCCGAGCAAAGCAGGACATTCTTGACCGCGGGGCGGAGTTCCCGGTGCTACCCGTGCTCATGCATGGGGACGCGGCATTCGCGGGCCAGGGCGTGGTTGCGGAAACCCTCAACCTCAGCCAGCTGCGCGGCTACCGTACCGGCGGCACGATTCACATCGTCGTGAACAATCAAGTTGGCTTCACCACGTCGCCGACCGAGTTGCGGTCTTCCATGTACTGCACTGATGTCGCCCGAATGATCCAGGCCCCGATCTTCCACGTGAATGGCGACGACCCAGAGGCCTGCATCCGCGTGGCTCGGCTGGCGTTCGCCTTCCGCCAGGAGTTCAACAAGGATGTGGTCATCGACCTCATCTGCTACCGCCGCCGCGGTCACAACGAGGGCGATGATCCGAGCTTCACCCAACCTCGGATGTATGACCTGATCGAGAAGAAGCGGTCGGTCCGCAAGCTCTATACCGAGGCACTGATCGGCCGCGGCGACATCACCATCGAGGACGCCGAGGCAGTGATGAATCGCTTCCAGCAACGCCTGGAGAGTGTCTTCAAGGAGGTCCGAGGACGGGGTCAGCCACCCGCCGACATGGAATACAGCCGAGTGCCGGCGTACCCCAAGAAGTCTGCTGCCAAGCATGGCACCGCCATCACCATGGAGACACTCAAGAAGATTGCCGACGCCCATACCACGTTCCCCAGCGGATTCACCGTCCATCCGAAAGTGATGCCCCAGCTGCAGCGCCGGGCTGCGGCAATCACCCAGGGGCCGATCGATTGGGCCACGGGGGAGATCCTGGCGTTGGGCTCCTTGCTGCTTGAGGGACGCACGGTCCGCCTCACCGGGCAGGACACCCGTCGCGGGACTTTCGTGCAGCGTTTCGCCTCCATTGTTGACCGCAGGACCGGTGAGTCCTGGGTGCCGCTGAAACACCTGGACGACAACCAGGGCAAGTTCCATGTCTTCGATTCACTGCTGAGCGAGTTCGCCGCGATGGGCTTCGAGTACGGCTACTCGGTGGCGAGCCCGGAGGCACTGGTGCTCTGGGAGGCGCAATTCGGTGACTTCGCCAATGGTGCGCAGACCATAACCGATGAGTTCATCACGTCCGGTCAGGCTAAGTGGACCCAGCAGTCGGGCGTCGTGCTTCTCTTGCCGCACGGCTACGAGGGCCAGGGTCCGGACCACTCGTCGGCCCGCCTCGAGCGCTTTCTCCTGCTGGCCGCGGAAGACGCGTTCACGGTCGCGCAGCCGTCAACTCCGGCGAGCCACTTTCACATGCTCCGACAACAAGCGTTGGGCGAGCTCCATCGGCCGCTGGTCGTCATGACACCGAAGTCGATGCTTCGGAACAAGCTCGCCGTATCCGACCCGTCGGAGTTCACCCAAGGATCCTGGAAGCCGGTAGTCGCCGATCCGACGATCGAAGACCCCGGCGAGGTGACCTCGGTGCTGCTTTGCTCTGGGAAGATCCGCTGGGACCTGGTAAACGCCCGGAGCCAGGCCGGCAAGGATGGCCAAGTCGCAATCATCGCTATGGAACGGCTCTACCCACTCCCAACGAAGGATCTCGCCAAGCAACTGAGGCGATTCGACCGGGTCGAAGAGGTGCGGTGGGTGCAAGACGAGCCCGCCAACCAGGGGGCATGGCCCTTCATGGCACTGAACCTGCCGCAGCGCCTGGCTGAAGTCGAGCCTGGTCGGGCATGGCGGCTGACCAAGGTGACTCGGCGGGAATCGTCGGCGCCTTCAGTCGGGTCGGCGAGCGTCCATCTACAGCAGCAGCGTGCGCTGATGGAAGCCGCCTTCGCATAGGAGGGGAACGAGGTGCCTGCGCGCGAGCGTGGGAGAGCTGGCTGCTGATCGGAAGGAACATGTATTTCACTGATCGGGGTATCGAGGAGCTCCAGGCACGCCGGGGCGAGGATGAGGTGACCCTGGCGTGGCTCGCTGATCAGCTACGCACCTTCGTCGACCTGAATCCGGAGTTCGAGACTCCGGTGGAGCGCCTGGCGACCTGGCTCGCGCGCCTGGATGAGGAGGATGATTAGGCTCCGCAGCCGCCCGGGGCCGGTGCACTTCGAAAGTGGTCAGAGACGACAATCATCTTGGCGAGGTCGGCGGCCGCCGGAGGACCACCTGGTCGGCACTGAGGTTCATGGCTCGAAGATGATCTTGCCGAAATGATCACCGGCGATCATTGCGGCGAATCCCGCGGCGGCGTCCGCTAGCGGCAGGACGCGGTCGATGTGCGGCCGGATGCCGGTGGTCACCAGCATCTTGGTCAAGGCGATCAACTCGTCTCGAGTGCCCATCGTCGAGCCGTGCACCCGAAGCGGCCTGAAAAAGATCTTGGTCAGCTCGGCCTTCGCCGGGTTGTCGCCGGACGTCGTACCACAAATCACCAGCGTGCCGCCCGGTTTCAGTGCATTGATCGAATGCGACCAGGTGGCCGCACCGACAGTCTCCATCACCGCATCCACCCTCTCCGGGAGCCGGGCGCCGGTCGGGAAGGCCTGGTGTGCTCCGGCGCTGACCGCCCGGGCACCCCGCGCTTCGTCACGCGAGGTGACCCAGATACGCATCCCGGCGTGTCGGCCGAGCGCCGCAAGTGCGGTGGCCACTCCCCCGCCTGCGCCCTGAATCAGTACGGTGTCGCCCGGCCTGGCCCCCGATTGGCTGAAGAGCATCCGGTACGCCGTCAGCCAGGCCGTCGGCAAGCAGGCCGCCTCGGCGAAGCTCAACTCGGGCGGCTTGTCCACCAGATTGGCCGGCGGCACCCACACGTACGTCGCAAAGGTGCCGGGATAGCGCTCGGAGAGCAGTGACCGCTTGGGGTCGTAGGTGGCATCGGAGCCAACGAAGTCGGGGGCATTGATCACGGCGTGCACGATGACCTCCCGACCGTCCTCGGTGACACCGGCAGCGTCACAGCCAAGGATCATGGGAAGCCGGTCGGCCGGAAGGCCCACGCCGCGCAGCGACCAGATGTCGTGGTGATTGAGAGCAGCAGCCTTTACCTGCACCCGGACCCAGCCGGATGGCGCTCCCGGCGGCTCAATCTCGCCGACGGCCAAGGCGTTCAAGGGCGCCTCCGCATCCGCCCTCACCGCGTAGGCCGCCATCATGCCCATCACCCTATGGGCGCGGCCCGGCGCTTGATGTGGTCAGGTGGCTTGGGCCGATACAGTGCGTCGCGTGAGCAATGATGCCGGCTCCGTGGCTGAAGCTTTCCATGCTCGGACTGACCGGCAACCCGTGGGAGTTTGGGCTGCCCCTGGTCGGGTCAACCTGATCGGCGAGCACACCGACTACAACGACGGCTATGTCATGCCGTTCGCTCTTGCGCAACGGGTGCTGATCGCCGCCGCTCCGCGTGATGACGGCACCTGGAGCGTCACGTCGCTCAACAACGACTCGACCGAAACCTTTCGGCCCGCCGACCTGCAACCGGGGATGACAGGCTGGCAGGCGTACGTCGCAGGTGTGGTGTGGGCCCTCGAGGAGGCCGGGTATCGGGTTGGTGGAGCTGACTTGGTGTTGACATCTGACGTGCCAGAAGGCGCCGGCTTGTCTTCATCGGCCGCTCTGGAGTGCGCGGTGCTCACCGCGCTGGCCGACCTCAACGATCTCGACATCGCAGGTCTGGAGCGAGCCAAGCTGGCGAGGCGCGCCGAGAACGCCTTCGTCGGGGCCCCGACCGGCTTGATGGACCAGGCCGCCTCCACCTTGTGCACCACCGGCCATGCGCTGTTCTTCGACTGCCGAACCGACGACGCCGAACAGGTTCGATTCGACACAGCCAGCGCCGGCCTCGAGATCCTGGTCCTGGACACCAAGACACCGCATGCGCTGGTCGACAGTGAATATGCGGCTCGCCGAGCCAGCTGTGAGGAGGCGGCGCGGATGCTCGGCGTGGCGGCGTTGCGCGACGTCACCAACCTGGACGCGGCACTGGACCAGCTTCCTGACCCGGTGATTCAACGCCGAGTACGCCATGTCGTCACCGAAAACGCTCGAGTATTGGAAGCCGTCAATGTGCTGCGAGCGGGCCGCATCGCCGATCTGGCGCCTCTCCTGGACGCCTCACATGCATCAATGCGTGACGACTTCGAGATCACAGTGCCGCAGGTAGACCTTGCCGTCGAAACGGCTCGCGCTTCTGGGGCCCTCGGTGCTCGGATGACCGGCGGCGGGTTCGGTGGCTGCATCATTGCGCTGGTTCCGGCAGGCGATGTGGAGCGAGTAGGAGGCGAGATCGCCCGCAGCTTCGCGGACGCGGGATATGGTCCGCCGGTGCACTTCACTGCCATTCCATCCGCGGGTGCCCAGCGCCTCCAGTAAGTCGCGGAATAATCGTTTCGATCGGATTCCAAACCGACCGGCATCGGTCAAACTCAGGCATCGCGTGCAAGGATTCAGTCTGTCGTCAGGACCCATACGCGCCCGCTGACAAGAGCGGTGAATACGCGTTAAATCAGCACCAGGCTCACAGAGGAGCCTGGGATTGGAAGGGAGCAGCAACACATGAATGTCCGGATCAAGCTGGGTGTGGCCGCGGCATCGGTCGCCGCTCTGGCCCTGAGTGCATGTGGCTCGAGCTCATTGAGCGGGGAGCCCGAAGGCGGGAGTGCCCCCTCAGTCTCGGTCAGCGAGAATGTGGACCTTGCCAGCAAGCTGCCCGAGAGCATCAAGAGCGCGGGCGTGATCAAGATCGGCACCGACCCGACCTACGCACCCAGCGAGTTCCTGGCCGGCGACGGCAAGACAGTCCAGGGCTTCGACGTCGATCTCTTCAACCAGGTCGCCGCCAAGCTCGGCGTCAAGACCGAGTGGGAACCGTCGAAATTCGGCAGCATCATCACCGGTGTCAACGGCAAGAAGTACGACATGGGTATCTCCTCGTTCACGATCAATCCGGAGCGCCTGAAGGAGGTCGACATGGTGAGCTACTTCAATGCTGGCACTCAGTGGGCCACGCAACCCGGCAACCCCCAGGGCGTCGACCCGGACAATGCCTGCGGCAAGAACATCGCGGTCCAGACCGGAACGGTACAGGAGACTGAGGACCTTCCACCGCGTCAGAAGAAGTGCGGCAGCAACAAGATCAACGTCCTGTCCTACGACAGCCAGGCCCAGGCCACGAGCGCGGTGGTCACCGGCAAGGCCGACGCCATGCTGGCCGACTCGCCAGTAGTGGCGTACGCGGTGAAGCAAGCCGGCGGAAAGCTGGAGCCGTTGGGTGACATCTACGACGCAGCCCCGTACGGCTATGTGCTGCCCAAGGGCGAGACCGAGTTCGGTGAGGCAATCGTAGAAGCGCTGAAGCAGGTCGAACAGGAGGGCGCCTACAAGGCCGCGCTCGAGAAATGGGGTGTCGAGCAGGGGGCCATCTCCGACTTCGCAGTAAACCCGACGTCATGACAACCACAACAGAAGCCCGGCCGGCGGTCAGCGATGACCGCCCCGGGCTGATCAAGGCCACACCGGTTCGCCACCCGGGTCGCTGGGTCGCCATCGCAGTGATCGCCGTGCTGGCACTCATGTTCCTCAACATGGTGATCTTCAATCCGGCGTTCAACTGGCCGTTCGTCCTTCAGGCGATGATCCAGAGTCCGGTGATCGAGGGCTTCTGGAAGGGCACCATCCTCGTCACGATCCTGGCGATGGTTTTCGGCGTCACCTTGGGGGTGATCTTGGCGGTCATGCGGCTGTCGGACAACCCCATTCTCAAGGGTGTTTCGTGGTTGTACACCTGGTTCTTCCGCGCCATCCCTCGGTATGTGCTACTCATCATCATGGGCCAGCTTGGACTCCTCTTCGCAGAAGGCATCGCTCTTGGTGTGCCTTTCGACTGGAAGTTCATCGAATGGTTCGGTCTAAGCGGTGACTGGCGCATCGGACCCTTCGATGCCAATGAGATATTCGTCGGCCTCGCCGGCGGCGTGATCGGTCTAGGTGCGTCAGAGGCTGCCTATATGGCCGAGATTGCGCGGGCGGGGATTCTCAGTGTTGACAAGGGCCAGATGGAAGCCGCCCAGGCGCTCGGCATGAGCCGCGGCATGGCCATGCGTCGGATCGTGCTTCCTCAGGCCATGCGCGTAATCGTGCCGCCGACCGGCAATGAGACGATCGCCATGCTCAAGGACACCTCGTTGCTCATCGGCATTCCGGTTGGCACCGAGCTCTTCTTCCAGCTTCAGGCCATCGGCAATCGGACCTTCCAAGTCTTTCCGATCTTGGTGGCGGCCACGCTGTACTACCTGATCGCCTCGAGCGTCCTGATGGTCGGCCAGGCGTACCTGGAGCGGCACTTCGGACGCGGCTTCGGCGTCCAGGTGAGCGAGGACAAAGAGGAGGCGGCCAAGGGCCTAGCGGTCGGAGCAGCGAAATGACGACCACGGCGACGGACACCGAGCATCTCGTACTCGCGGTCAATGTCACCAAGGCGTTCGGCAGCAATGAGGTGCTGAAAGGCATTGACATGACCGTTGACGCCAAAGAAGTCGTGTGCTTGCTCGGCCCCAGCGGGTCGGGCAAGACCACCTTCCTGCGTCTGATCAACCAGATGGAGACTCTGACGGGTGGCCGGATCTGGGTTGGCGGGGAGCTCATCGGGTTCGAGGACCGCAAGGGCAAACTTCACGTGCGTAAAGACAAGGACATCGCGCGGCAGCGGGCGCGGATTGGCATGGTCTTCCAGCGCTTCAACCTCTTCCCGCACATGACCGCCCTTGGAAATGTGACGGAAGCGCCGGTCAAGGTCAAGCGGCGAGGTAAGGCGGATATCACGAAGGAGGCGTTGGAGCTGCTTGACATGGTCGGCCTCGCAGATCGGGCCAGGTACTATCCCTCGCAGCTCTCCGGCGGGCAGCAGCAGCGGGTGGCGATCGCGCGTGCCCTGGCCATGAAGCCGGAACTGCTGCTCTTCGATGAACCCACATCGGCCCTCGACCCAGAGCTGGTGGGCGAGGTTCTTGGGGTCATGCGCAACCTCGCCGAGGAGGGAACGACGATGATCGTGGTCACCCACGAGATGGCCTTCGCACGTGAAGTTGCCGACCGCGTCGTGTTCATGGATCAAGGTGTGGTCGTCGAGCAGGGCCCGCCCAACGAGGTGCTGCTGAATCCCCAGGAGGAGCGCACCAAGTCATTCCTCCGCCGCGTCAAGCAGGAGGCCGAGACGGAGGCCGAGCACGAGGCCGAGCTGGCTAGGATCCTCGCGGAGTCTGAGGCCTTGGAAGCGGAGGCTGAGGCCTAGGAAGGGCTTCGACGGGCTTAGCCCGCATCTGCGCCCTGAGCCCGTCGAGTGCGCAGCAGCCACCAGCCGCCACCTTACCGTTGCCCCCTGTTGGCCGCCGGAGGCACGAAGACGGCCGTCGAGCGCGGGTGGAGCACACCAACCAGAACGGCGATCGCGAATGCGGCTAGGGCCACCGACACCCAGGTGGTCACACCGCCTCGGAAGCTCCACGCGATCGGGAGCAAGATCAGCTGGGTGGCCACCGCCGGTCCCCTGCTCCATCGTTTGCCCCGGAACACTCCGCGCGCTACGAGGAGGAGCAAGAGGCCGAAGCCGGACATCAAGATCGCTACGCCGAGCCCGACAGCAGCTCGTGTCATCCGGACCTGGCCGAACTCGAGCGCCGCGTACCCAAGTGCGATGACTGCCTCGAACGCCAGCAGCGCAGCCGCCATGACGATCGTGAAGGGCCGTCGCCCTAAAGGCTGTGCGGCTGTTGTCATGTGAGGTGTTTTGAGGCGATAGGAGCGGGTACAACCGGTTGAAGAGACGCCAAGGACCGTAACAGGACCGAAATGTGAGGCACTGAACGCTCGAAACTCTTGTATTGCCTGTCAATACTTGAAAGTCTTGGGGAGCGCGGGTCAAGGCTCAGTGTAGAGGACTCGTGGCTTCCCCGTCCTGCGGGGTCCTACGCCAGGGACCCAGAGCAATCAGTTAGGAGTGTAACGCCATGGATTGGCGCCACCGGGCCGCCTGCCTGGATGAGGACCCTGAGCTGTTCTTCCCGATCGGAAATACCGGCCCGGCCCTTCTCCAGATAGAAGAGGCCAAGCAGGTCTGCCGGCGATGCGACGTAAGAGACGCATGCCTGCAATGGGCGCTGGAAGCTGGTCAGGATCATGGTGTCTGGGGCGGTCTCAGCGAAGATGAGCGGCGAGCGCTGAAGCGCCGCGCCGCGCGAGCGCGTATCCGCACCGCATAACCCAAGGCTTTCATCCAGTTGCAATGAACGCCGGGGAAATCCCCCGGCGTTTTGCATGCCAGCGTTCTTACTGGGCCTGATGTGCTCTCCCAGCGGGATGTGCTCTCCCACCGGAGCGGGCAGTTGCACTACGCCCCACCGTGTGCGATTGGCACTCAGCCACCCATCCACCGTGGGAGCTTCAGTTGTTCAGTGTGTGCGTCACGATGTGCGATACCTGATCCCAGACGAACGTGACACTCCTGCCGCCTGACGGAACGCTGATCGCAATGTCGGAACCGCCGGCTGCGCCGCCCGCGCCGTAGTTGACGTCCCATGAGTTGTTGACGGCCACCTTGTACGCGTAGTCGCCCGCGGGGATTTGGAACGTGCCCTCCCACAAACCGTTGTTGGTATTGAAGGTGAGGTGGCTGGCTGCGCAGGCCGGATCCCAGTCACTGGGACAGCCGATCTCGGACTGGAGAGAGCCAGCGACTGTCACACTGTTCACGAGGGGCTTCGGTGCGGTCCGGGTCACCGTGCGGACTGGGCTGATGACACGGGTGCCGTCAGGCTCGCTGAGGATCGCCCGGTAACGGATCACTGTGTTGACAGGCACCCGCGACAGGTCGTCGTAGTAGCTGTACACAGGCGAGGAGTCGTCGGTATTGACAGTCACCCAGCCGGAATCGCTCGGCAGTCTCCGCTGGATCTGGACCACGTGACTGGCGCGCTCGGGATCGGCGGTCACACGCACCTCGATTGTGCCGAACACCTCGGCGCCTTCGGCGGGCAGGTCGATGGTCAGCTTGGGCGCTGGGACGACGACGTGCTGCGGGCTGCTGAGTCGCTGGTGACCGACGTTGTCCCGTACGACCGCGCGGTAGGTCACTTTCTTGCCGTCCGCGACCGAGCTGACGTCGTGGAACACCCGATACGGCCGTGTGTCGTCGGTACCGATGGACTTCCACTCGCCATTGCCGACTTTGGCGTAGAACGTCACTTCATTGAAGGAGGGAACTCCAACGTCGGCCGATACGAGCATCCGTGAGTTTGTCTCCGCAGAGACCGTTGGCATGTCGAGCGAGATGTGGGGCGCCGCATCGGATCGCGAAATTCGCTGCGCCGATTGATAGACCACGGTTGACAGGGCGGGCACGCTGAGTGTCAGTAGGCGGTTGCCGTTGGAGGTGAGCTGCTCGGGTCCGGACCCGTACACCTTGACGAAGCTGCCGTTGCGAACATAAGTGGGGATGGCTGCGGTCTTCTCCGACTCGCTGTTGTTGAGCGCCACCAGGTACTCGCGCTGCTCCTCGCGATGCAGCCGGGAGAAAGCGTAGATTCCGGCTTCATCGGTCGCGTAGCGGTCCTGGTGTGCGCCGTTGCGCAGTGCCGGATGCGCTTTGGTGAGGCTGGCTAGTTGGCCAATCAGCTCGTACAGCTGGTGGTCCGGGTCGAAGTTGTCCTGCGCATGCGTGCGGTCGGTCCCGAGGAGATCGTCGTCCGAATAATCGGCGACCTTACTGGCGAACATCGTCTGCCGGGCCAGTTGATCACCACCAGTGCCGGTGAAACCCTGCTCGTCGCCGTAGTAGATCACCGGGTTGCCACGGGAGAAGTACATGAGCTCGTGGGCGAGCCGGTCGCGGGCGAGAAGCTCGCTCTCTGCGGCGCCTGGATTGTCGGCATTCACGAAGTAGCCGATGCGGCCCATGTCATGGTTACCAAGGAAGGTCGGCAGCTGATAGACGTTGGAGTCCGCGTCGGTGTACCAATCGTCATTTCGGAAGAAGGTGCTCAGCTGCCTCGCGGCGCTTCCCTTTGACGCGAAGTTGCGAGCGGCGTCCTGGAAGGGGAAGTCGAGCACGGCCTGCATCTTGCCGCGGGTGGTGAAGGTTGAGGTGAAGGGCCTGGAGAGGTCGAAGACCTCGCCAAACATGAAGAACTCCGTCTTGCCCCGGCTCTTTGCGTACGCGAGCACCTCAGGGCCGAACTTCTGCCAGAACTCATCGTTCACGTGCTTCATCGTGTCGATCCGGAAGCCGTCGATGCCGAGATCTCCGATCCAGGTCTTGTAGATCTTGATCATCCCGTTCACCACGGTGGGGTGCTCGGTGAAGAGATCGTCGAGTCCGAAGAAGTCGCCGTAGGAAGAGTCCTCGCCGGTGAACGTCGTGTTGCCGCGGTTGTGATACAGCGTGAGGTCGTTGAGCCAGGTGGGGACCTTGAGGTTCTGCTCATCGGCATCCAGCCTGGGCGTATACGGGAATGACTCGGTTCGGCTGAGCGCTGGAAAGTTACTCGTGCCCGCGTAGTCACGGTCGTCGAACGGCGTGCCGGAGGCGCTTCGGTACGGCTCCTTGTCCTTCGGAACGTACGCCGTACGAGCCCCCTCCTCGTAGCCGATCACGTCTGCGGTGTGGTTGGTGATGATGTCGAAGTAGACCTTCATTCCCCGCTCATGTGCCGCCTCGACCAGCGCGCGAAGCTCGTCGTTGGTGCCTAGGTGGGGGTCGATCTGGGTGAAGTCGGTGACCCAATAGCCGTGGTACCCCGCGGACGGACCGTCCTCCAGTTGCACGGCCTTGTTCTTGAAGCTGGGTGTGAGCCAGATCGACGTCGTGCCAAGTCCGCGTATGTAATCAATGCGGTTCAGCAGACCCTTCAGGTCGCCGCCCTGGTAGAAACCCTTGTTGGTCTGATCGAAACCGTGCTGGTTCGGACCGCCCTGGATGCCGCCCGTGTCGTTGGCGGTCGAGCCGTTCTCGAAACGGTCGGCCATCACGAAGTAGAACGTCTCATCGGTGACTGAAGCCCGCAGCGAGTGCTTGCCGATCAGTCCGTTGCTCCCCGCCTGGTGGCGTCCTTGATCGGTGACAGCGGTCGGGCGCGGACCGATGGTTGGAACTGCACCGGCCGACCCGACTGGGGCACTGACAGCCGCGGCGGCTAGACCGGCAGCAAGCAGGGCAACAGAAATGCGACGTTTGAACATGCCGTCTCCACGCTGAGGACGATGAGGGTCTGGCCCAGCGAATCTGTGCGGTGGAAGAGAGTCAACGTTCCAACCGGTCGTGTCGAGATAAACAAATATGCGCAGATCTCCGCCTAGAGGGGAATATCCACCACTGCCTGAGTTCCCGGGCCCGCGGGCCGCGACCCTAGCTCGAAGGAGCCCTCCATCTCCGCCACGAGTGTGTTCACGATCGAGAGACCCAAGCTCCGCGACGTACGCCAGTCAAATCCCCCCGGCAGCCCTCGCCCATTGTCACTGATCTCCACTCGAAGATGCCCATTCAGCCGGCTCGGCAGCACCCGAACCTCGCCCGAATTGTGTGCGAGGCCGTGTTCGACGGCGTTCTGGCAGAGCTCGCTAATGACCATCGCCAAGCTCGTCGCGACCTCTGCTGACAGCAGACCAAAGCTGCCGTCACGGATCGCGGATACCCCACCCCACGAGGCGGCGACATCGCCGACCATGCGGAGCAACTCGTCGGCCACCCGGTCGAATTCAACGATTTCATCGAACGCCTGCGACAGCGTCTCGTGCACTATGGCGATTGATGCGACCCGAGACATTGCGTCGGTCAGCGCCACTCTTGCCTCTGGGGACTCGATGCGGCGAGCCTGCATCCGCAGTAGCGCCGCGACAGTCTGCAAGTTGTTCTTGACCCGGTGATGGATCTCGCGAATGGTGGCGTCCTTGGTCACCAGCTCGCGCTCCTTGCTCCGCAGGTCGCTGACGTCGCGGCAGAGCACGATGCTGCCGACCCGTTCGCGACCGTCGACCAGCGGCAACACCCGGACCATCAGGTGTGCCTCCCCGGACACCAGCTCTGTTCTGCGTGCCGTACGGCCTGACAACACTGACTGGACGGAGTCATCCACCGGGCCGGGGCCGGTGGGAAGCAGCCCCGCTGTCAAGCTCGCGAGATGCTCACCGACCAGATCGCCCCGCAGCCCCAGTCGGCGATAGGCACTTAGTGCGTTCGGGCTTGCGTAGGAGACGTCTCCGGCCGGATCAAGGCGGATGAAGCCGTCGCCGACCCGCGGGCTGAACGCCAGGTGCGTGGCATCGCTGGGAATGGGGAAAGCCCCAACCGTGATCATCCTGGCCAGCTCTGCTGCCGCTTCCAGGTAGGCCTTCTCCAATGAGCTCGGCGCCCTCACGCCGAGCTCACTGGTGCGCTGCTCGACGACCGCGATCACCCGTTCGCCGACCTTGACCGGGATGGCATGAGTATCGACAGGTAACCCGGCTTGCAGCTTGCCTTCACTGGTCTGGACGATTTTGCCGCTGAGGAAGGCCTCCGAGACCAGGTGCTCAGGCGAGTACGCGATGAGGTCGCCCACGACATCGTCGAACAGCGAGGTCGCTCCGGTGAACGGGCGGATCTGGCCGGCCGCCCAGAAGACGTTCGGATCGCGGTCGAGCACCCACAACACCAAGTCGGAGAAGCTGAGATCGGCGAGCAACTGCCACTCCGAGACCAGCAGCTTCAACCAGTGATGGTCAGCCTCAGAGAGGTCAGTGTGCTCGGAGATGATCTCCGACATGGACGGCATGCCGCAACCCTACGGCTGTATCCAACACGCGTTGGATCTCTCAGTCTCTGTGGCAGAATCGACGCCTGTTTACCAGGAGGGGTCAGATGGCTAAGAGTGCCCGCAAGCGACGCGCCCGCAGGAAGAAGAGCGCGAATCACGGCAAGCGTCCCAACGCCTGACGGCAGGGAGCATTGAAAACAACAAACCCCACGGGTAGCTCCCGTGGGGTTTGTTGGCGTTTTGATCAGAGTGTTTTGCGAAGCACTGTCAGCTGCGTCACGATCTTCGTTCGCAGGTGGCTCGGTGCGACGTCCCCTCCGCAGCGCCGATGGACCAGCGACTTGACGGCCTCCTCGACATCGAACTTGTCGAGGCAGGGCTCACACATCGCGAGGTGCCGGCGAATCGCGTCGCTGCTGGCAGCGTCAATCTCGTTGTCCAAGAACTCATACACCCGCTCGAGCACGTGCTCGCAGTCATCGAACGATGTATCGCCCGGTCGATCGATGTTCATGTCCTGCTCGCCTCCGGTCGTTTCACGCCTCGTTCGCGGGCGTAATCGGCCAACAGGTTGCGCAGCTGGGTCCTGCCGCGGTTGAGCCGTGACATGACGGTTCCGATTGGCGTGCCCATGATTTCGGCGATCTCCTTGTAAGAAAAGCCTTCGACATCGGCCAGATAGACGGCCAACCGGAAGTCTGGAGCGAGTTGCTGCAGAGCTTCCTTCACATCAGAATCCGGCAGGTTCTCGAGCGCCACCATCTCCGCCGACTTCAGCCCACTGGACGTGTGAGACTCGGCTCTGGCGAGCTGCCAGTCCTCCACGTTCTCCCCGTCGGAGAGCTGCGGTTCCCGCTGCTTCTTCCGGTAGGAGTTGATGTAGGTGTTGGTGAGAATCCGATAGAGCCATGCCTTCAGGTTCGTGCCCGGGGTGAACTGGTGAAAGGATGCGTATGCCTTGGCATAGGTCTCCTGCACGATGTCCTCGGCATCAGCCGGATTGCGGGTCATGCGCAGGGCACCGGCGTAGAGCTGGTCGAGATATTGCAGTGCATCTTCTTCAAACCGCGCATGTCGCTCGTCCGACGTCTCGGCGTGACCGGCATCGCTGTCTGGCGCGCGTGCACCTGAGGCATTCGAGCCGCTTGGGATGCTCATCACGTACGAGAGTAGTGGCGAGGTGCGCAGCATCGACTGCTCGGCCCAGCCATCCACCAGTAGGGGCATGTGATGTGCAACGCGGTCATGATGTCGATATTCCCGCTACAGCCCCGATGAATCTGCTGACTTCGGCGACAACAGTCGTGCGGAGCTCGGTTGGGTTGAGCGGGGAAGATTTCGCTGTCGGTGCTCTGCTTGCGCTCGCCACGGATCGCGCTCCGACGATCCGGAAACCGTGGTCAGCCCCGGGCAACTCCATCACCGAGATACCCGGCGCATTGCCGACGGCCGCGCGGATCTCTTCCGGGGTGCCGAAGCTGTCTTTGGTGCCTTGCAGGACGAGCCTGGGCACGACGGGTGCCAACAGCTCCGCGACCCGGGACTTTTCGGGCCGACCAGGAAGATGCAACGGGAATGCCAGACACACGATTGCCGCCGGATCTGTGTGCGACGCCGTCCGGCAGGCCACTCGAGCGCCGGCACTTCGACCACCCACCAGGAGCTGATGTTGGCCCCACTCCTGGCCGACCAGCCAGTCGAGCGCAGCACACCACGCCTCGTCCAGCTTGGGCGGCGGCGCGCCAACCTTGCGCCCTGCCGTACGCCAGGGCTGTTCGAATCGCACCACGCTCGTGCCGATTGCAGGCAAGTGTTGAGCCAGCAGTTCAAGATCGACCGCGGCGATGCCGCCGCCCGCGCCATGACCGAGCACGAGGATCGAACTCGGCTGCTCAGCAGGATCGAGGAACAACCTGCCGGGCCCTTGTGGAGTATCCACCGGTACGACCGTCGAGGTCATGATCAGATCAGCGTCTCTTGATCAGGCGTTGGCTCGGGCTCCGCGGCGAGCGGCTCGACGAGCGAGGGATTGTTGTTCTCAACGCTGTTGACGTCGGTTGAGATCGCGTACGCCTCAAGGGCAGCCGCTTCGGTGACCGCGAGAAGCTCCATCGCACGCTTCGGATTGGTGATCGTAGGATCCAACCAGGCGTCGATGGCGTCCCGAGTGATCACCATCGGCATTCGATCATGGATGTGCCCGGCCGCATCGGTTGCCTGGGTCGTGATCACGGAGCAGGTGCGCAGCCAGGCCGAGTCGTCGGCGGGATCTCTCTGTGGGTCCCGCCAGATCTCGTAGATCCCGGCCATCACCAACCGTTCACCGTCTGCCCGATGGATGAAGAACGGCTGCTTCCTGACCTTGCCGCGGCCGCGGCTGGTGGAGGAACTTCCCGACGACTCGGCGGCGTACCACTCGTAGAAGCCGTCCGCTGGCAACACGCATCGGCGAGCGCTGAAGGCGCGGCGAAACGCAGGCTTCTCTGCCACCGTCTCGAGCCGAGCGTTGATCATCCGCGAACCAATCGAGGCGTCTTTCGCCCAGGACGGAACGAGCCCCCAGATCAGTGGAGCCAGCCGGCGCCGAATCTCGGCCGTGTCCTTGACGCGGCGCTCGAAGATGGCCGGCACCGCGACAGTTGGCGCAACGTTGTAATCCGGGCCGGGCAGGCCGTCGAACAGGTCGTCGACCTCGAACTCCTCCATCAGGTCCTGCGGGCTGGCTGAGGTTGCATAGCGTCCGCACATGGATTCGAGCCTATCCGCGGGTACGGACCATCCCCTGGTGATGACGCTTCGTCGCGTTGGCCAAAAGCGGGCACCCGTGTTGGTCGGCGAGGAGCAGTCACGGTAGGAATAACCTATGACGTTGCTGCACGCTGTCGCTCGGACCATGCTGGCCTCTTATTTCGTCTCGGCAGGGATCAAGGCGATCCGTGATCCCGAAGCGCTCGTCCCGGCGGCCGAGCCTCTTGTGGATCGTGTCGTACCCCTCGTCAAGGAGTACGCGCCGGAGCAGGTCGCCGGTTACGTGCCGGAAAGTACGGTCACCCTGGTGCGCGTCCATGGCATAACTCAGGTGCTGGGTGGCGCCGCCCTGGCGACTGGCAAGGGCCGCCGTCTCGGTGCGTTGCTGCTGGCCGGTTCACTCGTCCCGAGCACCATCGCCAAGCACCCCTTCTGGACGGTACAAGATTCGGAAGAGCGCGCGCAGGATCGCACCCACTTCCTGAAAAATATGAGCCTGCTCGGTGGGGTGCTCCTCGCTGCCCAAGACACCGAGGGCAAGCCGAGTCTGACCTGGCGCGCCCAGAAGGGCGGTCAGACGTTGGCCAAGGACGCCCGGAAGGCCTCCAAGAAGCTGGCCAAGAGCACGAGCAAGGCGGCCGGGAGTGCTGGCGAGCTGGCCGACACCGCAGTCGCAAGTGGCGTGGCATTGGTCGAGGCGGTCGCTAAATCCTCGCGCAAGGTACGCAAGCAGGCAGCGAGGCAGCTGAAAGAGGCGAAGACGCTGGCAGCGAAGCAGGCGGAGGAAGCCCAAGAGGCCGCGGCCAAGGCAGCCAAGAGGGCCAAGAAGCAAGCGCGTAAGCAAGCCAAGGTTGTATCCAAGAAGGCCAAGAAGATCGGCGAGAACGTCCACCTTGGCGAGAACTGACTCCCTCACCACCGACTTGTCAGTGTCTCAGCGTGCTACAGCCCTTTGAGACGCTGACAAGTCGGTGGTTGGGGGACGAAGTGCCTAGGATCTGAGGGGTGTCTGGACTTCAACAATGGGCCGCGCCTGAGGCGCCGGCACCGATCACTGCGACAGTGGTTCTCCCCGGTTCCAAATCGGAGACGAATCGGGCTTTAGTGCTAGCGGCTCTCTCCAGTGGACCATCGGTGATCACCGGCGGTCTGGAGGCGCGCGACACCCTGCTGATGCGGGACGCGCTGCGCACGCTCGGCGTAGAAATCGTCGAGGACAACGATCGATGGCAGATCATTCCACCCAAAGCCTTTGTCGCTGGTGGCACCATCGACTGCGGCCTTGCCGGTACGGTGATGCGCTTCGTTCCTCCGGTTGCCGCCCTGGCCGACGGCACTGTGCGATTCGACGGCGACAAGCAGGCGTACGCGCGGCCGATGGCCCCACTGCTGGGTGCGCTCAAGCTCCTCGGCGCCAAGGTCGACGGCAACGGCTACTCGCTTCCGTTCAATCTCACCGGCCGCCCGCAGCTCCCAGGCGGCGACGTGACCGTCAACGCGTCGGCGTCGAGCCAGTTCCTGAGCGGCCTGCTTATGGCCGGCGCCCGATACGCCGACGGGATCGACATCCAGCACATCGGGGATGAAGTTCCTTCGCGTCCTCACGTCCAAATGACTCTGGCAATGCTGCGTGCGCGAGGGGTCGACATCGACGACACGATGCCGGACCGCTGGGTCGTCTCTCCCGGCGCTATTCAACCGCTTGACGTGACGATTGAGCCGGACTTGTCCAATGCGGCACCGTTTCTCGCCGCAGCGGCAATAACCGGCGGAACCGTCACCGTACCCAGCTGGCCAAGCAACACGATCCAGCCCGGCGATGCAATCCGCGAAATCCTGCAGCGCTTTGGCGCCAATGTGACCATCGAAGGCGGCAGCCTTCGGGTGCAAGGAACCGATCACATCCACGGAGTTGATCTTGATCTGAGCGGTGCTGCGGAGCTTACGCCCGTGATCGCGGCAGTCGCTGCACTGGCCTACGACACCAGCCACCTCAGAGGTATCGCGCATATCCGCGGCCACGAGACCGATCGACTGGCTGCACTCGAAGCCGAGCTGGATCGGCTCGGCAGTCACGTGAGCCAAACCGACGACGGGCTGACCATCCACCCGCGGCTGCTCGGCGGCGATATGTGGCACACCTACGCCGATCATCGGATGGCGCAGGCCGGAGCCCTGCTGGGCCTCGTGGTTCCGGAGATCGTGCTGGACGACATCGGCTGCACCAGCAAGACCATGCCGGAGTTCGAGCGTCTCTGGACAACGATGATCAACGACTCCGTGCAAGCGTCAGCAGGCGAGGCGACTCGGCAGTGAGCTACGGCGGCCTACGGCGCGACGAGTATGAGGCGTTCGACCGTCCGCGAGGCCGCAGCAGGCCGCGTACCAAGGACCGACCCGACTACGCCGATGCCGAGATCGGCATGGTCATCACGGTCGATCGCGGTCGCTTCCGCGTGCTGGTCTCTGATCGGGACGTGACCGCCACGAAGGCGCGTCAACTCGGTCGGACGGGCGTGATCGTTGGCGATCGGGTGGGCGTGGTTGGTGACACGTCCGGTGCGGAGGGCACGCTGGCGCGCATCGTCCAGGTCGAGGAGCGGGAGACGGTGCTCCGTCGCACGGCCGATGACGACGATCCGTACGAGCGGCCCATCGTGGCCAACGCCGACCAGCTCGTCATCGTCACTGCGCTCGCGGACCCGCCGCCACGTACCGGGATGATCGATCGCATCCTGGTTGCCGGATACGACGCCGGCATCCAGCCGCTGCTTTGCCTCACCAAGGCCGATCTCGCGGCACCCGACGCCCTCGTCGCACAGTACGAGCCGCTTGGGGTCCCGGTGGAGGTGGTCTTCCCGGGCGCCGATCTGGACCCGCTCCGCGCGAGGCTGCGCGGCCACCGCAGCGTCTTCGTAGGCCACTCGGGGGTTGGGAAGTCCACCCTGGTCAACGCCCTGATCCCCGGTGCCGATCGCGCGATCGGTGCGGTGAACGTCGTTACCGGACGCGGCCGCCACATCTCCTCCTCGGCCATCGCACTCCGACTGCTGGAGGCAACGGACTCCTGGGTTATCGATACTCCCGGTGTACGATCCTTCGGCCTCAGCCACGTCAGCCGTGGCCGGATCATCGCCGCCTTCGATGACCTGCGGGCCATCACCGAAAACTGCCCTCGCGGTTGCCTGCATGATGAGACAGCGCCAGAGTGCGCACTGGACGCCGCTGTCGCGAACGGCGATCTCTCGCCCTCTCGGCTTGAGTCTTTTCGCCGGATGCTGGGCTCCGGCCAGTAGCGTAGGCACCATGCCCGTCCCCGACACCGCGAGAACAGGGCCTAATGATGCGCTCCGCCGCGGCCTGACCGACGACCTCCGGTTGGCCCATTTACTCGCCGATGACGCCGACTCGATCACGATGAGCCGCTTCAAGTCCCTCGACCTGCGTGTGACTTCGAAGCCGGACCTCACACCGGTATCCGATGCCGACACCGCCGCCGAGCAGGCCATCCGGCGGACGCTCAGCCGTGCCCGACCGCGTGATGCGGTGCATGGGGAGGAGATGG
Source organism: uncultured Actinomycetota bacterium (assembly GCA_963759635.1). Lineage (GTDB taxonomy): Bacteria > Actinomycetota > Actinomycetes > Propionibacteriales > Propionibacteriaceae > Microlunatus. The sequence goes on from CAVXAP010000012.1 coordinate 286,614, forward strand.
CCGACACCGGCTGGGGGCCACGTCGCTGGGTCATCGACCCCATCGACGGCACGAAGAACTTCGTCCGTGGAGTGCCCGTATGGGCGACCCTGATTGCCTTGATGATCGGCAACAAGTCGGTCGTTGGAGTAGTGAGCGCGCCCGCGCTAGGTCGTCGCTGGTGGGCGAGTTTGGACGGCGGAGCGTACGCCGGCAAATCGCTGATGTCGGCTACCCGGATCCACGTCTCCAACGTTGCGACGATCGAGGATGCCTCGCTCAGCTACGCCTCCATCTCTGCATGGGTCGAGTCACGCCAAGGCCAGCAATTCGTGGACCTGCTACGTCGCTGTTGGCGGACCCGCGCCTACGGGGACTTCTGGTCCTACATGCTGCTCGCCGAGGGTGGCGTCGACATTGCCTGCGAGCCTGAGCTGGAGCTGCACGACATGGCAGCCTGCTCGATCATCGTCACCGAGGCCGGCGGGAGCTTTACCGATCTCGACGGCCGTCCAGGGCCGCTGGGAACCGGCGGGTACGCCACCAACGGTCGGCTGCATGATGCCGTCCTAGCTCAGCTAGCCCTCAAGAACGACGACGGCCTCGATGATCATGATGATGATCAAGGCATCGGTGATACTTCCCGCGCCTGACCGGGACCCGCGCGCGCCCGACGGCCGCATTCTCGGCGTCCTGCTGGCCGCCGGAGCCGGACGGCGCGCTGGCGGACCGAAGGCGCTGCGGGTCGACGCCGATGGCACGTCCTGGCTGGAGCGCTCGATCAAGGTGCTGCGGGACGGCGGCTGTGACGCCGTTATCGTCGTGCTCGGATGCGAGGCCACACGTGCCCGCGACCTTGTTGCCAGCTCCGCTCTTGCTGCCGACCCGGCCATCACGTTCGTCGACGCCCCGGGCTGGGAGCAGGGCATGGGCAGCTCCTTGCGCAGCGGACTGCTCGCCGCGCAGGCGGTGTCATGGCGGGCGGTGCTGGTGCACCTCGTCGATCTGCCTGACGTGACTCCGCAGGTCGTACGCCGGATAATTCGGCACTCGCCGGCCGGCACTGCCGCATTAGCCCGCGCCACGTACGGGGGCCGTCCCGGCCACCCGGTGCTCGTTGGCCGCGACCATCTGGAACTGATCATGGTCGGCCTGACCGGAGACAGCGGAGCCAAGGATTATCTCGTCCAGCATGGAGCTCATAGTGTGGAATGTGGTGATCTGGCGAGTGGCCAGGACCACGACACATAGTGACAGTGACGAAAGGCGGGAGCGAAGCGAGTTGTGTTGACCTCCGCCACCCTCAGTCCGGCAGTGATCGGCGACGCGCTGCGAAGCACTGGGTACCTTCCTAGCGAGGGGTTGTCGACCGTGCTCTTCCTGGCAACAGCGATGAGCCGGCCGCTGCTGCTCGAGGGCGAACCTGGCACAGGCAAAACCTCCCTCGCCGAGGCGTGGGCAACCGTCACTGGTGCTGAGTTGATCCGTCTCCAGTGCTATGAGGGCATCGAGGCAAGCCAGGCGCTGTATGACTGGGACTTCCCCCGCCAGATCCTGCACCTCCGGGCCGTCGAGGCGGCCGCCGGAGATGATCTTGATGCCAGCGCACTTGAAGCGTCGCTGTTCGACGAGCGGTTCTTGCTGGAGCGGCCCATCCTGAAGGCCCTACGGTCCTCGAATGCGGTATTGCTGATTGATGAGATCGACCGTGCTGACGATGAGTTCGAAGCGTTTCTGCTCGAGGTGCTGTCCACCTTCGCTGTCACCATTCCCGAGTACGGGGAGGTGAGGGCGGCAACCCCGCCAATGGTGGTGATCACCTCCAACCGAACCCGCGAACTGCATGACGCCCTCAAGCGTCGCTGCCTTTACCACTGGATCGACCATCCACAGCTGGCGCGCGAGATCGAGATCATCCGAACCCGATTGCCTGATGTGAATGTTGAGCTGGCGACCCAGGTGGCGTACGCGGTGCAGCGGATCCGGGCTAGCGATGACATCCTCAAGCCGCCGGGGGTTGCCGAGAGCCTGGATTGGGCTCGCGCTCTCGAGCGCCTGGGCCACGAGCAGCTGGACGTGGCGTCCGCGGCAGAGACTCTGGGAGCAGTCCTGAAGTACCGAGAGGACGCCGAGCGAGTCCGGCGCGCCCTCGACGCGATTCTCTCTCGGTAGCCGGCGATGACTGCCTCGAGAACACCGGCGGCCGACGAACTGCTCGTCGGCTTCGCCCACGTTCTCCGTGCAGCAGGCATGGCAGTGACCCCGGATCGGACAAGTGCCTTCGTCGAGGCAGTCGCACTGACCGGCTTCCATGATCGAGCCGCGACCTACTGGTCCGGCCGGGCGACCCTATGCTCCTCGCTGGACGATAGCGAGCTTTATGACAAGGCCTTCACCGCCTGGTTCACCCCCTTACCTGACGGATCGAGGCCGGCAACGCCGGTTCCGGCGCCACGCCAGCTGCAAGCGTCACTAGAACCTGAATCGGGCTCTGGAGATGTGTCCGGAGATGACCTCCTAGCGGCACGCGCGAGCACGACTGAAGTGTTGCGTCACCGCGATGTGGGAACTCTCACCGAGCAGGAGCGAGCGCAGCTCGCCATGCTCTTCGACACCCTCGAGGTGGTGGCGCCGCTCCGACGGGCACTGCGACAACGGCCCCATCATCGCGGCTCGGTCGACCTGCGGCGGACGCTGCGTGCCCAACTGCGTGCTGGCGGCGAACTGGCCCGGCTCCGCCGCCGGCGTTCCGGCGTACGTCGCAGGCGAGTCGTCATGTTGATCGACGTATCCGGCTCGATGCAGCCGTACGCGGACTCCCTGCTGCGTCTGGCGCATCGCATCGTCCGTACGATGCCCAACCAGGTCGAGGTCTTCACAATTGGCACCCGGCTCACCAGAATCAGCCCTGCCCTCCGAGTGCGGCAGGCCGACGAGGCGCTGGCCGCGGTGGGGCGGCTGGTACCTGACTGGTCCGGGGGCACTCGTCTGGGAGAGGTGATCGGCGCGTTCTTGAGCCGTTGGGGTCGCCGCGGGCTGGCGCGGAGTGCGATCGTGGTAATCGCCAGCGACGGCTGGGAGCGTGGCGATGCGCAGTTGCTCAGTGAGCAGATGCGGCAGCTCCGACTGCTCGCGTACGCGGTCATCTGGATGAACCCGCATCGTGGAAAGGCGGGGTACGCTCCGATCCAGACCGGTATTCAGGCCTGTCTGCCTCACCTTGATCGGATGGTCGCGGGACATTCGCTGGCGACATTCGCGGAACTTCTGGAGGTACTCGCCAATGCCTGAGACGCGCACCGATGCGTGATGTCCTCAGTGATCTGCTGGCATGGTGGCGGGCAGGCGAGACCGTGGGTATGGGCACCGTCGTCGGCACTTGGCGTTCGGCGCCCCGACAGCCCGGGGCGGCCATGTTGGTCGGGCCCGATTACTCAGCGGTGGGATCGGTGTCGGGAGGCTGCGTGGAATCCGCGGTCTACGGGCTTGCGCAAGAGGTGATCAATGGCGGCCACCCCGTGCTGCAGCGCTACGGTGTCAGCGACAACGACGCCTTCGCTGTCGGCCTGACATGCGGTGGGATTCTCGATGTCTTCGTCGAGAAGGTGTCGCAACAGACGTTCCCTGAGCTCGCTGACATCGCGGCCGATATCGAGGCCAGCCGCCCCGTGGCAGTCGCCACCGTGGTCGAACATCCAGACGCCACGAGGGTAGGCAGGAGGATGATCATCCGACCAGCCGACCCGACCGCCGGCTCGCTTGGCAGCGCGCGCGTTGACGCCGCTGTTGCCGATGATGTCCGCGGCCTGCTGGCGACAGGCAAGACCGAGCTGCTCACGTACGGTCCGGAGGGTCAGCGGCGCGGCGAGGGTATGCGCGTTTTCGCGGCCAGCTACGCCCCCCGCCCCCGGATGCTCGTCTTCGGGGCCATCGACTTTGCTGCCGCCGTCGCCCGGCTGGGCAGCTTCCTGGGGTATCGCGTGACTGTGTGCGACGCGCGACCTGTGTTTGCGACACGGACCAGGTTTCCTGACGCCGACGAAGTGATCGTCGACTGGCCTCATCGCTATCTGGCGTCCGAGGTCGAGGCGGGCCGGATCGATGCTCGCACCGTCGTCTGTGTGCTGACCCACGATCCGAAGTTCGACGTACCGGTCTTGGAAGTCGCGCTGCGCCTTCCGCAGGTCGGCTACATCGGCGCCATGGGCTCCCGCAAGACCCATGAGGAGCGGCTCCAGCGGCTACGTGATGCAGGGCTCACCGAGGTCGAGATCGAACGGCTGTCAAGCCCGATCGGTCTTGATCTCGGAGCGCGTACACCGGAGGAAACGGCCGTCTCGATCGCCGCCGAGATCATTAGCCAACGCTGGGGTGGTCAAGGTGGCCGGCTTGCGGAGTTCCCCGGTCGCATCCATCACTGAGCCTCGTGAGGCTGGGCTAGTGATCCTTTGGTCGCTAGCACTCATGCGTTTGTCTTGAGTGCGCGAGTGAGGATCGGCTCGCTGGTGGAGTCGTCCGGATTCCCGCGCCGTACGTACTGGCTGCACCCGAAAGAGAGCCGCGAGAAGCAGTCGGAGCAACAGTGAGAGCAAACCTTAGGGGAGACTCTCTCACTGCACTAACTGCACTAATAGTCCTAATCGGCGCAGTTGGAGCAGTTGTAGCACCCCCCGCGCGCGTGCTTCCACTGACAGCGAATCAACACCGAGAGGACCAAGTACCAAGATCAAAAATGAGGGGGGAGAGCATAGACTTAAGGCTGGCTTCCCAGGACGCCACGCGATACACGCGGGAGCAGGGCATCCGCTAGATCGCTGAGGTCAGGGGGCGTTCATACGGCTTTGTGTACAACCTGCTGAACGAGTCGGGGGTGGAGTTGCGGGCCGCAAGGAAGAAGGCCGGGGTTTAACGCGAGGTTAAACCTCAAGGGGGTTGTCACCCCAAGGTTACAACCTCCCACGTTGAGCTAGATCAAGATCCCCGAGAAAGATGATCATGACAAACATAAGCGTGCGTGAACGATCACTCGCGCTTGATCAACTCACCCATGCACTTCGCGATCTTGCTGCTCTTGGTCGACATACGCGATGTGCAGAGATCGATGGTGATATGTGGTTGTCAGACCTAGCTGATATCCGCGCCATCGCGGTGACGTTGTGCCAAGGCTGCCCAGTGATCAACGAGTGCTGGGAAGCTGGCCGGAGCATGACGGCAGGCGTGTGGGGTGGCGTCGACCGTGATCGGAAGTGGGGCAAAGCCTGATCAATGCCACGTCAGAGGATTCGGACGTGGCGGGCTGGCGTGCGGGGTGGGGGTCGGATCGAAGATGATCAAGAGACGACCCGCCACTGCGCGCTTGATCTCTCTCTCCCCCGAGATTCTTGACATCAAGAGACCTTCCCCGATCCCCGGAATCCCGGCTTCCTGCCCCTCCCCTGCCCTCCATCTCGGCTCAGATATCGCTCCGCGAGGCTGTGAGGGCCGCAGTGGGCCCCGCAGAGGCGTCGGGTCCCTTAACCCCCACACGGGATGGGGGTCCAATCGTTCCACGGCGTTCCTACAGATTCGCCAGGATCGGCAGGAAAACTCGGGATCTCCCCCCGGCTTACTCGTAATTTCCGAATAGGCTTCCGGCCTCTCCCCCCGCCACCTCAACCACGGTTCAGTTGGCCGAGCTGTTTTGGATCAAGCTCCTATGCTGACCACGACGGCATCTCCGGGACTCTGGGCCTGTCGTGGCAGGGTTGGTCAGGGCTGGGCTTGTCGGGTCTCGGTTCGGCAGTTCGAGCCAAAGCGTCCACACCCTCACCAGGTCCTCTCTCGGAGATGCTGTACCCCTCGCAGCGCTCCGCCACGTCAAGGATCTTTGACCTGGCCGCCATGTCGCCTAATTTGCAAATTGGAAATTAGACTCCGCGCCATGTGGGAGACCTGGCAGCGCGAGGATGACGACATGGTGTGCGCCCATCTCAGCGCGTCCCGCATTCTCGACTTCTGGCCGCTACCGGCGGAGCAGCGCGAGGAAGCACTCATCCGACTCACCGAAAAGATCTTGGACATGATTACCGAAGTCCGCGAGTATGAGGCCGAGCATGATCAACGTCTCTAGGCTCGTCGAGCCGCTGGGCAGCTTCCCGATCTTGCCGTATCTCATCCAGGAATTGCGCGCAGTGATCCGCGAGGAACTCTCCGAAGATGATCAAGACAACCTAGATATCTGGCTAGCTCCGATGGGTCAGAACGAAGTCAACTCGCACCAGCGGGTGCGGCTGGTGTTCATGGTGGGTGATCGCGAACTCTGCAAGATTCCCTTTCGGGTGCTGCTGCATGCTGAGGCTACCCACCTGTCAGGTGCAACTAAAAGGTGATTCCAGATATCGTGATCTTGCCGCCGTGCGCCGGGCTTGGGGTCTGCACACTCCAACAGTGATAGCCCAGTCGCGCGGCGGTGTATTCTGATCTTCATCAGTCCACGCGACGTGGCAAGCTCGGGCTTGAGTGCTGATCATGTACACGCTTTAGCGGTGTTGAGGGTGCGAGGCCTTCCACTGGCGGCGGCGTGATTGTCCCTTCATGATCTTGCATCCCCGGAGGTCGCCGATGTCCGGCAATATCAGCCTTACTGATTACTTTCTACGGCTGGCCTTCCAGGCTGCGCAGCGTGATCACCCAGAGCTGTTAGGCGCTCTGACGCGTGATCGGAAAGCAGGTGTTGAAATGTCTGAAATGCTTCGAATCGACCGCGAGCGGCGCGCGGCCGAGTTGCGGCAGTGGCAGATTGAGCAGGCGCGTGAGTTTGACGACACGCCGCGCTCTGAGTGGCCAGCCGATGTAACCCGAGCGTGGCGGAACCATGCTGAGGAGCTTGCCCGCTATGAGGCGATCCTTGATCAACTTGCGGCGCGTGTTGATCACTTGCGTGATCTTGCCCGTGCCGGTGGCGGAAATGTCGAGCACGGCGGCGGACGGCGTATTGATGATCGCGGCGGCAGTAACGGCGGCAATCCGACGTTCGGTCGGGCGCGTCAGGTGATCGACAACGCGGCCCGCTCCGGCTTGCTTCCTGATTACGCTGCTGAGCGAGCAACCAAGCTTGTGGAGCAAGGCGGACAGGGCGAGCGTTCCCTCGCGGCGCGCTGGGCAAGCGCGGCTGGTGATCAACATTACGCAAACGCGTTTGCGAAGCTGGTAGCCGATCCGCTGCGAGGTCACCTGCTGTGGACTCAGCGCGAGGCTGAGGCGTACCGCGTTGCCGTTGCCGTCCAGGGTGAGCTCGAGGAACGCGCACCGATGACGCTGACCGGCGCCAACGGTGGCCACATGGTCCCGCTGGTCTTGGACCCGGCGCTCATGATCACTTCGGCTCGTTCGATCAACCCGCTGCGGCAGATCTCGCGCGTTGTGCAGACGACTGGCTCGCAATGGTCAGGCGTCACCACGGCAGGCGTAACGGCTGAGTGGAAGGCGGAAGGCGTACAGGCTGCCGACGCCGGCCCGACGCTGGCAAAGCCCAACATCCCCGTGCTGTTGGGCGACGCCTTCATCCTGTACAGCTACGAAGTCGGGATGGACGCGCTGAACTTCCTTTCTGAGCTGCAAAAGGTCTTGATCGACGGCGCGCAGCAGTTGCAGAACACAGCCTTTACGATTGGTGTGGGCACGACCGAACCTAAGGGCGTGATCACCGCGATCGTGGGCACCGCTTCCGTCGTGAACTCAGCGGGCGCGGACGTGTTCGCCAAGGCGGATGTGTACAACCTGCAGAACGCGCTGCCGTCACGGTTCAGCCCTAACGCAAGCTAGACTGCCAACATCGCGATCATCAACCTGATGAACCAAATGGAGACGGCGGCAGGTGCGCGGCTCTTCCCCGAGCTCGGTGAAGGTCGGTTGCTCAACAAGCCGATCTACGAGTTGTCCAACATGGATGGCACCTTCGGCGCGGGTGAGAACTACTGCCTGCTCTACGGCGATTTCCAGAACTTCATCATTGCCGACCGCATCGGCGCAACGCTTGAGCTCATCCCGAACCTGGTAGGCGCAGCGTTCCGGCCAACCGGCCAGCGTGGCGCTCTGCTGCGGTTCCGTACTGGCTCAGACGCTCCGGTGTTTAACGCGTTCAGGCTGCTTGACATCACCTAAAAGATCTTGGTCGATTGGTGCTGGCTCTGCCGAGCCCTCCTCGCATCCAGCACCATCGGCCAACTTTAGGAGTTGATCATGGCTGCCTGGAATGCGCTGGTCTGTGATCACTGCGGAACCGAGACGATCGTCGAAAGCCTGCGGCGGGCCGGTGTCGCCGTCTCTGCTGACGAATACGTGCAACAGGTTCGTGATCATCTGGTGCAGATTCTTCTGCATCGCTTGCGCTGCAACGTTCGCGAACCTGCACCCAGCTCAGCAAGTGGCGTGGATGAACGCGCCGCACTTGGCTGAGTACGGGACGCCGTTCCCCGGCGACCGACGTAGAGCTGTACCCGGCGATCGGAGACGCTCCCTGCCTGTCACGGTCGCTGGCTGTAGGAGATAATGATCTTGAGGCTGTCGACGTGAACGTCACCCGAGCGTTTTGAAATTTGCATGATTTTCCTTGGGGCGCGTCGGGAATCGATGGCGTGGGAAAGCCCGGAGTGATACGGGCTGAACCCTCCCTGCCAGCGTCGACAGCCTCAATTTGATCTCGGACATGGAAATCCCGGCCACCTCACACGTGGCCGGGTTCGTGATCTTGATACTCATTGATCAATCTTCGTAGCCGAGCATCCTGCTCAGCGCACCGTATTCGTACGCGTTGTCTCGCCATGTCCTGCCCTCATGCTTCTGGGGCAGGTTCGCCAGTACCCAGTCATCGATCATCCCGCGCACAATGCGCCAACCAGGATCATCTTCCCCTCCGGTGATCGACTCTAGGACCTCACTCGGTGGGACACCAGAATCCAGATGAGCGTTGATCATGGTCCGGAGTTCCTGCGAGTCCTCGCCCAGCGCTGTCAGACGATCCCTGATCTGCTGGGTGATGTCCACGGCCCACTCGACACGCTGCCAGGTTTCCTCCGGGGTCTCGCCGATCGCATCATCCTGCCACTCCTCCCAGTGAGCATGTAGCTCGCTCTCAAGATCATCTAGCCCGTGACGCCCCTCTCTGGCGTCACGCACCCAGTCGTGATAGGTGCGCTCGGTGTCCAACTTGGACAGCAATTCCCGTCTCCTCGCCCTAGCTTCCTCGACGATCTCGTTGGCCCGCTCGATGCGCGCTTTAGCATCAGCGAGTTCCTGCCGCTCTTCGTCGCTGAGTGGGGTGTCCAAGTTGGACACTCGCCGACGCCCCGCGCCCACCGTGGACGGGCTGCTGGCCGTACGCCGCGCGATCTCGCGATCACTAGCATCGGGGGTCCGCTCGATCTCGGATCTGATCAAGGCGCGTTTCTGCTCGCGGTTGAGGTGGCGGCGCGCCATGTTGAGCGTCAGTGCCAGCTCGTACGCTTCGCCGTCGTCGGCAACGTGCCGGACTTCGCGCGGCGCGTCGATGCCCAGCTCGGTGGCGATCCGGTCCCGATGGTGGCCGTCCAAGATCCTGCCGTGCTGGTCGACCACGATCGGCACCATGACGCCGTGGCGCGCGATGTCGTCTTTGAGTGCCGCGTACTCTTCCTCGCTCAGTGCTGGCATCACCTGGAAGGCAGGTGGTTGCTTCTTCTTGCTCATGATCATTCCTGTTGGCGGTTGAGATCGGGGGGGAACTCCCAATCAATTACGACATCGCGAGCACTCCACCGCTTGACGTTGCCCTTGGGATCGATTTCGCGCGGCCAGCGCACCAGTCGTCTGAGCGACCCGTCATTGTTGATCCGCCAAACGTCAATGCCGGTGGCGGTGTCGAGCACCGCGTACCGCTTCCCGTTGTGAACTCTCACGCCACTTTCGGCTGTGGGGATGTCCAGCGGCCTGCCAGCCGTTGGCCTGTAGTCGCGATAGAACGCGATCATTGCGCGCCGTAAGGCGTCCACGTCTCTGTATTGAATCTCTTGCTCAGAAAGGGATTCCCGCTCTTGCTCGGACACGTACGTGTCCTCCTCCCGTGTGTTGGAAGCTGCAGCGATTGCAGGCCAGCGGGCCAAGTATAGCTCGCAACTGGTAGTTCTCAAGTATGGGTTTCGAATGGGGGTTCTCGGGCATAGATAGACCAGTGTTGGCCCCAGATCTCCACAAAGGCAGCAAAACCTTCGTACAGAGGAGCTCCGTCCTTGATCAAGATCGACCATTGACCGACATGATCAAGGTCGGCGCTCGCCTCCCTCAGGCAGGCCTGCAGGTTACTGAGCGCCTGCCGCGCCTGTCCGGCAAGGTCGCCTGGGACCACGCGGCCAGAACTGTCGACACCGTTCTGACCACCGATCACGATCAGATCGTGTCCGGCCGGGACGCGCACGGCTTGCGTAAAGGCCAGGTGCTGTGAAGTTGTGCGGGATTGAGATAGCTGACTGAGTCCATGACGGGGACTCTCTCGATCTTGACGAGGCCCTGTGGGCGTCACCCCCGGACTCTCCATGATCATCTCGGGGAGTTACATTTGCCTCTTAGGCCGGCACCGTCGCCAGCCAGCCGCGCATCCACGCGCTCCGGGG
>CAVXAP010000013.1:0-86215 GCA_963759635.1 uncultured Actinomycetota bacterium
TCCGGTGACTGTTGTCACCTAGCCCTAAGGCGTCGCTCAACCGCAGGCGGTCCTGTACGCACGTCGATCTCTTCAATGCGCGCCATTTGCTCGGCGCCCGGGGCGCAGCGCTGATCACCCAAAACACTTGAGCCGACACTGGCGCTCACAAGCGGGGCCCGCGCGGGACACTCCGCCGAACAGCGTGTGGTGGCGGCATGCGATGTCGATCTTCGCGCTGGTGATCTTGAGAGGGTCCACCAATTTGGCGATTCCCTTCGTCTGCGCCAAGGCGGTGGCTGCACAGGGCAACGTCTCGGTCGAGGTTTTGTTGCCAAAGGGCGGACGCCGCTTGTAGCTGTCCTGCTCCGGTCGGTCGGCGGTCTTGGCGGTCGACGCCGACGGCGGCACGCCAGACCTCGACTTCACCAAGGAGGGCGTCAGTCGGGTGGCTGCCAGGCGGTGCCCATACGGGCTGTTCGCTGTTCTGGCCGGCGCAGTCTCGAACTTGATCTGCGAGGCCGATAACCAGTTGCGACCGCTTCGCTAGGTACTCGCCCCAGCCGTGATGATCTTGAAGCGCCTCCGGTATGCCGGGAAGCCAGGGTAGTGGCCCTGGGTCGGTGGCTGCGGGGTCTGGGAGGCGCCAGTCCAGTACGGCGGCCATGTCTGCTGCGGTGTGTAGTTCGCGTCCGACGGCAGCTGTGTGCAGGTGGAGGAGTGGGTGCTCACCGGTCTCAGCCGCCAACGCGAGCAGGTGTGCTCTGAGGGTCGGCCACGACGGCTCGCTAGTGAGTTCGGGGACGATCTGGTCGGCTTGGCCGTCGAGCATCTGAACGATCTGGGGGCCAACGAGGTGCTCGGTCGCCTCATGGAGCCCGTCGGTGTAGCGCTGGACGGCGTCGAATAGTCGGGCAGCTGAGTCGTTGAACTCGCGTAGCAAGGTGCTGGCGGAGACGGGCGCTTCATCGCGGGCCAAGATCTGTTCGAGCATCTCTGTCGGGGTGCGGGGCGTGATCGTGTCGGGTCGGATGAGGGTGTGGGGGTCGCCGTCTCCGACGACATGGAGGTAGAGGTGGTTGGCGTGCCGGCGGCGACTGAGCATCGTGTACAGCTGCTGCCGTGACTCTTGCCCCGTTGCGAGGCCATGCATGGTGTCGGCCGAGACGCCTTGGGCGGAATGGATGGTGGTGGCGTAGCCGAGACCGGTCGACTCGCTAACGTAGTCGGCGGGCAGCCTGACGGTGAGCCGGCTGCGGTTATGTCGGACTTTGAGGTCGCCGTTCTGGCCGATTGCGATGATGGTCCAGCGGTCGCCGTTTTTGACCCAGTCGGTGGCCTTGAGGCGTAGCCGGCGGTTGTTGCTGCGGGTGATGATCACATCTCCGACACTGGCCTGGTTCCCGTCGGCCAAAGACACCTCGGATACCGCACGCGTGTGATCGAGCCGATGCGCGCGGGCACGAGCGTTCAGTTCGGCGACCAGGTTCCGGGTGGGGGCGATCATGATCGCGTCGAGCCCAGCGGCTCGATCGGAAACCCAAGCGGTGAACGCATCTTCGGTCGTGGTGGCGAGGTCTCCGACATGGACCCGACCGTTGTTGAGGTAGAAGTCGAGCCCCTTCAGGTCACCGTCCCGGAGGGCGAGCGTCGCGTGTGCTTCGGCGGGGTTGGTGAAGCGGTGCAGCTCGGCGAGGTGCAGCGCGCCGTGGGTCTGTTTGATGTCGCGGAGGACGCCGCCGGCGCCGATCGCGGCGAGTTGTTGATCATCACCGACCAGCCGGACATTCGCACCTCGTTCGATGGCGAACTGCACGGCGGTGTCGAGGGTGAGGGTGTCGGCCATGCCGGCTTCGTCGATGATCAGCAATGTTGATGGGCCGACCGCGGCCACCCACTCGGGCATCTCGCCGTGCCGCAAAGACCAGGTGAGCTTTGCGAGGGTGTCGGTGCGGATGCCGGTCTGTGCGCCAAGAACGGCGGCTGCGGCCGCGGACGGGGCGAGGCCGAGCACCTGGCCGCCGTCTTGGGTCTAGGCCAGGGTGAGGGCACGCATAGCAGTTGTTTTCCCGGTGCCGGCGGGGGCGATCGCGAGCTGCAGCCGTGCCCCCGAGGTGCACATCTGCCGGACCAGCGAAGCCTGCCCGGCATCCAGGGCGGTTCTGTTCGCCGCCAGCTCCAGCAGAGCCAGATCCACCGCCGACTCGTCGACCATCGTCCCGTCGCGGCGTCCCGCGGCGATGACCAGGCGCCGTTCCGCGTCGAGGATCCGTTGCGACGTGTACAGGTCGGCCCCGGCCACGGTGTAGACCGACGACCCGTCGACGCGCCGCAACGCACCCGGTTCCGCGATGTCGTCCCGTGGTGCGACAAGGGCCACTGACCGACGATTCAGCACCTCATCGACCAGCAGGTCCACCAGCCCAAACCTGCCGGATGCCTTGCGGCCCGGTCCGGGTGAACAGGGCATGCTTCTCGATGAACGTCAACGCGTCCTGCACGGCGGCCTGATGGGCCCGTTCGATCACAGCCGCCACCGCCGGATCGGCCACCGCCCATAAGGTCGAGACGGACTTCACCGGGGAGAACGTCAGGTCATACCCGGCAACCGTCTGTGTCGGCGGCCGGGAGTCTTTCGCGATCTGACCCGCCAGCTCCCGGGCATCCATCGGCTCCCGGCCATGCTCGGCCCGGAAAAACTCCCGGGCCACCTCGGTCCGCACCCGCGCCCGATCAGCAGCCGGCAGCGGCGCGCCGGCCGGAAGGCCGGCTGCCGTATTGATCGCCGCGATGCGTTCGGCCACCTCGAGCCGAAACGGGCTGACGACACCATCAACGACCCTGAACGGCACACCCAGACGGGACACTTCTTGGAAGTCGCGGATAGTGAGTGCTGGCCCTTCAAGCTGCCGCTGGCGGAGCTCGGCCAACGGGTGCAGACCGCAACCGAACAACGCTCGCATCTGCTCCGCCGTCACCGGGTCGCCGACGCTCAAGCCGTCGATCCCGCCCAAGCCGGAACCGATCCACACCCCCGGCGTCTCACCCCGTTCGGTGTAATAAGATGCCAGCCCGATGTGACCTTTCTCGGTCGCATCCAAGGCCGCCACCTGCCGGGTCAGATAGTCATACCCAGACCCGGCGGTGAGCTTGTGGAGGCTCATCGTCACACCCACCCGAAGGGGTACATGCCGCCTGTGCGGTCAGGTCGACCCGAGCTACCTCCGGCGGTGCATGGGGTGTATCGGACATCGGACTTTGGATTTTCGAGGGGTACGTCGGAGCGGATGTGACTGCGGTCCGACTACTGGAACTGGGGTCTGAATGTGCAGCGGCGACAATCAGGCCACCGAAACAGATCGAGGTGAGTCAGCATCCGGTCTGGGATGCGACGCATCGCGGAGATAAGTCCCGCAGCAGGAAACGCTTGCGTGACGTTGTGTCGCTGCGTCGCTTCGGAGTCAAAGTCCCAAAGTGGTCTCCTCGACTGTGAAGGACGCGAGCCGGTAATCGCTGTCCCGCAGCCAGCGTGGGCGGACGCGGACGGGCACGATGTCGTGATCAAGGGCGCGTTCCACGCCGTCCGGAAACTGGGCGAAGTAGGCCTGCAGACTGCGATCGCAGTCGGTGCCCGTCGGAATGTCGGCGATCCCCTCGCACTGCACGGTCATCCCGGTGTCCCAGCCAATGACCAACGCTACTTGCGCAAAGGCGCACCTGTTGCGGTACTTCGGCGAACCTCGACTCGTGTCGAAGACTAACTCGCCTCGCCCAGTAGCGGTGATGCCAGCCAACGCCGCTTGCGGTGCGCCGACAGCCCCGCGGGTAGCTATGACCGCCGGGCCGCGTTGACGGACGAAGTTGATGAACTGCTCCTGATCCACAGCGCTACCCTGCAGCAGCAACCGGTGCGTCGCACTCAGGGAACGGCCTAACGGGCCTCAGCAAGGTGACACGATGAAGCATGGCCGAGATAACGGTTCGGGTGCTGGATGGGAGTGATTGGCCGCTGTACAAGGACATTCGGTTACGCGCCCTGGAAGAGTCCCCCGCATCGCTCTCGGCACGGCTGGCCGATGAGGCCGACCAGGACGAGCAGTTCTGGCGGGATCGGATGGACCGGTACCACCAGCTCCTCGCCGAACGCGACGGGCGTCCGCAAGGGATCGCCAAGTCGGGACCATACGCAGCGGAACCCTTGTCGGGTGAGATCTTCGGGTTGTATGTCGTCCCTGAGGCACGCGGTACGGGCGTGTCCTGGCGACTAGTCGAGGCAGCCGCGGCCTTGGCGAGCCGCGAGGGCCTTCGGCAGCTGTACTACTGGGTGGGCGTCGACAATGGGCGCGCGATCGGTTTCGCGAAGAACTTCGGGTTCCGCTCCACCGGCTCCCGCCGCTCATCCCGGGTTTCTGACCTCGCGCTTGGCGATTATGAGACAGCCCTGGTCTTGTCGCTTGTACCCGACGACACATTGGCGCCCAACCCGACTAGCGACAAACCGGCCCCCCGGGACGGCCCGATCGGCTGAGAACCCCGGCCGAGCCCACCGCATGCCGGTCTGGGACAAGTGTGCCCATCCGAGATCAGGCGACCCCGTGCCCGAAGATTTCTCTAACGATCAGAACGCTACGACAGCGATTCAAATCCGGCTCAGGAGAAGAGGTAGTAGGCAGATATCCCTGCCGGGATGAGGCCCACGTAGTGTCATCGTCCACCCTTGCCGGTGGTGGATGATCAGGCCGGCCAGTGTGGTCAGAAACCCGAGGCCCCGGACATGACCATCAGACCCACGGCACTGGAGTCGACGCGCTCAAGCCCGGGGTGGCGCCGGTGAAGCCCGTCGTCACGCTGCGCAGTGGACGGTGGACTCAGCGAAATGGCTGCCTCCGGTCAGGTCAGGCTTTGCCGGGGGCCAGCAGGTGTGTTGGTTTGAGCCCGGTCGTGGAAGTGACCGGCCCGCTAACGGATTGACATGAAGAAACGTTCATCTGTATATATGCGTCTGTGTTGTGGAGCCGATTCTGATAGGCATGCCTCTTTATCAGGCGAAGGCTGACTTCTTCCGTACGATCGGCCATCCTGGCAGGATCCGGGTTCTCGAGTTGTTGTCGGAGCGGGATCACGCGGTTCATGAGTTGCTGGAGCGGATTGAGATTGCTCCTAGCAACCTGTCGCAGCAGCTCGCGGTTCTTCGGCGTGCGGGTCTGGTGGTTCAGCATCGCGAGGCCGGATCGGTGGTCTATTCGATCAGTGTGCCGGAGGTTCGTGACCTGCTGCTGGCGGCTCGGATGATCTTGTTGAAGCTGCTGTCGGAGCAGGACGAGCTCAAGGCGCAGTTGAGGCCGACCGCCGGGAGGCCCAGATGAGCTGGCTGCGGCTGGTGCGGTTGATTCGTGGAACAGGAGCCGTGGCCGAGGCCGCGCCCACCTTGCCCGAGCCGCTGCCTGGTCGTCCCGAAGCGTTGGCGGGCAGCGTCCAGATCCGGCATGTTGACGCGGGGTCCTGCAACGGGTGTGAGATTGAGGTGGCGGCAGCGTTCGGGCCGGTGTACGACGCCGAACGCTACGGTGCGCGTCTGGTGGCTTCGCCGCGGCATGCCGACGCCGTGCTGGTGACCGGCGTCGTGACACGCAACATGTTCGAGCCCTTGCGTCGTACGGTCGATGCCACGCCGAAGCCGCGGGTCGTGCTCGCGGTGGGTGACTGTGCATGCAACTGTGGGGCATTGGCCGGGGGGATCGGGGTTGCCGGGGCGGCGCATGACGCAGTTGACGTCGACCTCGAGGTGCCCGGGTGCCCGCCGGAGCCCCCGGTCATCGTAGAGGCACTGCGCAGGGTGACCGGACGGTGAGTGATGTCGAGCTCGGGCTCGTCGCCCAGCTCGTTTTGACCGCAACGGCGATTCTGGCCGGTTTGTTTGTGACGCCTCGCCGACGCGCCCTGGTGGCGGGCGTTTGTGTGGCTGCGGTGGGCGGCGCCGGCGCCGTCACGGGCGCGGTCGTGTTGACCGGCGGACATGGTCGCGTCGTCTTGCCGACGGCCCTGCCCTTCGATCCGGTCGTGCTGGCACCTAGCCAGCTCGGCGGCTTCTTCATGATGGTCGCGGGCTTGGTGAGTGCGGTAAGCGCGGTGTATGCGATTGGCTATGTGCACGGCCCGGCCGCGTCGCGAACGTCCTGGGCCGCGTTGGCGGTGTTCGTGTTCACCATGCAGCTAGTCCCCGCGTCTGACGATGCAGTCTCATTCCTGCTGATGTGGGAGCTCATGGCGTTGTCGTCCACTGCCCTGGTGCTCACGGAGCATGCGAGCCGGCCTGAGGTCCGCTCGGCCGCGCTGTGGTATGCCGCTATGACACAGCTGAGCTTCTGCCTCATCCTGCTCGGGTTCGCTGTTCTTGCCGCAGGTCGCGGGACCGGCTTTGCCGCGATGGGTTCCATCGATCCGCAGTCAACGGCCGCGTCCTTGGCGTTCGTCCTGCTGGTGCTTGGCTTCGCAACCAAGGCGGGCATCGTCCCGATGCACGTGTGGCTTCCGCGGGCACATCCCGAGCCGCGCCGAGCCACGTGTCCGCGGCGATGAGCGCCGCGATGGTCAAGATGGGTGTCTACGGCGTGCTGCTGGTCGTTCTTCGGCTCGTGCCGGACGGGCCCGCACGTGGTGGGGCCTGCTGCTGATCGGCTCGGCGCTGGTGTCGGCGCGTCTACGGGATCCTGCAGGCCTCGGTGTCCACCGACCTCAAGCGGCTGCTGGCCTACTCGACGACGGAGAACGTCGGGCTGATCTATGCTCGCGGTCGGGACGCGGGATGCTGCTGCGCTCGTACGGGCGAGATCCGGTCCGGCCGACGTCGCACTCGGTCGCGTCGCTGCTGCTGGCGTCAGCCATGCCGCGTTCAAGACGACGCTGTTCCTGGCGGCCGGCGCGGTGCTGCACGCGCACCGGTGAACGGGACCTGGACCGTCTCGGCGGTCTGGTCTCGCGGATGCCGACGCACCACCGCGGCGTTCGGGGTGGGCGCCCTCGGGGCGGCGGCGTTGCCGGTGACCTGTGGGTTCGTCGGCCGAGTGGGCGTTGCTGCGGTCGCTGATCCACGGGGACGGCCGGGACGAATGCGGCGGTGGCCGATCCTGATGCCGGTAGCGGTCGCGGTCGTGGCGCTGACCGCCGGACTGGCGCTGCTGACGTTCGTCAAGGCCTACGGCATGGCCTTCCTGGCGCGGCCTCGCGGTCCGAGGCCGACGCTGCACGGCCACGAGGGCGGCTGCGCGATGCGCGTCGCGATGCTGGCGGGGGCGGCCGCTCGTCGTCCTGACTCGGGCTGGCGCCGGGGCCTGGTCGCGGCCGGCTGGCCTCGGCGGCGGGGCCGATGGCATCGAGCTCGGTCGGTGTGTTGGGGTCGACTGCCGGGCGTGGATGCGCTGCTGGACCCCGTCGCCCTTGCGACCTCTGGCGGCGCTGGTGCTGGCCCGGTCCTGTGTGGTCCATGCGGCCTCGGCGCGGCGAGACCCGCGCCGCGATCGTCGACATGGCGTGGGGCTGCGGGGGGTCCGGGCCTGAGCCCTCGGATGCAGTACACGGCCACGTCGTATGCCGAGCCGCTGTCTGCGGGTCTTCGACGACGCCTTGCGGCCCCGAGCGCGATCTTGAGGTCACCCATGCCGAGGAGTCGCGCTACCTGGTCGAGCAGGTTCGGTACCGCCAGCAGGTCGACGATGTCGTCGAGGACCGGGTCTATCGAGCCGGCTGGTCGCGCGGCCGACCGGCTGGGCGAGCGGCGCGCCGGCTGCAGAACGGCAGCATCCACCGCTACCTGGGCTTCTCGTTCGTCGCGCTGGTCGCGGTCCTGGTGGTGGTGACCCTGTGAGCGACTACCGACGCCGTGCTGGTGGCCGCGTCCAGGTGCCGTCATGGTCGCGATGCGCCGCTGCTGGTCGGGCTGATGCGCCAGACCCGGGCCCGATGGAGGGCCGGGTCGGTGCCGGTGTCGCGCAGCCATGGCGTGACCTGCGCAAGCTGCTGGCCAAGGAGACGCTTGAGTGCGGCCGGGTACCGTCGTCTTCGGCGGCGGCCCCGCTGGTGCTGCTGGCCTCCAGCCTCGTGGTCGTGCGCCCTGGTGCCACTGGTGGGAACCGCTTCCTTGCTCATCGGTCCCGAGCGACCTGTTCGTGGTGGTGTCGCTCCTGCTGGTGGGTACCGTGGCGTTGGCGCTCGCTGGGCCTCGATTCCGGCACGGCGTTCGGTGGGATGGGCTCGAGCCGGCACATGACGATCGCTGCGCTGGTCGAGCCGACCGTGCTGGTGGCGGTGTACGCGCTGTCCATCCCGGTCGGGTCGTCGGAGCTCTGCCCGCATCGTGCACGGCCAGGATCGCACGATCCTGTCAGCGTCGCCTCGCCGGTGGGTCTGCTGGCCGTCGGTGGCGCTCGGGATCGTGGTGGTGGCCGAGACCGGCCGGCTGCCCGGTGGACAACCCCTCGACCCATCTCGAGCTGACGATGGTGCACGAGGCGATGATGCTGGAAAGCTCCGGACGCGACCTGGCGCTGGCTGGAGCTCGGCTCCTGGCTGCGTCTCGCCGCCCTGCTGGGCTGCTCGGCAACCTGCTTCGTGCCGTGGGGCGTGGCCACCGACGGCTCGGCCGTGCCCTTGGTCGTCGGCGTGATCGCGTGGTCGTCGAAGCTGGCGGTGCTGGGCTCGACTGCTCGCCGCCGGCGAGGTGTTCATGGCGAAGCTGCGGCTGTTCCGGGTCCCTGAGCTGCTGGCCGGGTCGTTCGTGCTCGCGTTCCTCGCCGTCACCGCGTCGTACCTCGTGGTCCAGGGCGGGTAGCGCATGCCGTGTCGCCGTCTTCGCGCAGCTTGCTCGCTCTCTGCCGCCGGGCTCCTGCTGTTGACCGCGGTGCTGATGGTCTGGCGCCGGCTCGCTGGTCGCCATGATCCGGTGCTGCGCGTGCAAGGGGTGGCGCTGGCGGCGCTCGTTGCCGTCATCGGCTCGCAGGACCGCGGTCGTCGGAGCTCGTCTGGTCGTCGCGGTGCTCGTGCTCGTGCTCAAGGGCGTCGTTGCTGCCGGGCGTCCTCGCCCGCGCGGTGCGTGCGAGGTCGAGCGGCGTGCGCGAGGAGACCCCGGTCATCAACACGACGGCGTCGTTGACTCGCGGCGTTGCTCACCATGCTCGCCTACGTTGTCAGTCGGCCGCTGGCGAGCCTGCCGGCTCGGACGCCGACGACGGCCGCGGTGCCGGTCGGTGTCGCCTTGGTGCTGTTCGGCTTCCTCGCACTGGTCACCCGCCGGCAGCCGTGTCCCAGCTGGTCGGCTTCCTGCATGCTGGACAACGGCATCGCGACGATAGCGTTCCTGACGTCGGGCGGCGTGCCGCTGATCGTGGAGCTCGGCGTGTCGCTCGACGTGCTGCTGGTGGTGCTGATCCTGCAGGTGCTCACCAGCACGGATCCGCGCCGACGTTCGGCGACATGGACCTCGACGAGCTCGCGGAGCTGCGACGACTGATGGCCCTCCTGATGCTCCTCCCGCTGCTGGCGCTGTCCCGTCGCTTGCGGCCGTGGTGGCACTGATCGACGAGCGACGTGTGCCGGGTCGCCGCGGCTGCTCGCGGCCGCTCGTCGTTCTCGGCAGTGGGATCGCCCTCGCTGGCGCGTCGTGCTGACGGGTCGACGCCGACCGCGCTCGGCCGGCGTACTGCGCGTCGACGCGCTGTCGGCTTCATGCTCATCGTCGTCGGCGTCGGTGGCGGTCTTACCGCGACCTGGGGCGGGCTCGTCGAGCCCGGTCGCGACGCACAGCGGCCGGACTGGCTGCTACGCGGCCCTGGTGCCGCTGTTCCTGGCGGCCATGGCGCTGGCGGTGCTCGCCGACAACCTCGGGGTGCTGTGGGTCGCCGTCGAGGCGACCACCATCGCCACCGCGTTCCTGGTCGGCCACCACGCGCAGCCGCGCATCGCTGGAGGCCGCCTGGAAGTACGTCGTGCTCGGCTCGGTCGGCGATCGCGCATCGCCTTCCTGGGGACCGTCCTGCTCTACTCCGCCGCCCGGCCGCGGCGAGCCCGACCGCTGTCGCTGGGCCGTGCTCGATCGACGGCCGCCCAGCGACTGGACCCCGCTGTATGCGATCGCGGTCGGCGCTGGTGGTGCTCGGCTTCGCCACCAAGGCCGGCCTCGCCCCGATGCACAGCTGGCTGCCCGACGCCCACAGCCAGGCCCCCGCGCCCGTGTCCGGCACTCATGTCCGGCGTGCTGCTGTCGGTGGCGTTCTACGCCATCCTGCGCTTCCAGGCCATCACCGACGCCGGTGATCGGCCCGGGCTCATGCGCAGGCTGCTGCTGATCGGCGGGCTTGCTGTCGCTGGCCGTGGCCGCGGCGCTCATGCTCGCCCAGCGCGACTACAAACGGCTGCTGGCCTACTCCAGCATCGAGCACATGGGCCTGCATCGCGCTCGGCGCGGCGGTCGGCGAACCGCTCGCCCTCGCCGCAGTGCTGCTGCACGTGCTCGGCCACGGCCTGGCCAAAGCCGCCGCTGTTCGTCGTGTCCGGCGACATCCTTGCCACCGAGGGCACGACCCGAGCTC
This sequence comes from uncultured Actinomycetota bacterium, assembly GCA_963759635.1. Taxonomy (GTDB): domain Bacteria; phylum Actinomycetota; class Actinomycetes; order Propionibacteriales; family Propionibacteriaceae; genus Microlunatus. The sequence goes on from CAVXAP010000013.1 coordinate 10,563, forward strand.
GCCGTGACGGCCGTGCTCGCGCAGGCGCCCCGGCTCTCGCCGTGCCGGTCCTGGCTCGGCCTGATCGCCCTGCTGGGCTTGCCGCCGTTCAGCCTGTTCTTCTCCGAGGTCGCCATCGTCCGTGGCCGGGTTCCAAGCCGGCCTCGGCTGGGTGATGGTGGTCGCGGCGGCACTCGTCCTCATGCTGTTCGCCGGGTTGGCGCGGCATACGTCCACGCTGATGTCCGGCCCGACCCGGGACGGATGCTCCCAGCGCAGCCAGGACCTCCACACCGCCCGGACGAACCGCCCTCGCGGCCCGAGGTCTGCCCACGGCCCGCCGGCATGCCGCTGGTCGTCGCGCTCGGCGTCACCGCTGTCGTCGGCTTCGCCGGCGGCCCGCTGGCGACCCTGCTCGCCGAGGCCGCATACGTGCTGGCTGGTACGCCATGACCGACCGCGCACGCGCACCGAGGTCGTCGATGCACCCGCGCTCGACGTGGCTCACACGGCGTCGCGGAGCTGCTCGCAGGACGGCTACCGCGCTGGCGCTGATCGCCGCGCCACGAGGACCAGACCAGTTCCGCAGTCGTCGTACGTCCTCGTTCGCGGCCGGCGACGACCGGCGGTGCGAGCTCGTCCTGCGCGACCCCACGGATCGCCCCGAGATCCCCAGCCTTGCCAGCGCTGTCCTTCCCGCCGGCCGGTTCGAACGCGAGATGCGCGACCTGTTCGGCATCGAACCCGACGGCCACCCCATGCCCGCACCGGCTCGTCCGGCACCAGCACTGGCCCGACGGCTGGCACCCGATGCGCCACGACGCCGACCCCCGCCCACCGTTCGACGAAGACGTCGGTCCGTTCCCGTTCCTCGACCGTCGAAGGCCCCGGCGTCTACGAGATCCCCGTCGGCCCGGTCCACGCCGGGCTCATCGAACCCGGCCACTTCCGGTTCTCCGTCGTCGGCGAAACCATCCTGCAGATGAAGGCCCGCCTCTGGTTCGTCCACAAAGGCATCGAGAAGCTCTTCGAAGGCCGCCACCCCGCCGACGGCGTCGAACTGGCCGAACGGATCTGCGGCGACACCGCCGTCGGCCACACCCTCGCCTACTGCCTCGCCGTCGAAGACGCCCTCGGCATCGACGTGCCCGCCGAGGCGCACACGGCATCCGCGCCGTGCTGCTGGAACTGGAACGGCTGCACAACCACATCGCCGACATCGGCGCCCTGTGCAACGACGTCGGCTTCGGCATCGTCCACGCCCACACCCAGCGCATCCGCGAGACGGCTGCTGCGCCTCAACGCAGCACACCACCGGCCACCGGCTGCTGCGCGGCGGCATCTTCCCCGGCGGCGCCGCCTGCGCCACGCTGCCCGACCCCGCCACGCTCGTCGCCAGGTCGCCGCCGACGTCGCACGAGCATCGTCGACATCGCCCTCGGCCAACAGCGTCGGTCCGCGACCGCTTCACCGGCACCGCCGTCCTCACCCGCCAGCAGGCCACCGAGCATCGGCACCCTCGGCTACGTCGCCCGCGCCTGCGGCCTCGCCATCGACGCCCGCACGGCCCACCCGTTCATCGACCTCGGCGACCGCCCTCGACGTCCCCGTGCTCGAGACCGGCGGCGACGTCCTGGCCCGCTTCCGCGTACGCGCCCAGAGAACTCGCCGCGTCCAGCGTCGGCGATCCTGGCCGACTCGTCTAGCCGCTGCCACGGCAGCCAGGCACCGCCGAGCCGCCCGACCCGCCCAGCGGCGTGGCCGCTCAGCGGCATCGGCATCGTCGAAGGCTGGCGCGGCACCATCGCCCACCGCGTCGAAATCGGACACCGGACGGCACGCTCACCCGCGTCGAAGATCGTCGACCCGTCGTTCTTCAACTGGCCCGCCCTGCCCGTCGCGCTCGCCGACACGATCGTCCCCGACTTCCCCCTCGCCAACAAGAGCTTCAACCTCTCCTACGCCGGCAACGACCTCTAGAAAGACGCCAGGGACGTCTGGAGGGACACCGAGAGGATGACAACGATGGCTGACGTGGAGACTGTGCTGGACGAGGCGGGGGTGAGGATGCGCGGCGCACATCCGGCCGCTGGCCACCAGATAGGCAACGACCGGAATCGCAACGGCGCGGGCCCCCAGGGCAGCGAAGCAGGCGACCGCGATTACTTGCTCGTCGAGGCCGACCGGCGCACTGCCCGCAGCCGTTCCGGCCCGCTACGCACGGCGACCTGTTCCCGCTGGGCCAGCGACCCAGAGGTCGCGGCTTTGGTTTGACGCGGCGTTCGCCTCGCCGGTGGCCAGGTCAGAGTGGCCGCTCTTACGCGGTGAGAGGGCGTCAACCTCCGCCGTGATGCCCCGGGTGGTCTATGGCTCCCAGCTCTGCGATAGAGTCGAGCTAGATCTGTTCGTGCACTATCCTCGCTCAGCGGATTGAAGTCGGATTACTCGCCCGTCCTGCCGGTGAACGAAGATCTCGGCTGGACCAATTCGCGTTGCGATCCCCCGCAGGTGGCTTACGGCTTCGTCGAGAGTGGGATGCCGGTCATACTCCCTGTTGCTTCGTCGGCAAGCCCAGCATCCGTCCTCAAGTTCTATCGCCCGAATGAACCACGCCACACCTCAACTGTGAGCGACAACGCGAGACATAAGTAGGGCCGAAAGACTCGGACTACAGCCTTGAGGGCAACTATGGGCAGCGGAGGCTGGAGGCTGGAGGCTCTAGAATCCGGAGGTCAATCCGCCGACGGCGGATTCGAGCGATCGTCGCAACGGGATGATCATCTGTATCGTAGTGATGCGGTGAAGACTTCGGCAGGGGTCTTCCAGTCGAGCACCTTTTGTTCGACCGGCCCGGCGGCGAGCCCGTCGAGTTGCACGAGCCGTCGCCGCACTCGGTGAGCCTCGCCGAGGACTGGAGTGCAGCGGTTCGACACGCGCTGGCACCGTTTGGGGCGCGTTGAGCACGTGGGCTCCAGCGCCGTACCCTGGCTCATCGCGAAACTGGTGGTGGACCTGCAGGTGTCGGTGTACGACGTGGAGGAAGAGGACACCTACCGGCCGCGGCACTCGGGGAAGTGGTCTTCGCTGAACCGTTCGAGCAGGCACTGGTGGGCCGCGTTCGCCTGCGCGATGAACTTCGCGGGGCGGTAGAAGTACTCCTCCCCTCGCCAGTGAACAGCGATCTGGGCTTCCGAGGCGGGTCCATCCTGTCCTGTTATGTGCTCGGGCCTCCAATCGATGGGGACGTCGCCGCTAACCTGATGTCAGCAGGCTGGCGCGCACGCCGAATTCATGCAGTTCAGCCCCGAGAGCGGCCTGGTGGTCGAACGCCGCGATATCGCCCCGATGCAGTGACTCCCAGCACAGACCATCGATCAGCTCCAGAGCGCGCACGACGACGAAGGTCAACGCCGCAACCGGGGACGGTCTCCGCAACATGACGTAGGTGCACGGCTGCCTCGATCGATGCACGGCTCGTGGCGACAGGCGGCAACTGCGACAGAAGCAGCGACAGCTCGCCGGAAAGGTACTGCTGCGTCATCCACGGCCTGGTCGGCCTTGGCCTTGTGGTCGATCAGCTCGCCGTTGCGGTAGTAGCCGTCCATCGTCACCAGGATGTGGCTTCCCGAGTCGGTGATCCGGTCCCCGCATGCCGCACCGTTGAACCCACCGAAGACCTCCGAGTGCACGACGCCACGACGGGCCACAGCGACGCCTGTGCCCGGGCGAGGTTGGTGAGGTAGTCGGGGTCCACGCGCAGCAAGGGTGGCAGGCACGCCCAGTCTTGTCGATTCAGGGCCCTCAAAACGGCACGTAGCGGACCTGACCTCACCCCGCGCCGCTCTCGCGCTCGACGCCGATGCGTGTCGCCGCCCGCGCGCTGTCAATCTGATCTGCTGTCCGCACTATCTGCGATGATTTGGGATGACCGAGCGCGCGGAGAGGAGCGAGACCGAGAAGATGCGCTGCCCGTGTACCGGCTGGCGCTCGAGGAGAGCCGCAACGCGTTCAGCGACCTAATGGCCCAGCCCGAGAAGATTCGAAGGAATGTAGGCGCCCTGCTGGGCTTTGGTGCGATTGACGTCTCAATCTTTGGCTTCGCCGCTGGGCGGCCAACTGGGATTTCGGCTGGATCGTCCAGATTGGAGCGCTGCTCGCTCTCCTGGGCTTGGTCGTCTGTGCGGCGTACGTCACGCTGCCACGAGAACTGATCCCATCAATGGAGGCAGACAAGATCGTTGCGTGGGGCGACGCCGGGGACACGGAAGCCGAGGCTGTGAGAAATCTGGCACCCGCAGTCGAGCAGAACTATGGCAAGAATGCCCTGCTTGTTGCCGATATGTTTCGGATTCAGATTGCCGCCGCCATGTGCCTTGGCCTCGCCGTGATCATGCTGGCGATTCGAGTGATAGGAGAATGAGCTTGTCCGACTCGCAGAAACCCGCGGAAAAGCCTGCGGAGCCGCCCAAACCGCAACCCACGCAGCCGAATCCGGCATGCGATCCGGAGTTCAGAAAAGACCCTCGGGTGCAACCCACCCACCAGATCATCCCGGCACGCAACCTGGGAAGCCGATCCCCGGTCGCGGCAGGGCTCATAAATAGCGCACTCGGGTCTCAATATGCATCGCCCCGGTCTAGTGTTTGCGCACCGGCCGAGGCGCTATTTGTGGTTTTGATCTGAGCCGTTAATTGATCTTGGTCTCACTACTCCAATTCGCTTAGCTCCGCTATGGTTCTGACCGCCATTTTGACCGCCATTAGTGACCGCCGTGGTGTGTTCGCTGGTGTTCGCTGCCGACGGATTCCCTTACAGGTAAGGATTTTCGAACACTGGCGTACGGCAGCGAACGCGGTGCCGGTAACTTACAAGCAAAGGGTCAGCAGTTCGAGTCTGCTTGCTCCCACCATCATCATCCCAGGCCGGAGAATTCTCCCCACATCGAAGACGCGCTTTCTGTCGTCCCGGAAACGACCACGGTTCAGTTCTCGGCAAGGATGCTCCTACGAACTGCGTATAGAGAACATGGTGAAGCCGTGATCACACGAGACGACGTCCTCGCTGCGCGTGAACGCATCAACGGCTACACGCGACATACTCCGCTGCTTCGGCCCCCGAAGGGATCGGAGCCGCTCTGGTTCAAGTGCGAGTTCCTGCAATACACCGGCGTCTTCAAAACACGAGGTGCTTTCAACCGTCTCCTCGCCGCTCGGGATCGCGGTGAGCTCGACCCTTCAGTTGGTGTCGTCGTCGCATCAGGCGGCAATGCCGGATTGGCGAACGCCTATGCCGCGGCCGCTCTCGGCGTACGCGCCACGGTGTTCGTACCCGAAACGGCACCGTTGGTGAAGATCGACCGGATCCGTGACTTCGGCGCCGACGTGAGACAGGTCGGCACTGAGTATGCCGAGGCGCATGAGGCGGCAATCGACTATGCGAACACCCGCGGAGCGCTCTTGAGCCACGCCTACGACCAGCTGGAGATTGCGGCAGGTGCCGGCACTCTCGCAGAGGAGATTCTGGATGACGAACCGGAGATCCAAACCATTGTCGTCGCCGTGGGCGGCGGCGGTCTCTACGCTGGCATCGCGGCCGCGGTAGAAGGGCGGGCACGGGTCGTCGCGGTCGAGCCGTACCTCTGCCCCACCCTGCATGCAGCGCTCAACGCCGGCCGCCCCGTCGACGTCTCGGTCTCCGGCGTCGCGGCCGACTCCCTCGGCGCCCGCCGCGTCGGCGAGATCGCGTTCAGCATCGCCTCACGAGCCAACCCGACCTCCATCCTGGTCGACGACAACGCCATCGTCTCTGCACGTTCGCAGCTTTGGCGCGACTACCGCATCGCGGCCGAGCACGGGGCCGCGGCCGCCTTCGCGGCGCTCACCTCCGGTGCCTACCAACCCTCCCACGGCGAACGCGTCAGTGTCGTGGTCTGTGGAGCCAACACCGATGTCCGTACGCTCGAGCCTGAGTGATCACGAGGGACGGGTGTGCAGATATGACGATTCTCTCAATACCGCGGCAGACGCTATTTTCTAGACGAAGAGTGGCTCCAGCCCGAAGGCAGCCTCCAACTCCTTCATCTGATCGTCACTGGGACGTTGGGTGAACCGTTCGGCCGCGTCGATCACCTTCGGCAGCAGGTGAATGTCGCCAACGGTGTTGAGGAAGACCCCATCGCGTCCCAGCACCCAGCCGACCGCGATGTCAATCGCGTCTTGATCAGTCAGTGGCTCGTACCAGGTGTTGGCAGCCGGCTTCTGATCCCCCCACGGACCACGGGTGATGGCCTTGATCGTCTGGATCGCCACGCCGCGATCGAAACAGGCCGCGACTAGCTCCTCGAAGTCGGCCACATAACCTGCATTGCGCGACATCGGGAAGTTGTACGGCAGCAAAACCGAGTCGAAGGGGTACTGCTCCAGCGAGCGAAGGTGCTGCCGAGCGACGGTCACGCCGTGGCCAGTGACACCGATGTTGCGGACCAGTCCCTGGGCCTGTGCCTCGATCACGGCTTCGATCGCGCCGCCACCCGCGAAGGCGGTCTCCCACTCTTCCGGCTCAACCAGGTTGTGCAACTGGATCAGGTCGACATGGTCGGTCCGCAGCCGCTCGAGCGAGCGCTCGATCTCCTCGAAGGCGAGCGCACCCGTCCGCTCCCCGGTTTTGGTGGCTAGGAAGAACTCGTCGCGATGACTCTCCATCCAGGGCCCGAGGCGCAGCTCGGCATCACCGTAACTTGCAGCGGTGTCGATGTGGTTGATCCCATGCGCGCGGATCAGCTCGATGGTCTGATCCGCCTCCTCCTGGCTGACGTTGCCGATGGCGGCAGCGCCGAAGAGAAGACGAGTGCTCTCGTGGCCGGTACGGCCAAACGGCTGAACAGGGATCATGGACGTCATTCTGCCCCGTTGGGACTCAGCTACGAGCGCCGGTCTCCAGGCTCTAAAGCTATTTCCGCTCGACGAGCAGCACGGGAATCTGTCGCTCGGTGTTCTCCTGATACTTCGCGTACGGCGGGTACGCCTCGACGGCCCGCCGCCACCAGATCTCCCGCTCCTCGCCGTCCAGTTCTCGCGCGGTGGCGTCGAAACGATCGGCACCGTCTTGCACCATCATTGCCTCAGGATCGGCCTTGACGTTCACATACCACTCCGGATGCTTTGCAGCACCGCCCATGGAAGCCACCATGGCGTACTTGCCGTCGTGCTCCACTCGCATCAGCGGAAACTTTCTGATCTTGCCGCTGTTGCGACCACGCGTAGTGAAGATGACGACCGGCCGACTGGTGCCTGCCAGCGTGTTGGCTTCGCGTCCGTCCGTGGCTTCGTAATGCTCGACTTGCTCCCGCACCCGTTTACGGGGGCTCGGCTCGTACTCCCCTGTCAGCGGCACGCGGCCATCATAGATTCCCCGTCGCGGCGAGCACCGCTGACAGATCGCGAGGCTCATTGATCTGATTCACCTGATGCCAGCTGATCAGGCCCGCGGAGTCGAGGACGAAGGTTCCCCGCCGCGCGCACCCAGACAATTCGTCGAACACGCCGTACGCCCGCGCAATCGCGCCGTGTGGCCAATGATCGCTCAGTAGATCGAACGCAATCCCCTCCGTGTCGGCGTAGGCGCGCAGCGTATACATCGCATCGCAGGAGATGGCCAGCACCCGGGCCCCCAGAGCCAGGAACCGCTCATGATCATCTCGGACGGCGGCTAGCTCGTCACGGCAGATACTGGAGAAGGCAAAGGGATAGAAGATGATCACCGCCGGAGCACCACGTAGCCCATTCACTGTGAGCAGCTCGCCGTGCTGGTTGCGAGCCATGAAGTCCGGAGCGGGCTGCCCGAGCCCAAGGCTCACCGGCGCGAACCCCTGGGACGTACCAGTTTGGTGGCCGTCCAGTCCGAGGACACAGGCACGCTATTGGTCAGGGCCAAGCCGGCCGTCACCGCCGCCTCGGCCACATCAGCCGCATCGACGTAGCCGCTGCGCCCAACCTTGGGCGTCATCAACCAGATGTAGCCGGCACCGGTGAGATCGGTCAGGGCATCCACCAGACCGTCGACCAGATCGCCGTCCCCGTCGCGCCACCACAGCACCACCAGATCGACGGCCTCCATCGCATCTTCGATGAGCTCCGCGTCGATCGCATCCTCGATCATGACCCGCACGCCGTCGTCGACGTCCTCGTCCCAGCCGAGTTCCTGTACCACCAAGCCCCGCGACAGGCCAAGCTTGTCACTCAAACCCCTGTATCCCCCGGCACCAGCTGTGGAGGTCACTCACACCTCCACGATGTCGGCCAGGAGGGGTGGCAGCCGCGAGGCGCCTTGGCGCTCTGATCACGGCGAGAAGAGATCCCGCTCATCCCGGCGTGGCGCCTCCTTTCGGCCCTCGCTCCAGCTAGCACTGAAGCCATGAAATCAGTCCGGGTGAACCTCTTGGGCACAGCCTGCCAGAGGCACGCTGGATCGCGTAACCCCAGGCCACCGATGAGAACAGCATGTAGTGCCCTGCGCCTGAAATCCGCCAGCTATGTGCGCCGCCCGACCGGCGCGCCGCGACGTTCTCCTCGGTCGACATGCCACCCGGCATCCTCCCTCGTCGGTCTTGCGAGACATCCACCCGGACGACGCAGATAAACACCGTATTCCCGGCGCAGGACCCTGGCGCCCCGCAGGGTGCAGTTGATCATGCGGAAGTGACAGGATGGGTGTGAAACGTTGCGACTGGATCCCAGCCCCACCGGAGTTGGATGAGACGTAAGGAGCTTTTTGCATGGCGACGCCAGGACCTCATCCGGCCATCACCGCTGGCGGCTTACCCAGCCAACTTCCCGATATCGATCCTGATGAGACTGGCGACTGGCTGGAGTCACTCGACGGTCTGCTCGAGGACAAAGGAAGGAACCGTGCCCGGTTCATCATGCTCAAGCTGCTCGAGCGAGCGCGCGCGCGCCAGGTGGGTCTGCCTGCTCTGCGGAGCAGCGATTACATCAACACGATTCCTCCCGAATCCGAGCCGTGGTTCCCAGGAGACGAACACACCGAGCGACGAATTCGCGCCTTCATCCGGTGGAATGCCGCGATCATGGTCAGCAAGGCCAACCGCAAGGGTCTCGAGGTCGGCGGGCACATCGCGACATATCAGAGTGCGGCCAGCTTGTACGAGGTCGGCTTCAACCACTTCTTCCGCGGCAAAGATCATCCCGGTGGCGGCGACCATGTCTTCATCCAGGGTCATGCGTCTCCCGGCATCTACGCCAGGGCGTACCTGGAAGGACGACTCACTACCGACCAGCTGGACGCCTTCCGCCAAGAGGTATCGCACGGACCGGGCAAGGGGCTCTCCTCCTATCCGCACCCGAGGCTGATGCCACACTTCTGGGAGTTTCCGACCGTTTCCATGGGCATCGGTGCCATCAACTCGATTTACCAGGCGCGGTTCAATCGCTACCTGCACAACCGCGGCATCAAAGACACAACCCAACAGCGCATCTGGGGCTTCCTCGGCGACGGCGAGATGGGTGAGCCGGAGTCGCTCGGGGCCATCGGACTGCCCGCGCGGGAAGAACTCGACAACCTCACCTGGGTGATCAACTGCAATCTGCAGCAGCTTGACGGTCCGGTCCGTGGCAACGGCAAGATCGTCCAAGAGCTCGAGTCGATCTTCCTCGGTGCCGGCTGGCACGTGATCAAGGTGCTGTGGGGGCGCGACTGGGATCCGCTGCTGGCAGCCGACGCCGATGGCGCGCTGGTGAACAAGATGAACACCACGCCGGACGGACAGTTCCAGACCTACCTGGTGGAGGACGGCGCCTACATCCGCAACAACTTCTTCTCCGATCCGCGGCTTCAGAAGATGGTCTCAGGTATGTCCGACGACCAGCTGAAGGTGCTCTCCCGCGGCGGACACGACTACCGCAAGGTGTACGCGGCGTTCAAGGCGGCTACCGAGCATGTCGGCCAGCCCACTGTGATCTTGGCGCAAACGGTCAAAGGCTGGACCATTGACGCGCTTGAGGGCAAGAACGCCACGCACCAGATGAAGAAGCTGACCACAAAGGACCTCAAGGCGTTCCGAGACCGGTTGTACCTGGAGATCTCCGATAGCCAGCTCGAGGACGCGTACAACCCGCCCTACTATCACCCCGGCAACGACTCCGATGAGATCAAATACCTGCAGGAGAGGCGTCGGGAGCTGGGAGGCTATCTGCCCGAGCGTCGGGTGCGGCCGACGATCATCAAGTTGCCCGGCGACGAGGTCTATGCACCGGTGATGGAGCCGGCTGGTGAGAAAACCAAGGTGGCCACAACCCAGGCGTTTGTGCGGCTGCTCCGGGATCTGATGCGCGACAAAGAGATCGGTCACCGGATCGTGCCCATCGCACCAGACGAGTTCCGCACGTTCGGCATGGACTCGATGTTCCCGACAGCCAAGATCTACAACCCGCATGGCCAGACGTATGAGTCGGTCGACCGAAAGCTGCTGCTGTCGTACAAGGAATCCGAGAAGGGCCAGCTTCTGCATGAGGGCATCTCTGAGATCGGCGCCATGGGCTCAGTGATCGCTGCCGGAGCGGCGTACGCCATGCATGGCGAGCCAATGATCCCGTTCTACATCTTCTACTCCATGTTCGGCTTCCAGCGGACCGGCGACTGGATCTGGGCGATGGCGGACCAGTTGGCGCGCGGCTTCCTGCTCGGCGCCACAGCGGGCCGCACCACGCTGACCGGCGAAGGCTTGCAGCACGCGGATGGCCACTCACCGTTGCTCGCAAGCACGAACCCGGCAGTCGTCCACTACGACCCCGCCTTCGCGTACGAGATCGGCCACATTGTGAAAGACGGGCTGCGGCGTATGTACGGCCACGACGACCCGGACCACCCGGACGGCGAGGACATCATCTACTACATCACGATGTACAACGAGCCTGTCGCCCAACCGGGTGCTCCAGAGAACCTTGATGTGGAGGCCTTGCTGCGCGGGATGTACCGCTACGCGGCGTCGCCGCTGGAGGGGGATCGACCCCGCGCCCAGATCCTGGTGTCCGGCGTGACGATGACCGCCGCGCTCAAGGCGCAGCAGATGTTGGCCAATGAGTGGGGCGTTGCTGCGGATGTCTGGTCGGTCACCTCGTGGAACGAGCTGCGCCGTGACGCGGTCGATTCGGAGAAGTGGAACCTCACCCATCCCGGCGAGGAGCGACGCTGGCCGTATGTCACGAGGGCGCTGGACGGCGCACGGGGGCCGGTGATCGCTGCCAGCGACTACATGCGTGCAGTCCAAGATCAGATCGAGCCATGGGTGCGCCATACCTGGAGTTCGCTCGGTACCGACGGCTTCGGCCTCGCCGATACTCGAGCGGCGGCTCGGCGCTACTTCTTGGTCGATGCCGAGTCGATCGTGGTGGCTACGCTGCAGTCTCTCGCTCGCGATGGGTCGTATGAAGGTGGCGCGGCCGCCGAGGCCTTCGAGCGCTATTCCCTCGGCGACCCCACCGCTGTCGCCGGCGTCGCCCAAGAAGGTGCGGGAGCGTAGGAGTTCTTGATCGAAAGTGGTCAGACACCACACTCGATTCGTAGGAATCGTGTTGTCGGTGACCGGTTTCGGACTGGCTAGCCGTCTGCTGGACTCTGGAGAGCGCTCCTGACGTCCTCGACGGCTTGAGCGTTGCCTGCAATCTGCCATCGGTTCGAACTGAGAACGAATTCATCGGCAGCCCCGCCAGCGCCGATGACAAGTGCGGCACCCGGGTACCAGTCCCATGGGTTCAGATTGGCCTGGAGAAACACCCCGAGCCTGCCGCTCGCCACTTCAGCCATGTCGACTGAGGCTGACCCGAGGACCCGCGCGGTCGCCGCCGAGGCAATCACCGATTGCCAGGCGGCCATCCGTTGCCGATCCCCGATGTGGCGCGGGTGGAGGTAGGTGGCGACCGACACTTCCGAGAGGGGTTGATTGACCAGCGTGGGCACCTGCTCCCCGTTCAGTGTGGTGGGAAACTCCCGCCCACCCACCCAAAGCTGATCGACGGCCGGGTAGTACACAGCTCCCAACAAGGGACCGTCGCCATCGACCAGGCCGACGGCCGAGCACCAGTACGGGATGCCAGACAGAAAGTTGTACGTGCCGTCGACCGGATCGATGTACCAGGTTCGGCCGTCGCCTGCCTTGCGGGCGCCCTCTTCGCCGACCAGCCCGTCTCCAGGTCGGCTCTCCGCAAGCCTGCGAGTGATGCGTTCCTCGGCCTGCTGATCCGCTGCCGATACCACGTCGGAGATCGATGTCTTGTAGCGGGTTTCCAGACCGTGACTGAGCATCTCGCCGGCCAGGTTTCCCGCCTCGCGTACCAGCTCAGCTGCCAGGCTCACGTCATCCACCCGCCGACCCTAACGCGATTAAGTGCTGCACGCTCTCTGCGTTGTGGCTGTTGGCCGGCTCAGCGAGAGCCGGTCCGGGTGCCCTCTCTGACGTGACACAGGGTCAGGAATCGGCCTGCGGCGCACCGCGACCAAGTCTGATCCAGGTGTCGACCACGGTGTCGGGGTTGAGGGAGATGCTGTCGATTCCCTGCTCGAGCAGCCACTCGGCGAGATCGGGATGATCACTGGGACCCTGCCCGCAGATCCCGACATACTTTCCGCGCGCCTTGCAGGCTTTGATCGCGCTGCTGATCAAGAACTTCACGGCCGGATCGCGTTCGTCAAACGTGGCGGCCACTAGACCTGAGTCACGGTCCAGTCCCAACGTGAGCTGAGTCAGGTCGTTGGATCCGATCGAGAAACCATCGAAATGATCAAGGAAAGCATCGGCGACAACTGCATTGGATGGCAGCTCGCACATCATGATCACTTCCAGGCCGTTGTCGCCGCGGCGAAGTCCGTGCTCGGCCAGGAGTCGCACCACCCCCTCACCCTCCGCGACGGTGCGGACGAAGGGAATCATGATCTTCACATTGGTCAAGCCCATGGTGTCGCGGACGTAACGGAGCGCATCGCACTCCATCGCGAAACACTCGGCGAAGTCCGGCGAGAGGTAACGTGCAGCCCCCCGGAAGCCGATCATGGGATTCTCTTCGTGCGGCTCGTAGCGATCGCCGCCGAGCAGCCTTGCGTACTCGTTGGACTTGAAGTCTGACATGCGTACGATCACCGGATGCGGCGCAAATGCGGCCGCGATGGTGGCAACTCCCTCAGCCACCCGACGTACGAAGAAATCCCGCGGCGTCTCGTACGCCGCAACGGCGTCAGCGATCTGGCTGCGCAGCGGCTCGTCGAGCTGGCCGAATTCCAGCAGTGCTTTGGGATGGATGCCGATCTGATTGTTGATGATGAACTCCAACCGGGCCAGCCCGACCCCGGCGTTCGGTAGCCGCGAGAACGCGAAAGCCTGATCCGGGGTTCCGACGTTCATCATGATCTTGACACCGATCTCGGGCATGCTCCCCTGATCGGACTCCTCGATCGCGAAGTCGAGCTGGCCGGCGTATACATAGCCGGTGTCACCCTCAGCACACGAGACGGTCACCGACTGGCCGTCCTGCAGCTCGCTGGTCGCCCTACCCGTGCCGACGACAGCCGGGATTCCGAGCTCACGCGCAATGATCGCCGCATGGCAGGTCCGGCCACCACGGTTGGTAACAATGGCCGCAGCTCGTTTCATGATCGGCTCCCAGTCGGGGTCCGTCATATCGGCCACCAGCACCTCACCCTGGTTGAAGAGACGCATCTCGGCGACCGAGCGCAGCACACGCACGGTGCCTGCACCGATCTTCTGCCCGATGGCGCGGCCTTCCGCCAGAACAGGGCCGCGTTCACGGATCCGATAGCGCTGGACACGGGTGGCCGACTGCCTCGACTTCACGGTCTCGGGACGTGCCTGGAGGATGTAGAGCCGGCCGTCGAGCCCGTCCTTGCCCCATTCGATATCCATCGGTCGCCCGTAATGCTCCTCAATGGCCAGCGCCTGGCGCGCCAGCTCGGTGACATCAGCGTCAGTGAGGGAGAACCGTCTAAGGTCGGCCTGATCGACCTCCACGAATTGCGTTGTCCCGCCAACCTGGCTCTGGTCGGTGTAAACCATCTTCGTTGCCTTGCCACCGATGCCACGCCTGAGGATCGCGGGCCGGCCGGCCCGCAATGCCGGCTTGTATACGTAGAACTCATCAGGGTTAACCGCCCCCTGAACAACAGCCTCACCAAGGCCGTAGGAGGAGGTGATGAAAATGGCGTCGGGGAAGCCCGACTCGGTGTCGATGGTGAACATCACCCCAGATGCCCCGATGTCGGATCGCACCATCCGCTGCACCCCAGCGGATAGGGCAACGGTCTCGTGCGCGAATTTGTGATGGACCCGATAGGCGATCGCGCGATCGTTGTAGAGGGAGGCGAAGACCTCCTTGATCGCGGCGAGGATGGCGTCGATGCCACGGACATTGAGAAACGTCTCCTGCTGACCTGCAAACGAGGCTTCGGGCAGGTCCTCAGCAGTCGCGCTGGACCGCACTGCAAATGACACCACGTCTCCGGAGACGCTGTCTGCGTCATTGGCCAGCCGCGTGTAGGCAGCACGGATGTCAGCTTCCAGGTTCGCTGGGAACGGCTGCTGGGCGACTGCCTCGCGGATCTTGCGACCAACGCCGGCGAGTTGCTGGACGTCGTCAGTATCGAGCGCGGCTAGCTCAGCAGTGATCATCTCGGCCAGGCCGCTGTCGGAGACGAAGTGCCGGTAGGCGTCCGCAGTGGTCGCGAAGCCGTCCGGTACCTGTACGCCTGCCGACGTTAGGTTTCGCACCATCTCCCCGAGCGACGCATTCTTGCCGCCCACCTGGTCGATATCGGCGAGACTGAGGTCGGCGAACCACGCGATGGTTGACGTACTCGAGGGTGCGGGCATGGTGGTTCCTCTCCGTCTCAGAGCCGATGGTTGAGCGCCTGCAAGATCACGGTGGACATCTCCTCCACAGACTTGGTCGAGGAGTTGATCATGGGCAGGCGATGGTTGCGGTACATTGCCTCGGCCTGGCGCAGCTCGTAGGAGCACTGCTCGAGCGAGGCATAGCGTGAGTTGGGCCTTCGTTCATGCCTAACCTGGCTGAGCCGCGCCGGTGTAGTAATCAGCCCAAAACATCGGTCGCGCAGCCCACGCACCGGCCGTGGCAGCTCAGCACTCTCGAAGTCTTCATCCACCAGCGGGTAGTTGGCGACGAAGATGCCGTGCTGCAGGGCCAGGTACATCGTTGTTGGTGTCTTGCCGCAGCGCGATGGGGCCACCAAGATCACATCTGCCTTGTCCAGCGCTCGCATGCTCTGGCCGTCATCATGTTCGATCGCGTACTCAACGGCAGCCATCCGCGCGTTGTAGCGCTGGACGTCCCCCATGCCATGCAACCGCGCCGCCACCCGAATCCCCTTGGCCCCAAGGATCGACTCGACGCGTTCCATGTGCATGTCGAAGAAGTCGATCAGCGGGCATTTGGTACGCCGGAGCTCCTGACGAACCTCCTCCACCGCCGCCGTAGAGAAGGCCAGGGGCGTCACGGCGCCGCCAGCCGCCGCGTCCAAGATCGCGACCACCCGCCGGGCCTCCTCTACCGTGGCGATGAACGGTATGAGACGACGCTCGAACCGCAGGTCGGGAAACTGGATCAGCAGCGCGTTACCCATCGTCTCGGCAGTGATTCCGGTGCTGTCGGAGAGGAAGAAGACCGGGACAGGGGACGGCTCCCTCGTCTCGTCCAACCGCTCATCGTCCTCACCCACCGGTTCATCACCTCCGACGGTCAGTAGATCGCCACAGGTTATACCAGCGGCGCGACTGGTATTAGCTGCCCGCAAACCAGGTTGAGATTGGTTGCACCTCTATGCAGATCCCCGCGCATGAGGGACGAGTTGCGAGTAACGAGCAGGCAGCCGAAACGGCGATGCTGATCGGCGGTGATACTTCAGCCAAGAGATGGACCCAACGGCCACTGCCCACCTCGACATAGCGATGCGCACCAGTCTCCAGCCGGCACGCGTACTTCCCACCGTCGGTCCTCGTCGTAGTGATAGCTCCAACGGGCTGCGTATTCGAGCACTGTGGTCGGTCCGCCAATGTAGGTCATCGCGTGGGACGTGCGTCCGAATCCTAGGGTGCGGCGACTCGCTGACCCCCCGATCGGCCCGCAATGAGCTTCTCCATGAACTCGATGCGTTCGGCGGGCATGCCGGGACCAGGTCGGGCTTGCACCTCGGCGGGGTCGTCCACGCGACCGCAGGTCGCGCACACGAGCCGATGGCTGACCCTCGAGCCGCATCCGGTGTGGCTGTAGAGGATCGGCGGACCGTCGGGAGCGGCCCAGCGGTCGCCCCATTCGGTGAGCGCGATGAGCGCGGGCGCGAGGTCGCATCCCTTCTCGGTCAGCAGGTATTCGTACAACTCGGGCTGCTCGGAGTACTGGCGCCGCCGCATGATCCCGGCGTCGACGAAGCCGTCGAGACGGTCTTTGAGGATGTTCGTCGCGATCCCGAGGCTGCGCTGGAAATCGGTGTAGCGGGTCGAACCGGCGAAGAGGGCGTCGCGGATGATGAGCAGACTCCAGCGTTCGCCGACCACTTCGAGAGCGCGGGCGATCGAGCACACCTGGAAGTCGTATGTCTTGCCGAGCATGCCCTCAATCATAGCAAGGTACTTGCATCATGAAACCTACTCAGGTATCGTCACTTGCATGATGCAAGTGAAATGCTAGCTAACCCTCGGAAGGAGCCATGAACGATCACAGTTACACCACGTCCTTCGCGGTCGACCACACAGCGGAGGAGGTCTTCGACGCCATCAACAACGCCCGTGGCTGGTGGTCGAAGGAGATCGAGGGCGACACCGACAAGCTCGGCGAGGAGTTCACGTTCCGAGTCAAGGACGTCCACTACTCCAAGATCAGGGTGACGGAGCTCGTTCCCGGCGAGAAGGTCGTCTGGCGGGTCCTGGACAACTACATGAACTTCATCGACGACCAGGCCGAGTGGATAGACACCGAGATCCGGTTCGAGCTCTCCGAGGAGAACGGCACCACCAAGATCCGCTTTACTCACGCAGGCTTGGTTCCCCAGTACGAGTGCTTCGATGTCTGCTCGAACGCGTGGGGCTTCTACATCGGTAGCAGTCTGCGGAATCTGATTATCACGGGCGAGGGCAACCCCAGCTCGAACCCCGACGAGGCGCGCTACCAGAACGAAGCGCGCGTCGGCTAGGCGCACTGCGCCGTGAGGTTATCGGCTACTCGGTGTTGAAACCAATGGACCTCCGGACGCGTCCCGGAGGTCCTTGCGGCATCACTCCAGTTGCGGGACGGACCCTAGTTCGCCTTGGCGCACCAAGCCAGCAACTCATCAACCCGCCACGTGTTGATCACCCGAGCCGGATCCAGTCCTAGATCCTCAGCTCGCTGACAGCCGTAGATCTGGAATTCCAGCTGCCCGGGCGCGTGTGCATCAGTGTCGATGGAGAACAGACAGCCCATCTCCATCGCCATCTTCAGCAGCCTGGTTGGCGGGTCCCGTCGCTCCGGACGCGAGTTGATCTCGACAGCCACGTTGAACGTACGACAGGCCTCGAACACGACCTCGGCATCGAAGACGGACTGCGGCCGGACACCCCGTTCGCCCTCAATCAGCCGGCCGGTGCAATGACCCAGGATGTTGGTCCGCGGATTGGCGATCCCACCGACCATCCGATGCGTCATGGTCTCCGAGTCGGAGCGGAGCTTGGAGTGCACGCTCGACACGACCACATCCAGCTCGGCCAACAGCCCGTCCTCTTGATCAAGACCGCCGTCCTCGAGGATGTCGACCTCGATGCCCTGCAGACAGCGAAACGGTGCCATGACCTGATTGAGATCGGCGACGACTGCCATCTGCTGGCGCAGCCGGTCAGCATTCAACCCACGCGCCACCTGCAGCCGCGGCGAATGATCGGTAATGGCGCAGTATTCATGATTGAGGGCCCGTGCCGTGATCATCATTTCTTCGAGAGGACTGCCACCGTCGGACCACGAGGAGTGACAGTGGAGATCACCCTTGATCGCTGCGCGCATGTTGAGCCCGCCCTCGACCAGAGGCTGCTTCTCCTCACGTAGCTTTTGCAGATACTCCGGAACCTGCCCTTCCATGGCCTGAGTGATCACCGTCGCGGTTTTGGGCCCAATGCCCGGGACCTTCGCCCACGTTCCCTGCTCTTGATGCTCGCGGCGCTCTTCATCACTCAGCTTTGAGATCCCATCGGCGGCGCCGCGGTAGGCCCGCACTCGATACGTGTCGGCACGCGAGCGTTCCAGCAGGAATCCGATCTCCCGCAAGGCCTGCACCGGATTCACTCGGACAGGCTCCTCCGCGGACGCGGCTTGAGCCGGATCGTCGGCATCGGAGGTGCCTCCATCACCTTCTCCGAGCGGCTGACAATGGGTGGGAATCGCGGATCCCGCCGTTCCCAGGCCGACCGGAATTCCACGATCTCTTGATGGCTTCGGCCGATGAAGTTCCACCACATCACGATGTCTTCGGCGAAGGGCTCGCCGCCGAGCAAGATCACGCGGCCGCCCTTGTCGCTGCGGATGCGGAGGTCTTGTCGATTGGAACCTAGATAGAGCAGCTGGTCGACTCCGACTGTCGTCGATTCCGCGACCACCGCACCCGCGACCACAAAGACTCCGTACTCAAAACCGTCCTCGACAGCAAGCACAACATCGGCGCCGGCATCAAGACTCAGGTCCGCACCACAAAGCGGCGAGTATGTACGTGTCGGCGAGCTGGCCCCGTCGACGTCACCAACCAGCACCTTCCCCTGAACCCCTGGCCTATTCAGGTCTGGCAGGTCAGCGTAGCTCTGGAACGCCGGGTCGAGGTCGCGCATCGCATCGGGCAGTGCGACCCAGAGCTGTACCCCGTGCAGCAATGGCGGCTTGTCTGGTTGGGAAATCTCGCTGTGCACGATGCCGTGGCCGGCTGTCATGAGGTTGAGCTCCCCCGGCCGGACCATCGCCTGCGAGCCGAGACTGTCGCGATGCTCGATCTCGCCGTCAAGCAACCAGCTGACCGTTTGCAGGCCGGTGTGCGGATGCGCCCAAACCTGCATGCCGGCTGAGCCGCTGACATCCTCAGGCCCGTAATGATCAAGAAAGCACCATGCGCCGATCATGCGGATCTGCTTGTCCGGCAGCGCGCGTGCCACCTCAGTCGTCTTGCCGAGATAGACCCGACGAGCCGTCAGCAACAACTCCTCAGGACCTCCGTCGAGCCGAGCCTCACACAGGTACTCCTGGGGCCGGGTATCAAGATCACTCACGTGCGGGACAGGCCTCCAATCGTCCGCCGACTTGTCAGACTCCCAGCAGGCTATAGCGCTGAGCAGCTGACAACTCGGCACTACAGTCACCCTATGGCCGCGAGCACGCGAGAGATCAATAGGTCCCTGCTCCCGTCGGCCAAGACTCGCGCCACGATCGCAAAACGACTTGCTGGCGTGACCGGCAAGATGACTATCGCCACCATCGGCGAGATGGAGGCGCGCTATCACTGGTTTCGCCGGCTGGACGCCGAGCACCGATCATGGATCACACTGGTGGCCCAGGCTGGCATCGACGGTTTCGTACGGTGGTTCGCCGCTCCGGGTCGGCAGGCGCCGAGTACGTCAGAGGTTTTCGGCTCAGCACCGCGCGAACTGGCACGCAAGATCTCCCTCTACCAGACCGTGGAGCTGGTGCGGACGACGATCGAGGTGGTCGAGAGTCAGATCGATGAACTCATGCCGAAAGGCGACCGGCCCATCCTCCATGTCGCGATCGACCAGTACAGCCGCGAGGTTGCCTTTTCGGCAGCTGAGATCTACGCGCGGGCGGCCGAGTTGCGAGGCGCCTGGGACGAGCGGCTGGAAGCTCTGGTCGTCGACGCCGTGCTGCGTGGCGAGACCGACGAGACCGTGCTGTCGCGGGCATCGACTCTGGGCTGGCATTCGACCGCCGGCGTTGTGGTCGTCGTCGGACCCGCCCCACAGCTGGAGCCGGCGCAGGCCTTGGAATCCATCCGGCATAGCGCAGCCATAGCAGGAAGCGACATGCTCGGTGCGGTACAGGGCGACCGGATGATCGTCGTGCTGGGCGGCGCGGGCTTGAACTCACCCGACCGAGCCGTAGAGATCGTGCGCAAGTTCGTCACGATGTTTGGACCCGGGGCGGTCATCGTCGGTCCGCCGGTGGAGCACCTGATGGACGCGGCCGCGAGTTCTCGAGAGGCGGTATCGGCGTACCGTGCAGCGGCTGGCTGGCCAGAGGCACCCCGGCCGGTGGTTTCTGACGATCTGCTGCCCGAGCGGGCGCTCTCCGGTGACGGTCACGCTCGCCGGGCGCTGGCCCACGACATCTACGAGCCGCTGCAAGCAGCCGGAGGCGGTTTGCTCGAGACGCTGGTCACCTTCCTGGACCAAGGACTTTCAGTGGAAGCGGCCGCACGCGCGTTGTTCGTTCACGCCAACACCGTCCGCTACCGACTGCGGCGCATCCACGAGGTCACCGGCTACAGCCCAACCGACCCACGTGACGCGTACGCGCTCCGGCTGGCGATCACCCTCGGCCGCCTCTATGCCCGCTCCCGCCCAGACGAATCAGCACCTCCTGGGCGATGAAGCCCCGGACTGCGCATTTGTGACCAGACTGAGCGTCGGCGACGAAGCCCCGGATCGCGCGCCGCCGTGCTGAGGACGAGTGAGCAGACACGCTCTTCCGTCTGCGAGCGAGGACGAAGTAGGCGGCCTCCAAAGCGCGATCCGCGCCAAAGCGAAGCGGAGGCATCAAACACAGCGCGAGCAGCAGGGCCCCAACAAACTGTCGGGAAGTGACAATAGGAGATCCGAAGATTCGTGCCGTACCCCTACGGCCTTTTCGTCGAGGTCGGGAAATAGTACATAAGTGCTCGCGATTGTGGCGCCTGGTCAGGGGGCGCAGACACCGGGGTTCCTCAGTCCGTGGCTTGAGGTACCCACTTTCGCTGACCGGCTCAATTGGCTGTCAGCGGTATCGGGCCTTGATCTAGGGCATTACGGCACCGAGGCAGAAGCCGAAACCATCCGAGATACTGCGATTGCCCAACCACTGTTGGTCGCCGCCGGCCTCCTCGCCGCGCTCGAACTATTCCCCCATCCAGCCGATGGCTACCCACTCGTCGGTGTCGTTGCGGGTCATTCGGTCGGCGAAATCACCGCCGCGGCTGGAGTCGGCGTGCTGTCAGCCGAACAGGCGATGGTCTTCGTACGCGAGCGCGGACGCGCGATGGCCGAGGCCAGCGCCGCAACCCCAACCTCGATGACGGCCATCATTGGTGGTAATCCAGACGAGGTGCTCGCCGCTCTCGCTGCACACGGTTTGACACCTGCCAACAACAATGGCAGCGGCCAGATCGTCGCCGCCGGCACGAAGGATCAGCTCGCCGCGCTGGCCGCTGATCCTCCGGCCCGAGCAAGGCTCATCGAGCTCAGCGTCGCGGGAGCCTTCCATACCGTGCATATGCAATTGGCAGTTGCCCGGCTCGCGGCGCTGGCACGCGCCATCTCCACTCACGACCCGCGAACCCGCTTGCTGTCGAATGCCGATGGTCAGGTCGTTCACGATGGCCGGGAGGTACTCAACCGGCTGGTGGGTCAGGTAGCCTCGCCGGTGCGTTGGGATCTGTGCATGGCCGCGATGGGCGACCTGGGGGTCACCGGTCTGCTGGAAATGCCGCCAGCAGGCACGTTGACCGGCATCGCCAAACGGAACCTCAAGGGCGTGGAAGTCTTCGCCCTGAACACTCCGGATCAACTCGAGGGGGCAATGGAGTTCGTTCACAAGCACGCCGGTGCCGCGTCCGCGACTCCGATTGCCGGCAATCCCACCTGGCGTCTGATCGTCTCCCCTGGCAAGGGCCAGTTCATCCGCACGGAGGACATCGAGACTGACACGATCCTGCCGAACCACAGCACCGTCGGGATGGTCAACAACCTCCGCGACGAAATGCCGGTCAACGCGCCACACGGTGGCATCGTGGTCGAGTGGCTGGTTGAGGACGGGGATCCCGTCTCCCCTGGTCAGCCGCTGCTCCGGCTGCACCCGATCGTCGAATCTGCAGATGCAACCGAGGTCACCCGATGATGCTCAAGGTGACACGCGGAGCTAAGTACTCCGCCATCCTCGGATTGGGCGGCTACCGGCCGCGTCGAGTAGTCGACAACGCTGAGATTTGCACAATGATCGACTCCTCAGACGAGTGGATCCGCACCCGGTCCGGGATCATCGAGCGTCGCTGGGCGTCCGACGACGAGACCATTCAGATGATGTCGCTGGCTGCCGCCCGGAAGGCGCTGGACCGCGCCGGCATCGAGGCAGGCCAGATCGACACCGTCATCGTCTCGACCGTCACCCACCTCTACCAAACACCCGCGATCGCCACCACGATCGCGAGCGAACTCGGGGCAAAGAGCGCCGCTGCCTTCGACATCTCGGCCGCCTGCGCTGGGTTCTGCTACGCCACCGCGATGGCCGACTCGTTCATTCGCAGCGGCGCCTCGAAGTACGTGTTGATCATCGGTGTTGAGCGGCTCACTGACATGACCAATCGCTCCGACCGATCCACAGCCTTTCTCTTCGCCGACGGCGCGGGTGCCGCCGTGATCGGGCCGAGCGATTCCCCTGGCATTGGCCCGGTGGTCTGGGGGTCCGACGGCGACCAGGCTCAGCTGATTCAGCAGACCGAGCCATGGGATGCCGCACTGGCCTGGGATAGGGACTCGTATCGGTCCACCGAAGGCGAGGCGAATTGGCCAACGCTGAGAATGGAAGGCAATCCAGTCTTCAAGTGGGCCTCCTACACCATGGCGAAGACGGCCGCGGAGGCTTTGGACGCCGCCGGCCTACGCCCCGAGGACTTGGATGTCTTTGCCCCGCACCAGGCAAACATGCGGATCACCGATGCCATGCTCCGCGCTCTCAAATTGCCGAGCCGCGTCGTCGTCGCGCGCGACATCGCGCGGCAGGGCAATACGTCGGCGGCCTCCGTTCCACTGGCCATCGAGGCATTGCTGGAGTCGGGCGAGGCCCACAGCGGGCAGACCTGTCTCATCATCGGCTTCGGTGCCGGCCTGGTCTATGCCGGCCAGGTGATCATCCTGCCCTGAAATCCCTCGCGCACCACGCACCATCCCAACCACCACTGAAGGAGCCCTGCTTATGCCCACCACCGAGGAAGTCCGCGCGGATCTGGCCGAGATCGTCAATGAGGTCGCTGGCGTCCCGGTCAACGATGTCCAGCTGGACAAGTCGTTCACCGACGATCTCGATGTGGACTCGCTGTCGATGGTCGAGATCATCTATGCCGCCGAAGAAAAGTTCGGCGTCAGCATTCCCGATGAAGAGGCCAAGAACCTCAAAACGGTGGGCGACGCCGTCGCCTACATCGAGCGTGCTGCCGCCTGATCGGCCCCGCTGATCAGGCCGGGTCATCCCACCAAGGTCAGCCCTGAAATCAGCCCAACTCGACACGCATCGCAGGAGTCACGCAATGTCACGCATCCGCGTTGTCGTCACCGGCCTCGGAGCCACCACCCCGCTCGGAGGCGACGCCCACACGACGTGGGACGGCCTATTGGCCGGCAAGTCCGGCGTACGCAAGATCGGTGCCGACTGGGCCGCTGATCTTCCCGTCAAGATCGCGGCAGAGGCGGCCGTCGATCCCGCTGAGGTTCTGGAACGAGTCGAGGCGCGCCGGCTCGACCGCTGCGCGCAACTGGCAGTGGTCGCCGCCCTGGAGGCTTGGCAGGACGCCGGGTACGGGCTTCGGGAGGACAACCCAGTCGACCGTGAGCGTCTCGGGGTCGCCATCGCCACCGGCATCGGCGGGATGATCACTCTGCTTACCAACTGGGACATCCAGAAAGAGAAAGGCGCTCGTCGGGTCAGCCCGTTGGGCATCCCGATGTTGATGGCCAACGCCTCCGCGGCCAATGTCAGCTTGCGGCTCGGAGCCCGAGCCGGGGCGCACACCCCCGTGTCGGCCTGCGCGTCGAGCAACGAGTCGATCTCGCTTGGCCTGGACATGCTGCGGCTCGGCCGGGCCGATGTTGCTGTCGTGGGAGGGACCGAGGGCGTCATCCACCCGCTGCCGATCGCCAGCTTTGCGCAGATGCAGGCCATGAGCCGCCGCAATGACGAACCCGAGCGCGCCTCGCGGCCATGGGACGTCGACCGAGACGGTTTTGTGCTCGGCGAGGGCGCGGCGATCTTCGTCATCGAAACCCTGGAGCACGCCCAGGCGCGTGGCGCCCGCATCTACGGCGAGCTTGCCGGCGCCGGCATCACCGCCGATGCACACGACATGGTCCTGCCGGACCCGAGCGGCGTAAGTCAGGCCTTGGCCATGACCAAGGCGCTCCGCGAGTCCGATCTCGCCCCCGGCGACATCGTCCACGTCAACGCGCACGCCACCTCCACCCCGCAGGGCGATGTCACCGAGGCCAGCTCCATTCGACAGTCACTGGGTGAACACACCGAGGCGATCGTCACCGCAACCAAATCCATGACCGGCCACCTGCTTGGCGGCGCGGGGGCGTTGGAATCACTCGCGACCCTGCTGGCCCTCTATCACCGCAAGGTCCCGCCCACCATCAACCTGGACAATCCAGAACCTGATCTTGGTATCGACATCGCCACCAAGGTGCGCGACCTGCCAATCGGCGACCTGGCGGCGATCAACAACTCGTTTGGCTTCGGCGGTCACAACGTCGCCGTGGCCTTCACCAACGCCTACGCCACAGGAGGCTTGAGATGACAACAACGACCGAGCGGGGCACCGCACCCGGGCCGCGGGCCGCTCGAGCCCGCGCTGCTACCGCTGCACCCCAAAAGATCAAGCTTCCACGCGAGCAGGACCCGCGCAATCCGAACCTCCGACTCCAGGCCCTGTTAGACGCCGGTTCGATCGAGTTGATCACTCCGGATGACGACTCTGGGATGTTGGCCGCGACTGGCACCATCAACGGCTGCCGGGTGGTTGCCTTCTGCTCCGACGCCACCGTGATGGGCGGCGCGATGGGCATGGACGGTTGCGATGTCGTGGTGCGGGCCTATGAGCGCGCGATGCATGACCGGGTGCCGATTCTGGGGATTTGGCATTCCGGCGGCGCCCGCCTCGCCGAGGGTGTGCTGTCCCTGCACGGCGTCGGTCGGATCTTCCACGCGATGACCCAGGCCTCGGGCAAGATCCCGCAGATCTCCATCGTGCTGGGCTTCGCAGCCGGCGGCGCGGCGTACGGACCGGCGTTGACCGACCTGGTGATCTTGGCCCCGGAAGGTCGGATTTTCGTCACCGGCCCTGATGTCGTGCGCTCGGTCACCGGTGAGGATGTCGACATGCTGCGGCTGGGCGGACCGGACACTCACGGGCGCCGATCAGGTGTGGTGCACGTGGTCGCCGACGACCAGTCGCATGCCATCGAGCAGGGCCGGGCGCTGGCGACCCTGCTGGCCAGTCAGGGTCTGACCGCCAGGCAGGTGGCCGATGTTGATCTTGCTGCGCTCTTGCCTGAGTCGCCGAGGCGAGCCTACGACGTGCATCCACTGATCAATGGCGTGTTGGATAAGGACTCGACGGTCGAGCTGCACGCCCGGTGGGCTCCCAACATCACCATCGCGCTCGGGCGGCTTGGCGGGCGGACGGTCGGCGTCATCGCAAACAACCCGCTGCGGCTGGGAGGCTGCCTGGACTCACTCAGCGCGGAGAAGGCAGCTCGGTTCGTTCGGATGTGCGACACCTTCGGTGTGCCGCTGGTGGTGATCGTGGACGTACCGGGCTACCTGCCGGGTGTCGGGCAGGAGTGGGACGGGGTGGTACGTCGCGGCGCGAAGCTGCTGCACGCCTTCGGCGAAGCTGTCGTGCCGCGGGTGACGCTGGTAACCCGCAAGGCGTACGGCGGCGCCTACATCGCTATGAATGCGCGCTCACTCGGTGCCACCCGGGTCTTCGCATGGCCGGGAGCCGAGGTGGCCGTGATGGGCCCGATCGCCGCCGTTCGCATTCTGCATCGGCGAAAGCTGGCTGAGGTCGCCGACGACGTGCGCCCCCAAGTCGAGTCCGAACTTGCCGCCGAGCACGAGCGGATTGCCGGTGGCGTGGAAAAGGCGGTCGAGATCGGGGTGGTGGACCAGATCGTGGCGCCCAACGCGACCCGATCGGCCCTTGCCGATGCGATTCGGGAGGCCGACACCGGTGAACGCGGAGCCCACACCAACATCCCTCTCTGACCTACGCGAACTTGTCAGCGTAGGTGGTCGCCATAGAGACCACCTACGCTGACGAGTTGACGTGTGAGGGAGTCAGACGACCTCGTGCAGCCAGCGGACCGGTGCCCCGTCACCGGTGTAGCGGAAGGGTTCGAGCTCTTCGTCCCAGGCGCGGCCGAGTAGGCCGTACAGCGCGTCGGTGAGGTCCTTGCCGCCGAGAGCGGAGAGCGCGATGGCGTGCTTGATTCGATCCTCGGGAATCATGATGTCGCCGTGGATTCCCGTGATCGCGTGGAAGATGCCAAGTGTCGGGGTGTAGGAGTAGCGCTCACCCTCAGTACCTGAGGTGGCTTCCTCGGTCACCTCGAAACGAACCCGTTGCCAGCCCTTGAGGGCGCTCGCCAGTCGGGCTGCTATGCCACACGGGCCAGTCCAGGAGTACTCGGTCCGATAGCAGGCGCGCTCGATCGGCTGAGGAATCCAGTCGACGCGTACGGGCATACCAAAGACGCCGCCGACCGCCCACTCGATGTGCGGGCACAGTGCTGACGGCGCGGAGTGGATATACAGAACTCCACGGGTCGTGCTCATGACCAGATCCTCCAAGTGCGAGACCAAAGGCAACCTGAGGGCTGCCTTCCCCAACAGCCTCAGGCACGTCACGCGGAGCGGACCTGGTGTGGTCCCTATCTTGCACCATGGGCCACAGCTGCACCAAGAGGTCGCAGGCGACTCGCACTCCCTTTTTGTTCACCGCTCCGCATCGCGCTTGGAATCCGCGTCTCGCGGCGCGGCAACTCATACATTGAGCCCGTGACAATTGCTCCGTACGGATCATGGGCATCTCCGATCTCCATCGACCAGCTGACTGCTTCCTCAGTGGGAGTCTCCACTGTGCAGATCGATGGGCGGCACGTCTACTGGCTGGAGGCCCGGGCTGACGAAGGAGGCCGTGTCAGCTTGTGGCGACGGCTCATCGCGGGGGACGAACCGGCCGAGGTTACCCCCGCGCCGGCGTACGTACGCGACAAGGTGCACGAGTATGGCGGCGGTGAATATCACGTGTCCGGCGGCACTGTGGTTTATTCGGAGTACAGCGACGGGCGTCTGTACGCAGTTTCCGCCGATGGTAAGTCGCGGGCGATTACGCCTGACGGTGCCTTCCGATTCGGCGACATTCGGGTTCATCCCGAGCGCCGCCTTGTTCTGGCGGTTCGCGAGGACCATTCCGGGGGCGGCGAACCGGCCAACACCATCGTGGCCCTTGATCTTGATGGTCCCAACATCGACGGAGGTGCGGTGCTGTGCGCAGGCGCCGATTTCTACTCCACCCCTGAGCTTTCGGCGAGTGGCCGATTGGCCTGGACTCAATGGAACCATCCGAACATGCCGTGGGATTCCACAACGATCATGGCCGGCTCGCTGAGCGGCACAACAATCGTGAGCAGTCAGTGCGTCGCGGGCGGCGCAGGGGAGTCCGCTGTGCACCCTCGATGGCTCGGTGACAAGCTGATCTTCGTCTCCGATCGTACGAACTGGTGGAACCTCCACATGTGGAGCGAGGAGGGTGTACGGGCGCTCTGTACAACTGAAGCGGAGTTCTGCGAACCGCAGTGGGTACTGGGGCAGCAGCCGTACGCGATCATTGACCATGATCATCTGCTGTGTAGCATCAACCGCTGCGGCGAGCAGAGCATCGCCATACTAGGAATCTCCGACGGCGAACTTCATCAGGTAGCTCCCTCGCGTGTGACCGCTAGCTCGCTCGCCGTCGGCGGCAGCAGCGCCGCCGCCGTGCTCAACTACCCCGACCGGCCGCCGGCGCTCGCACTCCTCGACCTGGAGCACGCGAGCTGGACCACAGTCAGATCCTCCGCTCCGATGATCATTGCTGCTGCCTCGGTATCACTCGCACGACCGGTCAGTTGGGCTGGTGAGCAAGGTACCGTCTACGGCTACTTCTACCCTCCGGTTAACGCCGACTGCACGGCACCGGCGGGCAGCCTGCCACCCTTGATCACGCTGTCCCACGGTGGTCCGACCTCCTTCGCTGCACCCGATTTCAAGATCGCTTATCAGTTCTGGACGTCGCGCGGCTTTGCCATTCTCGATGTCAACTACAGCGGCAGTACTGGTTACGGCCGTGCCTACCGAGACCGGCTGAAGGGCCGCTGGGGTGTCGTTGACGTGCGGGACTGCATCGCGGGTGCGCTATCGATGGGCGCGCAGCGGCTCGCCGACCCAGCCCGCGTGACAATCAGGGGCGGCAGCGCTGGCGGCTTCACGACCCTAGCTGCGCTGACGACCAGCGATGTCTTCGCCGCGGGCGTCAGCCAGTACGGGATCGCCGATCTCGAGGCGCTGGCGACCGACACGCACAAGTTTGAGGCGCGCTACCTCGACAGCCTGGTGGGCCGATATCCCGAAGAACGCGCCGTCTACATCGAGCGGTCGCCGATCCACCACCTCGACCAGCTCTCGGCACCCATCCTGCTGCTGCAGGGGACGGAGGACCGGGTTGTGCCGCCGGCTCAAGCTGAAATGCTGGCTGAAGCAGCGCGACAGAAACACCTGCCGGTTGCCTTGATCATGTTCGAAGGCGAAGGTCATGGTTTCCGTAGCGCGGATACGATCAAGGCGGCAACGGAGGCGCAGATCTACTTCTTCGGCCGGATTCTCGGCTTCGAACCAGCGGATCGGGTGTCACCGATTCCCATCGATAATTTGCCCCGGATCGCGCGCCGCTGATCGGAGGACGAGGGAGGAGACACGCTTATCCGTCTCCGAGCGAGGACGACGGCAGCGGGTCAACAGCGCGATCCCCGCAACGCGGAGCGTCGCAATCTCATAGCTTGTTGATGCGATCCATATCGGCGTGCCATGGATGGAGCCGCGGCACCCAGGCTCGCACCCCTCGCCGGTAGCGTCCGTATTCCTCACCGTAGCGGCTCTGAAGCAGCGGCTCCTCGTACCACCGGACAAACGTCGCCATGATCAGCCAGACCGCAAGGGCGTACAGCAGCAGGCCGAGCGAGCCGAAGATCATCGCCTGACCGAGGATCGCTGCAATCACTGCCAGGTACATGGGATTACGCACAAAGCGATAGTCGCCACCGACAACCAGTCGTTCGGTCTGAAGGACCGGCGAGGGGGTACCGCGACCTTCGACCACAAAACGGACGAAGTCGCGGATCAGCACCGTAACCGCCACTGCCAAGAGAGCAAAGCCCAAAGCCATGACGACGACGCTGAACCCCGACATCGGCCAGCGCACATCCCAGCCGCTGATGAGCCAGGGTACGAGCCCAGCCACTACGCCGGGAGCGGCAACGAAGAAGACGGCACTACCGACTGCGGCCGTTGTCAGCCTGCGCACGCCACGACTTTACGCGCGAATCCATGCGTGCTGAGTTTGTCGAAGGCCTTCGACTGGCTCATTGGCAGGCGCTATTTTGGCAGCCAGTAGGTGTCTGGCAGAGGCCGCGGTCCGAAGATCGCCCGGCCGACTCTGACAGTTGTCGCCCCGTACTCGATCGCCAGCTCCAGATCACCGGACATCCCCATGGACAGCTCATCGTAGGTACCGGCCACGTCCTCGCTAGCACGAAGCCGCCGCTGCAGGTCGCGCATGCGCTCGAAGCATGCCCGGATCTCCCGCTGATCATCCGACAACACGGCCAAGGTCATTAGCCCGCGAACGCGCAATGTCCCATAGGCCTTCAGTGCGATCGCGAATGGCTCCACCTCGTCAGGTGGCAACCCGTACTTTTGAGGTTCACCCGATGAGTTGACTTGCAGGAAGACATCGAGGCTGCGGTCGTTGTCGTCCAAGGCCTGGTCAAGCGCCGCAGCCGCCTTGACGCTGCTGAGCGCGTGGAACTCCGAAGCGAAGGCTGCCACGTGCCGGGCCTTGTTGGTCTGCAGATGGCCGATGATCGCCCACCTGAGGTCGGGATGATCAGCGAAGTGTCTCGCCTTTTCTAATGCTTCCTGAACCTTGTTCTCGCCGAGTAGCCGAACGCCGGCCTCGTAGGCCTCCGCGATCAGGCCCATCCCTTGGTTCTTGCTGACCGGTAGTAACCGGACTTCACTCGGATCGCGCCCGACACGCGTGCACGCCGCCTTGATACGCGCCTCCACCGCGGCAAGATTCTCCGCCACGCTCCCCATCCCTGAACCTTAGTCTCGCTAGGGCGTTGTGATGCGAGTTATCTGAGGTCGACGGCTATGGCCAGCGGGCGCCGAGCGAGATCATCCCGAGCGCAGCGAGGATCGCGAAGCCCAATCCGAAACCGGCATAGCGGGAAGTGACTTCTCGGTCCACCTTCTCCTTCCCAACCGAACTTCCGATATCCCTGTAGACCTCTTTGAGTTCGCCCGCAGACGAAGCCGTGTACGCCTCTCCACCCGAGATCTTGGAGACGCGCGCCAGCTCAGCACGATCCACAGGCACGGGCTCCCGCCGGCCACCGATATCGATGTAACCGTCGGGTGTCCCATAAGCGATCGTGTAGATCGGGACCGATTGGGCCCTCGCGGCCATCGCAGCCTGATCCGACGGTCGTCCGACTTGTGTCTTGCCGTCACTCAGCAAGACGATGCGCGCCGGCGGCACAGTTTTCGGGTTGTCCGGGTCCGGCGGCACCTGGGCCAGCGCTGCGAGCGAGGTGTAGATGCCCTCGCCGATTGCGGTCGAAGCCTGCGGGCGGAGGGCACGGATCGCTGCCGTCACGGAACCCCGATCGAGGGTGGGCGGCACCAGCGTCGTCGCTGTGCCGGCGAATGTCACCAACGCGACGTTGAACTTGGGCGGAAGGGAGTTCACAAACTGCTCTGCCGCGGACTTCGCCGCGTCCAGCCGGTTGGGATCGACATCCTTGGCCTCCATAGACAGAGACACGTCGATGGTCACCACGATGGTTGCCCGTTCGCGAGGCACGGAGACCTGATCCTTTGGCTTCGCGAAGGCAACCGTCAGGGTCAGCAGGCTGAGAATCGACAGACCAACCGCGAGATGCCTCAACCACGTACGGTCCCGTGGGATGACCAGGTCGAACATCGTCTGGCTCACTTGCTTGGTGCGGTTCCTTTTACGCTGCACCATCCACACGTACAGCAGAACGAGCAACGGAATCAGCAACAGCAGCCACAACCGCGACGGAGCAAGAAACGAGAGCAGAGGAATCATCCGCCGCACCCGTTCTTCGACAACTGGTCACGAACAATACAGATCGGGCCGAATTTGCTGCTGTTTCTGACCACTTTCGGGAAGAGAGGAGGGGGTACATCCATCACGGCCACTTTGCTCCGAGAGAGATCGCACCCAAGGCGGCAAGCACAGCCAGCGCGAGGCCGTAGCCAGCAAAGCGAGCGGTCACCTCACGGTCGGCCTTCTCGTAACCGATGTCAGATCCGATGTTCTGGTAGACCTTCTTCAGCTGATCGGAAGTGGCAGCCGCGAAATACTCCGCGTTTGTCGCTGCGGCGATCTGCTTCATTTCCTCATGATCAACCGGTACGGGTTCCCGCTTGCCATCGAGATCGACGTAGCCGTTTTCAGTGCCGTACGCAATCGTGTAGATCGGCACCTTTGCCGCTCTCGCCTCCGCAGCGGCCTGCATCGGCGCGCGACCCGTCGTGTTCGAGCCGTCGCTGAGCAACACAATGGCGCCGGGGGCAATTGAGTTCGGGTTGTCCTTGTCCTTCGGAGCCTGCTGCAGAGCCCGAAGCGCGGTGGCAATACCCTCCCCGATCGCAGTCGATTCCTGCAGCTGGATGCTGTTGATCGCGTTTTCCACCGTGCTATGAGCGGTAGTTGGGGGCACCAGAATCGCCGCGGCTCCAGCCATCGAGACCACGGAAACGTTGTACTTTTCAGGCAGCTTCGTGACGAAGTCGATCGCCGCCTGCTTCGCGGCGTCGAGCCGCGTCGGTTTGACATCAGTGGCCTGCATCGACAGCGACGCATCGATTACCATCACGACCGTTGCGCGCTCACGAGGCACGTCGATCTGGGTTTTCGGCCGTGCGAATGCCGCGGTCAGGGTGATCAGACTCAACAGTGAGAGTGCAACAGCCAGGTGACGCCGCCACTGCGACTGCTTGGGCACGACCACGTCGAGCATCGAGGTGTTGGTAAAGCGCATGCCACGGCGGTTCTTGCGGAGGCTGGCGAAGATGTAGGCGAGAATCAGCGCCGGGATGATGAGCAAGATAAGCAGCCGCTCAGGCGAGAGGAACGCGAGCTGCGGAATCACCTGCTGCGTCAGCAGCACGGATCTCATTTCGTCACTCCCTGTGGCGGGGCGTGCAGCATGCTCGCCACGCGGCGGTACGCCAACACGAACCGGGCAATGTCTTGCACCCAGTCCCGGTCGGTACGCAACTGAATGTGCCCGACACCTGCACGACGAAGTGAGATACGTATTCGTTCCCGCTGCGCTGCGCTTGCCGCATCCATTCTGGCTCGGGCATCCGAGTCGCCCGTGTTCACGTAGCGCTCGAAGTCGGTCTCTGGATCGCGGATCAGCATGTCACCGACGTTGGGGAACTCGATCTCTCTCCGGTCGACCACCTCAACCGCGAGCACCTGGTTGCGTACGCCCAGGCGTCGCATCGAGCGCTCCCACTCCGGTTCCACGTTCGGGTCCAGCTCATGATCACCTGGTGTCAGAAAGTCCGACACCACCACCCGCAGGCCGCGGCGACGCTGGGTCCGCGACAGCTGCTCGACACTCGCGGCGAGCGTCATGGGCCCAGTGGCGTGGTCTGGCACGAACGGCTCGGTCAACATCTTGCGCAACAGGCCGTAGAGAGCGGAGCGCCCGGACCTGGCAGGCAGCCGCCGCAGGGTCTGCGGTCGCAAAATGTAGCCCCCGAACCGGTCGCCCATCTTCTGGCTGAGGAAGCCGATCGTCGCGACCGCCGCAATGCCGAGGTCTCTCTTGGTGACTCCTTCGGTGCCCCAGTTCATCGAGGGTGTGACGTCGAGCAAGGCCCAGACTTCGAGCTCTCGATCCGAGATGGTGTCGCGAACGTACGGCACGGTGGTGCGTGCGGTCACTGACCAATCGATCTTGCGAACGTCGTCCTCCCCCGGAACGTAGATCCGAGCGTCGCTGATATCGGAGCCAGGTCCCGGAAGCAGGCCGAGGTGGTCTCCGTGCAGGAATCCCTCAAGGCGACGCACGATGGTGAGCTCCAGGCGGCGCAGCGCGGCCTCCGGCGCCAGCTTGTGCAGCGGGATGGTGGCCCGGGTCGGGGCACCGATGACCGAGGCAACGGCCCCCATGCTCTCCTCGGGGGCAGCGAACTGCACGGGAGCACCGCCCGGTGCCGGATAACTCACAGGCGGACCCGTGGGAGGGGGAATCTTTGGGCCGCCTGGCGGCGGGTATGACATCTCAGCCTCTAGCTGAAGTCCGGCTGGTTAGGCATGTTCGGCACGGGCTGCTGGTAGGGCGCCGGCGGCTGGGTGTAGGTGTTGGCTGACGACACTGAGCGGCCGGGCGGAGTCTGATGGTTGGGGCTGGACTGCTGATTCCAGACGGGCGTCGGTGGTGGCACCATGGCGACGATCCGCTCGATCACCTGGGCTGGTGCGATGTTGTCGGCCACAGCGTCGAAGCCGAGCACTATGCGGTGGGCCATCACATCCTTGGCCACCGACTGCACATCCGTCGGCAGCACGTAGTCGCGACCGTGGATCAGCGCCAGAGCACGAGCGGCCGCAACCAGGCCAAGCGTGGCGCGGGGGCTGCAGCCGATCTGGATGACCGAAGTGAGATCCGGCAGGTTGAACTCGGCGGGTGTCCTCGTGGCCAGAACCAGCCGCACGATGTACTCGGCGACAAGGTTATGGACGAAGATCTCCTCGGACTGACGCTGCAGCTGAAGGATCATCTGGGGGTTCAAGACAGGTTGTGAGGTTGGAGGGTCGACGCTCATTCTCCGAAGGATCTCGAACTCTTCATTCCCGGCCGGGTAGGGAACGTCCACCTTGAGGAGAAAGCGGTCACGCTGTGCCTCTGGCAGCGGATAAACACCTTCTGACTCAATGGGGTTCTGAGTGGCGATCACGATAAAGGGCTGCGGAACGGGATAGGTCGTGCCGCCGATGGAGACCTGCTTCTCAGCCATCGCCTCCAGCATGGCTGCCTGCACCTTGGCGGGGGCGCGGTTGATTTCGTCGGCGAGAACGAAGTTCACGAAGATCGGCCCGAGCTCGACGTCGAAGCTCTCTTGGCTCGCGCGGTAGATGCGGGTGCCAACGATGTCGGAAGGAACCAGGTCGGGAGTGAACTGGATGCGAGCGAAATCACCACCCACGACAGTGGCGAAACTGCGCACAGCGAGCGTCTTGGCTACACCGGGAACCCCTTCGAGTAGGCAGTGCCCTTGGGCGAGCAGTGCGACCATCAGCTGCTCGACCATGTGCTCCTGTCCGACGATCACCCGCTGGACCTGAGCGATGGCGTCCCCAAGTAGCTGTGAGGCAGTCTGGTTTCCGAGCTTGCCCGATGCCTGAGCAGCCGGGCGTTCCTCGACAGGCTGGCCGAACGACGGACTACTCACGCACTCTCCCTGTTATTCGCCAATGAGCGTCTGTACGGACGGGCACGATCAACCGTCCGCCCTTTCGCCGGACACCGAGCCATTCTCGCAGACGCAGGACTCAAGGCTATGAGCCTGGACAAGCCCAACCCTATGACTGAGCCCATAGTGAGCTGTGAATCCGATTAGCCTCAACCGCCAGCCTGATGTGGGATGAGCCCTCTCGAAGCCACCAGAGCCGTACGTTTTGACAAGCTCAGGCACAAACCGCTCACCAAGGCTTCTTTTGACAAAGCTCGGGGCATGTTCATCGCTAGAAACGCTTCTGCGCCGGCCGAATAGACTCTCCGTGCCCCGCAGGACGCAGGGTCGGTCTCATCCGCGAGGCTGCGAGATGGAGAGTGATGTCGAACACTGAGCCACCGGCTGGAGCGCCGGGTGAATCGTGGGCCAGCCCCGGCGACGCCTCCGGTCGTGGCTCTGACGGGGGATCCGACGCAGGGCCGGCGTACGTACCGGTAACACCACTGCTGCCGGATGATCCACCGCGACTGGGTGAGTTCTGGCTCGACGCACGACTCGGCGCGACGGCAGCGGGAATCGCGTTCACTGCCCACGACCCAGCCAACACGCCCGCGATGGTGATCTTGCTCAGCGAAGGAGCGGCCGCCGACGCAGCCGCGCGGTCCCGCTTCGCAGGCGAGATCAATGCGTTGCACATCGACACCGTGATCGCTCGGGGTGGACACGGGCAAGACACTGGTCGACTTGCTCGCAAATACCGCGGTGGGGAGGACGATCCCGTTGCGCCCGACGACCGTTTTGTCGCCCCGTGGGCGGCACTGGCCTACGACGGCTCGCCTGCTGCAGCGGCGCAGGCAATGCAGATCCTCGACGTGGTGCAGATTGCGACGCTCCCGCAGCAAGGCGTGCCCTCGGGCCCTGATTACCGGCAGTACTGGATCAACCGAGTGCGTCCGGGCTTGGCGCGTCTCTGGCCGCTTCCCTGGCCCGGCCGTTTCGACCGCGCCGGCTGGCGAACGATCTTGGTGTCGTGGCTCCTCATGCTGCTCCTTGCTGCGTTGGCCGTGCTCATTGCGATCTTGATCTTCCGTAATCAGCCACCACAGTCGCCACCGCCACCCACCGGTAGCTCGAGCGGCCCACAGTCAGGGTCACCCCAGTCCGGGTCACAGTCAGGATCGCCGCAGTCGCCGGCGCCGTCGGGATCGCCCTCTTCCGGTTCGCCGGGACCATCTGGCACGGAATCGGGGGGCGGCCAGCCGACCGAATCCGCAACAGGATCGCCAGCCACCAGCCAAAGTCCACGCTCGAGGCTCTAGTGCCGTGTCTCCTAGGTCTCTTTACGGTTCGCGCCGCCCAGGCACGCACCTCGCGGCGTTCTCCTCGGTCGACATACGACCCGGTATCCCTCCCTCGTCGGCCTTGCGATGCACGCACCTGAACGACGCCAACCGCAAAGGAACCTAGGAGATACGACACTAGTGTCCGGCAGGTCGACAAAAACTTCCGAGGCCTTGACCATCTCGAAGGTGTACGTCCCGGCCGCTCAGAGAGGGCTTTGGTGGTCTCGGCTCGCGCGTTGGCTGACCATCTGTACGCTGCCTGTCTTCGTGGCCCTGTACGTCGCTGCGACAACCTTTCCCGGCGGCACATCTATCCCCTGGCATCCGATCATGGTCGATCTCGACGTTTATCGCCGCGCTGGTTCGGTGCTGCTTGCCGGTGGCAATTTCTACGATCTTCCCGGGCAGCTTCAGTTCCTCTACCCGCCCTTCGCAGCCGTGTTGGCGGTGCCACTGGCGCTACTGCCGACACCCGTGGTTCAGATTGGCTGGACTGCAGCGGGCGCGATGGCGCTTGTTGCGATCCTGCACCGGTTCGGACTCACGGGATGGCTGCTGAGTCTGGCCGGTGTAGTCGTGGTCTATGTCGTCGAGCCTGTTGTCCAGACGCTGGCCTTCGGACAGCTTGGGATCTTTCTCGTGGCATTGGTTGTCTTGGACCTGGCCCCTGGTCCTCGAGTGCTTCCTCGGCGGCTGCTACCCGAAGGCGTACTGACGGCTGTTGCGACTGCGATCAAGCTCACGCCGGCGATCTTCGTGGTCTATCTGCTCCTCGTGCGGAAGTTTCGCGCATTCTGGGTTGCTGTCGTCACAGGCATTGTCGTCACGCTGGCCAGCGCGGCCATCATCCCCGCGGCGTCGTACGAATTTTGGACCAGGTTGGCGCAGGGCGACACGGGCCTCGGGCACAGCCTCATCTACTACACCAACCAGTCGGTGATGGCCAATATTGTTCGCATCTTCGGTGTCGGACCGGAGCCCGCGGCCGTCGGCCTCGCGCTGTCCGCGGTCGTCGCCGTTGCCGGCGTGTGGGCCGCGGTGCTGTGGCACCGGCTCGGTGACATACGGCTTGCTGTCAACCTCTGTGGCGTAGCTGGGCTGCTGGCCTCACCCGTGTCGTGGTTGCACCACTTTGTATGGGTGGTCCCGCTCGCGCTGAGCCTCCTCGAGCGGCGAGCTGTCAGTCCTCGCAGTCTCCCAACCTGGTACCTCGGTCTAGGTTGGCTCTTTATCGGCTGGGTTGTGCTCGCACCGTTCACCGGGCTACCCAACGGAGCAGACGTCGAACTCCAGTGGAGCTGGTCGCAGCACCTGCTCGCCTCGATCACAACCCTCATCGGCCTCGCACTGCCAGCGGGTGCGATCATCATCGCCCGGCCGCGGGTACTGACGATCTTCGCCCGGCCGAACAGCAAAGAAATCGCAGTTCGTCAATCCAGATATTGATCAAGTGTGAGACGGGAAGCAGCGGAGGTGTTGTCGATCACCCGGCCACGTCTTCGGTGCGTGCGCACGTCACGCGAGTGTTCACGTTCGAGCCTCATTGGTCATGAAGCCAATGACGACAGCGGTCCACCAGAACAATTGTGAGGCGCCCGCGAGCACCATGCCACGGTGAATCAGCGACCGTGCGGGCGTAGGCATTTGACGTTCCATGAGACGGCTCGTCGCCAAGGAAAGTACTCCGACGATTCCCACACCAAGCACACAGCAGAGCTTGACCACGACCAGCCATGAACTCAGATCTGGCTGGAGCAATGCGCCGCTGGCGGTGAGACCTGCGAGCCCGATCCAGATCAAGGGCGTTATCCGTTCCGCGGTGAGCAGCACATCGCCGATGGTTACTCGGCGAGACAGCGAAAGCAGCCCATACCAGTCGACGGCGAGCACCGAGCCGAAGCCGACCACGAGAGAAATCAGATGAACAAAGAGGGCGACAGCCTGAAGCCATTGCGGCGGATTGACCAAGGTCGAGATGAAGATGACGCCGACGATGGTCAAAATGACGACGCCGAGCAGCCGCGCCTCCGATGGGCTCACCAGCCCAACGATCCTTACCGTGCGAGCGAACATTTGCTGCACAAGTAGCTTCCCCCTGAAACTCTCGGCGCGATGCCGCGTCTTGACTCTACGCCTTGCGGCCGCGTCGATGGCGACCACCACGCGTGTAAGATTCACGCCGCATGAGGCAGATTTCCACGATCACGTCGGGTAGGAAGCGGCTCGGAAATTGACCCGGAGCCCGTAGAGCGAGCCGGTGGCCGTGATGTAGAGATGATTACGCTGGCGACCCCCAAAAGTAAGGTTCGCAGTGATCTCCGGCAGCCGAAGCTTGCCGATCAAGGAGCCGTCCGGGTGATAGCAGTGCAGGCCGTCATGGGCCGCTCCCCAGAGACGGCCGAGATGATCAAATCGGATTCCGTCGTAGCCCTGGTCGTCGGCACAGAACAGTTCGCCACCGGTCAGAGTTCCATGATCAACATCGAAGACCCTGATGTGGTTCAGCTCGCTGTCGACGATGAACAGACGGCGTTCGTCGGGTGAAAATGCCAGGCCGTTTGGCTGGGCGAAGT
Source organism: uncultured Actinomycetota bacterium (assembly GCA_963759635.1). Classification (GTDB taxonomy): domain Bacteria; phylum Actinomycetota; class Actinomycetes; order Propionibacteriales; family Propionibacteriaceae; genus Microlunatus. The sequence continues at coordinate 49,311 of CAVXAP010000013.1, forward strand.
CCTCGACTACCGCGGTCAGATCTCCGTTGGCGCGATCAAGACGGTAGACGTTACGCGAGCCGATCTCGGAGGTGGCTTCATGACCCTCGTAATCGGTGTGGATGCCATAGCTCGGATCGGTGAACCAAATCGATCCATCTGAATGTTCAACGACGTCATTTGGGCTGTTAAGCCGGTGACCGTTGTACGAGTCTGCCAAGACTGTGACCGAACCGTCGTGCTCGGTTCGGGTCACGCGACGCTCGCCGTGCTCACAGGTCACGAATCGGCCTTGCCGGTCGACCGTACGACCATTGGTAAAGCCGGCTGGTGTGAGGAAGACGTCGGTACGCTCGCTCACCTCGTCATAGCGAAGTATCCGATCGTTGGGGATGTCGCTGAACAACACAAAGCGACCAGCGGCGTGGTAGGCGGGTCCTTCGAGCCATCGGCCACCTGAGAAGAGCCTCGCAACTGAACGGTCGCCTCCCGTCGCGGCAAAACGCTGATCCAACACCTCAAACTCTGCCCGGATGAGGTCGGCCACAGGTCCTCCTGTGTTGTTGGCTACTTGCCGCTGCAGACTGCGGCGACTCTATCGAGAACGCGCGCTGAGCCGAAGCAAGGACGCGCCCGAGTCGTAGAACGCCGTCGTGGCTATCATCGGCCTGGTTCAATCGCGACTGGTGACGACATGGGGCGGTAGCTCAGCCGGTTAGAGCAGGGGACTCATAATCCCCTGGCCGTGGGTTCGAGTCCCACCCGCCCCACAAGTTGGGCGTCCCTTAGGGAGTTCGCCACGCCAACAGCAATCGATGACGGGCTTCCGATCTGTCCACGGTCGTCTCGGGACGTGACGCCTGGGTCGAGTCCCGAACACTTAGCCGCGCGGGCTGGTCATGCAGCGCTACTTCCATGACGACATCCATCGATCGGCGACCAAATCCGAGGTCAAACTCCGACTCCCTCCCCTTCAACACTTTCTTGTCGGGAGGTCCTTTGAGACCGCTGAGGGAGTCGACGAGATGGTGCGCCTCTTCGTCATTCGATTGAACGCTGATGTAGGTCAACCCCAGGTCAAGGGGTTTGTCGGACTTGTTCACGACGGTCACGGTGAATTTCACATTGGACTTGCCAAACGCCAGCGTCTCTTGCTCGGGCTTCGCACTCTTGTCAGCACGCTTGATGGCGGCACGCTTGCTGGCGTGCGGTTCTCGCCAGCCCGAAAGGTGTCGGCAGCCGGAGGGATGTCAGCAGTCGGACGGTTGTCGGCAGCCGGAGGGTTGTCGCCCGGGCTGCACCGGTCGTGGCCAGGCAAGCCGAGCAGAGTGAGGTGATGAGTAGGGCGAGCAAGCTAACGGCGAGTCGCTGGACGCGGCTCGATACTACTGGCTCGGTTGACGGCGTCTCAGTGGGTCACTCGCGGATCGTGATGTCGGCACCGGTTACGACCGCGGACGGGCCGATGCCGTCCACAGTGAGGATGGTTTTCCAGGTTCCGGGGAGGGGGAAGCGGTAGCTCGCGACCCAGACGCCGTTGCTCATGCTCATCGGTACGGGTATTGGGGCGATGTCGCGGCCAGGATTGGCGACCTTCAGGGTGACGCGGGTGGCGGCTAGCGGCTTGCCGGTGGTGTCGGTGAGGACTAGGTGCAGATGGCTCCCAGTGGTGGTGGCGGGCACAACCACGAGTGCGGCGTTGCCTTGGTTGCCAAGGGACATCTGTACCGCGTCGGAGGCCTCCTCCCCGGCGTCGTGCCCGATGTGGCTGGTCGGCACCGTCGCCCGGGGTGGCGGTGCGGTTACGGTGAGTAGGGCGGTGACGGTGAGGATGGCCACGGTGAGGGCGGCTTCGAACCGGACAGACCGCAGTGGAACCCGTTTCTGCTGCAGCCGGCGTTGGGAGACTGCGGCGACCGCGAGCGTGCTGGCAACCAGGATGAGCTTGGCCGCCAGGGTGAGCCCGTAGCTGGTCAGCCACAGTTCTTCGACGGCATTTAGGCGGCGCAGCGAGTTCAGTGTGCCGGTGAGGATCAGTGTGAGTACGGATGCCATGGCGAGGGTGGAGAACCGATGCAACGCACGCGGTTCCACGGACCGGCCGAGTACGACGAGGGCGAATAGGCCGCCAACCCAAATGCCGGCGGTCAGTGCGTGGAGCGTGTCGACGCCCAGGTCTAGGAAACCTCCCGCCGCCGCGTGCCCGGCCGCGGCAATAGTCACCGCCGTGCCAGCCACCGCAGCTGGCACGAGCCAGCTACCGAGCTCGTTCAGGATCCTGGGCAATCGCCAGGCGAGTACGCCAAGAACACCGTAGAGTGCGAGCCGCCACAGCATCGCGCTGCCGAACGGGGTCGCCAGGATCTCCTGTATGAGGCGCATGTCCAAGGCACGGCTCATCGGGGCGCCGGCCGCGTACGGACCCTGGACAAGGAGGGCGGCGACGGCCGTGACCGCGCCCCCCACCAGCCCTCCGCGGGCCAGAGTCTGCAGAGCGGAGTTTTTGCTGGTGTCCGGTGCGCACCACAGCACGAACGCGACCACGCCAGCGAACAGCGCGAACGCGACGTAGCTGCACAGACGCACGATCACCACGGGCCATGGCGCGGTTGACCCGATCGCCAGCCTGCCAGGGCTCGCTGCGTCGGTGTCCGAGCCGGGCACGGCCACCGCGGCGGTGCCGACCCCGAAGGATGACGCCCCGCTGACCGGGTGCCCGTCGGCGGAGACCACCCGCCACGTGACGATGTAGGCGCCCTCCGGCAGGCCGGCCGGCATCGGCCAAGTGACGGTGCGCCCCTCCACGGTCGGGTCGGATGTGGGCACGGTGGCGCCCCCACTGTCGACCAGCCGGATGCCGCCGTCGACCAGGTTGACCGCTTCGGTGAACGCCATCTTCACCTCGGTCGGCGATCTGGTCAGTTGCGCTCCGTTCGCCGGGGTGATGTTGACCAGTTCGGCGTGCGCCGCGGCAGGAGTGGCGAACAGCAGCGCGAACAAGACGGCAAGCGTCCCGACAAGGGCGACGCGGCGCGCTGCGGTGCTCAGCGGTGCCATCAGGGGCTCCTGGGCTCAGGGCTGGATGCCGGGAAACTGCCGGCGTCCGTTCCCGGCATCCCAGAGCGGGTCAGACGTTGACGTCGTCACGGGTGGACGTGGACGATACCGCGGCCGCTGTGACGGGTCGTCGACCCCGGCGCCACGCGAGTACAGCGGTGACCACGGAAAGCACCAGTGCGGCACCTGAAAGGATAAGCGCCAGAGTCGAGACCGACCGGTTTTCGCTCTGCGCGGCAGGGGCGACCTGCTCGTTCTGCGCTGCCTGGCTGCCCTGGTCAGCGGCCGCGGAGCCCTCCCCCACTCCAGCCGGCGCAATGGTGAGGATCGGGGCCGGGTGCTCGGGCTCGACAGAAGGGTCAGCCGCAACCTGGTTCCAGTTCACCTTCTCGCCATTGGAGTAGGTCTGGAGGGCGTTGAACACCAGCTCGCCGGACTCGGGCAGCTGGCCGAGGCTGAGGTTGAAGTCTTGGAACTGGTTCGGACGAATGCCGCCGTCAGTCGCGGTCCAGGTGACTTCGGAGACCACGGTGTCCAGCTGCTCGCCGAACATCTCGATGGGCTTGTCGAGGTGACGGCTCGCTGTGGTGACCTTCCATCCCGGGACCGGCGTCGTCTGCACCGATCCGATCGGCTGGCCCTTCGGCAGAGTAACCCGCAGCTGCGTGGTGCTGGCGTCGTCTCGCTCGTTCGGAACCCGGAACGCGACGACTGAGAAGCTGCCGCCTGCGGCGGTTCCGGGCTGGATAGTTACGTGTGCTTGGGCGATGCCCGGCAGGGCCAGGATTGCCGCGACGGTGGCGCCGATCCCGATCCCAATACGGGCCAGGGCGCGCCGCCGCAAGGAGCTGTTCTGGAACATGATGATGTCTCAATTCTTGAGGTAGCAGCAGCGACCAGCCAGGGCTGAGCGATTGCTGCCGATATGTCTGGTGATGATTCGACGGCGATCCGAAGATGGCTTGCCTGTTGAACCAGATGTGTCCGCCGTCAGCCCGTCAAGACGACGGCGTTAACGCCAGGTTCAGGCGACGAACCGTCGGGCGGGCCGCGCCGCGAGACGACACCCGCCGTCCAGATCGAGCCACGGATGGCACATCGCAAGTTCCAGCCGAGCTGAAGCGGTGGACAGCTGATGACCGCAGCGCCGACTGTCCTGCGGTCCGCGTGCGTGACCGTCCGCCATGCGTCGACGACTGGTCGTACAGCGAGTAGCACCACCAGCGAGAACGCCCGCTCCCCGGAGGCCAGCCACACCCCAACCACTATCGCGGCCGCCAAGTGCGCGAGCAGCATCACCAGGTGCCCGCCGCCCATCGGCGACATCGCAAAACCATGCGACGTGGCACCGGGATGCGTCATCAGGTGGCAGCTGGTCGGTGCCGGCACAGCCGTACCCATGCCACACATGACGGTCGTAGCTGGGACGGCGGTCCCGCCGAGCAGCTGGAACGCGGCATGCAACAATCCCTGCCCAGCGAGCAGCATCGCCACGGCCGCTGACGGCCTGGTAGGGGCCACGGCGAACTGGGCCACCACGATCACGGTGAGCACGAACAACGGAACCAGCACCGAGGCGGCCGGGATCACACCGTCGCCAGCGGCGTGGCCCGCGAGCGCAGTGGTGAACAGCACCGACGGGAGCGTCAGCGCGCGTAGCCAGCGCAGCACCGCCTCACTCGTCATGGCCACTCCATCCCCGAATGCCAGCCAACCTAGCCGCCACCGAGACGACCAGCGTTTCTTGTACAGACCTTGAGACCGCGTGCGAGGGAATTGGCGTTATCACAACGTTCACTTGGCCTGGCCGTCACTCGTAGCCATGGCGGCCGTAGAGACGCACGAACCTGGCATGACACACCAGGTCTCGCGACACAAGACCGTCCACGCCGTGCTCGAACACGATCACCTTCTCGGCGCCACCCGGCCCGATCGGCTGCACCAGACGTCCGCCGATCCTGAGCTGGCTGACCAGTGGTTCGGGGACTTGGGGGAAGGCCGCCGACACGAGGATGGCGTCGTACGGCGCTGCCTGCGGCAGGCCTTCGGTACCGTCGCCGTCGATGACATGGACATTGGTGATGCTCTGTGCCGCGAGGTTGCGCCGAGCCTGCTCGGCTAGGTCGGGCCAGCGTTCGATACTTGTCACAAACGATGCAAGCTGTGCGAGCAATGCAGTCTGATAGCCGTAGCCGGTGCCCACCTCGAGCACGTGTTCGCCTCCGGCGAGCCGGAGGCCCTGGATCATCCGGGCCGACAATGAAGGTTGGGTGGTCACCTGGCCATGTGGGATCGGCACGGGCCCGTCGTCGTACGCGAGCTCGACCTGGTCAAGTGGAACGAAGGCCGCCCGCGGTACCCGGCGCATCGCGTCGAGTACCCGCGGGTCGTCTACGCCGGCCCGCCTAGCCGCTGTTACCAGCTTCTCCAGTCGTCGGACCTGGTCGCCGCCGGGCGAATCGTCGATTGGCGACACAGCTCGATTCTGGCTCGACTCAGGGAGAACAGAATTCCTCGGATGCCATAGCCACACCGACCTGGACGCAATTCCCCGCTATCCGATGAATCCGTGCTTGGTCAGCGAATTGCGGCCTGCCTCAAACCGGGTCCCTCGGGCGATTGTGGCAATGGGAATGATCAACAGGGCGAGGATTCCGCCGGCCAGGGTTAGCGTGGCATAGCTCGTAGCGGTGACGATCAGCCCCGAACTCAGCCCACCACCGGCGCCCGCAAGGGAAACGCCGAAATCGACCACACCTTGAGTGCGCGCGCGGGTAGCCAACGGCGCAGCATCGGTTACCAGGGTCGTGCCGCTGACAAGCCCCAGGTTCCAGCCGAGTCCGAGCAGCACGAGGGCCAGTAGGAGGGTTCCTACCGAGTTCGCCGGCGCCCGCGCGGCGAGCAGGCCCGCTGCCAGCAGGGTGAGACCTGCAGCGGCGGCAATGGGAAGGTAACCAAAGCGGTCAACCAGCGCACCAGAGAACGGCGACGGCAGGAACATGCCAGCAACATGAGCTGCGATAACGACACCGGTAATGGCGAGGCCGTGCCCATGGTGCTCGATGTGGATCGGGGTCATGGTCATGATCGCGACCATGATCAACTGGGACAGGATCATGATGCCGGCGCCACCTGCGACCGCCCATGACCATCCACGCTGAGACTCTGAGGCGGCCGTCGAGATCGGTGGTTCCGGGTTGGCTTCGTCCATCCGTGAGGACCCGGCGGCAGCAATGCTCCGCGCGAGCAGCAGCGGATCGGGGCGCAGCAGCAGCCAGAGCACGACGCCGGCCGAAGCGTACGCGGCCGCAGCAAGCATGAACGGCCCCGCCAGGGCCGGGATACCGAGCCTGGCGGCAAGAGTGCCGGTAACCCGGACCAGGTTGGGGCCGATGATCGCGCCCACGGCCGTGGCGACGAGCACGATGCTGACCGCCCGTCCGCGCCGAGATGGTGCCGCAAGATCGGCGCCCGCGTAGCGGGCCTGCAAGTTGGTGGACACGCCTGCGCCGTAGACGAGCAGCGAAGCGAACAGCAGCACGACGTTGTCGAAGCTGGCTGCAACCACGACTCCCAGACTGCCCACGGCCCCGGTCAGGTAGCCCCCGGTCAGCCCGGCGCGACGGCCCAGGCGCTGGCTGACGCGGCCCACCCCAACGGCTGTAGCAGCCGAGCCGATGGTGAAAAAGACGGTCGGGAGCCCAGACAGGCGGCTGGAGCCCAGCATCTGCTCGGCAAGCAGCGCACCGACAGTGATGCCCGCGGCGAGACCGGCGCCGCTCAGGATCTGTGCCAGCAGCAGAACAGCGAGCGTCCGCCGCTGCTCCGGAGGTTCCTCGAGCATGCTCGTGCCGGTCGAGACCGCCGATGAGCCGCTCATGCTGCGTGAACCTTGCGAGGCTGGACTCTCATGCTTCGATCCTCAGCCGTCAGACCGGGCAGACCCAAGGCTCAGCCGCCCATGCGCTCGGCAAGTTCGTTGAGCCACGCCGCGAGACCTGAAGGCCCGTCAACGATCACGTCGGAAAGCTCGGCGAGGGCATCCTCCTCCGTTGAACCCGAGCCCACGAGAAATCCCGCCACCCCGGACGTCGCGAGTTCGCGGACGGCCCGGAATCCTGGTAGATCGCCAAGATCATCGCCAGCGTAGATCACCTGACGCGCACCTGTTTCGTCGGCGATGGCGCGCAACGCTGCGCCCTTGTCCATGCCAGGGGCACGGATCTCCCACACGTTCTTGCCGGGTTCCAGCAGCAGCCCGTGCCGAACAGCAAGATCACGGAGTGGATCCGCAAGTTTGGCGAGCGCCCCCTTCGGATCCGGCAGCGAGCGGGTATGGACAGCAATCGCCCGACCTTTGTCCTCGATTCTGACCTCTGCCAGGTCGACTGAGTCCAAGATCTTCGGCAGTTCCTCAGCAACCGCACGGATCTCCGGCGGGTCGGGCGGGATCAGATACTCGTCGTCCGCCGCATTCCAGCGCTCTACGCCGTACTGGCCCAACACGATCATCGACTGCAAGCCGGCGACCTCGCGGAACCGTCCGAGCCGAACCACCGCACGCACCGGACGGCCGGTGATCACAACGACCGCACCAACACGTTCCCCGAGCCGGCCAAGGGCCGCCACCGCGTTCGGATCTGCGTACGCCTGCTCCGGGTCTTCCACAATCGGTGCGAGCGTGCCGTCGAAGTCCGTCGCAACGAGAGTCTCCGACGGTGCGCTCATGATGGCTTCCAAAGCCACAGCCCCGGTGGCCGAGGGCGATTCGGGAAGGCTCATAGGCCGAGCCTGTCAGACATCGTGCCGCCTTAGCCACACCCCCACCAGGGTGAGAGCCGACCCAGACTGTGCCACCTCCTGTGTCTTATCGCGGCAGGTGCTCGCTGGCCCCCGAACGCAAAGTGCAGTTATGGTCAAGGACAACGCCGTAGGAGGTCACGACGTTCATGAGCCCGCAACGCAAGGAATGGCAACTCGATCCGGCCTCCTTCGTCGTGGTGGCGAACCGCCTCCCGGTTGATCGGGTAGAAGGTCCCGACGGCACCGCGGACTGGCGACCGTCCCCCGGCGGACTGGTTACTGCGTTTGATCCGATCATGCACAAGCGCCACGGCGCCTGGGTCGGCTGGCACGGTGCAGCCGATGAGGAGCTGGAGCCGTTCGAGGACGATGGGCTTTCGCTGATACCAGTGCCGCTGTCATCCTCCGATGTCGCGGAGTACTACGAGGGATTCTCAAATGCGACGCTGTGGCCGCTCTATCACGATGCAGTCGCAACACCTCAGTTCCGCCGCGAATGGTGGGAGGCCTACGTCAGGGTGAATCAACGGTTCGCCGACTACACGGCACGGGTGGCAGCCGAGGGCGGGGTGGTGTGGGTTCAGGACTACCAGCTGCAGCTGGTTCCGCGGATGCTACGACGGCAGCGCCCGGACGTGAGGATCGGCTTCTTCCTCCATATCCCCTTCCCTCCCACGGAGCTTTTCGTCCAACTTCCCTGGCGACAGCAGATCCTGGAAGGGCTCCTGGGCGCGGATCTGGTGGGTTTTCAATTACCAGGCGGTGCCCAGAACTTTGTCCGGCTGGTCCGGCAACGGCTCGGGCTGGAGACCTTGCGGGATCGCATCCGGACGCCTGATGGCCGCGAGGTGATGGCTCGCGCGTATCCCATCTCCATCGACGCCAAGAGCCTCAACAAGCTGGCAAGCACTGAGGATGCCGCCGAACGCGCGGCCCAGATCCGTCATGATCTTGGCGATCCGCGGGTGATGTTCCTCGGCGTGGACCGCCTTGATTACACGAAGGGGATTCTGGAACGCATCCAGGCCTACGGCGAACTGATCGCGGAGGGGAGGATCGATCCAGATGAGGCGGTCATGCTTCAGCTGGCTATTCCCTCGCGGGAGCGAGTCGACCTGTACCGGCAACTCAGAGACGACATCGATCGCCTGGTCGGCCGGGTCAATGGCGACATCCCACGCATCGGCCGTCCACCGATCATCTATCTGCACGTGTCGTATCCGCGTGTAGAGATGGCTGCGTTCTACCGCGCCGCCGACGTCGTGGTCGTCACACCGTTGCGCGACGGGATGAACCTGGTGGCCAAGGAGTACGTCGCCTGCCGACAGCGGGACGACGGCGCGCTCGTGCTCAGCGAGTTCACAGGCGCAGCGCGAGAGCTGCGCCAGGCATACCTGGTCAATCCTCACGACATCGATGGCCTCAAGGATCGCCTGGTGGAGGCGATGAACGATTCGCCGCAAAACAAGGCTCGGCGGATGAGGTTCATGCGACGCCAGGTCGTCGAGAATGACATCGACAAGTGGGCGAACTCGTTCCTCGACGATCTTGATAGGTTGACCCGGACGCCGGCAGCAAGCCACACAGGAGGTTGAGCCTCCCGGGACGTGAGCGTGCAGGCATGACCATCCAGCCGCCGCAATCGACGTAGCGCCTAGCGGGCTCAGCCTTGCCGATGTCTGAGCACTTTCGCGAGCACAAGGGCGCCGCTGATAGCGACGTCCTTCGTGGCGGTCAGCAATGTGACCTGTTGCCGACGGGCCAGCCCGCCCAGTCGAGACAGCGTCGCACTGCGATCGGGGTCATCGAGTTCATGTTGGTAGCGACGCGCGAACTCCTCGAAGCGGTCTGGTCGGTGGCCGTACCACTTCCGCAGCTCGGTCGAAGGTGCGAGGTCCTTGCACCACTCGTCGAGATGTACCCCCTCCTTACGCAGCCCACGCGGCCACAATCGATCGACCAGAACCCTCCAGCCGTCATCAACCCCTGGCGGGTCATACACGCGCACCACCCGGACCACCGGTCCGCTGCCGCCGGTCATCCGTCCCCACGTTCGGCGAGAGATAGGACGAGCACCGTCAGAATCCGCGCCAGAGTCATCTCTGCCCCTTTCTCAGAGGTCGGCACCTTGATCGATGGGCCGGCAGGCTACCCGGCCCTGGCAGGTCTATATCTCGATCTGCATCTCCCGTCCTCTGCATGTTGATATGCCTTGGCTGTAGCCGCCGGTGCGGCGGGTCGATAAGTCGTCACCAGTTCGACGGGGGATCGCTTGCCGGGAAAGACTGCCTTCCCCACTCGTCGACGATGTCATCGATGATGTTCACCGGTTTGGCGACTGGCAGGGCGGCGGTCACTCCCCTCGACGTGACGAGATCACCCCTAGCGCCAGCGGTGCTCGCGGGGCCGTCATGGCGCACCACCATCTGCACTGCTCCCGTTTCCTTGCCCCCGCCCGCGACCGACGCCTGACCAACCACGATCTGAACTCCTCCGTTTGGGCGCTCGTCGGCAAGCGCGGCGCGAAGACAAAATTGGCGTTTCGCCCCGATGGCGCGGTGCCCAACACCAGGCACCCTTCCAAGGATGGCTCAGAGGCATCGAAATCGGCAGAGTTGGGCTCAGCCAACTCTCTGGCTCGCTTGATGAGCCTCGCGGAAACCGAAGATCAGGCCTAGCACGGCCGCGGCGCCGCCGATGGCCAGGCTGACGAGTGCAGTTGCGGAGTTACCTCCCTGACGGTCGAAGAGCGTGAAGCCGAGGATCGACGTGACGATCATGGCCACCACGAGCACAGCCAGGAGGCGAGTGACGACCACCCCGGCCGTTGACCGAGCTTTCTCCCATACCTGGGTGGGGTCCTCTAGGGCCGGCTGGGTCGATGTGGGCCTTGGTAGGTGGTGGCTCGATTGGTCCGGAAGGTCTGAGATATCCGTCCGCGACTCGGCGACGTTCATCGGCGGGCCTTCTCGCCCAGGTAGGTGGGTGGGGGTGGGGTAGAGCTTGTTCATTGCTTCCTCTCCAAGAAATTGCCGCGATGTTGCCCGGATTGCCGTGGTTACGGCTGCGCTGGGCGGGATTGGTTGGCAGCTGCGGCCGATGTCGTCCAACCCGGAGGGCCGAAACATCGCCACGGCTGGCCCAGGCAGCGCTACCGGTGGTAGCGATACGACGCAGCCCACCGATGGGCTTCGAGCGCGGTGGCTGAGTCGTCCAGTCCGACGATGATGCAGTTCGTGATCATGATCAAGCCGCCGCTCACCGGATCCCGCTGCCGGATCGGGTCTGGCCGTTCCGCGACCGGCCCGACTCGGCGAGGTACTGGCAGGGAGTGCAGAGTCCGGTCATCGGCAGCACCTCAAGCCGCTCCCATGGGATCGGCTCCGCGCAGCGCTCACACGTACCGTACGAGCCCTCCTCCAGCCGCCCCAGCGCCGCGTCGATGTCCGCCAAGGCCGACTCCGCAGCCAGCGTGAGGACGCGAGCGACCTGGAGCCGCGGCTCGTCGGCGGTGTCGACCTCGTCCGCAGGGGCCATCGTGAGCTCCTCTAGTTGATCTATGCGGAAGCGTCGCTGCTGCATCAACTCTGACCGGATGGCAGCTAGCTGACGCTCGAACGCAGCAGCCGACCTGGCGGCACGCACAGGGTCAATCTGCCGGTTCATGGTCGTTCCTCCTTAAGGCATGGACTGATGCGCCGGTCGAGTGCCGGCGAGTTGGGGTTGCCGTCGCCAACCCAACAGGGCCGGCCAGGCGCTCAGCGTCCTGGCGGTGGTCCTGTAGCTGACGAGTGCCGTCGGGCCGTTGCGGTAGCTGGCGGACCCGGCCGCTGTGGAGATGGGTGAAACCGCATCGTCCGGCACTGGCGGCAGCAAAGTCGATGCTGATGGTGCGCGGGCCAGGCGGCGCCTGACATCGGTTCGATCCTCTCGCACCTCCTCTGATCGACATTTCATTGGCGCTGTGGCGTGGTGCCCTCTATCGTGCCTCGGAAGAGCGTTGCCTACCATTAGCAAGGTCGGACACGTTCAGCGCCACTTGCTTGCCGAGCATCGGCAACGTGGCAGTGTTCGGTGCCACACCTCAGGAGACTGGAGATCATGATCAGCGATCACCCCGGCGAAGGCGCCCACACGGGGTTGTTCGATGATCATCGCGTTACCGCGCCGCGAGGCCGGGATGCCCATGAGCAACGCATCGAGGGCGACCTACAGCAGGTTGCCGAGCTGGATGATTGGCTGGCGACGGTGGGCCAAACGGCAGCCGCTGACGCGGACGCCCCTATCGAGCTGCTCGGTGAATACCTGATCATCCTCGCTGACGCCGCCATCTCCGGGCGGCGGCCGGAGAAAAGGGAGCTGGCAGCGGTTCGGCGACTCGGTCGACGCGCAGCCGAACATGGTGTCGACGCCAACCAGGCGGTCGACTTGTACCTCTCCGCGGCGTGGCGGCTTTGGCAAGAGATTCCCACAATCGTGCGATCTCGCGACCGCGATAAGGTGCGGGCAGCTGCGGAGGCCGTGCTGCGCGTAATCAACGATGCCGTGCAAGTGCTGGTGGAGGGCCATCAAGCCGCCCGTCGGCAGATGATCCGGCTCGAGGAGTCGGCGCGACGCGAGTTCGTCGACGATCTGCTGCGCGGCGACACCGATGTCACCCGACTGGTAGAGCGAGCTGAACCCTTCGGGCTTGACTTGGGGCGGAACCATCAGGTGCTGCTCGCCGCATCGGTCAGGTCGTCGACCCGCCTCGACAAAGCCGCGGCGGCCATGGAGCGGATCATCGTCGACCGCTTTGGAGACCGAGAAGTGTTGGTCGCCACCAAGGACGACCTGCTGGTGATGCTCATCCCAGGCGAGCCACGGGACATAGTGGCCGGTACCGACATCCCCGATCCGGCCGGTTTCGCTCACACCCGGCTTAGCCAGTACGCAAATCATGACCGATGGCAGGTTGCTGCCGGCCGACCCTATCCCGGAGCGTACGGGATCGCGCGTTCCTACGAGGAGGCTCGCGAGGCCCTCCTGCTCGCTCGACGACTCCACATCGAGGACAACGTCGTACAGGCCCGAGACCTGCTTGTCTACCGGGTGTTGGGCCGTGATCAGGCAGCCTTGGTCGACCTGGTGCATGCCTTGCTTGAGCCGCTCGTCCGATCCCGCGGCGGGGCTGAACCATTGGTGCAAACCTTGGAGACCTACTTCGCAACCGGAGCTGTCGCCACTGAAACCGCGCGTCGACTCCACATGTCGGTGCGCACGGTGACCTATCGACTCGCCAAGGTGAAGACTTTGACTGGAACCGACCCCACCGACCCGGACCAACGCTTGGCACTACATATGGCGGTCATCGGAGCCCGGCTCCTCGACTGGCCCGCCTCCGACCTGATTCGGCCACCGCTGTCCTGACGGCTCCTCCGTAGCGGCGCGCCGGCGATCGTCCACCCTAGTTGGGGCTGGTGCGCAGGAGCCCACGCCCGGATACCGTCCGCGGCGCGAAGTACACGAGCAGGGAAGTGGCTGGCCCAGGCCACGGGACTGGTGGCAGGCGGAGGTCCGCGTACGCCGCTGTTGCCGCGGCGTCCGGTCGGCTGATCGTGCCGTTCATCAGCACGCTCCAGGCGATCCGGAAGTCAGCCGCGTGATAGTCCACTTCGAAGGCAACCTGAGCCTCGATCTCCGCCAGCTGGGCCAGCGCGCTCCCTGGCGCGGTCTTGAGGAAGAGTCGATGACCAGGGCCGAGGCGATAGTTAACGGGAATGATCTGTACGCCGGCAGGCGAGACGAATCCAATTCGTCCGACGGTCCCCACGGCGAGCAGCTCGAAACACTCGGCCTCGGGGAGAGTCCTCAGGTAGGAATCCGTTGGTGGCTTCTGCGGCGAGTCGGTCATGCGACTTTCCTTTGCATAACTATTGGGGGCTACATCACAGTTGAGCGTAATGAGTCGTTGATGCGATGGCCCGTGGCCCTGGGGTCAGGAACAGGCCGGTGACGGCTCCCGACACCGGCGTACCCCGAGAGGACAATAACAGCGGTGACGACTGCTGAGGTAAGGCGGACGATGCTACAAGTGGCGCGCCACCGGAGGAGGCCCGTCGGAAAGGGGCTTCGTATGTGGTTGCGCTTTTGCAGAGCAATATCATGGTCTGGCTTGAGTCCCGCCAAGATTCATTTTGGGTGGCCAGGGGACAGCCTGTTGATCTTGAAATGACAAACCCTAGTTACGCTCCCCGGTTGGACTCGAACCAACAACCCCTTCGGTTCGTTGATCACGCTGCGCATTGCTAGTCAATAACGATCGTAAATGGCTCTGACCTGGGCCGATGCGCTGACTCTCAACTTTGGAGAGTTCATTAATAGTCGTTGTTTCGTGTCGTTTCCGGGGGGTAAACGGGGGGCTCGCGTACCCTCGATCACATGGCACGGCCACCCCTTGCGGTCGGTACGTACGGACGAATCAGTACCTCTCCGTACGGCACCGGCTACCGGGCGCGCACGCTGTATCGAGACTAGGACGGTGTGACTCGACGGGTCGAAAAGCACGGACGAACCAAGGGCAGCGCCGAGCGAGCACTGCGAGTCGCCTTGCGGGATCGGGTCCACGTCGGAGGCGGAGCCGAGATCACGCCTGATACCAAGATCGCGGTACTCGCCGAGGTGTGGTTCGCCGAGATCTCAAGTCAGGACCGCTCCCCCGGTACGTTGCGGGCCTACCGCGACCGCCTTGATCGTCAGGTGATCCCTGCCCTCGGCAGCCTTCGCGTGCGTGAGCTGAGCACGGGGATGGTCGATCGCCATCTGCGAGCAGTTCGGGACAAGCATGGCGCTGCGATGGCCAAGCTGTGCCGGACGGTGCTTTCGGGAATGGCTGGGCTCGCGACCCGACTTGATGCACTCGAACACAACCCGGTTCGAGATGCTGGCCGGATCGTGCCGAGCAAGCCGAAACGGATTCCACGCGCCTTGAGCGTTGCCGAGGCTCGCCAGCTGCGGGCATGGCTCACGTACGACGACAAGGCACGAGAGCGTGATCTGCCTGATCTCGTGGACATGCTGCTGGCTACGGGCCTCCGCGTGGGCGAATGTCTGGCGGTCACATGGGATGCGGTCGATTTGTCGGCTGGAACGGTCGAAGTGCGTGGCACGGTGATTCGGATAAAGGGTCGGGGACTCATCATCACGTCCGCTCCGAAGACAAGGGCCGGATTCCGTACCCTGATGCTCCCATCGTGGGCCGTAGAAATGCTGAGGATGCGTCCCTACGGCGGTCCAGACCAGACCGTGTTCTGTTCCATGCTCGGCGGCTTGCGTGATCGCGACAACACGATCGGGTATCTGCGCGAGGCGTTGAATGCAGCAGGCTTCGAATGGGTGACGAGTCACACCTTCCGCAAGACTGTCGCCACGCTCATGGATCAAGCAGGGCTCTCATCAAGAGCAGCGGCTGATCAGCTCGGCCATGCGAATGTCTCGCTGACCACTGACGTCTACTTTGGCAGGAAAACCGCCAGCACGGGGGCGGCAGCCGTGCTGGAGTCTCTTGGCGAGTGCCCGCCGCGCAGCCGAGCGAATAGCCAACGCCAGTCGTCGGGACGCTGATCATCTTTGGCCCTTCGCCGCTGCTCACGCACGACGTTGTCCCGTCGTAGGAGCTTGGTGGAATCGCTCTCGTTCCGGTTAAGGGCGACAGCAGTGAGAAGGCCGACGAGCGCGGCTTCCGCAGGTGCTCGGAGTACAGCAAGGCGCCTACTGAGGATGGCGGCGGCATCGATGGCGGCTCGATCCTTTCGTCGTTCGAGACGCGAGCCGCACTTATCCGATCTTCGTATCGGGCGCAGATGATTGGGTGTACGCAGGCGAACGGTCTTGCGCTTCGTGGCTGATCGTATTGATCAACGTTTTGGAATGTGATCTTGGACGGTGTGGCTTGCGAGCTTTCGTGCGGTCGCGCTGGCGCCGGGCGGCGGCAGCCTACTACTGGTTCTTGAAGGCTTCGCACTCGATGATCATGGAGTCCACGTCATCGACAGGCAGTGTGATTGTTGAGAGCCTCTCTGCGTTGCCGAGAAAGCAGCCCCATCCGGACTACCAGCATGTCGAGGCAGCGCACTGGCTTGGTTTCATTGGGTTGTCCAGCGTCCACGGCCTTCGCGTCCCAAAGCAGCGTGGGCGGAGTGCTCCTCGGATCCAACTTTGGATCCGCAACATTCATAACTATCGGCACAGGTGCTAAGTCAATATTCAGAACGCGGCCTTCCATGAGGGCCGCGACCCGGCGGCAAACCTGTAGTTCATCGGCGTGGTCTCCTTGGGGCAGATCATGTCCGTGGGTGATCTGAAGGGACTCGGCTGAACGCCCTCGGGTCACCCCGCAGTGTGACGCCGCTGGCGCACCACTCGACCGCCTCGCGAACCGACAAGCGCCCGTCGTAGATCACTGTCCACAGCGCCACAGGCGCGCCTTTCAGTTTCCCGTACCGCAGCGTCGCGCTCACCCAGCGCAGTCAACGCCGCGACCGCCGACGGCTCCAGCCGCCGTTCCTGCTCAGCACATTCCTTCCGCCGCGCCGGCTGTGCATCCAACGTTGGCCGACGTACTGACTGCCTCACTGGGTGCTGACCCACCGACCATCCTCCGACTTATTCGATCTCCTGTCACCCGACCGAAGGCATTCCAGCCGCCTCGGCGATCACCCTGCCCGAGCCGGATCCGCGCCACGTACCCCCCGCCCGATTTCAAGATTCGATGTGCCATACACCTCTTGCACGGGGCCAGGGCGGACTCGGGTCATGCGACCGCTGGCAGCGCCGTTGGCGCCTTCTGGGGCTGTGACGATGAGCATTCACAAGCTCACGGCCGGGTCGGGGTACGACTATCTGACCCGGCAGGTAGCGCAGCCACCCGGCTGGGAGCGCCATTCAAAATCACCGACATCGAGCCGGGCCGGCTTCGGGTTGAGGTGGCGAAGCGGATCGCCGCATTCAACGAGCAGGCCGGGCTCCCGTCCGACTCGCCAATCCCGCTGGCCGCGAGGGCCAGGATACGGACTGACGTGGCGCGGGAGTTGTTCGCGGCAGAGCATGGGCGGCCACCAGCGGATGCCCGCGAATTAGCGGGGGCCATTGCGAAGCATTCCCGACCGGGGCCGCAGTCGGTCGCCGGCTACGACCTGACGTTCTCGCCGGTGAAGTCGGTGTCAACGTTGTGGGCGGTCGCCGACCCGCGGACCGCCAGACAAATCGAACGGGCCCACCAGGCCGCCGTACACAATGCGCTCCGGTTCCTGGAGCAGCACGCGCTGTTTACCCGGGAGGGGCCGCAGGGGATCCGACAGGTGGACGTACGTGGCCTGGTGACTGCCGCATTTACGCATCGAGATAGCCGAGCCGGCGACCCGGATCTGCACACTCATGTGGCCGTAGCGAACAAGGTGCAGACCCTCGACGGGCGCTGGCTGTCCATCGACGGCCGGGTGCTGTTCAAGGCCACGGTGGCTGCCTCGGAAACCTACAACACCGCCCTAGAGCACCATCTCCGCGACCGGCTGGGGGTGCGGTTCACGGACCGGCCCGACACCGACCCGCGGAAACCTCCGGTGCGCGAGATCGTCGGTGTCGACCCAGCGCTGAACCAGCGTTGGTCTACCCGCCGAATGTTGATCAAGGACCGGCAGGGTGAGCTGGCGGCCCAGGTTTCAGCGTGATCATGGTCGACCGCCGACCCCGGTAGAGGCGTTGCAGCTGGCGCAACAGGCCACCTTGGAAACCCGGGACGCCAAGCACGAACCCCGCAGCCTGGCCGAGCAGCGCGCCGCCTGGCATGCTCAAGCCGCCGAAACACTCGGCGGACCTGATGCGGTCCGGGCCATGGTCAGCAAGACCCTCAATCCGATCTCGATCACGAGCCCGCAGGTTGACGCGGAGTGGGTGGCGGTGACAGCGGAGAAAGTGTTGGCCGCGGTGGAGGGGCGGCGTGCGAGCTGGCAGAGCTGGCATGTCCGCGCCGAAGCGCAACGCCACGTCCGGGCCGCCGACCTTTCAACCGACACGGTCGATCAGCTGGTGGAGCTGCTCGTCGCCGGAGTGCTGCAAACCCGGTCGGTGGCCTTGACCCGCCCAGACGAAGGGATCAGCGAGCCGCTGGTGTTGCGTCGGGCCGACGGTTCAAGTGTCTACACAGTTGCCGGATCCGAGCTGTTCACCTCCACCCGAATCCTGGCCGCCGAGCAGCGACTCGTCGCGGCCGCAGGGCGCACCGACGGCCGCGTCGTGGACGCCGCAACTGTCGAACTCGCCATCCTGGAATCAGCCGCCAACGGGAACGCCCTAGACGACGGGCAGACCGCTTTGATTCGTTCCATGTGCACCTCCGGGGCGCGGATGCAGCTTGCGATCGCCCCGGCCGGCGCCGGGAAGACCACTGTCATGTCCACGCTGGTCCAGGCGTGGAGCGACAGCGGCGGCCAGGTGGTCGGGCTAGCCCCGTCCGCCGCCGCGGCCGCGCAACTCCGCGACGCCACCGGCGCACCAGCGGAAACGCTGGCCAAGCTCACCTGGTCCATCCACCATGGCGATCTGCCCGATTGGGTGGAACGTGTCGGCCGGTCGACGTTGGTGATCATCGACGAAGCCGGCATGGCCGACACCCTCTCCCTGGACACCGCCGTCCAGTTCATTGTGCAGCGTGGCGGCAGTGTCCGGCTGGTCGGTGATGATCAACAACTTGCGGCGATCGGCGCCGGTGGTGTGCTCCGCGACATCCAAGCCAGCTATGGCGCGGTCCGGCTGAGTGAGCTGCACCGGTTCGCCGAGCCTGCCGAGGCCGTCGCCACCCTCGCGCTTCGTGACGGCCGAGCCGAAGCCCTCGGCTTCTACCTCGACCGGCAACGCGGTCACGTCGGCGACCCAACCACCACCCTCGACGGTGTCTTCAACGCCTGGCGGGCCGACCGCAACCACGATTTGGACGCCATCATGCTGGCCCCCACCCGAGAGCTGGTCCGCAGCCTCAACCAACGCGCCCAAGATCACCGCCTCGCCGGCATCACTCCTAGCCGGGAGGTCGAGTTAGCCGACGGCAACGCGGCGAGCGTCGGCGATTTGATCATCACCCGCAGCAACGACCGGAGGCTCCGTATTAGTGCAACCGACTGGGTGAAAAACGGAGACCGGTGGACCGTCCTCAACCTGAGGAGGGCCGGTGGACTAACGGTTCGGCACGTTCGGAGCGGCCGCATCGTCACCCTGCCCAAACTACGTCAGCACCGCTACCGAATTGGGTTACGCGACAACGGTGCACACTGCGCAAGGTGTCACCGCCGACATCATGCATGGCGTCGTCACCGGTGAGGAGTCCGGCAGCAGCTCCACACCATGCTGACCCGTGGTCGTGCCGCCAACCACATCTACTTGTCTGTCGTGGGTGACGGGGATCCGCGCACGGTGATCCAGCCCGACAATGTTCATCTTCGGACCGCCACAGAGCTGCTCGAGCAGATCCTGGCACGTGACGCTTCACCGGAATCCGCCACCACCCTGCAGCGCGAGCAGCAAGACCCTGCCGTCCGGCTCGGCGCCGCGACCGCCCGCTACCTCGACGCCATCCACGTCGCCGCCGAACATCTCGCCGGGCCGCAGGCGGTTGCCAACCTCGACCGGAGCGCCGACCGGCTACTCAACGGGCTCACTGGGGAGCCGGCGTGGCCGGCCCTGCGTGCACACCTGCAGCTCTTGGTCGCTGCCGGCGCCGATCCGGTCGCTGAGCTGTTCGCCGCCGCACCCCGAGACCTGACGAGCGCCCATGATCAGGCCGCAGCCATCGCCTCACGGATCCACGACATCAACGTGGTCACTGCCGGCGGGCCACTGCCGTGGCTGCCCGGCATTCCGATCCCATCGCCGTCGACCCCGAGTGGGGACCTTATCTGGAAGCGCGATCCCACCTGGTTGCTGAACTTGCCGACCAGGTCCGCCTCAACGGAGCAGGTGAAGCGCCGGCTTGGGCGGCCCAGCTCCACGCTCTCATGCCGGCCGAGCTGATCGCCGACATGCAGGTATGGCGCGCCGCCAACCAGATCGACCCCAGCGACCTGCGACCCACCGGGCCTCCCCAACTCGCCCGCGCCCCCCGAATCTTCCAACAGCAACTCGACAAGCGGCTCGCCGCCGCCGACACCAACGCAGACCGGCGATGGCGGCGGCTGCTCGCCATAGAAATCCCCAGCGCCACCGCAGACCCATTCCTGCCGGAGCTGACAGAGAGGTTGAACAACCTCACCCGGGCCGGCTTCGACGCCACCCACCTCGTACGGTCCGCGGCCGCCGCCGGACCCCTACCCGACGACCACCGCGCCGCAGCCCTCTGGTGGCGCATCCTCGATCAGCTACCCCTGCAGACGCCGAACGACGACCCAGCAACCCCCGATGGCGTCCCAGCGACCCGGCGCCCGACCACGAAGCCACTCGACCAGCGGCCGCCCGTGCCACCCTCGGCACAGCCTCCCGCGCACGGGCCGAGCCGCTGAAACTGGCTTTCCAACACATCACAACGACGGCAGAAGAAGGCGGTGTGGGCGTTGAGCTTGCGGGCTCCGTCACTCGCGCTGCGGACGACCCCATCCTTGGTGATCAGTGGGGCGGCTCGAAGAACTCGTATCCTCCTACGTCGACTACGCCGTCTAGGCTCCGTGTTCTTGGGCGCCGAGGCCAAGCAGGTCGGGGAGGTGCATTCATTGAGCACTGTAGAAACCAAAAAACACGTGTCAGCGACGACTAGGAATAAGGTTTGTGGTGCCAAGTTTCTTCAGATGGTTGCCTGGCTCTCCTCGCTGGACCTGTGCCGATCGGCCGGATTCGGCACGGCGATGATCTCGCGCACACGGCCCTTGGGCAACCAAGTGGAGTCCGATCCTGCACGATTTGAGATTGCGGCGCTGTGGGCCAAGACCGCCGTTATTTCTGCATCCGAGTCCGGCCGCCAACCGGGTGTGGATCGGACTCCAGCGCAGCCGGTTGAGTCGGGCAGCGATGGTTGAGCGAAGTGGAACTGCTTCGTTGATCGTCATGACCGCTCCTTGAGTGCCTGGACTCTCCTCTTCAGAATCGACATCTCCTCGAACCAGTCGTTCAGGAGAACTCCGCAGCCGCTCGGCGACGATGATCCGCGCCGCGGCTTCGATCAGCGCGAGTGGGAGAACGCCTGCGGAAAGTTGCCGAGGTGTCGGCCGGTGCCGACGTCGAACTCCCCGGCGAAGAGCCCGAGTGGCAAGGCGACCCGTAGCAAGCGCTCCATCAGGTCAGGGGCACGGCTGCTCCTCGCCGATGATCGCCAGCGCGGACACGAGCCAGAACGAGCAGATGAGGAAGGTGCCTTCCTTGCCGGACATGCCGTCGTCGGTCTCGCCGGGGTGGTAGCGCAGCACGACCGCATGTCTAGCGTTAGTCGCCGACATCCACGCCCAACACTTCACGATTGCCGGTCGCGGTGACTCCGGTGGCGATCACGACAGCCATGCTGGTCATCTGGCCCGGCGCCGGTGCGGCGTATGTGGAGATAGGTGGCGTCGAGGAACAGGTACGGAAACCAGGTGTGGCGCAGCGGCCGGCTCCGGAACGCCGCCACGGTCTCATCCAACCCAGCACGGATCCGCGACACCTCCGACTTTGAGATGCCGGAGTCGATGCCGAGCGCGGTCACCAGGTCGTCGACGGCGCGGGTAGAGACGCCGTGACATAGGCCTCCATCACCAGCGCATACAAGGCCTGGTCGATCCGCCGCTGCGGCTCCAAGATCACCGGGAAGAACGAGCCCTTGCGCAGCCTCGGGATCCGCTGGTTGCGGCAGTCACTCATCGTCTCGATGTGCCGGCCTAGTTCGCGGGCGTGTTCCGGAGTGCCCGATGGCGGAGCGTCCATCGCGGCCCGGGACTGCTGGCCCACTCGGTCCGCAGAGTAATAGGCTTAGCGTCGCAGCGCGGGCGCCCAGCGCCGGCGGATGCACCGGGGGCTGTCGGCTTCGAGTGAGGGGTTCCTATGACCGTGCAGCGACCGCCTGGAAAGTCCGCTCGAGTCGGGGCTGGTGGCACCGGCAAGTCCGAGGGTGCCGCTCGCGTTCACCTCTACCGGCCGGTGGAGGAGCGGGTGGCGCGGGGCCTGGCGTGGCGGGAGGCCGCGCCGCTGGAGGGCCACGCCAAGTATGCGATCAACCGCCGCCGGAAGAACCCGGTGGCGATTCTGCAGGCGCAGGACGACGCTCGGGTGCAGGATCTGGTGCCGATCCGGTATGGGCGGATGAGCGCGTCGGCGTTTGCGTTCTACCGCGGGTCGGCGGCGATCATGGCCTATGACCTGGCGAGTCAGAAGTGGACTCCGGGTCACACTCAGCTCTGCGGTGACGCGCACTTGTCGAACTTCGGGGTGTTCGGCGCCCCCGATCGGGACCTGGTGTTCGATGTCAACGATTTCGACGAGACGCTGCCCGGCCCGTTCGAGTGGGATGTCAAGCGGCTGGTCGCCTCGTTCGTGCTGGCGTCCCGGGACCGGGGGTTCAAGCGCAAGGAGGCTCGGGTCGCGGTGCGGGCGGCGTTGGATGGGTACCGGACGGCGATCGCCGAGATGGCGCAGCTGGGGACCCTGGACGTGTGGTACACCCGGATCGAC
Organism: uncultured Actinomycetota bacterium; assembly: GCA_963759635.1. Lineage (GTDB taxonomy): Bacteria > Actinomycetota > Actinomycetes > Propionibacteriales > Propionibacteriaceae > Microlunatus. The sequence continues at coordinate 71,811 of CAVXAP010000013.1, forward strand.
GAGCAGATGCTGCTGGACGCGATCGCCCAGATGGGCACCGATCTGGTCAAGGGCAAGGGCAAGGCCAAGCGCAAGGCAGTGAAGTCGGCTACCAAGACGGCGACGGCCGGCTTCGACAAGGCGCGGCGCAAGACCTCGATGAAGGCCGCGCAGAAGCTGACCGAGCTGGTGGACGGTCATTACCAGTTCCGGGAGGAACCGCCGCTGCTGTCCCGGGCCGTGGTCAGCGCCGACGAGCGCCGGATAGTGGAGGTGGGCTTGCGGGACTACCGGGCGACGCTGCCCGATGACCGGCGCCGGCTGCTCGAGCGCTACCAGCTGATCGACGTGGCTCAGAAGGTGGTCGGGGTGGGCAGTGTGGGCACCCGGGCAGGGATCCTGCTGCTGGAAGGACGCGACGAGGCCGATCCGCTGGTCATGCAGTTCAAGGAGGCCACGACGTCGGTGCTGGAGCCGTACGTGGGGGCCAGCACGGCGAGCCAGCACGGTCAGCGGGTCGTCGAAGGGCAGCGCTACATGCAGGCCGCCAGCGACATCTTCCTGGGCTGGGTGCGCGGTGAAGGCGGGCGGGACTTCTACCTCCGGCAGTTGCACGACATGAAGGGCAGCGTCGACACCGCCACCATCCAACCGATCGGGCTGACCGCCTACGCCAGACCTGTGCGGCGCCACCCTGGCCCGGGCCCACGCCCGCGGCGGCGACGCCATCGCCATCGACGCCTACATCGGCACCGACGACACATTCACCCAGGCGCTGGAGGAGTTCGCCCAGGTCTACGCCGACCAAGCCGAACAGGACTACGGACAACTCCAACAGGCCATCACCCAGGGGAAGATCCCCGTCCAGACCGGCATCTGAACGCTCGGATAAGAGTGTCCAGCAGGCTGGAAAAGCCGGTTACACCGGCGAGTAGGTCGGACGGGGATTGTCGGTCGTGCTGCCCGACATCTTGCGCTTCCGATCCAAGCCGGGCTATCGGACGGGCGCACCCCCTGACCGATGACGTCTTCGACGCCCCGGCTGGCCTTTGTTGCGCACGGGCAAGTACTCGGAGACAGGACTGGTCCGCATTCCGACCTGCTTGAGGAGTTCCCTTACCGAGGACATCCGTACGTGGCAGAGGTCGCGTCGAGCAATTAACGAGCTCTGAGATCGGTGAGCTTCGTCTCGCGCCAACTGCCAATCCGTCTCGCAGTGACTCCATGCGGCCCGCGATTGCCTCAATCCGGATCCCGCATCGCCGACGATCTGGTCGGCCTGTTGGTTCGGCCGCGCTCGTAGCAGATCAGATCACGCCATCATGCTGCGCAGTCCCGTTGCGCCGGATCCGATCCTGTCATGGACGGAAGGGGTCCCGCCCGGGCTGGAGCAACGCCTGAAGCGCCAAGATGATCCCCCCGAGCAACAGGCCGTAGGCGATCGAAAGCACCAATGCCCAACCGGTCAGCCCTGCCCGCCGCCCTGCTACGCCGCCCCATACGCCGAGCGAGAGCACACCGGTCAGGACGATCACCTGGATGATCCGCGTGTACGAGACACCGGCGATGGCCAGCACCACCAAGATGGCCAGCGGCGGGACCGCGACCACTAGGAATTTGCACTCTTCGACGAAAACGGCCCGCCGTTCGCGCCGGGTCAGCGGACGACCCAAAGCGACGCGCGTTCCGAGCGCCGCACCGAAGACATGGCTCAGAAAGATGGCCAGAATCGGTCCCATGATGACGGCCACGACGCCCCCGAAGCGCAACTGCTCCCAACCGTCGTACACGATCAGCACAGCCATCAGCGCGATCGTGGTGTAGATCACTCGGTCCATACGGATCTTCAGCCGGCCGACCCGCGTCTGTGGTCCAACGGACATCACCCGACTCTACGGTCGGGACTCGGTGTCGGTAAACCGCAGCGAAACGTCACCCTCGCGATCGGTATATGCGACACCACGACTTGCCTAACGGGAACCGGTTCAAGCCATGAGCAGCCGTGAGGTGCATGACGATGGGCGGCAACTCGATCCCCACGCTCATCATGCAGCGGACAGTGTGTACGGGGTGCGCAGAACGTGGCGCTGGGCTTATCGAACTGTCCCAGGCCGGCCGCGCTTGATCATTTGGGGCCGACTCAGCAACGGTCGAAGAAGCGGTGATCGGTCCTGTGACAGGTGATGTCGTACGACAAGTCAGCAAGACAGCAACTATCCAGGAACTGCCGGTCAAAGCGCAGCGCGAGGCAAAGATGGAGACTTTCGCGTTCCAGCGCGAAACCGATGAACGCCTTGGCTTCGCGGAGCCACCTGCGCAGTTCACGCGCTTCCGCGTGCAACATGAGCGTCGTACGTGACGGTCCGCGAAGAGCCGGCGTAAACGCCGAGGGTCATGGCACTCCGACCAGCGGCCGCCGAACACCTGGCAGGACGCGAAGTCGTCGGGGCATTGGAGGTGGTGGCCGAGCAGATTGTGCTCGGTGTCACCAGGGAGCCGGCCTGGCCCACCCTCCGCGCCCACCTGCTGCTGGTCGCCGCACACGGCACCGACCCGGTCGCCTAACTGCAGGCGGCCGCCAGCAGCGGGCGAACTCAGCTCCCCAGAGGACCGGGCCGCCGTTGTGAACTGGCGACTCGACGACACCGCCCACCGCAACACCGGCCCGGGTCCTCTGCCCTGGCTCTCCGGCATCCCCGCGTCCGTCCCACAGGAGGCGCTTCCGGTTTGTCCCGGCAAGGAATCCGTGCTTGAAGCTCGGCGGCCGTCGGTCGGCGCTTGTTGCTATTGATCTGCCGGGTTGTGGTTGGAGTGCGGAGGTGCTTCGGTGACACCAGGAGTTGAGCTGGGCGGGGGACAAGACCTACCGCCAGGTGACTTGCCTTCGCGAGCGCAATCCATGTGGCGGTATCGGCATCCGCTAGGGATATCCATTCGGTGGACAGTGGTGGTCCACCCGACGACAGGAGGAGCGATGGCACGGTCGCAGCAGTGGTACGAGGATTTGAGCCAGTCCAAGCGGCGCCCGGTGCAGGCGCATGCTGGCCAGGGGGGCGCTTGTCGGGGTCTTGATGCTGGTGGGTTATTACGTGTTGCCGCTGGACTCGCCCGGGGTCAGCGGGACCCTCGTTCTGGCCCTCGGTTTGCTCTTGTACGCCGGTGCAGTGGCCTGGCGGGTCCGGACGATCCTGAACTCCCCGTTCCCGCGGGTGGGGGCGTTCGAGGGCCTGCTGGTGGGAATCCCTTTTATGCTCTGCGTTTTCGCTGCGAGCTATTACGTGGTCGGCCTGACCCAGGCCGACAGTTTCACCCAATCGATGAACAAGGTCGGTGCCATGTATTTCACCGTCACGGTGTTCTCCACCGTCGGGTTCGGTGATATCACCCCCAAGACGGATCTGGCCCGCAACCTGGTGACCGTCCAGATGATCATCAGCCTGGTGGTCTTCGGTCTGGTCGTCAAGTTGTTGACCGCCGCGGTCAACGTCGGATTGAAACGACAATCGGCCAAACACCCGAACCTGGGACCCGACCCGGGGCAATCAGCTCCGGCGACCGGCTGACAGACTACTCGCGACGAGGCCACCGACGCATGTCGGGAAGCGCGGGAACGCCGGTGACGGCCCATCTGGACCACTTGCCAGGCGTGCAGGTCGAGACCCGCGGTGACGGATGACCCGCAACGGCGCGATGTTGGAGACAATATGCGCATGGCGCCGATGATGGCTCGTCAGGCGCGGAGGGGTTCGTTGGCTGGATCTGGGCCAGCTCGCCCGGTACCCCGACGTCGGATGTGGCCGGGATGATCACCGGGGGTCGGCGGTGACGGCCGCCGCCACGCGTGGTTGGCGCCGGTGGTTCGCGTCGACCGGTCAGCCTCCGATGTGGCGTCCGGTGCTGTATACGGTCGCGGGTCTGCTGGCCGGCGGGGCGTTGGGTTTGATCTTTGCGCCGCAGAAGGGTGCCCTGCTGGCGGCAGTAACCGGGGCATTCGTGGCCACGGCGGGATCGACCGGCACCACGAAGGTCTCGGTGCGGCTCGCCTCGCTCGCGGCGGCTGCCGGGATAATCGTCGTGTTCGCGGCCTTTGCCGTCAATGGTCATCCCCGGTGGGCGGCCGCCGCGATGGCCGCGGTGGCGGTCCTGACGTCGTGCGCGGCGGCGGCAGGACAGTTCCATGCGGCGCTGGGGATGCTCGGCTCGATCGCGTTTGTGGTAGCGGTCGTCGGCACCGCCACGGTGGATTTGATACCGGACGTGTCTCTGCCCTCCGGGGCGCGCTACGGGTGGCGTTGGGCGCGGTCGGCGGACTGGCCGTGGCCACGATAGGCGGCATGCTGCGGAACCGTTCAGTCGGCCGCGGTGTCGAACCCGACATCCCCGCCGCATGGGGATCGATGTGGGCGTCACTGCGATCGTTCGACGAGCACGCCCGGGACGGGGTTCGCAGCGCGATCCCGCTCGCGATCGGGATGTTCATCTACCAGCGCACCCTGAACCATGACGCGCTGTGGGTGTTCATTGCCGCGTTCGCGGTGTTGCTGCCGACCGGCAAGAGCGAGACCCGGGTCGCCGCAGCGCGGGTGGTCAGCACCCTCGTCGGCCTGGTGGTGTTGATCGTGCTCGACCGGGTCGTCGGTGCGGAGGTGCTGTTCACGTTGGCGGTGCTGTTCCTACTCGTCGGCATCGCCTACGCACCGACCTACCCGGTGCAGGCCGGTGCGTTGTCCGCGATGGCGGCCGTGTTGCTCGTTGCCGGGCCCGCGGGTGACCTGGGCGCCTGGGCCTGGCACCGCCTGTTCGACACCCTGCTGGGCTGCGCGATGGCGCTTGCATCGATGTATCTGCTCTGGCCCAGGGACAAACCCGACGACGCCACAGTCGACTAACCCTCGACCGGGGGAATTCCAAGCAAACCAACACGCGTCGCGGTGCGCGGTGGTCAGCCGCCGTCCCTGGCCGTGCTGCCGGGGGTGAACCCCGATCCTTCTCCGCCGCGGCCGAACGCATCCCACAACCGGCACCGGCCTGGCCGGGCCCGGCATGGCTGGTGCCGCACCGGGCTCGACGGCAACCTCTAGGACCTGATCCCCTCTACCGGGCGGCCGTCCTCGAGATAGAGCACCTGTTTGGACTCACAGGCGGCGCGGACCCGACGTCGGACCGGCCCGCTGAGCAAAGGCAGCGCTGTCTCGAGCGGCAGGACCCGGCTTTCGGCGATCTCCGCTGGCTGGATGACCACCGTGTCCAAGACGGCGTCGTCGAAGACACCACAGTCGAAAAGGAAGCGTATGCCACCTGGACGGCCAGGCCTGGGGCGCAAGAAGTCCAAGCACACGAGCCGGCCGGCGGTGACGTCGAGGCCGCACTCCTCTTTGGTCTCGCGGCGGCAAGCCTCCCAGGGGGACTCGCCAATCTCGATAACACCGCCCGGGACCGTCCAACCGCCCTTGTACGTCGGCTTCAGGATGAGCAATCGGCCCTTCCGGCCACGTACCAGAGCTCCGGCGGAGGCTGGGATGGTCGGGACTACGACCGGCAGCTCGGGTCGTTCACCGGCGTCAGCGTCGCGCATGGAGATCATGCTAGGCGTCTCCGCGGCGTTGAGCGGCCGGGTGGGTGCCGGGTGCGCAAGCCCTGCATCGGGCATCAAAGGCCGGTGCCTTGACAGTGAACGCCGAGTCCGGACTGGAAGGTGCTGTTGCGTTGTTGGATCGGGCCGACGTGGGGAACCTGGAATCGCTGGACCCGGGTCAGATCGCATGGGCGAGTTCGGCAAATGCAGCCGCGACCCGCTTGGCGGGCGGAGTCTCGATACAGAGCTCGCAATTCAGCAGTCCGCGACCGACTTGGTGGATCAGGGCGAGAGAGCGTCGTCGCTGAAGAAGGTCTCCGACCGCCCGGCCAGGGTGAGGTAATGGCTGACGTAACTGCTGGTCTCATGGTCGGTCATCCCGGTCATGGCGTAACGAAGTGCGATCCGCTGGTCGAGGGCGGCGAAAGGGGCGGGGTTTTCCGTCGCCGCAGTGTGGGTTGCCCGACGAGCAGGCATGCGAATGGGGGGTGGCTGTCCATGTCGGCGTTGGCGAGCACGCGCAGTTCTTCGAGCTCGAGCCGGACGGTGAGGCCGCGGCCGGCGAACGGGACGCCGACCGGGTGTCGTCGGCCGGCCAGCCCGATCAGGCCGTTGCGCTGAGCAGCCGGTCGGCACGGGACGCGGTGTCGGGGCCGATATCCACGTGGCCGGCAGCCCCTCGTCAGAAGCTTGGGCGACGAACCGGTCTGCCGGAAACGCGATGTCCATGGACTGGTGACGCCGGTCGGTGTTGTACTCGGCCCGGAATGCGTCGATGCCGTTGTGAGACGCTGCGCTAGCTTGTTCCGCCCGTTGCAAGCACTCTCACATCGGCTCAGACTCAGAATCAAACAGGGGCTGTGGCGTGCCCAATTCGTGCCCAATATTGCGCGCACCTGCGGTCCCTCACGGCTAGTCGCGGTTAGCCCTTTCCGTTGCACATAAGAAAACGCCTAGCCACAGCCTCGTCGGTTTCGTCTTCCAAGCGGCCAGACGCAGCCCCGATTTGCCCGCCCACCGCCACATCCTCGCGGAGTCGGCGCTGCGCACAATGTTCGAGCATTCCCACAGCGCCGGGACCTGACGACCTGCGGATCGTTATCGCGAAGCCGCAACAGCCTCAAGGGGTTAGACCAGGACTTGGACCCTGGGCTAGGCTTCCTCGCTCGCCAATTCGGCCTCTGCCTCGGCTTCGGCCTCTGCCTCGGCCACGGCTACATCGATCACGAAGTCGAGCGTCTTGCCAATGTTTTCAGCCGCTGACACGACCTTGGGGGCGCCGACAATAGGTGCCACGGCGACCAGCACGCCCTGCACGTCCTCCAGAGTCAGCCCCACATCGTAGGCCGTACCAACGTTGACCAGGTAGGACAGCGGCGGCGCATCAACCGCGACCAGTGCGGCCAGGCGGGTGAGCATGTGCTCACGTGCCTCCAGGCTGCCGTGCTCCACCGACGTTGCGGTCATCTCGGAAATGGTGTCGAGCACGGGGGTGTCCTCAGGCATCGCGGAACCTGCTTTCTTTGTGGACGTTTGTTGAGTCGAACTGGGGATTGTCGTCCAGCCGGTGGACAAGTGAAGCTTGACACCAACGGATCTGAGAGCGCATCACCCGTCCCGGGTGAGATGTTGGTCATGCTTCGGCTATCTCGAAACGCGGTGGGTGAGCGCTCGTACGCGCCGGATGCTAGATCGCCGATCTGTCCGTGCGGATCGGTGCGGTCTGGGCATGATCCCTCCGCGTCAGACGAAGAACCGCGGCCTCAGTTAATGCGTTATCGCATCCTCATGCCGATCAGGGCACTCCGGCACGCCGAATCACGCCTGACAACCGTTTGCTTGGTTCCTCGCTGGCAGAGTCATCGCCCGGGGAAATTGTCATGAAACCCGGCTCGCCGCCATCGATCGCCGACGACCATTTGTTGGCGCAGGTCGCATCACCGACTCCCGCAAAAGTTGGAGCCTCCACGGCCTTCGCTCCCCAGCCGCGGATGACACCTCGAACACGCGAAATCGACTAGCACCAGCTAGCGCGGCGTTCGCAGCAGCATTGAGAAGCGTTAGGCGCAATACAAGGTGAGGGAGTGGCATGCACCCAGCAGGAAGTACGCCGCCGTCTCGGCCATCGCGCGCAGACGAGTCGCTGATGTTCGGCATCCCGACCAGCAGCTGTAGCAAGCAGCCGCTGCACATCGACCCCACTCTTCGGTTGAGCCTCCCACAAGCCCGCCTGGACCGCGGCGAGACGCAACGAACAGCCCAGCCTGGGGCGAGCCTTCGCCTCGGGCTTCGACAGGTCTAGTCCTTGGTGAAGGCCTATGAGCTGGTCAGCGGTCAGCGCGGTCGGCTGCCGCATTGTCGCGGTCGAGATTTGGGCGACATCGCGGCCAGGGTTGGTGACCAGGGCGTCGTACCGGCAAGCAAGGGCGCCATGCGCCCAAGAAACGCTGCGGGTGGCCTTGGCCAGCGACCGACCTTGCCAGGTGCCGAAGGCGACGGTCTACCAGTGGGGCGCCGCCGGAGAAGGGCCGCCGGAATGCGGCTTGCTAAGTGGCTGCGCTTTTCGAAGCGACATCATGGCCTGGCTGAGACACGCCGAGATCGATCTGAAGAAACGGGGGGTAGAGTGATCTTGGAATGATAAAACCCCTAGTCAAGCTCCCCCGGTTGGACTCGAACCAACAACCCTTCGGTTAACAGCCGAATGCTCTGCCAATTGAGCTACAGGGGACTGACAACCACGCGGCTACGTACCTTAGCAGCCACGTCAGCCTACGTCGTATTCCGTTCTCACCTGCTCCATAGCTTGATCAACAGCGGCCCGGACGCCAGCGGTCTGCCAGCTCAGCCCGCGCGTGAGCGTGCTGTGCCAGGCGACGCCACCGGTACCACCAAGATCACGTCGAGCGGTGATCGTAACGCCGCGCTCCCCCGCCAACGGAATGAACTTTTCGATGGCGATCGTCGCCACAATCCGCTCCCGGAACAGCTCGGGCAACCGTCCCGGCTCGACCAGTTGGAGCGAGCCGTGGGGGGATGGCTTGCCGGGCGCGGCATGAAGGGCCCAGGTCAGCTTGCGTAGCTCAGCGTTCCATGCGCCTCGCTCGATCTCGTGCCAGCCGACGTGCTTCCAACCCTCGTCGTCTCCGTACGACAAGGAGGCCGGGCCTGCGATGCAAAACCCCGTCGGGGTCGTTGCCCAGGCGAGGATGCGGGCGGGTCGGCCCGGCTGAGTCGCGAGCGCGGACCTCCATGAGTCATAGATCGCTTTGGGTAGGCCGCGGCTCCGCGACCACCAGGCCGAACGAGCCGGAATGTTCCCCACGCGGCCATTCTCCTCGGCCAAACGCCCCGACGGGCTCAGAGCTGAGCTGAGGCCTGTTGCGGACAGAACCCGCGCAACCTCTCCAGCGCCCGCGCCTCGATGCGCCGGACTCGCGTCACCGATATGTCAAGCGCCCGCGCTGTGTGGGCGAATGACCTCGGCTCACCGTCGGCAAAGCCGAGTCGAAGCTCCAGGACGCGACGGTCAAGGTCGTCCAGCCGGAGAAGCAGCTCCCGCGCCGGCAGCGGCTCGGCGATTACGGCTTCCAACTCGTCCCGGGCCTGCAGGCGCTCCAGGATCGTGCCCTCCACAAGTTCCAGCGACCGAGGCCGCTGGTGTGAAAGTAGGCCGGCTGTCCAATCCTCACTGCGGCCAAGCGCGTCAGCCATCTCACGCAGCGTCGGAGCCCGGCCAAGGCTCTGGGTGAGCTCAGCCTCCAGCCCGTGCGCGGCGCGCAACTGCTCGGCCCGGCTGGTCGGCAGGTTCATGGCTCCCAGATGTTTGGCGGTAGCCGCGCCCACGAAGGCACGGATCCAGAACAGGGCGTAGGTGGAGAACCTGTTTCCCCGCGCATGATCGAACCGCTCGACGGCTGTGATCAGCCCGGTGCTTGGCTACCTACCGGTACCTGTCGCCTCCTGATCCTCCCGGTAAATGCCCTCAAGCCTCACCGTTATCCGCCTATCGCACCTAGTCAGGTGTGTGTTGGCTGGTGTCTGTGGATATGGCGGCGTATGTGAAGCAGTCAGCGGCCGCGTCCGGCGTACCGGTAACCGTGTCAGACCGCCAGACCTTGCTGGAGATCGCCCAGCTGTTGGTTGCGGCTAGGGCCCACAATGCGCACTTGCCTTTACCTGCGAATCAGCACCGACAAGTCGGGTGACGGCCTCGGCATAGAGCGGCAGCGTGAAGACTGCCGCAAGCTCGCCCACCAGCGCGGGTGGACAGTTGTGCAGGAAATCGTCGAGAACAACACCAGCGCCACCATCGGATCGCGCCCAGGCTTCGAGCAGCTGCTGCAGCTCATGCAATCGCGGCAGATTGACGCAGTGATCGTCTGGCACGTTGACCGGCTACTGAGGAAGATGACAGACCTGGAACGGGTCATAGAGCTCGTGGAGACAACTGGCGTCCGGCTCGTCACTGTGAGCGGTGACATCAGCCTCGATACCGACATGGGCCGGATGGTCGGCCGCATCATGGCCTCGGTTGCCCGCGCGGAAGTCGAACGCAAGTCCGCTCGGCAGCGCAGGGCCGCTATCCAGAAGGCCCAAGCCGGCAAGCCGCACGGCAGCAAGCGCGCGTACGGGTACGAGGCGGATCTGGTGACGCTTAATGAGTCAGAAGCCACCGTAATTAGTGAGATGGCGCGCCGCGTCATAGCCGGCCACTCATTCAAGGAAGTCGCGTTCTGGGCCAACGCCCAGGGCTACCGCACCACCACAGGCAAGATCTTCTATCCCCTTACGGTCCGCAATCTGCTCCATAAGAAGAGGTATGCCGGCATCCGTGAGCACAACGGTGCCGAGTACCCGGCTGTCTGGGCGCCGGTGTTTGACGCAGAGACGTGGGAGCGCTTGCAACTGACGCTCCGCCTACGCCACGACCGCAACGGCTACGAGCAAGACGGTCCCAAAGCCCGTAAATACTTACTGACCGGGCTTGTCTTCTGCGGCCGATGTGGCTGGCCCCTATCTGGCAGCCGTATGTACGACACAAAGGACAGGACACCCCGTCGGGTTTACATGTGCATGAAGCGCACCGACCAACTCGCTCCTTCCGGCTGCAACGGGCTGAGGCGTAATGCTGACGCGTTAGAACATTGGGTAGCTGAGTGCTTGATTTACCGGCTGGACTCGCCAGAACTTAGCGAGTTGTTGGCGAGTACTTTCCAAAAGAACGGAGATTTCAGAAAGTTGCTCCAGATGCGCGACCTGCTCACCAAGCGCATCACCGGTTTTGTTGACGACTATGCGCGCGGCCTGCTCACGCGCCTGGAGCTTGCCAGGGCCAAGCAAACAGCTGAAGCCGAGCTAGGCCGCATCGAACAAGAAATCCGCCGGCTGAACGCGTCAGAAGCCGTCACAGCACTACTTCCAGCGGGTCAGACAATCCGACAGGCATGGGAGGCTGGCGACTCTATGGAGTGGAAACGGAGCTTGCTGCAGCTGGTCATTAGAAGGATCGTCGTCAATCCGGGCCGCGCAAAACCGTTCTACTTGGTGAACGGCAAGCGGATGCGGTTCTCACCCGATCTGGTCGATATCGTTTGGCGCGCATAGCGGCTGCTTAAGTCCTTAAAGTTCGTCCAATACATACAACTGGGCCTCTGCCTCTTTGAGTGCTATCTGTGCCATATCCTTGTAGTATTCACAATGCTCCCGGCGCATAGCCAGCGCTTCCCCGAGGATGGTGGTTCAGCGGCAGGCGGTAAGCCAGGGAGGTAAAGCCGTGAGTTGATCTTGGGGCGCGACACGGCGGCTTGAAACGACGAAGTGCCTTGCCGGTGGCCGATTCTGGACTTACCAAGGTTCAGAGGTCGGTTCACGAGGAAGGCACTCGTCAGGTGCAGCGTATCGCGTCATTCCGAAGGTCATGGTGACCGCCGACGGGCGGGGTGTCTGCTCCCATGTCGGGTCACGGCTGCTCGCCGATGTCGCCGCGGCGGCTGGGGTCGCGGAGGCGTTCGACGACGCGGTCGGCGGCGGCGGGAAGCGTCGGTCGGCGCATGCGCCGGGTCGGGTGTTGGCCGATCTGGCGGTGATGCTCGCCGACGGCGGGGTGGCGATCGGCGACCTGGCGGTGCTGCGTGACCAGCCGGGCCTGTTCGGGCCGGTGGCCTCGACGGCGACGGCGTGGCGGGTCCTGGCCGCGGTCGACGAGTCGCTGCTCGGAGCAGGTGAAGGTCGGCCCGGGCGGCCGCGCGGGAACGGGCCTGGCTGCTGCGCGGCGAGGCCGGCCGGACGCGTGCCGGCCGTGCGGTGTGCCGGCACGGTGGTGCCGGGCCTGGTGATCGACCTGGACGCCACCCTGGTGACCTGCCATTCGGAGAACAGGGGCGGCGGCGACGTTCAAGCACGGGTTTGGCTATCACCCGCTGCTCGCCTGGCTGGACAACACCGGCGAGGCGCTGGCGGGGATGCTGCGGCCGGGGAACGCGAACGCGAACACCGCCGCCGACCACATCCAGCGTGACCGATGAGGCGTTGGCGCAGATCCCCGACGAGCATCGGCATGGCACGCCGATCCTGATCCGCGCCGACGGCGCCGGCGCCACCAAGGCGTGGCTGGCGCATCTCCGGTCGCTGCGGGAGCAGCGCGGCCTGGACGTGTCGAGTTCTCGGTCGGGTTCACCCTGACCAACCAGCTGAAGGACGCGATCGGTGCTGCTGCCGGAGACGGCGTGGACGGTCGCGGTCGACGCCGCCGGCGAACCGCGCCCGGTCGATGAGTCCGGGCTGCCGGTGGCGCAGGTCGCCGAGCTGACCGGACTGTCTGCCCGGTCTGACCGCCGCGGGCTGGCCGGAGGGGATGCGGGTGATCGTCCGCCGGGAACGGCCGCACCCCGGCGCGCAGATCAGCGTGTTCGAAGCCCACGACGGCTGGCGCTACCAAGGCCTGCGCCACCGACACCCCGGTCGGGCAGCTGGCGTTCCTGGAGGCCCGGCACCGCGCCCACGCCCGGGTCGAGGACAGCATCCGCACCGCCAAACAGACCGGGCTGGGCCGGTTCCCGTCCCGGGAGTTCACGATCAACGCGGTCTGGCTGCAGCTCGCGTTGACCGCCGCCGACCTGATCGCCTGGACCCAGACCATCCTGCTCGACCGGAGCGCTGGCCAAGGCCGAGCCGAAACTGCTGCGCTACCGGCTGCTGCACACCGCCGCCCGGATCACCCGCCGCGGCCGGCGGACCTTCATCAAGATCGCGGCCGGCTGGCCCTGGGCCGACGAACTCGCCGCCGCGTTCACCCGCCTCGCCGACATCCGACAACCGCTGCTGGCCTGACCAGCCAGCCGACCCTGCCCACCCACCACCAAGGACCCGTGGAGAACCGGACACCAGGCCGGCCGCACCAGCGCTGCCGTCAGGCGAAGATCAACAACCCAGCTTGCCAGAGCGCTGCCCGACCAAGATCATTCCCGGCTTAACGAAAGAGGGAGGTTAGATACAGGAGCTTCCCCAGCCATGCCTGTGTCTGCACATTGGGCAAAGTTTAATTTTGGCGGTGTCATACGGCTTTACCGGGACGGTGCACAACAACACAGATCCGGCGCAACAACAGCTCTGCGCATGCGAGTAGCTCTGCCGGCTCTCTCCGATCGGTGTCGTCCCATCCTGCCGTGCGCGGCGAGGCAGCAGGCTCGCGGGCTCGTCCGCCGCCAAGTCGATTCCTAAACGGGCAGCTGACAGATCGGACCGCCTGCGGATCAGAGCTTGCTGAACTCCAGGCGTATGTATTGCAGTGTCACCCGACTTGGGCCAAACTAGTGCGCACCCTGTGGATGGCGGCCAGTGCTTGGCGGACCTCGTCGGGCAACGGGTCTTCGGCGGTCACGGTGTGGCTGCCGGTGTTGATCTTGATGGTGCGGTAGCGGCGTCGCCCGGACGAATTTCTTGATCGTCCAACCGGTCTGGGTCTCAATGCGGTGGGAGATGGCCAGCGCAGCGAACATCACGGCGAGGTGGGCGTCGATGGATTCGCGTTTGTGGTGCCGGCCTGGTCCGCAGGTCGTGCTTGGACATTCGGAAGGCGTGCTCGATGCGCCACAGCTGGTGGTAGGCGCCGATCACCCAGGACGGTTCGGCGTCGAGGGTATTGGTGATGTAGGGCTTCCAGCCGGCCAGCGTACGGGCTTTCGTTTCGAGATCGCGGTTGACCGCATGAGTGCCGCCGGTCAGGGTGACGAACCGATTACGTTTGATCGCCGCTTGCCCGGCGACGGCCTTCTCGGCCTTGGCAACCTGTTGGTCGATGCCGTGCAGGGTGCGCCTGGCCCGGTCGGCCTTGTACTGGTAGATCGTCGTGCGGCGCCGCTGAGTGGCCTTCGAGCCCATCATCACCGGCTGGGTCAGGGTCATCCCGTCGGCCGGCTCGGCGTCCGGGTTCGCCTGCCGCCACTGATTGATCGCATAAGGCACCTCGGGCAGCTTCCCGCCGATCACGAAGCTCCAGCCGGCGTCCTCGACCTCGGCCAGGTTGGCCTCGCTCATCATGCCCGCGTCGGCGATCACGGTTACCCCGGCGATCCCGCGTGCGGCCACGAACCGCTGCACCAGCGGGATCATCGTCTTGGTCTCGGCCCGGTTGCCCCTCGAACGCGTCGATCATCAACGGCATCCCGGTGGCGTCGGTGAGCAGCCCGACGGTGATCTGCGGGTCCGGGCGGCGTTCCTTGGACAACCCGGGCTCCCGGAACCCATCGCCCGTGTCGGTGTCGAACCACAGCCGCCACGTCGTACAACACCAACGCCGAAGGGCCGATCTGGGCAGCGGCCGCGCACGCCCCGGACAGCCGGTTCCGCC
>CAVXAP010000014.1:0-36153 GCA_963759635.1 uncultured Actinomycetota bacterium
CATTCGAAGCGTCACCGGCCGGAGGCTGCTGACCGCCGCGGATGCCTGATCTAGGGGGCGGGCTTGATCACGCGATCGCGGTCCGTCGAACCGTCCTGCACCGGTTGTTGCTTGAGGCTGTCGCCGGGGTGGCCTCGATCGACACACGTTTAGGTGGGACCGTGGTGAGCGCCGACCCGAGCGGAGCGGTGACGATCACGTCCGCCGCCGGAGAGCGGCCCGGATTTAGGCTCGACGAGCCTGCGGGCCGACGTCATCGTGGGGGCAGACGGAGTCAATTCGGCTGTTCGCAGCACGGGTAGCTTCGTAAGCCGGGTCTCACCGGGAAGCAGCTACGTACGCGCCATTGTGAGGGGCCAGGCCACCCCATTGGTCGAGGATTCTGGACTCCCTGGGGTCCTTCGGCCGTGCACCCCTGGGCGGCGACTTCGTCTACTTTTGGGCAGCAGTTCAAGTGGCCGCGGCGGCTGATGCGGTGTCTCGCCGCGACCTTGGAGCCTTCCGCCAGGAGTGGCGACGGGTACTTCCCGCCGCAGCAGACCTGTTGGAGAGGGTGTCGTCTTTCGACGACCTGCTGGTCAATACCGTCCGCCGGGTCGATTGTCGGCGCTGGTTCTCCGGCCGTCTGGTTTTGTTCGGCGACGCGGCCCATGCCATGGCCCCGAACCTGGGCGCGGGAGCGAACACCGCGCTAGTCGATGGCGTGATTCTGGCCGAGGAACTAACCAATGCAGCATCGGTGGAGGATGCCCTGGTGGCGTACGACAAGCGCCGGCGGCCACTCGCTCGGCGCGTGCAGAAGAGGGCAGAGATGGTCCAACGCCTGTGTGGCGTCGAGCGGGTCCCGGCCCTGCGCGTAGGGGATGCTCTGCTGGCGGGATTGGCCCGCTTCCCTCGGCTCAGCGAGGAGGTCATCCGTCGGGCCCTGGCCGCCGACGTCCGAGCTGTCAGATCGGCATCCCTGCTCGGCGACGCCCGCTAACCGACCATCACGAGAGAAGGTCATTCGGGTGGATGTCGGTCGCTCCGGTGGCCAACCTTGACAACCCGGGCCGTCAGCCCGTAGTAGCCGTCCGAGAGGGAATGCGGGTCAGAAGCGGAAGGACGAACGGGCGGACGTCACCACCGACGGCCAGGTCAGCCTGTCCAACGGAACACTGCAACGTGAGCGGGACGGTCATACGAACGGAGCTGCGTCGCTCCCGTTCGATGCCGCAGCTTCTCACGCGCGGGCAGGCCATATCGAAGGATCGGTCCATTTGTCGCGTCCAAAAGGGGGTGGCCAAGATCCTACGGTCCCCGCGCGGGGGTCAATCGAGCGGGACCCGAATGACCTCACCCTGCCGACACAACGGCGCAGGTCGTGACGTACGCCGCCCCCCCGTCCGAGTGCGACGCCGTACGGCGCGAACAACCCACCGGCGACGGTCTCGTGCTCGCTGGCGCCGGGTGTGACCTTCACCAGTGAGCCGATCGGACCAATCAGCAAGGCCGTCGGTGGCGATCTCGACCGCGTATAGCGATCCATCCGGCGCGAATACCAGATCAGTGAGGTTGGTGAGTCCGGAGGCGTACACCGTCGGGTCCTCGCCGGGAACGACCCGCCAGATGTTGGCGGCACCCTTCTCGAACGGGAAGCCGGTCAGCTGGCTGACGTAGTACGCGCCGTCTGGCCCCTGGACAACTGAGGTCGGCACTGCATCGGCGGCGATCTGGGTCGGCGGCAGCCCGAGGAAGGGAGGAGCCAACGCGCTCCCGGGCGGCAGCACCGCAATCGTGGTGAATGTGCTCTTGTGCGAGGCCCGCACGATGGCATTGCCTCCGGCATCGGCGACGAGGTAACCATCGCCCTGCCGGACCAGGCCCACGGGATTGCTGTCGATGTCGGTGCCGTCAGGATTCGCCGCCGCCTCGTAGGCCAGAACGTCAGCGAAGAGCGACCACCCGCCGTGCTTGAGCTTGCCGCTGACCAACGTAGCCAGCTGGGCGCCGTCTCGACCGAAGTCGTCGCGGAACTCGTCGCTGCCGCCAAGCCCGATGCTCAGCACGAACTTCTGGCGACCAGTGAAGGCAATGTCAGAAGGCCCGAGCGCCTCCCCGTCGTCATTCAAGATCGATGGCAGGCCGGTCAGTACCCTCTCGTCGGGCCCATCATCCTGGACCCTCCGTTACGGCTCCGGTAAACCCGAGGCAGAACTCCCCGAGCTCAGGGTGAAGGGGCACAGCCTCCCACCGAACCCTCCTCGGCCGGCCTCGGCGACGCAACAGCTCGCCGGACGCCGAGAACGTGAGATGTCGCGGGCTGTCCAGCCCCGACGCCACCACCTCAAACTGCTGCTGCGCCGACGCGAGCGACGTCGTGCCGACCATGAGCATCGCTTATGAAGGCCACTCCGCGCTCTCGCAGAGAGAGGACCTGACCGTTCGTGCGCGATATGTGGACGGCGAAGGTTTGACCCAAAAGGCACCTGGCCTTTCACGACCGCTTCGCAAGGGGACCCTCAAACGCTCCCTCATTCGCCCACCGTCGCCCAACGTCCAGTGCTGCTCGACCGGCGGGCGGCACTGATAACTTCTTCGGTCCGTAGGCCATCGGTGAGGGTGGGGAGGCTCGGGTAGCTCTCGTGATCCTTGTCGTCGTCGCGTACCGCCCCGATGAAGTCAGCGATGAGGCGATTCCAGGTGTGCTGCTGCAGGTCGGTGGATCCCACCGCTTCGTCGGCACTGGCGATCTCCAGTTCGATCGGCTCATCGTCGTCGTATCGCTGCCGCACGACGGCTGTTCCGGAGTCGGGGATGCGGAGTGATCCCTCATCGCCGACGATGAACCACGAGAACCGATCCTCGCCGACGGTGATGGAGAAGCAGAACTGGGCCAAGATGCCGCCGGAGAGTTCGGCGAGGTGCATGGAGCGGCCGCCGTCGACGAAGAAGTCATCGTCTTGCTTGATGGTCACTGGGGTGATCCTGCTGATCACGGTCACGAACTCTTCTCCACTGAGGTATCGAGCCTTGTCGAAGTCATGAGACAGGCCGTCACCCAAAGTTCCGTTGGCGATGTCCATCCCCGTGATCCAGGGACTGTCGATCAAAACTCGGCTGCGAGCGCGGAAGTAGCCCTCGGTGCGCAGGTCGCGTATAGCGCCGATCTGGCCTGAGCGGATGGCCCTCTGAGCTGTCTGATAGGCCGGCGCGTATCGCCAGTTGAAACAGCATGCCGTGACGGTGTTCGCCGCCTCCGCCGCAGCGGCCATGACGCGGGCCTCAGATAC
Source organism: uncultured Actinomycetota bacterium (assembly GCA_963759635.1). Lineage (GTDB taxonomy): Bacteria > Actinomycetota > Actinomycetes > Propionibacteriales > Propionibacteriaceae > Microlunatus. Next base: position 3,273 of record CAVXAP010000014.1, read on the forward strand.
CCCGACGCTTACCGGTTTCTCCACCAAAACATGGCATCCCTGGTTCAGGGCCGCGAGAAGCGGATCACTGCGCAGCACCGGTGGAGTCGCGATGCTGATCACGTCGCAGTTCCCCGCACCGATCAGGCTCTGCCAATCGTCATAAACCGTCAGGTCTGCGTATCCGAGTTTGCCGGCCAGTGATTCAGCCCGCGTCGTGGTCCGACTCCATAACCCCGTAACCTCGACCCCCGGCAACCCGCTGTATGCGGCGACATGACCCTCACCCGCCCAGCCTGCGCCGAGAACGCCCACCCGCAAGGTGTCTGCCACTCGCCGCGCCGCCTCACCGTATTTTGGATCCGGATCCGAGCGGCAGCGCCGCTCACCGATGGGAAGCCTAGCTGCCAACGATCATCGATGGCCCAGAGCCACTCGGAGCGCTCGTCCTACCGCATGCAGCAGAACCCACCAAATCTCGGTGACCCAGGCAGCAGGTCGCGAGGGGTGCCTAGACAGACGGGCATACGGTACGTGTGATGGAGCCGCGGCGTCTTTGGCAGTCGCACATGAGGCATATGTTGCGGTGCGCGCGGCGAAGAGGCGACTGAGCGCTACTCCGGCCTGACCAGTCGCTTACCGACGCAACAGTCGATTCAGTCGCGGACGCAATGGGAGCATCGACATCATGGAGCTTGATGCGTCGATGCTGCAGCCTATCGTCGGTTATGCGGTGGACGCCTTGGCCGTGCCTGTCGAGTGGTCGGTAGCGCCGATCCTGGCCGGGGACGGCCAGGGACTGGGTGTCTTTCGTGTCTCGGGCTCGGCACGCGTCGGCGGTGAGTCGCGCGGGTGGTCGGTGATCTTGAAGGTGCTGCCGGCGACTCCGTGGTCTCCGACCAGGTGGAACTATCCGGCGCGCGAGGCGCTCGCCTACGAACGCGGCCTGCTCGAGGACCTGCCGCCGGGTCTCGAGGCGCCGCGGTGCTTCGGTCACACGGAACCCGACGGCCAGCACCATCTCTGGCTCGAAGACCTCGGCTCGGACGCGATGCGCTGGCGGCTCGAGGACTACGGCAGGGCAGCGCGAGCGCTCGGACGGTTCAATGGCGCGTATCTCACCGGGCGCCCGCTGCCGGTGGCCGGGTGGCTTAGCCGGCAGTGGCTTCGCTCCTGGTTGGCCGAGGGTGCCGCCGCAATCCGCGAGCTTCCTCGCTTCCAACGGCACCCGCTCGTGCAGCGCGTGTATCCGCCCGAGGTCTTCGATCGCCTGCTACGGCTGTGGGCGCATCGTCAAGAGCTCCTCGACGCCCTTGATCGACTGCCCCAAGTGCTCAGCCACAACGATGCCTTCCATCGGAATCTCTTTCTGAAGTCGGAACGACTGTTCGCGGTCGACTGGGCGTTCCTCGGCCCGAGTCCAGTCGGCGCCGAGCTGGCACCACTGGTGACTGCGAGCGTGGCGTTCCTCGGCGTGGCGCATGATCGCTGGCGCGATCTTGAGCGGACGGCGGTCGAGGCGTATCTGCGTGGTCTGCAGGACGCGGGCTGGCGTGGCACGTCGGATCAGGCGCGTTTCGGCTTCGCAGCCTCCTCAGCGCTCCGCTACGGACCCGGATGCGTTCGACTGGTTCTGCCGCCGCTGCTCGATGAGACCGCACAGCCCCACGTCGAACTCGTCCTCGGCATTCCCTTCGACCAAGTGCTGCAGGTCTGGGCTGCCCTTTGCCTCGAACAGGTCCGACTCGCCGACGACGCGTTCAGGCTCCTCGCCACGCTCGACCTCTGAACGCGCCGCGGCCCCGGCAGGTTGGGTGTGATGAATTCGGCGGTGCCGTAAACCGACCCTCCAGTGGGCACTCATGCGATCCGGCCGGTGGTAGCCGTCCGCCGGCTGAGGATGCAGCGCCTGGTCCTGCGACGAGTGCGTCGTCGATGGCGGCGCGCGTCGGCGCGCCTGTCGCTTTCACGCTAGGCCACGGCCTGGTCCGTCGCCGGGTGGAGGAAATCGGCAAGCTCCTCGATACCGTCAACCAGCCGGGTGCCCGGACGCGCCCACGACGCGTTCGCATCCACCGCAACGACCCGAACCGCAGGGGGTAAAACACCGCGACTGGCCAGGTCGTGGGCCAAAGCGGTCGTGCCCGGCCGGTCGTAGCCGCACGCGGCGATCACCACCACATCTGGCTGCGCGGCTTTAACGTCGTCCCACGAGATCCGCCGAGACGCCGCGCCAGCGGCGCCGATCACCGGATCGCCCCCGGCCAACGAGACCATCTCCGGGATCCAATGCCCGGGGGCGAACGGTGGGTCGGTCCACTCCAGCACCGCCACCCGCGGCCGTGGTCGAGCTTTGACGCGGTCCGCCACTTGAGTCATCCGCTGCTGGATCGACGACACTAAAGCGCGACTGGACGCCCGTCGTCCCGTGACCTCACCCAGCCGCAGGATCGACTCGTCGACCTCCGCCAAGGTGTGTGGGTCGATCGTGACCACCTTGGCTCGGCAACCTAAAAACGCCAGCGCATCGTCGACGACACTGATGTCAACAGCGCACACCGCACACAAGTCCTGTGTGACCACAACGTCTGGGTCCAGATCAGCCAGCGCGTCTCGGTCCAGGTGGTACAGATCCTCACCCCGCGCCAATGCCGCCGACACCGCCGTGTCGATCTCCGCCGCGCTGAGATTGGAAGGCAAAGCTGACGTCGATACGATGCGGCGCGAGCGCGCCTCCGGCGGATAATCGCACTCGAACGTCACGCCGACGACGTCCCCGCCCGCACCAATCGCGAACAAGATCTCTGTCGTCGACGGCAGCAAGGAAACAATCCGCACACTGAAACCGTAACCGTCGGCATTGCTGGGGAGCACCGTTCCAGTCACACGTTCACATGTCCTGATCAGTCGCACCAGCAGGGGCCGTTGTCATTCGAACGGATCGTTGGATGGAGCTCGGCGGGCGCCACGGGGCTGGTCTCCGCCGTCCCCAGGACCCAGCGGGCGAAGTCCTCGGTGGTGGTATTGCTGCTGCAGAGGATCGTGCCCACCCCGCCGCCCGGCGAAAGACCCCCGAGATAGCGACCGAATAGATCACGCTCGATGCAGTGGCGCCGTAGCAAGGACTCGTGGCAGCAGAGCACGATCACGTCGGTGTCGAAGCGGTTGGCGTAAGGGTGAATCCCACCCAGGAGAACCACATGGCCAGGAACAAGCCCGTCATGACCGCGAAGCCGTGCCAAGTCAAGTCTTCATAGAAAACCTTGGCCAACTCCATAACGACCAGCACGTAGGCCAGGTCGAAGAACAGTTCGAGTCGACTGGCGGTGCCTTCGCGCCCAAGGTGCAATCGAGGCGGGCGAATCAGAGCGGATTCGCGTCCGGACGGCTGACCAGCCTCGTTCACAGCGAAGGAGTACCCCATCGCGCACCAGAACACAGGCGTAATGCTCTGGGCGTGACGCTTGGCTAGTTTGAACGTAGAGGCTCACGTGATCTGACTCCCCGCGGTGGCGCCCGAGAGTTCTCGGTGAACTGTGTCGATAGCCGACCGCTCATCGGGACAGTACGAAATAGGTCCCGCGGTTTGCTGTTGGGCGCTGATTCAGCGGGGTCGCGGCGAACAGGCCAGGATGTATGCGTGGTCACGGTCGACGACGTCCGAGCGGTGCTCGCGCGGTTGCCGCGCAGCAGCGAGGTGCTGGTGCGCGATCGTGTGAAGTTCCGTGTCGGTCAGATCGTGTACGTCGCGTTCAGCCAGGACGAGACCGAGATCGGGTTCGCCTTCCCGAAGGAGGAACGCGCCGCACTGGTGGCGGCGCGGCCCGACGTGTTCTTCCTCCCGCGCGAGTCGGAGCTCCGCTTCCACTGGATTGAGGCGTGGCTCGATGCGCTCGACGCGGACGAGATGCGCGAGTTGGTGCTAGACGCGTGGCGGATGGTCGTGCCGCAGCGCGTCGCCCGAGAGGTGCTCGGCCCGCCAGCCGCGGGCCACGAGCCGGGTCGGACCGGGTAGCAATCACGCACTAGGTCCCGTCGGACTGGCCCGATAGCCGAACCTCTTACGGGCGGTCAATTCTCAGCCGCTGTTGACAAGTTCGCGCGAACGCCACGCCATGGGAGGGGCGGCGGCGTCCCGCCACGGCTCGAAGCTCGCCGCCCACCCGCCGTACCAACCCTTGCTTCACCTGTCGAAGTTCGATAGATTCCCATCGCAATTCGACGGAAGGATGGCCATGGGGAAGCTGACAGTGGGTGCGCTGCGCGCCGTGCTCGTGGTGGTGCTCGCCGGCACTGTGTTCGTTCAGGCATTGATGGTGTGGGCGTTGGCCACCGACCCGGAGGACGGATCGCTCCCGCTGACCCCGCTGCGCGTGATCACGATCCTGGGCATGGTGTCGGTCCAGATCGGCCTGGTCTGCATATGGCGGCTGGTGACGATGGTGCGACGCGGAACCGTGTTCTCCGGTGCCGCCTTCCGGTACGTGGACGTCGTGATCGGTGCGATCGTGGCGGCTGCCCTCGTGTGGTTCGCGGTCACGGTCCTTAATGCGCCGGGCCAGCGGGCCGACCCGGGCGTCACCGTCATAATGGGCGGGATTGGCGTGGCCATTCTGGGGGTCGCTCTCCTCGTGCTCGTGCTGCGGATGCTGCTTGCCCAGGCCGTCGCGCGCGACGTCGAAGCGGCGCAGATGCAGGCCGAGTTGGACGAGGTGATCTGATGCCGATCGCCGTCGACATCGACGTGATGCTGGCCAGGAGGAAGATGTCCGTGGGCGAGCTCGCGGACCGCGTAGGGATTACGCCCGCCAATCTGGCGGTACTCAAGAACGGCCGCGCCAAGGCGGTGCGCTTCGCGACACTCGCCGCGCTCTGCGAGGTGCTCGAGTGCCAGCCGGGCGACGTGCTGCGCTGGGAGGCCGAGGACGCCGCGGGCGGATGACGTGCCCATGCGGCAGCTGGGCATGAACGGGGTCCGCCGCGCGGAAAGAACATCCGGAGGACATGGCGGCGCAGCGGGCCGCGCGTCGGTTCGTCATGGTGATGCCAGCTGGCAACGCTGCTCACATCGAGGCCCGGGTCGCGTTCGGGTGGGGGAAGCCCTGCTACGCGGTCGGTCCTCTGGCCAAGACCGAGACGCTATACCGGTTCTTCGATCGGATGTTTACCAGTTCGGATGACTCCGCGTCATGGCTTGCCATCGCGGACCGCCGACCGGGACGCTTTCCAGCGGCACGTTTGTCACACCTGGATGCGGATGAGCTGCCAAACACCGGTGATCCGTAGGGGATCGGAAGCCCAGCGGTGGGCCGCAGGAAAAGCCCAGCGGGCGGTGGGTGACTTACGTTCCGTATGACCCGTCCTTTGAAATGCCCGATGAGGGTGGGGCGGATTCTATGAGTCGATGCAACACCTGAGTGTCATGAGGGCATTTGCTCCTCGCTTGCGAGGCTATCTCAGCGGGTTGTTTTGGCCGCCGTTTCGGTGGCGAAGCGGACTGCTGGAGTGTCGTAGCCGAGCGCTTTTCGGGGGCGGTCGTTGAGCTCCGCGGTGACGTAGGCGACGTGGACGGGTGGGTGGACTGCCAGATTGGTTCCCTTCGGGAAATACTGGCGGACGAGCCCGTTGTAGTTTTCGTTCGCGCCTCGTTGCCACGGGCTGGAGCGTTCAGCGAAGAAGACCGGGACTCCGGTCGCCGCGGTGAGCTCTTGGTGCCTGGCCATCTCGACGCCTTGGTCCCAGGTGAGGGTTCGTTTCATGTGCGTCGGCATCGCGGCGAACGCTTCGGTGACGGCGGTGTTGACGCTTTGGCGGTGTGATCGTGAGGCAAGTTGATGATGATGCCGTACTGCGTGGTGCGTTCCCGTAGCGTCACCATGGCTGAGCCGCAGCCGACGCCCAGGATGAGATCCCCTTCCCAATGGCCGGCCTCGAGCTTGGTTTCGGCCGAGGCTGGACGCTGGTCGATCATCGTCTTGTTGGTGATCGTGGGGCCGTGCCCGGTCCGGGTGAGCCACCGCGACTTCCGGATCCGCCGGCCGGTGCGCAGCTTCAGGCAGTACCTGTTGTGCAGGGTCGTGTTGTCCCGCAGCAGTAGCCCCGGTAGATGGTCTCCGGGCACAGACGCATCGATAGATCATCAGGGTAGGTCTTCTGCAGCCAGCCACAGACCTCATCGGGTGACCAGCACCGGTTCAGCTTGCGCTGCACCAGCCGCCGCAGCGTGATGTTGGCGGTCAGCTTGCCGGGCCCGCGGGCGGGCTCGTTGCTGCCGTGCGTCGTGGTCGGCGGTCCGCGGCAGGTAATGGCCCTCAGGGGATCGGTGCCGATCCAGCTCGCGTTTGATCGTCGACGGATGCCGGCCCAGCTCGGCGGCGATCCGACGCACCGAGAAGCCCAACCGGAGTAGGTCGGCGATCTGCAACCGTTCCCGGATATCGAGGTAGCGGCCCGACCACACCACTTGTGGCACCAAGACGCGCGTCTGGTACTGGTGCGCTTGTCGAATAGTCGTCCCGCTGCGTCGGCTCATGCCCAGGACTCTGCAGGCGCTCGTGTTGGTTTCGCCGGACCTCATCAGCTGCCAGTACGTGTCGACCAGCTCCGCGCGCTGCTGCTGCTTCTTCGACCACACACGACGGTGCGATCCGCGTATTGCCGCGAGGACCGTAGGGCCTCTTCATGCGCAGCTGCCGCAGCCTGGCGCTCGACGAAGCTTCGCCGCTGCGCGCTGCCGTTCAGCCCTGGCCGTGACCTGGTCGCTCAACCGGAGCAGACGCTGCGCACGTTTGACGGTGAACCCAGCGGCGCGGAGTTCGCAGAATCGCCGGTCTAACCACCGATACCCGCTCGACCGGCCAACCCCAGCCGCAGAGGCGGCGGCATCGGCGCCAGTGCCGGCGTCATAGACCGCCCAGAACCGAGCCTCCGCATCGACGGCGACGCGAAGGTGATGCCTACCGGGGCCCGCCGCCGCCTCGGCTTCCCAGGTGGTCGACTTCGCCGACGCCAACCCCATCACCGCCTCTGTCTCAGCGATGCTCTTCCCGCTGCGTCGATGCGCGACGTAGGCCTCGCGGAGCCATCGGTAGCCAGTCTCCTTCCCGACGCCGGCCTCCCGGGCTGACCTATTGAGACCCCTGCCTTCCCTCACCGAGGTGAGAAATCGGACACCTGCCGCTGACGAGGAACTGAGATGCATGTCGAACCACCTTGTGAACAAGGCGTTGCTTCGACCGATAGAACCTGGGGTGGCCCTAACGAACGCCTAACAGGGGACTCAATCCCAGGCGAGTCACGCCCAGCCGAGTACAGCTGGCCGTTTCTAAGCCGGCGCAGTCGCCTCTCTGCTACAGCCGCGGCTCGTTCGCGCTCCGATCAGTGCCGCGCGTCACGAGCGCACCGACCTTTGGTGATCCATCTCAATTAAGCGGTTGCCCCAACGGAAGCATCAGTCGCTGGCCGCGACCCCTGGAGCTGTTCAGGCGTCACATGCGCCTTGAATACGGGCTCGAGGCACAGCGTCTGCTGCCTTTGCTGCCAAGAATGGTCGGAAGCCCATCGTCGTGACTCGAAGCTCTATTGGCTTGGCCATTCGTGCAGCGAGCCTATTCGCTTAGCTTAGCTATGGGTCTGACCACCATTTTGACCACCATTTGGGTCTGTCCACCGAAATACGTCTAAGTGCTAGAATCCTTATTTTTAAGGAAAAGTGGACGTCTGAGGACGTTCGTGGCCACGCTGCCGATGTCTGGGGGTCAAGGGCTCTCGGGTTCAAGCCGGTGAGGCATGGGATTCCCTGAGTCTGTGGAAGTACGCCATTCAAGCTGCATCTCAGGAGATGACCGCTCGGCCAGCCGAAAAAGCCGTAGGGAATGCGGGTCTCAGTCGACGAGGGAAGCAGGTATGGGCAAGCAGACATTGAGGCAGGCAGCGAGGCTGGCAGCATCCGAGGTGTGTGCGAAGCGTCGTCGTGAACGGGCCCAGCGTGACCGGCGCCTGGAGAAGCTGGCCATCGACGTGTTGACTGCGCTTGGAGAACGAGATGCCACCATCGCCGCCACGGAGCAACGCGCGGGCGCCGGGTTGCAGGCGATGATCACCGATGAATCATTGACGGTGTCGGAGGCGGTGCAACGGTGCGCCGGAGCAATAAGCCCACCGCGAAGCGGCCCGGCTTCGCCAGCTAACCGCGCAGGCCCACAACAATAAGCCCGAGAATGACAGCACGAGGGCCGCCCACATTCGATGATCGGGCTCACAAATACTGCAGGCGCACGTGGAGTTTTGGGGCAGTTGCCTCCACAAGACGCTTATGCGAGAACGCCAGGCAGAGTCAGGCGGCTAACTGGAGGGCGGCGTCGAGCTTCCCGCTTGTCAACTACCTACCGGTAGCTCCCCGTGCACGAGCCTGAGTGCCAACTCGTCAATCATGTTGCGCTCGTACAGCTCGATAGTGTCGATACTGAGCCCATGGATGCCTGCAATGCGCTCACGGCGCCGAGTGAGGGTGTCCGGCGCGGGCATGTCAATGGCGTAGGCGTTGTGCAGAGCCATGGCTTGCACGTCCTCACCGAGCATGCGCACCATCCCGGCTAGCCGCTCATAGGCGACCCTGAGCGGGAGGTCGCCTAATGCTTCCATGACGTACTGGCACTCCGCGAGCTTGGCGAACGTGAGACCCCGGCCCCGCCGGATGTACTTCAGGTTGTCCCGCAGCCTCTCCAAGTCCACCATTCGCTTCCCCTATCTGCCCTATTACTGCCCCACAAAGCCGCTTCTGGGTTCCCCAGCGCGACGAAAGGCTTGTCTCACCAGCAATAAGGGGTCAACTCGACGGAATATCACCTCTTTTTGATGTGAGGTGCATCACATGAACGAACTCATGCAGCAGACGCTTGCCGGCGGGACAGCTGGAAGCCGTATCTGGCCAATGCGCCAGTGTTCGTCGCCATCATCGCCACCGGAGTCCGGACACCGAGACCGTGCTCGCGTTCGCCTTGGTCAGGACTCCCAGCGGATCCATAAGTTGATGCGTCTCGCCGTGACGTCACCCGTGGTACCGATCTACTCCGGGGACAAGCAGCGCGCAAACCATCGTTCGGAGTTAGCCATCCCTGCGGCTCGTTCGTCCGGTGGCCTGCGATGCCGCTGGTCGATCACGGCCACAAGCTAACGGGTGCGGTGACCACAGATCTCTGATCCGCCGCGAGGTTCCTCATCTCACAAACGTTCGGTCATCCCAATCTCTCCAAAAATGACTAAGCGCTCGACCGCTGATTAAGAGAAGCTAGCGAAGGACTCATGGCGGGCGTTGTGGGGCTTGCCAAGGCGCAAATGGTGCTTCTTGGACGCCGACGGATGTCACTGCGTTGCTGTCACATCTGCTGTCACGTTTGGGTCGAGCGAGTGCTTCCGTGTCAGGGTAAAACTTCCGCTCGCGAATGCGGGCGAGCGCAGCGTCTCAAGTGCATGCAGACTCGCTCCTGTCCGCTGCTGTTCGGTTGTCCGACATTTTCGCCGACATGATGGGGCGGCGCTCTGGGTTCGTTGTAAGCGCAGCTGCCGTCATCACGTTCCTGGTCGGGCGGCAGCTGGACCAGCAACAGTCCGCGTCGCTCCCCGAGCTCGCGCCAACAATCCACCAGCCGAGAGGTCCATGTCTCAGGCCGAAACAGACGCCGGCCGTGGCTGAGACCGCGGGGTGCCTTCACACTCATCCGGAATCCTGGCGGTAGCCTATGACGCCATCCTCGGAACGTCTGCTGCCGCGGCCATCGGTAGAAACTCGCGTTCAGCTCGACCGTGTCGAACTCCTGCGTGTAGCGGTTAAGCCGATCCCTTGGTGCCAGCGACGGCTCGTACAAGACGGTGTTCCAGTGGTCGTAGCTCCATCCCGACGTCCCGATCCGGATGTCACTCATTCCTCCCATCCGCCGCCTTCTACCCACTGAGTCATGCTGGAGGTGGCTTACCCCACCACATCGTCTGCGCTCCCAATCGATCGCCCTCCGGTCGCGGCCAGCCGGCCCCCTAGGCCGGTGACAAGCTGATGTCGCTCACGGATGTCTCGGAAATGTTGGGTATTCCCGTTCATACCTTGTACCGCTGGCAATACAAGGGCGACGGCCCAGTCGGCTATCCGTGGGCCGTCACGCGCGATACCGCCGAGAATCCGTCGAGGCTTGGCTTGAGCAGCAGGTCGACCAACGCTAGAGAATGCAGCGCAAGAATCATTCCCCCAGCGGTCCACAAGGCGTTTGACCAAAAGTCGAGCCACCCGATCTCAAATGAAATCACCGTGGGAAGGCTCAACATCCCATCAGACGATCGGCCCCTATCCAATACAGCGAATGACGCGCCGCGCCATCGACCTGGTGCGACGGGCCCGGACGGCAAGATCGTCCCCGAAGAGTTCGGCAAGCTCCGGTGGATCAGCGTGGCAGCCGATCCAAAAGGAAATCAGACCCACCGGCGACGACATAGGACCACACCTCGCTGTGACTTGCGACCGGCTTCGGGGTGGTACCACCTTGACGTTCCGCGGCGGAGCGGTGACCCTGGACGAACGACTCCGAGCCCAGCCAGGCTGGAAGGACTCTTCGTCGCGCCACCGGGTGATCACCAACCACTGATCCCGGTCGTCGGTCGGCTTCAGCAGTTCGTAACCCTCGAATCCGTCCGCATCATCAACGGCTCCGGCGCGTGCGGCGAATCGGTGGGCCAGCTCGTCACCGGACTCGCGTGGAACTCTGATGGCGTTGATCTTGATGATGGTCATCCACCCATCGTGCCTGACGACAGCAGAAAGCAGATTTGCGGCGCGGCAGTTGCCGACACACGCCGGTGATGAGATAGAGGATTCGAACAGTTGGTGTCCGCTCCTGGGTCTCGTTGTCGACACGGGACAGCCGGAAGCGGGATCCTCTTGCACCGGCTCGACTACTTTCTGCGTTGCCTGCCGGAATCGATGGTGTCGCGTGTCGAGTTCCGCCACCACAGCTGGGCCGTCGATCCTGTGTTCGACCTGTTGAGCCGCAACCAGGCAACCTATGTGGTGATGAGTGGCGCCGGCCTGCCCTGTGTGCTGCGAGCTACCTCGACAACGGTCTACGTTCGGCTCCACGGCCCTGACCATGATCACCTCTACGCTGGCTCGTACGGCGACGCCGATCTGTGCTGGTGGCCGACCGTATCCGCGAGTGGCACCGACAACACCTTGGCGTCTTCGTCTATTTCAACAACGACGGATACGGGCACGCGGTGACCAACGCGCGTCGGCTGCGCACCCTGACGAACTCATAGACGCGGTACGGCCCGGCGGCCCTCAACCACCCGAACCCCCGCCGCGGACGGCTCAGATCAGGATCGGGTTGATCGTCGCTCTATCGATGGCTGTTGGACTGCTGGTTACCGGCGGTGTTGGTGGCCGCCCCGTTTACGCCAGCTAAAGAGAAGTCCTCACCGGTGTGGTGCTGCTGGGGTGAAGGCGTTGGTTCTCTTCCTCGAATTAAGCACCATGGCGATGCCGGCCAGGTTCAGTCCTTGGGTGAGTCAGGGTCTGAAGGCGTCTCAGTCTGGTGATGTCGTCACTGCTATAGAGCCGCGTGCCACCCGCTGTGCGGGTCGGCTCAAGCAGGCCAGCCTTCTCGTACGCCCGGAGGTTTTGGACGCCCGTGCCTACCAGGTCGGAGGTGACGGCGATCCCGTAGACCCAGCCCAGGTACATGGAGCACGCGGGCACGACCGGATCGATAAGCGGCCCAGGCCTCCCCGGGCCTCCGTGCCTGACCCACCGCGATGGCTGCCCGATGCCGTATATGACCTGTCGGGTCAAGGTCGATCGTGACAGCAGCTACGACGAGTTCCCATGCGAGCCTCACGGGAATTGGTGCCGACTCCAGTGGAGCACGTGCGTACGATCGCGAGCTGGCCGATGCTATGGCCTTCCCGGTCGGCAGTCCGGAGTATGAAGCCGCGAACCTGGTGATAACCGGTCGAGATCCAGACCATGAGTTGACCGGCGACGAGCTGGTCGCCGCTATCCGTGAGGTCGAGGAGATTCTCCGTCAACCTGGCACCTGGTCGAAGCTGCGCGCCGGATCACTGCCGAGCCCCCGGGACGCCAGAGCACCGAGCTTGTCTGGCCGCGATCCGATGGAGACTCGACGCCGCCCGTGAGGGTATGGAGCCGACGCAGTAGTCGACCGAAGCCGTGAACGCCAAGCGAGCGAGCTGGCCGCGGCAACCAAGAACGCCGGGTAAGGCGGGAGCGGAAACCCTCCGGCCCGTCCGAGAGGCGAAAACGAATGGACAACGGCGCGCCTCTCAGCCGGATCGGGGCAAGGCCTCCCGCGTCGTCTCCCCCGATCCGGTACGGACTCCCACGGCGCCCGATCCGCCGTGCGGGTGATCTAGCCCGACTACAGCGCGTCCGATTGGGCCAAACTAGGAGATGATCATGATGACTTCTGAGCCCAGAACCGCGAGCCAGCGACAGGCCGACTGCCTTCGACTCGCGACCCTAACGCATTGCAGAAGTTGATCTTGATGCACCTGTATGACTCAACACCCCGGGACAAGATCACCTCGCCTTCCTGATCTTGGTGCGACCTTGCTGCATAGGCCTTGCCTCTTGAGCGAACGGACGCAGAGTGCGGTCAACGATCCGATCGATATTGTCACTGGGGATGAACCAGCCCCTGCGCAGCAGGTTGAAGGTGGCCGCGTCGGCGTTCGCGAGCAATGCGGTGAACGGCAACTTGCGCCGTGCTCAGCTGAGCTACTTCGCGGCTTGGACGGCTGAGTGGGCCTTCACTGTGGCACTGGGCATCGTGGCGTACCGGGACGGGGGAGCGACCGCGGTCGGGCTGGTCGGGCTGCTGCGCATGGTGCCGTCGGCGGTGGTGGCGCCATTCGCCGCGCCATTGGCGGATCGGGGACGCCGAGAACGCGTACTGGTCCTGGTGTCCAGCATTCGCGGCGTCGCTACCGGGGCGGCCGGAATCGTCGTCGCCCTCGACGAACCAGTGCTGATCGTCTACGTCCTCGCGGCCCTCTCGACCGTCGCTGGGACCCTCTACAGACCCGCCCATTCAGCATTGCTTCCGTCGCTTTGCCGGACTGGGCAGGAACTCACCAGCGCGAACGTCGTAAGAGGGATGTTGGATTCGGTTGCCACACTGGCAGGTCCATTGCTGGCCGCTGTTCTTGTGGAGTTCAGCGGAGTCGCGGTTGTGTTTGCCGTCGCGGCAGGCGCCTCACTGGCCGCGGCGGCCTTGCTACTGCGATTGCGCTACGACGCTCCGCCACGGCCCGCGGCGCCACGAGGGGTCCACTTGATGGCTGACGTGGCGGAGGGCATCCGTACCATGGTGCGGAACCGCGACTTGGCGCTGCTTAACGGGCTGGACTTCGCCCAGACATTCACCCGCGGTGCGTTGACCGTCTTCACTGTTGTCGTTGCACTGGATCTGTTACGCATTGGTGAGCCTGGTGTCGGAACGCTTACCGCTGCCGTCGGTGCGGGTGCGGTGATCGGCTCTCTCGCAGCGTCCCTGCTGGTGGGATCGCGTCGGCTCGCTCGATGGTTTGGCATTGGTATTGCGTTGTGGGGTCTACCCATCGCGCTGATTCCGCTCTTTCCTCGGGAGGCAACCGCACTCGTATTGCTGGCATGTGTGGGCTTCGGTAACGCCCTTGTCGATGTCGGCCTCTACACGTTGATGGCCAGATTGGCACCCGATGCTGTTCTTGCCCGACTATTCGGCCTGCAGGAGAGCCTGGTCTCGCTCACGGTCGGGCTAGGCGCTGTCTTTGCCTCACTGTTGATCGATCTGACAAGCGTGTCCGTGGCAATGGTCGCCGTCGGTGCGCTCTGTCCGATCTTGGTGGCGGCGACATGGCGTCGCCTGGGGCGCCCTGACCGCAATATCGGAGAACTCGACAAAGAGATTGGGCTGCTCGGCGGTCTTCCTATGCTTCAGCCGTTGCCGCTGCCTGCCATCGAACAGCTCGCCCGGAGCCTGGAAGCTGTCCATTTGCCCGCCGGCCAGGCGGTGTTTCACCAGGGTGATCCGGCCGACCGCTTTTATGTGATCGAAACGGGCGCGGCCGATGTAGTCGGAGACGGTCGGTTGGTCACCACGCTCGGTCCGGGGGAAGGGTTCGGCGAGATTGCGCTGCTGCGCAGGGTGCCACGTACGGCCACGGTTCGGGCGGCCACCGACCTTGAACTTCAGGCTCTGACCTGCGACCGATTCCTGCCGGTCGTGACGGGATTCCCGCCGAGCTCGCGGGAAGCGCGGGCCGAGGTGGAGGAGATGCTCGACCGATTCAGCCCGGGTGAATCGGACAACGATCAAGATCGGTCAGGAGCCACCATCATGGGTTATCGAAATGGTGGCGGCTGGGCTCGACGACAGAGCATCTGTTTTGGCAGAGACTGGCCCGATGACCAGCGACCAATGACAACGACAAGTCATGGCTGTGAGCCGCTCGCGGGACGAAGATCAACAGCTCTGATCCACCGTTGCCGGCCGTCTGCACCGCGTACGCGACCCCACCATTCCTGCCGTTCTTTCACCCACCAATCGAGCTGGCCAGCTTTCGACCACGTGGCCGTCTCCACCTCGATCGGCGGATCGACTTCTCGGCGATCTGCTTCGGCGAGCTGCTGCAAGTCATCGTCGCTGAGATCCATATCTGATTAGAACATGACTACGATTCTGGTGGAAGAGAGCCACGCCATCAGCGGGTGCGCACTGGCGTGGGCGGGGCGAAAGCGGTAGTTATACAGGAAGTGGAAATTCCGTCGATTCCTGGAGGGTCGTATGGCACAGCCCGTCTACAAACTCTGGCAAGGACGATTCACCGAAGCGTGGCACCAGCTTCCGCAAGAGGAACAACAGCGCATGCTCAGCCAGGTTATGGAGGCCTTGAACACAGCTGGGGGCAAGGAGCTAGTCATCTGCTCTGCCGCTTGGTCCAACGAGCGATGGCCCTTCTTCGGTGTCGAGGAATTCCCCGACCTGGAGGCCGTACAGCGCCACGAACAGATCCTGACCGACCTCAACTGGGCTCGCTATATCGATAGCCGCACCACGTTAGGGACGGAGCTCATTCTTCCGCAATAGTGCGAAATCGACCGCGCACGGCGAGGATCGCCGTGGAGAATAGCGGCGAGCGCGTCGCCTGTAGGCCGGGGAGGGCGAATCCGCGCCATCCAGGTTCTCCCCACCGGACCGTTCACCGGATTGATTAAGCGCACGCCAAAGATCAGCAACCAGCCCGCTATGGAGCTAAAGTCTTGCCGCGGGATGCCAATCCCGACCCACTGGTTGATCACCACATTGAGACCATGTATGACCAGCGGAAGTCCAATGGCGACCACGTACCAGTACCATCGCCCCCCCCCAGCGGATGATTCGCAGGCGAAGTTCTTTCAGCCCGGCGCGGCCTCGGGTTAGCGCAGCTGTGATAACAGCGGCGAGCAGGGGGCCATAGGCTCCGAATGACCGGAACGGTACCAGGCTCCATGTGAGCACATGGTCAAGACGAAGAACGTAACGATCGGACGGCGCTTAATACCATCTGATAATCCGGGCATTGGATTGCTGGGCGCGCGGGTAGGACGGCATGCCAGTGCGTCAGTTACCGGCAGCCTGGTATCGGCTGATGACGTTAGCGGGGATACGGCCCTTGATGCCGACCTTAATCCCGTTCGCCTCGGCCCACACGCGGATAGCGTGGCTATCGATGACTTGGGTGTGGAGTCCACGCTGCTTTTTCCGCCGCTTGCCCTCATCCTTGGCAGCCTTGCGGCCCCGCTCGATGTAGGGCGCCAGGGCGTCACGCAGCTTGGCGGCATTGTCGACCGACAGGTCGATCTCAAATGTTTGCCCATCCAGGCTGAACTGGACGGTCTCGGCGGCGTCAGATCCGTCAGTGTCGTCAACGAGCCTGGTCAGGACTTTGGTAGCCATGTGGATTCCTCTCCGCGGGGCTTCGGATCATTGGGATGCTAGGCCGTGAAGCGCTGAACTAGCAGCAATGCTGCCCGCTTGTTTCAGCGATGTGAACAGATTCCGAATCTTGCCCGCCCGGGCTTCTGGCGTCGCTACTGTGTGCTCGCTCCGCCAGCGACCCGCACGGCCTCGGCCCCCCCGAGAGATATGAAAACGCTGGCGGGGCGCCCCTTAGCAGGCTCGCTGTAGTTCAGGCGACGCCATGCGGCTAGTCCTCGGGTGGTTGCCAGGGCTTGATTTCCCAGGCGATCTCTCGACCAACGATGCAAACATCGCAGAGAAGCCCGACGCCTGCACTGTGCAACCGGTTCAGGTACTCCTCGGCGGTCATGGCTTCGCTCGAGTGCTCGGCCCAGCGAGCACCAATTTCGACGATTATCTGGGCACCGTTGCGGCAGATGACGCCGAGGCCGTCTTGTATGAACCAAGCCTCTATGAGCTTGCAGATCTTGATCGGGACCGCTTCACCATCTTTGGCAGTCGACCTCAGAGTGGAGGGACGCACCATGGCGACGGTCTACGCTATCGACCGAGTAGAGCATCCAGCCGCACCACCCAGCGAGATCGCGGCACGGGGCCGAAGTCAAGGCAAAATTCCGGTTGTGCCGTTCGACCTCCCGGAAGCGAGCGCTGAAGAGCTCATCAGGCACCCCTTCAGCAGGATCGCGGTTCGATTGGTGACACAGCCTCTCCGCGACCACGCCCTCCTTGTCACCGAACCGAATTCAATCCAGGACATAGAGGCTTAACCAACAGTTCTTTGGCCCGTTGATCACATGGCCACAGCAGGCCTCTTCCATGTCCGACGATCGACTACGGCGGAACCCCGAGCCGCCCGCGGCCCCGGCAAGCGCAAACCCATTGCCACCCTCGCGCTCACCGGGGCTATTCGACGGTAGACAGTTCAATGGGGGCGGTCGCGCCACGGCGATGTGTACGGCGTCTTGGGAGGCGGCCGCCTCATCGACGAGTTCCGCCAGGGCACCCTCGCCCGCCTCCAACTGCCGCACCACCGCCCCAGTTCCGCGGCAACCGTGAGCGGGTCCCCCGCGACGCCGAACGCGAGCGCCTCATCCTTGAGTGGGAGTTGGGTATGAGGAGCCTGAGAACGCATAACCCGGTCTGGGCTGCTGCGCAGCCGGCGGCGTTGTCTGCGCCGCTTTACCATGCTTTCACTATTCCAGGCGAGCCTTACGGGCTCGGTGAGAGCTCGCTGCGGGCGTTTCTCCGTTGCTTGACTTGGTCGGCTGAGAGCGTCCGGCGGTCTAGGGGGTACGTGGCCGCAGTTGGAACACTGACGCCTGCAGCGAGTGCGATGTCACCGGGCGGTGGCGCGGCGGCGAGCCGGGATGGCTTCGAGGACTGCGAGCTGGCTCTGGGTCAAGCTGTCGGTCACTCTGGCCTGGCCGTGGGCGAGCGGCAGTGTCGCCTGGCCCATATCGGAGATCAGCTCGAGAATCTCTGCGGGCCGAGGTCACTAGTACGGCTTGCCCGTTGCGGATCATCAGGTGCGGGGCCGTCGATGCGCGGGAATAGACCGGACCCGGAACTGCCATGGGGGGTCGTCCGCAAGCGAGCGCCCAGCCGGCGGTGTTTCGAGCACCCGAACGGAGCGCTGCCTCGACAACTACAGTGCCCCGAGACATTGCGGCGATCAGCCGGTTTCGGATCAGGAACCTCACCCGCGTCGGATGGGCGGCGGGTGGCAGCTCTGAGACGAGCAGCTGGTCCTTGGCCAGAGTTTCAAAGATCGAGGCGTGGCCGGGCGGATAGGCCACATCGACGCCGTTCGCGAGCACGCAGACGGTTGGTCCGCCCGCGGCAAGTGCGCCGCGATGCGCTGCGACATCGATGCCGAAGGCACCACCAGACAGGACGGTTACGCCCTGCTCGACCAGATCTGCTGCCAGATCTGCGGCAATGCCGTTCCCGTACGCCGTTGCCGCCCGCGACCCGACGACCGCCACCGATCGCTCCATCAAATGAGCAAGATGTCCCGGACCGCGGAGCCACAGACCAAACGGTTCGCCGCCGCGCCGCTGGATGGGTTCGGCATGTCGAAGATCATCAAGCCCGCCCGGCCACTCGTCGTCGCCAGGCACGACGAAACGTGCCGCCGCCGCTTCAGCCAGCCGCTTGAACACCTCGACCTTGACCTGTGCTGCACGCTGGGCCACGGGTTCGCCGAGCACGCCTCAATGATCTTGGCCCAGGCACCGTCGGCACCCAGGTTCTGAACCAGCTCAGCAACACCGGGATCACCACCCTCCACGGCGCACTAAGGCAACATGGACGCCCTGCGATCGGACGTGATCCTGACTCAAAGCACCTCCCGCCGCACCGTCCCCGACTGCTCACCCCGCCGCATCGCCAACGCGATCGCCAGTTCGTCGCAGCCCAGCCTGCCGCGACCAGCAAGATCAGCAACAGCCAGGCCAGAGCAAGAACTACCGACTCGCGTAAGTGTGAGTCGGTAGTCAATCACCACTTAAGTGGCCCGCCAGGAGGGCGAACTCCGGACGGGCCTGGAGATCCCACTGGATTGGAGCGAGATCCTTATGAGCAAGATAACCCAGTTGGCCGCTGGCCAGATCACCAAGTCCGACCATCTGACCGTCGAGCTACATCAGCCGCCAGACACGCCCGCTGTCGTACTGCTGCGCTGGCCGGGAGCACCGAGCGTCGTCGACCCCAACACCAAGGCCCTCGCCACGATCGCGGCCTCTATGGTGCGCGTCCTGGCAGAGGCGCAAGTGAGGCTGGCGCAGATTAGGTACGGAAGCCCCGGGCACGCCCCCGGGGCCTCCTGCATTCATTCCCCAGCAGGCAGGTGCCGCACAACCAACGGTAGCGAATATACGTTCGATTAGCTAGCCCCAGCCCGGCCGGCCATAACCGAGAGGCCATGAGGCGGCAGCTAACGTAGAGGCGGCTCCGGCGATTTGTTTGGAGCCGCCTCTCCTCGGTCAATTCGCCGGCTGATGCCCAAGAGCAGGTGGCTAATCGAACAGACCCATGTAGCCAATCGAACAGACCCATGTAATTGCCCTCGTCGGCATGCCGCCGAGCCTCATCGGCCAAGTCCAGAACCTCCTGTGTCGGCACCAGTGTGCGGCTCTTCGGGTGCAAGCCGTACCAGCCGGGATGATCAAAGACTGCGATGGAATGAATGACCCTGTTGCGCTCTCCCTGTAATTCCTGTGCTCGCGTGAGCCAATCCAGGGTTCGCTCGCGAAGGCTGTCATCCTGCCGGGCGGCCGCTGATTCGCGAGCGAGTTCGAATACTTTGCCCTGCGGCTTTAGCAGCGCTACCTCGTCTTTCGTATCACCAGCGATTAAGACCAGCCGAGCGGCTAGGAATTCCAGCCAGCTTGTCTCCAACGCCAGGCCGCCGACCGCCGCTTGAACCTCCGGACTCACAGTCATTCGGATACGTGTACAGCAGCACTCACTTCTTGTCACCCGACTTTCGCCTTTTGTCCGTGCGGCGCCGACCTCGACGCCACTGTGGCCGCCACGATGCGGATTCTGTCCAACCCTGTGATCGAACTGGCCGCGATCAGGGTATGGCGGAACCTGTGAACGGCCGGGACCCCGAGCGGCTCGGCCGCCTCCGGGGGATCGCGATCCTTCCCGTGGCCCTCATCTTCGGCGCCGGCGAGCTTAGCCTCCTCGGCCTTGCCGCCGTCGGTGCAGCCTGGCTACTCGGCTGGATCTAGCGGATGAGCCGCCTGCAACGAACGGGACTGTCATGATGACCGCCGGAGTCAACCCATCCATCGAAGATTGAAGTGGCGGAAGCGCGGAATATCCCGTTACGGCGTTTCTGGGGTGGCTGGCCTGGGTGGGGTTGGGCGCATGGGCGCACCCGGCCCAAACGTCGGGCCCTCGCCCTTGTAGCTTCCCTGAAGCCGCGTGAATAATTCGTTGATCTCGGCCTCCATCCGGTCGATCCGCACCTCCATCCGGTCGATCCGCGCAACGAGTGCTTTGACTTGTGTGTCGTCCGCCACGTCGCGATCTTGCCAGCCGGAGGTCGGTTGCGCCAGTGCCTAGGCACGTTGGCTTCCCAAATCTGCTGCGTATCAGTTCGATGCAGGATTAGCCCTGGTTTCTGGCCATACGGATGCGCTGATGAGTTCGGCACTCGCTGCAGACGCATCCCTGCGCATATGCGGCGTTAGTGCCGTGTTTGAAATCGTCACGACGTGTTGCCGTGAGGGCGGCCTCTAGCTTCTCGGACTACTCCTGGTCGGTCCTGGTCAGCCCCCACACCTGTTTGGAAGTCAGACCAAGATCACGCAGTATCTGCCTGAACGGCTGGCCGCTGTAGATCGCATCGAGGAGCCGTTGCCGTACATCGGGCGCGAGCCCGGCTTGGGCCTTGCGCCGGAATCGGGGCCTTAGCAGCATCGTTCTGGGCCTCGCAGCATCGTTCTGCGCCTGATGGCATTCGTCGCAGTCGCACCCTTCCAGCCAGCAGGTCAGGGTGCCGTGGGACACCTGATGGCCGCGCCGGCGACCCTGGGCATCGGTCTCATCGCGGACCTGGTGCAACTGCTGCCTTGTCCATGGCGGCTCGGGTATCAGCCCTAGGGAGAGCCATCGGCGGATGACAGGCGCGTCACATTACAGACGGCAGCGGCTTGGCGGACTGAGGTGATTGTCATGGTGGGAGTTGGTCGGAGATCTTTGATCAACGGCGTGGTTCGCTGTGTTGGTGGAGCTCCTTGTCGAGATAGCCTTCATAGACCTCGAAGCGGGTGATATCCAGCGCTTCAGCGAGTGTGAGGTTGCCGTCCTCACGTGCCTTCTGTGCTGCCGCGCAGAGTCCCTCTACCCAGTCCGCCAGCTCGGCTAAGTCAGCCCTTTGCCTTGCCCCCACGCCGCAAAGCTATTACGCGGCATAATCGGGATCGCAGGGTTTGGCCGGTGGTCCTGGTGGGTAGGGCAGTGCAATATCGGGGTTTGCCTTGGGGGGACGCCATGAAGATCATTGGCGGGTTTGCGCTGGCCGCGGTTGCGGCGGCGGGTCTGGTGTTTGCGACGAGTGCTCCGGCGGGAGCGGTGGATTCCCATAAGCACTGCCTGTACATAGAGTCGCTGGACGGATATGTCCTTATTGCCGAGGGCCTGTCCGAACAGGCACCAAACCCGCCCGCGCTGGATAACTTCCACGAGAAGGTCCACAGAGGGGCGCCTAGCGATCACCTAGTGATCACCAGAATTGAGATGGATGCTGATTGCCCGGCCCAGCTTCCCGGTTCGGTAGGTCCGGCAGACTGACGGGACTCTAGCGGCGCGCCTCAGCGCTCGCCGCGCCGTGATCTCGTACCGCGCTCGAATCCCACCCGCGTCCAACGCTCAAGCTCGTCATAGTCCAGCGGCAGGCCCGGCCGCCGCCCGCGAGGATGAGCATGCCGGCGCCGATCAGCTCATAGCCGACGTGAGTGGCTGGGCTGGCATACCAGGATCCCGCGGTGATCCCGGCGGCTTCAGACAGCACGTCGTTGCGGCCGTCGGCGATCTGGCGTAGCTCGTCGATCGACTCGTCGAGGTTGCGGCGCTCGGCGGCGTACCGCATCGCGGTGCTGTGAAGGGCGCTGTAGAGCAGTTGATCTTTCGTGGACAATGCTCCAGGATATCGAACGGGTGTTCGATGAACTAGACCGCCGCAGCTGCAGCCGGCCTAGAGCCTGGCGTTATCCTCCAGGACAGGGAGTCGGTTCGCCTCACAACAATGACATGTCTGCCGTCCGGGGACATCTGGCCACTCAACCCCAGGGCCAGAGCACTGGCCCTACAAGCCGCGAAGCAACGTAGGCGCGGGGTTGCCTTCCAGCCCCAGGACACAAACGGGCGCCAGACGCTGGTGGCATGGCATGCAAGGCACGGGTAGGCGGCCGACTCCCGCTATTTCCAGGTCGCGACCTCACCGCTCCCCGCGCCGAGACGCCATCCCGCGCTCGTAGCCGAGCCGCGTCCAACGCTCAAGCTCGCTGTAATCCAGCGGCTTACCCGAGCCGCCGCCTGCCAAGATCAACATGCCAGCCGCAATCAGCTCATGACCGACATGCATAGCCGGGCTCGCGTACCACGATCCCGCCGTGATGCCAGCGACTTCGGCTAGGACGTTGTCGCGGCCGTCAGCCATCTCGCGAAGTTCGGCAATTGACTTGGCGAGTCTCGCCGCTCGGCCGCGTAGCGCAACGCCGATCCATGCAGGAAGGAGTACAGGAGTCGGTCCGAGGTGACCATGCTCCAATGTATCGAACTTCTGTTCTATTCTACTAGGTGCTGTGCCGACCGGCAACAAGGTCGTCCCCAGGTCTTACGCCGCCATTGCCCCGGTCGGTCCACGCCTTCACGACGCTACGAGGTGGTGGCTGGCTTGGCGGCCACGTACGCCGCACGAACAGCGACAGGCCAAACGAGCCGAGCAAGGAACGCGGGCCGGCGAGTGACTGAGCTTGACCGACGGCCGAGCCCTGTTAGCAGGAGGAACTCGTCGGCGGTGAATTGGAACCCCATTTCGTTGTGTCGTCGAAGCAGACGTCGGTGAGGACCGCCTTGCTCAGGTCAGTGCGCGTGAAGTGAACCCCTCGCAGATCTGCGGACGTCAAATCGACGCTGGTCATGTCCGTATCGCGGAAGTCCGCTCGCCGCAGATCGGCAGACGTCAAATCGACGTCGGCCATGTCGCTGTGCCAGAAGCGCGTCCTTCGCAGATTGGCCGTGGGTGCTGCTGGGTCGAGGGTCCCTGGGAGGCAGCCGCCGTGCTGATCCAGCTTTGGGTTGAAGGCACCCAACCGCTGGCCGGGATGGCGGCGATGGAGGGAGGCGAGCCACGGCGCTTCGACGGGTGGCTGGAGCTGCTCACTGTCGTCTCCGAACTGATCGCGGCGGCGCCGCTTGGTAGCGAAGATGCAAACACGGGTCGGAGAGCCGACACAAACGAGTCAAACAGAAAGGCAGGTCGGCTGCATCACGAACCGCCGACGTACGGGACGACACTTGACGGAGACCCATGATCAGATTCGGCTCTGGTCACCGCAGAACCAGCCGGCTCGGGAGCGTAGCCCCGGTCAGCTGAGCGAGCTGGCCGAGTCGGTTTCCAGATCAGCTCGGTCAGGCCCTCAGGCGTTACGCTCGATCAGCGAGTTACGTGGCTAGCGGCTGGCCCAGGTGCCATCGGTGGGGTCAGCCGGCACACGATCGGCGACCTCGTCGGGTGAGAGCTGCTCCCGTCGCGTGCACAGCGCCCAGTGATGCCCAAAGGGGTCGCGAACTATGCCGTATCGCTCACCCCAGAACATTTCTGCCACGGGCATCTCGACAGTGGCGCCCATCGCAACAGCACGGTCGAATGTGCTGTCGACATCGTCCAGCTCCAGCAGCAGCATGACCGGCGAGCCCCCCAACGCTTGCGGTGCGAGCGCGTTCAACTCGGTGATCTCCCCGCTGAGCAGCAGCTTGTCTGGGCCGACCGCGAGCTCGATGAAGAGAACCCGTCCGTCAGGCAAGTGTTGCCGGATGAGCTCGGCGGCGCCAAATGCCTCGATATAGAAGGCCACCGCGGCGTCCGCATCAGCCACGAAAATGTGAGTGCCCAGGCCGAGTGGCCGCTGACGAGGGTCGATCATAGAGGTTTCCGCCTGATGTTGAGGATTCCCGCATTGCGGGCGGCATCCACCAGTCGCACCATGAGGTCAGCTTCCTCGCGAACGGCCCGTTCGCCAAGGGGAGTCAGCTGGTAGTAGCGACGACGAGCGTCATGGGGAGCACTCGGATCATTCGCTTCCGACTCCGTGACCAGCTCGTCGGCGACAAGTCGGGCCAGCGTCCGGTATAGCGTTCCTGGCCCGAGCCGAACCTGACCGTCCGTGAGCTGATCAACGAATCCCATCACGGCGTAGCCATGGCTGTGCCCCGAGGCCAACGCCAGCAAAACCTGGAAACCGGCCGTCGTCAGCGTCAGAACACCACTTGCCGAATTCACAGCCATAGGATACAGTCCGTACTGGATATGACTATTATAGATATATCCAAGACGAGCATATTATTGATGCTTCGAGAGGAAAGTGCAGCACCGCCACAAACGTTGGCTGGGGGATCAGGAAAGGACGCACGATGCAAATTGGATTGATCGCCATATACGTCGACGACCAGGACCGGGCCGAGCGGTTCTACACTGCCCTCGGCTTCCAGGTCAAGACCAGCGCTCCTTACGGTCCTTCCGAGCGCTGGCTGAGCGTGGTCTCGCCTGAGGAGCCGGAAGGGTTGGAGCTGGCGCTGCACCTCGCCGACGATTCCGCGCGGGCGTTCCAGGCTGCCAGCCGCCAGATTGGGCGGCCGGTGGTATCGCTGCGCACCGACGACTGCTGGGGCGAAACCCAACGACTCAAGGCCAATGGCGTGGTGTTTGTCAAGGAACCTTCAACGATGTCATACGGCGGTACAGATGCAGTCCTCGATGACACCTGCGGCAACCTGGTCAACCTCCACCAAGACTGACCCCTCAGTGCGTGCGACCTCGCCCGTAGGAGAAGGGGTTGCCCGGCCCCACAGCGGACGAGCTGGATGCCATATAGACGGCAGGAGAGATGATGTCGGACTCCGGCGATGCCGATGACCGCACAAGCGCTCGCGCGCCAAGTCGGGAGATTCAGCGCCTCGGCGCACTGGTGGGCCGATGGCGGTCCGAGGGCCACATCGTTGGCGAGGTTCCGATCCCGATCACCGGAACCGACATCTACGAATGGCTCCCGGGTGGCTTCTTCCTTGTCCACCACGTCGACGTCATGATCGGGGATCAGAGAGTACAGGCGATCGAGCTCATCGAATACGACCCGACTACTGATACGTTCACAGGCCGCGCCTATGACAACCAGGGCGACATCACGATCCTGCATGCCAGGGTTGACGAGCACGGTGTATGGACCTTCACCGGTGGCGGCGACGTCGCCGCTGTAGCGCGACCATCCACGGCCGACGGGAGCGGAGCGGTGCGGTCCACGCTGAGGGTGAGCCCCGACAGAAGCAGGATGACGGCCAAGTGGGAACGCTCCGAAGACGGTGCCACCTGGCAGGCTTGGATGGACATGACCTTCACTCGGATGCCGTAACTCGAGGTGTGCAGCAATGCGGTGCGGCCACCGTTGAACAACGGTTCACCCACATTGCACGCCCGAGGGCGCGGCGGGCTGGTGGCGCGTCATCATTCGACCAGGTTGAGTGCCACGGCCAGAGACAAAGGAGCGAGTGGCGCGATCATGATCAGCTGTCCTTAGCTGTGGGCCCGCGGTGAGTTTGTGGGCAGGTCGCGGTCTTTTTGGTGAAGTGAATGCGCCCTGAGCCTGTCGAAGGGCCGCATGCGGCAGCCTGGAACGGAGGCACGCTCATGAGAATGCTGGCCATCACCGGAAGCATTGCGGTAGACGGCGTCATCAATGCCGGCGAGGGCTGGTTCATACCTTCTGGCGAGGAGTACGTTGATCAGTCCGACGTCCATGAGGTTCTGGCGCCATGAAGATCTCGATCGCGCGGATGATCGCCAATCTCACTGCCCGGGGCAGGGCGTACGGTAACCGTTTCGCGTGGTGGAGCCGGTGGTTTCCCCCGGCACCGACTGTCGATGCCGACCGCTTCCAGGGTGAGAGTGAGCCATACCCCGATCATTGGAGGGTGTTCCCGCGGCCCTGGGATGCGGGCCAGGCCGTGGCGCCCGAGGCGCTGCAGGTTGCCCTGAACGCGCTGCCCGATCCGTGGCGCCGGGTGGTGATCTTGCGCGACGTCGAGGGCCTGCCGCCGGCCGATGTAGCGGCTGCGACCGGGCTAACCGCGGAGCAGCAGCGCGATGTGCTCAACCGGGCGCGTGAGCTGCTTCGGGAGAGCCTTGGACCCGCGTCGAAACACGACGAACGTGGATCACGATCATGAAACGTGGTGCGGCGCCGCGCACGCTGGCCCGGCGGCTGCTACCACTACAAATCGGCATGGCCCTGCAAGGGCTGATCTTGTGGGTTCCGATCGAGAAGCTGTTCATGACCCAAATCGGCTTCGACGCCGCGTCGGTCGGTGCAATGGCCGCCGCATATGCGGCTGTGGTGCCGTTGCTGGAGCTGCCATCGGGGATTCTGGCTGATCGTTGGAGCCGCAGCCGGTTGATGGTCTTGGCCTGCGTGGCGCTGATGGTCAGCTCGCTGCTGGGCGGCCTCAGCCACAGTGTGATCGCGTATGTGATTGCGGCGATGATCCTGGGGGTCTACTTCGCGTTCAGCTCGGGGACGGTGGACAGCATCGTCTACGACACTGTGGTTGAAGAAACCGGCTCCAACGAGCTGTATGAGCGGTGGATCGGCCGGATTCGTGCCGTGGAGAGCGCCGCCTTCGTGCTCAGTGCGCTCGCCGGGGGAGTGCTCGCGCAATACACCTCAGCCCGCGTCACTTATTTCGCCACCATTCCGCTTGTGGGGCTGGCGATCATCGGGTTTCTCCGCTTTCACGAGCCGCGGCTGCACCAGCCAGCCGAGCGCGAAACCTTGCGCAGCCACGTTGCTTTGACGTTGAAGACCATGGTCACTTCTCGGGCTGTGCTCTTGGTCTTGCTCTTGGTGGCAACTGCCGGGCTGCTGTCCCAGGCGATCTTCGAGTTCGGACCGCTGTGGCTGGTCGCAATGGCGGCGCCGGCCATGCTGTACGGGCCGTACTGGGCGGTGCTGGTCTCCACTCTTGGCATCGGCGGCCTGCTGATCGGCAAGCTGCACCTGGAGCGCCGGCTGACGGTCGCGACGCTGATTATCCTGTCGTTGGCCACGGCGCTGGTGCTGACCTCGACCCGCTCCCTGCCGATGGTGATAGCTGCACAGGTGGTGCTGGCATTGGTCTTGGCGTTGCTGGGAATCCACGCCAGCCGGCTGCTGCACGATGCGGTGCCGTCCTCGATCCGGGCCGGCGTGTCCTCCGGCGCCGGGACCCTGACCTGGGTGATGTTCCTGCCCTTCTCCCTGGTATTCGGCTGGACCGCCCGAGACAGCGGCATCGCGACATCAGGATTCATGCTGGTCGGTGTCGTGGTGATCCTCAGCGCCCTACTCATCCTCAGTGTCCGAGCCAGCCGCGGCACTGTGCCGGTCGAAGTGGCCGCGACTGCGAAACAGGAGGCGATAGAAGTGACACAGCAAGCCGACGAAATGGCGTGCAAGCAACTCGTCGAACTGGTCGCCGACTACCTCGACGACACACTCTCACCCGACATGAAAGCCCGATTCGAGGAGCATCTCACCGGCTGCGACGGATGCAGCACCTACCTGAAGCAAACACAGCAGATCATCGCCGAACTCCGCCACCTTTCCAGCCACACCCGACAGTGACGAGGGCGTGCAACACACGGCGAACTGAACCGTCGGGCCCGCAGTGTCGGACTCGCTCAGGTCAGGTCGGGGCGGCTGGTCCAACGTGGTGCATGGCTACTTCCGTCTTGGGTCAAAGTCGGATCCGATGCGGCGCACCTCAAGCAGCGGGATGCCGAGATCACGGATCTTGGAGAGCAGTCCGTGAAGTTCCGCCTGGTCGCGTAGCGGGCCGGCAATGGTGGTGATTCCGGCGTTGGAGTCGCCATTTGTCGGCGTACGACCTCACGTGTCGCTTGGTGTACGACCTGACGTGTCGGTCTCGGCGTATCGATCATTGCAGGTTGTCACCTCCTGAGACGAGGGTGAGGCGGTCTTTGAGTCGGTAGCTGGGGCCGTTGATGTTGATCGCGTCGCAGTGGTGGAGGAGCCGGTCGAGGATGGCGGTGGCGAGGACCTCGTCGCCGAGCACGCCACCCCATTCGGCGAAGCTCTTGTTGCTGGTGATGATCATGGAGCCGCGCTCATATCTTCTGGAGACCAGCTGGAAGACCATGTTGGCTTCGGCCCGGTCCAATGGCAGGTAGCCGACTTCGTCACAGACCAAGACCGAGGGCCGCAGGTAGGCCTGCAGTTGCCGATTGAACCGGCCGGTGGCTTCGGCGGCGCGGAGCCGGCGAACCAGGTCGTCCAGGGTAGTGAAGTAGATGGAGAACCCGGCCTGGCAGGCCGCGACGGCGAGGGCGACGGCGAGCATGGTTTTGCCGACGCCGGGCGGCCCGAGCAGTGCGATGTTGGACCGGGCGGGCACGAACTCCAGCGTGGCGAGGTCGCGGACCTTGCGGGCGTCGAGGCCGGGCTGGAAGGCGAAGTCGAAGTCGTGGAGGGTTTTGTGGTGCGGCAGCCCGGACAGCTTCAAGGCGTTACGGAAGCGGCGGCCCTCCCGCAGCCCGACCTCTTCCTCGAGCAGCAGGTCAACGAAGTCGAGGTAGCCCATCTGCGCGGTTTCGGCACGCTCGACGAGCTGGGTGATGGTCTCGGTGAGATGGGTCAGGCCGAGCTTGGTGGCGTGGTTGCGGATCCGGTCGGCGGTCAGGGTGCTCACCGGTCCTCCTTCCGGTCAGAGCTGGCGGCGGCGTGGGCGTAGTCGGCCAGCGGCCGGGCCGCGACGATGAGGTCGGCGTGCCGGCGGATCAGCAACGCGGCCAACGGCTCCGCCGCCGGCTGGGTTGTCGTATCGATCTGGCCGGGCCCGACGGTCTCGACGGTGGTGGCGCGGGTGTGGCCGTCGGGCAGCCCGTCCCAGTGCGCCGGGTCGACCATCCAGGTGCCCCGCCGAGTGGCGCGGGGATGGGTGGCCAGCCAGCCGCCGCCGTCCACGGTCAGGGCGTGAAGGTGGATGCGGTCCCCGGCCGGGTTGGGGCCGATGTGCACTTGCACCTGCTGCCCGGGCCTAACCTGCCGGGCCGGCACCGAGTACAGGCTGGCCTGAAACGCCACCAGGCAGTCCTTACCGACCCGGCGCAGGTGCTTCTCCGCCACCACATAGGGCCGCTCCGGCAGCAGTTGCAGTTTGGCCCGGTCCGCCTCGGCGCGGACAGCGATCACCTCACCGTGGGTGCGATGGACCTGGGTGCGGCGGATCGGCAGCCAAGTGTGGAAGGCGCCGTCCAGCTCGGCCACACTGTCGAAGCACCGGCCGGCGATCACGTGCTCGCGGACGATGTTGACCTGCCGTTCCACCCGCCCCTTCCCGGTCGGCCGGTAGGCAGCCAGCACATCAATAGTGAACCCGTAATGCTCGGCGAACGCCGCCGCCTCCGGATGCAACGGCACCGCCAGCCTTGGTGCGACGTGGCGTTTGATGACGGTCTTGGTGCGGTCGTAGACGATCGAGCCGGGCACCCCGCCGAAATGTGCGAACGCCCGCCGATGGCAGTCCCAGAAGGTGGCCAAGTCCATCGAGGTGGTGAAACAAGTGAACGGGTCCCGCGAGTAGCTCAAGACCATGTGGAAGGAGTACACGGCCGGAATACCGACGTGGCCGAGCAGATCGCCCTCCTCGCCCCAATCAACCTGCGCCTGCGCACCAGGCACCACCTCGAAGCGGCGATGCAAACCGCTCAACGGGTTCTCGTCCCGATCGGCGAGCTCGGCAGCAATCCGCGGTCGGGCCTCGGCCAGGAACATTTTGACCCGCTGATAGTGGCCGGTGAAACCATGCTCGGCGACCAGCCGCTCATAGATCACCGTCCCCTTCAAGTCGATGGCGTCCCGCAGCCACGCCTCCACCAGCGGAATGAACGGGGTGATCAACAGCGGCTGCGTGCCCTTCCGGGGCGGCGCGGCCGGCGGAACCGAGGCAGCATCTTCAGCCAAATACTTACGAACCGTGCGCCAATCACAGCCGCACTCACGGCCGATCTCAGCGAACGTGGCGCCTGCAGCGTGCAGGACGCGGAAACGACGAATGTTCATCCAGGACTCCAAATCCAGGATCATGAGCAGGTCACCCTTCGGGTCGTCTACTTGCCGGTGGACAACCGAAGGGTGACCCAACTCAGGGCGAGTAAGGGCTCAACTCGCCGAGACCGACCTACACGTCAGGTCGTACGCAGAACGACATATGAGGTGGTACGCGGACACCATTGACATCGAGGTCGTCAAACCAGGCCGACCAGGTGTCGTCGAGCACGCCCTCCACCAGAATCTCGTAGCGGATTGTTGGCTCCGTGTTGTTCGCCACCACTCGGCTGGCCGCTCGTCGCGTCGGGCCCAGCGTTCGACATCGGGTAGCCAGCACGCTAGGGCTGGCCGTATCGGCGGGCGTCACCCGAAAGTGCACATATGGGTGGAATCCGTTTGCGTATCGGTTGGGCTGTCGGGTCGGCGGCGGCACCGGCTCAGCGCAGCAGGCCCAGCGCTCGGGCGCGGGCGGCCGCCTGGGTCCGGTTGGTCGCCTCCAGCTTGTCGAGGATGTGACCGACATGCTTCTTAACGGTGTCTACAACCACCACAAGCTCGTCTGCGGTAACCATCAATGCCAATAGCCGATGGCTGCCCAATCGTCGCTGCGGAGACGCAACGCTGCCTGTGGACCCTCTGTCGATCAACTGCACCGCTGCGCCGCGCCCGCCGTCCTGCTGACACCGGCCCCCAGTTTCCGACCGGCGTTGTCCTTTCCGGCGAACGGCGTCGGGAGCTTCTCGCCTGGGCCCAGGCCGGCGGCCTGATATTGAGGACGACTATGACGCCGAGCACCGCTATGACCGCCCGCCGGTGACCTCGCTGCGCGCGGTTGCTCCCGAGCAGGTCTGTTACGCCGGTAGTGTGTCCAAACTGCTTGCGCCCGCGCTCCGGTTGGGCTGGTTGCTGACGCCGTCCGGCTTTCGGGAGGCCGTGATCACGGCAAAAGCGCGACACAGACCTAGGCAACGCTGTGCTTCCGCAGCTGGTGCTGGCACGTCTGATGGAATCCGGAGATCTAGAACGCCACCTGCGGCTAATGCGGCGACGTCATCGGCGACGGCGTGACGCCATGATCAACGCGCTGCGTCGCGAGCTGGCTGAAGCCCAGATCCATGGTGCGGCGGCCGGCTTGCATCTCATGATCACTTTTGACGCAGACTTCACAGATGTTGATCTTGCTGGTGCGGCATTCGATCGAGGTGTCAAGGTGCAGCCGTTGTCCTGGCACTGCCAGACTCCGCAGCCACCGGGGTCTGGTACTGGGCTGTGCGGCCACGCCGGTGAGCGCAATCGAGCAGGGCATCAGCTTGCTGGCCAGCTCGTATCAGGTCCTGCGAAGAACGACTCGGCCGGCAATGATCAAGCAACCGCAGGCTGCGCCAGCAGGGGAGTAGTGGCTGCCGCGGTCGTCTTGCGCTGCCAGGGACGCGCACGCTCAGGTCGGCCAGCTAGGTGCCCTCAGCTTGCTGACTGGCCTCGTTCTCGCCGCGCGACGCCCCACCCAGGTAGCGCCAACCCACGTCGAGGGGACGACACCCCTGGAAAGCCAATCTTGGCATAGCGCGAGCTAGACCAATACCTGCCTCGTGTCTGGACCTGGGACAAGGAGCGTTGACGCAAATGGCTACCCATCGGAACTCTGCGATGAGTCGGAATCCGACGCGCAAACTGGGTGCCACGAGCCGCAGGACCTCGATCCCAAGTGGTGCACGGTTTCTCAGCTCGCGAGCCTGTTGGGGTATGGCGAGACCAAGGTTCGAATGTTGATCATCTGCGGCGATCTCCGATCGCTGAAACCTCATTTTGAATAGGCCTGATGCTCTTGAGGGGGCATTTCGCCGGAGCTCGCAGGGGTAGTCAGAATCGACGTGGTCGCGTCGCCTCGCGACGAGGTGGCTTTGTCGCACGCCGGGTTACTGCGCTGGTCTCGTGCCGTAGACCCGCCAACAACGTGTCCGCCCGAGCGCCCGGCCATCAGCTGCAAGTGATCAAGCCTCTCCGCTTAGCTTGGCTATGCGTCTGACCACCATTTTGACCACCATTTGGGTCTGTCCACCGCAATACGTCTAAGTGCTGAATCCTTGTTTTTAAGGAAAAGTGGATGTTTGAGGCCATTCGTGGCCACGCTGCCGATGTCTGCGGGTCAAGGGCTCTCGGGTTCAAGCCGGTGAGGCATGGGATTCCCTGAGTCTGTGGAAGTACGCCATTCAAGCTGCATCTCAGGAGATGACCGCTCGGCCAGCCGAAAAAGCCGTAGGGAATGCGGGTCTCAGTCGATGAGGGAAGCAGGTATGGGCAAGCAGACATTGAGGCAGGCAGCGAGGCTGGCAGCATCCGAGGTGTGTGCGAAGCGTCGTCGTGAACGGGCCCCGCGTGACCGGCGCTTGGAGAAGCTGGCCATCGACGTGTTGACTGCGCTTGGAGAACGAGATGCCACCATCGCCGCCACGGAGCAACGCGCGGGCGCCGCGTTGCAGGCGATGATCACCGATGAATCATTGACGGTGTCGGAGGCGGTGCAATGGTGCGCCGGAGCAATCAGCCCACCGCGAAGCGGCCCGGCTTCGCCAGCTAGCCGCGCAGGCCCACAACAATAAGCCCGAGAATGACAGCACGAGGGCCGCCCAGATTCGATGATGGGGCTCACAAATACTGCAGGCGCACGTGGCGTCGGGGCAGTTGCCTCGACAAGACGCTTATGTGAGAACGCCAGGCAGAGTCAGGCGGCTAACTGGAGGGCGGCGTCGAGCTTCCCGCTTGTCAACTACCTACCGGTAGCTCCCCATGCACGAGCCTGAGTGCCAACTCGTCAATCATGTTGCGCTCGTACAGCTCGAGAGTGTCGATATTGAGCCCATCGATGCCTGCAATTGCGGGTCATCTGGGGTGAGGGCACGCGATCATTGCAGCCAACCACCTCCTGATTGGCGTATGAAGTTCGCAGGCCAGGTCGCAGCTTTTCGGGTCATCGACCACATTCCAGCCAACTGTGAAGTACTCAAGCCACAGGGCCCGACGGTGCAGAGGGACGCGGCGATCCGCAGATACTTAGACTCC
>CAVXAP010000015.1:0-50568 GCA_963759635.1 uncultured Actinomycetota bacterium
TTGGTGTACGACCTGACGTGTCGGTCTCGGCGTATCGATCATTGCAGGTTGTCACCTCCTGAGACGAGGGTGAGGCGGTCTTTGAGTCGGTAGCTGGGGCCGTTGATGTTGATCGCGTCGCAGTGGTGGAGGAGCCGGTCGAGGATGGCGGTGGCGAGGACCTCGTCGCCGAGCACGCCACCCCATTCGGCGAAGCTCTTGTTGCTGGTGATGATCATGGAGCCGCGCTCATATCTTCTGGAGACCAGCTGGAAGACCATGTTGGCTTCGGCCCGGTCCAATGGCAGGTAGCCGACTTCGTCACAGACCAAGACCGAGGGCCGCAGGTAGGCCTGCAGTTGCCGATTGAACCGGCCGGTGGCTTCGGCGGCGCGGAGCCGGCGAACCAGGTCGTCCAGGGTAGTGAAGTAGATGGAGAACCCGGCCTGGCAGGCCGCGACGGCGAGGGCGACGGCGAGCATGGTTTTGCCGACGCCGGGCGGCCCGAGCAGTGCGATGTTGGACCGGGCGGGCACGAACTCCAGCGTGGCGAGGTCGCGGACCTTGCGGGCGTCGAGGCCGGGCTGGAAGGCGAAGTCGAAGTCGTCGAGGGTTTTGTGGTGCGGCAGCCCGGACAGCTTCAAGGCGTTACGGAAGCGGCGGCCCTCCCGCAGCCCGACCTCTTCCTCGAGCAGCAGGTCAACGAAGTCGAGGTAGCCCATCTGCGCGGTTTCGGCACGCTCGACGAGCTGGGTGATGGTCTCGGTGAGATGGGTCAGGCCGAGCTTGGTGGCGTGGTTGCGGATCCGGTCGGCGGTCAGGGTGCTCACCGGTCCTCCTTCCGGTCAGAGCTGGCGGCGGCGTGGGCGTAGTCGGCCAGCGGCCGGGCCGCGACGATGAGGTCGGCGTGCCGGCGGATCAGCAACGCGGCCAACGGCTCCGCCGCCGGCTGGGTTGTCGTATCGATCTGGCCGGGCCCGACGGTCTCGACGGTGGTGGCGCGGGTGTGGCCGTCGGGCAGCCCGTCCCAGTGCGCCGGGTCGACCATCCAGGTGCCCCGCC
Source organism: uncultured Actinomycetota bacterium (assembly GCA_963759635.1). GTDB lineage: Bacteria > Actinomycetota > Actinomycetes > Propionibacteriales > Propionibacteriaceae > Microlunatus. The sequence goes on from CAVXAP010000015.1 coordinate 1,042, forward strand.
GAGTGGCGCGGGGATGGGTGGCCAGCCAGCCGCCGCCGTCCACGGTCAGGGCGTGAAGGTGGATGCGGTCCCCGGCCGGGTTGGGGCCGATGTGCACTTGCACCTGCTGCCCGGGCCTAACCTGCCGGGCCGGCACCGAGTACAGGCTGGCCTGAAACGCCACCAGGCAGTCCTTACCGACCCGGCGCAGGTGCTTCTCCGTCACCACATAGGGCCGCTCCGGCAGCAGTTGCAGTTCGGCCCGGTCCGCCTCGGCGCGGACAGCGATCACCTCACCGTGGGTGCGATGGACCTGGGTGCGGCGGATCGGCAGCCAGCCGAGGAAGGCGCCGTCCAGCTCGGCCACACTGTCGAAGCACCGGCCGGCGATCACGTGCTCGCGGACGATGTTGACCTGGCGTTCCACCCGCCCCTTCCCGGTCGGCCGGTAGGCAGCCAGCACATCAATAGTGAACCCGTAATGCTCGGCGAACGCCGCCGCCTCCGGATGCAACGGCACCGCCAGCCTTGGTGCGACGTGGCGTTTGATGACGGTCTTGGTGCGGTCGTAGACGATCGAGCCGGGCACCCCGCCGAAATGTGCGAACGCCCGCCGATGGCAGTCCCAGAAGGTGGCCAAGTCCATCGAGGTGGTGAAACAAGTGAACGGGTCCCGCGAGTAGCTCAAGACCATGTGGAAGGAGTACACGGCCGGAATACCGACGTGGCCGAGCAGATCGCCCTCCTCGCCCCAATCAACCTGCGCCTGCGCACCAGGCACCACCTCGAAGCGGCGATGCAAACCGCTCAACGGGTTCTCGTCCCGATCGGCGAGCTCGGCAGCAATCCGCGGTCGGGCCTCGGCCAGGAACATTTTGACCCGCTGATAGTGGCCGGTGAAACCATGCTCGGCGACCAGCCGCTCATAGATCACCGTCCCCTTCAAGTCGATGGCGTCCCGCAGCCACGCCTCCACCAGCGGAATGAACGGGGTGATCAACAGCGGCTGCGTGCCCTTCCGGGGCGGCGCGGCCGGCGGAACCGAGGCAGCATCTTCAGCCAAATACTTACGAACCGTGCGCCAATCACAGCCGCACTCACGGCCGATCTCAGCGAACGTGGCGCCTGCAGCGTGCAGGACGCGGAAACGACGAATGTTCATCCAGGACTCCAAATCCAGGATCATGAGCAGGTCACCCTTCGGGTCGTCTACTTGCCGGTGGACAACCGAAGGGTGACCCAACTCAGGGCGAGTAAGGGCTCAACTCGCCGAGACCGACCTACACGTCAGGTCGTACGCAGAACGACATATGAGGTGGTACGCGGACAACAGTGCTCGAACTGCACGGCTGACTCTGGATATCGCATCGTCAAGGGATCCCGTGAAAGACAGCCTGCCCACAGTGCAGTCACAGCGGGCGCACATTGCGTAATGAGACCGTATGGCATCAATCACCGAGAGCACGCCCGGCCACTATGACGTGATCATCCGCGACGTCGGCAAGTTCACCAGTGTTGTGGATGAACAGACGCCGGGCAACGATGACGACACCATGATCATCAACACTGGCCACATGCTCTAGTGTCGCGTGTCGTTAATAACTTTACGGTGTGATCTTGAGACAATGAGGTATGACAGTTGCGGCACCGCTGGTGCTCCGGGCTGGTGACGAATCACGGTTGACTGCGATGGTGCGGTCGCAGACGGTGACCGCGGCGGCGGCGCAGCGGGCCCGGATCGTGCTGCTGGCCGCTGATGGGGTGTCGAACGCCGAGATCGCCCGCCGGGTCGGGGTGTCGCGGCCGACGGTGGTGGGGTGGCGACAGCGCTACACCGAGGTCGGGATGAGCGGGTTGGCCGATCTGGACCGGCCGGGCCGGCCGACGGTGATCGACGAGGCCGACGTCGTCGTCGCCACCTTGACCAAGCCGCCGGAGACGCTCGGGGTGACGCACTGGTCGGCGCGGCTGCTGGCCGACCAGCTGGGGATCTCGTTCGCGTCGGTGGCGCGGATCTGGCGCAAGTGGGACCTGCAGCCGTGGCGGGTCGAGGCGTTCAAGTTCTCCACCGACCCCGAACTGGACGCCAAGGTCCGCGACGTCGTCGGGCTCTATCTGGCCCCTCCCGACAAGGCGGTGGTGCTCTCGATCGACGAGAAATCCCAGGTCCAGGCGTTGGACCGGACCGCGCCGATCCTGCCGCTGCGACCCGGCATCCCAGAGAAACAGACCCACGACTACATCCGGCACGGCACCACCACGCTGTTCGCCGCGTTGGAGGTGGCCACCGGCAAGGTCACCGACGCCTGCCACCCCCGGCACACCCACGCCGAGTTCCTCACCTTCCTCAAACAGGTCGCCAAGGCCTACCCGCGGGTGAAGCTGCACATCGTCTGCGACAACTACGGCACACACAAGCATCCGAAGGTCGCCGCCTGGCTGGCGAAGAACCCACGGATCACCATGCACTTCACCCCGACATCGGGCTCGTGGCTGAACATGGTCGAGATCTTCTTCGGCATCATCACCCGGCAAGCGATCCGGCGTGGCAGCTTCACCTCGGTCAAGGACCTCATCGGCGCAATCGAGGCATTCATCGACGGCTGGAACGAACGCTGCCACCCCTTCGTCTGGACCAAGACCGCCGACCAGATCCTCACCAAAGCGCACCGTAAACAAACTAAAAACACGCGACACTAGGACTCAAGATCAACTCGGGGACCAAAGTTTGTACTGCGGACACTCCGTGGGCAAGAAGAAAGGAACTTGATGATCAAATCATCATGATTCGCGTCGAAGCCGAGGACTACGACGCATGGCTGAAGACCCACTACGACCACGTCGAGGACCGTCACTCATACGGCATGACAGATGGGCCCGTCTACCGAGACATCGATAACTCGAATGCGGCGCTGTTCCACATCCACGTCGAGAACCTCGACCGTGCGATGCAGTGGTTCCGCACGGACACGTTCAAGGAAGCGACGAAGCGGGCCACGGTCGTTGGTCGGGACTTCTACTTGGCCGAGAAGCAGCAACCTCGCCCTCAGGCGTAGTCCGTCCCCCCTCAGGCGTAGTCCGTGCCGTCGGTCAGCAACCGCCGGGCGAACAGAGCCGTCCGGCGGCCAAGATCATTCTGAGCCGGTAGTTGTCGAGGTTGCGGTCGAGGTTGCGGAAGCCCCCTAACAGCACTGGCCGAGCAATCATCTGACCCAATACGCATGCGGCGCGCACGCGCACGGGCACGCACGAGGGCCATCAGGCCTAGCCGCGCGGGCGGAACTACAGTCCTCATCGGCTTGCCGCGCGGGCGGAACTTCCCCGGTAGTAGTGATTTTGCCTGCCCCCGGTGCCCAGAGCCCAGAATTTTCTAGAACTGGCTATCGGGGCCGCGCCCACCGCCGCGCACCAGGTGCCGAGAATTCTCTTCGCAGGGAGAAGTGTGATCATCTTCCCGGGATCGCAGTAAACAGATTTCCCGGCCTAAACGATCACTCCAGCATCTGATGTCGGGTGTCTTGACTTCTGGCCGCATCCTGGAAGACTCCCTTTCGGGAGCGACCTCAGGGAGGAGGGCTTCCTTGAGCGAGTCCGCTGCATTTGAGGCGCCGAGCGCAGCCCCTCTCGAGGAGCCCGTCGACCGGTATGGCGCGGTTCGGCAGTACTCGTTGGCGAAGATCGTTGGTGTGTGGGCGGCGGCAGCACTGCCGATGGGGTTCCTCGCCTGGGTCTGTGTGCCACTGCTCAGGGATCAACTCGGTGGGCGTGACCCGTTTATCGAATCGCTCCTGATCTGTCTCAACGTCGGTCTGCTTTGGATTCTCGCCTTAACACTGATCCTGCTCCGACGCGAGCAGGGCCGACTCGAATGGTCACGCGTGGTCGACGGTCTATGGCTTCGGTCGCCGCGCAGTCCGAAGACAGGGAAGATCGGCGCTACGGTCTGGCTGTGGGCAATTCCGTTCGTCCTACTCTCCGCAGCGATCAATGCCCTGCCGATCGACCCAGAAGGCCCGTTGCCGAGGGATCTTCCCGTCCTTCTTCAGAAGGATCAGAACCGTCTTGAGACCTTCTTCAGCGGCTCTTGGGGCTGGTTCGCGCTGCTCGTGTTGGTGAACTTTCTGGCTCCGTGGTCGAGGAGCTGTTCTTCCGCGGCCTCTTGCTGCCGCGAATGCGCAAGGTGTTCGGAAGGATCGACTGGGTCGTCAACGGGGCCATCTTTGGCCTCTACCACTTGCACCAGCCGTGGAGTATGCCTGCCAGCGTTCTTGACGGGGTGCTGACTCAGGCCTTTCCCACGAAGCGGTATCAGAGCATCTGGATAGGGCTCATCACGCACACTCTTCCGAGCTTCGTCATCCTCGGGGTCGTTCTGGCGCTGGTGCTGTGAACAGGGTTCTGGTCTGACGCCCCCGACTCGCAGGCGAAGAAGTCCTCAAGCCCGGGCCTGCTAAGCACGGCCAGCACTGTTGCGGGATGCTCGCCCTCCACCATGGGCTGATGTATCAGCCCCGAGGCCCTTGACCATCCGCCAGGCCATCTCTGAATCCCCATCTCGGTGACGATCTCGTGCGCGTGCGTGGCGCATGCGTAATGGGTGCCTCACATCAGGAAAGAAATTCTGGAGACGGGGCCCGCGCACAACCGGTTTTGGCAGACTGACTAGGCCTGCGCGGCAGGCATCCGGCGGGCCGCTTCCTCCAGACCCTTCTTCAGGTCCTCAATTGTCATGCACGGAGTTAGCGTGAGCTTGACAAGCGCCTGATTCGGGGAAACAGCAGCACGAATCGGAGGAGAACCGATGCAACAGCGACGAACGGCTATAGAGCCGGCACCACCGAGAACGTACCGTCCACTACGTCAAATTGTCGTGTACTTGTGCATCACCTACGGGCTGACACTCGCCATTGCGCTCGCACTGCCGCACGCCGGGATCACATCGCTGATCGCCATTGCCTTTCCGGTGATCGCAGTCGCACTCACCGTCGCTTTCACCGTTCCACGTGGTCAGCGACGTGCGGTCTGGGCGGCGGTCGGATTCAACCCGCGGAGAGGCCGTGGTCTGCTCATCGCTGTTCTCGGACCGGCGGTAATCATTGCTGTGAGCTTCGGCGTCGCGGCCGCCTTTGGGGTAGTCCAATTTTCAGGCTTGCCTCCGGGCTTCGGCAGGGGCGTTCTCAACGTCGCCCTTACCACGATCATTTTCGCGGTGGTCTTCCTGGGCGAAGAGATCGGCTGGCGCGGCTACTTGCTTTTTCGCGTGGCTGAGCTCACCTCGGGGCGGCGTGCGGCGCTTGTAACCGGTTTCTTCCATGCGATCTATCATCTGCCGTTGCTGCTGATCGCCACCACCTACCAAAGCGCGGGAAAGCGCTGGATCGTGGTGCCGATGGTGATGGTCACGCTGACCTTGGCTGGTGTTTGGTATGGGTGGCTGCGATTGTGGTCGGGAAGCATCTGGCCGGTCAGTCTTTCTCACAGCGCCTTCGACAATCTGATGGAGGGCGTGGGCGGCGTTGCTGTAACGACGTCGCCGGCGATGATGGCGTACGTGACGACGGAGACCGGCGTGGTGACCATGATCATCATGGTGCTGGTCGCGGGGTACTTGCTGACCCGTCGGGCCGCAGACTTCGCCAAAGCCGAGCCGAAGTCCCCGCGGCCGACCAACGAACCACGTCCTGCTGCACGACGGGCAGGTCCGGACGAGCCACGCTAGATCCGCTGCTCGGCGCACCTGCTGGCATGCATCTCTGACCTCAGAGAATCTCGTGCAGGCCATGTGGGACAGGGTGCCGCTTGGGGGTATGACAGGCCAGAAAAGGTGGCTCTCTTCCACCGGAATCGTAGACATGTTCTAATCAGATATGGATCTCAGCGACGACGAGCTACAGCGGCGTGCCGATGCAGACCGCCGAGAAGGCGATCCGCCGATCCGGGTGGAGACGGCCACGTGGTCGAGAGCTGGCCAGCTCGATTGGTGGGTGAAGGAACGTCAGCAGTGGCTCGGCCGGGTACGAAGGCAAGGACGGCCGTCAACGATGGATCAGAGCTGCTGATCTTCGTCCCACGAGCGGCTCACGGCCATGACTTGTCGTCGCAATTCGTCGCTGCTCGCCAGGCCCGCGCTCGTAGCGAAACTGCGCCGAGGATTGGTCCCAACGCTCGCAAGAGCGCCTTGTGAACCGGGACCTCACGTCCGCTCCCATACCAGGGTTGCGATTTGCTGACGACCACCGAGCGGCGTGGGCGGCGTCGAGAGGATTACCCGGTTCGCGTCCAACGCGACCAGCCGGACCTGTTCCGCCCCGATCCAGTTGGGCAACAGGCTCTGCTCCACCCGGTGCACGACCTCGCCACCACGGAGCTCGTAGGTGCCGCAGTACGCGAAGTAGTCGCGGGCCGCCGCCGCGATCTCGGCATCCGGCGCCGCCAACCAATCGCCTTGGGCGAGGTGGGCGCGGCCGGCCCGCCCGAACTGTACCGCCATGTGTCCGTCCGCCGCGTAGGTGATGAAGCCGGCGACATCTCGGCCGAGGGGATACGTGACCCGCCCTTCCGCGTCCCGCACTTCGAGCGACACCAGCCGCCACGTCCCGACCAGCGGATCCGCACTCATCGGCCGGCACCCTCCCCGAGGACATCGCCGAACTCGTCGTTGACGTCACCGTGCCGCCAGGCCGGATCTTGGTAGGCCGGATTCGGATAGCGGTAGAAGCCGCGACCCGTCTTGACGCCTCCCGCGAAGAGTGAATGACCATGCCACCAATGACGCATGTTCGCGAGACTAGACCGAAAAGAAATCGACCGGCACTTCACGTACGCGCTCTCCATCGTTCAAGCGAACGTCCACGTGCGTGATTTGATCGAGAAGGCCTTCAGCGAGCAGCTACGTCGCGATGGAGTCACTCTGCGTCGCTCAGGCCCTTCCGCACATCCCGCCGCCACCGACCAGATCGTGGAACTTCGCGACCAAGGCCTGAACTGGGCCGAGGTCGCAGAACAGGTGGGTATGACTCGTTCTGGTGCGTGGAGTCGCTACCGGAGAGCACATCAGCCGGCGTCCCCACGCTTGGGCCGTTGGCAGCAAGTGCTCGCTGACGCGCTCCATCAAAACCTCGCGATTGGTGTCCGAGCGGCCGTCGCTGATCATCTCGGACGAGCGCCTACTCGGGCTGAGCTCAACGCCGCACGACGAGCCGCCCATAGTCTCGCCGCCCTCGGTCGTGCCCAGGTGATGCACGTGCCGGGCGCCGAAGGCAACGACGATGCGGGCGACCGAACCTATCTGGTGCTGGCGAAGCCTAATGTGATCATGAACGACGTCCGACTCCGAGGGCTCGCGGTTGCAGGAAGTGACGCCGCCGGTCGCAAGAACTTCCACAACCATGCCCAGACCATACGGAACCTGAGGCATTCCCTCCGGAATGCCGCCGCTGGTGCCCGGCTAGTCCAGGCAGAGGGGCTGTATAGCGAATCGGCGGCCGATGTTGCAGCGTCCCTGTCGGACGCACTGGAAGAGCTTCACAGGCTCCAGCGCAGCGTTGATCGACGTATCCGACGCGACCAGGGACGCCGGGATGGGTCTCGCCCCGAAACCGGCAATAAGCGCAACCGTGCATCGGCCGCGAGTTGGTCGATTCATTAGTCGGCCGCGGCCCGCTATTTAGGTTGTCGTACCCAAGGGCTATCCCACGGGCCTATGTGTCATAAGGCGAGTGTTCTCTTGCCCGAGCCAGTGCCACCACTGATCAGGAACGCCAGTCTGGCCTCGATCATGCGTGCAAGCAGTTTCGCCGCTCCGGGGGTCACTGGGCCCGAGGCGACACAGTCCTCGGGCGAAAACCTTCGGTGCGCGGGCACGCGCAGTGAAATGCAGACGCCTGGTGATGCCAGAGGGCCGAACACTGCATGGACACGATTACCGTCGGCCAGCCTCGGGTCGACGAAAGGCATCCGCATCGTCCAAACCTGCAAATTTGACATATTTCCAGCGGTGATTTTTGTCACGGCTCTCTCCACACGTCACGTTGGGATCTTGCGAGCTGAGGGAAGCACCGGGCACTTTGCACCGACGGAGGAATCAGATGACGTCTGGGATGTGGACGAGTCGAATGCCGGCTCGCTGGTGCTGCTGCGTCGCACCCTGTTCAAGTACAAGGGCGTCAGCAACTGGATGAACTTCATTAACGAGCCATATATCTGCGGTGAACCTGTTGAGGGTGCAGGCACGCTGCTTCGGGCATCGTGGACCTCCAAGCGGTACCTGGGTTATGCCCGTCGCACCGTCCGCATGGAATACCGGCTGACCGACGGCCCCGACAGCGCCTGGGACAACCGGTTCCTGGACAGCGCCTCGACCGACGACCGTGGTTATGTCGAGCTATTCGATATTCTCAGTGGAGCAGAGGAGGGGCCCGGTGGGGTGCTGCCTGACGACGGTCCGCCTTGCGGTGGAACGATCGTCTTTCGAGGCCACTACGGCGGCAACAGCACCAGCTCAGGCACCTGGTCCAACGGAGATGCGATAGCAGAAGCAACGATCGACTGGGAGAAGTACCGCCCACACCTTAAAGAAGAGATCGATGCAGCCGGCATGGCCAAGGACTGCGCCAAACTTGACGAGCTGGGCCAGGAAGTGGCCAGCCTTCCCAACTGGGACGAGGTGTTGTTGACCTGTGTGTTCCGCTGGGGTGTGCAGACCGGATGCTGGGAGGACGACTGATCGTCACCTGAAGTGATGCGGGTCGAGGTGGACCCTCTGGCAGGTAGGCGACCGCAACTATCTGGTGCTGGCGAAGCCGAATGTGATCATGAACGACATCCGGCTCCGCCGGCTGGGGTTGCTGGCAGTGACGCTGCCGGTCGCAAGAGCCCGCTCAACCACGCCCAGACCGCTCGGAACCTGAGGCGCTCCCTCCCCAATGCGGCCGCTGGTGCCGGCTAATCCAGGCAGAAGGGTTGGATAGCAAGACTGCTGCCGACCCAGCCACGCCCGATGGGGTTAGCCTCGTAGTCCACCAGCGTGGAGAAGTTCGGTCGTATGGAGATCTTGCAGCCGGCGACTGGCCCGATCGGCGCGCTCTGCCGTCTGCCCGCTGCTCGCACTGGCGGTGCCCTGAGGCCGCCTGGGCGGATCGCACACTGGCCGACACCTACCTCAGCGTGGCGATCGACTTCAACATCGCCCAGGTCGTCGACCTGCTCAAAAGGCGTGCACCCCGGATCCGGCCAAGGATTTCGAGTGACGGTTGACCGGTCCATTTGGCGGTTGTTGGGCAGTCCACTGGTCGCCGGAGCTGCATAGGTCCGCTCCGAGGAGAGTCGGTCGCCGTAAAGGATCTGTTCGAGGTTGCGGGCTTCGCCGTAGGTGCAGGCAACCCGGCATACCTGGCGGAGTCCCGACCTGCTGCAACCACTGCGCCGGCCGCCGTCAGCCTGCTCGCCGCTGGCGCTGACGTGCTTGGGATGGCCCAGACTGATGAGTTCGCCTACAGCATCGCCGGCCGAAACTCCCACTACGGAGCGCCCGTCAACGTTGCTTCTCCGGGCTCGATCCCGGGCGGTTCCTCAAGTGGACCGGCGAGCGCAGTCGCGTCCGGCCAAGCCTCGATCGGCCTCGGCACCGACACCGCCGGATCAATCCGAGTGCCGGCGTCCTACCAGGGTCTGTTGGGCCTGCGCGCCACCCACGGGGCGATAGACACATCCGGCCTGCTGCCATTGGCACCGAGCTTCGACGCCGTGGGCTGGCTTATCCGAAGTCCCGGAGTTCTCGTCCGGGCCGCGGCAGCTTCGCTTGACGACTCCCGCCAGGTCCACATCCCCGCCGAGGTCGCGATCGCTCCCGCCACACAGGCTGAGATTTCCCCTGGTGTGCGCGATGCATTCAGCACGTCCGTGGAGCGGCTTGTAGAGGCCAGAAGGTTTCCGCGACCGGAGGCAGCTGCCAGATCTCACTGAAGCTGCCGCCCTGTTCCGGACGATGCAGGCCGCGGAGGCCTGGCAAGTGCATGGTGACTGGGTTCTCCGCCACCCGGGTTGCCTGGTCCGGAGATCGCCGCCCGCTTTGCGTACGCAGCCTCTGTGACAACCGACCAGCACCGAGGGGCCATCGCCGGACTCGAGCGAATCAGGGCGAGCCTGGACGCTGCGCTCGCCGGACGGGCGCTGCTGCTCCCCTCCACGGCCACCACCGCTCCCCGGCTGGATGCCGATGCTGAGCTGATCGACAACGTTCGGACCTGCACCTTGCGGCTGACCTGCCTGGCCGGGATCGGCGGCTGTCCCGCACTCTCTGTGCCAGCGCGCCGGGTCGACGGGATCCCAGCCGGTCTCTGCCTCCTCGGCCCGAGGTTCAGCGACCTCGCCCTAATCAAGAGCGGCCAGCGCATTGCGGACGCACTGCAGATGCCAGCGGCGTAGCTAGCGTCAACCGGCTAACACAGGACAGTCGTAGTCGGACGCGGGGGCAAGGGCACGCAGTAGCCTCACTGCTCCGGGAGTCAGCCGAGTGGTCACGACCGTCATAACATCATTTGGCCGCGGTAACGCGGCGGAGGGTTTATCGACGGGAGCTATTGCCTCCTGACTGACGGCTCATCAAAATCTGATTGTCCGTACGCCGACCGCTCGAGCCAGCACCTGCAACTCGCTCGTCGTACCTCGCGGGCCGCGCCAGCATGATGTGCGTCATCCACCGCTTTGTGGGATCGCATTGAAGAACGAGGGGATGAAGCACATCATGAGCGGCAGCACGCTGCGTACACCGAGACCGTGCTCGCGTTCGCCCCGGTCAGGACTCCCGGCGGATCCAGAAGTTGATGCATCTCGCCGTGACGTCAGCCGTGGTACCGATCTACTCCGGGGACAAGCAGCGTGCAAACCATCGTTCGGAGTTAGCCATCCCTGCGGCGCGTTCGATCGGTGGCCTGCGATACCGCTGGTCGATCACGGCCACAAGCTAACTGGCGCGGTGAACACAGATCTCTGATCCGCCGCGAGGGTTCCTCATCTCCCACACGTTCGGTCATCTCATTCTTTCCAAAAGTGACTAAGCGCTCGACCGCTGATTAAGAGAAGCCAGCGACGGACTAGTAGCGGGCGTTCTTGCGCTTGGCAAGGCGCAAATGGTGCTCCGTGGACGCCGACGGATGTTACTGCGTTGCTGTCACCGCTGCTGTCACGTTTAGGCTCGGGCGACTCTTCCATGTCAGAGCAGAACTGTGCTTGGGAATGGGGGCGAGTGGGGTGTCTGCAGCGTATGGACTGTCGCTGATGCCGGGTCCGGCGACGGCGGCGATGGTCCGGGCGGCGCGTGTTAGCGGCGGATGGATGCGGATGTCGCCTTCCCTTATCCACCCGAACCGGCCGCGCAGGCGCCGTGGGCGTCCGAGCTGGGCGTCGCTGCGACGGCGCTCGCCGGAACGCTGTCGGCGACCACCGTCTCCTCAAATAGGCCGGGGTCTGACTTCTTTACGATTTGTCCGTCACGTCGCCACTGCACGATCGCCGCAGTTAGCTGAACTACTGCGCAGGCCTCTTCCTTAGTAGCTCCTGGTTCCAGGGTGGCGGATTCATGACGGTTCGGATCTGGCCACACGAGTTCAAGCATCTGAATGAGTGGATCGATCCTGTACTCGCGGGCTCGCCCGCGGACCTGGAGCGTCCACGGCCCGGTACTGAGCTCATTTATGACATCAGAGAGCGTCGCCGTGGGGTTGTCCGGAAAGACGACCTCGAGGAGGCTCGCCTCGAGTGCCTTGATTGAGTGATGCCATGCCGAAGCCGGATGAGGGTGCCGGCCATACGCGCCAACCCATGCCAGGGCAAGGTGATCACTCGCGCTATCGGGAACGGCTACAACGGCGTTGAAGGCCTTGACCACGGTTTCATCGACTCTCCGCAGAAGCCCCTTTTCGGTCGCCTGCCATGTCGAACTGCCGTAGGCAAGCAAAATCTCCAGTTCATTCCACATCTTCGGCATGCGTGTGGGGATCTGGAGGGTGTAGTGGATGACATCCAGTAAACGCTCATCGTCGTCGTCAGCCCAAGCGAGGATGCCAATAAGCATCCCGTAGCCGTCAGTGCCACGAAGGTCGATTCGAAGGAGGGCGGCCAGGCGTTCGAGGCCGGCTTCGTCCATGGCCGGCGCCAACGTATCCGGCCTGATGGTGTACACGTTCTCAAGCCATCGAGTGAGCGGACGCCGAAGATAATCCGGCACTCCCTCGTACAGTCCATCCAGAGCCAGGCGTCCCTCGCGCGGCCTCACCAGGGTTGTCACTCATGGCCTCCTAGGCTCCGTAGCGACATGGATGGTCGTTAAGGGTACGCGTCAATACCGACCAAGGCGTCGGAAAATGTCATCCGTAATTTTGATCGGTGTGGCGACTTGGCGACTATTACATTCGAAGACCGTTCGAAATAAGCCTTTCAATAAATAAAGGAAAACTTCGCTACCCAGATTTCTATCTCTACCTTCATCAGGACGACTGTTTGCCTGGCCCACGCTCGTCCTCGGGCTGCGTTGGCAGTTGAAGACCACGGCCGTTGCGGCACTTCCCCGTCTGCCCACCCTTACTGTGGCCGTCGTCGGAGCCTTTGCGATCGGCGATGCCCCTCCCCCAGGGGCGACGACTTGCTGGCAGCTGGCTGTGGTTGGGCATTGAGGGGTCTGCTTTAGTCGCAATTGTTCGCGATCGTGGCATAGCATGCGGCCTTCGTCGCCGGTCTGCCCTGCGATCAGGCGAAACGGCTGCGGCGCGCCGGCGCCGAACGGCTGCTGGCCCGGCACCCAGACCTGCAGGGCTGGATGGGCCTTCCCGCTTGTCAACTGCCTACCGGTAGCTCCCGTGCACGAGCCTTGGTGCCAACTCGTCGATCATGTTGCGCTCGTACAGCTCGATAGTGTCGATACTGAGCCGGTGGATGCCTGCAATGCGCTCACGGCGCCGAGTGGGGGTGTCCGGCGCTCGGCGCGTGCGAGCGGTCATCTTCTGCGAAGGATTGCGGGGTTTGCGCAAGCACAACGGTGAGGTGGTCGGCGACGCGGCGTGGCCAGCGATCATCGACCGCGCCACACAGGAGTCCGACCCTGGATGACCCAAGCAGGCGACGCGAGAACTTTGGCAGGCCCGTGTGCACCCGCGAGTCTCAGCCGGTTCATCCGGCTCATTCAGGTTTTGCGGAGGAGTCCTGTGACACCGGCGAGGAGGAGGGCGACGAGGATCCAGCGGGCGATCTTGAGCGCCAAAGGGTAAAGGGGATCCAGAGCCTCCAGCGTTGGGCGCCGTTCGGGGTCCACAGCGCCGCCTGAAGGGTGGCGAGTGTTCCTGGCAGGACGTTGTCAAAGGACCACAGTACGGGGTGGAGGCAGGTGGATGGTTCCTTTAATAGACGGCGGGGCGTTGCACCAGTGATTTGCGGACCGGTATCTGTGAGATTGTCGGCGGGAACCACCAAAGCGTGGCGACTGCCGTAGGACCACCTGTGGACCTTTGGCGCCGGCTCGGTGGTCGGTCGCCTCTTGCATCTCGGGTGACGTTCGATAAGCGTCGTCATCGGGCCGTGTTGCAACCCTGGACGCCGCCAAGGGCGGCTCCGACGGTGGCGGATCCGCCGCCCACCTCACGGTGATCATCTCGGCCACGCTTGCCGGTCACTCTGGATATGTGCCGGGGTCGCGATACCTATGTCCGCGGGACGTTCTCCAGCGAGGAAGAGCTGTCCCGCTGGCTGAGGACGTTCGGAGCCGTATCGCGGTGCCATGGGTGGGTATCTGGTACGCCGCTGAAAGCAGTTGCCAGCACAACGCCGATCTTGGCCCCTAGGCGTCCCTGTACAGGGTGAACTCAATATCTGGTGTGATCGCAGCCAGCCTCAGTTTGGCCGTGTTGAGGAAGGCATCAACCTCCTGCACGTCGTAGCCAGGCCGCGACCAGCCACGGGTAGTCGAGAACCACGGGTGCGTAGCGCGCTTCGGTCCGGGCCGGTTCCGGCCCCTCCGAGGGGGTTGCGTTATCCCAAGAAACGTGTCCCGCAGCTCTTTTCGGAAGGCGTCCACCTCCGCCGTCGCGTAGCACTCTCGCAGGCGGGGGTGGTTGAAAATCGTGTTGAGTCGGCCCACTCGGCCCATTCGGCGAGAATGGCACCGCTGACCGGTGGTCCTGCTGGCCTGTCCGTGGACTCCATTGCGGCCAGCCTGATGCCGGCGGCATCGAGGAACGCGGCAACCTGGTTCTTGTCATAGCGATCGTAGGGTCGTCGTTCCAGGTGGAGGAGAACTGCTTGTCGCGAACCTCATTTGATCTCACCGGGGGTTTCCTTACCCCGAGGAACGTGTCGCGAATACCGTCCAGGAAGGCGTCCACTTCCATGGCCATCTAGCCACGCTTCCTCCAACTGGGCTTTGAGAATGTCGTTGAGTCGGCCCATTCGGCCCACCCGACAAGAAGGGCACCGCTAACGGTGGTCCTGCTGGCCTGTCCGTGGACTCCATTGCGGCCAGCCTGATGCCGGCGGCATCGAGGAACGCGGCAACCTGCGTTCTTGTCATAGCCAGGCCGGTGGTTCGAGAACTGCTTGCGGCGGAGGTCATCTGATCTAACTGGGGGTGTGCTTACCCAGAAGACGGCGCCCCCGAGGAACGTGTCGCGAACGGCGCTGCGGAATGCGTCGACCTCCGGCTTGTCATAGCCAGACTTCAGACCGGTGGATGAAAATGTCGTTGACGCGGCCCACGCGGCCCAGTCGACGAGAGTGGCAGCACTAACCTTCTCGTCGGGCAGTCTGGGTTGGGGGGCCGACTGGCTCTTTACCGTGCCTTGGAATGCCCTGCCCCACCGGGGGCTGCTGATGAGCAGTTCGCTCTTGCCGCCTGACCCCCGATAGACGTTCACGGTCTCACCGGGCACCAGCGTGCCGGCCTTCGTCCGCAACGCGAGGCGAACCTCGGACAGCGACTGGTACCCGCGGCTGGTGCCGTCCCGGGGGATGATGTCGAGTATCAGGGTGCGTCCACCACGCTTCGCGGCCGTCACCGTGGCCGTGCGTGGATCGCTGGGCCGCCGGAGCAGCCTGAAAAACCGGCTACGCGCCTGGAGCGCGTGAACACCCTTCTTAGCCCCAGCCCCAGCCCCAGCGAAAGCCCCCCCAAGAAACGCGAATTGGGCCAAGATGAACAAACCACCACAACAGCGAGTACAGACCGTTGTACCGGTCGAGCATCGCGAGGTACCGGTCGAGGTCGTCGGTATTGAAAAAGAAAATGACCAGAGCCGTGGCGCAGGCCACGGCGCAAGCGAACAAGCCACAAGCAACACCGGCGTAGCCGGCCAGCACTAGCCGAAGCTCCGCGGGGAGGCGAGCGCCGGAACCCGGCATATACGGCTCCCGCGGTGTCGCTGACCGCACCGACCACCATGTCCGCCAGCATCGTGTCCGCCACCACCGGCGGCTGCCCACCGATCGGAGCCCCGCACCGGGAGCACACCCGAGCCATGGCCGCAGCCTCCGCCGCGCACTCACGACACCTCATCTGGGTGATGATGGCCTATGGATTGGGCCGCCGGTGGGTGTTGGCTGGATCGTTACGAGCTCGAGGCGCTCCGCGTACACCACCTTGACGGCCTGCGGGACGGAGAGCAGGCAGGAGAGAGCGGCGCCGCACCACGCCAGCATCTCAACCACGATGGTGCACCTCTCTGACCTATTCGATAGTTGAAAGTTGCGACGGTCGCCTTCCCCTTTGCTTACCACCGGCTTCCTGGTGAGCGCTGATCACGCCAATCTGGTCGGCGTTGTGGAGCGGGAGCCGTATGGAGCCGATGATGCGCGGATCGGGATTTTCGCGGGTGGCCCGGTTACAGGTAGGTGTCCGGCACCGGCCCGAGCATCTCTACGTTGTTCCTGGTGGCGATGGCATCCAGCAACTCCGGCGTGACATTTCCGGCTGCTTCGGCCGCCGCGAGTTCCTCAAAATATCCCAGCATTGCAGCTGGCGAGAACAGAACCAGCTTCTTGCCGGGTATGGCGGAGACCACCTTGAAGGTGTGTGGCGTGTCTCGGGGCACGTACACGAAGGTGCCGGGCGGGCAGAGCTGTTGGCGGTCCTGGACATACATCAGGTACTCGCCCTCTAACACGTAGAACGCCTCGGCCGAGTCCCGATGGAGGTGCCGCGGCGGCCCGAAGTCCGGCGGCTCTCCTTGGACCTGCAGCAGCGTGAATCCAGTCCGGCAGGCGGCGGTATGCAGCGGGGGGACTTGCGCTCAGGTGCGGAGACGTTCGGTTGCCTGGCCGGTGAGCTTGGCGATGAGTTCGAAGTCCTTGTCTTGGTGGAGGACCGTGAGTCCGGCGAGCTCTGCTGCTGCCGCGATGAGGAGGTCGGGTATCGACGGTGCACGGTGCTGGCCCGTGCTGGCGAGCATGAGCTGGACCTCGAGCGCTCGATCCTCGATCGCGGACGTCAGGTACTCCACGGGCATCGCTGAGATGGGCGGGGTGCTGAACGCCGAACGGGCATGGGCTGCGCTACGCGCGGAGTAGCCGATCTCGAGCCGGGTCACCGTGGTGATCCTGACCAGGCCGCGTTCGATCCGGTTGGCCCACTCATCGGCATCAGGACTGTCACCGAGTCGCACGAGGGCGGACTTGTCGATGAGCCAGTCGGTCACCGCCACGCCGCGTCCATCACCTCCTGGTTGGCCAAGTCGGCGAACTTGTCCGCGAACATGCGGAGGTCCTGGGTCGAGACGCGTGCACTTGACGTGCCCGCGTCGGCCGCGAGACGGCGGCGGATGTACTCCACGCGGGAAAGGCCAAGGCGTGCAGCGTGCGCGTCGACCTCTGCCAACACTGCTTCGGGTACATCGCGGATCAATACATCAGGCAGCGTGCGCACCTCCTCCGATATCAGATGATATCTGACGCAGGCAGGGTCCATGAAGACAGGCGGCGGCAGGGCGCACCGGATGGTACGCGGACAAGACGTGGATTGGGACCGAGCGCGGACACCCGGCGAAGTGACGCCAGTCGATCCTTAGCGCGAGACGCCCGACTCTGCCGACATCGTGGCAACTACGCTTCGTCGGCTCAGACAACCGAAGCGCGAAGGGGATTGCTGTAGTCCACGCTTTGCTCCTCGAGCAGATCGCCGCGTTCTTCGAGACCCTTGGCGATCTTGAACTGGCGCTCGGCAGGCGTGATCGGCATCGCCGCGAGGAGTCGGATGTGCCCGCCCTGAAAGGGGCACAGTTCCAACTCGGGTCCGTACAGGTATGGCAGATCAATAAGGATGTGATCGCAGGCTGAGCCAGGCGTCCATGGCTCGCCTAGCGGAACAGTGTGGCCAAGGTCGAGACGTTGGTCGGCGGGTCCGGCGTGGAACCACGCGAGCATCGCGAGGACTTCAACGTGGCGGTCGTCGTTCGCGTTCGCGGAGAGCACGAATTCCCGCCCGTGCCCGGCCCGCTGTGTCGCGCGCCAGCCCCCAGCCGTGATGTGCGTCCACATCCCGCCCCGATCACCGGGCCCGACGACGTACACCGAGAAGTCCGGGAGTCGCTGCGACATACGTTCGCCCGGCGCCCGACGGACTTCGACCGACTGCGCCCGGAAGAACTCGCGAATGTGCTTGTCCAGGGCGACCCGCGCGGGGTCAGGCTTCCGGATCACAGGAGCACCGTAGCGGTGCCGCAATGGGTCCCGAGCGTGGGTCAGTGATCTGCCCGGATTCTGCCGCGTCGAGCGTGGTCGACTGGCGGCGGTATGCACTGCCGCGTCGACCGGGACGGTATACGCGGCGGTATGCCGCGCGTCGAAGACCGGGAACACTGGAGGGGTTCGTCGCTGGCCATGACACGGGTTCTCCAGATGACTAGGACGAAGGGTCCAGCACATCGCTAATGTGCGGACCTGCCCGCCCGAGCCGTGCGCCACAAGGCTGGGGACCGCCCGTGCGCGCGTTTGAATGCTCGGCTGAACGCCTCTTCCGCGTCGTATCCCACTCTGCGGGCGATCGCCGCGACCGTGATGTCCGTGGTGGCCAGCAGGTCCTGCGCCATGTGCATCCGCCATTCGTTGAGATAGCGGATCGGCGAACGCCCGAGAACCTCGCGGAAGCGAGCGTCGAGCCGCGAGCGTGACACCCCGGCCTCGGCAGCAAGGTCGTCAACCGTCCATCTTCGTTCCGGAGCTGCGTGGATCGCGGCCATCGCGGGTCCGAGCAGGGGATCGCGTAGCCCAACGATCCAGCCGCGCTCCGCGGCGGGGGCCGTCGCGAGATGCATCCGGAGCGCTTCGGTGAGGAGCAACTCAGGGAGCTTTGTTGATCTGCGAGACGGTGCCTTGCCTGACGACTCTTCCAGTGCGTATGCGATGCTCGCGTCGAACCAGCTCCTTGCGGGCCCGTCCGCCGGCCGAACCACGAACGCCGGGGGGAACGCGGCCCGGCCCGGATCGAACAGCGGGTCCTCTGAATAGAGGCATCCGCACACCACGTCCGTACGATCCCCGCCACCGCCATAGCGGACGACCGGCATCTCGGTCCACGGCGGCATCGGGACGACGCTGGCTGATGTGCACCGGTGTCGTCGCCTCGACGCCGCCCATCAGGAACTCGTCGCCATACGGCAGGACGATCACCTCGCCGGCGCTCGCCCAGTAGCGCTCGCCGCCCGGAAGCGCCACCCAGCACCGCCCCGAGGCGATGACGTGGAACAGCACGAGACGCTCCGCCCCCGGGTGCATCATCGCGGCGAACATCGGCCCGCCCTGTCCCTCGAGAGTCCAGCTCTCCGAGTACTCGGCGCGCAAAAAGATGGCGCCTTCGAGACGGAGCCGCTCAAGGGCCTGATCCAGCGCCTCCGGGGGCCCGGCGACTTCGGTCACGGGTGGAACCCCTGCCATTTCGGTCATCCATCTGGGTTTCGCGGTCATTCCTGATCGTGCGC
Source organism: uncultured Actinomycetota bacterium (assembly GCA_963759635.1). Classification (GTDB taxonomy): domain Bacteria; phylum Actinomycetota; class Actinomycetes; order Propionibacteriales; family Propionibacteriaceae; genus Microlunatus. The sequence goes on from CAVXAP010000015.1 coordinate 19,974, forward strand.
GAGCGCTTCCATACTGGCGCCATCTCGCAACGAACGGAAGGAGCGAACGATGAAGACCGACTCGACGCCAGCGGTTAGCTTCAGGCACTACGGCGGCAAGCCTCCCGAGAACTACGAACGGTATTTCGTCCCGACCATTGGCGCTGCCTGGGCTACTGCCCTTCTCGAGGTGGCCGGGCTGAGCAGCGGTGAGCGAGTGCTGGACGTCGCGTGCGGCACGGGCATTGTGACGCGGCGTGCGTCGGAGCTCGTCGGCCCGGAAGGCTTCGTGGCGGGGTTGGACGTCAACCCGGCCATGCTCGCCGTCGCCCGATCCGTGTCACCCACGTCGATCGAGTGGCACGAGTCCAGCGCGGAGTCCATCCCGTGTCCGGACGCTTCGTTCGACGTCGTGACGTGCTCACTGGGCCTGCAGTTCGTGCCGGACCGATCTGCGGCCATGCGCGAGATCCGGCGCGTCCTCGCCGACGGTGGACGCGTCGCGATCGGGACTGTAGGCGCGATCCCGCCGGTCTTCGAGATCTTGGCGCAGGCCCTCGCTCGTCACGTGAAGCCGGAGGTGGCGGCATTCGTGCGACAGGTCTTCTCGCTGCACGAGCCCCGGGAACTGCATGATTTGGCGGAGGGCGCCGGCCTGCGATCGGTCTCGGTGGAGTCGAAGGCACTGCGGATCATGCTTCCGCCGCCGAGCGAGTTCCTGTGGCAGTACGTGACCAGCACACCTCTGGCCGGGCCGGTCGGGGAGATCGGCGACGACGAGCGCGCGGCACTCGAGCGGGACGTCACGACCGCCTGGCGCACCTTCCTCGACGGCGATGCGCTCCGACTCGACCTCGATGCTGTGTTGACCACTGCGCGGAAATGAATCAGAAGGTCCGATGGCACCGAAACGACCAGAGCGGTTCTGTGCCACCTTCGCCGAGGCGTTCAACTCAGGGCAGGTCGAGGCACTGCTCGGGTCTGTCGGAAACTTTGTCTTTCTGACAGACCCCTGCGGCAATAAGCAGGAATTTGACCATTCGATGTCTCCTCGAATGCCCCGCATCTTGCCGACTGAGGTCGGCCGCAGTGCGGGTCGCGCCGGCACCAGTCCGAGATCCTGGGGTACCTGTCCCTGAAGTCCGGTCACCCGGGCCGTCGGCCTCAACAGCGGACGCGAGCACTGCCCGGCAAGCTCCTCGTACTGACAACTGTGTGGCGGCGGACGACGACCAACGACGCGTGCAACACGCACGACAAGACCCACGCCCGTCTCATCTCGGCAGTGGCTCGGCTCATCGACGCCTTGTTCCGAGGTGAACGACGACCTGCGCGTTCGAGCGTAGGGATCCTCCGGTTCAACTCACCCTTCCGCACGTCAGTGATTGACCCCGGTCCTTGATCCGAGGCTTTGTCCATCTAGGGGTCGGCTGCCGGGGGACGTGGTCTTCACCGGCACCCCACCCGGCGTCGGTGTCGGCCGAACCCCGCAACGCGTTCTCGCGTCGGGGGGACGAGCTGGTCACCCGGATGGAGCGGGTCGGAACAATGCGGCACCGCGTGGCGGCGATGGGCTGAGACGACGTCACATCTGGGCTGGATGCCAACGCTGAGCTCGTGTCTGGGGTCTGCTGCATGCGAAGGTGACCACTCGCCCCGACACCAGCGGGATGTGATCCGCGTAGTCGATGTCGGCCCCCTGACCTCGACCGGCCGAGGCTCGGCGACAACCGTGGCTTGGCCAGCCATCGATGCTGGCTCAAATCAACAATGGCTGGTGCACCCCCGGGGTGCACATCCCCCGACGAAACGGGAGTCACCGGAGGCGACGGGATACCGGTTTCACGCCCAGGACGGCGGTTTGCGCGTCACCGAGCGTGGGGGTCCTCCGGTTCAACTCCCCCCTCGCGCACGTGTGACAGTGGCCCCGGGTCCCGGATCCGGGGCTTCGTCCATTTCGGGACCGGCGGTGGGACGGTGGTCGGAGCGCCTCCGCAGGTTCAGTTGTCGCCGTTGCTGCGGCGCCGCCCTTCTCATCGACACGTATGGGTGCTGTATTGGTCACCTAAGTCCAGCGGCGCACCTTGAGCGATCAGTCCGGGACGACGATTTCTGGTGAATCTTGAAGAACGCGTCGATAGCGAGGCCGCAGGCAGTCGGCAGACCTGAGACGGGACGCATCATTCGCAGCGAGAAGACGCACCTCGCCCCCCGAATTGGCGGTCAGTGAAAGTACCGACGCGTCGCAGGCGGGAGGATCGGCACTTCTCCCGATGTGGCGAGCAGTTCCCAGTTCCTATCGTCGCTTCATAGAGCACAACCCAGCGATGGAGGACATCATGAGCACCCACCCGAATGTTGCGGTCATTGACCGGATGACCCAGGCGATCGTCGAGAACGACCGCGAGACGCTGACGCACATCTTCACCGACGACATGGTCTTCCACGGCCGTGGTCCGATTCCGTTCGCAGGCGACCACTACGGAGTCGAAGGCTTGCTGGCAGCCCTTGGCACCGTCTTTGAGCTGACCGACGGGGATGTGAAGCTCGAGCAGTTGTTCTGCCTGGCTGACGACGAATGGGGGGCGGAGTGGGAACACGCCGTCTTTGGCCGCAACGGGCGGACGCTGGAGATGAATGACTCCTTCGTCTACCGGTTCGACGAGGGTCGAATCCGCGAGATGTGGTTCATCGCGGCGGGACCAGCCGAGGCTGCGTCGTTCTGGGCATAGTCTTCGTATTCGCGCGACACTGAGCCCATGGGCGACGGAATCGGACGCGCACGCGATGCGTTCAACAAGCAGGCCTGGCGGCGGGCGTACGACGAGTTGTCCGCGGCCGCAGTCGTGGAGCCGCTCGAGGTCGACGATCTCGAGCGGCTGGCGTCCGCGGCCTATCTCGCCGGACTCAGCGAGGAGAGCCGGTCCGCCTGGATCAGCGCGCACGAGAAGTGTGCCCACGTCGGCGACGTTGCACGGGCGGTGCGGTGCGCCTTCTGGCTGGCTTTCGCGCTGTTGAACGGCGGCGACCTGGCGCGCGGAGGCGGTTGGGTCGACCGCGCCCAGCGACTGCTGGACGACCGCAAGATCGACTGCGTCGAACGCGGTTACCTGCGCTACGCGGCCGCGCTGCGTGCAGCGTTCTCCGGCGACGTGCGCGCCGGGCACGAGGCGTTTCACGCGGCGGCCGAGATCGGCGTCCTCTTCCACGACCCCGAACTCGCAGCGCTGGCACGGATCGGCGAAGGCAGGTGCCTGATCTGGCTCGACCGGGTGGACGAGGGGGTCGCCCTGCTCGACGAGGGGATGGTCGCCATCGAGGCCAACGACGTCTCGGCGATCGCGATTGGCGATGCCTACTGCACCGCCATCGAGGGCTGCACACGAGCTGTTTGATGTCCGCCGCGCCCACACGTGGACCGCCGCGCTGAGCCGCTGGGTCGACGGCCAGCCAGAGCTCATGCTGTACCGAGGTCAGTGCCTGATCCATCGCGCCGAGATGCTGTACCTTCGCGGCGACTGGGACGCCGCAGCCGATCAGATCGAGCAGGCTTACCGCCGCCTGGCCGATCCGGTGGGGCAGCGGTCGCGGGGCGCCGCCGCTTACCTGAAGGGCGACCTGCACCGGCTCCGTGGCCAGGACCGCGCCGCCGAGGCCGAGTTCCGACTGGCCAGCGAGCTCGGTCGCGATCCGCAGCCGGGGCTCGCGCTGCTGCGCCTGGCGACGGGAAAGGTCGAGGCGGCCGCCGCCGCCATCCGGAGGGCATATCGCGAGGCCGGTGACCCACATGTCCCGCGCGCGACTGGCCGGCGGCTACGTCGAGATCACCCTCGCCGACGGCGATGTCGCCTCCGCGCGAGTCTGCGGCCGACGAGCTTGGCACGCGTGGCCGGCGCACTCGGGCGACCGCTGCCGACCGCGCTGCACCTGCAGGTCCTGGGCGCCGTGCTGCTGGCGGAGGATCAGCCCGAAGACGCCATATCCGCTCTCCGGCAAGCGCTGGCCGGTTGGCGCGAGCTGGACGCGGCCTACGAGGCCGCCCGCACGAGGATGCTGATCGCAGCCGCGTGCCGAGCGGTAGGCGACGACGACAGTGCCGAGCTCGAGCTCGCCGGTGCCATCGCCGTCTTCGATCGCCTCAACGCGGTCCGCGACGCAGCCGCTGCCAGGGCTGCGCTGCAGGTCGCAGCCCCGCCGTCCAGCGGTCTGACCAGCTCGCGAGGAAGAAGTCCTGGCCCACATCGCCAAGGGGCTCACCAACCGTCAGATCGCCGAGCGTCTCGTCGTCAGCGAGAAGACCGTGGCAACCCACGTCGGCCACATCCTCACGAAGCTGGGACTGCCCAGCCGTGCCGCCGCCACCGCCTACGCGTACGAACACGGCCTGCAGTGACCGGGCTCCAGGCGCAGCGGGCGACTGTGGTCAGTGCCGCACTGGGCTCGCTCGAAGACGCGCGGATCTGCCGCGAGTCAGGCCGACCGCTGGACGCCTATTGATGCCGTGTCTCGATGCAGCGCATGTCCGATCGATCGCTATCAATGCCGGAGCCTTGGTGCTCGAGCCACCTCGTCGCGGATGGCAACGCACACCTCGTTGTGAACCGCTCGTTCTTCGAGGAGGCTCCGATGCCCACCTTCACAAACCCATCAGTGGACGCTGATGAGGCGCACGAGGCTCTCCGTGGCCTCGCCCACGCGACCCCATCGATCCACGACCCCTCCGAGATCTATGCCGTGCTTGGGTCACTCACGTCGGGACTCGCATCTCTTGAACGGGTCCTGCGCCAGCTCGGCGAGTTCCACGACGGCCCGGCCAGCAAGCGCACTTGGATGACGGGCGACCCGCGAACGGGCCGCGCGGCGTCGTATCAGGTCGCTTGGGAACTACATCGAGCCGCCGAGATCGTTCACCAGGTCGCCGGCGCGCTCTGGATCGCGCCCATGAGGTCGAGGCGACATCACCTACGACTCGCGCGACTTTCCGGAACTCCCGGAGACCTGGGGCACGGCCGCTGAGGGTGGTCTGTCGCTGTGACCGGCTGGCACGATGGCCGGCTGCACAGTTCGGTCCTGGTCTCGCCTGGTCGCGAGCGGCGCCGGGACCGCAAGTCACGCAAGGCGGCTGCCCGCAGGCTGTTGGCGGCTGACCGGGAGGCACGGCGCGCGGCGGCGAAGGGGGACGGCACGTTCTGCGCGGCAACTGGCCGAGACGTAAGCGAGGGCCGGGTTATGGAGCGCTTACTTGCGGGATCGGTTGGGTAAGGGAAGATCTCGGTCGCCGAAGGCTCGACCCTCCGTATTATGAATCCAGGCATGGTCAGCGGCCCTCCTCTACGAGGGCTGCGTAGCGGGCCAGGTAAAGCGGCCATCCCCCGTCGGCATCTACGCCGCGAGCGACGGCTCCCCAGTCGAGTCCGTGGCGTTCGAGGTGCCGATGCTCCAGTTCAACGCGGGTGCGTTGCGGTGTCTCGGCATGGAACGTCACTTCGACCTCGCTGGTCATGTCGGGGTCGGTCACGATGCTCCATTGAGGGCTGATGTCCCAGCTGAAGACGACGCGGACCGGCGGCTGGTAGACCAGGATGCGTGCCCATCGGCATTCGATGCCGTCGACGGCTCTGTCGACGATGTGGCCGCCCACCCGCGGCTCGAATATGGTCTCAGCGATTGGCGCACTAAGCAGGTTGTGCTCAGGCGGCTTGAAGTCTCCGAACCGCTCGGTGAACACCGAGAACGCGCGGTCGATCGCGGCGTCGACGACGACCTGCCGGCGTACGGTCGCTTCTGTCTGTGTCATGGATTGTCCTCTCTGTGCTGTGCTCGGTCGTCACTTTTGGCTGGGGCATGGATGTCGTCGGCCAGGATCTCGGCGTAATTGGTGAGCGCTCGCCGCCAGTAGGTGTCGAGCTGGTCGCGCAGGGCAGCCAGCCCGGCCGGGTTGAGCTGGTAGATGTGCCGCGTCCCTTCGTGGTGCTCGCTGACCAGGCCCGCGTCCTTAAGGACCTTCAGGTGCTGGGAGACAGCGGACCGAGTTACAGGCATCTGCGCGGCTAGCTCACCAACCGAGCGGGGGCGGTCGGCTAGAGCGGCAACGATCGCGCGCCGTGTCCGGTCGGCGAGTGCTGCCCAGCCCTCCGCATTTCCGTAAGTAATCACTAACCGTAAGTATTCACTAACAGAACAACGGAGTCAAATGGTCAATCGGGATCGCGCCCGGGGGGCGGGTGGGGTCGTTGACGCGCCGCAACGGGAGCATGCTGAGTGGATGAAGCGCCAGGTGGTGATCCTCGGGGCGGGGTTCGGTGGGCTGGAGCTGAGCACCCTGCTTTCTGAGCGGCTGGCCGATGAGGTGGAGGTGACGCTGATCGACCAGACACGATGCGTTCACCCTCGGCTTCTCCAAGCTGGACATCCTCTTTCGTCATCAGACCCGCGATGCTGTGCGGCTGCCGTATCGGCGTTTGACAAAGCGGAGTGTGGCGTTCCGGCAGGAGACAGTGCTCTCCATCGACCCTGCGACGCCGCCAGGTGGCTACCGATGCGGCGACCTACGACTCGGATTTCTTGGTGGTGGCGCTGGGTGCCGACTATGACCTGGCGGCTACGCCTGGCTTCGTGGAGGGTGGATTCGAGTACTACTCGGTCGACGGCGCTGAGCGGCTGCGGGACGAATTGCCGTCGTTTCGCGGCGGCAAGGTGTTGCTCGCGGTCTTGTCGATCCCGTTCAAGTGCCCGCCTGCGCCGTACGAGGGAATTCTGCTGTTGCACGACTACCTAGTCGAGCGAGGGATTCGTGATACGACTCAACTGCATGTGGTCACTCCTCAGCCGGCGCCGATCCCGGTGTCGGTCGAGGCATCGGAAGCAGTGGAGCTAACCATGGCGGCGCGCGGTATCGAGTACACCAAGCGTCGTCGCGTCTACGGCATCGACCCTGCCGGCAAGGTGGCGCATTTCAAGGACCATGACGAGCCCTATGACCTGTTCATCGGCATCCCGGTGCACAAAGTGCCGGACGTCCTGGTGGAGGCCGGGCTGACCGAGAATGGGTGGGTCAAGGTGGACCCGCTCACCCTTGCCACCCCGTTCCCTGGCGTTTACGCGCTGGGTGACTGCCGAGACAGGGATCCCGAAGGCCGGTGTCTTCGCCGAATCCGCAGCCCGGACCGTCGCCGACGAGATCGCGGCTAGCATCCGCGGCGGCGGGTTCAGGCCGTACGACGGCGCCGGCCTGTGCTTTGTAGAAATGGGTGACGGTGAGGTCGGCCGAGTTGATGTGCGCTTCCGCGCCGAGGCAGGGCCGACGGCCCCGCTGCTTGGACCGGGCGTGGAGTACGCCGCCGAGAAGGCCGAGTTCGGCGAGGCCCGTCGGTCCCGGTGGTTCGACCTCTAGCACCGGGTCGAACAGCCTAGGCGTTCGGACCTCTAATTGGACATGATTAACCGGCTGCCAGCTTCTATGGAGTGCCGTTTACACATCAGCCGTGTTAGCGCGTGTTTGCGGTTGCAGTGAGGACTTCCCCGCGGTCGACGAAGTCCTCTGGGCAAAGGCTCTCAAGACGGCGTCGCACGTTCCGGAGAAAGTCGGCTCGGGTAGCCGGTTTGAGTTGTGCGAGGCGCCTGCCCGTTACGCCGAGCGTCCTGTGTTGTTCGATGAAGTGTCCCAGGCTGGCCTGATGTGACCACGGCATGATCTTGACCTCGGCGTGCTGAAATCCGCTGCGCTGCAGCATGGCTCGCAGTTTGTCTGGAGTGTTCATGAGCTCGTGCTGGGCGATCAAAGGCCGATCAGGTGGGGCGCCGTGGCGGTTCAGTTCCTGGTTCCAGGTATCCAATGCGGGAGCGCCCCTGTCGTAGCCCCAGGTGGTGAGGCCGACGCTGCCGCCAGCCCTGAGTACCCGCCGCACCTCGTCGAGCGCCGTCTCAGGCTCCGGAATATGGAACAGTACGAATGCCATGATCACCATGTCATAGGAGGCCGAGTTGAAGGGCAGCTTGGCCGCGTCGGCGATGACCCGGGGATAGCCGGCTGATGTGCGACGCAGCATTCCCTCGGCCCGGTCCGCAGCAACGATGAGGGCCGATGGGGCGGCGCGGCGAATCGCTGGTAGCAGGGTTCCCACGCCAGCGCCAAGGTCGAGGACCCGTTCCGCAGAGTGAAGCGGCAGCTTGTCGATCAGATGGACGCCTGCGGGGTGTATTGCCGATGCCCACCACTGCTCGTAGGCCTGAGCGGATGCCGAGTAGTAGGCAGTGAGCAGGTCGACTGGGCTAGCCGGCGGCAGGGTCACCGTCGCGATCAGAGGGGGTTCGATGCGTTGATCACGACCGAGACGGCTACTGCTCGCTGTTTCTGCGGCGGGATGAGTTGGCGCATAAGCGAAATCACCTGATCGGTGAACAGCGGGTAGAGCGCGCAGTCATCGATGCTCACCGGTTCCCGATGCAGCACACGAACGTCTCTGAATCCGGCCTTTTCCAGTTTGTAGATGAAGTCTTGTTCGGCCAGGGCGCCGGCAACGCAGCCGGCCCAGGCCGCCGGTTGGGTGAGGATCTCCGCTGGAAGCTGATCTTGGTCAACGGTGAAGTCGGAGACGCAGAGTCTCCCGCCGGGCCGAAGCACCCGGGCACATTCGGCCATCACGCGGGCCTTTCGGGCAGACAAGTTGATCACACCGTTGGAGATGATCAAATCCACGCTGCCGTCTGGGAGTGGAATGGCCTCCATTTCTCCATACAAGGTCTGTATGTTGTCCAGGCCAGCTTTCTGCGCCGCGCTCGCTGTGCGCTGGAGCATTTCGGGTAGGAAGTCCAGCCCGATGACTTTGCCGGTGGGTCCGGTGCGTCGCGCTGCCAGTATGGTGTCGATCCCGCCGCCACAGCCGATGTCGAGGATCGTGTCACCGGGCTGGATGCTGGCGAAGCGCAGGTGGTTGGCCACGCCCAGGGCACGGTTGATCGCGGCTTCGGGGACCTGTGCCAACTCTTCTGCGGTGTATAGCTTGTACGCGACGGCAGCAGTCGAGGCGGGAACGTGTCGATACGCATCGCGAACCAGATCCTTGATCTCGCTGCTGTGCATCAGGTCGCGGCTCATGGGCCGAGCTCCTCCAGCGTTTCGCTCAAGCGGCGGAGGACTGCATCCGGGACCTCCTCACGGGCGGAGCTGGCAAGGAAGCGACGCAGCTCCTGAGCGAACTCGAGCTCTCCGCAGCAGGCTCTACACCGGGCCAGATGTTCCTCGATTGCCTCCCGGGTCGGCTGATCTGCGGTGGCGTCGAGGTACTCCCACAGGTGCCGGGTGGCTTCTGAGCACGTGATCATAGCGCTGCCTTTCGCAACAGGCCGTTAGCGTCGGCGTAGTCCCAGAGCTGCTTTTCGAACAACTTGCGTCCGCGATGCAGCCGCGCCAGTACCGTGCCGAGCGGAATGTCGAGCAGGTCGGCCACCTCACGCGCCAGATATCCATCCATGTACACCAAGACGACCGGGATCCGGTACAACATGGACAGTTTCATCACGACGGCCCGCACATCCTCCGCCCCGAACTCGTTAAGAAAGTCCAAATGCAACGAGTCCGAGTAGGGGAACGGATCTTCGTAGGCGATCTTGCGAAACAGCGAGAACCGTTCGACCTCGTCCAACTCGACCTGCTGCACGCTCCTCCCAACAGCGCGGCCACGGTCCCGGCAGCAGTTGATCAAGATCCTGGTCAGCCAGGCTGGTCCCGCAGCAGTCTCACGCAGCTGGTGGAATCCCTGAAACGCCTTCAACAGGCAATCCTGCACCGCGTCCTCAGCGTCGACCCCGACCAGCCGCCTTGCGATGGAATACAGCCTAGGCAGCTGCTCCCGCGCCAGCGTACGGAACCGCTCGGCCTGATCAGCCGCGTTGTCCACCGTCTCTACATCCGCGAACGCCACAGACACCACATTCTTTAGGACGGTTTCGGGGACTGCCTTATTGCACTCTGGCACGGCCGTCGAACGCCTTTGAACGCGGTAGGCCGGCCGTAATCGATCCACAAGGTCTGAACAGCTCCGGAAATGCAATACCCGGGAGCGGGCCGACGTCTTCTCGTGTAGGAACACAGAACTGAAAGGAGCATCCATGGCCAGTGTGGACGTGGACGATCTTGAGGCCAAGGTCCGGCAGATGTACCGGGAGGTGGCGGAGCAGCCACACGCCTCGTATCACTTTGAAATGGGCCGGGCGCTTGCCCAGCGTTTGGGCTACCCCGATGCTCTGCTGGCAGCGATTCCTTCCGAAGCGGTGGAGTCATTCGCCGGCGTCGGCTATTTCTTTGACTTGGCGGGCCTTCAGCAGGGGGAAACAGTCATCGATCTGGGCAGCGGCTCAGGAATGGACAGCTTGATCGCGGCCGGTCTGGTGGGGCCGACGGGCCGGGTCGTCGGCGTTGACTTCACGGTTGAGCAGTTGACCAAAGCCCGACGGCTGGCGGAGAAGAGCGGCGTCCATCACGTCGAGTTCCGCGAGGGCCGCATCGAGAGGTTGCCCGCCGATGACGAGAGCTTCGACTGCGTGATCTCCAACGGCGTCATCAACCTCTCCCCAGACAAGCAACGGGTCTTCGCCGAGACAGCGCGCGTGCTACGGCCGGGTGGCCGGCTCGCGATCGCCGACATCGTCACCACGCGACCGCTGACTGAGGCAATCGTCAGCAACGCCGATCTGTGGGCCTCCTGTATCGGCGGCGCCGCACAGCAAGACATCTACCGAAACCTCATCGAGGCCGCCGGCCTGACGATCAAGGCGACCCGGGTCAATCCGTACGGATTCCAGTCCACCCAGGCGCGCAACGCCAGCATCACCTACGGGGTGCACAGCATCAGCCTGTTAGCGGTCAAACCAGGCCGTTAAGCCGCATCCATCCACCAACAACATCGAAGGGAAATCCCATGACAACCATCACTCAGCGACCCGAGAAGGCTGCCGCGTCCGGCACCCTGCGCGCCGGTTCCGTGCTCATGGCGCTCGCCGGTCTCGGCATTCATTGGCTACGCGATCATCTTCTTCGTCCGCAACTTCACCGGTGCCTTTCTCGAGCTCGGCATTGGACCAGGACAGGTCGACGTCGGCCGCACCGAAATTCGAGAGTTCAGCCTCCCGCTGTTCCACTACATCGCGCACCTGCACATCGCGGTCTCGGGGTTCATCGCCGCCACCGGGCTCGCCACCGCGGCGCTGGCGTGGTACGGGGTGCGGCGCGGCGAGCTGTGGGCCTATGTGACAGCGATCGCTGCGCCGGTGCTCGGGCTGGCCGTCGCGCTGCCCGCGCACTACCCGTACCACCTCGACACCATTGGCCACCTTGGCCTCATCTACCTGGCGACCGCGGTGTTCGTCGTGGGAGCCGTCCTCGCGCTCAAGCCGATGCTGAAATCACGTCACACCACCGATCTTTGATGGCAGTTCCAGCGAAGGCCGAAACGGCCCGCCATTCCGGGCGGGCCGAGAGGACTCATCCGGGCCTCGTGGGTGGGCCGATCTATCTGGACTACAACGCGACCACCCCGTAGACCCACGTGTGGCCGAGACCGCACTGCCGCACCTGACCCATCACTTCGGCAACCCGTCCAGCGCCCACCGCTACGCCGATGAGCCGCGCACCGCGTTAGTGGCCGCACGCCGTGCAGGCGAGTGAGCCCTATGACCGCTGCTACCACGAGGCTTGCGACACCATCGGCAACGTCAACCGAGAGGTGCTCGACCACTACATAGTCGACGCTGGCGTCGTAGCCGGAGGTCCCGGCGGCGGCCCGGTTGCCGCCGTGACTACGGCTCGGCTCAAGACCGAGGCCGTGCTCGACGCCGCGACGGCCGCCCACTAATCCAGGTCCAGATCCTGGTCCTGATTGAAGTCGCCTGCCGCCACCGAGGTGGGGAAGCCGTCGACGGCGAGGTCGGGGATTTGGCGGGTGAAGCCGCCGCCGGCGCCCATGCCGGCCGCGGCGTGCGCGCTCTGCCGTGCTCCTGCCTTGCCAATGCCCTTTGGGCGTACATTTTGTGCCCGACGATGGTGAGCAGGTCGGCCCGACCAACTTCGCCGCCGGCACTGGTTCTCCCGCGGTCGAGGCGGGTGACCAAATGGGCCTCGGTCCGAGGCCCCCAGTAGCAGGACGGTGCCCTACCAGCCCCGCCTTCAAGATCCGCTGTTCGACACGGCGACTCGTGCATCGACTGCTCCACTCTTGTCGTGCACTCTTGCAGTCCAGCGGCCAACGTCGCCACTGGTGACGGCCCCGCGTCGGTCGCGGTGGGCGATTTCAACGGCGACGGGAATCCCGACCTGGCGGTCGCCAACCAGCTGTCCAAGAGATTCCGGAGTCATCTTGCCCATTCGGTGTTCTGCTGCTAGCCAGGACCGCCGGCGGCCACCGTCAACGCGCTACCTGATCTGACAGTCGTTGGTAGGCAGGCTGGCATCGCCGGACTCTTGCGCCACGGATTAGCCGTTCAAACGAACCCGTACGGCGGACTTGGATACCAGATCACTGAATTCGGTCGCGCCATGCTCGAAGTCATACGCCTCCCACTGCCCGACCGCGACATCGCCTGACCTGACAGCGACCCGCAAAACGAGTCGACGAGATGATAGAGCGAGCCGACAAGCTTGGGGGCGATGCGGGGCCTTGCAGAAAGGCCAACGCACTCAGGGCGGAGGTTGAATGAGGGGACCAGTCACACGGATACGGTTTGCGGCTCGCGTCGTACACCTCGTATGTCCTAGGCGCTCCGATGCGCACGGTTCGAGATGCGCGAGCCGATCCGATCGATGCGACGATGGAGTCAATCGACAAGCGCTTCGACCACCCTGTCTGGCGGCTTCGTGCCTCAATCCGCCGGCTGAACGTACTCTGCCGTCGTCGTGCCGCGCGATTTGCTCAGGGGCTTCAGCTTGAGGATCTTCAGCGCCCGCAGGAATCATTACTAAGCCGAGCGTGACCTCGGGCGGAGGTGCGAGCGCCGCCGATCACTGGGGGTGCGCTTTGAGCGCGGCGAGCACGATGTGCGCCCTTGCAAACAGTTGCGCAATCGCGGCCGCGGTGTCAGGGAAGCGCCTCGGATCGATCATAGTGGGCTTTGGCGGCCAGATGATGCGGACCATGGCCGGCATGCCGTCTGGTTCGACCAGTTCGACCGTGAGTTGATCATGGTCGATCTGTCCGGAGGCTAGGAGTGTGGTGGGATGCTTGGGCAAGGCGGAGCGCCGTTCCGTCTAGGCCCCCGCCGAGCGGTTGCGTCGCGAACCGGGGCCGACCTATGTGGTGGACCCACAAGGCTCGACGGCCTGGAATTCTTCCGGTCACCGTGTCTGCCCATATCCTGCCCGCGCCGCGAGGGATTGTCCGGAAAGCGCTTTTGACTAGGAATGGAGCTGGTGGGCGATACTGGATTTGAACCAGTGACCTCTTCCATGTCAGTGATCTCTGGCTCACTTGACAATGCGGTGTCACGCGTAATCGGCGTCCGTGGGTGCACCCCGATGATCGCCGGGTGCTGTACCGATTGACTAGCAGTTTGATTTGGCAGGGGGCAGCATGATTGCGAACCTGCGTTGCCTTTGTGTCCCGGCGAGAGCTATCCACGCCCTCCAATCAGCCGTGACTGCTCCGAGAGCGCAGCGAGGCAGCACGACGAAGCCGTCAGCGGGGCCTCATGATCCGTCGACCATTCGCTCAGTTGTGTCTGTCGTGGGGAAGCCACCACAAGCGGCGGGCCGATTGATTATGTCAGCCGAGGTTTCGGCTAGTTCTCTCATTCGATGCCTCGGGCTCCGATCTCCTCTCGGGTTGGCGGTCCGTGCTTTGGGTAGAGCCCAAAGCGAGGGAAGTAGCATCAACAACAAGTGGGGATCACTGTGACGACGCTGCGAGCCGTGTCTGGTGCCACTTACACCGGAGCCGTTTGTCCTGAATCCTTTGCCGCCCGCGGAGCAGAGGCGACGTACCTGGCTAGTCGTGTTGGTGATCATCTTCACGTTCATGCTCATCGGCGTCGTCACCTGGGTGGCCCTCATCGGCACCGCTGGCATGGCCATGAATGCGGGCACCACGAAGGCATCCATTGAGCCATCGCAATCTCAGCAAGCCGAGGACGACCGGAATGCTGTTCGGGAGGTCACGCCGGGCAAGGCGTTCACCTTCGGCAAGCACAAGATGCTCGCGGGTTGGAAGGTGGAGAAGGACACCAGTCTCGGCGACGCGATGTTCGGCGTCACCGGCAAGGTGAAGAACCTCCGCGGCCACACTTCGACCGCTTCCATACGCTTCACGTTCATCGATAGATCCGGTGACGCGCTCGGCAGCGTCCAATGCGACTCCGCTGATCTGAAGCCGGGCAAGACTCAAGCCCTCAACTGCATTCCGGACGGCAAATACGGCAAGTACAAGACGGTGACAGCCGAAGCCACCTCCTGAGCGGCGACCTGGACTTGACCTCCCAGCGACCGTCCGGAACGGCGCCACAGCCCGCACAGGTCGGGCGATATCCGTCGTGGATGGTGGATTGGCCGCTGCGCCCCCGACGACGGGCTCCAGCCACTAACCTGCTGTAGCGGTGGCGATGGTCAGGATCGTTGCCGAGTCCGATACAGCTTTGGCGCCCTACAGGGGCGGGAGGCCAACGATGAGACGAGATCTACAAGCGTTCGTGCTGTCCCTCGGCAGCCTCCTCGCAGTTACGGGATCGGTGCTGCTGGTGTTGTTGGCGGTGGCTAACTAGATGTCTCTTCCGGGGCATCCTTACCGTCTGCACGCTCGCACTCTGGGGTCGGAGATCTTCAAGGCAATCGGCATGGCTCTAGTAGGAATGGCCGTTGTCTTCGTCGGCACGATCCTTGTGGTGCTCGGCCTTACCTGGTCTTTCCCGTAAGACTGATGGCGCCCTGCTGACCGCTTGGTAGACCGGGAAGAGTGGGGAGCCAACTCTGAGCCGGTCCTAGCGTCTGCCGTCACCGGCGAAGCGTCTCGTTTGGCCAGCCACGCCGGCAGCCGCCGCGGCAATTCAGGACTGTGCAGGAGCGCAATACCATCCAGCAGGGCTGCGAACCCCGACTAACAGGAATGGGACTCCCATTAATGTCCATCTGGCCAGCAGGGCAGAGACGCCACCCAACAGAAAAGCGACTCCGAATGCCAGGAATGCGACGCCATCAGCGTCCATCCGGCCAGCAAAGCCGCAACACCGCTCAGCGGGGCCGCGACGGCAGCGAGCAGGAACGACTGCTAGGCAGCCGGGCGCAACTGGTCGGCAACCTGCAGGTAGCGGGCGAGTTCGTCGTCGCTGACCGGCGGGGCGAGCAGGAGCCGAAGCGGTCTAGGACATTTCAGGGGATGAAGAGCGGCCGCCAACAATTTGCCCCGCCGTCCAGATCCCCAACCAGCCAGTAACGACGCGTCTTGAGAGGCGTGACCTCGGGCTGCCTAAGGGCTTGCCTCCAGCCAGGCACGCGCTCAGTACCAATACTTGCGTCCGCCGATGGCGCGGCCCGTCTGACCCCAGGATCAGGAAGACGACACCGCGGGCGGTGCATGGCGGGCTTCAGGCAAGGGCTGCCAGCGTAGGAACTACGCGATCAAGAAAGTTGACGAGCTGTTACCCAATGCCGAGCTGTTGATCGACGACGCGCCCATGAGCTCGTCCCTAGATGATCTCAGGGACCGTTTTGCACTCGTCGCCTAGGTTGAACTCGGACAAGCTGATCAGCCCGCCGCCGAGGAGCATAGCAACCAATGTCATCGGAACCGACGAGCTCGGGGGAAGAGCTTTCAGAGTATGTCCGTCGACCGACGAGAACGGCAGGCGATCTATCCGAGGTAGCCGATGCTTCACCGGGGATCACAACAGAGGATCTTGCTCGCGATCTTGAAGCCGTCGCATCTAAACAGGGAACACCAACCGACAAGGACTTGCTCGCGGACTTGCTCAAGCGCGTAAAGCGAATTGAGGACCACCTCGGAATCGCAGACTAGGGCCATCTCTCCCAACCACTGACACACTGGGCATCCGGACAGCCACGTCGGTACCCTCCCCCAAAGAATCGGGAGGGAATCATGCGGGAAGACATGAGCAACCTAGGAATGCCGTCACCTGACCGTGCCGACACGGTTGCCCAAGCTTTCTCGCGCCGTGGTTCTGCAGCGCCGCTCGACGTCGAGAGTCACGCCGGCGAAAGCATCACTGGAGACCTGATGAGCAAGGCCTGATGATCGCCGAAGCAGCTCGGTGGAACACTGCTAGAGCGTGAGCACTTTCAGCGAGTTCAAGCAGCAGGCGGAGCAGGAGATCAGGGCGCACATCCGGTCCACGTCCTCAGACTCCACGCACCACTTCGTTGTGGATTCCACCAACTATTTCGTTGACCACGGAGCGGGATTACTCGCCGCGCTTAGGGTCTGGGCAGAGCCCCGGCGAAAGACCGACGCCGACCTTCGAGGGCTTATTGATTTGGCGGATGCGGTGACTCTGGAGAACATTGCTGAGGCGCTGGCCCACAGTCACGATCCTGATGAGCTTCACGCCAGCGTTCAGCTTGAAGCGATTGCTTTCGCACCTCCACCCCAGCTGCACGCGACACTCGACTTCGCACGGAAGGGCCTAGAACCGAGCTGATACGGCCGAGGTTGTCATGGCCTCCATCACCGGGAATCTGATGACGAAGGCAGGCTGATGGAGATGGCGCATCTCGATGCGATATTCCGTCATGAGCACCTTCGCTGAGCTGCGAGTGGAAGCTGAGCGCGATATATCAGGGCGCACATCCGCCGTGCTGGCGGTGACACGACGAACTACTTCGTTGCTCAGGGAGCGGCGCTAGTCGCATCAGTTCGGCTATGGGGCCCAGGTCTGCAAAAGACTGACACCGACGGTCGGGGCCTCCGACAGTCGAGCGTGCCCGATGGCAGCCACGTGGCTGGCTCGACCTCGATCGGAGGATCGACTGCTCGACAATCTGCTTCGGTGTATTGAGTCGGATCGGGGTCTCGCCTAAATCATTTTGAACATGAGTTCGAATATAAGGGAAGAGGACCAGGCTGTGAATTCGAAGACCCGGCCCTCTTGACGCGTCGAACCGTCGGCGCGACGGTGGAACTTGGGCCCGCCACAGGGGAGAGGCCTCAGCTAGCTGGCGGTGAAGTCCTGTAACTAGCTGGGGTCTCCCCTTGAACCTACGTGTCTTGATCACCGTCGTAGCAGCGTCGTTTCTTCTGCCAGCTCCGGCCACTCCAGCAGCTCGGCCAACCTGTTATCGGCGGCAACGAGCAGGTGCCTTCGTCGTTGAAGCGGCCCAGGTCTACGACGTGTTCTTGATCGTTCGATCGGCCGTAGTAGAGCTTGCAACCGTCGTCCTGCGGGAGAAGATCAACTTCGGTGTCGTCGTCGAGCAAGACGCTGTACTGAACTCCCCATTCCCGCCTGAGGCTCGTCCAGTGCACGCATGGAACGGTAAGGGCAGCTGGTGACACATATCCGCTGGGTGGGTAAATCGTTCTGCGCAAGCTCACAGTGCCCGCTCCGATACAAGGGTCTCTTGCTGCCCCCATCCTGCGCGGGTCCCCGTTGACCTGTATTGAGGCCTTCGTGATAGTGGACAAATCGGGGGTCCGCCGCGTCCAGGGAGGGCACCATGAGCTCCACCGCCTACCCACCTTCCTTTGCCTACCCACTTTCGGTGCGGGGCTTTTTCGACCAGCCCAGCAGGGCGTTGTGGTTGATCAAGTGGTTACTGCTGATCCCGCACTACGTCATTCTGGGTTTCTTGTGGCTTGCGTTCTGGATCTTCACTGTGATCGCCTTCTTTGCGATCTTGTTCACTACCAGGTATCCGAAGGGCTTGTTTGACTTCAACGTCGGGGTGATTCGGTGGTCGTGGCGGGTGAGCTTTTATGGCTATGGGGCGCTGGGTACTGACCGGTATCCGCCGTTCACTCTCGCCGATGTCGTCGACTACCCGGCGCGGCTGGACCTCGCGTACCCCCAGCCGCTGAATCGTTGGCTGCCGTTGGTCAAGTGGTTGCTCGCCTCCCCGCAGTACATCCTCGTGGGCGCTCTTGTCGGCTCCGGTTATGTCGTCGCCACAAGCGTGCAGGATGGTCGTGCCGTCAGCTATTCCACTCCCAGCTTGATCGGCGCGGCTGTGCTGATCGCGGCCATCGCGATGCTGTTTACGACGCGTTATCCGCCTGGCCTTTTTGACTTGGCACTTGGAATCGATCGGTGGGGCTACCGGCTGCTGGTCTATGTAGCGTTGATCACCGACCGGTACCCGCCATTCCGCCTCGATCAGGGCAGCATCGACCTTGAGGGTCCGGCACAACCCCCTGAGCCCAAGCGCCGCCAACCAAGCGCGCTGATATCGGCGGTAACGCCATGCGGTCCTTGAAAGTGAGCGATCCATGGGAAATCTGCTCTGCGTGATCGGCCGCCACGACTGGCGGGTCGAGCATGCCAAGGAGGGGCGGCCGTACCAGATTTGCGGCCGGCCGCGGTGTTATCGGCTTCCTGGTCGAGATGACGACATTCCGTCGGACGCGTCGCATACCGGCACCGATCGAGGGCTCCACCGCCGCCCCCTGAACCGCCCAGCACGGGCTCCCGACCTCGCCGGATGGTGAGGTACCCGAGGGACGTTGTCGCCCCGATCGCCGTGCACTCCGAAGGCGCAGTGCCCCGGCCTGTATGCGTTAATCCTTCGGCGCGGAAGGTGGCTCCGTACCCCGGCTTGATCATCAGCCGCTTCCGAACGCCCGGACCGGGGATAGCGGAATCGACGGCCGTCTCTGAATACTGAAGGGCCTCGGGGGTCTTCACGGAATGAGGTGCCCAATGCCAAAATCAAAATCGTTCTGAGCGTTCTCAAAGTCATGGCGGAAAGGACGAACCGTCCAACTTGAGGGCCTCCTCCGTTGCCTGCAAACAGCTCCCGCCCGCTTGACCCGGAACCTTCAGGCAGGTGGCGAGGCGCGCGCTTGGCCCACCGGGAGGCGAAGCTTTGATTCGGGTGGCGAAGCTTTGATTCAGCTTTGTGCAACGACCAGATTGGGTACGGTAGGCCCGGGTGAGGCCACGGCCCCCACCAGAAGTTCCACCTAGATATCGGGATGCACCATGACGCTTACGCTCGATGACGTTCGCAACAGGCGGTTCCGGGTGGCCCGTAGGTCTGGCTATGAGGTCCTGGAAGTTGATGAGTTCGTCGACGAGGTCCGGGAACGCTTCACCCTGCTGCTGGAGGACAACCAGAACCTTAAGAAGCAGATCGAGGGCCTGAAATCAGGGCCGCCAGTTCCTGCTCGGACTCCTGCTCCGGTGGCGCAGGCTCCTGCGGTTGAGTCACCTGTGCCTCGGCAGCCTGATCCGGTGCAACCTGCGGCGTCCGGCACGATCGTGGTGACAACTGGAAAGGAAGCCAGCGCGGCCGTCGTCCGCCTCGTCGAGATGTCCACCGAGCAGGCCGAACGCCTGGTCGAGGAAGTCACAGCGGATGCCAACCGGATCCGAGAGGAGGCCAACCGAACCGCACATCAGCTCACCACCGACGCCCGTACACGTGCCGCGCGGGTCGAGTCCGAAGCCCGGGTAAATGCAGAGCGTCTGAATGCCGATGCACACAGTCGCGCTGAGAAGCTCGATCGTGAGATTGAAAATCGCCGCGCTGAAATGTTCGACGACCTGGACAGGCAGCGGGATCGTCTCACGGCTGCCGTGGGAGCCCTTCGTAACTTCGAGACGGCGTACCGCACGAACCTCACCGGCCACCTGCGCAAAGAAATCGAGACTTTGGAGTCGGGCCGCGGGGAGCCAGTCGAGGTGCCGGACGTAGTACGTGACCAGAGGCCCGTACAGCATAGCTGAAGTGGGGCGGCCTAAATTCCGGCCCGAGGCGGAGCAGCTGCTCGAGAGGCCATGCGGTGAGGGCACCAGCGCGACTGACTTGCAACACCCCGCGCTAAAACGAACATGATGCACCCGCGAGGTTTTATATGGGTGGATAAGGGGTGCGAGGCGCGCTCGGCGTCTCCTGGTTCGGGCTGAGTCACCAGATAGTGGTGTGTGGAGAAGTTGATCTTGGAGAGATGGTAGAGCCACTCCGCCCCCTGGCCCGTGGACTGCTCATCCTGAGCCGCCTTGGCCGGTGCCGCGCTTCTTGTCACGGCCGCTATCGCATTGCCTCGGCAGATCGGCGGAATCGATCCGGCGGCTCGCGGGTGCTGGTGGCTGGACTATGCCGAGCACGCGACCGTGCTCGCTCTGGCCGGAGTGCTCGCCTCCAGCCGCGGACCTGGGTGGCATCCTGAGAGGTTTGTGCGACGCGGTCTGGCTTTATCTGGTGGCCGCGCTCGTTTCTCTTCGTTGTTTCTCGTTCTTGCCGTGGGGCAACGCCACATTCCTGCTGGCAATCATACGCTGTTCGCCTGGATTGCTGCAGTTGCGGTACGCCTAGCGATGCTCCGACAGTCACAACAAGATCAACAAGCGACACAGCCTCAGCCGGTTCCAGGAGCTCCGCCCGGCCAGCCCGGGCCCTAACAGATCGGTGGGAATCGGTCATGCTGATCATTCTTCCTTGTCGGCGTGGTGATCTTGATGTGCCTGCGACGCAGGCCAAGCGCGATTTTCAGCTAGACCCTGGATTTCCATCCGAACCGCGGGCCCACGACCCTGCGCCGCATTAGCTGACCGTTGTGTATAGACGGTAGGATCGATCGCGCGTACGCCTTCCCGTACTTCCTCATCCCGCCCTCCGAACCCTGCGCGTCCCCATCCGCTCTCCCACCCTTCCTACGCTGTCCCTGATCTGTCGCACTGAATTCCCCCCCCTCTCCCTACACCCCCCATCCTCCCCCCCCCCTCCCCCCCCCTCTCCCCCCAGAAGTCCCAGATCCAGGCCTTCGACCGGACCAGAAGACGCTGCCGATGCAGCCCGGGCATGCCGAGCAGCGCACCCATGGCTACGTCCGCTATGGCACCGCCACGCTGTTCGCCGCCTTGGAGATCGCCACCGGAAGGTCACCGGGCTCTGCAAGAACCGGCACCGACATCAAGAGTTCCTGGCGTTCTTGAAGCATGTGGCCCGCGCCTACCCCGACGGCGAGCTGCACCTGGTGATGGACAACTACGCCGCCCACAAACGCCTCGGATCCGCACCTGGCTAGCGGCCAACCCCAGGATCCAGGTCCACTTCACCCCCACCTCCGGGTCATGGCTGAACCTGGTCGAGGTCTGGTTCGGAATCATCGAACGCCAAGCCATCCACCGCGGCACCTTCCGCTCCGTCCGCGACCTCATGATCAAGATCCGTCAATTCATCGACGGCTGGAACGACCGCAAGCACCCGTTCATCTGGACCAAGACCGCCGACGACATCCTGGACAGAATCAACCGTAAAAGGATTTCAACGCCGGACCACTAGGACAAGATTGAGGATCTGTCGCGGTTATATGCCCCGCGTGGCGTTGATCTGTAGGACGGTGCGAGCGGTGCTTGTTCGATCGACCACGCCGGGGCCTGCAATTGCCCCTCAGCAGCGGCAACGGTGGATCAGGGCTGTTGATCTTCGTCCGCGGAGCGGCTCACAGCCTTAGGCCGGCACTAGTTCGTAATCGCGTGAGGCGTCAATCAGCCCCCAGCCTGCGGCATGATCGAGCTGAGTGGCGTTCAAGAACGGCCTGCGGCTTGCGCCGCCCACCCGACAGATAGATTGGCGCGTGTTACGCCAGTGATCCTCTAATTGTCCCAGGCCCGCAGGCCGTCGTGTGGACGTTGGCGTAGTAGTTCTCGGGGTTGGCGAGAATCTGAGCGGCGAGCGTTGGGTTGGTGGTCGTCCCGGCGGCCACAAGGCCGGTGTTGAGGCCGGTGAGCTCGAACGGTACGACGATGCCAGCCAGTCCCGTTGCGGGGTTGATTGGTCCATGGATGTGCGCGCCGGGGCTGCCGGCGATCGGGGCCGGCAGATTCGATGCCACCACGCGGTAGCTGATTTCACCTGTGGCGGCGTCAATCTGGATGACCGCCACACCGTGGGCGCCGCTTTCCACACCGGCCGGGCACCCCGGTATCTCGTTCTCGGGAGCCAGCTGCACCACAAACGTCTTAAGTGTGGGCTCCTGCGCGCTGGCCACCGGTACAGCCGCGGCCCCTGCTAACAAGAGCCCTACAGATGCCAGAAGGCCGATGATGATTCGGCGGACTGATGACATAGCTAAACCCCCAAGATGAAACCCAGTGATGCAGTACGGACTGCTTCGGAGCCACGAAGCCCACCGATTGCTAGGTTAACCAAAATCTAGGAGCGCGGAGCCAAATCTGCTCTGACGCGTCTGGGTGTTGCGTCGCGCGGATCCAGTTGAGCTTGATGACTTCGAGAGGTGTACATCATTCGAGTCGCATAAAAGTCATACTCCGCCCACGGACGTTGATTCAGAAACCGGCTCTCGCCAGCACGATGCCGTCGGCCTTGACGTTGTTAACGTCCACGCCGGTCAGCGCCGTGGCGAACCAGAGTCGGATGACATCAAGCCGCTGCCCCACCAAGCCGGTGGGTAGCCTCCATCGCTGACGATCCGAGAGGAAGACCGTCCGCCTCCGAGCACGCCCACCATGGCGTCTGGGAAGCCCTCGAGGTCTGCGTCGTCACCGGATCGCCGGCCCTCAAGTTCGACCACCCAATTGTCGATCACTGATCTGAAGGGCGTAATGAGCCTGACCAGAATGCGACAAGATGATCGTCACCGAGAGAGACCTTAAAGGAGCGAGGTTCGAGATCGGAGCGCTGACGGTCAGGGTAGTTACGCACAGGAGGGTGAGGTTCAGCAGGAGATACTCCAGCTGGCATCAGAGTATTGCTGTTGCTCGAGCTCGAGCATGCAATGGAGTGGGCGCTGGACGATAAATACTTAGGACTAGCCGAGGAAGAAACACCCGATAAGATGGCCCCTCAAAATCCCAGGGCGGCAAGTACACCGCCCTTGAGATTATCGGCGTTGTGGGCGGCGATTGCCGCAAGCGATCGCCGCCATAGCGGCGACGATCGTGGCGTATTACTCCTGGCGTACTTCGCAGGAGGGGGCTTGACCTAACAGAGGAACAAGCTGCACTTAGTAGTGCCACAATCAAAAGCCCGAATGAGCTCGCAGATCCCAATAGCTGCACTTACCGGACGACAGTAGACGGCTTCCGGCTAAGCGGCGAGGCAACCATGCTTCACGGCGATGCACTTTGGGTGCTACTTAGCCCGATCGGCAGTCCATCCTTCTACATCATGTCGGATCATTTCGTTACCAAATCGTCCGGCCCATGGTCGCTGGACGTTTCGGACATCGGCGACCCGAAGGACGAGTCGGGTTCTGAATACACATTCTTGATCCTGTCCGCGGATCCTGGCGGCTCAGCGGAGATACTAAGGGCTTACCAAGAAGGCGATGGAACGCTGAAACAGATTTCCCAATAACGTCAGAGTGATGACAACGGGCTGCGTCAAACGAAAGTAGCCCACCCGCCATCAACGGTCCGGGCGACCCACGCCCCAAACAACACACGACTTGTCCGACAAGTCAGACACCGATTCAGGAGTTCAGCCACCGCTGCCACGCCCGATACTCTGGCGAACCGGGAGGCGGATCGCCAATCCACCCATCGCGATCGGCGGGCGGACGAAACTGCGGATCGCGGACCTTGCCCGTCAACTCACCGCCATCGGTAACCAGTTCCGGCGCAGGCTCCCGAATCTTGAATGGCTGCAATAGACGAAACATCAGCCGTCTCCGGCGCTGCACATCTTGAACCGCCCCGGGTTCATTGGAGGCTGGGTTCTGCCATCTGCAGGATTGCAGACGGTGTCGTGGTGAGGTAGTAGTTAGCTTCGGCTTCGGCCGGTGGAATGTCTCCGATGGCTTCAAACAAGCGCCGGTTGTTGTACCAGTCCATTCCAGGGTGGCCAGTTCGACGCGTCGAGACTCCGCCAGGGCCCTTTACGACAGATCAGCTCGGTCTTGAACAAGCCGATGATTGATTCGGCTAAGGCGTTGACGCTCCATAGCGGTCAAGCAGCGCGGATGAGTGGCTGCAGAGCTGGGCAGCTTGATTGGTGGGTGAAGGAGCGGCTGGAGTGGTTCGGCCGGGTACGCGGTGCGGACGGTCGGCAACGCTGGATCAGGGCTGTTGATCTTCGACCGGCGACCGGCTCCCAGCGGTGACTGCTGGTGCTGTGAGTCACACGCTACTTCGTGCCCCCGCACCACCGGCAGGGAGAGCAACCGTTGCAAGGCCCACGCAACAAGCGGGGTTGCGTTCCTCGCTCGGAGGAGCACCTTTCACTGCGTCAACATGAACTCATGGCCCGACTGCATGAAAGCGCCGGCTGAGCCGGTGGGGCGCCTCAGTCGCGTCGTCCCCTATAGGTCGGCCGCATCGCCGCCAGCTTCTGTTCGGCTTCATCACAGAAGGCGTCAACCTGCACCACGTCGTAGCCACGCCGCCGGGCCATCCTGAACCGCTTGTCGTTGGCCTCATCCGATGTGAGCGGGGTTGCTTGATCCCGAGGAACGTGTCGCGAATCTCTTGTTGGAACGCGTCGACCTCCGCCGTATCGTAGTCCCACCTCTTGCGGGTGGTTGAAAATCTTGTTGAGTCGGCCCACACTTTTCGGCCCATCGCGGTGGTTGAAAATCTTGTCGAGTCGGCCCATCGGCCCATCGGTGAGAATGGTGCCGCTCACCAGCGGTTCTGGCGGCCTGTCCTTGGACTCCATCGCGGGCAGCCTCCAGGCGGCCCTTCTCGATGAACGCGTGCACCTGTTGCGTGTCATGCCCGCGTGGCGCTGACGGGGTGGCCTGAGCACCAGATCCCGCTAGTCTGCGTGTGGTGGGCCGACGGAAGCAGATCGAGACCGGCTTCATATGCGTCGGTTCGCCAAGCGGCGGCAGCCTGCAACGTCAGTCAGCCCGTCGTGCGCAGGTGGCTCACTCTCGGAGCCGCCGTGGACGCTCCAGCAACTCCACCGGGTGCAGGATCTCACCAGCGCTGGAGGCTGCCTTGACGGCTGCCCGCCGGGGCGACCTCGAGCACGGAACTAATGCGGCGTCCGTGCGAGGTTGCGTGTGTAAGGAATGCCGGGAGCATCAGCGGCTGAGGATGGGCCGAAGTCCCGGATGATGCACATTGAGCGCCTTAGGACCAAGCAGAGCCGCTGATCTCCGTCCCGTCCACGCCGCGACCTTCCCAGACGGGTGATCTTTCTCCACGCAGCTGGCTTCCGCGTCGACCGGGTGTGATCGGCTCGGGAAATCTGCCGCTGGCTATTGGGAGTCCTCATCTGGGCCATGGCCGGTCGTCTCGGGCCAGAAACCGCTCTGGGGCGGCCTGCTCAAGATTGGCGACGATCTAGACGGTGTCCGGAAGTCCGATCGACCCTTACGAGAGGCCAGCTGGCTACATCGCGCCGGTGGAGACGTTGATAATGTTGCCATGCGGGTCTTCGAAACAGACCGCCTTGGTATCGCCCGCTGAGGCAACGCCTTCGTTCCAATCCGCGCCCTCTAATTCGAACGTCGTGAACATGACGCCCTTCTCCCGCAGCGTCCCGATCTCGTCATCGAACGCTGACAGTGGAACGTCAAAGTTCACGGCGGTGGCCTTATTGGTTCCGGCGTACGCGGATTCGTAGACCAGCACCATTCCGTTACCGCACTCATAAGCCACACCGCCCATCACCTCACGCGGCGTCAACCCAAGCGTGCCCTCGTAGAATCCGCGAGCCTTAGACAAGTCTGCTGTCGGCAGAGCGGCAACTGGTGTGAATTGTGACAGCATCAAACCACCCTTCTCCTCAGTTGCCTCTGACGCTACGCCTAGTCAACCTCGGGCGACGTAACAGCCCAGATCGAAGGATGCCTGGATGAGCGCCGTGACGGGCCTGGGTTCTACCTAATCTGAAGATGCTCCACTGTCGACCTGCTGCCGGTGCCATCCTCCCAGCGAAGCGTCACGCGGAAGCGCTTTGTCACGTTCGGGCCAAAGCCAGCATCGACATTGCTGGCCCGTTCCGGTCCAAGCGTGGCCGCCAATTCATGCCAACGCGACGTGTCTAGTGGCGGGAGGCCGTCGTCCGCGTCGAGATAACTAAGTGAGATCTCGCTCGCCACATGAGGTCCGTGGTTGTGTACCACGATCTGCGGAGGATGGGGTCGTACCCAGATCGTGGTGACGCGCAAGTCCGCCCGCGCCGCCTCCTCATCCTCTCTTCTTCTCCGTGCCAGCTCGTCGTTGCGGCGATCTTGATCAAGGCTTAGCTGTGCTCTAGCCGCGGCTGCTTGCTGTTTGGCGGCGTCGACTTGTGCTTTGGCGGCTCGGGCAGCGTGGTGGGTGTACCAGGCTGATAGGAAGCTGACGAGCAGGGCTACAACCGAGACGACCGAGCTGAATTCCACGAGCGCTCAGTATGACCTACCTGAAACGCCGGGCACCGATTCGGGGGACCTTCGAGCGGCGGCCCAGGGTGGGTGACGAGGGCGGCACCAGCCGCCCGAGCGGGTCGACGCGCAGGTCGCACTCGCCCCACGTCACGCGTGACGCGAGGAACTGGCGGAGGTTCCACTCGTCGTTGACGCCGTGCCACACCATCTGCACGTGCTGGGGAACCTCGCGCTCCGACACGAGCGCGGTGATGTCGTAGGCCTCGCCCGACACCGTGCGCGGCGTCGGCGTGCGCGCCGACTCGTACAGCGTGGCCGCATGCAGGAACAGGATCTCGCCCGCCGCGTCGGCCTCGGCCATGGCCCGGATGTTGCCGGGCTCGTTGTCGACGACCGCGAAAACCCGGTAGCCCGCGTCACGGACCGCGGTGAGCGCCGCCACCTTCGTCTGCGACGCCCTCTTCCCATGCACGCGGGTTCATGTGCAGCAGCTCCGAGGAGAACTCCACCCGGTACTCCCCGCCCAGTGTGTTGAGCGACTGCAGCGTCTGCGGCCGGAGGTGCTCGGGGCGCCCGGTGTTGAGTGCGACCGACGTGTCGGGCTGGATCTGGAACCACCGGATCACGTCGAGCACGCCCTGGTACGGGCGATGGGCAGCGAGGACGGCCTCGGGCTGCCAGCGCTGCTCGAAACGGCTGGTGTCGTCTAGGGCTGAGGCACTGCCCTACTGACGTGGCTGGCGATGGTTGGCGACGGGTGGTGTTGAATGGGCGGGGGCACGGCGGGGCAGATCGGCGGCGGTTCGAGGACGGCTCTGGTGAGCCGTGGCCAATGGGAGGAGCAAGTTGGGATGAGCGAGCGGAGTCTCCGACAGTCCTACCACGCGATCATCCGGGCGGTCGCCGCGGCCGATGAGGACGCGCTTGATCGCCTGATCGCCGAAGACATGGTTGACCACAATGCAGTGCCGGGACAGGCTCCGGGACGCGTCGGAATCAAATACTGGATGACCATGATGCATGACGTGTTCGCCGATCTTACGGGCGTTGTCGAGGACACGGTGGTGGAAGGCGACAAGATAGCGGCCCGAGTGACCTGGCATGGAATCCACCGAGGGGACTTCGTCGGCGTCCCGGGCACCGGGACACGGGTTACCATGCAGTCTGTTCAGATCCTCCGGTTCGCCGACGGTATGGCCAGCGAGTGGTGGGGAACCGCCGACGTCTTCGGCGTGCTGCGGCAGATTGGTGCCCGGGTGGCTGCCCTGACATAGCTTGAAGCTGCGGACCTCTTCGTCCCGAAGCACGATTGGCACGCGTGACCAGCCAACGCTGGGCCTGAAGATCGTGCATGGACATGTGCCGTCAGTTGCCCGTGAGCGGAGCTGTAGTCACTCAGTTTGTTACTCACCAGTTGATCTACGCATTGCGAGTCGCAAGCAGGAAGTCCATGCTGTCTCCGCTTAGCCTGGCTGGGTCCGCCGAGGTGTGGATGAGTCCGTGGTCGTCCCGTCCTTTGGCTGCTTGATTGGCTGCTCAGCCCTGATGGCCTAACGACGGGCTGGTCAGCCGCCGCAATACGAAGGGTTGGCCGGGTGCTAGGACCTGGATTCGATCGGGGTTGTCGACTCGGCCCGGTAGGGAGTCGGGGTCGGCGTTGAAGGGTGCGAAGTCGGGGGCGTCGACGCTGCCCCAGTGGTATAGCAGCAGCGGAGTGTCTGGGTAGGCGTTAGCCATCTTGATCGCACCTTCGAGCCCGAAGTGCCATTCACTGTCGGAGAGGTCGAACAAACATGGCATCGGCGGTCGGCATCCGTAGTGGTGGTCGGGGATGAGTCGTAGTCGCCGGGCGCCCAAATAGTTCCGTCTGGGGTCTCGATCCAGAATCCGCAGCAGTCCTCGGGCTCGAAGATGCGGTCGTTGGCGCCCGGGGACTCGTTCTGCCAGGCGTGGTCGGCGGGTGTGACCTGTACGTTCAGCGGTCCGATGGCGAAATGCCCTCGACAGCACCGGCGATGTCCTCAGGCCGCAGCATCCGCCCTCGAATCCAATACAGCTTGGCGCTACAAGGCGGGAGGCCCACGATGAGACGAGATCTACAGGCGTTCGTACTGTCCGTGGGTGGTTTGCTCGCAGTCGCGGGGTCGCGACTGTTGGTGTTGTGGGCGGTGCTCAATTGGGTCGCTCAGACATAGCTAGACATGGCCCGGTGCGTCCGGAACACGCGAACCGGGCTAAGGAGATCAATATCCGACCAAGCGCTGATCTCCCTGAACAACGTAAAAACGATTAACCGCTTCGCGATCCAGATCGCGTCAGTCAAGGTAATGTGCCCCCCAGCAACAAGGAGGGTGCGGCTTGGACGCCACAGCATGGGTGGCCATTGTAGGAATCGTTGCCACACTCATTGGGACACTAGCCGGCACGGTTCTTACGCCAGTCAGCACTGAGATAGTCCGTCGCAGGAGCGTAAGAAAAGAACGAATGCTCGCGCTGCGCCTTGAGGCGTACGCCGACCTTCTAAGAGAAGGTGCCCGGTTTGTCAACAACGCGATAACAGTGGCATCACTGCATGATGGAGACATCAGAGAGCCCAATGACGATGAGCTAAACCGCCTGACCGGTCAGGTCAAGCTCGTGGCAAGCGATGACGTTGCTGAGCACTTCAAGGCGTTTAGCGAGCAGGTCGGCAGGTTCCAGGCGGATGTGTTCATGGCGAAGCTGAACCACAAAGCCATTGCCCTCCGCAATCCCGAAAATGATTTGGTCGAGGGTGTAAAGAGCGTGCATCGCGTGGCCCTTCGGCGTAAAACCGATGCAATTCGAGGTACGTATCGCGAGCTTGAGGCAGCCATCCGAAAGGATGTCCAGGCCTAGCCAAGACGCGCAGGGTGGCCTAGCGCCTCGAAAGCATCGACGTGTATCACAGATACCGAACTCGCGACCGCGGCCCCGCATGTTCTCTCGGCGGGTTCACTAGTGTTGGAGCTTGCCCGCGCCGGTCATGTACGCGCCCTCGGGCGCGGGTTCTGTGACGTTTGGCTCTAGCGGAATCGTCCGCATGTTCGATACGCTGAAGGTGCCTGCTCGCAGGGAATGCGAATAGCCCCGGAAGCTGACTTCTTTTCCGGGGCTCGTCTTGCATGGTTGTGTACTAGGACAGTGGTGTCAGTTCACCACCGCCCACAACACCCACACTCCGGACCCCGCGACTGCGAGCAAACCGCCCACAGATAGCAGGAACGCTTTCAGGTCATTTTTCATCGTGAGCCTCCCGCCTTGTGTCGTGCCAAAGCCGTTGCACGCTCGGCAACGATGCGGAGGATCGCCGCCGCCATAGCAGGGTAATTGGCTGCTCGTAGGGAATGACAGAGCCCCCGGGTCTTCGCTGACCGAGGGGCTCCACCGATGTGATGAGGTACTTGTTGCCTACCCGATCAGGTCGGGCTTAAACCCGAGTTTCGCAGGGCGAACGACTAAGCCGATCGTGATGTTCTTGATGGTCAGTCGGTTGTCTAGTGTCCCATGTGCTAGGCAAATTGACCGCCGCACAGCGGGTCTCTCTACGACGGACCGGACACGCGACGAATGGGCTACGCGTGCCGATGAACCGGCGAGCTCCTCCGTGCTGGAGAACTTGACAATCTCATCCGCCGTGTCGAGGAAGCTCTCGGCTCTCAGGTTTGTCAAAGGTGCAGTTCGGCTAATCTGCGGTCGTCGCTCGCCGCGGCGAGCGTCACGATTGGTCACATTTTCGGGGCACTCCAGGCTGTGAAGCTGATGCTCGCTCTCGAGTTCTGGAGGATGGCCATGAATCTGATTGATGCCCTGCTGCTTGGCATCATAGAAGGTGTCACAGAGTTCCTCCCGGTGTTGATTACCGGCCATTTGACGATCGCGGAGGGACTTCTCGGGCTGCAGGTGGATAATCGTGGTGTCACCGCATTCACGGCGATCATCCAGGTCGGCGCCATCGCTGCGGTGATCATCTACTTCCGATCAGACATCGGCCGTCTGGCGGGCGCCGGTTCCGCGGCCTCGTCGACCCGCCAAGCCCGGGAAGCGCCCGACTATCGGTTCGCTTGGTACGTCATCCTCGGCTCGATACCGATTGGGATCGTGGGTTTTCTCGCCCAAGGCCTGATCTCGGGGCCACTGCGCAACCTCTGGGTGGTCGTGGT
>CAVXAP010000016.1:0-107077 GCA_963759635.1 uncultured Actinomycetota bacterium
TCGCCGAACGCATGGTGCTATCGGGCGTTCGCCGGCGGGCGATTCTTGCGGGGCTACACCTGCGAAGTGATGGCCTTGAAGAATGAGGCCGTGTTGCGGTCAATCCGATAGAGCCGGTCGCGCTCGGCCCGGTAGCTGGGCAGCCCCACCCAAGCGGTGAACGCTTCCGCGAACGCCTCAGACGGATCGACCCGGGCGTAGTCGCTGACGGGCTTGGCCAACCACTCATAGCCGAGCACCTCGTCGAGCGCATGCCCCAGCTCGTGGACAACCGTTGCCGTTCCACGTGGCCCATACGGCAACACGATGGTCGCGCGCCGCGCCGACTTCGCTCGGTGGCGCTGGTGGTACTCCGACACGTAGTGGGCAGTGGTCCGGTAGGAACCCCCGTCGTCGGCTACCTCCACTTGGTGAAGACCCGCGAACAGCGGATCGCCGATGAAGAAGTCTACGAACCCCAGTCGCCTAGCTAGCGGCCTCGGCAGCCAGTCGAGCGCCATCGAAAGCAGCTCGCCGGCATCATGGCCTCGAATGCGCTCCACCGAGAACAGCTCCCACTACCGGCCTAGGACCTGCGGTTGCATCTTGCGACTACCCGACGGTCTCTTCCGGCATCCAATCCAGCGATCTTGACCCCGTGCCTCCGAACCCCGGTCTCTCTTGCTGTCTTCACCGAATATGCCTGTGACACAGCCCTGCAGCTTCCTACTGTGGTACGGATCGTCTTGATCTTCAATACGCAGCGGTAGATTCGCCACCCCACCAGTTGAGACGCAGAGCGCTGTCGTGGACCTCATCCTCATAGTCGAGCGCAGGCCTCCACACCCCACCCAGGCATCTGGTGATGGCCGCCGGCTACAGCTTGTTCTTCGGTCGTTGGGAAGGCTACTGATTGATCCACCCCCCAAAGAACAAAAGCGCCACACGCGCTACACTGGCGCCTCGCTGCCTCAGAGTCCAAGGATTGGATCGAGCAGCTGAGGCGCAATCTCGACGGCCTTCAATAAGGGGGAGCCAATGGCGACGAAATTCGAGGCGTTCGCCGCACTGCACGTGCCGGGCGATCCGGTGATCCTGTACAACGTCTGGAACGTCGGCAGCGCCCAGGCCGTGATACGCGCCGGGGCCAAGGCGCTCGCGACCGGCAGCCATCCGGTTGCCGACGCTAACGGCTGGTCCGACGGGCAGGGTGTGCCGATCGATTTCGCGTTGGCGAACGCAAAGCGCATCGCCGACTCGACGGAGCTGCCGCTGACCGTCGATTTCGAAAGCGCCTATTCCGATGACCCGGACC
Source organism: uncultured Actinomycetota bacterium (assembly GCA_963759635.1). GTDB lineage: Bacteria > Actinomycetota > Actinomycetes > Propionibacteriales > Propionibacteriaceae > Microlunatus. The sequence continues at coordinate 1,295 of CAVXAP010000016.1, forward strand.
AGGGCGCCGGCAATGTCGTCCGCCTGGCCGCGACGGGCGCGGTCGGCTGCAATTTCGAGGACCAGGTCATCGGCGGCGAGGGCCTGCACCCGTTGACGCTGCAGGCGAGGCGCATCGAGGCGATCCGCCGCGCTGTCGGCGACCAGTTTTTCATAAACGCCCGTACTGACCTGTACCTCCAGACAGAGACGCATGACTCGGCGCTGGTCGACGAAGCGATCGAGCGCGGGAAGGCCTTCGCCGACGCTGGCGCCAGCGGTTTCTTCGTCCCGCGCCTCGCCGATCCGCGACAGGCCGAGCGGATCGTCAAGGAAGTGCCGCTGCCGCTGAACCTGATCTCCTTCCCCGGCTCGCCGCCAAAGGCCGATTGGGCGAACGTCGGCGTCGCACGAGTCAGCCACGGGCCCCACCCTCACAACGCCTTGATGGCGAAGTTTGAGGAGATGGCCAAAGCCGCGATCGCTTAATCCGGGCTCAAGCTCACCAGGGCGGCCACATATGAGCGTTCGGTCTGCCAGGGCATCGTTTCGAAGCGTCGTTTATAGGGGATGCCGGATTCCCTAATCAACGTCTCCTGCGCCATCTTCGCTCGGAAGTAACCGCTCTCCGACAGACGTTCCGTGCCGACGACGCACAGCGCAACGTGATGGCCCACACCACCTGTCTTCTCGGCTGCGAGAAGATTTCCGGTCGAGGTCGTGAAGAAATCGAGCACAGCCTTGTCCTCAAGCGAGGGTGAGTGGATACGTCGACGGCAACCTGCCCGCCGGACAGTACCTCGGCGAGCCCCTCGCCGGTAAGGGTGTTGACGCCCGAGTTAGGTGACGCTGCGATCGCATTGTGCCCGTGCCGGGCCAGGCTCGCGACAAGCTTGGAGCCGATGAGTCCGGTGCCGCCGCCCAGGTGATCACTGCTGCTCCCATGCCGGTTCGCCGCGTTCAGCGCGGACGGCCGGGCTCGCGGGAGTCGAGCGCACGGGCGGCGGCTGGGTCCTGCGATGGGGTCGGGTCGGAAACCTGGCTGCGCCGCCGCGGCGACCGCATCTAATCGCCCAACGCCCTCGCCCGACCAGGCTGAGCTCTGGTTGGGCGAGGCGCGATGAGCGGAGGGACTCAGCGGGCTCCGGTAAGCACCGGTTCGCGGTCGGTTTCGGGCGCGAGCTCGTTGCTGTGATCCTCGTCGACCGTGGTGATCTCGTTGCCGTGCTCGTCGTCGACCATCGTGGTCTCGTCGAAGGGATCGCGACCGGCCAGCACCTCTTGCACACGAGCCGAGTCGATCGACTTCGTCCAGGTGCCGATCACCACGGTGGCTACCGCGTTGCCGGCGAAGTTGGTGACCGCCCGGGCCTCGGACATAAACCGGTCGATGCCGACGATAAGGCCGACGCCGTCAGTCAGCTCGGGGCGATGCGAGGCGAGGCCGCCGGCCAGGGTGGCCAGGCCGGCACCGGTGACACCGGCCGCACCCTTCGAGGCGATCATCATGAACACGAGCAGTGAGATCTGCTCGCCTACCGTCAGCGGATCGCCCATGGCGGTGGCGATGAACAGCGAGGCCATGGTCAGGTAGATGGCGGTGCCGTCCAGGTTGAACGAGTATCCGGTCGGCACGACGACGCCCACGGTGGAGCGGGAGACACCCAGGTGCTCCATCTTGGCGATCAGCCGCGGCAGCGCGGATTCCGAGGACGACGTGGAGACGATCAGTAGGAACTCCCGCGCCAGGTACTTGAACAGCTTGAAGATGCTGACCCCCGTGACCAGCTTGAGCAGCGTGCCGAGGATCACCACCACGAACACGAAGCAGGCCAGGTAGAACCCGATCATCAACACGGCGAGGCTCTTCAGCGCAGCCGCACCGGTCGCGCCGACCACCGCAGCGATCGCACCGAAGGCGCCGATCGGGGCCACCCACATGATCATGGACAGGACCCGGAAGACCAGCTTCTGGAGGTAGCCGACGCCCTTGAGGATCGGTTCACCGCTCTTGCCCATCGCCTGCAGGGCGAAGCCCACCAGCAGGGCGACCAGCAGGGTCTGCAGCACGACCTCGGTGGTCAGCGCCGAGAACAGGGTGGTGGGAATCATGTGCAGCAGGAAGTCGGCGGTCGTCATCTTCTCTGCGGTGGCTGCGCTGGCGGCCTTCTCCGCGACATCCGGCGTGATGTGCAGGCCCTGGCCGGGATGGATGATGTTGCCGACGACGAGCCCGATCCCCAAGGCCAGCGTCGACATGGTGACGAAGTAGACCAGGGCGATGCCGCCCACCTTCCCGACCTGTGACGCCTTGCGGACCGATCCGATCCCCAGCACGATGGTGCAGAAGATCACCGGAGCGATCATCATCTTGATCAGGCCGACGAAGCCGGTGCCGAGTGGCTTCAGTTGCTTGGCGAAGTCGGGAAAGAGCAGTCCGACCGCAATTCCTAGCGCCACAGCCACAATGACCGCGACATACAGGTAGTGGGTACGATCCTTCTTCTTGGCCGGCCGTCCGGCGGGCCGTACGTCGGTGGTTGTGGCCATCGTGGTCACCTCGCATGTTCGTTGAGACTTAGATCCCTGGTCGGGATGAACCTCATCCTCTGCGGATCGGCACTGCGACGCCGCCTTTCGTTCATTGAGTTCACGTCTGGTGTGACAATGCCCCATGGCGTGGTTGCGAGGGCGCCGGGCGAGCAGCGTGGCCCGTCAGATCCTTGTGCTCGAGCTGCTGGTCGTGCTCATTGTTGTGCTGTCGGCACTGGCCCTCGCCTACCTCGATGCCCGGGCCGACCAGCGGCGGCAAGCCGGTGAGGCAGCCCTGGCCGTGGCCACGACGACCGCGGACTCGCCTCATATCCTCGCGGCGCTGGCGACCCCGGATCCCAGCGTGCAGCTGCAGCCGTGGGCCGAGCGGATCCGGCGCGACACTGGCACCGACTTCGTCGTCGTGATGTCCCCCGACGGGGTGCGCTACACCCATCCCAACCCGAGCCAGATCGGCGGCCACTATCTCGGCTCGATCGCAGAGGCGCAACGCGGCGAGAGCCATGTCGAGCAGTTCACCGGGACGCTGGGGCCGTCGGTCCGCGCCGTCGTCCCGGTCCGGAACGGATCGGCCATCGTCGCGCTCGTCGCGGTGGGCATCACCACGGCGACGATCGAGCGGTCCCTGGGGCCCAGTCTGATTGCGATCGCCATCGCCGCGGGGGTGGTCTTGGCAGCCGGAGCCGTCGGCGCCTGGGCGATCAGCCGTCGGCTCAACCGCCAGACCCACGGTCTTGGCGAGCGTGAGATCACCCGGATGTTCGAGTACTACGACGCGGTGCTCCACGCTGTGCGGGAGGGTCTGGTGCTGCTCGACCGGGCCGGCCGGGTCCAACTGGTCAACGACGAGGCGCGCGAACTTCTCGGATTGGAGCTTGGAGTGGTCGGTCAGCGGGTCGGCGAGCTGAAGCTGCCGGAACCCATGGTCGACAGCGTGCTCGGCGAAGGCACGGTGACCGACGAGATCCACCTGGTCGGGCCGCGGATGCTCGTGGTCAACAAGACGCCGGCGGTCTGGTCCGGCCGAGTCGTGGGCTCGGTGATCACGCTTCGCGACCACACCGACCTGCAGGCCATTTCCGGCGAACTGGACTCCGCCAAGGGTCTCGCCGACACGCTGCGCTCGCAAAACCACGAGGCTGCCAACCGGCTGCACACGGTCGTGTCGCTGATCGAGATGGGCCGACCCGACGACGCGGTCGAGTTCGCCACCAGGGAGCTGGAGGTCGCCCAGCAGCTCACCGACCAGGTGTTGACTGCGGTCGAAGAGCCGGTGCTGGCAGCCGTTCTGCTCGGCAAGTCGGCCCAGGCGCAGGAACGTGGAATCGACTTCACCGTCGATGCCGATTCGCGGGTGAGTGATCTTGCTATCGAGCCGTCAGCCGTGGTGACCATGGTGGGCAATCTGGTCGACAACGCGATGGATGCCGCGGCTGAGACCGAGCCGCCGCACCGGGTGGCGATCCGCGTCGTGGCCGATCGGGAACGGTTCCGATTGACCGTCGACGACAGCGGCCCGGGGCTGAGTCCCGCAGAGGCGGAGCAGGCGTTCCGGCGGGGGTGGTCGACCAAGGGCACCACCGGCGGTCTTGGCCGAGGCATCGGACTGGCCCTGGTCGTGCAAGCGGTCCGCAGCCATCGCGGCACCATCAGCGTGGACCGTGGGCCGCTCGGCGGGGCACGATTCGACATCGTCATCGGGCCCGAGGTCGACCAGGAGGACGGTTCGGCGCACCGTATCGACCGAGCGGAGTCCGCGCGATGACGACGTATCGTGCGCTCGTCGTCGAGGACGAGCCGGTGGCCGCCGAGGCCAACGCGGCCTACTTGCGGCGACTGGACGTCGAGGTCGTGGCGGTCGCGGCCAGCGGCCAGGAAGCCCTCCGCTATCTGGCAGGCGATCCAGATGTTGATCTGATCTTGCTCGACATGCATCTCAAGGACGGACATGGTCTCGCCCTGCTCCGCCGGATCCGGGCTGCCGGGCACTCGTGCGACGTGATCGCGGTGACCTCGGCCCGCGATGTCGACGTCGTGCGCCGGGCGGTCGCGCAAGGCGTCGTGTCGTATCTGATCAAGCCGTTCACCTTCGCCGGCTTCCGCACCAAGCTCGAGCAGTACGTCCGTTACCGCGAGCAGATGGCGGTCAGCGACACCCTCGCGCAATCCGACGTCGACGCCATGCTGGCCACCCTGCGGCCGACGCTCAGCTCCACGGACCTGCCGAAGGGCCTGACGATGACCACGCTGACCCGAGTCAGCGCGACGGTGCGTGACGCAGAACGCGCGATGTCCGCCTCGGAGCTGGCGGAGTTGATCGGCGCCTCCAGGGTCACGGCCCGGCGCTACCTCGAGCACCTTGCCGACTCCGGTCTGCTCGAGCGCGACACCCGGTTCGGACGCACAGGACGTCCAGAGGTGGAATACCGCTGGCGCGAATCGCGCCGATCATGATCCGCGTGTTGTCACACACTTAACCGACACGTAGCGCCCAGGCTGTATTTGGGCCACCGCGGCAGACTCTCATGTCCTGACGATCGCGATGTCTAGGGGAAATACGCGGATGTCAAGCGCTGTGCCAAGCTTTTACGTCCTGGAAGCAATATTTCCCCTAGTGGTGGGTGGGCCCCGTGGGACTCGAACCCACAACCTACGGATTAAAAGTCCGCAGCTCTGCCAATTGAGCTAGAGGCCCGCGTCACGCCGCAACCTCTGGCGCGCCTCAGACAGTCTGTCAGATGGTGCAACTCAAATCTGCCGACCTAGAGACCCACTACTGAACTCGACGCACCCCCACTACGTCACACGACGTAGCACAAAGTGCGCCTCACGACTGACGATCCGCTGCCACCTCTCGGGTAAGCGTAGAGACATGGCTCTTCAGTATGACTTCTCGAATCGGGTGGCGCTCGTAACCGGCGGCAGTCAGGGCATTGGCGCGAGTATCGCGAGGGCGTTCGTCCAAGCGGGAGCCGCGGTGGTTATCACTGCGCGCGGCAACGGCAAGCTGCAGCGGACCGCGGCCGAACTCCGCAACGGCGAGGGCCGCGTGTTTGCAGTGCCCGCCGACGTCACCGACGAGGATGCTGTACGGGGATTGGTCGATCGCTGCGTCGAAGAGTTCGGTCGACTCGACTTCGCGGTAAACAATGCCACGGATGGCCCCATGCCAGCGCCGCTTGCCGAGATCCCGTCCGACGGCTTCTCGCTAGGCATTCGTACGAACATCAATGGCACCTTCTACGGCATGAAGCACCAGATCCCAGCGATGCTTGCCTCCGGTGGCGGTGTGATCATCAATATGGCCTCGGTCGCCGGCGTCGGCGCAATGAGCAATCTCGCGGCGTACGTCTCCGGCAAGGCGGGAATCATTGGCCTCAGCAGGTCGGCCGCGCTCGACTACGCCGATCAGGGCATCCGGATCAATGTGATCGCACCCGGCCCTATCCTGACCGATCACCTACAGGCCGCCGGCGAGCGCGCTCAGGAGATGGCAGCCCAAAGCGTGCCGATCGGCCGCATCGGGACGACGTCTGACGTGGCGGCGTGCGTCCTCTGGCTTTGCTCAGAAGATGCGTCTTTCATTACTGGCGTCACTATCCCGGTCGATGGCGGCCAGACGGCTGGAACGAAGCTTCGCCAGACCTATCGTCCGGGTCGCCCCATGGATTAGGGCTGGCAACTCCGAACCTTTGGACGGGCGAGTTGACAGGACCGCCGGCCGCGAGACTCGCTAAGGTCGCACCAAAATGCTGCCGAAGGAGTCAAGCCATGAACGGCCATGTGTACGGACTGTCCGAGATCGTCGGCACCTCCACCGAGGGAGTGGACGACGCCATCCGCGTCGGAGTGCAGCGCGCGGCAAGTACGCTGCGCGGCCTTGATTGGTTCGAGGTCACCGAGATCCGCGGGCACCTTGCGGACGGCGAGATCGAGCACTTTCAGGTCACACTCAAGATCGGTTTCCGGATGGAAGATCGGTCATCGCGCTGAACTGTCCCATTAGGCTGTGATGCCCTAACGGGGTGAAGTGCTCACGGGTTCACGAGGCGCGGGGTCAGTGCGACGTGCACGTTGTCCGGCGCCGCCGAGCGCGGCTGGCTCGCCTTCGGGCCCGACGGTCACCAAGATGTCTACATCGAGCGGTGCGATCTCGGCGATCGCCCGATTGAGCACCTCGACAGCGCCGAATGACAACCGTACCCAGGGTGAGTTAGACCCGGGGCCGGGTACGCGCGGCAGTGAGCCATGCCCGCACACCTGCGCTGGACTCGTTGTAGGCCACCGATCGCATGGGAATCGTCGGAACTGCGGTCCCGTCAGTTTGCCGCAAAGTCGGCGGCGCCGGATTGATCAGCACCGCCGCCAGCAGGCCACCGCCCTGAGGCGGCGCGTACAGTTCCGCTGCAGCCACACGTCTCGCGGGCAGCCGACCGTCGCTGGACGCAGCGAGCCAGAGACAAAGCTCGCCAGGGCAATCGCGTACGCCGCGGGAATCCCCACCACGCTCGCCGCGACGCCGGCCCGTACGCGCCGAGCGATGCAAACATGATCTTCACAAGCCCATGCCTCCAGACACTCCGCCGTGCTGCTGCACTGAAGGTTTCGAACGAGCCGCGCCTCCCGCTGCGATCATGAGCCCATGCCCACATTGCCCCTCTCGCCCGATGAGCTGCTGACCACGACCCGCTCGGTCCGCAAGCGACTGGAGTTCACCCGCCCGGTGCCGCTTGATCTCGTCCGCGAGTGCCTGGAAGTAGCGCTGCAGGCGCCGTCGGGCTCCAATCGGCAAGGCTGGCACTGGGTGGTGGTCACTGACGAGAACCGCCGTCGCGCGATCGGCGATTACTATCGCGCAGCCGTTGCTGCATACCTCAACTCGCCGGGCTCCGCCGCAGCGCTCTTCGCCGAGGATCCGGAGCGCAATGCGGTGCAGCGACGAGTGGGGGAGAGCGTCGCCTATCTCGGCGAGCACATGGGTGAAGTGCCGGTCCTGGTGATTCCGTGCATCAGAGCGCCACGCCTGGGAGCCGGCAACCAGGCGGGTCTGTGGGGTTCGTTGTTGCCGGCCGTGTGGAGCTACATGCTGGCGGCTCGTGCGCGCGGATTGGGCACGGCGTGGACCACACTGCACTTGAGGTATGAGAAGGAGATTTCCGAACTCCTGGGGATACCAGCCGACATCCGGCAAGGTGCCCTCATTCCCACCGCCTATTACATCGGCGACACGTTCAAGCCGGCGCCGCGTCAGCCGCTGGACGCCGTGCTCCACATCAACACCTGGTGACAACACCGACCTGCCAGAATCTCAGCGAGCTATAGCCTGCTGAGATTCTGACAAGTCGGTGATCAGGAGGCGGCGTCTCGCCCCGGTCCGGGCACAGCGGCAGCCAGATCCGCGATGCGTTCGGCAACCCGCGGTGATGCCCGTTGCTCGGCCAGATCGAGCGGTACGCGGCGCGGGTCGTCGGACCAGGTTTTCCACGATCTTGGTCGCTCAGAGCGCCCAGTCGGCGACCATGGGCGTATAAGTCAGTGAGAAACCGACCACCGATCAGATTCAGCGCCCGCACACCCCACCGGGGGCCCCCACCAGGCCGAGCCGGCCTCATCGCAGGCGTCGAGCTGTATCAGGCGGCCTTCAAAGACCTGAAGGTCACCATCGAGCAGGAGCCTGCTTCGGCCGATCTGGTGGTGATCTTCTGCTCCGCCACCTTGGCACCGAATCGTCGGCTGATCATGGACCGGCGCGCAGCGCCAACAGCTTCTCCGCGATCAGATCCAGATCCAACTCGTTGGTCTCCAGCACAGTTCGGACGGCGTCATGAGGCCAGCCGTCCATGCCATGGCAGGCACCGGCGATCGCGCCAGCCAGCGCGGCAATCGTGTCGCTGTCGCCGCCGAGCGAGGCCGCTGTCAGACAGGCCTGCCACGGGTCGTCGGGATGCAGCGCGAGCACCGCGAAAGCGGCTGGTACAGATTCCTGTGTCGCCAGGCTGGTTCCAATCAGCTCAACGATGTCTCGCACCGAGCGGTCATGATCATCAGGACTCACCAGCCCGATCGCCCACGCGATCCGGCGGGCGACTACCGCCCCGGCAACCCAGTCCCCCCGACGCTGTCCCAGCTCCGCGGCTCGGATACCGAGCGTCGTCGCCTGAGCGACCGACGCTCCGCCGATGCCACCGCTGACAGCGGCTGCAACCGCCGCCGCGCCAGCAATCGCTACACCGGTGTGGTGAGTCACCCGGGACGCTTCCACAACAAGATCAACGAGTGCGTCAAGATCATCTGTTGACATGACCAAACCGACCGGGGTGATCCGCATGGCTGCCCCGTTGGTCGCTCCGAAGCGTCCTATTTCATCCAGTGGGGCACCAGCCACCGCGGCCGCGACTGCTGCGCTGCTCGACGGCCCCAGCAGATCCAGCGATCCGCGTTCTCGCGCGCGCTCTGCCCAGGCCACCAGCCGACGGGTGAGATCCTCGCTATCGAGGTGTCCGCCACCGATGAGCAGGGCTTCGGCCAGCAGCAACGCCTGCTCCGTATCGTCGGTGATCGACCCGGCCGGCAGCCCGGCTGCGATCGGGTGGTCCGCCGGCGCCTCCCGAAATCCGTCCAGAACGCCAAAGCAGGCGGCGACTTCTTCACGCGACATGAGCTGAGTCGGCATGCCGAGGGCGTCGCCAATCGCAAGGCCATATAGGGCGCCGCGGGCCCGGTCGCCTGCTGTGCTCATCGAGCCCGGGACGCGAGGATCGTGTCAACCTCGGCGATGTCGATCATTGGGCCGTAGAGAGCCATGGCGTCGAGGGCGCGCTGGTGGTCTGCCTCGGTAACCCCGGCGCATGCATCCGCAGCCACCGTGACGTGTACGCCGGCGTCGGCAGCCGCCAGCGCAGTTGAGAGTACGCAACAGTCGGTGGTGACGCCGGCGAGCACGATCCCCCCGGGGTGTCCGAGCACTCGGTCGGTCTCGGCGTCCCACTTGCCGAAGGTCGTCCTGTCGAGCGTGGTCGCCGGGATTGATGCGAACTCTTCGCTGAGCTCATATAGCGGCGCGTTCCCGGGGTCAAGGGCAAAAGGCCACTGCTCGTAGTAGGCGATCCAAATGCCGGTCGGCTGCTCGGGAGGCAGAAACCGTGTGAAGCAAGTCTGGGACTCGAATGCGCCCAGCAGTCGCCGGATGCCAGCCACGGCCGATGCATAGTCCGGCGTGGCCCATTCACTGATCAGTTCGCCGAAGATCCGCTGCATATCGATGATCATCAACCAGCGGGCCGCAGCATCCCTGGAGGGCAGTGGCACGTTGTCACTCATTCGACTGCTACCGCCTCCAGGTCGGCTGCAGAGAGCGGCTTGTCCTCTTGCGCTCGTACGGTTCCGCGGCCCAGCACGAGCGTGCCGACGAACCCGATCACCAGCGCCGCGAGCACTCCGAGGTTCGCGTACGCCCAGGAACCTTCCCGACCGCCCAGCCCGAGCGGGCCGAGCAGGTATCCCTGCCACCCGAGCCAGCCTGCAAAGGAATTGGTGACCAAGCCCCAGCCGACCACAGCGCCGATCAACATCAACACCACGGAGGCGACGCGGACGCTGCCGTAGCGGCCATGGGGGTCCAGCAGCTCCGAACTCGCGTACGGCCGGCGGCGCAGGGCGAAGTCGCCGAGGAAGATGCCGCACCAGGCCGCGATCAGCACGCCCAGGGTGATCAAGAAGCCCTGGAACGGCCCGATGAAGCTGTCGGCGATGAACACCAGGTAGATGGACCCGGCGATCATCAGGACGCCGTCGATAGCTGCGGCGACGAATCGAGGCACTGGAAGCCCGGCGCTGAGGAGTGCGAGGCCAGAGGAGTAGATGTCGAGGACAGCGCCACCGACCAGGCCGAGCACCGCGACGAGCGCGAACGGCACCAGGAACCATGTCGGCAGCAAGGTAGTCAGCGCACCGATCGGATCGGTAGCTACAGCTTCACTCAGCTCCTGCGACGAGCCTGCGAGCATCAGCCCGATGATCAGCAGCACGACCGGGCCAAGTGACGCGCCGAAGGTGGTCCAGCCGACGACTCCGACGCTCGACGCGTGCCGAGGGAGGTAGCGGGAGTAGTCGCCGGCGGCATTGACCCAGCCGAGCCCGAAACCGGTCATCATGAACACAAAGCCCCCGATCAGCTGCGGAATCGGGCCGGCTGGCAGGGCGGCCAGCGTCGCGAAGTTGATGTCGGAAGCCACCAAGATCACGTAGATCACGGTTAGCACAGCAGTGATCACAGTGATCCACATCTGCAGCTTCATGATGAACTCGAAGCCGAGGACTCCGCCGATCACGATGAGGGCTGATACCAGGACGAGCGCGGTGACCTTGTCGAGGAAGCCACTCTCCCATCCGAGCCTGGTGAAGACGGTTGCAGTGGCCAGCACCGCAAGCGCTGCAAGTACGGTCTCCCACCCGACCAGGAGCAGCCAGGAAATGGCAGACGGCACCCGATTGCCGCTGACCCCAAAGGCAGCGCGGCTCAACGTCATGGTTGGTGCATGCCCGCGCTTGCCGGAGAGGGAGACCAGGCCGCAGAACAGGAACGAGATGACGATGCCGACTACACCGACAACGACCGCCTGCGCGAATGAGATGCCAAAGCTGAGCAGAAAAGCGCCGTAGCTGATCCCAAGTACCGAGATGTTGGCGGCGAACCAAGGCCAGAACAGCTCGCGCGGCTTGCCGCGGTGCTCGCTGGCACTGATCGAATTGATGCCGTTCTGCTCGACCTCCAGCGCTCGCGGTGCTGGAGTCGGCAGATCGGCGGGTGTTTCGTTGGCGCTGGTCATGGCCACGCCTTTCACGGAGTTGCCTGTTGCACTGAATCCTCTCGCATCGGCGCCTTCAAAACCTCACTCCAACCGGGGGCTGCAAATGTGGCTGAGGGTGAATCCGAGAGGGAACCTCATCTAGCGTGTGGTTTCGAGGGAAGTGGTGGCATTCAAGGTGGACCGACGGTCAGTTCGGGGTAATCCTCTGCAGGTCCATCCAGTAGCGGCGCGGAATCGCCGTTGAGGTGCTTGGCGAAGAACGCGAGCAGCAGGTCGCAGGTTATACGCCACATCCGCTGCGGTTCGATCCGGGTTGCGGCGAGCGCGGTCCTGACGATGGAGGCATCCGTCACCGGCAGGAACGGCACGTCCATGAAGCTCAGATGGGTCGCGCCGCTTATCTGCATGGTGTAGCCGGGCTGAGCGCGCTTCTGGACGCTCCGCCAGCCGCCGAACGTGATCGCCTTTTCCGCCTCGAACCAGTCGACGTTCGGCGCAGCGCCAGCCTTGACCGCGTCCTCAGCCGTCACGGCGAACTCCCGATGCTCAGCCAACACCTGCATCGCGGGCCGGTCGAGCCCGACCCGACCCACCTCACTCCACAGTGCGCCGTCCAAGTTGACCGCGGCTACGCAACGCTGGTCTGTTCGGCACCACTCGAGAGCAGCGTTCCCTCCGAAGGAGTGCCCGAGCGCCGCGACCCGGGCCAGGTCCAGACGACCCGCCAAGAGCTGGGTCGGATCGGTGTTGAGCCGCTCTAGCTGTCCGGCTACCGAGGCAAGATCGGCAGCCTTGTATTCGCACACCGATGCACGCTGGCGGAAAACCTCGTCATACGAGCCGGTCTGCGGTCCCAGCGCCCCACCAACCGCCGCCGGGTTCATCGGCACGACTCGGCCATCGGCGAACGCCGTCACCGTCGTCTCGTACGCATGATTGACACCCACCACGACATAGCCGTGGCTGGCGAGCTCCTCAGCGATCGCACTCAGCAGCAGCGGCGGGAAACCGCTGGGCGACAGCAGGAGCACCGGATACGCAGAATTGTCACCCGCGACCGCAGCCTCGGAGATCGCATGTGAGCGCACGCCCGCAAGGTTTAGCCCGAGAAAGTCGGCGGTGGCTGTCCACGCCGGGGGCAGATAGGGTGAGAACTCGACGACCGGTTGCGGCTTGGCCGGGTACCAGACGAACACGACGAGCTCGCGGCGGTCCTCCGGGTTGGTCGCGTAGATCTCGGTCCGGGCGGGATCAATCCAGTCATGCGACACCCGGCCCACCGAATGTGGTCCGGTGGGCTCCGGCACAGAGTTCCCTCTGGTCGCCGGGTCATGCGTCAGCACCGGTTAAGCCTATGGCCTCAATACTTGGCGCGCGGAGGGCGATGATGGACGTATGCGATCTGGGCAGGCGGAGAAGGTGGTTAGGTGATCGAGGACTCGCAGGCGTCGAAAAGCTCCGACTCGATCGATACTGAGGCGGCGCGAGCGGAGCCGGGCAGCCAGGAGCGGACAGCGGACCGCATCGTCGTCGGCATCGGGGACAACGGTCATGACCATTACCGTGCCGCGCTGGGCCTTGCCGCCCGCATGAGCCGCCAGCGTGATCTCACCATCACCCTGGTCCATGGATGCCTCCCGCGGCTGTCGATCGCGACCCGGGGCGAGGCCCTGGAGCGCCACCTGACACGCGGCCGCGAGCTGCTACACGAGGCCGGGACTGTGCTGTCCCCGATGGTGGATCTCGGCACCCGGATCAGCCTTGCGGCTGTACCGCATACCGGCGTCGACGCGCTGCTGCAGGAGTCGCAGACGGCTGCCGCGCTGATCGTGCAGCGCCGGAGCTTGTCCACGCTGAGTCGCGCCTTCAGGGGCGACACCTCTCATACTGTCGCCGCCCAGGCGGCATGTCCGGTGATCGTGGTCAGGCATGATCAGCCTGACATCGAGCCTAGGCACGGCATCGTTGTCGGCGTCGCGCCACCATCTGGGCTCCGGGCACTGGAGGTCGGTGTGGCCGAGGCGGCCGTACGGAAGTGCCCGCTGATCGCGGTCTACGTCTGGGACCTGCAGTTCTCGCCGACTTACGGCGGCCAGATCGACCCGGATGAGGAAGAGCTAGCGGAGGCAGCCAGGTGGGCCGGCTCCGTCCTGGCCGAAGCCGTAGCCCAAGTGGCCAAGCTTCATCCAGACGTGGAGTTCCGTGCCCGCACCGTCAAGGGCGACGTTGAGGACGGGCTGCTGCAGGAGTGCGAGCACGCTGAGCTGCTGGTGGTCGAGCGGCACCGTGACGCTCAGCTGGCCTCGATTGGACTCGGCGCGCTGACCCGCCGCCTGATTGATCAGGCTCCCTGCCCAGTCATGATCACCCCGCAGAGCGAGGCGGCGGGTCAGCCGGAGGTGGCGGGCACAACGGAACCCAAAATCACCACCGAGCCGTGATCCTGGGTGCTCCGTCGACGGGGCTGACTTAGCTGCTCAGCGAAACGGGATGGCCCTCGGCGTCTGAGAGATCACTGGAGGCCATCTCCAATAGCCGATCAGCGAGCTGCCGCAAGGCTCGGGCCGCCGCCACCTCATCACCGACCGCAGGCATGTCCGGATCGGCCGGGCTGCGGCGAGCCTCACCCCGCACGTCGAGCGGCGCCGGCACATCGCTGTGCAGCACGGCGTTCGCAGCCGTCGAGTCCTGATCTTCGTATAGGTAGATGTCGACCCGCCACCTTTTCGTCGGCTCGGAACGCGACGACGCTGAACTTTGTTGGCCGCTGGTACCACCGTTCTCCCGCGGGACATGCTCGACGTGCGCATCGGGGCCAGGGAAAAACAGGCTCTCGCTGCCGCTGTCGGACCATCGCACCAGGTACGGGCCACCGCCGTCTGCTCCGGTCTGCAGGATCTCGCCGTCTCGAATGGGTCGGTGCAGCGTGCCCGAGGCCACCACGATCCGATCGCCGACTTCCGCCTTCATCGTGTCCTCCTGAGTATCTCGGTGAGTCGCGCCGTCCGCGCAGCCGGCATCGCGGTACTAGGTCGGCTACTGCTGCGCGGGCGCCGTACGGTTCCTCCCAGCATTACTCATGGAACGTCTGGTGGACAGAGCTCTTGAGAGGCTTTTTGATCAGCGTGCTGGAGTGCATTGATCACGACCCGTAGAAGTGTGGGCGAGCGGCACGTTCCATCGCGACATAGGCACAACTCGCCCGCAGTTTCCGCCCTTTGGGTTGCACCGTCGTTGCAGACGGCAGCCCTAATCCGCGGTCGCTGAGCGAGGGTGCTGCTGTGGCACGACGGCAACCGGACAGGTAGCGCGATCAAGTACGGCGCGCGCGACCGAACGGATCCAGCGCGTCCATTCCCGGCCGCGGTAGGGACCGCCGACAACCAGCAGCTGCGCATCGGCCGACACCGAGGGCACTGTGTCGCGGGGTGAACCGGCAAGCAGCAAGGTGTCCACGTCGACGTCGGGGTAGTCGGCCTTCCATCCGGCCAGGATCTCCGCCAGATTGAGCCTGCTGTCCTGCTCCCCGGACGCCAAGTCGGCCAGCGGTGCCGAATGCACCACTAGCACCGGCGCCTGCCCAAGGCTCGCTTCAGTGAACGCATAGCCGAGAGTGCTCGAGGAAGGATGCTGCCCGTCAACAGCCACCGCTACCGGGCGGCGGTCATCCGCTCGCGCCGTCCAACCGCGTGGCACCGCCACAACCGGATGCCGCGACATGCTGGCGACGGTGCTCGTCGTATGCCCAAACGGCATATGCCCGCCGAGCGCCGGATGATCATGACCGAGCACCATCAGTTCAGTCGTTTCGGACAACCGTGGCAACAGCGACTCGGGACTGTCGAGCTCGATCAACTTGTCGAGATGCATGGTCGGCGGCACCGTCAAGGTGCTCGCCACCTTGTCGAGCATCGCTTCTCGCTGCTGACGCCCCTGCGCGATGGCAGCTGTCCTGCCCCGGGACGGCAGGAGGGGCACCTCGTACGCGTGGACGAGCAGCACATCGTCCCTACGCAGCTCGGCTTCTCGCACCGCCCAATGCGCGGCAGCCAAAGCCTCAGCCGAGTCGTCCACCCCGACAACGATCATCCGGACATCAGACGGCTGCATGCTCGTAGCGTGCTCACCCGAGCGATCATGAACGTCAGCGCTCCTTTCTCTTCACCTTCCATAGTGTCCGGAATGTGCATCGACGATCATGATCATTGGTCGTCAGTCATCGGGACCTTGGTCCCGGTTGGCGAGCAGGTTCCGCGCTGGCCACTGACGGCGGTAGGAGCGCCACCAGGATCGGGCTTGGACCGGGCGCGCTGTCGCGATTTGGGGACTTTCGCCTCTGCTCATCAACCCTCTCGGATCGCCACAGTGGATGGGAAGCCGGTGGACTTGATCATCACATGTGCCCAGCGGCCGGAGAAGCACTCAAGCTGCGAGCGTCGGGAATCGCGCGCTGCCGCACGGCGGAGGAGCGAGCAGAGGCGTTCTTTCCTCTGCGAGCGACGACGACGGCGGCGGACTCCAAGCGCGATGCGCGAGCAGCTCAGGAAAGAGGTGTCCCGTGAGCGCGTCAGCTGTCTCGCCGCATGGTGATCCTCGCCTGGCCGTTCGACCGATCGATCGAGGCGAGCCGCAGCGTATTGTCGTCGGGCTTGATGACACGCCGACGGCTCGCGCAGCGCTGCGCTGGGCCGCCAGGCAGGCTCGGCTCACCGGTGCCACCGTACGCGCCGTACACGTGATCGACTGGCCGATCGGCATCGAGGCGTTCGGATCGATGGAGGTCGGTGAGGACGGCCGGCTGCCGGAGGAGAAGGTGAGCGGTCCGTACCGGCGAGGGATCCGACGCGTCTTCGAAGAGGCCTCACCTGAGCCCGGCTGGCAGTTGCAGTTTGCTGAAGGAGACACGGGAGCCGTACTGGTCGCCGAAGCTGCGAATGCCGATCTTCTGGTGATCGGGACGCGGACGAATCCGGACTGGACAGGTGATGTCTCGGGTCCGGTGGCACACCAGTGCTTGAGCCGCATGACCTGCCCGGTGGTGGCCGTGCCTTTGGACAGTCACGGCCTGCGAACCGTCAGCGGCTCTTGACCCTGGCCCGTACCACGGGAACCACGAGGCTCGCAAAGCTCGTCATGGCACACGCGCTGACGGCCGTGGTGACAATGCCGAGCGGTAGCGCCGTATGCTCGCCAGCGACGCCGACGAGCGGCGCCGCCACCGCACCGAAGACGAACTGGCTCAAGCCCTGCAGGGAGGATGCGGTACCGGCCAGGTCCGGATAGTCCGCCATCGCCAACGCGTTTGCCGTCGGGAAGATCAGGCCGACAGCGCACACCATAACGACGAGCGCGGCGAGTAGCACGCCCAGCCCAAGTCCGCTGATCACTGTGACAAGAAGCGCAGTGGCGCCGAAGAGGTTGATGGCCAGGCCGAGACCGAGCACCCGCGTCAGCGGCCAGACGAGGGCAAGGCGGGCTCCACCTTGCGCAGCGGCCACCAAGCCTAGGGAGATACATCCGAATACCAACGAGAACCCTTGCGGAGACATGCCGTAGATCCGTTGCAGGACGAATGTCGAACCGGCGATGTAGGCGAACATCGTGGCGCCGGCGAGTCCCGACGAGAGCGCGCAGCCGACGAAGAAGCGGTCGTGGAGCAAGGTGTTGTAACCGTGCAAGGTGCGGCTGAAGCCGCCTACGATCCGTCGTTCCGGAGGCAGCGTCTCCTTGAGACCGAGCCATCCGGCCAGCAGCAGCACCGCACCGAAGCCGGCCAGTACGCCGAAGATGCCGCGCCAACTCATGATTCGGCTGAGCTGGCCTCCGAGTATGGGGGCGATCACCGGTGCCAGGCCGGCTACCAGGAGCAATCGGGAGAAGAAGATCATCAGCGCTCGTCCGGAATAGAGATCGCGGGCGATGGCCCGGGAGATCACGATTCCAGCTGCGCCGGCCAAGCCCTGGACGAGCCGAAGTATCGCGAGGGTCGTCGCCGAGGGCGCGAAAGCGCAGGCCACGGAGGCCAGGACGTAGGCCAACAACCCGACGATAAGCGGGCGTTTGCGACCGAGCCGGTCCGACATGGGACCCGCCACGAGTTGACCGAACGCCAGGCCGACGAGGCACGCGGTGATCGACAGCTGTGCTGCGGAGGGTGAGGCGTTGAGGTCGTCGGCAAGCTGCGGCAGTGCGGGGAGATAGAGGTCGAGCGAGAGTGGTCCGAACATCGTGAGCAAGCCGAGCACCACGACCGTATAAGCGGGCGGCCTGGCCGTATCGGCGCGCATGGGCGAAACCCTAGGGCGTCGCCCTGTGTTGACTGCTGGCGTCAGGTTCTGCGGACCCCAGCTCCGCTGCAGTCTTAGCCCCGCGAGCTCGAAGCCAGGCAGCGAGCTCCGGCTGTGTGGCCTCAGCCAGATCGAGCGGCGTCTTGTCGTCCCATCCAATCCAGTTGATGTCTGCTCCACGGTCGAGGAGGTACTCGGCCGTACTCAGCTTGCCGCCGTGGCAAGCACTCCAGAACGATTGCGTGATCACCTGGGGATCTGGACGAGGCTCTTCGGTGAAGACGGTCTCAACTCGATCCAGCAATCCGAGGGCCGCGGCATCGCTCAGCCGGGTACGCGCACCTCGCTCGACGAGCCTCCGGGCAGCCGCCCAGTTGCCAAATCCGCACGCGTCGGCAAGCGCGCTGCCTCCGCCGAGCACGGCGCCAGGCGCCTCGAGGTCGGCTCCCGCGTCGAGCAATGCATCAAGCACAGCGACGTCATCGCTACTCGCGGCCCAGTGCAGCGGCGTCTCGGTGTGAGAGCTGAACTGGCTGTGGGCGTTCACATCGGCACCGGCGGCGACCAGACGCTGCACGACCGCAGGACCCTCGGGAAAGTGGCCCGGCCAGTCGGTTGCCGCATGCAGCAGAGTTCGATAGCAGTCCGCGTCGCCGATGCGGGCCGTCGCCAGCCACGGGTCCGAAGCGAGCAGACTCTGCAGCGCGGCAAGATCTCCAGCCTGTACGGCCGTGGTGGCCGCAACTACACGCGGATCATCCGCTGCCACTGTTCGAACGGGCCGGTCGTTGTCTGACTCGGTCGTCACGGCAGTCAAAGTACCGCTGTCCCTGATCGGACAGGTCGCCGCTGTGTCGTGGCACTCTGGTTGGACAGATGAGATCAATCCGCTCCTTTGCCATCACGGCAGCCATCCTTGTTGCTGCCACGGCCTGCAACGGTGGTCAGTCTGCGACATCCGGCGCATCGGAGCAGGCAACCTCAAGAGCGGTTGGGACCAGCCCAACGCCGACCAACAGGCCGAGCTCCCAGCCCACCACGACAACAGCCGCCAAGCCTGGCCGGCAGGAGCTGGCCAGGCTGAACCAGCAGCTGATTGCCGCCGCTTGGGACAACGACCTCCGCCGCGCCCGAGCCCTCATCGCCCGAGGCGCCGATGTGAACGCCAAGGACAACACAGTGCAGAGCGCCTACCTCATCTCCACGAGCGAGGGACACCTGGAGCTGTTGAACCTCACACTCGAGCACGGCGCAGATGTTGATTCCAAGGACTCCTTCAATGGCACCGGGCTGATCCGGGCAGCCGATCGCGGCCACGCCGACATCGCCGGCCGACTGGTCCAGGCCAAGATCAAGATCGACCACATCAACAACCTGGGATGGACCGCCCTGCACGAGGCGATCATCCTCGGCGACGGATCTCGCCGCTATGTCGACACCGTGCGGGTCCTGGTCGCCGCCGGCGCCGACCCGCGGTTGCAGTCCCAACGTGATCAGATCACCCCGCTCGCGCACGCCACATCCAAGGGCCACAGCGAGATAGCCGAGGTGCTGAGCGACGCGCTCAAGGCGGACAAGCCGTCGAAGGGAACGGCCAACCGGCGCTTGCTCGCTGCCGCTGAACGCGGTGACGCAACAGCCGCGGCGCTCGCCGTCCGGGCTGGAGCAAATCTTGAGACCCGCGACGAGAGCGGACGTACGCCACTGTTGCTCGCCGTCACCGGGGACAGGCTCGCTGTCGCTCGGTTACTGGTCTATCTGGGCGCAGAACCCGATGCGCTGGATGACCAACACGACACGCCGTGGTTGGTGACCGGAGTAACCGGCAGCGTCGACATGCTCGAGGTGTTACTGCTTGCCCGGCCTGATCTGACTATCCGCAACCGGTTCGGCGGGACGTCTCTCATCCCGGCGAGCGAGCGCGGTCATGTCGACTACGTGCGGCGCGTGGTGCGTACCAGCATCGATGTCAATCACGTGAACGACCTCGGTTGGACCGCCTTGCTCGAGGCGGTGATCCTCGGCGACGGTTCGAAGCGCTACCAGCAGATCGTGACGATTCTCCTAGACGCTGGCGCTGATCCGCGGATCGCCGACCGTGGCGGCGTGACTGCGCTCCAGCACGCCACGCGTCGCGGGCACGATGGGGTGGCCCGCATTCTCAAAAACGCCTAGAGAATCGTTCATCCCGCCGCCAGAACCTGCTTCAAGGTGATCGCCGGATGCCCCGTCACTTCAGAAATATCCTCGGTGACGGTGCAAAGTTCATCAGCCGCGATCGCCGTGTACGTGCTGACCCAGGCGTCCACCTGCCAGGGCGGCGCGCCGTAGACGGCGCGGGATGCGTAAGCCTCCTCGATCGTCTCGGGGATGTATCCGACCGTTCGGCTGAGATGATCACTCAAAATGCTCGCGATCTCGTTCATCGTCAGAGCCGCGGGCCCGGTGAGGTTCAGGGTCTGCCCGTCGTACGCGCTATCGCCGGTGAGGACCGCAATGGCAACTTCGGCAATATCGGCCTGGGCGACCACCGCCACCCGCCCGTCACCTGCAGGGCCGCGAATGTTCCCATCGGTTCCGATCAAGTGTGGCGTGAAGTCCGCATAGATGTTGTCTCGCAAGATCGTGTGGGCGACGCCGACTGAGCGCAGGTGCTCCTCGGTCGCCCAATGGTCGCGCGCCAGGGTAAAGGTTGCCGTTGGAGAGGCACCGAAAAAGGACACGTACACAATCCGTTTTACGCCGGCGTCGACAGCCGCGTCGATGAACGTGAGGTGCTGTTCAAGCCGTTCGGGTGTCTCGGCGGCGGACACCATGAAGACGGTATGGGTACCAGCGAGCGCCGTTCGGACCGCGGCGCCGTCACCGTAGTCGGCTGTTGCGATGTGGGTTCCGGGCAAGGCCGGCGCCTTCGAGGGATCGCGTACCACGAGGCGCTGGTCGACGCCGAGCTCGGAGAGTCCACGGGCCACCCGCGAACCGAGACGACCGGTCGAGCCCGTCACAGCGAGGGCAGTTTGCGCGAGGCCGAGGCCGCTTCCGATCTTCACATCCTGCTGCTCAAGTCCCAGCTCGCGGGGCCATCTGACCCGGCGGCGTACTCATCCATCGGTGCCTTCCCCTCGCGCCAGGCCTGCAGTACCGGATCCACAATGCGCCAGCACTCCTCGGCCGTGTCACCACGCACCGAGAGCAAGGGGTCCGCATCCAGTACGCCTGCTAGCACCTCACCGTACGGCGGGAGTCGCCCAGGACTGAGGTCGGTGTCCAGCGACACCCGATCCAGTTTCAGCGGATCATCCGGACCGTTGACGTTCATCTCCAGCGCCATCCGGTCCGGCCCCATGGTCAGCCGTAACCGGTCGGGAATTGGCTCGCCCTGCATCCCGGTCGGTAGGTGTGGCAGCGGCTTGAAGGTGACCAGCACCTCCTTCCGGCGCTCCCGCAACGCCTTGCCCGACCGCAGCCGAAACGGCACGCCCGACCAGCGCCAATTGTCGATCTCCACGATCAGTTCGGCGAGGGTTTCGGTGTTCCGTGCCGGATCGACCCCGGGCTCGGCTGTGTAGTCGGGAACGTCCCGGCCATCGATCGAGCCGTGCGTGTAACGAGCCTGGCGTCCCGACGCGACCGGATCGTCGTCCCACGGCCTACAGGCCCGCAGCACCTGGGCCTTGGCATCACGCAGATCTACCGCGTTCACGGCGGCGATCGGCTCCATCGCCACCAGGGCCAGCACTTGGAGCAGGTGGCTCTGGATCATGTCCATCAGCGCGCCCGCGTGGTCGTAGTAGCGCGCCCGGTTCTCCAGCGTGAGCTGCTCATCGAACACGATGTCGACGCGATCGATGTGCTCATTGCTCCACACAGGTTCGAACAGGCGGTTCGCGAAGCGGACACCGAGCAGATTCAGCACCGTAGAGCGCCCGAGAAAATGATCAACTCGGTGCACTTGGTCTTCCGGAACGAGTTCGGCGAGCAACATGTTCAGGCTGGCGGCGCCCTCCTCGTTGATGCCGAAAGGCTTCTCCAGCACTAGCGTTGTCCCCTCCGGCAGCGACACCTGCTGGAGGGCCTTGCATGCAGCGACGGTCACCGAAGGAGGCAGGGCAAAATACAGCGCGGGCGCGGGCGGGCAGGAATCGATCAGTGATTGCAAATCCTCCGCGCTGGTTACGTCGGCCTTTTCATAGCGCGTCGTGGCGAGCACGCTCTGCAGGGCCTCCTCGGACACCTTCCCATCGGCGAATGACGTCCGAACTCGCTCCCGCCAAGTATTGGCGTCCCAGTCCTCGGCGCCGGCACCCATCAGCACGACTCCGCGGCGTGACTCCTCACGGTCGAGCAGTTGCCCAAGTGCGGGCAACAGCAGTCGTCCGGATAGGTCCCCGCTGGCGCCCAGCAGCAGCAAGCTCGCGATCGGACGAGTCATTCGTGCCTCCTCAGATGCAGAGTAGGCGACTGCTCACACTGTGGCGTACCCGAACAAAGCTTTCGACAAACCGCCACCGACTTGTCAGCGTCTCAGCAGGCTATAACCCGCTGAGACGCTGACAACCCGGAATCATTCAGCTTGGGGCGAGTAGGGCATCGAGCTTCTCGTAGCCCTCGTAGACCCCGACCTCCATCCCGCTCGCCATGATCCCGTCGCGAGATTCGAGGTTCTCGACGAGGGAGAGACCGATCGTTCTGGTCCGGCCGTCTCCAAGGTCTTCGAACGTGATGGTCTCCAAGGCGACACCATCGGGCATACCTTCCCAGGTGAAGGTCTGCACCAGCCGCTCGCTCGGTCGGATCTCATGGAAGGACCCGTAGAAGGCGGCCACCTCCTCGCCGTCCTGCACCGACGCATAGCGGAAGTTGCCTCCGGTGCGAGCGTTCCACTGGTCGATCCTGATCTCGCTGCTCTTCGGGCCCAGCCACTGGACGACCAGTTCCGGGTCAACCCACGCCCTGAAGACCCGGTCTCGCGGCGCATCGAAGTCACGAATGATCCGGATTGTTGGCAGGTTGGGGTCAGCCTCGATCGTCGTCTCGCGCGTCGCGGCTTCGTGCGTAGTGTTCGTGGTCATGATGCTGCTCCTTTGTTGATGGTTGGTTCACTTTCGTCGTCCATGGAAGCGAGTACGGCGTCGAGCCTGCGGAATCGCTCCTCGGCTTGCCTCCGATATCGCTCGATCCAGGCCGTCATGAGGTCGAAGACTTCGGCCTCCAGGTGCCGCGGGCGGCGTTGCGCATCATGGCTGCGGCTCACCAACCCCGCGTCCTCCAGCACCTTGAGATGCTTGGACACGGCTTGAATCGACACGTCGTACGGTGCGGCCAGCTGGCCTACCGTGGCGTCCCCGACAGAGAGCCTGGCCACGATGTCGCGCCTGGTCGGGTCGGCCAATGCGGCGAAGACCCGTGAGAGTCGATCCTCGCTCATCTCTGCCTCCTCCGCCGCGCTTATTCAACCGATCGGTTGATTAAGAGCCTACGGCGACCATCCCTCGATTGTCAACCGATTGGTTGAATTAGGTGTCTGGAACTCGAGCGGCGCGGGGCGCTAGAGCACGACCGTCATCCCACCGTCGACATAAATCACCTGGCCGTTCACGTAATCGGAGCCATCCGAGGCAAGCCAGACAACGGGGCCAACGAGGTCGGCGCTGGTTCCCCAACGGTGGGCAGGAGTCCGGGTGAGGACCCAGGTATTGAAGGCTTCATCGTCCACAAGGTTCTGGGTCATTTCCGTGTGAATGTAGCCAGGTGCGAGCGCGTTGACCTGGAGACCGGCCCCGGCCCATTCCGCAGCCATCGCGCGGGTCAGATTCCGGAGTCCTCCCTTGGCTGTCGTGTACGCCGCGATGGTCGGTCTGGCCAGCTCGGACTGCACCGATGCGATATTGATGATCTTGCCACGGCCGCGGTCGATCATCCGGCGGGCGACCTCGCGACCCACGAGAAATGCGCCGGTGAGGTTGACCCGCAGCACCTGCTCCCAGTCGGTGAGATCAAGTTCCAGGAGCGGTACGCGATGCTGGATTCCCGCATTGTTGATCACGATACGGATCGGGCCCACCTCGTCCTCGATCCAGGTCACCGCCTCGGCCACTTGCAGTTCGTCCGTCACATCGAAGGCTCTCGCGTACACCCGATCTGACCTGTACTGGTCCCGAAAGCTCGCCTGGGCATCCTCCAGGACGGCCTGGTGCATGCCGTTGAGCACCACCGTGGCGCCCGCATCTGCAAGCCCTGCCGCGAGCGTACGGCCGATACCGCGACTCGAACCGGTTATCAGAGCGACCCGGTCGGTGAGATCGAATCCATCCACGCATTCTCCTTTCTGAGCTGCTCGCGCAATCGCGGGGATCCGCCTACTTCGTCGTCGTTCAGCTCGTCTTCCCGACGCTCGCAGCTCTGTTTTTTGGTTCCCCGATGACCTCACGTTTTGCCCCGTGCCATCGTCTACAAGGTTGATGACGATGAAACAGCCGTTTGAAGAGATCGTGGCAGAGCATGGACCGACCGTGCTCCGGGTGTGCCGTGCCGTGCTCGCACGGTCGGACGCCGACGATGCCTGGTCGGAGACCTTCCTCGCCGCCTTGCGCGCATATCCAGACCTCGGGGACGGCGCCAACATCGAGGCTTGGCTTGTCACTATTGCCCACCACAAGGCGATCGACATTCTCCGTGCCGAGCGCCGCAGGGCGACGCCGGTTGCTGGCGTCGCACAGACCAGGTCCGCAACCGATGTTTCGGAAACGTCTGACGACGGCCTGTGGGCGGCGCTCCGTGCGCTCCCGACCAAACAGCGACAGGCGGTTGCCTACCACCATGTGGCCGGCATGCCGTACGCGGAGGTCGCCGCGCTCGTCGGCGGCTCAACCGACGCAGCTCGACGCGCCGCCCATGACGGCATCCGCGCTCTCCGCCGCCGCTATCACAACTCTCAACCCATCAGACCGCAGAAGGACTCCCGATGATGATCAACTCCAGTGACCCCGTGCTTGACCCCATCATTGCCGCCGATGCGGAGACGATGGATCGTCTCCGTGATCAACTTGTGGCGGCAGCCGAGGCGGACCAGCTGCTGGACGTCGCGTATCGGACAGTGGATTCACCTGTCGGCACACTGCTCGTCGCGGCGACCGACCAGGGCCTGGTCCGGGTCGCGTACGAGCGCGAGGACCATGATCGTGTGCTGCAGGGATTGTCGGAGCTGATCAGCCCGCGCATCCTGCGTGCTCCGCGTCGGCTCGATCAGGCGGCTCGCCAACTAGGGGAGTATTTCGCCGGCAAACGCCGAGATTTCGTGCTCCCGTTGGACTTCCGGCTGGCTCGTGGGTTCCGGCGGGCAGTGCTCGCCCACCTTGTGTTGATCAACTATGGGCGCACCGAGACCTACGCCGAAGTGGCCGCAGCCACCGGTCATGCGCGGGCCGTGCGGGCAGTCGGCACGGCTTGTGCCACGAACCCGATGCCGGTCGTCGTGCCGTGCCACCGGGTACTCCGCAGTGACGGAAGGCTCGGCGGCTATATCGGTGGGCTCGACGCGAAGGCGACGCTGCTCTCCCTTGAGGCTGGCAAGCCCATCAACCGCGATACATTGTCGGGCTAAGCGCCTGGCTCGTTGGCGCGACCGGCGCTAGTGTCTGATCGAAGCACAGGAGCGAGGAGATGGCGGAACATCAGGCAGAACGCCGGATCCTGGTCGGGGTTACCTATGGCCAGTCCGACGTGGTGCTGCGCCATGCCGCCCGCTTCGCGCGTACGTTTGACGCTGCCCTGGTCTGCGCGCACGTCGACCCTGGACGATACGTCGTGGAGGAATTGCCTGACGGAACCGTCGCCTCGCTCCCACTCGATCCGGACCTACCCGAGCTCAAGGACACAGACTTCGATCAAGGGCTAGTGGCCCAGGTCCGGACGGCGGTCGCTGACGATTCCATTGACTTGTCTTTTCGAGAGCTGGCAGGCGACGTCGCGTACGCGCTCACCCGGCTGGCCGACATCCTCGACGTCGAGATGATCATCGTCGGCAGCCGGCGGGGTGGCGTGCGGGCTGGGCTGAAACAGTTCCTCACGGGGTCTGTCGCCGCCCACCTGGCTCATCGTCAGCCTCGGCCGGTCGTGGTGATTCCGGTAGCTCCGGTCGCCGAAGGCAAGCCACTGCCGTGGGAGGAGTGAGAACCATGGCCACATCCGGGGAGACACAGACCAGGCCGTCAATCATCGGCTATGTGCTCGGCGGCATCGCGCTCGCCGGACTGCTCGCCATGTCGATCTTGTTCTTCGCGACCGGTCTGATGGCTCCTCTGTGGGCCATCATCGGCTTCATTGCGGTCTGGGCGATTCTGTTCGTGCTGGGCTGCGTGTGGATCCGCCGTCACCCGTGGCGCGTGGTGGTGCTGCCTGCGATTGCGGCAGTCATCTTGTTCGGCGGCCTGCGCGCTGGTACGGCGCTGCTCGGTTGGACGCCTTGACCCGAGCACTGCTTGCGCTGTCATGATGTTTGGCATGGCTTCCAGCTCCACGACAGTCGAGGGTTGCAGATCGTGACGGATCGACCCCTCCCCTGAGGGGAGTTGAGAAGTTGCCTCACGTGCTGCGCTGGCTGATCGGCCTGGCCACGTCGTTGATCGGCAATCATATTTACCTCGTCACCCTCGCCTGGGTTGCTGTGCAGACGACTACGCCAGCGAAGGTCGGCTTGATCCTGGTGGCTGGCGCCGTCCCGCAGGCAGCGCTTTTGCTCGTCGGAGGGGTCTTCGTCGATCGGATCGGGCCAAAGCTGACCATCATCGCTTCAGACGTGCTGCGGACCTTGATCATGGTCGTCTTCGCGATCGTCGTGGGCGGCGGTGAGGTCATGCCGCTGCTGCTTGGTGTGCTGGCGGTGCTGTTCGGGGTGGTGGACGGCTTCTTTCTGCCCGCCGTCAACAGCGCCCCTCGGTATCTGGTTCGGCGCGATTCGATCACGCGCCTCGTCGCCGCGAAGACCATAGTGGCGCGTGGCGCCGAGTTCGCCGGCGCACCTTTGGGCAGCTGGCTGCTTGTCGTGGCCAGCGCCGCGGCGGCGTTCTGGGTGAACGCCTGGTTGTTCGCGGTCTCGGTCGTCCTCTTGGCCATGACGCGAATGGCCATCCCCGAGGAGGATGCACTAGGCCAGGACGTGCCCGACGCTGAACGGAACTCGAAGCAACCCGTGCTGTCGGTGTGGGCGGATTTGAGAGCTGGCATCCGGTTGATCCGTGGCTACCGGACTCTGGCCACGTTACTGATCGTCGTATTCGTCGCAGAACTGGGGTTCTCCGGGCCGATGATCGCTGGCGTGCCGTTGCTGGCCAACGAGACCGGCTGGGGCGTGCAAGCCGTCGGTTGGGTTCTCGGGGGCTTCGGTTTCGGCGCGGCTGCGGGGGCCGGGTTCCTGCTGTGGCGCAAGACCGTCCGCCACACTGGTTATGTCGCCCTCTTCGGCTTGACGGCCATGGGACTCAGCGTCGTAGGGCTCGGTTTGTTGCCGGCGCTGGGGCTACCTGTATCTGCCTCGTTGGTTGCTGCGGGACTCCTTGGCCTGAGCTCGGGCCTCGGCGCCGGTTTCTATGGCACGCTGGTCACGTCCGCTGTCCTCCAGCTGGCTCCGGCCGGTCAGATCGGACGGGTCATGAGTGCCCTGTCATTCTCCAGTTTGGCCGCAGTGCCGGTCACCTACGCCCTCACAGGGCTCCTGACCGACGTGTCAAACGCGCGAGTCCCATTTCTCATTGGGGGGCTCCTGATCCTGCTTGTCGCGGCTCTCGCCTTCGCTAACCCTGAATTACGTCAGCTGACCATCGATCGGCCTGCCCCTGCGGTCGCGCGCCGCTAGTGTTTACGTCCGCAGTCCGCGGGTACCTCGAAGGCTGGAGAGGAGGTCGTGCCCATGAACCGAGGACTTATCGGAACCATTATCGGTATCCTCGTCATCATAATTTTGGTGATAGTGATTCTTCAGCTGACCTGACCGCAGAACCCCGGGCCGGGATGCGTGCATGTGGCTGTCCGCCCCGGGCGCTTTTTCCGACACTCGCTTGCACCCTGGGCGTCCCAACAGTTAACCCTGTGCTTCCCGGCGCTCAGGGTGCTGTGCGCTCAGGTACTGGTAGGTCGACGTCAGATCCTGACTGCTCAGGCCGGCTCGATCCAACAGCTGGAAGAGTTCTCGCACGTTTGCCACCAGACGCGCTGTGGTGCCAGTCCGCCATGCCTGTTGAGACGCGACCTCGAGGGGCGCCAGCGCGGCTCCGGCGGGCAGATCGGGTTCGAAGTCCCGGTTGAGGAGCTTGGCTTGCGCAGCCGCCAGCACCCGGCTTCCTGCCTGCGAATGCTGCCAGCTGTGCAGCACTCGAGCAAGGTCGAGGCCCGCTCGTTCGGCGATGACCGCCGCCTCGCTGACCGCCATAGCCGTGGCCGCGATCACATATTGCCCGCAAGCGTTGGCAATCTGGGCACTGCCAACACCGCCGACGCGTACGCAACTCCCCAGCAACTCCAGTACGGGCAGCGCGTCTCGATAGAGACCCGCCGCGGCGCCAACCACGATGGACAATTCGCCGCAGGCGGCGGCTGCTTGAGTTCCGCTCAGCGGGGCATCGACCACCCTGAGGAGGCCAGCTGTCTTCTCCGTGAGATCGCCGGCCAAGCTGCGCAGGTCATCTGGGGGAGAGATCGCTCCCACCACCAGGATGGTGGGACTGTGGACCCCGGCCTGCAGTCCGCTCGGACCGCTGAGGTCGGCCTCGAGATCTGCCAATTCATGCATCAGGACGAAGACGTATTCGCTGCGTGCGGCTAGATCCGCAGGGCTTGCGGCGCATTTGGCTCCCAGCCGTTGTAGCTGAGTCAGCACCTCAGCGTCCAGGCCGTACGTCGAGATGTAGGTCTCTGCGGGCAGCGCGCGCAACAGCCGCCGTAGCACGGGCTCGGCCAGGAATCCGTGCCCAAGCACCCCAACTGAGCGCGGATACGTTCGCTCGCGCGCTCTCCCGACCGGCACCAGCACCCTTGTCACTCTAGCTGCCGCGGTTCAGCACCACCTGTACAAGCCGGCGCAACTCCGGAGTGAGGTCCTGCTCCGGCACCGTGAGCCGCCAATCGCCATATTCGACCGTGTAAACGAACCGATCTGGTGTCGGTCGGGTGGAAGTAATGTGCTCGGTATCGACCCGCATCAGCAGGTTGCGGACCTCCGGCCCCTCAGGATCGGAGTTGAGATCCAACTGCCCGAGCTTGGTCGTGCCCGCGAAACCACCGCTACGGCATACAGCGACGGTCGCGGGCTGGTCTGTCGATCCGGCCTGAGCAGCACCGACAGGCGACTCTGAGGAGTCCGCAGGCTCGGCCAAGCCATGGTGTGTGGCCTGATAGCCGGCGAGATCGACATCCGCATCGAGAAGGCCGACCTCGACCCACGCCGCCCGAACCTTCTCGGCCACCGACGGGTCGTTCATGAAAAGTCGATGTGCGGAGGTGACGGTGGCCTGCGCAAACGACTCAAAGTTGGCCCGCGCGCTCAACTGTCCGCTGACCAGCGTGTCGTACCAGACCTGGCCAGCCTTCTCCCAGCTATATCCACCAATGTCTAACGCAGCCAACGCGAAGGCACGGTTGGGAATTCCTGAGTTGATGTGTACGCCGCCGCTGTCCGTGTCGGTCTCGACATAGTCGGCCATGGATCCCACTTGCAAATCCCGTCCAATTTGTGGGTCGTCGTATGCCGTTCCCGGTTCGCGCATCGAGCGGAGCGCCTTTGCGTTGATCCCCGGCAGGAAGAGTTCCGCCGCGATTAGCCAGTCAGCTTCGGCGGCGGTTTGGCCGAGCATTCGTTGTTTAGCCATTGAGGCAAAGACATCGCTGATGCTCTCATTCAGGGCACCTGGCTGATCCTGATAAGCCAATCCGACGGTGAACTGTGTGACACCGTGCGTGAACTCGTGCGCCATGACATCCATCGGCTTGGTGAAGCGATCAAAAATCTGCCCGTCCCCATCGCCAAAGACGAGCTGAGTACCGTCCCAAAAAGCGTTGTCGTAATCGCGCCCATAGTGGACGGTGATGGACACTGTGCCGCCATGTCCGTCAATGGACCGCCGGCCGAACTGGCTGTCGAACATGTCCCAAACTTGCCCGGATGAGTCGAAGGCTTCGTCGACTGCCAGATCACCGACCGGCGGATCGCCATCGCTTCGGACAACCTCACCAGGCAGCGACTCCGTGTAGTTGGCCGTGTGCACCACTCGCGTCTTGGCGCCAGGCAGACGGGGAGCGGCCATGTGACCCGGTGGCGACTCCCGCCGGGCGCGGAGCCGGTCATCGACCTGCAGCGTCTCCCTGCCGGAGGCGGACGCGTGGCGAGTGCCTGCCCGCAAGGCGATGCGCTGCAGCAGATAGGGAGGAACAAAGGTGCAGGACATGACGCCTCCTTGACAGTGGCCTTGCACGGATGGCACAAGATGCAGCTCATTCTGGTCGCGGCGATGGTTTCATAAATCCACTGCGACTGCCTGCAGCATGCTCAGAGGCAGGTTACATTCGGTCTTGCAGACCATCGGGGGAGAATTTTTTGAGCAGGGTTCTTGACGCCAAGCCGTCGCACGTTTCAGGCTGACTCTCGGAACGGGCCACATCTCGCATGGGCGAAGAGCCCGTTCTGTGGGTCGATTGACGGCGCGCAATCGGTGACGGTCCACCATCCGATGGGGGGCGATTCCGTGGCCACGGTGGCCACGGACCGAGCATGTGCGTGAGTGAGTCGACACCCACCGCGTACGCGTTGGAGAGTGCGAAGCACCTAACGCGATTTTGGCATGTCTACTTTAGGACATGTCCTCTTCCTGCTGCCCTTTCTGCGTGACTTCGTACATGGCGCCTGCATAGCGTCCTTCTTGACAAAGATCAGGTTCTCGCTGGCTTCAGGGCACGGCGGGACGTCAAGAAGGGAACCTCCTATGCAGTCCACTCGCGGTCACAGCCTCAATCGCGGACACAGCCTCAATCGCGGACACAGCCTCAATCGCGGACACAGCCTGAACCGGGGTCACAGCCTCAACCGCGGACACAGCCTCTAAACCGACGTTCGGGGAACATACGCTCAAATAGCAGCGCCGAATCGAACGGCTGCGTTGCAGAGTTCCGCGGCCCCTCCGGGTCGCGATCGGCGTCGCGATTTCCGATCTGGAACGGACAGCCCGCAAATCCGGTCCGGAAGGCTAGTGAAATCGCGCCAAAGTCAGATAGTGTTTGCTTTAGAAAGCGAGCACCAGATCTTCCGCAAGGAAGCCGGGATACCTGACGTTCCCGGTGGTTGGGCTACGTAGTGAGCGTGGCTTAACCAGCACAGCCCGTGTGGAACTTTTCCCCGAGGTTCCGCTCGGAGTTCCTCCCCCTGGGCGACGCCCGCGGTTCACTTAGGACCGCGGGCGTGGCTTTGGGGTGGTGGGAGAGTTCTCGGCTCACAGTCCTCAAAGAATCGATGATGCATGGCCTGCGCGTGCGCGATCGCCACGCAAGCCGTCCGACCGTACGAGTGCCGCGCCTAGCTGCAAGCGCGTCGATACGCCCAGCTCGTCCATCAGTTCGGAGATCCAGCGCCGCACCGAGCGCACGTTGATGTTCAACGTATTCGCAATCGCAGAGTCGGTGGAACCGGTCATCAACATGGAGATCAACATCTGTCGGCGCGGATCGGTTTCGCTGTTGACGGAGGTCATGATCGGCACAGCGGCATCCCACACTGCCTCAAAAAGCCACTGCAGCGCTTCGACCAGAAGGGCATGGCGCACGATGGAGGCACGGAGCTCATGACCCGGGGCGTACGAGCGCATCGACGGTATCAATGCCGTATGAGAATCGATGAGGATCAACTTCATCGGAACCGGCGAGGTGCGCGACTGCTCGCCCTTGTTGGCAAACAGGCTCAGCTCGGCAAGTCGGTCAGTGTCGAAGCCTGGGTCGTAGACGCATCGCAAGGTCACGCTCCTCTCGAGCGCCCGCCACTCCGGCTCGATGCTCAGCGCCTCCTCGGTGATGACCGATCGGACCTGAGCATATGGAGGTTTGTCGAAGAAGCAGATCTCCCGGCGTGCGGAGTCCATCAGCTCACGATGGGCCGCGACGATGGCATCGCGTCCGACGAGGGTCTTGATGTCGTCCTCCTGGGTAGCCCCAGCGGCCAGCAGGTGGCTTTCCAACGACTCGGCGGCGACGCTCGCGAGTTCGATCTCGGACAGCCGCTGCGCCTTGAGCTGATTGACCACATCCAGCAGCGGCAGTGCTCGCCAGTTCCCGCGCGAGGAATCCGTCGCCAGTCCGAGCTTTCTCAGCTCCTCGAGGTTCTCAGCAACCTGCTCGGGCGTTAACGATGTGAGCCGCGCCAGCTCGGCTACTGACGCCGAGGGCAGGGGCCCAAGCGCGACGTATACAGCCTCCGCTTCGGCACTGATGCCTAGCGGCTGAAGCATTACCTTCCCTCCAGCGCAAGGTTCAGACAGGAGCTATCGGCGCCGACCCGTTCAGGTTCGGAAGCCGATACGCTGAGCCAACGGCACAGCGACCCCGCTCGCTGCACGATCGTCTCATAACGCCCCAAAGGAGAGTTTCCAAGGATGGCTGAACTTGCTCAGATCGGTGTCACCGGTCTTGCGGTGATGGGCCGCAATCTTGCGCGGAATTTCGCTAGGCATGGTCATCGGGTTGCGATCCACAATCGCACCTACGCCAAGACTGAGTCGCTGCTTGCAGAGGCTGGGTCAGAGGGGACGTTTGTTCCGTCGGAATCCATGGCCGATTTTGTCGCCTCGCTGGAGCGACCGCGCCGGGTGTTGATCATGGTGAAGGCGGGTGCTGGGACTGATGCGGTGATTGCTGAGGTGACTCCGCTGCTGGAGGAGGGTGACATTGTCATCGATGCCGGCAATGCCCACTTTCCCGACACCATCCGTCGTGAGGCGAAGCTGGCCGAGATGGGTCTGCACTTTGTGGGCACCGGCGTCTCTGGCGGTGAGGAGGGTGCGCTTAACGGCCCCTCGATCATGCCGGGGGGTTCGCGGGAATCCTATGAGTCGCTGGGTCCGTTGCTGGAGAGTATTGCCGCCCAGGTCGACGGGGTGCCGTGTTGCACCTATGTGGGCCCCAACGGGGCGGGCCATTTTGTGAAGATGGTGCACAACGGCATCGAGTACGCCGACATGCAGTTGATTGCCGAGGCCTATGACCTGGTCAAGCAGGCTACCGGTGCCTCGGCATCTGAGATCGCCCAGATTTTCAAGACCTGGAATGAGGGCGATCTGGAGTCATTCTTGATCGAAATCACTGCCGAGGTGCTGGGGCATGTCGATGCCGGTACCGGTAAGGCCTTCGTCGATGTGGTGCTGGATCAGGCCGAGCAGAAGGGCACGGGTCGGTGGACGGTACAAAACGCTCTTGATCTTGGTGTGCCGATCACCGGTATTGCGGAGGCGACCATGGCCCGGGCACTGTCAGGATCAGTGCCACAACGCGAGGCTGCCCAGGCCAAGCTTCCTGGAGGAAGCGGACAGTGGGGGGTGGCAGATCGTGATGAGTTCGTCGAAGACGTGCGGCAGGCCTTGTACGCCTCCAAGGTGGTGGCCTACTCCCAAGGCTTTGACCAGATCGCGGCAGCTAGCGCTGAGTACGACTGGAACATCGATCGCGGCGCCATGGCCAGGATCTGGCGCGGCGGCTGCATCATCCGGGCGCGCTTCCTGAATCGGATCACCGAGGCGTATGAGCGCAAGCCGGACCTGCCGTTGCTGCTGGCCGATGACTACTTCACCGAAGCCGTCGGCAACAGTCTGGCTGCCTGGCGGCGAGTAGTGTCCGGGGCCGCGCAAAACGGCATTCCGACACCGGCATTCTCATCCTCGTTGGCCTACTACGACGGAATTCGTGCAGAACGGCTGCCTGCCGCCCTGATCCAGGCGCAGCGGGACTTCTTCGGCGCGCACACCTACCACCGAGTCGACAACGACGGCACCTTCCACACCGAGTGGAGCGGTGATCGCACCGAGTCTGCTGTGTAGGCCGGCTATTTGAACTGCTCTGGTACCGGATGATCGACCCACGCGCCCGGATTGCCGCCACGATCGGTCCAGTTCGCCAGGCCGCCACACTGGTGCGGAACCGGCTGGCGGGCCCGGCATTCGCGGATCGGGTAGGCCGGCACGCAATGCTGCCCAATGCGGGCGTAGCCGTCTTCTTCGCCACAGGGCCCGAGAATTTCTACCAGTTCGAGCAGTGGCGGTTGCCGCTGGAACACCTCGCCCAGCAGCATCCCGTCTTCGTGATCGTCGACCGGCCGGACACCGGGGACCGACTGCTCCAGATCACCCGTCTCCCGGTTGCTTTCGCGCGCGGCAGCGCCGCCCTCGAGGAGCTGGTAGCAGAACGTGATGTTCGGATCGTGCTCTACCTCAATCAGCTCGAGGCGAACTTCCGCATGCTGCGGTTCGCAAGTCCGGTGCACATTCAGATCGGGCACGGGGAGAGTGACAAGGCTGGCAGCGTATCGAACCAGCACAAGGCATACGATCTGGTCTTCGTGGGCGGCGACGCCGGGCGTGATCGCCTCGATCGCGCGTTGCGCGGTTTCGATGCGACCGAGCGCACACTGGCAGTCGGTCGCCCACAGCTTGACCACAGCTACCCGGGCGCTCCGAACTGGCCCCTCGATTCCGGCATGCGCATCTGGTACGCGCCCACCTGGGAGGGCGACCGACCGAGCATTGCGTACGGGTCACTGGCCAGTCACGGCGTGGCGATCATCGAGGCGCTGGTCGCCGACCCCTCGATCCGCGTGATCTACCGGCCGCACGCCCGGACCGGATACGCCTCTCGCAAGGATCGTGAGGCAGACAAGGCAATCCGAGCCCTTCTTGCGAAGGCCGGCGACCGGCACCTCATTGATCGCAACGGTTATGGCTGGCAGTGGGATTTCGCCGATGCATGCATCACTGACATCTCAGCGGTTGCCTATGACTGGCTGGCGACCGGCAAGCCACTGGTGATCACCGAGCCGGCGCCAAGCGCCTACCGCACACCGTCGCGGCTGTTGGACACCCTGCCACTGCTGGGTGCCGGGGAGGCCGGAGAGGTCATGGCCCGGATCCTCGCATTGCAAGGAGATTCGGCAGCGACGGAGCAGCTCCGGAAACTCACGTACCACTACTTCGGGGATGTGAGTGCTCAGCAGAGCACGAAAAGGTTCGAGGATGCGATCGAGCGCGCGTACCAGATCCAACGATCCTGGTAGGCCTGCTTGGACTCAGAGTCCGCGCAGGAAGTCGATGTCGTCGTCGGGTGCCTTCGGCGGCTGCTTTTGCTGTCGAGCGCCGGAGGACTCCGCGTTGGGTCGACCCAACAACAGCCAGCAGACGGCGCCGGCTAGAGGCAGGCAGATGATCGCGGTCGCCCAGAGCCAACGAGGCATCCGGCGGACGGCGTACGGCGGGGCCTGAGCAACTTCGACGACACAGTAGATCATCAGCAATCCGATGATGATGATCGGTAGATACCGCCCCATAACGAAGAGTATGCGTCTTGGCCGGGGGTCGATACAACAGTCGACGATAGGCTGTCGGGATGCCGTGCGGACCTGTCGTCGCCGTGCCCTGGCGCCGAGATGTGAGCTGGCAGGGGAGATGGCGGTGACGGCTGGTTTCGATGTCAGTGCTGAGCGACCTGCCCGCCCGACCATTGCTCAGCTGCGCGAGGTGACGCAGCCCCCGAGCGTGCGTACCCGAGCTGCCGCCGAGCACTGGGTCGCTCATGCTTACTTGAGGGACATTTCCCCTTATCTGACACGGATTCTGTTGAGAGCCGGGTTCAGCGCGAATGGCGTCACGTGGCTGATGATCATCGCCGCAGCCGCCGCTGCAGTGGCCACCGGTTGGCCCACGCTGTCGGGTGCGATTCTCGCGGTGATCTTGGTGCAGCTGCAGATGCTGCTGGATTGCTGCGATGGGGAGGTGGCGCGGTGGCGGCAAACGTCATCGCCGCGTGGCGTGTACCTCGATCGGGTGGGGCATTACGTGGCAGAGGTCGGGATTGCGGTTGCTCTGGGAGTCCGTGCCACCGGTGAACTGCGGCTCAGCGGAATCTGGATCAGCGCGGGGCTGCTGCTCGGCTTGCTGATCGCCTTGAACAAGGTGGAGAACGATCTGGTGCATGTTGCGCGGCACTACTCCGGCTTGACACAGATGCGTGACGCGGATGAGGTCCGCGCGCCGCGGGGAGGCCTACTCCGTGGTGCTCGGCGACTGGCTGGGCTGGTCCCGTTTCACAAGGTCTTCCATTCCGTGGAGTTGTCCATCTTGGTGCTGATTGCCGCGATCATTGATCTCTTCGTTGCTGGTGCAGCGACCAAGGTCCTGCTTGCTGCACTCGTTGTCGCGGCCGGCGTGACACTGATAGGTCATCTAGTCGCCGTACTGGCCTCGTCCAGGCTGCGATGAGTGAGTCTGGGCGGCCGACGTTTGGGGTCGTTGTTCTCACGATGGGCAACAGGCCCGACGATCTGAATCGCGGGCTTGCCAGTGTGCTGAACCAGCGCGAGGTTCAGCTCGATGTTGTGGTGGTCGGCAACGGGTGGCAGCCCGTGGGGTTGCCTGACGGGGTCAAGGCCCATGGACTAGGGGAGAATCTCGGCATTCCTGCTGGCCGCAATGCCGGTGTGAGCCTGGTCGAAGGGGACTTGCTGTTCTTCCTCGACGATGATGCTTGCCTCCCGGCCGACGACATCCTGGCCCGGATGGCGATGCAGTTCGCTGCGGATCCGACACTCGGCATGATCCAACCGCGAGTTGTCGATGCTAAAGGCCGAGGAGCGCCTCGGCGCTGGACTCCACGCGTACGCGTCGGCGACCCAGCGCGGAGCAGCCCGGCGATGAACGTCTGGGAGGGCGCGGTTGCGATCCGGCGCGATGCTTTCGAGTTCGCGGCCGGCTGGCCGGAGCCGTTCTGGTACGCCCATGAAGGCATCGAGCTTGCCTGGCGAGTCTGGGACGGCGGTTTCCACGTTCGCTACGACGGGGAAATCGTGGTACATCACCCGGCCATCCAGCCCACCCGGCACGCCGAGTTTTACCGGTATCAGGCCCGGAATCGGGTCTGGCTCGCGAGGCGTAACCTCCCGCTGCCGGTAGGCGTGCTCTACGTGTTGGTGTGGGCCGGGGTGTCTGCGCTGCGGCTGCCGTCCCGTACGGCGCTGACCGAAACACTGCGCGGCTATCGGATTGGGCTCACCGAACCCGGCGGCGAGCGGCGCCCGATGCGCTGGCGGACAATCTGGCGCATGACGCGCGCCGGGCGTCCACCGGTAATTTAGTGACGGTGATACAGGCTGACCTGGAAGACCGCGCCTGGTCGGAGTGGGCAATCGGGCAGGTGGAAGCGGATGCGAATCGCAGCGCTGATACTCACGTGCATCCGTTTCCGCTGCCCGTCGCGTGGGGCGTCAGTCTCTATCTGAAGGACGAGTCGGTGCATCCGACCGGCAGCCTGAAGCATCGGCTGGCGCGGTCGTTGGTGCTCTACGGCCTCTGCAACAACTGGATCAACCAGAGCACCACCCTCGTGGAGGCGTCGTCCGGATCCACTGCGGTCAGCGAGGCATATTTCGCGCGGCTGCTCCACCTGCCGTTGGTAGCTGTGATGCCGGCGTCGACCGTACGAGAGAAAATCGAGTTGATCGAGTTCTACGGCGGACAATGCAAGCTGGTCGAGGATCCCACGACGATCTACCAGGTGGCGGCAGATCTTGCGGATAGCACTGGCGGGTACTACCTCGACCAGTTCACCTATGCCGAACGGGCCACCGACTGGCGAGGCAACAACAACATTGCCGAGACGATGTTTGCCCAGTTGAGCCGCGAGCCGTTTCCGATACCGGTCTGGGTCGTCGTCGGGGCGGGCACGGGCGGCACGTGCGCCACCATCGGTCGATACATGCGGCTGCACAAGTTCCATACCCGGCTCTGCGTGGTCGATCCCGAGAACTCCGCGTTCTACGACGGCTGGCGGAACCGGGACGCTGCGGCTACTGCGGCTGGATCCAAGATCGAAGGGATCGGCCGCCCGCGGGTTGAGCCCAGCTTCATACCATCACTGGTCGATCGGATGATCGCCGTACCGGACCCAGCATCAATCGCGGCCATGCGGTGGTGCACCCACAAGCTGGACCGCTGGGTCGGTGGATCGACCGGCACCAACATGTGGGGTGCCCTGCAGCTCGTGGCGGAAATGAAGGCTGAAGGTACGCGCGGCAGCGTGGTCACTTTGCTGTGCGACGACGGCCGCCGTTACGCCCGCACCTACTACGACGATGCCTGGGTCACGGAGCGGGGTTGGGATTTGGCTCCGTACCAGGCAATGCTCGAGGAGTTCGAGGCCTCAGGGGTCTGGCCAAGCGCCTAACCCCACCGCTGAAACCTACGTTTACGTGGGTTGCATGCGCTCTGCATGGGTTGCTACCTGTGCAGACCGTCAGCAATCTACGTAAACGTAGGTTTCGTCATAGGGGTCAGGCGAGCCAAGCAGCGTAGAGCACCAGGCCGGCGGCGAATCCGATGGCGCACACCAGTTCGGCGAGGCTGGTGGCTTTGAGTACGCCAATGAGGGATGGTCCAGTGCCCCCGGAGATCACGACGCGAAGAGCAGGAATGATCACGACCAACCCGGCAAGCCCGAGGAGCGCCCACCACGTCGTAAAGAGGGCCACGATGATGATCAGTAATGCGCTGAGAGTTACCAAGGCCACGTACGAGGCCCGAGTCTTGGCGTCCCCGAGCCTGGTGGCCAAGGTCTTCTTGCCGATCGCTGCATCGCCTCGGATGTCGCGCAGGTTGTTGGTCACCAAGATCGCGCACGCCAACGCGCCCACCCATACCCCTGTGAGCAGCGTGGCGAGCGAGACCTTGCCGACTTGCACGTACGCCGTGCCGCAGACCGCCACGAGCCCGAAGAAAACGAAGACGAAGACCTCGCCCAGGCCGGCGTATCCGTATGGCCGCTTGCCACCGGTGTAATACCAGGCGGCCAGCACGCATGCCACACCGACGACCAACAACCACCACTGCTGGGTCATGATCACAAGTGCTAGTCCGGCGAGACCAGCGATCCCGAAACTGGCAAACGCCGCTCTCTTCACCAACGGCGGGGACGCCAGACCCGAACCGACGAGCCGCAGCGGGCCGACGCGTTCCGTGTCAGCGCCGCGAATCCCGTCCGAGTAGTCATTGGCGTAGTTGACACCGACCTGAAGTGCGAGGCTGACGATGAGCGCCAGGATTGCTGCCACCCAGGAGGCGCCCTGGTCGAAGACGGCCAGGCCCGTTGCCGCGATCACCGGAGAGCAGGCCGCCGGCAGCGTACGCGGCCGCGCGCCGGCCAGCCACTGCGTCGGAGTCGGCCGGCGAGCCGTCTCCGCGGTCATGCGGTCGACTCTCGCTCAGCGCGTACGTTCATGATCATTGACCTGATCGCTACCCGATCGGGTTTACCACCTGCCAGCCAGGGGAGCTGCTCGAGAGAGATCAGTTCGCGTGGCATGGCATACGCCGGCAGCGATTCCCGCACGGCGGCTTGGAGCTCGGCGAGCGAGCCTGGCAAGTCCGAGACGGCAATGATCGTGGTTCCCCAGGCTGGGTCAGGGACGCCCAGCACGGCGCCGCGAGCACCATGTTGGGCCGCCCAACGCTGCACGGACTGCTCGACATCCGCAAGATCAACCTTGTGGCCCCCGGTGATCACGATGTCGTCCGTCCGACCGAGGACGACCAGTCTGCCGGCGTCCCAATAGCCCCGATCCTGGGTGCGAAATCTGCCGCTCACAACAGCCTCGGCGGTGAGATCGGGGCGCAGCCGATAAGCAGCAAAGAGGGTGTCACTTCTGATCAAGATCCGACCGTCGTCCGCGATGTCGACGGCGACACCCTGCAGCGGCTCCCCGTCATAGACACAACCGCCGCAGGTCTCGCTCATGCCGTACGTCGTCACGACCCTGATCCCTGCGGCACGGGCACGCTCCACCAGACCGACCTCCGTCGGGCCGCCGCCGACCAGGACCGCGCTGAAGCTGGCAAGGGCTTCTGTCACGTCGTCGTGGCACAAAGCCCGGTCGAGCTGCGGGGGAACCAAGGAGATGTAGCGCCGCTGCGACAGCGTGTCGACCGCCTCCGGCAGGTTCCGCAAGTCGGAACCGACCGGCACTGCGCGCGTGCGGCCCAGACACGCGCGGGCAAGGACCATGAGTCCCGCGACGTAGTACGTGGGCAATGCGAGCACCCAGTCGCCAACCCCACCAAGTCGGCCGCGCGTCGCCTCCACGGACGTCCGGATCGCCGCACGAGAGAGCACGACGCCCTTTGGTGATCCGGTCGAACCGGACGTGGCGACCACTACTGCCGCGTCCGCCTCGACTACCGGCTGATCGGGCTGAAGCATCGCGATCGCGCGAGCCCGCTCGATCGGGCCCACCGGCAGCGTCGCGATGGGCGGCCCGCCGCTTAAGGATTCGGCCAGCGCCGCCGCGACCTCCGATGGGTCGACAGGGCGGAGCCGTGCGAGTCCTGGGCCGGCTGCGCTCACGGCGACCAGGCTAGGCCATGGCGACCACCCACCATTGGGCCAGACTGGAACCATGCCGGAGGAGCCCCACTGTTACGCGCTCGCTCTGCGCACTCGGTTCCGCGGCATCAATGAACGGCAGGGCATGGTGTGGCGCGGTGCGGCGGGTTGGGGGGAGTGGAGCCCCTTCCTCGACTACCAGGGAGCTGAACTGGTGTCCTGGCTGCGCGCGGCCGAGGAGGCAGCCGATCATGGTTGGCCACCGCCGTTGAGGACCGAGATCCCGGTCAATAGCACCATCCCCGCGGTTGGTCCGGAGCAGGCGCACGACATCGCCGTCGCGGCCGGCTGCCGCACCGCCAAGATCAAGGTGGCGGAGCGAGGTCAGAAACTGGCCGACGATGCCTCCCGCCTGGAAGCGGTACGCGACGCACTCGGTCCGGGAGCAAAAGTGCGAATCGACGGTAACGGAGGCTGGAGTGTCGATGAGGCCCTGCATGCTGTACGCGAACTGAATCGCTTCGATCTCGAGTATGTCGAGCAGCCGTGCGCCAGCGTCGACGAACTCGTCGACCTACGGCGACGGCTGGCGCGGTCCGGGCTGAGCGTGCCCATCGCCGCCGACGAGTCCATCCGGCGCGCTCAGGATCCCTATCAGGTGGCCGAGCGCGAAGCAGCAGACATCGCCGTTCTCAAGGTGCAGCCGCTCGGTGGGGTACGCGCCTGCTTGCAGATTGCCGAGCGCATCGGCCTGCCAGTGGTCGTCTCGAGTGCGCTCGAGACCTCGATCGGGATCAGGGCCGGGCTCGCGCTGGCTGCTGCGCTGCCTGAACTGCCGTATGCCTGCGGGCTCAACACGGTCGCGCTGCTCGCCGATGATCTGGCCGTGGAGCCGCTGATCGCAGTGGACGGGGTGATCAAGGTCAGCGATCTGGCCGTTGACGAGGGAGCGCTGAACAGCCACCGGCCCAACGAGGAGGTGCAACGGTTCTGGCAGGCTCGTCTCGTGCAGACCCGGGAACTGGCCAGTGGGTAACGCCACCGCATGCGCGCGCGTGATCATCGAGGAGTTGATCAGCCGCGGCGTCCGCGATGTTGTACTTGCTCCTGGCGCGCGCAGCGCGCCGCTGGCGTACGAGTGCTTCGAGGCCGACCGCATCGGGCTGCTGCGGCTGCACGTCCGGGTCGATGAGCGCACGGCCGGGTTTCTCGGTCTCGGGCTTGCCAAGGGCTACGGTGCGCCAGTTGCCGTGCTGACGACGTCGGGCACGGCGGCGGCCAACCTGCACCCGGCGGTACTGGAGGCCTGGCATGCACATGTACCGCTGATCGTGATCACAGCCAGCCGGCCGCGCTCAGTGATCAACACCGGCGCCAACCAGAGCACTGATCAAGATCAGCTTTTCGGTCGACATGTGCGCGGATTCGCCGCCCTGTCCGATGAGGTTCCTGATCATCGGACCTGGCGCTTCGAGATGGCCCGGATCGTAACGGCAGCCATCGGGTCCAGGACGCGGATGCCCGGTCCGGCACAGCTGAATGTCGAGTTCAGCGAGCCGCTGACACCAGCGGAATCTGCCTGGCCGCCGCCAGCCCCGGAGCTGGTGATCACCTCATCGGATGCGTTGCCAGAACCGATGACGCTCTCCGAAGGCATTCAGACCGTGATCGTTGCCGGAGACTGCCGGCCCGACACAGGCGCCGGCATCGCTGAACTCGCAGCTGAAGCAGCAGTACCGCTCTTTGCCGAGCCGTCGAGCAACGCGCGCCGGGGCCAGGCAGCCTTGTCCACCTATCGGCTGCTGCTGTCCTCGACGCTGGCCGAGGAGATCGAGCGTGTGGTGGTCTTCGGCCGGCCGACTCTGTCCCGGCCGGTCACTCAGCTGCTCTCTCGCGACGACGTCGAACTCGTCGTGGTATCCGCGTACGCGGACTGGATTGACCCGGGACGCGCCGCCGCCTTGGTGACAGACGCGGTGAGACTGCCCCAGCCGGCGGAACCAAGCTGGCTCGAAGCCTGGCAGGAGGCCGACGACGTGGTACGTAGGCGCCTCGATGCCCTGCTCGCGGCACAGCGGTACTTCACCGGACCGGCGCTGGCAGCAGCCGTGTGGGCTGCGCTGGATGCTGACGACGCCCTCTTCGCGGGTTCCTCCAGCCCGATCCGCGATCTCGACCTCGCGCCCATCACCTCCGCGTCCCCGCCGGTCTATGCCAATCGAGGACTCTCGGGAATCGACGGGAGTGTCTCGACCGCTGCCGGCGTCGCGCTCGCCTTGGAGCGCCCGACCCATGCGCTACTCGGTGATCTGACTGCGCTTCACGACGCGACCGGCCTGGTGATCGGATCCGAAGAGCCGCGGCCGGACCTCAGGCTCGTCGTAGCGAACGATGACGGTGGCAGCATCTTCGCAACCTTGGAGCAAGGCCTGCCTGCTCACATGGGTGCCTTCGAGCGACTGTTCGGCACGCCTCAGGGATTGGAGTTCGAGGCCTTGGCGGCGGCCGTTGGGATTGGTTATCGGTACATCGAGGCCGCCGACGAGCTGGCCGAGGCATTGGCGGAGCCACCCGTTGGGATCGAGCTCGTCGATGCTGTGATCGACCGTGCCCACCGCCGCACTTTGGATCGTGAAATCACTGCGCTCGCAGCCACGCTCTGACCTGGCTGGTCGCGATCACGTCATCCTCGTTGTACTCCAGCACTCGGCGTCGCGCCTGTGCGCGCACCTCGGCAGTCGCCCCGTGCACCGCCTCGGCGAACCACAGCTGCGAATTAAGTCCTCCGGGATCCTCGTCCCGCCAGCTGAAACCCACATGTCGTGCCATCAGTTTGAGTCCGAGGCCGCTGACTCCGAAGTAGTGCGACTTGACGATCTCGAGCAGGTCGACGAAATGCTCCTCCGCATACGCCGCTGCCCAGTGGAATAGCTCGTCTTGCTCGCGGCCAGCAAGCTCGCTGATCTTGGCGACTTCGTATCCGCTGTAGTGGAACACTGCCAGTGACGGCGTCGAATCGACAACGCTGCGCAGCCAGGTGAACGCGTCGGCAGCGAGCGCGGCCTCGCTCCAGTCGTCAAGATCATCAAACCGGCTGAACTCGTGATAGACGGCGGCCTCGTCGCTCGCCTGCTGGACCAGGAATCCCCACAGATAGATTCGCCCGTCCGCCGAACTCTCAATGTCCAGGTCAATCTCTACCTCGGCCTGCGGCACGTCGATCGGCCCGCCGGTTTCGCGATCGAATGAGGTGCCTTCCAGCAGCATCCGCGCACGCCGTGCTGCCACCCTGATTCGGCCTTCCGCCCCCTCTCGATGGGTAACCTCGGGCAGGTACCACTCCAGTAGCTGATCAAGGTCTGCATCCGCAAGGTCCGTGATGGTCGCGATACCGTGCCGCCGCAGTGTCGCAATCTCTCGCATGTCCAGGGGGCTCTTGTCGATGCGCAGGCTGACGTCATTGGGGTCGAGTTGGGGGAGGCAGTGCTCCCACCATTGGCAGCGCGGGCATTCTTTGTTGACGATGGGGTGGACCAGGAGCTCGGGATCCTGGTCGGGCCGACCGGTCTGCTGCCGCGCAACGGTTGCGATCTTGATCCGAAATGACTGCTCGTAGTCATAGCGCTCCAGGAAGCTGCGTAGCCGCCAACCATCCGGGCTGCTGCGGGAGAAGGTCCGCACCTGCGGCTCGCCTAGATCGGCCCAGGCCACCACTGGGGCCTCAAAGAGATCA
The DNA here is from genome assembly GCA_963759635.1 of uncultured Actinomycetota bacterium. Lineage (GTDB taxonomy): Bacteria > Actinomycetota > Actinomycetes > Propionibacteriales > Propionibacteriaceae > Microlunatus. Next base: position 45,261 of record CAVXAP010000016.1, read on the forward strand.
TCGGCCCCGATGACGCCGCCGATTGCCTGCTCCGCGCCGAACCCGCAGGCTTCAAGCATGCGGTGATAGTGAGCCAATTGAAGGAAGTCAGCCGCCCGGCTGCCGATCCGTAGCTCGTACCCTGAGATGCCGATCGATGCTCCAGCGCTGGGGTCCGTCAACGTCGAGTAGCGGAGCACCCGCGGTTCTTCGGCGTTGCCATCCGCAGGCCGGGATCGCGCGATGATCCTGTGCCACTTCACTTCCACAGGGTGGTAGGCAGGCGAGCGGTTGGGTGTCTCCGAGCTGCGGACGAGCAGATCAGGCGAACCCACCCGATGACCCGAAAGATCAACAGGCAGGCAGCCACCGATGATCACGTCGGCTCCGGAGCTCATGGCCTTGACGCAGGCTTCGACCTGCACCTCGGGGCTGTTGGAGGACAGTGGCCGAAGATCGACAACTCGTCCGCCGCGGGATGTGATCAGCTGTTCGAGCACTACTGCCTCGAATTGCGCACCGCCGTCGAACAGCTCAGCGAGTCCTTCGTCGCTCCCGACCGACGCTCCCTCTTCCGGCGTCTCCAGGACGACTGTGGGATTGAAGGCATTCTGGGTCTTGACTGGACAGCTGCGCGCGGCGTACGCGTCGAGCAAGATCGTTCCGGGCGCGGCCGTAATGGCCGTGGGCTCTAAGTTGATCATGAGCTGGCCCGATGGAGCGCGACGATTCCGCCTGACAGATTGCGCCATTCGACGTCTCGCCAGCCGGATTTCTCGATCATGGTCGCCAATCCCTCCTGGTTGGGCCAGGCCTGGATCGACTCAGCCAGGTATTCGTACGCAGCTGGATTCGAGGAGACCAGTGACGCGATTCGGGGTAGGGCGGCGACCAGATAGTTGGAGTAAAGGGTGCGGAACGGTCGCCAGGTGGGCGTGGAGAACTCGCAGACGACAAGCATGCCGCCCGGCCTGATCACTCGCCGCATCTCACTCAGGGCAGCTGCTGTGTCCTCGACGTTGCGGAGCCCGAAGGAGATCGTTACCGCATCGAAGCTGGCGTCGGCGTACGGCAGCTGGAGTGCATCGGCGGCTACGAAGCTCAGATCAGGCCGGCGTTGCTTGCCGACCAGCAGCATGCCGAAGGAAAGATCGGTCGGAATGACGATCGCGCCGCGCTGCGCAAACGGCTCACTCGAGGTGCCCGTGCCGGCTGCGACATCCAAAATCAGCTGCCCGGGCCGGGGGTCGACGGCCTGCACCACCTGCCGGCGCCAGGCCCGATCCTGGCCCAGCGAAAGCACATCGTTGGCCACGTCGTAGCGCGTAGCCACACGGTCGAACATCGCGACAATGTCCCCACGCCGCTTGTCGAGCGTGGCGCGGGCCGAACCGGCCCCGTCAAAACCGGCAGAGTCAGCCTCGGACACACGGACAGCCTGCCATGTCCCGCTGACACGCGACGAGCGCCGCCTTCGCACTCCCTGACGATGGACGGCTGCTTATTGTTGGCTGCGTGGCAGTAGTTGACGACTACTTCGAGAGCCTGGACGCCGACACCAGGGCAGCATTCGAACACGTCCGGACCCTGGCGTTGGAGATCGCGCCCGACGCCGAGCAGGGCACCAGCTACGGAATGGCGGCGCTCAAGTACAAGGGAAAACCGTTGCTCGGTTTCGCGGCCGCGAAGCGTCATCTGAGCGTCTTCCCGTTCAGTGCACGGGTCGTCGATGAGGTACGCGACCGGCTCTCTGGATACGAACTGTCCAAGGGCACGATCCGGTTCACTGTCGATCAGCCGCTCGCGGACGACGTCATACGAGACGTCGTCACGCTCCGCATGACAGAAATCGGTGGTTGACGACACGTGTAGCCGAATGGTCACAGACCAGGGGTCGTCAGCTGGATAGCTCGGTGACCACCTGAATGGTCGAGAGGGTTGGCTGCTGCGCGCCTCCGGCAGCCTCGACGCTGACTGCCAGGCCGGTCACCCCACTGAGCGGCTCTCGGAAGAACTCCTTTCGATCGCCCCCGCCGGCGACCAGGTTGTCCGGAATGGCCTGCTGGCCTTCGAGGGTCCACAACTGGTAGGTCTTGTCGGCTCCGACGGCCGGCAGGTCCTTGCCGATGAACATCGCGCTGTCGAGGCTCCGCGAGACAACGAAGGAGATCTGGCCGCCGTCCTTCATCGTGGCCGAGTACGTCCTGACGTCGGGCGCAGTGAGCAGCTCAGTTTCCGCCGCCTGCTGAGCCACCTGCGCCTGGCGTGCCTGGACCAGCCCATAGACCACGCCACCCAGAGCCAGTGCAGCAGCCACCACCGCAGCAACCAGAAAACTGAGGATGCGAGTACGCCGTTGCTGCCGACGCGACACCAGCTCATCGGCCGGAACGACCACGGTGCCGGGAAGCGGTGGCTCGGCGGGTGTCTTCTCGGCTGGAGGCTCCGGTGGCAGTGGCCTGATCTCGGAAATGGCAGAGAGGATCGACCCGCGCAACGCCGGCGGCGGAGATGCACTCGCGATCAACGACAACTCGGCAGCCGTCTCACCGAACTCCCTAACCTCTCGAGTGCAGGTCGGACATACAGCCAGATGCGCCTCGAACTCCTCCAGCTCATCAGGGTCGAGCGCATTGACCACATAGGACCCGACGGCGCCATGGATCTCGCTCATGCTTCCACCCCTAACGCGTCTCGGAGCCCGATCAGGCCGTCACGAATTCGGGTTTTGACCGTGCCAAGTGGCAGCTTCAACAGCTGCGCCACCTGGCTTTGGGTATAGCCACCGAAATAAGCGAGCGTCAGCGCCTCCCGCTGAATCGCGGTCAACGAGGCCATTCCCTTCCGCACCCTCTCAATATCGAGTCGTTGCTCTACGCCATCCCACACCTGGTCGATCTCGCGATCGACGCCGTGGACGGCATATCGCTCGTCCCTTGCCATCTCACTCGACACCGACCGCACCCGATCGACAGCGCGCCGATGCGCCATGGTGGTCATCCAGGCAATAACGCTGCCCCTGTCCGGCGAGTAGCGGGCGGCCTGTCGCCACACCTCCAGATAGACCTCCTGGGTCACCTCGGCCGCATGGTCGGGCGAGCGTAGGACCCGCAGGATGATCCCGTGGATGCGCTGGGAGGTGAGGTCGTACAGCTCAGCGAATGCTTCTTCGTGGCCGCGAGAGCAGCGCATCATCAGGTCGACGAGATGCGCCGCCTCGGCCTCGCGACCGGTCGATGCGTCGCGGTGCCGCGCGGATCGAGAGGTCTGACCCTCCGAATCCGGTGGCACCGACGAGACGTTCACAAGATCGAAGCTCCCACGATGGACGTCGCTTGGCCTAGGAGGTCGCCAGCAACACGCTGGCGATCGCGTAGATCCTGATCATCCGTGCTTCCCTTCAGGCCTTGGGCTGGCGACAGACCACCCCGTCTTGCCTGAATTCGTCGCCACAACCACTTGGGATTGGTGGACCGCGTAACGTGTTGCCGGCGCGTACGTCGCCAAGACGTCGTCGCCGACCTCACGGCCCAAGACCGTGCCGAGGGGTGCGGAGAGACTGATCCGGATTTCTTGCCGGAAAGGGGCAGAATCGCCTCCATGGCCAAACGCGCGACGATCCTCAAGGTCTCCGGCCTGCGCCGGGCCTTCGGCCCGAACACCATTTTCGACAAGTTCAGCCTCGAGGTGCGCACTGGAGAGGCGATCGCACTCACGGGGCGCAACGGTGCCGGCAAATCCACCCTGCTGCGTTGCCTGGTCGGTGCGGACCGGCCGGACGACGGCAGCGTCCAGGTCTGTGGTAACCCCATGTCCGAGGCCTCGCCGGAGATCAGGCGCGACGTTGCGACAGTGATCGATGATCTCGACTTCTTTCCTGACCTGAGCGTGGTCGAGCACCTGGACCTGCTGGCCCGAGCACACGGGATCGCCGAGCCCGACGATGTGGTCGATGAGGTGCTGGAGGAGGTCCAGCTGGTACCGCAGTCCGGCCAGTTGCCCGGCACCCTGTCCTCTGGTCAGCGTCGCCGGCTGGCTCTGGCCACGGCGTTCGTACGCCCGCGCAAGCTGTTGATCTTGGACGAGCCAGAGCAGCGGCTCGACACCGAGGGTGTGGCCTGGCTGGCGCAGCGGCTGAAGTCCGAGCGGCAGAAGGGCTTGGCGATCGTTTTCGCCAGCCACGAACCGGAGCTGGTCGAGTCAGTGGCAACCCGGGTGATCCAGCTCGGAGCACCACGCGGATGAGCAGCTTGGAAGCGGACGCCGATGACTTCGCCTACCAGCAGCCGGTTGAGCCCAGAGCGCTGACCCCGGCCAGCCCTCGTGAGCTGAAGAGGCTGATCAAAGACTGGCGTGCTGGCCGGGCGACCCGCAACGTACTTCAGGCGATGAGTGACGCGTACGTTGCCGTCTTCGGCGCCGTAATGATCGGCGCCATGGTCGTCAATGTGATCTTGAAGGCACAGCGCACGATCGCGCAGTGCACCTCGGCGTCCTGTCTGTCGGCGCGCGCCGTCCTGCCGTGGGCCGCGTTCGCAGCTACTGTGGCGATCGCGCTGGCGGTTAGCCGGCTGTTCGGGCCGGTATTGGCGTCGGCCGCCGAAGGTTTCTGGCTGCTGGATGCGCCGATCTCCCGTGCCAAGCTGCTCAGCTCTCGTCTGGTCGGAGCCGTGCTGGCCGCATTTCTCGGTGGCGCGGTCGTCGGCGCGCTGATCTCAGCGTTGACCGGTTCGGGACTGATCGAGGTTCTGGTGTGGGCTGGGGCTACGGCACTTTCGGCGGCTGCATCGGTTGCCTTCGCTGCCGCACAGCAGGGTGTCGAGCGACACGTCCTGACGCGCGTGGCGACCTACGTCTTCGGGATCCTGGGCATCGGTGCGCTGTTCAGTGTGGTGGGGGTGGCGGCCGGGTGGTTCAGCCTCAGCGTGCCGGACAACGTCGGCATCGAGATCGGCGTGATCATGATCGTCGGCTCCGCACTGGTGCTGCTGGTCAGCTCGGTGCTGGCCGCCCGTCGGCTGGGTCAGATGCACCGGGCCAGGTTGCTCAGCGGCGGAGCGTTGGTGAGCGGGATTTCCGGCGCCTTCTTCGCCCTGGACGTCGGCCTCGCCCGCGACATCGTTGTCGAGCGGCGTGCCATGGAGCGCGGCCACGTGCACCCCAGGCGCGGCAAGGGGTTGGGTCTGGAGGCGCTCATCTGGCGCGAATGGCAACGGCTGTGGCGGTTCCCGCAGCCATTGCTCGTGCTCGCTGGGACGATCGTTGTTCCGTACGCCGCCGACGCGCTCGGGATGAGCACTCTTACCCCGGTCTTCGCGGCACTCGCCCTTTTCGGTGCAACCATCCCGCTGCTCGGCGGGCTCCGGGTGCTGACGCGCACCGGTGGATTGGCACGCTGCCTGCCCTTCTCTCTGGCCCGGATCAAACTCGCGTCGATCGCCGTGCCTGCAATCTTGGCGGGCGTCTGGGCGGCACTGACCAGTGCGGCCTATCTCGGTTTCGGTGACGGAGCCGTCGACCGTACGGTCCCTGAAGCCTCCCTGATGGCCACCGCGACGGCGGCAGCGGGGTTGCTTGCGGCAGTGCGCTGGACCCAGGCGAAAGGCGTGGACTTCGGCGCACCCATGGTCGCCAGCCAGGCCGGCGCGTTCCCTCCGGGTCTGGTGACCAACCTGTTCCGCGGCTTTGACGTCTGCCTGGTGACCACGGCGCCCATGCTGCTCGGCCTCTCGCCCTTCTGGTCGCTGGGGATCGCAACGATCGCGGCCATGATCTTGCTCAACTCCATGGATGCTGAAACTCTGCGGGCGCGCCAGGCTGAGCAGCAAAAACAGCTGGCGGCCCAGCGGAAGCAGCGTGAGGAAGCGGCCGCGGCCGCCAAGCAGCGTAAGCGCTAGCAAACGCGAGGGAACGAAAATCACTTGTGAAAACAATCACAAATAGAGCTTCCGACGCCGGGCCACATTGGTCGTGCCCCGAGCCACAGTTACGCTGTGCCCCGTGACCTCGTCGGCTCCGGTTCCGCCGCGGCTCCACGTACGGACGCATCCGATCGAGGATCCGGGTTCCTTGCTGGCCCTTCTTCCGCCCAAGGACTACTACATCTGGTTGCGCCATGGCGACGGCCTCGTCGGCTGGGGGGAGGTGGTTCGGCTCAAGCCCACCAGCATCGCGGAGGCGGCGGAGTGGTGGTCGGACCTGGTCGCTCAGGTCGAGGTAACCGCCGAGCTGGGCCATCCGACTGCGGGCGCTGGCCTGATGGCGTACGGCAGCTTCCTGTTCGATCCCACTAACTCAGCCGGTCGTTCGAGCCTGATCGTGCCGCAGACTATCGTCGGGCGGCGCAACGGTAAGACCTGGACAACCGAGATCGGACCGATCTCTGCGGACGGAGTCGAATCCGGCAGGCCAACCCCAGCCGAACGGCCGCGCAACGTCACTTTTGGTGATGGTGGGCTGAGCGGACCCGAGTGGGAGGCTGCGGTCGCCGAGGCAGTACGCCGCATCGGCGACGGACAGCTGGAGAAGGTGGTGCTCGCCCGCGACCTGCTCGCCTTCGCTCAGAACGACATCGACTTGCGCTGGATTGCCGCCCAACTCGCCGAGAACTATGCCCAATGCTGGACCTATTCGGTCGACGGTCTGGTTGGAGCTACGCCCGAGATGCTGGTGAGGCGCGAAGCTGGCCTAGCCACCTCCCGGGTGTTGGCCGGTACCATCCGCCGTTCCAGTGATGATGATCATGATCTCAACCTGGCCGCAGCGCTGGCTCAATCGAGCAAGGACCTGGAGGAGCACGAGTACGCTGTTCGCTCGGTGGCCCGGGCGCTGACGCCCTTCTGCTCGGGTATGAATGTGCCCGATGCGCCCTACGTGCTCCAGTTGCCCAACGTGTTGCACCTGGCGACTGACATCACCGGTGTCGCTGACAAGGGCGTGGCCTCTCTGGCGCTCGCCGCGGCACTGCATCCAACCGCCGCGGTCTGTGGAACTCCTACGGACAGTGCACGATCGCTGATCGCCGAGCTGGAGCATCTGGATCGCGAGCGCTACGCCGGACCGGTGGGGTGGATCGACGCAAACGGCGACGGAGAATGGGCGATCGCCCTCCGCTGCGGTCAACTCAGCGAGACCGACCCACACCAGATCCGGCTCTTTGCCGGCTGTGGAATCGTCGCCGGATCTGACCCTGCCGCGGAGCTGGCGGAATCGAACGCCAAGCTGATCCCGATGCGGGACTCGCTCGGCTAGTCCAGGTGCTTGTCGAAGAAGGCCACTGTCCGCTCGATGGAGCGCCGCCATTGACGCTCGAAGGTGTGGCCCTCCCCGCGGTAGCGGACGAAGGTCACCTCCTTGCCCTCCGCCTTGAGCGCCTTGACGGTCGCTTCTGACCAGCGGATCGGACAGGTGTCGTCTTCGATGCCGTGGTGTACTAGCAGCGGCTCCGTCACCCGATCGAAGTACGGTCGCGGCGATGCCGCGCGCCAGAATTCGGGCGACTCGTTCGGCAGCCCATACGTCCGCGCAATCCGTCGGTTGGTTCGCGAGCGATCTTCCGATGGTCGGTAGAACTGCTTCCAGTTGTCCGCGGCCATTGAGCTCACGGACGCGTAGATGACCGCAGCATCGACGAGACCCGGCTGGGCGACAAGGGCGTTCAAGGTGACGCCGCCGCCCATGGAGCGTCCGAGCCAGCCGACCCGATCTTTGTCCAGGAACCGCAGCTTCGAGGACTTGACAGCCTTGACTGCATTAATCGTGTCGACCGCGTAGGGCAACCGGAGCTCGTAATCCACGTTCTTGTCGTTGTCAGACGAAGCATGACCTCGATAGTCCGTGTGTAGCACGACGAAGCCGTGGCGAGCGAGGTAGTCGTGTTCTCGCGGCATGCCCTGACCGGGAAAATAGGTGTCGGGATCGATGTACCCGTGGTTGAGGACCAGGACGGGAAATGGGCCCTTGCCGTCTGGGACGTTCATCACGCCCGAGATGGTGAGGCCGTCGCCCCGGTAGGTGATGACGTAGCGCTTGTACGCGCCGTAATCCGCCAGCAGCCGACCGAGCTTGAGGTTGCGACCGTCGTATTTCTTGTTGATCAACGCCTGCACCGAGATCGGATGCGGCGGCTCGGGGGTCTTCGCCTTGGGCGCCGGGGTGCTTGGCCGAGCCGCGCTTGTGGAAGGTGACTGCGTCGGGGCTGCTGCGACGGTCGACGTTGCGGATGAGGCCGGCGGCGCCGTGGCGGGTTCACCGGCACTGCATGCAACCAAGACCAGGGCGGCTGGCAGCACCCACAGTGCCTTCACAGAGCCAGTATTCCCGGCTGGCTCTGACCGCCCAGGCGACCGTTATCAGGCCGTGACCTTTGACGTCTCTGGCGGAGCTGATTACAAGTTCGCATCACCACGGCGTGTCGTCCTGAGGTGTCGGAATGAGCCTCATCTATCGCCGGATTCGCTCCCGGCGAGCGTGTTAGCGTGCAGGCTGCCTGCGGGCACGAGAAGGGGTAGCCAAGCAGCGGGACCGGGAGCCGGCAACGTGAGGTCGGGTCTTTCCATTACTGAATATCGGGGGTTCAGTTCTTCATGAAAAAGCTCGTACGAGTCGTTGTCGCGCTCGCGGTCCTGGCGCTTGGAGTGGTCATCGTGCCACCGGCGCAGGCGGCGTACATGCCGACACCCGGTGTGACCTTCAATGATCCGACTTCCACATCGCGTAGTCAGCAGACAGTTCTGATGGACCAGATCATCACCGCGGTGAGCAACGTTCCAGCCGGCTCCGTCATCCGGGTCGTGGCCTATTCCTTCGATTACGAACCGATGAAACTCGCATTGATCGCCGCCAAGAAGCGAGGTGTCCAGGTGCGGCTACTGATTGACAGCCACACCGAGACAACTCAAATCAAGGAATTGAGGAGCTACCTCGGCACGGGCAGGAGCGATGGTTCCTACCTCCGAACCTGCAAGTACAGCTGCATGGCGAACGAGCCTTCGTTCATTCACTCCAAGCTCTACCTGTTCTCGCGAACCGGCGGCGCGAAGTATGTGTCGATGAACTCCTCGGCGAATCCGGCCGAAACGGGTATCAGCAGGTCGTGGAACAACACCTATACGACCGTCAACGACAAGACCATCTACGACGCGAACGTCGACAACTTCAACGACATGCTGCCCGACAAGACGAAAACCGACTACTACCACACCGCTACCAGCGATCCGTACAAGGAGTACTTCTTCCCCCGGGCCGGCTCCACAAAGAAGTCAGACACGCTCTACAACATTCTGAACGATGTCAGCTGCCCTAGCTCCATCAAGCTCACGACATATTTCTGGACGAGTGCGCGTCGCTATCTGGCAGCGAAGCTCGCCGATCTCAAGGAGCAGGGCTGCAGTGTCGAGGTGATCTATCCCGATGGTTCCGGGAATCAGGACACTATCTATCCCGAAGTGACTGCTGAGCTGCGCCAGGGCGGAATCCCCACGTGGAACACCCGTCCCGTCGCCGGTCTCTATGTACACAACAAGGTCATATTGATCGACGGTGTGTATCAGGGCGTCCCAAATCAAAAGATCGTCTACACCACCTCGCAGAACCTCACCATGACAAGCCTGCGGGAAAGCAACGAGGTCATGCTTCGAATCCCGATTCCATCGGTTTATCAGGCCTATAAGGGCAACTTCGAACAGATCAAAGCCCACTCCCAGCAAATCATCTCGACTGCTGCCAAGACAACCGCCGGTGTCGACAGCGCCAGCGAAACTCGCAACCGGAAGGCGCCAAAGGACCACAGCCCTGACCCTGACGAGTAGCCATCCATCGCCGCGACGCGTCACCGCAGTAGTTCTCGCCGGTGGCGCGTCGCAGCGCTTCGCACCAGACAAGCTGGCTGTGGAGGTGGAAGGCCAGCCGCTGCTGGACCGAGCGCTCGCCTCCCTGCCAGAGCACATGACAGTTGTAGTTGTCGGCTCCGTACGCGAAGTGGCCCGGCCGGTGATCTTCACCTCAGAGGATCCACCGGGCGGTGGGCCCGCTGCTGGACTGGTCGCCGGCGTCCGCCGGGCATTGGCCGAGTCGAGCGACGCGATCGTCACACTGCCCGCGGATGCCCCGTTGGGCGGTCAGGCGGCGAGCACCCTGCTCAGCCGTCTGGAGCGCGAGCCGAACACTGAAGCAGTTGTCGGGGTCGATGCACACGGTCGGGAGCAGCCGTTGCAGCTTGCATTGCGACCGGCTGCGGCTGAGGCGTTGGTGGCAGCCGCAGGACCGGGCGGTGCCGCAGGAGTCTCGGCGCGCCGGCTGCTCGATGCACTCCGACCCGGATTGGTCATCCAGAAGCTCGCCCCAGCCGAACTCTGGGACATCGACACGCCCGAGCAACGGCTCGCCTGGCAGCTGCAATTCTCAGCACCCGTGTCAGCCATCCTCGAGCTGGTTGCCGAGCGGCAGGCGAGGATTGACCGGCCGGTTGTCATTGCCATCGACGGCCCGAGCTGCGCTGGGAAGTCGATCTTGGCGGCCGCGGTCGCACTTCGATCCCGAGCTTCGGTCTTGGAAGGGGATGATTTCTATCGGACCACACTGCCAAGGCTGTTGGTCGCGCAACGAGAGGCGACGTCAGACAATGCGGTCGCTGACGCGGTGATCGATTGGCAGCGTCTCCGCAGCGAGGCGCTGCTGCCCTTGCTAGCCCGCCAGCCAGCGAGGTTTCAGCCGTACGACTGGGATGCCGACGATGGCCGCCTGGCGGCACCCAAGACCATCCCAGCGGCCGAGGTAATTATCGTGGATGGTGTGTACGCCGCTCGGCCGGAACTGGCTGACCTGGTCGATGTTGCGGTTTACCTTGGCGTCGATCCCCAGACTCGTGCTGCCCGGTACGCCGCGCGGGGCGACGATCCGGACTGGCGGCGATTCTGGGACCGCGGCGAGGCTTATTACTTCGGCGCTGTCCGTCCGCCGGCGGGCTTCGACATCCAGCTGGATGCGGGAGATTTACGCAACGAGAGCGACACCTAAATCACAGCCTTCTCCTTACAGGATTGAGATCTGGCCCGGTCCAAGTCTCTTTGCACCCAACACACCGAGCTGCCCGCGGGAAGTCGTAGACTCTGCATGAAGACTTAGTGAAGTTTTTCACTAAGTCCTGAGCATTGTCAGGAGACACCATGTCAGGGACCATGAACGGGCTCGGCCCGTACGCGGAAACTGGCGGGCGCACTCCTTCGACAGCGTCTGCTATCGACGCTGATGTGATCGTGGTTGGTGCCGGCCCAGCCGGCTCAGCTACAGCCACGCATCTAGCTCGCCGAGGTCTGCGCGTCTCGCTGCTAGAGAAGAGTCGGTTTCCCAGGGAAAAAGTCTGCGGGGACGGTCTCACCCCACGCGGCACTAGACAGCTGATCCGGCTTGGCATTGACACCTCTGAGGCCGCCGGTTGGCTGCACAACAAGGGCTTGCGAATTTACGGCGGCGAGCGTCCATTCCAACTGGAATGGCCTGATCTTGCCGACTTTCCGTCGTACGGCCTGGTAAGGCCGCGCGCCGACCTCGATGACTTGCTTGCCCGCCATGCGGTGGTGGCCGGCGCCTCGCTGTATGAGCTCAGCAATGTGGTCGAGCCGATCATCGATCCGCGCACCGACCGCGCCGTTGGAGTCCGTACCAAGGACGGCCGCCGATTCACCGCCCCGATGGTCGTCGCGGCCGATGGAAACTCGACGCGGCTGAGCCTGGCCATGGGGCTGAATCGGCGCGAGGACCGGCCCATGGGGGTGGCCGTACGCACCTACTACACCAGTCCACGACACCGCGACGACTACCTGGAGTCGTGGCTGGAGTTATGGGAGGGCAAGCCAGGCAAGAGCGCACTGCTGCCGGGATATGGCTGGATCTTTGGCATGGGCGACGGCACCTGCAATGTGGGGCTCGGGATCCTGAACACCTCCTCGGCATTCGGCAAAACCGATTACAAGGATCTGCTCAGGCGCTGGCTTGAGAACACACCGGAGGATTGGGGTTTTCGAAGCAAGAACATGATCACTCCGGTGCGAGGAGCGGCGCTTCCCATGGGCTTCAACCGGCAGCCACATTATGGCCGCGGACTGCTGCTGGTCGGTGATGCTGGCGGCATGATCAATCCCTTCAACGGCGAGGGCATCGCGTACGCTATGGAGTCCGCTGAGATCGCGGCAACCGCGATAGCCGAGGCGCACGAACTGGGGCCTGGCAGCCCGGCTGCGGAGCGGGCGCTGGAGTCCTATCCCACAAAGCTGAAGGGGGATCTCGGCGGCTACTACACCTTGGGTCGCACATTCGTGAAGCTGATCGGCCATCCGCGGGTGATGCGGGTGTGTACGACATACGGACTGCCTCGCCGAACCTTGATGCGGTTCACATTGAAGCTGCTCGCCAACCTGACCGATGCCAAAGATGGCGACGCGATGGATAAGTTGATCAACTCGCTGTCCAAGATTGCGCCGGCCGCATGATCATGCGCCTGACCTGGGGAAGGAGAGCTAGCTGGTGAGTCCGTACATCGGAATCGTGATCTTGCTGGCGATTGCCGCGGGTTTCGTCGCGCTGACCATTCTGACGAGCGTGCTGGTGGGCCCAGGGCGGTACAACCGAGCCAAGTACGACTCGTATGAGTGCGGCATCGAGCCGACCCCGCAGCCCGTCGGCGGCGGCCGGTTCCCGGTGAAGTACTACATCACCGCCATGCTCTTCATCGTTTTCGACATCGAGATCGTGTTCCTCTATCCGTGGGCCGTGGCGTTTGACCTGATGGGCATCTTCGCGCTGGTAGAGATGATCTTGTTTATCGGCGCGGTCTTCATCGCCTATTTCTACGTGCTGCGACGGGGTGGGCTGGATTGGGACTGAGAATGCAAGCAACCAGGAGTGTTGGCTGAGATGGGCCTCGAAGAGAAGCTTCCCAGCGGTGTGCTGCTGACCACCGTTGAGAATCTGTTCGGTTACATGCGGAGCGCGGCATTTTGGCCTGCGACCTTCGGGCTGGCGTGCTGCGCCATCGAGATGATGACCTACGGCGCACCTCGTTACGACTCCGGTCGATGGGGGCAGGAAGTGTTCCGTGCCTCGCCGCGGCAAGCCGATCTGATGATCGTCGCCGGCCGCGTAAGCCAGAAGATGGCACCGGTGCTGCGCCAGATCTATGATCAGATGGCGAACCCCAAATGGGTGCTCGCTATGGGTGTGTGCGCCAGCACCGGCGGAATGTTCAACAACTACGCGATCGTGCAAGGCGTGGACCACATCGTTCCCGTCGACATGTACCTGCCCGGCTGCCCACCGCGTCCGGAGATGCTGATCGATGCGATGTTCAAGCTGCGCGAGAAGGTGCAGCACACGCCGATCGGCATCGACGCCGCCATTGCCGCGCAGGACGCGGAGCAGCAGCAGTTGGAGGCGCCGGCTCTCATTGAGCAGAAGGGTCTGCTTCGATGACTGAAGGCACCCCGCGCCGGCCGCCTCGGAAGCGGACGCGCAAGGCTCCAGCGCCCAAGCCTGAAGAGACGCGCCCCGAGTCAGAAGAGATGCGTCCTGAGCCTGTCGAAGGGCAGGATGATGGCGCATCGACAAGCTCAGCGAACACTTCGGATGAGAGCGCTTCGACAAGCTCAACGAACACTTCGGATGAGATCGCTTCGACAAGTTCAGCGCACATTCACGAGGAATCTGACGAGAAGGCGGCGATCAAGGGCGCGGTGCCCGAGGGCGAATCCGAGCCGGACGCCGACACCAAGCCCGAGTCGCTAACAGGCGATGCGCCGGAGATCGGTACTGCCGCAACCGCGGCGGAGGAGGACGAAGCTCAACTAGTCGCCGCGGAGCCGACCGCCGAGGTGCTTCAGGTTCGTAGGGGCATGTTCGGCGTCAAGGGCAGCGGCGATACCTCGGGGTACGGCGGCTTGACCCGCGTTGTTGAATTTCCAGGTGCGGCCAGCCCGCCGTTCGGTGGCTGGTGGGATCAGGTCTATGACCGGATCGGTGCGCTGGTTCCCAACTTCAGCGACGTGATCACCAAGGTCGTCATCTACCGTGGCGAGATCACCTTCCATGTAGCGAGGGAGCATCTCGCAGAGCTGGTCGGGTACCTCAGAGACGACGCCCACCTGCGGTTCGAGTTCTGTAGCAGCGTGTCCGGGGTGCACTATCCAGCAGACAAGGATCGTGAGCTGCACGCGGTCTACCACCTGCAATCCATGACCCACAACCGCCGCATTCGGCTGGAGGTCTCGGCACCCGACAGCGACCCGCACATCCCGTCAGTGGTGGCGACCTACCCCACCGCCGACTGGCACGAGCGCGAGACCTACGACATGTTCGGCATCGTCTTCGACGGCCATCCTGCGCTGACCCGGATCCTGATGCCTGACGACTGGCCGGGCCACCCGCAGCGCAAGGACTACCCGCTCGGCGGCATTCCGGTCGAATACAAGGGCGCGACCATTCCACCCCCAGACCAAAGGAGGTCGTACTCATGAGCACGACCGACGAGCAGACCGCCGGGCCTGCGGCGGGCGCGGCGGAGGATCCCTTTGGTGCCGCTGCCGATGCCGCCGAGGGTCACGTCTACACCGTCACCGGTCAGGATTGGGACTCCATCGTGTCTGAGCAGGCCGAGCGCGGTGACGAGCGCATCGTGGTCAACATGGGTCCACAGCACCCCTCCACGCACGGGGTGCTCCGACTGATCTTGGAATTGGAAGGCGAATCGGTCCTCGAGGCCCGGTGCGGCATCGGCTATCTGCACACCGGCATCGAGAAGAACATGGAGTTCCGCAACTGGACCCAAGGCGTCACCTTCTGCACGCGGATGGATTACCTTTCACCCCTCTATCAGGAGGCCTCCTACTGCCTGGGCGTCGAGCGATTGCTCGACATCGAGGCCGAGATTCCAGAGAAGGCCAATGTCATCCGGGTGCTGATGATGGAGCTGAATCGCATCTCCTCCCACTTGGTGTGCATCGCGACCGGTGGCATGGAGATCGGCGCGCTTACCGTGATGACCATCGGGTTCCGGGAGCGGGAGAAGGTGCTGGACGCCTTCGAGTTGATCACCGGTCTGAGGATGAATCACGCCTACATCCGACCTGGCGGCGTTGCCCAGGACCTGCCGGACAAGGCCATGGATTACGTGAAGGAACTCGTCGTCTGGATGCGGAGGCATCTGCCGGAATACGCAGCCTTCTGCAACGAGAACCCGATCTTCAAGGCCCGGCTCTCTGGCGTCGGCTATCTCGATCTTGCTGGCTGCCTGGCCTTGGGCATCACTGGCCCACCGCTGCGAGCGACCGGGTACGACTGGGATCTGCGCAAGAAGCAGCCTTACTGCGGCTACGAAACCTACGACTTCGAGGTGCAGACCTGGGACACCATGGACGCCTACGGGCGGTTCCGGATCCGGTTGAACGAGATGTGGGAAAGCCTCAAGATCATCGAACAATGTGTCGACCGGCTGGAGAAGATGCGGGGCGCGCCGATCATGATAGCCGACAAGAAGATCGCCTGGCCGGCGCAGCTGTCGATCGGCTCCGACGGCATGGGCAACTCCAACGAGTACATCAAGCACATCATGGGCCAGTCGATGGAGGCACTGATCCATCACTTCAAGCTGGTCACCGAGGGCTTTCGGGTGCCGCCGGGCCAGGCGTACGTCGCGATCGAAAGCCCGCGCGGAGAACTTGGCGCCCACGTAGTCTCGGACGGCGGAACCCGCCCCTTCCGCGCGCACTTCCGTGATCCGAGCTTCACGAACCTGCAGGCCATGCCCGTGATGTGCGAGGGCGCCATGGTCTCGGATGTGGTGGTCGCTGTCGCGAGTCTTGATCCGGTCATGGGCGGAGTCGATCGATGACGCGGCCCCGTTGCTCCTCTCGTACGCCTGGCTTCGTCGTCGTGGAGCGGCACCGGGGCGGGCTACGCAAACGTGCCCCTCGGCTTAGCAGGTCGTGTGCCGTTCATCCGTGGTTGGGTTTGAGGCATCTTAGGTTTGCTGCGCCCGCCCCGGCACCGCTCCACGACTCTTACGGCGGCGCGTTCGGTCGCGCTCCACGCCCCCGCCCGTGCCGGAAGCGGCGACGGCGCGGGCTACGCCAATCTGGCCATGCGCCCTGCAGTGGGTCGGCTGAGGCTACAACGTTGTCCGAAAGGCGATCGGCGTGGGCTGCTCGGGCGGCCGTAGCAAACTTAAGATGCTTGAAACCCAAGCACCTTCCTCAGGCGTACGTGCTGCCAAACTTGCGCACAGGTTTGCCTAGGCCGCCCGAGCAGCCCACGCCGATCGCCGTCAGCCACGCTGGCCTGAGGGTGGGAGCGGGAGCATGAGCAATCCGCTCGAGCCTTTGCCGCCGTCGCCGAATGGGCATGCGGGCGGGGATGTCGCCTCGGAGGAGCTGGCTGGTCACGGGCACTTTGTCACGCGCTTCGATGAGCCGAGTCTGGATTACAGCGTGGCGGAAACCAAGATCACTGAGACGACGCTGGAGGAGATGCGGGCGATAGCGGCGCGGTATCCGCAGGCTCGCTCCGCGCTGCTGCCGATGTTGCATCTCGTCCAGAGCGTGGAGGGGCGGGTGACGCCGGCTGGGATTGAGGCGTGCGCGGACATCTTGGGCCTGACTGCGGCTGACGTCAGTGGCGTCGCGACCTTCTACACCATGTACAAGCGGCGCCCGGTCGGGGAGTACCTCGTCGGCGTCTGCACCACCGCACTGTGCGCGATCATGGGCGGCGACGAGGTCTACTCGAAACTCCAAGATCATTTAGGGATCGGCAACGACGAGACGACTGCAGACGGCAAGATCACCCTGGAACACGTGGAATGCAACGCCGCGTGCGACTTCGCACCCGTGGTGATGGTCAATTGGGAGTTCTTCGACAACATGACGCCGGAACAGGCGATGGATGTGGTTGATCAGCTGCGGTCCGGAGCCGAAGTGCAATCCACTCGGGGCGCCAGGGTCTGTACCTGGAAGGAAGCCGAGCGGGTGCTTGCTGGCTTCCCGGACGGACGAGCCGACGAGGGGCCCACTGCCACCGGCCCGTCGCTGCTTGGCCTGCGCATTGCAGAAGAGCATGGCTGGACGGCCCCCAAACCAGAGCACATAGCGGACCGACCAGGCGAGGAGGGCCGGTGACCGATCCTTCGACAGGCTCAGGACGCAGTGCAGATACCCCACACGGCCTCCTAACCCCAGTGCTGACGGCTAACTGGGGAGACGACCGCGCCTGGAAGCTCACCAACTATGAGCTCCGTGGCGGATATGGCGCTCTGCGGTCGGCGTTGCAGACGGCACCCGCAGATGTCGTCACCCTCGTGAAGGACTCCGGCCTGCGGGGACGCGGCGGAGCGGGCTTTCCGACCGGGATGAAGTGGAGCTTCATCCCGCAAGACAACCCGAAGCCCAAATACCTTGTGGTCAACGCCGATGAATCCGAGCCCGGGACCTGCAAGGACATCCCGCTGATGATGGCCTCCCCGCACACCCTGATCGAGGGAGTGATCATCTCCGCGTACGCGATCCGTGCCAATCACGCTTTCATCTACGTCCGTGGCGAGGTGCTGCATGTGGTACGCCGTTTGCAGCAGGCGGTCCGCGAGGCGTACTCGGCTGGGTACGCCGGCACCAATATCTTGGGCACGGACTACAACCTGGAGATCATCGTGCACGCGGGTGCAGGCGCTTATATCTGTGGCGAGGAGACCGCGCTGCTGGACTCGCTGGAGGGTCGGCGGGGCCAGCCACGGCTGCGGCCCCCATTCCCGGCCATTGCGGGCCTCTACGCCTGTCCGACAGTGATCAACAACGTCGAGTCGATCGCCTCGGTACCCTCCATCATCGCCAACGGCGACGACTGGTTCTCCTCAATGGGCACCGAGAAGTCCAAGGGAATGACGATCTTTTCGCTGTCCGGCCACGTCGCCAATCCCGGACAGTTCGAGGCGCCCCTCGGCACCACTCTGCGGCAGCTTCTTGATCTTGCCGGCGGCATCCGCGAGGGTCATCGGCTGAAATTCTGGACACCGGGCGGCTCCTCGACGCCGATGCTGACCGATACCCACCTCGACGTGCCGCTGGACTACGAGGCCATCGCAGGCGTGAAGTCGATGCTCGGAACCAAGGCGCTGCAATGCTTCGACGAGACAACCTCGGTCGTTCGCACCGTGCTGCGCTGGACCGAGTTCTACAAGCACGAGTCCTGCGGCAAGTGCACGCCGTGCCGCGAGGGCACCTGGTGGCTGGTCCAGATTCTGATGCGGATGGAGGCCGGACGCGGGCAGGAGGGTGACATCGAGAAGCTGCTCGATCTCTGCGACAACATCCTCGGCCGGTCCTTCTGCGCCCTCGGCGACGGCGCGACCTCGCCCATCACCTCCGCCATCCAGTACTTCCGAGACGAGTTCGAGGCGGCCATGCACACCCCGGCCTGGGAGCTCTTTCCCTACGAGCGGAGCACGATCTTCGTCCGCGAGCCCGCAGGAGCAGGAGCATGAGCGTTACTGCAACAGGTCCTTCAACAAGCTCAGCTGTTGAGCCGCGCGAGGACCTGGTCACTCTCACGATCGACGACATCGAGGTATCGGTGCCCAAGGGCACGCTTGTGATTCGCGCCGCCGAGCTCATCGGAGTCGAAGTGCCGCGGTTTTGCGATCATCCGCTGCTTGATCCGGTCGGTGCTTGCCGGCAGTGCCTGGTGGAGGTGCCCGACGGGGGAACTGGGCGTCCTATCCCTAAGCCGCAGGCCTCCTGCACGCTCGAGGCCGCGCCCGGCATGAAGATCAAGACCCAGGTCACATCGCCCATCGCCGACAAGGCACAGCGCGGGAACATGGAATTCCTGCTGATCAACCATCCGCTCGACTGCCCCATCTGCGACAAGGGCGGTGAGTGCCCGCTGCAGAACCAGGCCATGTCGCACGGCTACGCCGAGAGCCGGTTCACCGACGCCAAGCGCACATATCCGAAGCCGATCAACATCTCGCCCAATGTCTTGCTGGACCGTGAGCGTTGCGTGCTCTGCGCCCGCTGCACCAGGTTCTCTGAGCAGATCGCCGGTGATCCATTCATTGCGCTGCTCGAGCGAGGCGCGTCCTGCAGCAGGTCGGGATCTACGAGAAGGAACCCTTCGAGTCCTACTTCTCGGGCAACACCATCCAGATCTGCCCAGTGGGTGCGCTGACAAGCGCGTGAGTACCGGTTCCGCTCGCGGCCCTTCGACCTGGTCTCCACGCCCTCAATCGCGGAGCATGACGCCTGCGGTTCGGCGATCCGGGTCGATCACCGACGTGGCACGGTGATGCGACGGCTGGCGGGGGACGATCCGGAGGTCAACGAGGAGTGGATCACCGACAAGGATCGCTTCGCTCATCGCTATGGGGACGGCGAGGATCGGCTCACCCGTCCTCTGGTCCGCGACGGTGACGTGCTGCGGCCAGCCTCCTGGCCCGAGGCGATTGATGTCGCCGTACGCGGACTGCAGGCCGCCGGAAGCTCGGTCGGCGTGCTCACCGGCGGTCGGCTGACGCTGGAGGACGCGTACGGCTACTCCAAGTTCGCTCGAGCCGTGCTGGGCACCAACAACATCGACTTCCGCGCGCGGCAGCATTCCGGCGAGGAGGCCGACTTCCTGGCCCACGCCGTGGCCGGAACCGAGCGCGGGGTCACGTTTACTGATCTTGAGAGCGCCAGCTTCGGTGCTGATGGTCTGCCTCGAGCCGGAAGAGGAAGCCGGAACGATCTTCCTCCGGCTCCGCAAGGCGTTCCGCAAGAGGCACCTCACCTCCTGGACCCTGGCGCCGTACGCGAGCAACGGGGCTCGCAAGATGGGCGCCCAGCTCATCGCATGCGTTCCCGGTGACGAACCCGCGGTTCTCGATCAGGTTCAGGCGCAGAGTGAGGGACCGATGATGCGGCTCGCAGAGATCTCCCTCGACGCCAACTCGGTGATCTTGGTCGGCGAGCGGGCGGCAGGTCTGTCGGGCACGTTCAGTGCATGTCTTCGACTCGCCGAACGCACCGGCGCGCGGCTGGCCTGGGTGCCCCGCCGGGCCGGGGATCGTGGCGCCGTGGAAGCCGGCTGCCTGCCAAATCTGTTGCCCGGCGGCAGACCAGTCTCGGACGCCGCTGCTCGGGTCGACACCCAGACGACCTGGGGAGTTGAATCGCTGCCGTCGCTGGAAGGCCGCGACGCCGACGAGATCTTGATCGCTGCCGCTGACGGGGAGCTTGCGGCGCTCGTCGTCGCCGGCGTGGATCCGAACGACTTCGTCGATCCGCAAGCCGCGCTCGAAGGGCTTGAGGCGGTCAACTTCATGGTCAGCTTGGAGACCCGCGCCTCCTTGGTCACCGAACGCGCCAATGTCGTCCTTCCGGTCTCGCTGATGCATGAGCGGGCAGGCACGTTCATGAACTGGGAAGGCCGGCACCGGTCGTTCGGCATCGTGATCGAACAACGCAACGGCCTGTCCGACCTCAGAGTGCTGGCGGCGCTGGCAGATGGCCTGGGCACAGACCTCGGATTCCGTAGGGCTGCCGAGGCTCGCGCGGAACTCGACGAGCTGGGGATCTGGGAGGGCGGCCGCGCAGAGGCCCCCGACTACCCGGCGGGCGAACCTGATGAGCCAGCTGGCAGCACCGTTCTGCTCGCCACCTGGCGGATGGCGCTCGACGAGAGCCGCGCGCTCGACGGTGAGCCGTACCTTCAGGCCACGGCACGCGCAGCCGAGGCACGGATGAGCCCCAACACAGCCGCGGATGCTGGGATCAGCAGCGTCGCGATGATCAGCAATGACCGAGGTTCGATCACGTTGCCGGCCGTGCTCGACTCCGAGATGGTCGACGGGGTCGTCTGGCTCCCGAGCCGTGCCCCAGGTCTGGGGGTGCCCCAACATCTGGCCGCCAGCGCTGGCGATCTGGTGACGATTGGGCCGGCGGCGGAACTCGCCGTCGCCGAGGACGACACGGAGACAGGCCAATGAGTCCGCTCGTCGCAATGGATCTCGCGGTGTTCTTCAACGACCCGTGGTGGGTGGTGCTCCTCAAGGCACTGTTCGCATTCGTGGTGCTGCTGGTGCTCACGCTCTTCACGATCTGGTACGAACGCCGCGTCGTCGCCTTCATGCAGCATCGACAGGGGCCCAACATGAACGGACCATTCGGGCTGCTGCAGTCGCTGGCCGACGGCATGAAGCTGATGTTCAAGGAGGACTTCACGCCGACTGCCGCCGACAAGGTCGTGTTCATGCTTGCGCCGTTCGTCGTCGCCATACCGGCGATCACCGCTTTCGCCGTTATCCCGATGGCCGGAATGGTGCGGGTGCCGTTCACCGAGATCACCACGCCATTGCAGGTCACCGATCTGCCGGTATCGGTGCTGTTCATCGTCGCGGTCGCCTCGATCGGGGTGTACGGGATCGTGCTTGCCGGGCTGGTCGTCCGGATCGACGTACTCGCTGCTGGGCGCATTGCGCTCGAGCGCCCAGGTGATCAGTTACGAAGTCGCGATGGGTCTCGCGCTGGTCGCGGTCTTCCTCTACGCCGGTTCGCTGTCAACCTCAGAGATCGTCGCAAAACAAGCCGAACCGGCGACCGTCTTCGGCGTACCGGTATGGTTCGCGGTCCAGCTACTGCCGTCCTTCATCATCTATGTGATCTCCATGGTCGGGGAGACCAACCGAGCACCGTTCGATCTGCCGGAGGCAGAGGGAGAGCTGGTCGGGGGCTTCCACACCGAGTACTCCTCGATGCGCTTCGCGATGTTCTTCATGGCTGAGTACATGAACATGATCACTGTCTCCGCACTTGCCGTCACGCTCTTCCTGGGCGGATTCCACGCGCCGTTCCCGTTCAACCTGCTGCCGGGCGCCGATACCGGCTACTGGGGTCTGCTGTGGTTCCTGGTGAAGGTGCTGATCATGCTCTTCATCTTCGTCTGGTTGCGTGGCACGCTGCCGCGGCTGAGGTACGACCAGTTCATGCGGTTCGGCTGGCGCTGGTTGATCCCCATCTCGCTCGTCTGGACGCTCATGATCGCGATCTTGAGAATGGGCCAGCGAGAGGGATGGTTCAGCGGCCGCGGGTTCTGGTTCGGTGCGGCGGCGGTCTTTGCCGTGCTGGTCGGCCTGGCCTTCTTCGGCGGTGGCAAGGAAGAACCGACAGCCGAGGCTGCCGAACCTGCCGGTGAATTCGATGCGTTCGCGGGCGGTTATCCTGTCCCGCCGATGGGAGACCAGGTGCTGCCCGAGTTTGCCCAGGTCCTCAGGGTGAGGAGGATCTGTCGTCGGATCGATCGGCCGAGGCCCAAACAGCCAAGGCAGGAGCCGACCAAGGAAGGGAGTGAGACCTGATGGGGTTCTTCGATCCCGTCGCTGGCTTCGGCGTGACCTTCCGGACCATGTTCCGCAAGACCTTCACGATTGACTACCCCAACGGCCCTCGCGTCACAGCACCGCGCTTTCACGGCCGGCATCAGCTGAATCGCTGGCCGGACGGTCTGGAGAAGTGTGTCGGGTGCGAGCTGTGCGCCTGGGCCTGCCCGGCCGACGCGATCTATGTCGAGGGTGCGCAGAACACCGAGGAGGGGCGCTACTCGCCAGGCGAGCGGTACGGCCGCGTCTACCAGATCAACTACCTGCGGTGCATCCTGTGCGGCCTGTGCATCGAGGCGTGTCCGACGCGAGCCCTGACGATGACGAACGAGTTCGAGCTCGCCGACGACACCCGGGAGAAGCTGATCTATGAGAAGTCTGATCTGCTGGCTCCGCTGCTGCCGGGCATGGAGGAGCCGCCCCACGAGCGCAGGCTCGGTGATGACGAGCAGACGTACTTCCTCGGCCTGCCTGACGACAGGTCAACCGGACGATCGCGCTGGCGATATCAGTGACGTGCCGCCTCGCCCGATGAACCAGGGATTCCGGCATCGACGCAAGAACGCGGCGAAGGGTCGGTGATGATCGTGTTCACGCCCCTGTTGATCCCGCTGGTGACCGGCGCCGCTGTGGCCTTCTGGGCGCTCGCCCCGGTGATGATCTTGGGTGCCTTGGGAATGATTCTGGCACGCAAGCCGGTGCATTCCGCGCTGTGCCTCGCAGCGGTGATGATCTCCCTCGCCGTCCAGTACGCGGCGTTGGAGGCACCGTTCCTGTTTGTAGTGCAGATCATCGTCTACACAGGTGCAATCTTGATGCTGTTCTTGTTCGTGCTGATGCTGGTGGGCGTCGACATCGCGGAGTCTCTCGTGGAGACGATCAAAGGCCAGCGGCCACTGGCCCTCCTCGCCGGGCTGGGTTTCGGCTCGCTGCTGGTCTTCGCCGTCGGCAACGCGATCGTCGGTCCCGCCCTCGGGTTGGACGAGGCCAATTCGGCTAACGGAGGCAACGTCCAAGGCATCGCCGCATTGTTGTTCGATCGCTATGTGTTCGCGTTCGAGGCCACCTCGGCGCTGCTGATCACCGCTGCGGTCGGAGCCATGGTGCTTGCCCATCGCGAGCGGCTGTCCAAGCGTCGTACGCAATCTGACCTGGCGGCACTGAGGATGCAGCGCTATGCCGAGACCGGCCAGCATCCGGGCCCGCTTCCAACTCCAGGGGTGTTTGCCCGCCACAACGCGGTGGACACCCCGGCGCTGTTGCCCGACGGCAGTGTTTCAGAGCGCTCGGTCTCAGCGGCGTTGAAAGCCCGCGGCGCAGTCCTCGACAGTCGGGACCTCGTCAAGCCCGTCGACGAGACGGTCGAGGCGATCACCGAAGAGGAAGCTCCGCGAACTACAGAGGATGAGCTGTGAGCACTAGCAGCTACATCGTGTTGTCGGCGATCTTGTTCACCATTGGCACGGTCGGTTTCATGATCAGGCGCAACGCCATTGTGGCTTTCATGTGCGTCGAGCTGATGCTGAACGCCACCAACCTCGCTCTGGTGGCGTTCTCGCGAATGCACGGTGCTCTGGACGGGCAAGTCGCGGCCTTCTTCGTGATGGTGGTGGCTGCCGCAGAGGTGGTGGTCGGACTGGCCATCATCGTGACCATCTTCCGTACCCGCCGCTCGGCCTCAGTCGACGACGCGAATCTGCTGAAGTTCTGAAGGACTGCGATGCTCCCACTCGAGGTCGTGACGCCTGTGCCGGCCACCGGTTTCTTCACCCTGGCCTGGCTGCTGATCGCCATACCTGCCGCGAGCTCCGCGGTCCTGCTCCTGGTCGGCCGGCGGGCCGACCGCTGGGCGCCGTACCTCGGCGCGGCTGCGCCGCTGGCCTCCTTCGCGATCGGTCTCATCTACTTCATTCAGTTGCTCGGCCGCGACACCGCGAGCCGCGCTGTCTCGGTGCCGCTGTACAACTGGATCTCCAGCGGCATCTGGCAGATCGACGTCGGCTTGCTCATCGACCAGCTCTCGATCCTCTTCGTCTTGTTGATCACCGGCGTCGGCGGCCTGATCCACGTCTATTCCGTCGGCTACATGGCCCACGACGACCGCCGGCGCCGCTTCTTTGCCTTCCTCAACCTGTTCGTCGCCGCGATGCTGCTGCTCGTTCTGGCTGACAACTACCTGGTGCTGTTCGTCGGCTGGGAGGGCGTGGGCCTTGCCTCGTACCTGCTGATCGGCTTCTGGCAGTACAAGCCGGTGGCGGCGACTGCTGCCAAGAAGGCATTCGTCGTCAACCGGGTTGGTGACATGGGCATGTCCCTGGCGATCATGCTCATGCTCGCAACGTTCGGGTCGTCGGCCTTCCTCGACGTCAACGCAGGCATGCCCGATGTGAGTGGCACGACGGCGTTGATCATGGGGCTTGCTGCTGCTGCTCGGTGCCTGTGGCAAGTCTGCCCAGGTGCCGTTGCAGTCCTGGCTGTTGGACGCGATGGAGGGTCCGACTCCGGTGTCTGCGCTGATCCATGCAGCCACCATGGTGACGGCTGGGGTCTACCTGATCACCCGGAGCAACGCGGTCTTCGCGGAGTCGGCGGCAGCGAGCACGGCGGTGGTGGTGGTCGGCACGGTGACGCTGCTGGTCGGCGCTTGGATTGGTTGCGCCAAGGACGACATCAAGAGGGTGCTGGCTGGCTCGACGATGTCCCAGATCGGCTACATGATGCTGGCGGCGGGCATCGGGCCTGCCGGTTATGCGTACGCGATCTTCCATCTGCTCACCCATGGGTTCTTCAAGGCCGACATGTTCCTCGGGGCAGGCTCGGTGATGCACGCGACCAACGACGAGGTCGATATGCGACATTACGGGGCGCTCCGGCGGCTGATGCCGATCACCTTCGTCACCTTTGCTGCCGGCTATTTGGCGATCATCGGGTTTCCGTTCTTCTCCGGCTTCTATTCCAAGGACCACATCATCGAGGTTGCCTTCGAGCAGGAGCGCAGTCGTTGGAGGGCTGGCTCTGCTGGGCGCGGGCATCACGGGCTTCTACATGACCCGGCTGATGTTGATGACTTTCTATGGCGCCAAGCGCTGGCAGCAGGGTGTTCATCCTCACGAGTCGCCGCCGGTCATGACGGTGCCGCTGGTGTTTCTTGGGAATCGGCTCGGTCTTCGGTGGACTGGTGCTCAACAACTGGATTGTCGGCTGGCTTGATCCCGCGGTCGGCGGCGGAGGTCCTGAGGAAACGCCGAGCCTGCTGCACTTCTCAACCGTCGCGCTCGTCACGTCTCGTGGTCGTCGCGATCGGTGTCGGGATCAGCGTGTGGATCTTCGGGCCGCGTCGCGAGATCCCGGTGACGCAGCCGGCGAGCCGATCCTTCTTCACATTGGCTGGACGCAACGATCTGTACGGCGACACGTTCAATGAAGCGGTGTTCATGCGGCCCGGGCAGCAGCTCACCTCGGGGCTCGTCAGGCTCGAGAACGAAGGAATCGACGGCACCGTCAACAGCACGGCTGCGGCCATTGGCGGGATGTCGTCCCGACTCCGTCGCGTGCAGAACGGTTTCGTCCGCTCCTACGCGCTCACCATGACGTTGGGGGCTGCGATTGTGGGCGTCGTCATCCTGCTGGGCCGGCTGGGCTAGGGGCGAGACAATGACTATTCCCTGGCTCACCATCTTGGCGCTGCTGCCGGCCGTCGGTGCTGTGCTGCTGATCTTCATCGGTGTCAAGGCCGCCAAGCAGGTGGCGCTTGTGGTATCGCTGCTCACGTTCGCGTTTGCCCTCATCGTCGCGACGCAGTTCAGAATCGGCGGCGGCATGCAGCTGGTCGAGCAAGTGCCGTGGATCAAGCCGCTCGGCGCGTACTATGCGCTCGGCCTGGACGGCCTCGGCCTCACCCTGGTGCTGCTGGTCGTGATCATCACTCCAGTGGTGATCATTGCCTCCTGGCGCGATTTTGATCCGGTTGCCGAATCTAGCGGTGTGGGTGTCGAAGGGCCTGCGTCGCCAGACTCAGCACCACTGGCGCCGAAGTATGACGCCCGGGTGTTCTTCGCCCTGCTGCTGGCAGTCCAGAGCTGTGCCCTCTACCTCTTCCTGGCCACCGATGTCTTCTTGTTCTACGTGTTCTTCGAGGTCATCTTGGTGCCGATGTACTTCCTGATCGGCGGCTTCGGGCCCGGGCCGCGAAGGACGTACGCAGCAGCCAAGTTCTTGATCTTCGGCTTGCTCGGCGGGTTCGTGATGCTCGCCTCGGTGATCGGCTTGTACGTGCAGTCGGCGAGGGCCGGGGAGCCAAGCTACCTGCTCAGCACGCTGAGTCAGCTGGATTTTGCGACCGGCACAGGACGTTGGCTGTTCGTCGGCTTCATGTTCGCGTTTGCGATCAAGGCGCCGCTGGTGCCGCTGCACACCTGGCTGCCGGATGCGGCCGAGGAGTCCACGGCCGGCAGCGCGACCATGATGGTCGGGGTGATGGACAAGATCGGGACCTTCGGCATGATCAGGTTCTGTCTCGGCCTGTTCCCGGAGGCCAGTCAATGGGCGACCCCGGTGGTGCTGGTCCTGGCCACCATCTCGATCTTGTACGGCGCCATCTTGGCGATCGGTAGCCGGGACATCATGCGGTTCATCGCGTACACGTCGATTAGCCACTTCGGCTTCATCGTGCTCGGCATCTTCGCGTTCACCAGCCAGAGCCTGACGGGGTCCACGCTCTACATGCTCAACCACGGGATGGCAACCGCCGCCCTGTTCGTCATGGCCGGATATCTGATCAAGCGTCGCGGCTCGCGCGACATGAACGACTACCGCGGCGTGGATCGGGTGGCTCCAGTGCTGGCGGGCCTGCTGCTGTTCGCTGGGCTCAACACGTTGTCGTTGCCTGGCCTGGCCAGCTTTGTGTCAGAGTTCATGGTGCTAGCTGGCACGTTCGGCCGGCACCCCGCGTACGCGGTCATCTCCACGCTGGCGATCGTGCTGGCCGCGCTCTACATCCTGATCATGTACCAGCGGACGATGACCGGGCCGGCTCCCGCCGAAGTCCAGGAGAAGGTCACCGAGCTCAACGGTCGGGAGCGGCTCGCGATGGCTCCGCTTGTGCTGATGATCCTGCTACTCGGCTTCTTTCCGAAGCCCATGCTGTCGATCATCGAACCGTCGACCCAGGCCATGATGCAGCATGTCGGAGTGACTGATCCGCAACCGCGGGTCACTGCAGACGGAGGCCGCTGATGCTCACCTCTGCGCTGCTGCCGATGGAGATCAATGCACCGAACATCGAATACGGGCTGCTGGCGCCGGTGTTGCTGATCTTCGCGGCAGCCTGCCTCGGCGTATTGGCTGAGGCGGTCGTGCCGCGTGAGCTGCGCCGGGTTGTACAGCTCGTCATCACATATGTGTCCCTGGGTCTGGCTCTGGTAACCACAGGGTTGAACTGGGCTTCGGCAGATGAAGCGGTGGTGGCAGTTGGTTCCTTGGCCGTCGACGGACCTACTTACTTCATGTGGACGGGGTTGATCGTCTTCGGTGCGGCGTCGGTGCTGATGTTCGCGGAGACCAAGATCGAGAATTCGAGTGTGTTCGCGGCTCAGGCCGCGGCGGTACCGGGCACCATTGCCGAGCGGGAGGCAATCAGAAGTCGCGCCGAGCACACCGAGGTCTTCCCGCTTGCGCTCTTCGCCATCTTGGGGATGATGCTGTTCCCGGCATCCAACGACCTGATCATGATGTTCGTCGCGTTGGAGATCTTGTCGCTGCCGCTTTACCTGCTGTGCGGGCTCGCCCGGCGCCGCCGGCTGCTGTCGCAGGAGGCTGCGCTCAAGTACTTCCTGCTGGGTGCTCTCTCGTCAGCCTTCTTCATCTACGGTGCCGCCCTGCTCTATGGCTATTCCGGCTCCTTTACCTTGTCGGCGATCGACGATGCCATCCGTAACGGGACACAAGGTCTGGGCCTGCTGCTTGCCGGAATGGCTCTGCTCGGAGTCGGGCTGCTGTTCAAGTTCGGCGCAGTTCCCTTCCACTCCTGGACTCCGGACGTGTATGCCGGGGCTCCGACCGCGGTAACGGGATTCATGGCGGCCTGCACCAAGATCGCCGCGGTGGGCGCTTTGATGCGGGTGTTCTATGTCGCGTTGGGCGCCGATCGGTGGGACTGGCAGCCGCTGATGTCGATCATTGCCGTCGCGACAATGGCGGTCGGATCGGTCCTGGCGATTACTCAGACCGACGTGAAACGGATGTTGGCGTACTCCTCCATCGCGCACGCCGGCTTCATGATGGTCGCCTTCGTCGGAGCGTCGCAAGCGGTGACGGGCAGCCGGTCAGGCGGGTTGACCAGCATCTCCTCGGTGATGTTCTACCTGGTCGCGTACGGGGCTGCCACGATCGGCGCATTCGCACTCGTGACGATGGTTCGCGACCCCACGGGCGAAGCGAACCTGCTCAACAGCTGGGTGGGGCTGGGTCGCCGGGCACCGCTCGCGGCGACGATCTTCGCGATCTTCATGCTGAGCTTCGCGGGTATCCCGCTGACCAGTGGCTTTGTCGGCAAGTGGGCGGTCTTCGCCGCCGCGTGGAGTGGTGGGACCGAATGGCTTGTTGTCGTCGCAGTAGTGATCAGCGTGGTCGCGGCCTTCTTCTACATCCGCGTCATCGTGCTGATGTTCTTCGCAGAGCCGAGAATCATGGCGACCAGCGTCGTACGTCCTGGCTGGACCACGCTGGCAGCGGTAGGGGTTGGTGTGGTCGCGACGGTAGCCTTCGGGGTGTTTCCGGGTCCGCTCTTGGCCCTCGCCCAGCAAGCTAGTGAGTTCATTCGCTGACGGTGAGGATAAATGGAGGAGGGGTGCTGGCTGAACAGACGCGAGACGAAGTGTTCGAGTCTGCTGTCCGAGCCCAGCTCGAACTGATCGAGGCCGCACTGCTCAAGGCTGCCGAGGCAGACTCTGACATGGTGACAGAGGCCGCGCAGCACATCATCGCCGCGGGTGGAAAGCGCTTCCGACCAGTGCTCGTGGTCCTCGGCTCCTATGTCGGCCCGCACGCCGTCACCGATGATGTCGTGAAGGCGGCGGTGGTCGTCGAGCTAACCCATGTGGCCAGCCTCTACCACGACGACGTCATGGATGAGGCTCGAATGCGCCGAGGCTCGGTGAGCGCAAACTCACGCTGGGGAAACACCGTGGCAATCCTTGTCGGGGATCTGCTGTTCGCCCGCGCGTCCGACATCGTGGCCGACCTGGGTCCAGAGTTCGTGCGCCTCCAGGCGCGTACGTTTTCCCGGCTCGTGCAGGGTCAGATCGCCGAAACCGTCGGCCCCAGCGGCAAGGATCCGCTCGACCACTATCTCCGAGTCGTAGCCGACAAGACCGGCTCCTTGATCGCGACGTCGGCGCTGTTCGGTTCCAAGATCTCCGGTGCGACTCCACACCTGCAGCGGGTCATGGCGGACTTCGGCGAGCAGATTGGTGTGGTATTCCAGCTGAGCGACGACATCATCGACATCACCAGCGACGATACGGGCAAGACGCCCGGAACTGATCTTCGGGAAGGCATCCCGACGCTCCCAACGCTCTTGGCCCGTAAGTCAGCCGACCCGGCCGACGCCCGGCTGCTCGAGCTGCTCGACCGCGACCTGCACGACGACGAAGCGCTGCGTGAAGTACTTGATCTGCTGCGTCACCACCGCTGCATCGATGAGGCCCGTACTGAGGTCCGCCGCCGTACCGAAGCCGCCCGCGCTCTTCTCGAACCCCTCCCCGCCGGCCCCGCCCGAGACGCCCTCGACGATCTCTGCACAACCGTCGTAACCCGCACCGCCTGAACCGATCCTCCCTTCTCCCTCACGCCGGTCTGCCGCAACCTACGTTCACGTAGGTTGCGTGCGGTCTGCATGGGTTGCTACGTATGCAGACCGTCAGGAAACTGTGCAGACCCTCGTGGCGAAGCCGAGCGTGAGCGGTTGGTGAAACGGCTCAGCTAGCAATGATGGTGCGACCGCGTACGTAGAGCCGGTAGGACTGGTCAAGCGCCTGCGCTAGGTCTGCCATCGTGCGCCGCGCCCATTGAGGCATGACTTCGGACCAGATAAAGCGGGTCATTCCCCGGAGATCAGCACGCATAGCGTCTTCCCGCTTCTTCTCGCGAAAGACGCATTCTGAGGGAGTCTCATCAGGCCGTAGCAGCTTCTGGTATTTGATCTTGCCATCGAACTCACCCAAGTGGCGTTGCTCTTCCCAGTAGAAGTCCGAGATGCCCACCAAAGAGCCTTGGCGGTCGACCACGTGGTATTGCAGCTCCGGCATGGGGATTCCAAATCGATGGAACTGGACTCTGGTGACAGATTCCCCAGGTGAATCCGCACGTGGATCGGCCATTTCTATCGCCAACCTCCCGCGACGCGATCCCGGAAAGTACGCGAAGCGATCCTGCAACTCCTGGATCGCATCGCTGAGTCCGGGATCTTGACGCAGAGCGGAGTCAGCAGTCACCACGCCGCTTTCCAGGCTCGACCGGCACGCCACTTCCCAGACCGCGCGAGCTGGACTGATTGCCGTGACGCCGCCGTACACATCGATGTCGTCTGCAATGTCTTGTGTCACGACATGGTGATTGATCTTCGCCGCATGGTGTGAGCATCCAAGATCAAGGCGAACCAGATGTACGACGCTGAGATCCTCCTGGTAGAGCGCGAAGCCGTGCAGGGCGGCGGCCGATGGGCCTGTCAGCGCAACCGCTCCGTGCTGCGCAGCCAAGGCAGCCCGCGCGTGGAGGAGATGCTTGCCCGCATCGTCGCTCGCGTTGTACACATCGGCTGGCGCGTACATGCCGCGTCGGAGCCTTACGATCAACCCGGCGCGACGGGCGGCCGCGAGAGTACGGTCAGTTTCGCCGCAATCGATAGCCTCAGCGCGGCTGAAGAAATCTCCGTTGGACCGTAACAGAAGCCCGAAGTTTGCATTCACGGGAGCAACCTTGGGGGTAGGAGCACAGCGTGCGGAACCACCCGCAGGAAATCTGTGGATAAGTGCAGTCAAGCTCTTGGTAGCGGGAGGGCGTCTTGGGGCGGCCGATCAGTAGCTCCACCAGGAGGGTCTGCACAGGTTCCTTGCGGTCTGCATAGGTAGCAACCCATGCAGACCGCAGGAAACCTACGTGAACGTAGGTTTCGGCAACCAGCCCGGAAGGATAGGCGATGTGCCGGACCCGGGGATTTCCGCGGGGCCGGACTGGCCTTAGAGGCGTGAGCGGCTACCAGATCTTGACGCGTTGGTCCTCGTCGAGCCAGAGGGCGTCGGAGTTTTGTACGCCGAAAGCGGCGTAGAACTCGGGGAGGTTGCGAACGATCTGGTTGCAGCGGAACTCGGCGGGGGAGTGGGGGTCGGTCGCCATCCGCTGGAGCAGCATCTCGGTACGCACCTTGGCTTGCCATACCGCCGCCCAACTCAGAAACAGTCGCTGCTCAGGGGTATAGCCATCCAGTTCGGGCTCGGGGTTTGCATGATGAGCGATCTGGTACGCCTTGTAGGCGATCGAGAGCCCACCAAGATCACCAATGTTCTCGCCGATGGTGAGCCGGCCGTTGACCCGATGCCCCGGAGCCTGCGCCGGTATGAGGACGTTGTACTGGTCGATCAGCGCCTTCGTCCGCTCCTCGAAGCTCTCGCGATCCTTGTCGGTCCACCAGTTACGCAATGCTCCGTCGCCGTCACAGGTGGAACCTTGATCATCGAAGCCATGTCCGATCTCGTGGCCGATCACCGCGCCAATGCCGCCATAGTTGACGGCGTCATCAGCATGCACGTTGAAAAACGGCGGCTGCAGGATGGCAGCCGGGAACACGATCTCATTCTTCAGCGGGTGATAGTAGGCGTTGACTGTCTGCGGCGTCATCAGCCATTCTTCGCGGTCGATCGGCTGACCGATCTTGTTCAAGGCGCGGTTGACTTCGAAGTCGGCCACCCGCATCACATTCCCGATCAAGTCGTCCCGGGTGATGACCAGCGAGGAGTAGTCCCGCCACTTGATCGGGTATCCGATGTGCGGGCGGAACTTGGCGAGCTTGTCGAGTGCGCTTTCCTTGGTTTCCTCGGTCATCCAGTCAAGATCAGTAATGGAACGCCGGTACGCCTCGATCAGATTTTCCACCAGCTGGTCCATGCGCTCTTTGGCGACCGGTGAGAAGTAACGGTCGACATAGATCTTGCCGACGGCCTCACCCACCGAGACCTCTACCAGCGCTACCCCTCTCTTCCAGCGCTCGCGAAGCTCGGGCGTGCCTGACAACACGGTCCCGTAGAAGCGGAAATTCTCCTCGACGAAGGCGCTCGACAGGTAGGGCGCTAGTGAGCTGATCACTTTCCATCTTGCCCAGGCACGCCACGCAGGTAGCCGGTCCTCAGTGATCAATGTTGACACGTCGGTGAAGAACGACGGCTGCATCGCCACGACTTCCGCCATCTTCGCCTCGGCGATATCCGCCCCCGCCAGGAACTCCCGCCAGTGCAGTCCAGGACAGCTGGCGGCGAAGTCATCCAGGCTCATCAGGTTGTACATCAGCCGGAGGTCGCGACATTTCACCTTGTCCCAATGCGTCGCGGCAATGTCGGCCTCAAGATCGAACAAGAGCTGCGCCTGAGCCTCAGAATCCTCAATGCCAGCGAGCGCGAAGGATGCCGCTACATGTTGCTGGTACTGAGCGCGAATCTCGGCGTACTCCCCGAGTCGGTAATACTCCTCATCCGGCAGGCCCAATCCACCTTGGCCAGCAAACATCACATAGCGGTTCGGGTCACCCGGATCGGGTTCCGCCTGCACCGCCACCAGCCCTGGCACCGCCTTACGCGCGAAGCCACCCACCATCCGCGTCAGCTCTGGCAGAGTCTCTACGGAATCGATCGCGGCCAGCAGCGGCAGGATCGGGTTCACACCCGCCAGCTCGGCCGCTCCCTCGTCCATGAAGCTGGCATACAGGTCGGCGATCCGCGCCTCGTCCGAGCCCGGCGTACCACCGTCAAGCGTGGTGATGATGTCGCGGACGGCCGCTTCAGCTTGGTCACGGAGCTCCATGAAGGCTCCGGTCAGAGGCTTGTCGGCAGGGATCTCGGTCGTGTTGAGCCACGTCCCGTTCACGTGCCGGAAAAGATCGTCTTGAATGCGGACGTTGGTGTCGAAGCTAGAGAAGTCGATCGCAGGTCTCTGAGCAGAAGTCTCAGTCACCCGCACATGCTACCGACCAGTAGCGAGTTTCTTCTGAGCTGCTCGCGCATCGCGCTCAGCCCGACTGCTCGCAGCAAATCGACGGTCAGAGCCAGTTGATCTTGAGCGGCTTTGTGGTCACTTTGACAACAGCGACCGACTTTCCGGTGAGCGTGCCGGAGCAGTTTCCGGATCGGCCCTGATAGGTACAGCTGCCCGACAGCTTCAGACTGAGCGGAATCTCAATTCGAGCCTGCGTTGCGGTCAATGTGATCTTGGGTTTCCGGAACGGATCACTCCCGGTCTGCCGCCAGGTGATCGTGCTCTTGGTGTAGCGGTACTTCGACTCGAACTTCATCGGGCAATTCTTCGGCTTGAGCGAATGGGCCTTGAGGCACTTGTTGAAGCTTTTCTTGGTTGCCGAGATAACAGCCTTCTCGCCCGAGTTGGTCAGCTGGCTTTGGATGCGGTAGGTGTCGGCCTCGACGTACGGACTCTTCACCAGCACAACGTTCTTGGACCCGTAGCCGATATAGCGCAGCCCGGTGGTGAAGGCGTAGGAGCCGGGCAGCACAGCAACCGACTCCTGGTCCACCTTCACTCCGTTGATCTTGACCGGAACCGACCCGTCCACAATGAGGCTGAGGTCGAGGTCTTTGACTGCACGGCTGATTTTCCAGGCGTCCGCCACCTTGACTACGTCGAAGGACTCGCTGACAGCAGAACTGCCAAGCGTATAAGTCGCAGATACCGACGTCGCGTTTTGATCTTCGACAACCGGCACCTGGATCTCGCTCAGTGCGGCACGATTCTGGGATTCGGCGAGCACCTCATTGGTCAACAGAACACCTGTGGGCGCTGGATCGGCTGCGTAGGACAGGGCAGCGACCGCGTCGCCGGCAGCAAGAGCCTGTAGGTATGCCGATACGGCATCCGAAGGCCGTGGGGTGTTGTGTGGAGCACCGCTCTGAGCTGGATTGGTCTGCTGTCCCTGAGTGCTGCTGCCAGGATTGGCAGCCGGTCCGCCGCGCGTTGCCACCACTATCGCGAAGACGGCCATCAGGATCACTGCCAACGAGGCCGCCCCGACAATGATCAACATCTTCCCTTTGCCCTTGGGTTGCTGTGCGCGGCGCGCTGGACCTGGGCCGTACGGTCCAGGAGAGCCTCCGTACGGGTCATACTGGGGACCGCCTTGCCATTCCGCGCCCTGCTCGTCGGGGGCGAAGGGTCCGAAGCTGTAGCCAGAGGAGGTGGGCGGGCCGCCGGGTGAAGGCTGCTGCGGATATCCGTACGGCGACGGCGGTTGCTCAGGACGCGAGCTGGGGTCGGGCCTCGGTGGCTGAGGGCCGCCGTACGGGTGGTTCGAGCTCATGGTCCGTCTCCTGACCGGTCGTCCTCAATGGAGCACACCCTAGTCAGCCAAGCTGGCGGTCGTGCGGTTCGCGGGCAGAGTGGGCGGATCTGAGACGCGTCTACACCTCGGGCAGTCAAGTTAACGGACGGTCCAGGTGTCTCCGCCGTTAATCATTGCCTGGAGGGCATCGTCGTTGTTCCCGAGGCTCGCGGCCAGCGCCACCTGGTCGCGGGCCAGATCGTCGTACGTCGGCGCCTCGACGTCGCGGAAGATGCCAATCGGCGCCCGGTGCAGCACACCGGCATCGGTCAGCCGGGAAAGGCCGAAGGCGAAGGACGGATCCGCCAAATGAGCATCGTGCACGGCCAACGCGTCCTCACCGACGTCGGCCACCTCAGCCACCGAGAAAGCCCCTGTCTGCGGATCCCTGATCACGCCCAGGTGCCCGTCGGCGCCAAAACGGATCGGCTCGCCATGAGTCAGCGGGATGATCGCATCCGCTGACGTGGCGGGAGCCTTGATCGCATCGAAAGCACCGTCGTTGAAGATCGGGCAGTTCTGGTAGATCTCCACCAGAGAGCTGCCCCGGTGCGCAGCGGCCGCCCTGAGCACTCCTGTCAGGTGCCTTCGGTCGGAGTCGATGGTCCGCGCTACGAATGTCGCCTCGGCGCCGAGTGCAAGCGAGACGGGGTTGAACGGGTTATCCAACGAGCCCATCGGGGTGGATTTGGTGATCTTGCCGATCTCCGACGTGGGGGAATACTGGCCTTTGGTCAGCCCGTAGATCCGATTGTTGAACAGCAAGATCGTCACGTTCACGTTGCGGCGCAGCACATGGATCAGATGGTTGCCGCCAATGGAGAGCGCGTCGCCGTCACCAGTGATCACGAACACGGCCACGTCCTCGCGCGACGTCGCGACGCCGGTGGCGATTGCCGTCGCCCGCCCATGGATCGAGTGCAGGCCGTAGGTATCCACGTAGTAAGGGAAACGCGACGAGCAGCCGATTCCCGAAACGATCACGGTGTTCTCTCGCTTGATCCCGAGCTCAGGCATGAAACCCTGAAATGCTGCCAGCACCGCATAGTCACCGCAGCCTGGGCACCAGCGAACCTCCTGGTCACTGGTGAAGTCCTTGCGATTCAGGGGCTCCAGTGAGAGGGGTACGCCGGCAAGCCCTCGGTAGCTCTGCCCAGTGCCGTTCGGACGGTGCGGCGAGGTGGGCATGTCCGAAGCCTTTTGGGTGGTCGGTAGGTGATCAAGCTCCGAATGCAGCTGATCGACGGCGGTCACGGATTCGTCCCTTCCAATTGATCGATCTCGGCATCAAGATCACGAGCGAGTTCGCTGAGTGAGATCGGCAGCCCGCGAACCCTGGAGTAACTGCGAATGTCAACCAGGTACTTGGCCCTCAGCAGCAGCGCCAGCTGGCCGAGGTTCATCTCCGGAACGATCACCCGTTCGTAGCGACGCAGGATGTCGCCCAGATTTGCTGGGAACGGGTTCAAATGCCGCAGGTGCGTGTACGCGATCAGCCGGCCGGTCTTGCGTACCCGGCGTGCCGCGGCGACGATCGGCCCGTAAGTGGAACCCCACCCAAGCACCAAAACACGTGCCTGGCGACCGTCCGCATCGGCCGGATCATCGACGGTCAGGTCAGGAATGTCCTGGACGATCCCGTTGATCTTGGCCTGTCGGGTACGAACCATTTCCTCGTGGTTGGCCGGATCGTAGGAGACGGCACCGGTGTCCTTGGCCTTCTCGATGCCGCCGATGCGGTGCTCGAGGCCAGCGGTTCCCGGGATTGCCCATGGCCGGGCCAGGGACTCCGGATCGCGCAGGTAGGGCAGGAAAACCGGCTCACCGGACTTGTCCGTGGCGTTGGCCGAACTAGCGAACTGCGGGTCGATTGCCGGGATGGCGTTGATGTCGGGTATCAGCCACGGCTCTGCGCCATTGGCGATGTAGCCGTCGGACAAGATCACCACGGGGGTCCGGTACTTGATCGCCAACCGTACCGCCTCGAGGGCCGTGGGGAAGCAGTCGGCAGGAGACTGCGCGGCCAGTACTGGGATCGGCGCCTCACCATTGCGGCCGAACATCACCTGCAGCAGGTCGGCCTGCTCGGTTTTGGTCGGCATCCCCGTGCTGGGCCCGGCCCGCTGAATGTCACAGATGATCAACGGCAGCTCGGTCGCGACGGCCAGTCCGATGGTCTCCGACTTCAGTGCGACGCCGGGTCCGGAAGTGGTGGTAACGCCGAGATGTCCGGAGAAGCTCGCGCCCAGCGCAGCGCCGACACCGGCGATCTCGTCCTCTGCCTGGAAGGTCGTGACACCGAACCGCTTGTGCTTGCTGAGCTCGTGCAGGACGTCCGACGCAGGAGTGATCGGATAGGACCCGAGGAACAGCGGCAGACCG
The DNA here is from genome assembly GCA_963759635.1 of uncultured Actinomycetota bacterium. Classification (GTDB taxonomy): domain Bacteria; phylum Actinomycetota; class Actinomycetes; order Propionibacteriales; family Propionibacteriaceae; genus Microlunatus. The sequence continues at coordinate 82,610 of CAVXAP010000016.1, forward strand.
GCCTTCCTGGATGCGGTGATCAGTCCGTACGCCAGCGCAAGGTTGCCTGAGATCTGCCGGTACTTCCCGGGCGGCATGGGCGCCGGCGCCACCTCGTAGGTGACGGCAAACACCTCGGTGGTCTCACCGAACGCGTACCCTGCCTTGAAAGCGGTGATGTTGGCGTCGCGGATGTCAGGCTTGGACGCGAACTTGGTGGTCAGGAAGTTGATCGTGCCGTCGGTCGGCCGGTGATAGAGCCAGGTCAGCAGCCCGAGCGCGAACATGTTCTTGGCCCGGCTAGCGTCCTTGCGGGTGAGGCCGAACGGCTTGACCGCCTCGAGGGTCATGCCGGTCAGATCGAGAGCGTGCACCTGGTAGCCCTCGAGCGAGCCGTCGGTGAGCGGATCGCTGTCGTAACCGACCTTGGCCAGGTTGCGCTTGCTGAAGTCGGCCGAATCGGCGATGATCACGCCGCCACGTGGCAAGTCGGCGATGTTGGCCTTGAGGGCTGCGGGATTCATGACGACGAGCACATCGGGCCGGTCGCCGGGAGTCATGATGTCGTAATTGGCGAAGTGCAGCTGGAAGCTGGACACCCCGGGCAGCGTGCCGGCGGGTGCCCGGATCTCTGCGGGGAAGTTGGGCAGGGTTGAAATGTCGTTGCCGAATACAGCCGAGTCCGAGGTGAATCGATCGCCGGTGAGTTGCATGCCATCGCCCGAGTCCCCGGCGAACCGGATAACGACCCGGTCGAGGGTATTGACCTGCTTCACTACTCTGCGTGCCTTCTTCCTGTGGCGCGCCTCATCCGCTTCTAAGGGTCAGGGGGTTCGTGGCTGCGATCTCCGCTGAGGCTGCCGTTAACCCCATGATAGGCAGGCATTCCTGTGACGCATGGAACTTTCAGCCTCTGAGAACCAATGAGACGTGGATGTTATATGCCGCGGTTGGTCCCCGATGCGCCGCATTACGGTGGACCTGTGGGCTGGGTCGACTGGTATGGCGACGGATCGCTATACGTGTTCGATGTCGCGCTGGCGTGCTGTGCCCTGGAATTTGATGCCGCCGCGCGCTTCGCTGCAGCCCCTCTGCCAACTCTTGATGACGGGGCACGTGTCGCGGTGGTCATTTCTGGCACCGTGACCGATCGGTTGGCGCCGATGGTCGCGGCGATAGTCGATGGCTGTGAGCAGATGGCAGGGCGGCGGCCGGTCGTCATCTCATTCGGTGTTTGTGCTTCCTCAGGTGGTCCGTACTGGGATTCGTACGCGGTGACCAAGGGGATCGATCAACTGTTGGCCGTCGACGTGTACGTCGCGGGCTGCCCGCCTCCGCCTGAGGCGCTGTCGGCCGTGTTGGATGAGGTCGCGGGGCGGGTGGCGTCGTGACCGAGACGTTGCCGGAGGGGTGGCTGGCTGCCGTCGAGTCGTTGAAAGCGGAGGGTTTCGACTACTTCGACTGGCTCGGCTGCGTCGACGAGATCGGTCGGCAGGATTGTCTTCGCGTCGTCCTGGTTGTACGGGATGTGGGCCAAGGGGCTGAGCCGAGGATGCTGAGCTGTTCGCTCTCCCGGAGTGCTCCCAGGATCGACACGGTGAGTGGGGTCTTTGCCGGCGCTGCATGGCACGAGCGAGAGGTGGCAGAGCTTTTCGGTGTCGAGTTCATCGGCGGTGATCATCGTCGGCTGCTGCTCAACCCCGAGTTCGAGGGGACTCCGCTGCGTAAGGATGAGGTGCTGGCTGCGCGTACGGGGATGAACTGGCCTGGCGCAAAGGAGCCAGGGGAGACGGAGGCCTCGCCGGGTCGTCGTCGGTTGGTGCCGCCGGGGGTGCCGGATCCTGCGGTGTGGGGTGATCGTGATGCGTCGCGGCCGCCAGCTGACCCGGCAGAGGTGGCCGAATCGGGCTTCGGTGGCAGGGTCCGGCGGAGGCGTACATGAGCTCGCCAGAGTCCTCGCATCGGTGGATCCGGTTGATCGAACCGGCCTGTACGTCCTGCATGATCTGTGCCCGGGAGTGCCCGAGCTGGTGCATCAGCATTGACTCGCACACCGAGCCGATACCGGATCTGCCGCCGACGGCCCGTGAGCGTACCCGGAACGTACTTGATCGCTTCGCCATTGACTGGTCGCTGTGCATGTACTGCGGCATTTGTGTCGAGGAGTGCCCGTTCGATGCGCTGGAGTGGGTCAGTGAGCCGACCCAGCCGGGACGGAGCTCAGCCGCGCTGGTGGAGGAAATGGTGCAGCCGCCGTACTGACACATGCCGCCGCGCACCGTGCTTTCATGTGGACGCCGGCTATCAACATGACGTTAAGCGCGCAGATGGGATGGACGAGGTGTTTGAGGATCTGGAAGCTCAAGTCGCGGTGATCACTGGTGGAGCTCGCGGGCTCGGACTCAGCATGGCCCAAGCCCTTGCGAAGTGGGGAACCAAGATCGCCTTGCTCGATGTGCTCGGGGACGTCACGCACAGTGCGGAAACGGTTCAGCGCGAGTTCGCCGTGGAGAGCGTGGGTGTGGTAGCAGACGTCACCGACGAGAGCAGCGTCGCCGCTGCGTTCGCTGACGTTGGCCGCACGCTCGGTTCGCCCAGCATTCTGATCAACGCTGCCGGCATCACCGTCTGGGAAGACAGCATCGACGTCTCTCAAGAGTCCTGGCAGCGGGTGATCAACATCAATTTGACGGGTACGTTCCTGTGCTGTCAGGCGCTCGCGCGGGCCTGCGCTGCAGCTGGCAAGGCAGGCGTGATCGTCAACGTCTCGTCAATGTCGGCGCGAGTTGTGAACCTTCCCCAACATCAAGCGTCGTATCACGCATCTAAGGCCGGCGTCGAGATGCTGACCAAGGCGCTGGCCGTGGAGTGGGCGCCCATAGGGATCCGCGTCAATGCCATCGCACCCGGCTACATGCTGTCAGAGATGACGCGGCAGTTCACGACTGCCAATCCTGAGCTCGCCGAGCAGTGGAGAACCATGATTCCGGCTGGACGAATGGGCGAACCCGCTGATCTTGAAGCGCTCGTGGTCTTCTTATGCTCCGCCAGGTCTTCCTATCTGATGGGCCAGAGCATTGTCATCGATGGTGCCTATACCGCCGTGTGACGAGCGATGAGCAACTATGTGACTGTCGACCTGGGCGCCACGAGTGGCCGAGTTGTTGTGGGACGACTGGAGCGCGGTCGCCTGGAGGTGGCCGAGGTGCACCGATTCCGCAACGAGCCATCAGGATCCGGTCGGGAACAGCACTGGGTCGCTGAGGAGCTCTTTGCACAGACCGTTGTTGGTCTCGAACGTGCTGCCGTTCAGTTGGATGGCGCCGCCGGCAGCTTGGGCGTGACAGCCTGGGGTGTGGACGTCGGGCTCGTCGACAACAACAACGAGCTGTTGGCTCCCATCCAGCACTACCGCGCAGCGAGCCCAGAGGCCGCACAGCACTTGCTGCATCGTCTAGGAGCAGAAGAGCTCTTCACGCGTACCGGTGTGCTTCCCCAGCACATCAACACCGTGTTCCGTATCAGCGAGATCGTAGATTCCGCTGGCGCAGCAGCCAGATCGGAGGGCGTCAGAGCATTACTCGTCCCTGACCTGTGGTGTGCGCTCCTGACTGGGGTCCGCACGGCGGAGCGGTCGATAGCCAGCACGACGGGCCTTGTTTCCCTTCGCACCGGCACGTGGGATACGGCGCTGCTGGACGCTCTCGGGATCCACGCCTTGCTCTTCCCGCCCGTCACGGACAACCGCGTCGTGGTCGGCGGGCTCTGTAAAGAGCTTGCGGCGAAGATCGGTGCCCGCCATCAGTGGCCATTTGTGCTGGTGGCGTCGCATGACACCGCTTCGGCGGTGGCGGCGATTTCAGGTCGCCCTAGAACTGCCTTCGTGTCCTCGGGCACGTGGTCGCTCGTGGGCGTCGAGCTGGATGCGCCAATCGTCGCAAGCGACGCGTTGGCTGCCGGCTTCACGAACGAGGCGGGATTAGGTGCGACGACGCTCTTCATGCGTAATCTCACGGGACTGTGGTTGCTGGAACAGGCCATGCGCCAATGGCAGGGCCAAGGCAAGAGCGTCACGATCGCGAGCCTCTTGCATGATGCGGCGAGTGTTGGTCCCCTCCGAGCAGCCTTCGATGTCAGCTCTCCGGAACTCGTCTCCAGCGAAGACGTCTTACGCACGGTGCGGATGCAATGCATGTCCACGGACATGGCGCCACCCGAGACACCCGCTGAAGTGACGCGCTGCATCCTGCAGAGTCTCGCGCTCACGTACCGACGCACGATCACTCTGTGCGAGCAGCTGACGGACCAGCCCGTCGAGGAAGTCCACATGATAGGAGGCGGTTCGCTGAATCCCCTTCTGCGCCAGCTCACCGCTGACGCCTGCGAACGGCCACTGCGTTTCGGCCCTGTGGAGGCAACGTCGCTAGGCAGCCTGGTCGCTCAAGCTCTTGCAGTAGGAGACCTCTCGGATGAAGCCGACGCGCAGGCCGTATTGCAGCGAAGCTCCGACGCGGGACTGCTCCCGCCGTCCAACGACCAAACCGTACGACGCTTCTGGCAGCAACTGGACAGCATCGTCCCTACTCCGGGGAGCAATGCATGACTTCGGCACACAACCTTGCAGATCTGGTACACCTGTCCCGGACACTCGGTGAGCCTTGGCGCCGATTCGCCATCCTGGCAGAAGGCAACACTTCCCAGCGAGTCGCCGAAGATGAACTCGCCGTCAAGGCCACCGGGCGGTCACTCCGCCTCGCCTCGCCATCCGACTTCGTCGTGGTCAGTTTGAGAAGGCTGTCTCAGATCGTCGATGATTCCGAAGCTGGCGACCCAGACGTCGCGCATTACTTCGACGAAGTAGAGATTGAGCAAGGCATGCGCCCGTCGGTGGAGGCTCTGCTGCACGTTGTGTGTGTCGTGGACGCTGGTGCCGCGACGGTGGCCCATACCCACCCGGAGTCGGTGAACGCTCTGTTGTGCTCTGATCGCGCCGATGTTCTTGCCGGACCGCCAATTTTTCCGGACCAGGTGGTCGTGATCGGGCGCCGTGGGTTGCTCGTTCCCTATACGGACCCGGGAGTTGTATTGGCGCGAGTGGTACGTGCGCGGCTAACAGAACATGCACGCCAGTGGGGAATGCCGCGAGCGATCTACCTGTCGAACCACGGTTTAGTTGCCCTCGGCTCGAGCGCGAGCCAAGTCCTGCAGGTGACGGAGATGGCTGACAAAGTGAGTCGGGTCTTGGCTGCGACGCTCAGCTTGGGCAGCGTTGTTCCAATGACGGAAGAAAGCGCGGAACGTATCGACACGCGTGACGATGAGCAGATACGCCGGACCGCTCTGGCACGCGCCACATTGCAGCAGCCGGGCAACGATTGAGAACGACGTCAGCGACCTGCGGTCCCAGATCCTAGATCTCTTGATTGATCGGCAGCATGACGAGGTCTCGGATGTTGATGTGACGCGGCATTGTCAGCATGTACAAGACGGCATTAGCCACATCCTCCGACGTCAGTCCTGTTCCGGCAGCGACGCCCTCGGCGACCGCCGCGGCGTCCGTGACCTGCCATAGATCGTTCAGAACGACGCCTGGCGCGACTGCGCCGATTCGGACGCCCGTTCCGATCAGCTGTCGCCGAAGGCCATGCGTCAACGCCTGCACGGCGTGCTTGGACGCCGAGTAAACCGGCTCCCAATGGATCGACTGGTGCCCGGAGACGGAGCTGGTGACGACAATGTCGCCCGTCCCGGCGGCGGTCATGTACTTCAGCGCCGCATGGATCGTGCGTACGACGCCGCCGACATTGGTGTCGATGAGTCTCAGTAATTGCGTCACGTCATTTGCGACGAAGTCGCCGCCGGCGTAGATGCCTGCATTGGCGATCAGGATGTCGATGCGTCCATGAAGGTCAATCGTCTTCGCTACGAGGTCCTCGACTTCTCTCGTCGACGTGACATCGGTGCGGATAGCCGTGGCCGCACCGCCCAAGTCGCGCGCAGCCTGCTCCAGTTTTTCGGTCGACCGTGCAGCCACGACGAGGAGCGCGCCAGCATCGGCAAGTGCCTGTGCCGTTGCAAGTCCGATTCCAGAGGAGGCGCCTGTAACGACCGCCACTTTTCCGGAGAGTGATCTATTCACTTGGGTGTGATCGGCCGGTCGGGGGCCGGCGTGTTCGTCGACCCCCACTCGTCAAGTGTCAGCAGCTGGACTTGTAGACGGCGTCGGCTGCCTCGCCGTCGACATTGTCCTTGAGTAATGATGGTGGAGCCGGTTTGGACCTTGGGCGTCGGACTACCCCCTTCCAAGGCGGTCACAGCAGCGTCCACGCCGTACTGACCGATCACCGCCGGCTCCTGCGCCACTAGCGCCTGAACCGTTCCCTCTTTGAGAGCCTTAACCTGGTTTGGTCCGGCGTCGAAACCGACGATCTTGACCTGCTCCTGCTTCCCAGCCTGGCGAACACCCGTAGCAGTGCCTTCTGCGGAGAATAGGTTGGCGGCGAAGACACCAACAATGTCTGGGTCTTTCTGTAGCGCGGAGCCGATCAGATTAGCTGCGGTAGCCGGATCATCCTTGGAGTATTGGACGCCGAGGTACTGGAACTTCGGGTCTTCCTTGACGGCGTCTTCAAAGCCCTTCGTCCGTGCGTCGGTGGTGGAAATACCGGGATTCACAGACATCACCATCACCTTGCCACCGTTCGGGTTGAGCTGCTTGATGGCCTCGAAGGCGGCCTTTCCACCACCCTCGTTGTCCGATGCAATTGCGGAAACGGCGATCGAAGGATCTTCTACGGTGGTGTCGACAAGGACGATCTTGATACCTGCCTCCGCTGCTGCGTTGAGGGGCGCTTGCATCGCCGTCACATCCGTGGGGGCGATCAGGATGGCGTCCGGTTTGCCGGCGACGACCGAGTCGAGAATCGGCTTCTGCAGCGTGGGGTCGAACTTCTGCGGTGCTTGGGGTTTGACCGAGACGCCAAGCTTGGCCGCCTCCGCTTGCATGCCACAGTTCATCGTGATGTAGAACTCGTCGCCAGCAACGCCCTGGATGAACTGCAAGTTGTAGTTCTTGCTCGCCTTTGCTGGTGCTGCCATCGACGATGCCATGGCGGTTGGTGCGGCGGTTGCGCCGCCGCCTTGCTGTGCTTGCGGTGCTGGTTCGGCCGGTTTGGAACTCGTGCATGCTGCCAGCGGCAGGGCCACGAAGAAGGACCCCGGCCGCCGTGAGGGCGGTGGTGCGGTTCACTGGTGTTCCTTTCACTTTGTCCGATGTTTAGGTATTGCGACGGAACAGGGCGAGGATTGGGTTAATGTGCGCCGCGCCACGTAGGGCGGCGGCCCGACGGGACTGGTCAATGTAGACGGCTGCGATAAGTACGATGCCGACGGCGACCCCCTGCCAGAAGGGCTCCACGCCAATGATCACGAACCCGGCCTGAAGAACAGCGGGGATGAAAAGCCCGACGACAGTGCCGAAGATGGAACCCTCGCCACCGAAGATTGACGTGCCGCCGATGACAACCGCTGCGATGACGTTGAGATTCGTCAGTGATTGGCCAGAGATCGTGGTTGTGCCGAACTGGGCGAGGGCGAGAACGGCGCCTAGTCCGGCCAGCATTCCCATCAGCGCGTAAACCATGACCAAGTGGCGCGAGACATGGACACCGACCCGGCGAGCGGCTTCCTCGTTGGATCCGACGGCGTAGGTGTAGCGGCCGAACTTGGTCTTATGCAGGACGATTCCGCCGATGATCACCACCACCAGTGCGACAAACGGCAGCGTTGGGATGCCGAGGATCTTGATGTAGGTGTTGAAGTCGGTCAGTGCCTCCGGCACCGACCGTATGTCAATGCCGCCGGTGATCACCTGGGCCAGCCCCAGCGCTATCGAGAGCGTTCCCAGCGTGACGATCAGGGGCGGGATCTTCGCCTTGGCCACCAGAACCCCATTCAGCAGTCCCCAGAGGGCTCCTGTCACGAGCGCGGCGAAGATGCCGATGGACGCAGTCCCCCAGCCGTCGCCACCGATGCTCTGCATCACTAGTGCAGCGACAACTGAGGAGAAGACGAGCACCGATCCGATCGACAAGTCGATACCCGAGGTAATGATGATGAAGGTCATGCCAACCCCGAGCACGGCCCAGACGGCAACATTCTGCGAGATAAGTGAGAAGTTGCTGCTCGAGAAGAACCTTTCGCCTGCGATGACGCTGAAGAAGGCGACGATTACCACGAGGACGCCGAGAATCCACACCGATTGCAGGCTCGTGATCCGCTTGAGCAGCGACTGTTGACCTTCACCTGTATCGACGACCGCCTCTTCCTCTGGGGGAGTGACGACACTCATGCGAGCTCCTCCTTGCTGAAGTCCAGAGCGCCGGTCATGGCGCCCACCAGTCGTTCGACCGTAGTGCCCTCAGAGGGCAATGTCGCCACTCGTGTGCCGAGCCGCATGACCTGAATCCGGTCGGCTACCTCCAGCACTTCGGGCATCGAGTGGGAGATCAAGACCACCGCAATGCCTTTGTCCCGTACGCGCTTTATGGTGTCGAGAACGTTCTTGGTCTGCACAACACCGAGGGCCGCGGTGGGCTCATCAAGGAACACGAGTCTGTTGGCCCAAGTAATGGCGCGCACAATGGCGATTTGCTGACGTTGCCCTCCCGACATCGAACCTACGGGAGCGGTAAATGAGCGGACCGTGCCTCCCAGTTCCTCGAAGCCCGTTATCGCCTTTGCCCGCATGGCTTTTTCGTCCATGAACCCCAACGGGCCAAGGATGCCCTTTCGAGGGATCTCCCGGCCCAGGAACATGTTTTGGACGGGGTTGAGATGTGGGGCGAGCGCGAGGTCCTGATAGACGACTTCCATGCCCATCGCAGATGCCTGCTCGGGGCTCGTGATCGTCACGGGCTTGCCCTCGAAGAACAGCTCGCCCGAATCCAGTTCGAGGTTGCCCGTCAACGCCTTGACTATCGTTGACTTACCGGCACCGTTGTCGCCGATGAGCGCGACAACCTCGCCTGGGTAGATGTCGAAGTCGGCGTTGTTCAAGGCACGCACGTGGCCGAAGCTTCGACTCAGGCCGCGGGCTTCCAGGATGGGTGTACCTCCTGTTTTCGGGATCGTCGTTGCTGGGGGCGTACTAGGTGTCGTCATGATGTGAGACCCCCTCGATAGCTGCGTCTTGTTGTCATGCTTTCGCTCCCTTCGGGCGTCTTGTCAAGGGCACGATGACGATCGTGTGCGCAGCAGTGCCGGATGCGAGCGTCCACGGCCTGCCATATTCATGATCGGTTTTCAGATGTGGACGTCACCTCGCGGCCTCGGTCCATGGGCGGGCGCGCTTGTTGGCCAAGGCCACCAGGTCGTCCAGGCGAGGACGAGCCACGGCGTTCAAGAAGCGTTGACGTTCCCCGTCTCTGAGGCGAAGAGCCTCTCGCCAGATTGACCGTCCGGCGATGAACCCAGAGGCTCCGCCTTCGTCGAACGCAATCTTGAGGACGTCACTGAACTGTTCGAACGGCACTCCGGCCGATAGCACAGCCCATGGGCGGTGCAAAGCGTCCGCCAGCCGCCGGCACGAGTCCGGCGACCCTGGGTATTCGAGTTTGAGGAGGTCGATGTCGAGCTCGTCGAGTGCCGTGGCAGCGTCGATGATCGCATCTTCCCGCGCCTTGCCGGAGAGCTGTTCGCCGGGGAGTGCGTAGACAAGATTCTCGATAACGGAGGGCAAACCTGTTGAGTGGCAATCGGTGGTGATCTCGCGGCAGACATCCAGCACTTCACGCGCAAGATCGGGCTCACCAGGCGTCGGGATCGACCGATCCGCGCGCAGTTGGATGAGAAACTTCACGGCGTCTCCGCCCTGTGCGGCAACCCAGCGCGCGTTGAGTTCCGGGTCCCGGCGGGTACGGGGTTCGCCGTTGTAGCTGTCCCGGATGGACGGTTCTGCGGCAACGAGCAATCCGCAGCCGGGCGCGAGCGCGTGGGACTCGGTTACAGCGGGAACCCCGTACGTGGGGTCGAGCAGGATGCCGCTTGCCGCGGGCGTGAGAGCGCGTGCGACGTCAACCTTGGCTGCGCGCAGGTCCTCGTCGCTGGCGTCTATGCCAACGTCTTTGAACATCCGTCTCAGCGTGTTTCGCTGATCCATGGCGATGATGGCGAACACGCCGTTGTCGAAGGCGATGTCTGCAAGCGTTTTTCGGTTCTTCGTCTCAGTGGTCATGCGATGTTTCCTTAGCCAGGGATCGGAGTGCTGATGGCTGCCAGCTGTTTGAGCGATGAAGTAGCGAAGTCGTATAGCGCCTAAGCCGTCGATGGCAGGGCAAAATCGGCTCTTAGTTGCATGACGATCGAGTGCACAATTTGATCGACTGAACCGACAGCATGGATGGGAATATGCGGACCGATGGGCGGTCGTAAGTCGAGCTGATCGATAAACCGTTGCTCCCCACGGAGTTTGCCCGCGTCGCGGTCCGCCCGACGTGCCCGCAATCGCCGCAGCAATTCATCGCGGCTTAGATACAGCCAAATCATTGTCACGGCTCCGCCTCCCGCTCGGCGGAGTCGATGATCAAGTTCTTCCCAGGCGTGGAGATTCTTCCGTTCCTCGGTGAATGGGGCGACAAGCAGCACGGTGTTCCCCACGCGAAGGTTGTCTTCGGCCAGGCAGGTGATGGTTTCGTACCGGTCAGCGCGGGTGAGTGTCGCCAGGTGTGGATCGTCAATGTCATCGATGTTGACAACAGACCCAATGACGCTGAGCAAAGGCCCGGTCGCAACGTCCTGGTCGATCAGAGTTGCTCCGAGCGTCCTTGCAAGTGACGCCGCCCACAGTGCTCTTGCCGGACGCCGGCGGGCCAGCGATCAGGAGTGCTGCTGGCCGGGCGTCCGCTGTACCCATAAGAGAATGTTCCCATCGATGGCAATCGCTGACCTCTCGTCGACGCGCGGTTCTCGACGCTCGCCAGGTGGTACCCGCGTAGGTTCTGAGCGTGGCACTTCTCGTAGGTCTTGACGTGGGGACCAGCTCGGCAAAAGCGGTCGTCTTCACCGATCAAGGTGAGGTCGTCGGCGAGGGCCGCGCCCGCACCCCCTGGATCACCACTTCGTACGGTGTCGACCTCGCCGCAGACGAGCTGCTCAACGCTGCGATTGAGGCACTCGGCTCGGCACTCGACGCTACCCCGGGTACGACCAGCGCCACGGCCGTTGGCATCACCAGCATGGGTGAATCCGGCGTCCTAGTCGACAGGGGTGGGACCCCCGTTGCGCCCGTCATCGCATGGCACGACAGCCGCGACCATGAGGAGCTCGAGGCGCTACAACGCGACATCGATGTCGACACGTTCGCTGCGACAACCGGCAAGCCACTACGCGGACAGTGGGCCATCACCAAGCATCGTTGGCTGCTGCAGCACGTACCCTCAGCGGCGAATGCGGTTCGTCGATTCAACATCGCCGAATGGGTCGTGCGCGGCCTCGGGGGTGATGAGGTAACCGAGCTTGCGCTCGCCTGCCGCACCGGCTGGCTCGACCTGTCCCGCCGTGACTGGTGGCCGGAGGGCCTTGCCTGGTCCGGGGCTGCGCCTGGTCTGATGCCGCCACTGGTGGAGGCTGGCACGCCGGTCGGGCAGATCACGCGTTCTGATACCCACCCACGTCTGCAGGGTGCGGTCTTGACAGTGGTCGGTCATGATCACCAGGCTGCGGCGGTCGGCGCAGGCGCCACTGGAGAAGGCGATGAGGTCGACTCGTGTGGCACGGCCGAGGCCATCGTCCGAACGATCCCCGCATACCTGAAGGACCAGCAAGTCGGTGATCTTGCCGATGCTGGAATTACCACGGACTGGAGTATCCAACGTGGGCGCTGGTCGCTGCTCGCCGGCACAGAGGGTGGACTCGCCATGCAACGCGTACTCGAGCGCGATCGGTGTAGACCAGGCGGGCTTCACCGCACTGGATGCGGCGGCCCTGGACGCGCCTCGAGGTCGGGTCCACATCGAGGGAATCGGCACCGAAGCAGTTCATCTGCGGAACATCGGCGATGGCGTCACGCCGGCGGAGGTATGGCGTGCCGTAGTCGAGGCGGCTACCGACGAGGTCATGGAGCTGCACAACTCAATGACCGACATCGTTGGGAAGCACCAAGAGATCATCGTCACTGGCGGGTGGTCGCGCAGCGCCGCAGTCATGGCTGCCAAACGTGGCAGGTTTCGCTCCCTTCGACTTTCGCCCGTTCTCGAGGCGGGCGCCCGCGGGGCGGCCATCTACGCCGGCCGTGCCGCGGGCGTTATCGACTCAGATGGTGTCTTTCCGGATCCAATGGCGCCCGCATGATTGTGACTCTGACCCCCAATCCCAGCCTGGATCGCACGCTGTTTCTTGACACCTTCATCCGAGGTGCGGTCAACCGGTGTACGGCGACGCTCGTCGAGCCAAGCGGCAAAGGCATCAATGTTGCCCTGGCGCTGCACAGCCATGGGGTTCCGGTTCTTGCGCGGCTTCCGATAGGTGGTCCGGCAGGAGAGCAATTAGTCCAGCTGCTTGACGCTGTGGGCTTGCCGTACCGCAGCGTGATGATCGCCGGCACTATCCGTACCAACGTCTCACTGATCGAGGCGGACGGTACGACCAGCAAGCTCAATGAACCGGGCCCCACCCTGACCTCGGAGGAGGTTGCGAAACTCGTTCAAGCCACGCTCGACACGTGTAGTCCTGACGATTGGCTTGCAATCTGTGGGACTCTGCCGAACGGGTTCTCCGAGCGCCACCTCGTCGAAGCTGTCTGGGCAGCGCGCACCGCAGGGCTGCGGGTAGCGGTGGACACCTCCGGATCGATGCTCCGCGCAGTGCTTAGCGCCACGCCCCATCTGGTGAAACCGAACGCGCACGAGCTGGCTGAGGTAACCGGTCGACCGATACACACAATCGGGGACGTGACCACCGCTGCAGAAATGCTCCGGGCGAAAGGGCTGGACACCGTGTTGGTCAGCCTCGGTGGAGACGGCGCAATCCTGGTCGACGGCAACGGCGCACTACACGGACGCGCCGCGGCTGTCACTGCAATCAACACCGTTGGCGCAGGTGATGCATTTCTGGCCGGGTACCTTGCAGCAGATGCAAAGGCCTCCCCACCTGCAGATCGGCTTGCTTCTGCGTTGCAATGGGGCGCGGCAGCAGTCCAACACCACGGCACGCTGTTGTCCCGGGTAGATGACCGCATTCCCGTGTACGTCGCTACGGCGGATCCCAATGTCGCACTCAGTGAGCCGGCGACACCCTGACGAGTACTTGAGCTGCTCATGTCAACGCATGAAGCTATGTAGCCCTAGGACGCAATCAGATCCGGCGTCAATTCCTGATGCATGCGGTGCCGAGCTGGACCATGACATGAGCTAGCTCGTCGGTGAGGCTCTTGATCACTTGCTCGGCGCCTTGCTCGCCCGCGGCGGCCAGCGCCCAAAGGACTGGCCGGCCGACGAAGACGGCTCGAGCTCCATCGCGAGCGCTGCTGCAACGTGCTCTCCAGACCGGATGCCACTGTCGGCGTAGATCTCGCCTTGATCACCGATCGCAGCGACGATCTCCGGTAGGGCATGGGCAGCGCTCGTCGTCGGGCCGACGCGCCGCCCGCCATGCGTGGACACGACGACGCCTGCTGCTCCAGAGTCGATGCACCGGCGGGCGTCATCGGCCCGTAGCACGCCCTTGACGAGTACCGGAAGCCCGCTTAACTCGCGCAGCCAGCCGATCGTGTCGAGGGTGATCGAGCGATCGATCTCAATGCCGGCTGGTCCCGCAGCAGCTTGCTCATCAACGGTCAGGTTGGCGAGCCTCGACTTGGCTGGGCTGTCGGGCCAACCAACCGGCAACGCTTGCAGCGAGCGGGGGCCATCATGTCAAGGCGCCGCCCACGAGCGGAATGGCGCCATCGCTTATCAAGAAGTTGATGATCACCACGACTCGGACCCGGCCTTGGTTTCTCCGACGTTCTGCGCCGCCCTGGTGGCGTTCTGGATGGAAGCTTCGTCCGCCCCTGGTGCACCAACAGCTTCTCCCGTGCTCGGGGCGAAATCCTGGCCTTCCGTTGAGGCGTCTTCGGCGGCCGTCGGTTACCGGCTCTGCTGCTACGTCTTTCTCAGCGGGAGTCTCGTCGCCGTCGAAGCGGTCCTTGACGTTTTCGATAACCTCCTCGGTCTTGTCCTTGGCGGCTCCGAATCCCTCCTGCGCCTTGTCCCCGAACTCCTCGGCCTTGTCCTTCAGCTCATCCAGAAAACCCATGATGTGATCCTTACTGTGGTGAACTGCCCAACACCGGTCTGTGCGGGTCGCAGTCATCCTAGGGCGGTGCCGTGGCGACGGGCTGGCGCGCATGCCTCGCCGGCGTATTACCGGTAGTTGGTGAACTGGACTGCGAAGTCGAGGTCGGCGGCCTTGACCAGCGCCTGGACCCTCTGAAGATCATCGCGACTCTTGCTGCTGACCCGCAGTTCGTCACCCTGGATCTGAGCCTTGACGCTCTTCGGCCCCTCGTCTCGGATCAGCTTGGAGACCTTCTTCGCGTTCTCTTGGCTGATGCCTTCCTTCGTGGTAGCCGTGATCTTGTAGAGCTTGCCGGATGATCTTGGTTGTCCTGCGTCAAGGGCCTTCAGGCTGACGCCCCGCCTCACGAGCTTGGATTGGAAGACGTCGAGCACTGCCTTGACTCGCTCCTCGGAGTTGGCTTCCATCTCGATGGCCTGGCCCGACCAGCTGATGCTGGCGTCGGTGTTCTTGAAGTCGAACCGCTGCCGGACCTCTTTGGCGGCCTGGTTCAACGCATTGTCCACTTCCTGGCGGTCCACCTTGCTGACGATGTCGAACGAGCTGTCGGCCACCTTGCTGCTCCAATCCCCACGATGATCGCCCTGATCCGGCCATTGTGCCGAATCGGTCCGTTGACTCACACAGGTGGTTGGCTCGTGGTGGTCAGAGTTGGGTATTGTTTCTCCCCGCCGCAGGATGGAGATCTGAGCGGCACGGCAGGTTGCCCGAGCGGCCAAAGGGAGCGGTCTGTAAAATCGTCGGCTTAGCCTACGTTGGTTCGAATCCAACACCTGCCACAAGTCAAAAACCGGCCTCTGACTAGGGGGAACACCTAACGGCTAGGGGCTTGGGCCGTCTGTGGGCCGTCACTCGTCGACCACGCGGTGTCGATAGCCCGCCGCGTCCGGTCCTCGCTGTCTGGCATGAGGTGGCCGTAAGTCTTGAGCACTAAGGTCGCGTTCTCGTGGCCTAACCGCTCGGCGACGGCAACGACGGACTCGCCAGCGGCCAGCAAGACCGAGGCGTAATGGTGCCTCAGGTCGTGCGAGGTGACGCCAGCGGGCAGGCCCGCACTCTTCGGCTGCTGGCTTAAACACGCGAGCACCGAAGTGCTCCTGCCGGTACAGGTTCCCGCTGGTCGTGGTGAACAGGGACCCGTCCTCAGCCGGTGCGAATTCCGAGATGTGCGCCGCTAGGGTTTCGGCGACCACGGTGGGCAATGGCACCGTGCGGCGTGATCTTGGTGTTTTGGGTGATACGCGGTGCTTGCCATCTTGGGTGAGCTGCCACTCCACTCGCACAGTACGGCGCAGGAAGTCCACATCTTCGAGGCGTAATGCGAGCAGTTCGGCGATGCGGAGCCCGAGACCGGCCTGGATGATGATCATTGCTCGGCAACGATCCGGCATCGCGTCAGCGAGTGCCTGCACCTGGGCCACGGTCAGTGGGACGATCCGCGCGTTTTCTGATCTTGGAAGGCTCAGCCGCGCTACGGGGCTCGATGCGATTAGGCGATCTTGGACGGCGGCATTGAACACTGAGCGCAGAGTCTGCACCAGGAGCCGCACGGTCGTCGGAGACAAGACTTTGGCTCGGTCTGTAACCCAAGCCTGGATTTCAGAGGCGCGGACGGCTGAGAGCCTCTTGTCGCCGATGGTAGTGCCCTCGATGTGTTTGCTGATCAAGGACTCAACTCTGGTCGCGGTGGTCTGGCGGTGCGGTCTGGTCGCTGCCCATTTGCGAGCGTATTCGCCCACTGTGACCGGGTTCGCGTCGTTGACGTATGCACCTGACAACTTGGCTCCCTCGACGGCGGCGAGGTGCCGCTCCGCGTCAGCTTTGCGGGCGAACGTCCGGGACCGCTCGCGGCCATCAGGGTCGAGCCAGCGCGCGCGGTATCTGCGATCGGCTCGCTTTTGAATGTGGCTCATCAGACACCCACCCTCCCCGCTGAGATCGACATGGGCCGCAAGACACACGCGACCCGAGCGGCCAAGAGGCCTGAGATCTCTCCAGGCCCGATTGGCTTGGCTCTCGGTTCAATGCCGTGTCGGCCGCTCGGGGACCGATTTGCCTGCGCCGCTTGCTAGCGTTGGTCGACGTGCTGTTCCAGCCAAGCCTCGACGGCCTCCCGACGGTACCGCACGTGACGGCCCACTCGGTAGCCGACTGGGCCGTCGCCCTTGTACCGCCAGCGGTACAAGGTGTGAACGGGGATGCCCAACATTTCCGAAACGTCCGCGAGCGACATCAGCTTGTCACCGGCCTGGAGTGTCATGATCATCTTCCTCTTCGTAGAGCGCGGTCAGGTAGCGTTTTGGGCACGCCGCGTCAGCCTGGCGACCTGAGCGAACTCGCCGAGCCGTTCGGGCAAGCGGCTCGGTCGGACCCTCGACCGGTTGCGGACTGGCGACCGTCAAAGACCTAAGTCGCGAAGTGACAGCAGGCGGTCGTAGAGCAACGAGAGTCGAAGTCGCATGATCACCTTGGAAGACGTCCAGGCGGGTCGTCGACTGGGCTACTTTCGTTACACGGCAAGAGAGCAGTGACCGCGGGTAACCATGAGTGATCGAACTCCGTGCACGGTTTGGGCACGTTCTGGGCACGCCGGCCGCGACTGTTCGATTAATTGACTTGACCTCTTCGTCCCGAAGCAGGCTCGGCCGACGGCCTTGAGTGCGGATTGAGCGGCGATCTGGATCGCGGCGGGCCGGATGAGTCCCGGTCTGAACGTCGCCGTAGTTACTCAGTTGGTTACTCGCCGTCATGCCGCGCGGGCGAGGGTGCCTCGGGGTTGATGGCTGTTGCAGCCAGTCAAGGCAGGTGGAAGGATCGACCTGGATTCGCCAACTTGTTGGTTGGGAAGGGTCCTTCGGAGCGCCATGACGCATAGAACGGCTCGCTTTCGTGGCACTTGCGTTGCGCTCTGTGCCCTGCTGGTCGTCTTGTCGGGATGTTCCAGTGACGTTAGCCGTCCTGCGGCTGATACAGCGTCGGTTGTGCCAGCCCGCACTCTCGACCCGGCAACAGTGACCGTGGCGATCGAGGACTACATCCGTCACGGATCGGCCGGCTTGCGGAACATTCGCGCCGTCCTGATCAGCGTCGACGGCGTCACGCAGGTCGCCCATTATCGTGACGGCCTGCCGACCGACCGAGCCCACGTTTTTTCCGTGACCAAGAGTGTTCTATCGACATTGGTCGGCATTGCGGTGTCGGAGGGCATCCTAAAGGGACTCGATCAAGATCTCCGTACGCTCCTTCCGGAGTATCGGGAGGAGATGTCTGCAGCTGATGCGTCCATCACACTTGAGCAGTTGCTCACAATGACCTCGGGCATCCCAGAAGGAACCCTCGAGGAGGATCCACGTCTCGACAATGCTGACTATGTCCGTGAAATCCTGCGAGGCGGCACGGTTGAACCGTCGGGAACGAAATGGATCTACTCCGACCCCGCTGCGGACGTCCTTGCCGCGGTGCTGACGGCCGCACTTAGGCGCCAGGACGGCCGGCAGCCTCGAACGCTGCTTGAGTACGCTCGCCAGAAACTGTTTGACCCCTTGGACATCCAGACACGACCCGCCTACACAGGTTTCGAGGGAAATGAGCCATTGTCGGCCAAGTTCAACGACGTCGGCTTTGGCTGGGCTACCGACCACCGCGGACGACACTACGGCTGCTGCATGTTGAAGCTGACTGCTGAGGACATGGTGAAGATCGGGCAACTGTACCTAGAGGATGGCCGCTGGAAAGGACGCCAGATCGTTCCAGCGGATTGGGTCGCAGCCGCGACAACTCCGATCCAGCTCGAATCTGCCTATGGGCGGATGTGGTGGATCCGAGACATTGGTGCACATCATGCGTTCTTTGCCCAAGGCAGGGCCGGCCAGCTCGTCGCCGTGGTTCCTGACCTGAGAGTGGTTGTTGCCATTTCCACTCATCTGGATACTAAGAATGAGACGAACAAGTACATGCAAGGTGAGGACCTGCTTCCGATGATCAACGACCTGGTCCTTTCACGCCTCGAATAGCCGACGTGCCGTGCGCCCGCCGTCTTGCTTTCAACGCCGCGAAGCGGCCCGCAGCGCAGCGAGGACACGCGGAGCGGCGCGGCGAGCGAAGCGAGTCGCCTTGATCTGAAAGAGCCGGATTCGGCATCGTGCCGCTGTCTCACATCAGCTGGCACAAAAATGAAGCACATCAACCGTCACAAGACAGCTGCTGCCTGTCCTGCCACGGCGCGGAGTGCAACCTCATGTTCTGAGCGCCGCGATTTGACGACTGGGGTGTGCTATCGGCCGGGCGCGGACGGCCCGCTCGGGACGCCGTTCGGGTTGTTGGTACGGGCGCTGCCTGACGTCGCTTGGACTGAGTGCGGTGCGTCCTGCGTGTGGCTTGTCGGCCCTCGCATCTGCGGGCGGGTTGGTGGCACGCGCGATATCCCGGTCGAGGCGTTGTTTCCACAGGGCCGGGAGCATTTCGAGCTGGGTTCCTCCGGTTGGTCGTGGATCTTGGGGATTGATGCCGTTGGCGGCCCGCCATACTGCGATGTCGCCGACGAGGGCGGTGCTCGGGTGGCTTCCCGGTGGAGCCCAGACTGGCTGGGCGTCACCTTGGCAGGCGTGGTCTTGGATCTGGTCGGCGAGGTCGGCGACGAGTTGGGATCGCTTTGCCAGGTAGGGCCCCCAGACCGGATGGCTACGGAGCGTTTCTGGAATGCCCGGGAGCCAAGGCAGCGGACCTGGGTCGACAGGCGCCAGCGCTGGGAGGCGCCAGTCGAGGACGGCGGCCATGTCGCCTGCGGTTTGGAGGTCGCGTCCGGCGGCGGCTGTCAGCATGTGGCGGAGTGGGTGCTCACCAGTTTCAGCCGCTAGCGCGAGCAGGTGTGCTCGGAGGGTTGGCCAGGCCGGTTCGGTGGTGAGTCCGGGGACGTACTGGTCGGCTTGGTCGAGCTCTGCGACGGTTTGGGGTCCGAGGAGCTGTTCGGCCGCGACGTGGAGGCCGTCGGTGTAGCGCTGGACCGCCTGGAAGAGCCGGGCCGCTGGATCGTTGAGCTCGCGCAGCACGGTGCTGGCGGAGACCGGCGCTTCGTCGCGGGCGAGGATCTGCTGCAGCGTCTCGGTCGGCGTGCGCGGTGAGATGGTGTCGGGTCGGATGAGGGTGTGGGGGTCGCCGTCGCCGACGACTTGGAGGTAGAGGTGGTTGGCGTGCCGGCCGCGGGTGAGCATGGTGTACAGCTGCTGCCGGGACTCCTGCCCGGTGAGCAGGCCGTGCATGGTGTCGGCGGTGACGCCTTGGGCGGCATGGATGGTGGTGGCGTAGCCGAGACCGGTCGACGTCGCGCACGTAGTCGGCGGGGAGTCGGACAGTGCGGTGGCTGCGGGTGTGCCGCACGGTCAGGTCGCCTTGTTTGCTGACATGGGTGATGGTCCAGCGGTCGCCGTTCTTGACCCAATCGGTGGCGGTGAGGCGGAGTCGGCGGTCGTTGCTGCGGGTGATGATCACGTCTCCGACGCTGGCCCGGTTGCCGTCGGCCAAGGGCACCTCGGCTGTCGCCTCGGGCGTGATCAAGGCGATGCGCGCGGGCACGGCGGTTGAGTTCGGCGACCAGGTCGCGGGTGGGGGCGAGCATGATCGTGTCGAGCCCGGCCGCTCGGTCGGAAACCCAAGCGTTGAACGCATCCTCGGTGGTGGTGGCGAGGTCGCCGACATGAACCCGACCGTGATCAAGGTAGAAGTCGAGCGCCTCGGGTCGCCGTCGCGGAGGGCGAGCGATGCTGCCGCTTCGGCGGGGTCGGTGAAGCGGTGCAGCTCGGTCAGGCGGAGGGCGCCGTGGGTGTGTTGGATGTCGCGGAGGACACCGCCGGCGCCGATCGCGGCGAGTTGTTGATCATCACCGATCAGCCGGACACTCGCACCGCGTTCGATGGCGAACTGGACGGCGGTGTCGAGGGTGAGGGTGTCGGCCATGCCGGCTTCATCGATGATCACCAGTGTCGACGGGCCGACCGCTGCCGCCCAGTCGGGCAGGTCGCCGTGCCGCAGTGACCAGGTGAGCTTGGCGAGGGTGTCGGTGCGGATGCCGGTTTGCTCGGCCAGGACGGCAGCCGCGGCAGCCGAGGGGGCCAGGCCGAGCACCTGGCCGCCGTCTTGGGTCCAGGCGAGAGTGAGGGCACGCATGGCGGTGGTCTTCCCGGCGCCGGCCGGGGCGATCGCCAGCTGCATACGTGCCCTGGAGGTGCACATCTGGCGGACCAGTGCGGCCTGCCCGGCATCCAGTGCGGTGCCGTTCGCCGCCATCTCCAGCAAGGCCAGATCCACCGCCGTCTGGTCGACGGCTGATCCGTCGCGGCGTCCGGCCGCGGCGACGAGGCGGGTCTCGGCGTCGAGGATCCGCTGCGAGGTGTAGAGGTCGGCGCCGGCCACGGTGTAGACCGAGGACCC
Organism: uncultured Actinomycetota bacterium; assembly: GCA_963759635.1. Classification (GTDB taxonomy): domain Bacteria; phylum Actinomycetota; class Actinomycetes; order Propionibacteriales; family Propionibacteriaceae; genus Microlunatus. The sequence continues at coordinate 103,349 of CAVXAP010000016.1, forward strand.
GTCGACCCGCCGCAACGCCTCCGGTTCCTCGATGTGGTCAGCCGGTGCGGCGAGGGCAATCAGATCGGCGATCGAGCACCTCATCGACCAGCAGGTCGACCAAGGCGCTCGGCCTGTTCGGCGGGCACGTCGGTCGGTGCGGACCTGTCGTTGCGCTTCGGCCCGGACATGCCACATCTGCCAGGTCGAGCGGCTTTCCTCCATGACGGCCAAGACGCGGCCGGCTGTCTGGGCGACCCAGCGGGCGTCGGCGATCGTGGTGGCCTCGGCGGGTGGCGCCAGCGCCGTCCGCACCATCGAGGCGACGGCCTCCGAGCTGCCCAACACGGCTGCGGCTTCGCTGTACCAGGTGGTGCGTTGCTCGGCCAGGGATCGGGGTTCGTGTTTGGCGTCGCGGGTCTCCAACGTCGCCTGTTGTGCCAGATGCAACGCTTCGACCGGGGTCGGCGGCCGGCCATGATCATGCTGGAACTGGATGGCCAGCTCGCCGCGGCGGGTGTCGATGTGGGCACGGCGGGTCGACCAGCGCTGGTTCAGTCGGGGGTCGACACCGACGATCTCCCGGATCGGCCGCTTCGTCGGGTCGGTGCCGGGCCGTTCGGCGAACCGCACCCCCAACGATCTCGCGGAGGTGCTGCTCCAGCGCGGTGTTGTAGGTCTCCGACGCGGCAACGTTGGCCTTGAACAGCACCCGGCCGTCGATGGACAGCCAGCGTCCGTCGAGGGTCTGCACCTTGTTCGCGACCGCGACATGGGTGTGCAGATCCGGGTCGCCGGCCCGGCTGTCGCGGTGGGTGAACGCGGTCGCGACCAGGCCGCGGACGTTGACCTGCCGGATCCCTTGCGGCCCGGTCCGGGTGAACAGGGCATGCTTCTCAATGAACGCCAACGCGTCCTTCACGGCGGCCTGATGGGCGCGTTCGATGACGGCCGCAACGGCCGGTTCGGCGACCGCCCACAAGGTCGAGACCTGACTTCACCGGGGAGAACGTCAGGTCATAACCAGCAACCGTCTGGGTTCGCGGCCGCGAAGTCTTTCGCGATCTGTCCCGCCAGTTCCCGGGCGTCGATCGGCTCGCGGCCATGCTCGGCGAGGAAGAACTCCCGGGCCACCTCGGTCCGCACCCGCGCCCGATCTGAAGCGGGCAGGGCAGCGCCGGCCGGCAGGCCGGCCGCCGTATGGATCGCCGCGAAGCGTCTGGCCACCTCGAGGCGGAACGGGCTGACGTCACCATCAACGATCTTGAACGGCGCCCCGAGCCTGGCCGCGTCCTGGTAGTCGCGCTGGGTGAGGTCCGGCCCTTCCAGCTGCTGCTGGCGGAGCTCGGCCAAGCGGGTGCAAACCGCAGCCGAACAATGCTCGCATCTGCTCGGCGGTCACCGGGTCGCCGACGGTCAGGCCGTCGATCCCGTCCAAGCCGGAACCGATCCACACCCCCGGCGTCTCACCCCGTTCGGTGTAGTAGGACGCCAGCCCGATATGACCTTTCTCGGTCGCATCCAACGCCGCGACCTGCCGGGTCAGATAGTCATATCCCGACCCGGCTGTGAGCTTGTGGATGCTCATCGTCACACCCACCCGAAGGGGGTACATGCCGCCGGGGCGGTCAGGCCGACCCGAGCTACTTCCGGCGGTGCATGGGGTGTGTGGCACATCGGATTCTGAAATCGAGTGGGGGTACGTAGGTCCAGTCGGCTATACGACGGTCAACACTGGCGGATCCGCTCAGGCTGAGTTGAGCGGACGGTTGGGCGTGAGTGAATGGAGTCGATCCTCCGAGCAATTGATGAGGCCTAGGCAGGTTGGCGGCGGCGTCGATCGATGTGATGAGCGGCCCTGCGAGGCGGGACCTCTGACCAGCCGGATCGCGCCGGAGCGGACCCGCGCAGCCCGGTCCAGCCGTCGATGAGCAGAAGGTCCGCTTACCTTGATCACGTTCGACGGCATCGGCGTAGATCCTCCAACTCGGAGGGCGGAAACATCTCCTTTCCCTGGCCCGGCGACTTCAGCACCCGTGTAGGTGAAACCGGGTTTGGCGGCGATGTTCGGGATCGGCGTGTCCCCCGTGCATGACGCCGCTTGGTTTTAGAGTCCGATGGCCCCAGGATGGGGCTGGAAGGACACTGGAACTGATGGCTGGACGTAAGCGGAAGATGCATTCGGCGGAGGAGATCGTGCGCCAAGCTCCGCCGCGCCGATGAGCTTGCTGCTGAGGGCAAGACGGGCGAGCAGATCGCGGCCGAGCTGGAGGTCTCGGCGGCCAGGCTGTACAACTGGCGCCGCTCGCACGGCGGGATGGACGTCAATGCCGCCAAGGAGCTACGCGAGCTGCGTGACAGAACAGCAAGCTCAAGCGGCTGCTGGCGGAGGCCGAGCTGGAGAAGGATGCCCTGCGGGAAGTGCAAGGGAAAATTTCGAGCCCGGCTGCCAAAACGCCGCGCCGTCGACATGCTCATCGAGTCAAGACATGTCGCAGCGCGCTGCCTTCAAGGCCGTCGGGCTCGCCCGCTCCACCTACCGCCGCACCCCGCTCGCGCAGACCCCGGACGATCCGGACGCCGATCTGCGCGCTTGGTTGCGTTCCTACGCGACAAACACCCGTGCCACGGGTTCCGCCGCGCCTGGGCCGCGCTGCGCCACGACGAGGGCGCTGGGGTGAACAAGAAGAAGGTCCACCGGCTCTGGCGCGAAGAGGGCCTGCAGGTCAAGGCACGCTCACCGCGCAAACGCGCCGGCATGTCGACCACACCGCACGTCACCGCGGACGCGCCGAACGTGGTGTGGGCGCTGGACTTTCAGTTCGACTCCACCATCGACGGCACCGCGGTCAAGATCGCCTCGATGGTCGACGAGCACACCCGCGAATCGCTACTGCACCTGGCCGAACGTTCCATCACCGCCGATCGCTTGGTCGCCGAACTCGAGCGGGTCTTCGACTTGCGGGGCGGGCCACCGGCGGTGCTGCGCATGGACAACGGGCCGGAAATGATCTCCACGGCACTGCGCGAGTTCTGCGCCGAACGGGTCGGGCTGGCCTACATTCCACCGGGAATGCCGTGGAACAACGGGTTCATCGAGTCGTTCAACAACCGCCTCCGCCGCGAGTGCCTGAACCGCAACGCCTGGACCAACGTACTCGAAGCGCGGGTCGTGATCGGCGACTTCAAACACGAGCACAACACGTGGCACCGCCACTCAGCGTTGGGCTACCGAACCCCAGCCGAGTACGCTGCCACCTGCCGATGCCAGCAAGCCCCCATGGCCTGCGACATCGCCTGAAACCAACCGATAACCCCGACTCAAGAACCGAGCGGACCGACTATGACTATCGGGGACTGGACACTGGCGTTTCTCAAACAGATCGAGCGGACCTACCGCGACGCGGTCGACGCTGCGACCGGCAAGCCGGTCGAGCTGCACCTGGTGATGGACAACTACGCCGCACACAAGCACCAGAACGTCCGCGAATGGCTGGCCAAGCACCCGGTTCAAGATCCACTTCACCCCGACGCACGCCTCCTGGATAAACCTCGTCGAGGTCTGGTTCGGCATCATCGAGCGCCAGGCCATCCGCCGAGGAGTGTTCACATCCGTCAAAGACCTCAACACCAAGATCCGCGCCTTCATCGACGGCTGGAACGAACGCTCCCACCCATTCGTGTGCACCAAAACCGCCGATCAGATCCTCGCTAAAGCCAACCGTCCAACAACTTCAAATCCGCGCCACT
>CAVXAP010000017.1:0-326188 GCA_963759635.1 uncultured Actinomycetota bacterium
TCGAGTGCTCGACGTCGATGACTTCCTGGAGGCTCTCGATCGGGTAGCACGCGGCGGGTCGGCCCTCGACCCCGAAGTCGTGGGCCAGCTGGTCGCTGCAAACCGCGACTCCGGTGTGCTGGCGGCGCTGACTGACCGGGAGCAGGAGGTGCTCGCGCTGATGGCCGAAGGGCTGACCAACGCTGGGATCGCCCGGCGGCTCTGGCTCACCGAGCGGACCGTCGAGAGTCACATCCGTAACCTGCTGAACAAGCTCGGCATCGTCGACGAGTCCGGCGGTCATCGCCGGGTCCTCGCCGTCCTCACGTTCCTCGAGGCCCGCGGCCGCGTCAGGGCTCCGGGTAGCTGAAGCTAGGCGGACTGCGCAGAGCCGAGCGAAAACCCGACCCCTGTCAGCTCCTCGGAAAGTGTCCACAGCCGCTTCGCCATCTCCACGTCGGAGGCCGCCGCCGTGCGACCGACCAGGGTGGGATAGCCACGGTGTTCCCCGCGACCGTCTGGACCGACGTAACTTGCCGCAGGAAGATCCTGGCTTGCTGCGAACAGGGTCGGACGTGCGCCTGCCTCGTCGGTTTGTGCGAACAGCCGGTTGCCGATTGCCATCAGCCGGTCCTCTAGCCGGCTCTCGCTGCGGAACTGAAGATTTGTGGCCGCATAGCCAGGATGTGCCGCGATGGCTCGGACCGCTGAGCCGGCAGCGGTCAGCCGTCGCTGCAGTTCGAGTGTGAACAGCAGGTTGGCCAGTTTCGACTGCTGGTATGCGGCCCAGCGCCGGTACTTCCGTCGGTGCCAGTTGAGGTCATCCAGCGAGATGTAGCCGCCGCGATGGGCGTTGGACGAGATAGTGATCACGCGATCGGTTACCTGGGGTAGCAGCAAGTTGGTCAGCGCGAAGTGGCCGAGGTGGTTGGTACCGATCTGTAGCTCGAAGCCGTCCGCCGTCCGCCTTTCGGGAGTTCCCATCACCCCAGCGTTGTTGATCAACACGCTGACCTCACCCTGCCATCCGTTCGCGAAAGCGCGTACGGAGGCGAGGTGGGCAAGATCTAGTTGCCGAACGTCACAGTCTCCAGGAATGGACTCAACGGCGGCTTCGCCCTTGGCGACGTTGCGTACGGCGAGTACGACACGGGCACCTGCCTCCGCGAGTGCCCGCGCGGTGGGCAGCCCGATCCCGCTATTGCCGCCCGTAACGATGAAGGTGCGACCGACTTGTGACGGAAGGTCGGCCGCGGTCCATCCAGATGAGGCCATGATCATGGACTTTAGATGCTGACCACAAAGCTGTCACTCACCTCCGCCGTGTCATGATCCCGTACCTGAAAGTGGCCACGAACGACATGAAACTGCGTGAGATTCGCGGTCGTCCGTGACCATTTTCAGGGGGAGGGACTCAAGTCGAGTTCGGTTCAGCTCATGGATCCCTGAGCTCGAAGCCTTCGATGGCGGTGAGCGGCACGCAGATGATCGACGTCCGTATGTCGGGAGGCCAATCCTCGTGGAATGCCGTCTGATCGATCAGCGGCTTCTGACCGCCATCGGCCAAGGCTGCCTTGCCGGTCACCACGACGGTCTCGCGATGGGCAGCGGGAGTGCCGCCATCTACATCGAGGCTGACCTCACAGCCGGGTGCGTAATGCACGATGTCGTTGTAGTCAGGCAGCCGGACCAAGATCTGATCCTCGGCAACAGCGTAGGAGACCACGACCGAGCGAGGACCCTTGCCTGATTGGTATCCCAGCCGCCCCTCGTGATGGCTGCAAAGCCATGCCTTGCACTCGTGCGTTGAAAGCTTGCGCGTGCGCTCGCCCGGCGAAACGCGGCCGCCAAAAGTTGGCATGATCAGCTCCTCGAGTTTCGCCTATCCTCCACTTTCATTGTGTGCCTCTCCAGGAGTTGTCGAAAGGGGGGCAGGTCCCGAAGAATTGGGACTAAAGTCCCTCCCGGCAAAGCGGATTCACGCAACCAGCTGTCAGAGTTGATGGTTGGTTGGTTGTTCTCAGATGGACCGTGCTGGCACTTCACGCCCGGTTATCCGGTGGGGAACGATCTGGATGAACACGTTCCTGACCCCCGAGGCCCACGGAACGACACCACCAACGGTCCACATTCTTACGAGCTGGACGGGCTCGGCTACTCCCTGAGCGCGGCCGTGTAACACCACGCTCCATCCGCGGCGGCTCTCCTGATCCAGTTCATCGATCTCCAGGGCGACGTCGGTTGAGCGGATCAGCTCTGACAACACTCCGTACGGCGAAGTCCGAAAGATGATCGTTCCATCGTGGACGGCGTAGGTCACCGGGAGGATCTGGAGGCCATCGGCAGCCTGCCAGACGACCCGCCCGATGTTCTGGCTCTTCAGAAGCTCTTGGCAGCGAATCGGACTGATCGGGGTGAATGCATCAGTCGAGTGCTCGTCGGTGAATCTTTGTCGAGCCATCATTGCTGCTGGCCGGCGGTCGCAGGATCGAGCTGGTGAGCAATCTCGGAGGCCCAGGCACGGATTCGGTCCCAGTCGCGAAAGTCGCCGGAGAGGGGTCCCTTCGCGCCCATCCATCGGCTCACGGGGCCGATGGCATGTTCGAGGTCAAGGCGGCCGCCGAAGGTGACCGGAGCGGGCAGTCCGAGGGGAACGAGGACGCGCTCAACAGCCTTCGGAGCCTGGACCTGCTCGTCGCGTGCTCCTTCGCCGCACGGGCCGCTGTGAAACAGCCAGGTCCTTTGTCGGTCAAGCCCGAGCGCATGTCGCTTAAGATATTTGGTCGCCTCCTTGAGCCAGCGCCGCGTATAGATCGCGCTGCCGATGACTACGCCGTCGAAACCCTCCGGGCTGACGTTGTCGGCACAAGGGGCGACAGTGACCTGCATGCCGAAGCCTTGAAGCTCGCGCCCAATGACCTCGGCGATCTCCTGTGTTGCGCCCATCTTGCTCGCATAGGTCACGAGCACCCGCGGCTCGGCCATTGCGCTTCCTCCTCACGTTGGGGTGATCCGCTATCAGTCAACGCCCGCCGATGGCGTGGTGCGAGGGTCGAAGGTCCCGGGCGAGGAGGACGAATGGGTGAGGAGAGTGCGCGCTGTCTTCGGACTGCACGCGTGCTGACGGGTGCCTCTCCTGGGGCGAGCCGATAGGCGGGTATTGCCCCTTGTCGCACAGCCAACGAAGAGTATGATCTCTCCCAAGGCAGTCGAGATTTGACTGCTCTGCTTTGTGCTGCGCCAGGTCCTTGACTTAAGGCGCTTCAGCGTCTATATTTGGGGTTTGCCCTCGCCATCTGCCGACCCGTTTCACTTTGACACGGGTCGTTCAGCATGCGTAGAAGCACTTTTGCTCCTCCACTGAGAGCCTTCGGAAGGACACAGGAGTTGGCCGTCTCGCGCACAGCCTCGAAGACCAAAGTTGTATCACCTACCGGCAGAATCTCGTTCGCGAAGATCGCCGAACCCATGGAAGTCCCAGATCTGCTTGATTTGCAGATCGATTCATTTGATTGGCTTATCGGCAACGAGGCCTGGCGCGATCGCGTCGCGACCGCGTTGGACCAGGGCCGTACTGACATCAACACCAAGTCCGGACTGGAGGAGATCTTTGAGGAGATCTCCCCGATCGAGGACTTCTCCGGCACTATGTCGCTCTCTTTCCGGGATCACCGGTTCGAGCCGCCGAAGAACACGGTCGACGAGTGCAAGGAGCGGGACGTCACGTACGCCGCGCCGCTCTTCGTCACCGCCGAGTTCATGAACAACGAGACCGGCGAAATCAAGAGCCAGACGGTCTTCATGGGCGACTTCCCGCTGATGACCGACAAGGGCACATTCGTCATCAACGGCACCGAACGTGTCGTTGTCTCACAGCTGGTGCGCTCGCCCGGCGTCTACTTCGAGCAGACCACGGACAAGACTTCGGACAAGGACATCTTCACCTGCAAGATCATCCCGTCGCGTGGGGCTTGGCTTGAGTTCGAAATCGACAAGCGGGACATGGTCGGGGTCCGTCTGGACCGCAAACGCAAGCAGAACGTGACTGTGCTGCTCAAGGCGCTCGGCTGGACCGATGCGCAGATCCTCGAGCAGTTCGGCACGTACGAGTCGATGCGGCTCACTCTGGAGAAGGACCACACCACCACCCAGGACGAGGCGCTGCTGGACATCTACCGCAAGCTACGTCCCGGCGAGCCGCCGACCCGCGAGGCCGCGCAGGCACTGTTGGAGAACTACTACTTCAACCCGAAGCGGTACGACTTGGCCAAGGTTGGCCGGTACAAGATCAACAAGAAACTGGGTCTGGAGCTTCCGTTCGATCGTCAGGTGCTGACCATCGAGGACATCGTGGCTGCCATTCACTTCGTGGTTGCCCTGCACGAGGGCAAGGAGACCCTCGACTCCCCCCGAGGCGAGCTGCTGGTTGAAGAAGACGACATCGACCACTTCGGCAACCGGCGACTGCGCACGGTGGGTGAGCTGATTCAGAACCAGCTGCGTACCGGTCTAGGCCGCATGGAGCGGGTGGTTCGAGACCGCATGACCACCCAGGACGTCGAGGCGATCACACCGCAGACCTTGATCAACATCCGACCGGTCGTTGCGGCGCTGAAGGAGTTCTTCGGCACCTCGCAGCTGTCCCAGTTCATGGATCAAACCAACCCTGTGGCGGGCTTGACACACAAGAGGCGGCTCTCCGCGCTCGGGCCTGGGGGCCTGTCGCGAGATCGCGCCGGCATGGAGGTCCGCGATGTGCATCCGTCCCACTACGGCCGGATGTGTCCGATCGAAACCCCTGAGGGCCCGAACATCGGTCTGATCGGTTCGCTCGCCTCGTTCGCCCGGGTCAACGCGTTCGGCTTCGTCGAAACTCCGTACCGCAAGGTGGAGAAGGGTCACGTCACTGATCAGATCGACTACTTGACTGCCGACGAAGAGGACCGGTGGGTCACAGCGCAGGCAAACGCCAAGCTCGACGACAAGGGCCGCTTCACCGAGTCACGAGTGCTGGTTCGCAAGCGCCACGGCGAGGTCGACACGGTGCCGGCCAACGAAGTGCATTACATGGACGTGTCACCGCGCCAGATGGTTTCGGTCGCGACCGCAATGATTCCCTTTCTCGAGCACGACGACGCTTCACGTGCCCTCATGGGCTCGAACATGCAGCGCCAGGCTGTGCCGCTGATCCGGTCGGAAGCACCGTTCGTGGGTACTGGTATGGAGTACCGCGGTGCGGTGGATGCGGGCGACGTGACGATCGCCACTCAGGCTGGCGTGGTGACGTCGGTGAGTGCGGATCTGATCGATGTTGCCCACGACGACGGCACATTCAAGACCTACCGGCTCAGCAAGTTCCGTCGCTCGAACCAGGGCACGTGCATCAATCAGCGCCCGCTCGTCACCGCTGGCCAGCGGATCGAGAAGGGGACGCCGCTCGCTGACGGCCCCTGCACCGATCACGCCGAGATGGCTCTCGGTCGTAATCTGCTGGTCGCGTTCATGCCGTGGGAGGGTCATAACTACGAGGACGCGATCATTCTCAGCCAGCGACTCGTCCAAGATGACGTGCTCACCTCAATCCACATCGAGGAGCACGAGGTCGACGCTCGCGATACCAAGCTGGGGGCGGAGGAGATCACCCGCGACATCCCCAATGTCAGCGAGGAGATGCTCGCCGACCTCGACGAGCGCGGCATCATCCGCATCGGCGCCGAGGTTTCGACCGGCGACATCCTGGTTGGGAAGGTCACCCCGAAGGGCGAGACCGAGCTGACGCCGGAAGAGCGGCTGCTGCGTGCGATCTTCGGCGAGAAGGCTCGCGAGGTCCGTGACACCTCACTCAAGGTGCCGCATGGTGAGTCCGGCACGGTCATTGGCGTACGCGTCTTCGATCGTGATGCCGATGACGAGCTTTCGCCCGGGGTCAACCAACTGGTCCGGGTCTATGTGGCCCAGAAACGCAAGATCCAAGACGGCGACAAGCTGGCTGGACGGCACGGCAACAAGGGCGTCATTTCCAAGATCCTGCCGATTGAGGACATGCCATTCCTCGAGGACGGCACTGCGGTCGACATCGTGCTCAATCCGCTGGGTGTGCCCAGCCGGATGAACGTCGGCCAGGTTCTGGAGACTCACCTTGGCTGGGTCGCAAAGCAGGGCTGGGATCTCGACGGCGTCAAGAACGAGTGGGCCAATCGGCTGCGCAGCGTCGGCCTCAACCACGTAGAGGGCGCGGCCCGGCTGGCGACCCCAGTCTTCGACGGTGCCACCGAGGAGGAGATCACCGGTCTGCTCGGCCAGACCTTGCCGACTCGTGACAATCAGCGCCTGGTGAACGCAGACGGCAAGGCTCACCTCTTCGACGGCCGCTCGGGCGAGCCGTTCCCAGAGCCTGTCGGTGTTGGCTACATCTACATGCTGAAGCTGCACCACCTCGTAGACGACAAGATCCACGCGCGCTCGACCGGGCCGTACTCGATGATCACCCAGCAGCCGTTGGGCGGTAAGGCGCAGTTCGGCGGACAGCGGTTCGGTGAGATGGAGGTTTGGGCCCTCGAGGCGTACGGCGCGGCGTGGGCTCTGCAGGAGTTGCTCACCATCAAGTCGGACGACGTGCCGGGTCGTGTGAAGGTTTACGAAGCCATCGTCAAGGGCGAGAACATTCCCGAGCCTGGTATCCCTGAGTCTTTCAAGGTGCTGGTGAAGGAAATGAAATCCCTGTGCCTCAATGTCGAGGTGCTGTCCAGCGACGGTACCGAAGTGGAGTTGCGGGATTCCGAGGACGACTACCGCTCGTCTGAGGACTTCGGCATCGACCTGTCCCGTCGCCCCGGTGACTCCCTCGGCGGAGTCGAAGAAGTCTGAGGTGCCTCCGTCTCCCACCGACTTGCCGGCGTCTCAAAGTGCTATAGCCCTTTGTGATGCTGACAAGTCGACGAAGGTGAAGGCTCAGTCAACTCGACAACTTGAGATATCGCGTTAATGAGAGAAGAGAGATAAACAAAGAATGCTCGACGTGAACTTCTTCGACGAGATCCGCATCGGCCTGGCCACTGCCGACGAGATTCGCAAGTGGTCGCATGGTGAGGTGAAGAAGCCGGAGACCATCAACTACCGCACGCTCAAGCCCGAGCGTGACGGCCTGTTCTGCGAAAAGATCTTCGGTCCCACCCGGGACTGGGAGTGCTACTGCGGTAAGTACAAGCGAGTGCGCTTCAAGGGCATCATCTGTGAGCGCTGTGGCGTCGAGGTGACCCGTTCCAAGGTACGGCGCGAGCGGATGGGCCACATTGAGCTCGCAGCGCCGGTGACCCACATCTGGTACTTCAAGGGCGTTCCATCGCGCCTGGGCTACCTGCTCGACATCGCGCCGAAGGATCTGGAGAAGGTCATCTACTTTGCGGCGTACATGATCACCTCCGTTGACGAGGAAGCCCGGCATCGGGACCTGTCTTCTCTCGAGGCCAAGATCGATGTAGAGCGCAAGCAGATCGAGGGCCGCCGGGACTCCGACATAGAGAACCGGATGAAGAAGCTCGAGGAGGACACCGCTGCGCTGGAGGCCGAGGGTGCCAAGGCCGACGCAAAGCGCAAGGTCCGTGAAGGTGCGGAGCGCGAGGTCAAGCAACTCCGTGACCGCGCCCAGCGTGAGCTCGATCGGCTCGATGCGGTGTGGAATCGCTTCAAGAACCTGAAGGTGCAAGACCTCGAAGGTGATGAGGTGCTGTACCGGGAGATGAAGAACCGGTTCGGCAAGTACTTCTCAGGCTCAATGGGAGCCGACGCCATTCAGAAGCGGCTGGAGACCTTTGACCTCGAGGCGGAGGCTGCTGACCTGCGCGAGACCATCCAGGTCGGCAAGGGTCAGCGCAAGACCCGCGCGCTCAAGCGTCTCAAGGTGGTTTCGGCGTTCCTCACAACGAAGAACAGCCCCACCGGGATGGTGCTGGACTGTGTTCCGGTGATCCCGCCGGATCTGCGCCCCATGGTGCAGCTTGACGGTGGCCGGTTCGCGACGTCCGACCTGAACGACCTGTACCGCCGGGTGATCAACCGCAACAACCGGCTGAAGCGACTCCTTGATCTCGGCGCCCCCGAAATCATTGTCAACAATGAGAAGCGAATGCTTCAGGAGGCCGTGGACTCACTCTTCGACAACGGCCGTCGCGGCCGTCCGGTGACGGGCCCCGGCAACCGCCCGCTCAAGTCGATCTCCGACATGCTGAAGGGCAAGCAGGGGCGGTTCCGCCAGAATCTGCTCGGCAAGCGCGTCGACTACTCCGGCCGTTCGGTCATCGTGGTCGGCCCGCAGCTCAAGCTGCACCAGTGCGGCTTGCCCAAGGCGATGGCGTTGGAGCTATTCAAGCCGTTTGTGATGAAGCGGCTGGACGACCTCAACCACGCGCAAAACATCAAGTCCGCCAAGCGGATGGTGGAGCGCCAGCGCCCCGTCGTATGGGACGTGCTGGAGGAGGTCATCACCGAGCATCCTGTGCTGCTGAACCGTGCGCCTACGCTGCACCGGCTTGGCATTCAGGCATTCGAGCCGCAGCTCATCGAGGGCAAGGCCATCCAGATCCACCCGCTGGTCTGTACGGCGTTCAACGCCGACTTCGACGGCGATCAGATGGCTGTGCACCTGCCACTAAGCGCAGAGGCCCAGGCTGAGGCCCGGATCTTGATGCTCTCGACCAACAACATCTTGAAGCCGGCCGACGGTCGTCCGGTGACCATGCCTACCCAGGACATGATCATCGGCACCTACTTCCTCACCATGCAGCGCGACGGCGTCGTTGGTGAGGGTCGGGCGTTCGGCTCAGTGGCTGAGGCATTGATGGCCTTCGACCGAGGGCAGCTCTCGGTCCAAGCCAAGATCAAACTCCGCCTCGTCGACATCGTGCCGCCGCTCGGCAAGACCTTGTCGCCCAACGGTTCGATCTTGCTGGAGACGACGCTAGGTCGCGCCCTGTTCAACGAGGCGCTGCCTGACGACTACGCGTACGCCGACTACGAGGTGGGCAAGAAGCAACTGGGTCAGATCGTCAATGATCTTGCCGAGCGCTATCCGAAGGTGCAGGTGGCCCACTGCCTGGACCAGCTCAAGGATCTCGGCTTCCACTGGGCGACACGTTCTGGTGTCACCGTCTCCATTGGAGACGTCAGCACCCCGGCCGACAAGCCAAAGATCCTCGCTACCTACGAGGACCGCGCGAACAAGATCGACAAGCAGTACGAGCGGGGCTTGATCACCGATGACGAGCGTCGTCAGGAACTGATCGAGATCTGGACCGATGCGACGTCTCGCCTCGGTACCGCCATGGAGAACAACTTCGAAAAGACCAACCCGATCTACATGATGGTGCACTCCGGTGCTCGCGGAAACATGGTGCAGATGCGCCAGATCGCCGCGATGCGTGGGCTGGTGGTCAACCCGAAGGGCGAGATCATCGCGCGGCCGATCAAGTCCAACTTCCGCGAAGGACTGTCGGTCCTGGAGTACTTCATCTCCACTCACGGTGGACGCAAGGGGCAGGCGGACACGGCGCTGCGTACGGCCGACTCCGGCTACCTGACCCGCCGGTTGGTCGACGTCAGCCAGGACGTGATCATCCGCGAGGAAGACTGCGGCACCGAGCGCGGCCTGACCAAGATCATCGCCAGCGACGACGGTCAGGGCAACCTGGTCCTCGACGAACACGTGGAGACCGCCGTCTACGCGCGGACGCTCGCCACCGACGTGCTCGCGCCGGACGGCGAGGTGCTGCTGAAGGCTGGAGTCGATCTTGGTGATATCAACATCCGGCTGCTGATCGACAACGGCATTACCTCGGTCAAGGTGCGTAGCGTGCTGACCTGTGAGGCGGCGAGTGGAACCTGCGCGATGTGCTATGGCCGTTCGCTGGCCAGCGGCAAGCTGGTCGATGTCGGCGAGGCTGTGGGCATCGTCGCGGCGCAGTCCATTGGTGAGCCGGGTACTCAGCTGACGATGCGGACCTTCCATACCGGTGGTGTCGCTGGTGATGACATCACCCAGGGCCTGCCGCGTGTGGTTGAGCTCTTCGAGGCCCGCCAGCCCAAGGGCAAGGCTCCGATCGCGGAAGCCACCGGGCGGGTGAAGATCGAAGACAGCGACCGGCTCAAGAAGATCATCATCACTCCCGATGACGGATCGGAGGTGGCGGAGTTCTCAGTGTCCCGCCGGGCTCGGCTGTTGGTGGAGGACGGCGATCACGTCCAAGTCGGTCAGCAGCTGACTGCCGGCACACCGGACCCGCAGGACGTGCTGCGTGTGCTGGGTGTCCGTCGGGTGCAGGAGCATCTGGTTGACGAGGTGCAGTCGGTCTACCGGACCCAGGGCGCCCCGATCCACGACAAGCACATCGAGATCATCATCCGGCAGATGTTGCGTCGGGTGACAGTGATCGAGTCCGGCGACTCCAGCCTGCTCGCTGGTGACCTGGTTGATCGTCTTGCCTACGAGGCAGCGAACCGCCAGGTCGTGTCCGAGGGTGGTACGCCCGCATCAGGCCGTCCGGTATTGATGGGGATCACGAAGGCGTCGCTGGCTACGGAGTCGTGGCTGTCGGCCGCCTCCTTCCAGGAGACCACCAAGGTGCTGACCGACGCGGCGATCCATGCCAAGTCCGACGCGCTGGTGGGCCTGAAGGAGAACGTGATCTTGGGCAAGCTGATCCCGGCAGGTACCGGCCTCGACCGCTACCGCAACATCCGGGTCGAGCCGACACCGGAGGCCAAGGCGCAGGCGTACTCGATGGTCGGGTACGACTCGTTCGACTACGACTTTGGTCAGGGATCGGGCGCTGCCGTACCGCTCGAGGAGTTTGATCTCGGCGACTACCGCTAAGTTTCGCGGTGCTGAGATCGAAGCGTGAGGGGCGGGGCCGGGATGGGCCCGCCCCTCTTGCCTTGCCCACCGCGAGGCTCGGGTCACCGTAGCTACGTCTTGTCTAGGGCCGAGAGGATCACGCCGGTGAGCAGGAACGATACGTCCGAGTTCGGGATCGACTGGTCGGTCGCGATGCCGTTCGCCACAAACAGCGGCTGCGCGAGCGCGCCGTGCACCAGCATTGCGTTCCACCAGAGCCCGGCGAGCAGTAAAGCGAGCCCGGCCAGCAGCCCGCAGATCAGCAAGGCGCCGGAGGGCCAGCGCGCCTTGTGATATCTGAGCAGTATCGCGCCGCCGATTGAGAACGCGATGGCAGCCGGCAGGAGCTCCCGCAACCGGCCAGTAGCCGGACGTCCACAGATCTGGATCGGCGTCGCCGAACAGCACCCAGCCGACGACCGCCGAGGCCACGGCCACTCCCGGAGCCCGAGGCGCAGCGCAAGCGCGGGTGACCGGGGCGTCGCGACGACCGTGGGCTGAGCGAGCGGGAGCTCGGCCGCTCCCGGCACGGCAATCGGGCCGATCCTGGATGTTGCTGTCACGGCGTCACGATCGGCCCCATCCTTCCCGGACGTCGCGGGACGGGCTCCCGATCCGGACGGGAATCACAAATCTCTCCACTCTTCGGTAGCGCTGACAGCGCCCGCTGTCAAGCGGATTGGAGAGCGGGACATTTCAGCCTTCGGTGGACCCGCTACGTAGGAGCTGATCGAAGCTCAGGGCGACCCAGATTGACCGGGGTTGAGTCCTAGACCGCTGCCTGTTGCAGATTGGCCAGGATGTCGTCCACTGTCTCTTCCGGGGTTTGGGTGCTGCAGTCTAGCCAGTAGCCAATCTGTGCTGTCTCGCGCCGGAGCATTTCGTCGAGGGCTCCAGCCGACAAATGGACGTATCCAGTCTTCGAGCGCTGCTCTTCACGCCAGTCGAAGGCAGACAGGCTCGGGGACAGTACGACGAGATAGCGCTCCGGTGAGGCGATGCGCTTGACGAAGTCGGCCAGATCCTTGCCCAAGATCACATCCTGGACGATGGCATCGAAGCCGTCCTCGGCGCAGCGGTCGGCGGCCATGGCTGCCAAGTCGTAGCGGAGATTGAGCTGTGCCAGGGCATCTGGGCTCGGATTGGGCGTCATATCTGCGTGACCACTAACCACCATCCTGCGGAACACGTCGCCATGGATATGAACCGACTTAGGTAGTCGAATTGCTAGCAGGTCAGCCACCGGTGACTTTCCCGCTGCCATCGCGCCGGTGATCACGATGACTCTGCCCCGAGCAGACATCACAGAAGGAAGTCTGTGGTGTCGCAGGCGCGAGAGCCAGCACCGACACCACTTTCGGCGAATGTCGTTCGGGCCAGGACAACCAACGGATCTCTGAGGGGCGTGATTTCCCTACTCAGCCGCCAGATTGGCCCATCGGCGGCGGCTGCTGTTTGTTGATCTTGACGAATTTGCCTGTGAACCGCATTCACGTGTCGAGATCAGGAGAAGAATCCGCAATAGCGGATTAGAATTCCCTGTTGTGCCGCATTATCGGATTGCACAGGCCGCATCGCTGCTCGGTGTCTCCGATGACACCGTACGCCGCTGGATCGACTCGGGTCGGCTACGCGCCAGCAGCGCCAGCGGGCCGACCACCATCGACGGAGCCGAGCTTGCCGCTCACGCGCAAGAGATCGCCACCGCACCGGACCTAGGAAGGCCGGTCGCGGAGAGCGCCCGAAACCGCTTCACCGGCCTGGTAACCCGCGTAATCAAGGATTCGGTGATGGCGCAGGTCGACCTGCAGTGCGGTCCTTTTCGCGTCGTATCGCTGATGTCGGCTGAGGCGGCAACTGAACTGCAGCTCGAACCAGGAGTGCTCGCCGTGGCCTCGGTCAAGTCCACCCATGTCGTCGTGGAGGTCCCTCAAGATCGATGAGTACAGCTCACAAACGCGTCTGGTTCGCTCTCGCAGCGGTCTTGGCGATTCTTCTGTCCGCATGCGGTACGCCAACTCGGCCGACCGCTGCACCGTCCGGCGCCGCTCACTCATCGGCCGGAGCGATCACCGTGCTTGCGGCTGCCTCGCTGACGGAGGCCTTCAGTCAGATCGGCAAGGACTTCGAGGCCAAGAATCCTGGCCTCAGCGTGACCTTCAGCTTCGGATCGAGCGCCACGCTGGCCACCCAGATTGTGCAGGGGGCCCCTGCTGACGTCTTCGCAGCGGCTAGCCCAGCAACCATGAAGATCGTCAATGACGCCGGCGCATCCGACGCGCCGACGAACTTCGCCTCGAACACGCTCCAGATCGCTGTGCCGAAGGACAATCCGCACAAGATCACTGGACTTCATGATTTTGCCAATAAGCGTGCCAGGATTGCCATCTGCGCACCCCAGGTGCCCTGTGGCGCGGCGGCGATCAAGGTCTTCGCCCTGGCCAAGATCATCCCGCAGCCTGACACCTTGGAGCAGGACGTGAAGGCAACGTTGCAGAAGGTCGCATCTGATGAGGTTGACGCGGCGCTGGTCTACCAGACCGACGTGATCGCCGCGAAAGACGAGGTCGACGGAATCGGATTCCCCGAGGCGCAACAGGCCATCAACACCTACCCGATCGCCACCCTCAAAGGCTCGAAGGATTCCCCGGTGGCAAAGGCGTTTGTGACCTACGTCCTGTCGCCCGACGCCCAAGCGGTGCTGGCTAAGGCAGGCTTTGCCCAACCCTGATCCCGAGCCCAGCGTGGTCGGCAACATCGCCCTGGCCGGTGTATCCGCCGACCCGCATGCGGCTGAGCGCCCGTGGCAGAGCCGAGTGCCGCTTCTGCTCGGACTGCCTGCCGCCCTTGCGCTGCTGTTTTTGGGGTTGCCGTTGCTCGGTCTCCTCGTCAAGGCACCGTGGGGCGATGCCGGCACCGTCCTGACAAGCCCGGGGGCGTTGCAGGCACTGCGGCTTTCCATGATCACCGCCACGGTTTCCATGATCATTGCCGTGATCTTGGGTGTTCCGTTGGCCTGGCTGCTGGCGCGGCCCGGTCTGCGGGGCGCCTCGCTGCTGCGGGCCCTGATCGCGATCCCATTGGTGCTACCGCCCGTGGTCGGCGGGGTAGCTCTGTTCACGGTGTTGGGCCGCTCCGGACTGCTCGGTCAACCGTTGTACCGACTCACCGGCTTTGCGTTTCCGTTCACCCCGTACGCCGTGATTTTGGCTCAGGTCTTCGTCGCCTTGCCTTTCCTCGTGCTGTCTGTGGAGGGTGCGTTGCGCGCAGCCGACCGCCGCTTCGAGGAGGCCGCTGCAACCCTCGGGGCGCGGCCTGTAACCGTCTTTCGACGGATCACCTTGCCGCTCATCAGACCAGGTATCGCCGCCGGAGCTGTGCTCGCGTGGGCTCGGGCCCTCGGTGAGTTCGGCGCAACGATCACGTTCGCTGGAAACTTTCCCGGCACGACGCGCACCATGCCATTGGAGGTCTATCTCGCGCTGGAAACCGATCCTGGATCGGCACTGTTGCTCTCGGTGCTGTTGCTCGGGGTCTCGGTCGCGGTACTGGTCCTGCTTCGGGATCGCTGGGTGAGCCGGTGGTAGCGGAGCTGGCTGCAGAGCTCGAGGTTCGGCGCGGCGACTTCACGCTGGATCTGGGCCTCGAGATAGCAGCCGGCGAGGTGGTCGCGTTACTTGGCCCGAACGGCGCTGGCAAGTCCACTGCCTTGCGCGCACTGGCCGGGCTGCTCCGGCTGACGTCCGGACAGATCACTATCGCTGGCCGGGTAGCGGCCGATCCAATGTCCGGCGTCCATCGAGCGCCGCACGAGAGGCCCATCGGAGTGGTCTTTCAGGACTATCTGCTGTTTCCGCACCTCACCGTGCTCGACAATGTCGCGTTCGGGCCGCTGGTACGCGGCTTGGCGAGGGCGGAAGCCCAGAGGCGTGCTGCGGTGTGGCTCTCCCGTGTGGGCATTGCCGACTTGGCGCATGCGAAGCCGCGGGCCGTGTCTGGAGGTCAAGCACAGCGAGTGGCGCTGGCCCGCGCTCTCGCTACCGAGCCCCGGCTGCTTCTTCTGGATGAGCCACTGGCCGCGCTTGACGCCAAAACACACCTGTTGGTGCGCACCGAGGTCCGCCGCCACTTGGGCAATTTCCCCGGCGCGACGCTGCTGGTGACTCATGACCCGATCGACGCCGCCGTCCTCGCCGATCGGCTGGTGGTGATCGAGCACGGCAGGGTGGTGCAGCAGGGCCTGCCGCAGGAGGTAGCGCGCCGCCCGCGTACCGATTACGTGGCCAGGCTCGTCGGCCTCAACTTGCTGGCTGGACGCGGCCAAGGTCACCGGGTGATCATGCCCACTGGGGGCGCGGTCGAGCTGGCGGAGTCAGTCTTCGGCGATGTCTACGTCGCTTTCCGCCCCGCCGCTGTGGCGCTCTTCGTCCACCGTCCCGACGGATCCCCCCGAAATCTCTGGGCTGGCCGCATTGCTGCGCTCGAGCCGCACGGCGAAGGCGTGCGCGTTGAGATCGCTGGGGCTCCCGACCCCAAGTCGAGCATCCTGGCCGAGATCACTCCCTCAGCGGTCGCCGAGCTGGAATTGCTGCCCGGGAGCGAGATATGGGCAGCCGTCAAGGCCTCCGACATTGAGGTCTACTCGGCCTGATTTTGAGCTGCTCGCGCAATCGCGCGTGGAATCCGCCCACTTCGTCGTCGCTCTCAGAGCAAATACGCCTCCGCTCCCTCCTCCCCAACGTGGCGGTGCGCGATTTCCCGACGCTCGCAGCTAAGCGGCCTAGTCATACTGAGTGCGTGGGCTTGCGCGAACTCTTCCTTCCCATGCTCGGCAACTGGACAGGCGTCGAGCAGCAGGCCGCGTCACCCTGGACTCCGGCGACCACGGCGAGAGCCATGATCGTCTTCAAGCTCGATGTCGTTGATCAGGTCGTGGTGCAGGACTACCGGCAGGTGATGGCTGACCAGGCAGAGTTCTCGGGCCACGGCGTGTTCATGATCGACAGGACCGCTACGACTTCCCCAGCTCGAGAGGAGCCCATACTTTGGTGGTTCTTCGACTCCCTGGGCTATCCGCCGCAGCCAGCGCACGGCGCCTGGCACGACGCCGAACTGATCTTGGAGAAGATCACGCCGCGGGGCATCGCGGAGCATCGTTTCGCGGTCGTCGACGGGCAGCTCAACTACCGGATTCGGGTACGACTCGGCGAAGCCACCGAGTTGCAGGACTTTCTGAGCGGGACGTACCGACGCTTCAGCGGACATTGAGACTCGTGGCCGACGTGCCGCGCGCCACGGACTCAGACAGCGCAGCTGAAGATGAGCTGATATCCGCTGGATGGATCGCCGGTCACGGTGGGAATCTGCAGGTCGTATCCATCACCGAAGACGTTGTCAGTCTCCAAGCTGACCCGGCTCATATTGCTCATGCTCTGGTCATAGCCTCTGGTCGCATAGACCGCCTGACACGTAGCCTCGGGCAGGGCCATCTGCGATGTCGCGATCTTGTTCGCACTGTTCGTAGCCTTGGAGAGGCTCGGATAGACCTCGAAGTGGATGTGTGGCCAGCGCCCTGAGTAGCAAGCGGGAAAGATCGTGGTAAACCTCACTTGGCCACGATCATCAGTCTCCTGTACGCCGCGCAGGTAGTTCTCGCCGGTAACGCCTTGGGAATAGAGCGAATATCTCCCTTCCCGGTCGCAATGCCAGACGTAGACGGCACCACCAGCCAATGGTGATTCGTTGTTCGCAAAGTCGTTGATGGTCATGGTGATGCTGAGCGGAACACCTTGTGCCTTGGTCGCGCTGGATCCGAAGCTCGAGGTGATGTCGCGACGTACGATGCCGCTCTGGTTCAGCACGTTTGCCCCATTCGAACCATCTCCCGGATAAGGGCCGCCAGTTTCCTCGGGAAGTTCGCCGTTGGCGGTGTCGCTGGTCTGCGTACTCTCCGGCGCACCACGACCTGGCCTGTCGCCGGGTGGCCGGCCGCCAGATGAGGAGTTCGCATCGGCAGCGTTCGTGTCGCTCGTGCAGGCCCCGAGCGTGATCAGACCTGCGCCCGCGAGCCCAACGCCGGCAACTAGCTTGAGCATGCCACGCCGGTGCAGGAGCCGTGGGAGGTCGTAGTCGAGGCCACGATCGTGGTTCTCGAGATCATCTTCACGGTGGTTCACACGCATCGTGATCAACCCTTTTCCTCATCGGAATTCGCTTGGCTGCGGGCGCTTTCCGGTCCAGGCTAGAGCTGTGCCCCGGCTCGGCCAGACCAAATTGGCCCACTCATATGGCAAGCACAGATGCTCACAGCCCGGACACAGTTCGTCAGACAGCGCGAAGCAGAATTAAGCCCGTGGCTACGACCGACGTGCGGGAAGGAACCTTCAGCGGCGGCTTGCCGTACCTTGCGGTGGGCTCCGGCGAGCCACTGGTTTACCTGTGCGGATTCACGCTGAATCATCGAAACCCGAGACCCGGCCTGGAGCGAACCATTGCGCTCCGAACCCTGACCCCACTGGCAAGGGCCGGCTTCGAGGTCTATTTCACCAACCGCTGGCCCGGAATGGCGGCCGATACCACCTTCGCCGAGGTGGCTGAGCGGCATGCCGAGGCAATTCGCCACCACTTCGGCGGGCCGGTGGATGTGCTGGGGGCCAGTACAGGTGGGTCTCTGACGCTCCAGCTGATCGCAGACAGGCCCGATGTGGTGCGCAAGGCGGTGGTTGCCTGCGCTGCGTACGCGCTCGGCCCGGTTGGCAAGGACCTGCAACTGAAACTGCTGCATGCGATCGAGGAGACCGGTCGCTATCCAGCCGAGGGCGTCTTGGACTTGATGCCAGGGAAGATCCGATCGCGGTGGCTTCGGGCATTGCTCACGCCGGTCGCTCTTTTGGCCGCGAAGCGGATCACGATCGAGAATCCGGCGGATGCGATCGCCGTGCTCCGCGCCGAGGATGCCTTCGATGTACGCGACCGGCTCGTGGACATCCAGACTGAGACACTGGTGATCTGTGGCGCACAAGACCCTTTCTGGACCCTCGACATGTTTGCGGAGACGGCGTTTCGACTGCCGCACGGGAAGCTGATCATGTATCGCAACCGTGGACACGCCCTGGTGATTGCTCCCGAGTTCTTCACCGACGTCACGGCTTTCCTCCGTGGCTAATCGCGTAGTCTGGCTCGATGGCACGGCTGGACTCGGTGAATCTAGGCCATCCGAAACCTAATCCGCACAAGGACACCGGGTGGACTGGGATCGGAAAACAGCCGACCCTTGAACCGGTAGAGGTACGTGCGCCTGGGTCGAGGATGAGCGGTTTGGGCAGTGGGCTGGTTGGGGACTTCATCGGCGACAGAAAGCATCACGGCGGCGACGAACAGGCCGTGTACGCGTTCCAGCGGGAGGATCTCGATGAGTGGGAGCGCCGTCTCGGGCGTGAGCTGCCCAATGGTTTCTTCGGCGAGAATCTCACCACGGTCGGACTCGAGGTCAACGAAGCGCGCCTGGGCGAGCGCTGGCGTGTAGGCAGTGATGTAGTCCTTCAGGTGACCACACCGCGCATCCCGTGTTCGACGTTCCGCGGCTGGATGGGAGAGAAGGGCTGGGCGCGCACGTTCACCACAGCGGGTCGCCCGGGCGCGTACCTCAGCGTGATCACTCCCGGCTCCATCAGAGCGGGTGATCCGATTGAGATCGTGCGTCGACCAGATCATGATGTGACGATTTCCATGGCCTTCCGCGCCACGACGACTGAGCGAGCCCTGCTGCCTCGCCTCCTGGACGCCGGCGATGATCTTGATCCGGGGCTGCGGCACGCCGTCAAATCATGGTCGTTGGTTACGCTGGATTGAGCGGCGCGGCCGCGGGATCACCAGCAAGACGCTATCGACCCGGAATACCCAGCCCGGAGTTGAGCGTTTTGGCTTTTGACCGGCGGTGACCGAAGAGCTAGCCTAGACGATTGTGTTCGGGCTTGCCCGACACTTTGTGCGTGCCCGAATGTCAAGTGCCGGCGGTGTTCGCACGCCCGACCCACCGGAACTCCGAAGGGTCGCAGCCACTCAAGATGAAAGAAAGAGATACAACGCGGTGCCCACAATTCAGCAGCTGGTCCGCAAGGGCCGCGAGGACAAGGTGAGCAAGACCAAGACGCCTGCGCTCAAGGGTTCGCCTCAGCGTCGGGGCGTGTGCACACGCGTGTACACGACGACCCCGAAGAAGCCCAACTCGGCGCTGCGGAAGGTCGCCCGCGTCCGGCTGTCCTCTGGGGTCGAAGTCACCGCATATATCCCTGGTGTCGGCCACAACTTGCAGGAACACTCGATGGTGCTGGTCCGCGGGGGGCGGGTGAAGGATCTGCCCGGCGTCCGGTACAAGATCATTCGTGGCTCGCTGGACACCCAGGGTGTGAAGAACCGCAAGCAGGCACGTAGCCGTTACGGCGCGAAGAAGGAGAAGTAATGCCTCGCAAGGGCCCGGCCCCCAAGCGCCCGGTGATCGCCGACCCGGTTTATGGGTCGCCGCTGGTCAGTCAGCTTGTCAGCAAGATCTTGCTGAACGGCAAGAAGACGGTCGCACAGGACATCGTCTACACCGCGATGGAGGGCACGCGCACCAAGACGGGCATCGATCCGGTCCAGACCCTGAAGCGTGCCCTGGACAACGTCCGGCCGTCGCTGGAGGTCAAGAGCCGCCGGGTTGGTGGTGCGACGTACCAGGTCCCGGTCGAGGTCAAGCCTGCCCGCGCGACCACGTTGGCGATGCGCTGGCTGGTCAGCTTTGCCCGGCAGCGCCGCGAGAAGACCATGGCCGAGCGGCTGATGAACGAGATCCTCGATGCGTCGAACGGGCTTGGCGCCGCGGTCAAGCGCCGCGAGGACACCCACAAGATGGCCGAGGCCAACAAGGCCTTCGCCCACTACCGCTGGTAATTACGCCGAGTTGTCAGCCTCTCAGCTGGCTACAGGCGGCTGAGACGCTGACAAGTTAGAAAGACCCACATGGCTGTCGACATCAAGACTGACCTGTCCAAGGTCCGCAATATCGGGATCATGGCCCACATTGACGCGGGCAAGACCACGACGACCGAGCGCATCCTCTTCTACACCGGAATCAACTACAAGATCGGTGAGGTGCACGAGGGCGCCGCCACCATGGACTGGATGGAGCAGGAGCAGGAGCGGGGGATCACCATCACCTCCGCCGCTACGACGTGCCATTGGAAAGATCACCAGATCAACATCATCGACACTCCCGGGCACGTCGACTTCACCATCGAAGTGGAGCGTTCGCTACGGGTGCTTGACGGCGCGGTGGCAATCTTCGACGGTGTCGCTGGCGTCGAGCCACAAAGCCAGACTGTGTGGCGTCAGGCTGATCGCTATCGGGTGCCCCGTATCTGCTTCGTCAACAAGCTCGACCGTACTGGCGCGAGCTTCGAGCACTGCGTAGAGACGATCAAGAACCGGCTCAATGCCATCCCCGCTGTGGTGCAGCTGCCGATTGGTTCGGAAGCGAACTTCATCGGTGTCATCGACCTGATCAACATGCGCGCCCTTACGTGGCGTGGTGAGACCAAGATCGGTGAGGATTACGCGGTCGAGGAGATTCCTGCCGCGCTTGTTGATCAGGCGCAGGAAGCCCGCCACGCCCTGATCGAGCTGGTGGCCGATTACGACGATCACATGATGGAGGCGTTCCTGACCGACGAGGAGTCGATCACCCCGGAGCTCCTGCAGGACTCGATCCGGCGCGCAGTGCTGGCATCCAAGATCACCGCCGTACTCTGCGGCAGCGCGTTCAAGAACAAAGGCGTGCAGCCGTTGCTGGACGCTGTCATCGCCTACCTGCCTTCCCCGCTCGATGTTCCTGCGATCATCGGTTTCAAGCCTGCCGACGAGTCGGTCACGATCGAGCGGCACCCCACTGATTCAGATCCCTTTGCAGCGTTGGCGTACAAGATCGCGGCCGATCCCCACCTAGGCCGGTTGACGTATATCCGCGTCTACTCAGGCAAGCTTGTGGCCGGCTCGACAGTGCTGAACGCGACCAAAGGCCGCCGGGAACGGATCGGAAAGGTCTATCAGATGCACGCGAACAAGCGGCAAGAGATCTCTTCCGTCGGCGCCGGCCAGATTGTTGCCGTGATGGGCCTGAAGGACACGACGACGGGCGAGACCCTGTGCGACATGGCCAATCCGATTGTGTTGGAGTCGATGGACTTTCCCGCACCCGTAATCGAGCAGGCCATCGAGCCAAAGACCAAGTCCGATCAGGAAAAACTGGGAATGGCAATTCAGCGACTGGCTGAAGAGGATCCGACCTTCCGCGTCCATACCGACGATGAGACTGGTCAGACGATCATCGCTGGGATGGGCGAGCTGCACCTGGAAATCTTGATCGATCGGATGAAGCGCGAGTTCAGGGTCGGGGCCAACATCGGCAAGCCGCAGGTGGCCTATCGCGAGACGCTGCGGCGTCCGGTGGAGAAGGTTGAGTACACCCATAAGAAGCAGTCGGGTGGCTCAGGCCAGTACGGCCGGGTGATCATCAAGGTGGAGCCGCTGCCGGTGGGCTCTGGTTATGAGTTCGTCAACCAGATCACCGGTGGTCGCATACCCAAGGAGTACATCCCGGCCGTCGACGAGGGCATCCAGGACGCCATGCAATTCGGTGTGCTGGCCGGCTATCCGGTAGAGGACGTCAAGGTCACGCTGATCGACGGCGCCTATCACGATGTCGACTCCTCCGAGCTCGCCTTCCGAATCGCCGGTTCGATGGTCTTCAAGGAAGCCGCACGCCGTGCGGATCCCGGGCTATTGGAGCCGGTGATGGCTGTCGAGGTGACCACTCCTGAGGCCTATCTGGGCACCGTGATCGGCGATCTGAACGCCCGGCGTGGTCATGTTCAGGCGATGAACGACCTGCATGGCAACAAGGTCGTCCAAGCACTCGTGCCGCTGTCGGAGATGTTCGGCTACGTCGGCGACCTGCGATCCAAGACGTCAGGTCAGGCCTCGTACTCGATGGAGTTCCATTCCTACGCGGAGACGCCGAAGAACATCGCCGAGGAGATCATCCAGAAGGCACGGGGTGAATGATCGAAGCGATCGTCGTGAGCTTCGATCGTGCGAGCGAAGCGAGCACAACCAAGAAAAGGCGGGGAGCGAAGCGAGCACCAGCCCCCGCGGCGAGCTCAACGAGCGGAAGCGAGTTGATGCGGGCGGAGGCGAGCACCTCAAAACAAAAACAGCGCGAGCGAAGCGAGCACCGGCCCCCGGGGCGAGCGGTGTGTTTGACCTGAGCGGAATCGTCCACAAAACTTAGGCCGGGTCAAATCGGCCGGCTGGCTAATAACCCACGAACCGCCACGCGACCAGCGTGGCGAACATCCAGGAGGAGCCTCAGTGGCAAAGGCGAAGTTCGAGCGGACAAAGCCGCACGTCAACATTGGCACCATCGGGCACATCGACCATGGAAAGACCACACTGACCGCGGCGATCACCAAGGTGCTGCACGACAAGTTCCCGACCCTCAACCAAGTGTCGGCGTTCGAGCAGATCGACAAGGCGCCTGAGGAGCGCCAGCGCGGAATCACGATCTCGATCGCGCATGTGGAGTACCAGACCGAGAAGCGGCATTACGCACACGTCGACTGCCCGGGCCACGCCGACTACATCAAGAACATGATCACTGGCGCGGCACAGATGGACGGTGCCATCCTGGTCGTCGCCGCAACCGACGGTCCCATGCCGCAGACCCGCGAGCACGTCCTGCTGGCTCGCCAGGTCGGTGTCCCTGCGATCGTGGTGGCGCTGAACAAGTGCGACATGGTTGACGACGATGAGATCTTGGAGCTCGTCGAGCTCGAGGTTCGAGAGCTCCTCACCGAGTACGAGTTTCCGGGCGACGACCTCCCGGTCATCAGGGTCGCAGCGCTTCCAGCGCTGAACGGCGACGCCAAGTGGAGCGAGTCCGTCATGGAGCTGATGGATGAGGTGGACAACTACATCCCCCAGCCGGTCCGCGAGGTCGACAAGCCGTTCCTGATGCCGGTCGAAGATGTCTTCACCATCACTGGTCGCGGCACCGTGGTCACTGGCCGTATCGAGCGCGGAGTGATCAAGGTCATGGAGACCGTCGACATCATCGGCATCCGCGATACCAAGCAGACCACCACGGTCACCGGTGTGGAGATGTTCCGCAAGCTGCTTGACGAGGGCCAGGCGGGTGAGAACGTTGGCTTGCTGCTGCGTGGCACCAAGCGCGAGGACGTCGAGCGCGGCATGGTCGTGATCAAGCCGGGCACAACGACTCCGCACACCGACTTCGAGGCTCGGGTCTACATCCTCTCCAAGGAGGAGGGCGGCCGCCACACGCCGTTCTTCAACAACTACCGTCCGCAGTTCTACTTCCGTACGACTGACGTGACTGGTGTCGTGAACCTTCCGGAGGGCACCGACATGGTGATGCCGGGTGACAACACGGACATGTCTGTGCAGCTCATCCAGCCGATCGCCATGGAGGAGGAGCTGAAGTTCGCCATCCGTGAGGGCGGCCGTACGGTGGGCGCCGGCCGCGTGACGAAGATCATCAAGTAGTCATCGCCGGCCTCTGGTCTGTCGAGAGCGACCCCGAACTTCTGAGAAGTCCGGGGTCGTCTTCGTTGGACCTGCCTCCGTGGCATCGCAGGGCGGGAGTTAGATGAATCACAGCTGTTGATCGTCCGATCCAGCTTTGACTCTCAGGAGGTCATCGTGGCAGGCACCGTTGCTCGCGTCACCGAGATCAGCGCCAGGTCCGACACCAGTTTCGAAGACGCCGTGAAGGTTGGCCTCGAGCGGGCCAATGCAACGCTGCGTGGCGTCACGTCGGGCTGGGTCAAGGAGCAATCGATCGACGTCGAGAACGGCACCATTGTTGGCTATCGCGTCAACTTGCTCGTTACGTTCGTCCTCGAGTAGCGATCACTCGGGCGCGAGCAACGCTACCGGGTAGGAGATCAGGACGTCGCGGATCGGGACGGTTCCGTTCCAATGGCGACCGGTGAGCAGGTCGATGTGTGGCGTCGAGAGTCTCAACGGCGGTCTCACGCCAGCCACCGGTGGCAGCGAGTCCCACGGGGAGTCGAGTGGCTAGTGTGACGGCCCCGCCGCGGTCGAAGCCGATCAAGTGGTCCTGCGCCGGACCGCTGGCCTTGAGTGCGCGGTAGCCGCTGAACACATCGGGCCGGCTGCGACGCAGGCGTAGGGCGTGTCGGGTGATCCACAGCTTGGCCGCGCCGGTTTCGTCGAGGCCAGGCGGAGCATCGCCGTGCGATTCGAGTAGCCGAATGCGTTCAGCGAAGTCGACAGGGCGCCGGTTGTCTGGATCGACCAGCGAGTCGTCCCAGAGCTCAGTGCCCTGGTAGACATCTGGTACGCCGGGCATGGTGAGTTGTACGAGCTTTTGGCCAAGCGCGTTGAACCAGCCGGGAGGCGTGATGAGCACGTCAAGCTGGTCCCAGGCATCGCGTAGCCGCGGATCGTCGTAAGCGGCGTCCACGGCCTCATGAACCGCGGCCTCGTACGCGGCGTCCGGCGCAGTCCAGGTGGTGCCATCGCTTGCCTCACGCATCGCCTTCTCGGCGTACGCGTGCATCCGTGCACGCTCGATCGGTCCGGTGCCCACAAGCGTCTGCGCGAGGAAGTACCCGAAGAGACGATTCGGGATGGTGGTCAGGCTCAAGAACAACTCCGCGAAGCGTGCCCAGGCTTCGGGAATCTCCGACAGCACGGCCAGCCGGGCGCGCACGTCCTCGCCGCGCTTGGTGTCATGGGTCGACAGTCCGGTCATGGAGGCGGGCTGCCGACTCAGCCTCGATGCCTGGAGCGCGTGGAAATCCTGCAGCGGAATGCCGAACTGATCCGGATCGCCGCCGACCTCGTTGAGCGCGATGAAGCGCGAGTACCGGTAGTAGGCGGTGTCCTCAACGCCCTTGGCCATTGCCGCGCTGCTCAACTGCTGCATGCGCAGCGCCAGTTCGTCGCCGTGATCATGAAGTCGAGGACTGAGTTGAGCAATGGCGCTGGCCAGGTCGGGACGCCGCTGCGCGGCCGTCGCGAGAGCGTGCTCAAGATCGGCAACGCCTTCGGGCAGATACGAGCGGTAAACCTTGAATGCAATCGCCACCTCGGCAAGCGCTGCTCCTGCATCTGGAATCTCAGGGGTCAATGCCGCCATCCGTCGCACCTCGGCAGGTAGCAGAGTGCTCACGACCATGCGCTTGCCAGCCTCGATGTGATCACCGATCGTGCGCTGGTCCCCGGTCAGCCGTTCATAGAGCGCCGTGAACTCCGGCCCATGATCATGGTCGATGAAAACTCCATTCACCTCGTGCATCGCGTCGTACCCGGTGGTACCGGCAACCGGCCAGGTCTTCGGCAGCTCTTCGTCCGGCTCGAGGATCTTCTCCACGGTGATCCATTGCTCCGAGGCAAACGATCGCAGCCGGTGCAGGTAGCCGAGCGGATCGCGCAGGCCGTCGGGGTGATCGATACGCAGCCCCGCAATTCCTGCCTCGCACCAAGCTCGGATGAGTGCATGCGTGGCCGAGAAGACCTGGGGATCCTCGACACGCACCCCTGCAAGTGTGGTGATCGCGAAGAATCGGCGGTAGTTGACTTCGCTGTTGCCGCGGGAGTGATGGATGAGCTGGTAGTGCTGCCGGTCATGCACCACGTCGGCATCCTCGCCCCCGGCCCAGCTGCCCGGGGCAAGCGGAAAGCGGTGTTCGAAGTAGCGCAACTCACCGTCGACCACGGTCAACCGCGCATCATCACCCAGGATCGGTACGACGATCCGATCCCTGCTCCAGTCGATGTCGAACCACGAGGCGTACGGGGAGTCCGGGCCGAGCCGGAGCACGTCCCACCAGGCTGCATTTTCGACCGGATGCGCAATGCCGAGATGGTTGGGCACGATGTCGATGATCACGCCCAGCCCTGCTGCCCGGGCACTGGTCATAAGCCGCTCCAGCGCCTCCGCCCCGCCCCGGTCCTGATCGACACGTGTGACATCAGTGGTGTCGTAACCATGATCAGAACCAGTCGTCGATTGCAGTATCGGTGAGAGGTAGACCGCCCCGACACCGAGCTCGCTGAGGTAGCCCATGAGTTGGGCCGCATCGTCCAAGGTGAAGCTGCGATTGACCTGCAGACGGTAGGTCGAGGAGGGAATGGTCACCGCTCGACCCTAAATCCACCTCAGAGCGAGCTCTCTCTCGGTTGCCATTTATCAGGAAACTGGGTTAACCCAGCTTCCTAGCGCTCTGCACATGTTGCAACCCGTGCAGAGCGCCAGGAACCTACGTGAACTTAGGTTCTGACAAAGCGCGCGGGGCGAACAGGCATCGCGGAGCAATGACTCGGCGGCTTCCCGGCGAATATCGCGGCGAGCGGAGCGAGCCATTCAACACAGCGCGATCCGCGCGGAGCGGAGTGGAACGATCATCACAGCGTGATGACGACGCCGCTGCGACGGGGATCGGCTCCCCCACCGAGGGGACTGAGTGCGGACACGCCCCCGAAGTAGGGGTCTCGGTGATCAGCAATCGCCGTCTTGTAGCCCCGGGCCTCCAGTGACCGGATCACGTCTGAGAAGAAGCCCGGCTCCAGTCTGACGAGATCCGGCAGCGCAGCGAGCCGAGGTGCGTCGATGGCGACCTGCGGCGCAGCGCCGTGCAGCATCCGCAGGACGCATTGCACCAGGGCAGGACGGATCCGGCTGCCGCCAGCAGCGCCGGCGATGGCGGCCAGGTGTCCATGATCATCCAGTGCGATCAAGGGTGACATCATCGAGCCCATGCGGAGGCCAGGGTGCACCAGGCCACGGACCAGTTCTCCTTCACCCATCATCGAATTGAGGTGGACGCCGTAGCCGGATACCCACACGCCGGAGCCCAGGCCAAGGCTGGTCGTGATCACGCAGCCGTTGCCGTGCTCGTCGACGGCGACGACGTTCGTTGTCTCGGCACGCTTGCTAGGTGCTCGCAAGGCGTCGATCAATGCTGCCGCGGAGTGTGCATCGGTCGTCGGATCCCCGTGCACCACCGGCGCCACCCGCTCCATGGTGCCGAGCAGATCATCAAGATCATTACCGCGGGCGTGCACGGTGAAGTCGTTCACCCGAACCGAACGTGGGGTCGACTCGATCACGTGGTACGCATCGAGGTCTTCCTGGCTCAAAGCCCCGCCGTCGGAGACGGCGACGACCAGCGCATCGGCGTACGCGCCGTGATAGAACGCGCGCGGATCCCGCAGCATGAGCTCGTACGCTCGGTGATGATCGGGATGGCGCAACGGGTCACCGGCTTGCAGGTAGGAGCCGTCAAGACGTTGGTAGACCTCAACACCCTCCCCGACACACATCGCCGCAGCAACCCGCGGGAGCACCTGCGCATGCATCGCTGGAAAGGGCGTGCCGTAGGACGCCTCCCGCCCAGGCGCGGTGACGGCGGCCCAGGAGAGCCGACCCCACCTCTGCCACAGGTAGTACGCTCCGGCAGGGACTCCGGGCACGGCAACCGTAGCCGGCCCGATCTCGTACGGTACGTGCTGGCCGACGAAGATCACTTCGATCGACGTGGCGGAACTTGGCAGCTTGCCGCCGAGTCCGGGAACGCTGACGAAGAAGTCCAAACAGCGCACCTGCGCGGTCGCCGCATCGTAGACCGTCGCGAAACCACCGCCACCCAGTCCGGTAAAGATCGTCTCCGCAGCACAGCTGACCAGCATCATCGCGACCGCAGCGTCGACGGCGCTACCCCCGCGGGAAAGTATGTCGGCACCTGCCTGCGCAGTCGATGGATGCCCGGCGGCCACGCCAGCCCGCATCTTCATCGCAGCCCGCCTCTCACGCCAGCGAGCCTAGTGGTCGGAGGCCGCCGCGACCGACGATGCGGATCGCCGGGGGCGTTCGCAGCGGTCATCGGCATCGACTGAGAAGCTGAACCCATCGGGCTCATGAGTCGTCTGAGTGGGTGATGAAGACGTTGGTAACGCCGCTGCCCTGGACAAGCAGGCGAGGCACGTCGGAGTACTGGCTGCTTGCAGCGAGTGGGCCGGTGTTGCTGGGGTCCGCGCTGTTGGGCTGGCAGCTCAGCTGGCTGTCCGCATCCACCGCAAGCTTCTGCTTCCTCGTGCTGGCCGCGTTGGTGGCGAGGCATTCCCGTGCCAGAAGCTTCGGCATCGCGGACGTGGTGACGCTGGTACGCGGGCTGGGCGTCTGTTTTCTCGCGGGCCTGGCACTGCAGGCGCTGTCCGGCGGCCTGGCGCGGCACGGAGTGCTGGCCATGATCATCATGGGGACGCTCTGCCTGACGCTCGACGGTGTGGATGGCCGAGTCGCGCGCGCCAGGGGAGAGGCCACTGCCTTCGGAGCGAGATTCGACGTAGAGACCGACGCCGCAATGCTGGCGGTCCTCAGCGTTGCCGTCGGTGCACTCGGAATCGCCGGCTGGTGGGTAATGGCGATCGGCGCGCTGCGATACGGCTATGTCGCCACGTCCCTCTTCGTTGCTGCGCTACGCACCCCGCTGCCGTACCGGTACTCCGGGAAGGTGATCGCGGTCGCCCAGGCTGTCGCCCTGCTTGCCGCATTGACATTCAGACTGACGCATGGCGAGCACTGGGTGTCGACCGCGTTACTGCTGGTTGCACTCGCATCCTTGTGCTGGTCCTTCGGCCGTGACGTGATCTGGCAACTCCGTCACTCGTCGTAAGATCACTCGAGGATCTGCTCCCGGACCAGCCTCATCCGCCTCAGCAGTACCCGCCTCAGCGATCGGCGGTCAATTGATTTGCCTTGTATCTGGTCAAAATTTGATCTGACAGTAGGACTCTGACAGAATCGTCAGGTTGCTCCGACGGGGTCGCCGGGGTGAGCCATGCCGATCGGGCCTGATTGAGCCTGGTCGCGAGGTCGCCGAACCGCGAGACCCTTGAATTGCTCGGTTGCCTGGACGCCCGGTCCAGGGCCGGGCCACCTCCTCAGCACGCAAGTGACGGGTGTGGTGCGCCGAACGCTGGTCGACACGCCCGACCACGGGGGTCGAAGCGAGCGGGTTGCCGGCCCGTGAGCAAGCAACAACCGAGCGGGCGCAGGCGACCCGCGACACACGACAGCAGAACACCATGCCGGCGGTTACGGGTGGCACCTCAGCTATCCGCGGCCCAAGGACGAGAAGAAGGACGAACGGTGGCGGGACAAAAGATCCGCATCAGGCTCAAGGCCTACGACCACGAGGTCATCGACTCCTCGGCGCGCAAGATCGTCGACACGGTGACGCGTACGGGCGCGAAGGTTGCCGGCCCGGTGCCACTGCCCACGGAGAAGAACGTGTTCTGCGTCATCCGCTCCCCGCACAAGTACAAGGACAGCCGGGAGCACTTTGAGATGCGGACGCACAAACGTCTCATCGACATCATCGACCCGACTCCCAAGACCGTCGACTCCTTGATGCGGCTCGACTTGCCGGCGGGCGTCGACATCGAGATCAAGCTCTGAGGACGATCAACGATGAGCGCCACCAAGACAGAACGCACCGTCAAGGGCATGCTGGGCACCAAGCTCGGCATGACCCAGCTCTGGGACGCCAACAACCGCATTGTCCCGGTGACCGTGGTCCAGGCAGGCCCCTGCGTCGTGACCCAGGTCAGAACTCCTGAGGTGGACGGCTACTCATCCGTCCAGCTCGGTTTTGGCGCCGTCAAGCCCAAGCAGCTGACCAAGCCGAGCGCGGGGCACTTCGAGAAGGCTGGGGTGACGCCCCGCAAGCATCTCGTCGAGATCCGGACCAGCGACGCCAGCGAGTACACCCTCGGTCAGGAGCTCAGCGCCGACGTCTTCGCCGAGGGCGAGGTCATTGATGTGACCGGTGTCGGCAAGGGCAAAGGCACTGCCGGTGTCATGAAGCGGCACGGCTTCTCCGGCCTTCGCGCCTCGCATGGTGTGCACCGCAAGCACCGCTCGCCGGGATCCATCGGCGGCTGCGCTACTCCAGGCCGCGTTTTCAAGGGCCTGCGGATGGCCGGCCGGATGGGTGTCGAGCGCGTCACCGTTCAGAACCTCACCGTGCACGCGGTCGACGCCGACCGCGGACTGATCCTGATCAAAGGTGCCATCCCGGGCAACAAGGGCGGCTTGGTCGTTCTGCGGAGCGCTGCCAAGAAGGGAGAAAAGGCATGAGCGAGACTCGTACGGTCGATGTGGTCGATGACAAGGGCGCCAAGTCCGGTATAGCCGAGCTGCCTGCCGAGCTCTTCGACGTATCTGCGAACATCCCGTTGATCCACCAGGTCGTCACAGCGCAGCTCGCGGCAGCGCGCCAGGGGACTCATGCCACCAAGACCCGTGGCGAGGTACGCGGGGGAGGCAGCAAGCCTTGGCGTCAGAAGGGCACCGGCCGCGCTCGGCAGGGCTCGAAGCGTGCGCCGCAGTTCGTCGGCGGTGGCATCGTTCATGGACCGCAGCCGCGCAACTACGCGCAACGCACGCCCAAGAAGATGATTACGGCAGCACTGCGGGGCGCGTTGTCCGATCGGGCGCGCGATGGCCGGGTCCACGTGGTTTCGAGGCTGGTGTCAGGCGATGCGCCGTCCACCAAGGCCGCCCTCGCGGCGTTGGACGCTGTGACGACCTCAGCCAAGGTGCTCGTGGTGATCCATCGAGACGAGGATCTCGCCTGGCTGAGCCTGCGCAACGTGGTGAGGGTGCACGTGATCGTTGAAGACCAGCTCAACGCTTACGACGTGCTCGTCAACGACGACGTGGTCTTCACCACAGCCGCACTGCAGGCCTTCGTAACCGGCCCGCCAGCGGGAAAGTCCGCGAAGGCCGTAGCGACCGAGAGCGACCTCGCTGAGGAGGATGAGAAATGAGCAGTGTCAAGATCCGTGATCCTCGCGACATCCTGCTTGCGCCTGTGGTGAGCGAGAAGAGCTATGGGCTGCTGGACGAGAACAAGTACTCGTTCCTGGTCGCGCCGGAGGCGAACAAGACCGAGATCAAGATCGCCGTGGAGACGGTTTTCAAGGTTCGGGTCATCAACGTGAACACTTTGAACCGGCCAGGCAAGAAGCGGCGCACCCGCTACGGCTTCGGCAAGCGTCCCGACACGAAGCGGGCGATCGTCACCGTCGCGCCCGGTGAGCGCATCGACATCTTCTCCTCGCCAGGCAGCTGACGGCAGCGAAGACAAGGAAGATCCCATGGGTATCCGTAAGTACAAGCCGACGACGGCTGGCCGTCGCGGCAGCAGCGTCGCTGACTTCGTCGAGCTGACCCGCTCCACACCAGAGAAGTCGCTGCTCGTCCCGAGCCTAAAGACGGGCGGCCGGAACAATTCCGGCAAGATCACCACTCGGCACATTGGCGGGGGCCACAAGCAGGCGTACCGGCTGATCGACTTCAAGCGTTACGACAAGGACGGCGTACCGGCCAAGGTGGCACACATCGAGTACGACCCGAACCGCACCGCACGAATCGCGCTCTTGCACTTCGCCGACGGCGAGAAGCGCTACATCATCGCGCCCGAGGGTCTCCGTCAAGGGAGCGAGATCGAGGCTGGCGAGGGTGCCGACATCAAACCAGGCAACAACCTGCCGCTGCGTAACATCCCCGTCGGAACCACGATCCACGCCGTCGAACTCCGGCCGGGCGGTGGCGCCAAGCTCGCCCGCTCCGCCGGCGCCAGCATCCAGCTGGTAGCCCGGGAGGGAAAGAACGCGACGCTCCGGATGCCGTCCGGAGAAATGCGGATGGTAGACGTACGCTGCCGTGCCACCGTGGGCGAGGTCGGCAACGCCGAGCAGTCAAACATCAGCTGGGGCAAGGCGGGCCGTAACCGCTGGAGGGGTAAGCGGCCGAGCGTTCGTGGAGTGGCGATGAACCCTGTCGACCACCCGCACGGTGGTGGTGAGGGCAAGACCTCAGGTGGCCGTCACCCGGTATCGCCGTGGGGTCGACCCGAAGGCCGGACCCGTGACAAGAACAAGGCGAGTTCTCGCTTGATCATCCGTCGCCGCAAGACCGGCAAGAAGCGCTGAGCAGGAGCACACAGAAGAGATGCCACGCAGTCTGAAGAAGGGCCCCTTCGTCGATGATCACCTGGCCAAGAAGGTCGAGGTGCAGAACACACGCGGGACCAAGAACGTGATCAAGACCTGGTCGCGTCGCTCCATGATCGTGCCGGACATGATCGGCCACACGATCGCGGTGCACGACGGCCGCAAGCATGTGCCGGTGTTCATCACCGACTCGATGGTGGGTCACAAGCTCGGGGAGTTCGCCCCGACGCGTACCTTCCGTGGCCACGTCAAGGACGACCGGAAGTCTCGCCGGCGCTGACGCGCGGTGAGTCTGTCAAAGAAGGAATCTGAACATATGAGCAAGGACTCACGTCCCAGCCGCCGCGAGGCGCTGCTCGGCGACCGTCCCGGTTCGTACGCCATCGCGCGTCAGGTCCGGATGTCCCCGACCAAGATTCGCCGTGTCGTGGACCAGATCAGAGGCATGGATGTCGAGGATGCGTTGAACACGTGTACCTTCGCCCCTCAGGCGGCGAGCGAGCCGGTCTACAAGGTGATCGCGAGCGCAGCCTCCAACGCCGAGCAGACCGGGAACCTCAAACGAGCAGACCTGTATGTGTCGCAGGCCTTCGTGGACCAGGGCATCACGATCCGGCGGATCCGCCCGCGGGCCCGGGGTAGCGCGAGTCGCATCCTCAAGCGCTCGAGTCACATCACCGTTGTCGTCGAGCCCAGAACTGAAGCTGCAACTCGCGGGCAGGCAACCACCCGCTCGAAGGAGAACTGAGCATGGGTCAAAAGATCAACCCGCATGGCTTCCGCCTTGGCATCACCACTGATCACAAGAGCCGCTGGTATGCAGACAAGCTCTATTCCAACTACATCGGTGAGGATGTCAAGATCCGCAGGTTGTTGACCAAGGGCTTGGAGCGGGCCGGCATTTCCTCGGTGGAGATCGAACGCACCCGGGACCGTGTCCGGGTCGACATCTTCACCGCGCGCCCGGGCATTGTCATCGGACGCAACGGAGCTGAGGCCGAGCGCGTCCGCAGCGACCTGGAGAAGCTCACCGGCAAGCAGGTTCAGTTGAACATCCTCGAGGTCAAGAACCCCGAGACCGACGCTCAGCTGGTTGCTCAGGGCGTGGCCGAGCAACTCGCTTCCCGAGTGCAGTTCCGGCGGGCGATGCGGAAGGCGCAGCAGAGTGCGATGCGTTCCGGCGCGCGAGGTATCCGAATTCAGTGCTCTGGTCGTCTGGGCGGTGCTGAGATGAGCCGTTCGGAGTTCTACCGAGAGGGTCAGGTGCCGCTGCACACCCTGCGGGCCGACATCGACTACGGCTTCCACGAGGCCAAGACCACCTTCGGTCGCATCGGGGTCAAGGTCTGGATCTACAAGGGCGATGTTTCCGGGACGCGTGCCGAGCGCGCGGCTCAGAAGGCGGCGCGCAACGCGGCCGGCGGTCGGACACGCCCGGGTCGCCCGGGTCGTGGTGAGCGGCCGGCCCGTAGTGACCGTACGGATCGTGGGAGCAGGCGTCGCACCGAAGGTGCGCCTGAATTTGCTCGCACCGAAGGTGCGCCTGAATTTGCTCGCGCCGAAGGTGCGCCTGAATTGACGCCTGAAGTCACTCGCCCCGAGAGCGCGCCTGAATCTGCACCAAGCGAGGTTGACGTCGCAGCTGCACCGGCCGAGACGTCGGGACAGGAGGGCTGAGCCATGTTGGTTCCTCGCAAGGTCAAGTTCCGTAAACAGCATCACCCCAAGCGGACTGGTCTGGCCAAGGGCGGCACTAGGCTCGCCTTCGGCGAGTACGGCATCCAGGCGATGGAAGGTGGCTACCTCACCAATCGCCAGATCGAGTCCGCGCGTATCGCTATGACCCGTCACATCAAGCGTGGCGGCAAGGTCTGGATCAACGTCTATCCCGACCGGCCGCTGACCAAGAAGCCGGCGGAGACCCGAATGGGTTCGGGCAAGGGCTCACCTGAGTGGTGGATTGCCAACGTCAAGCCTGGCCGGGTGCTGTTCGAGCTTTCTGGGGTCAATGAGGACGTGGCCCGCGAGGCGATGCGCCTGGCGATCCACAAGCTGCCGATGAAGGCGCGTTTCCTGAAGCGTGAGGCAGGTGAAATCTGATGGCAAAGGTTGTGACAGCGGGGGAGCTGCGCGGGCTGAGCCGCAGTGAGCTGGACACCAAGGTGACAGAGCTGAAGGAGGAGCTGTTCACGCTCCGGTTTCAGGCAGCCACAGGCCAGCTCGAGTCGCACGGCCGGCTCCGTGCCGTACGCAAGGACATCGCCCGGATCTACACCGTGTTGACCGAGCGTGAACTCGGCATCATCGATGATCCGGACGCTGAGGAGGTTGAGGAATGAGCGAGAAGGTGACTGACATACTGTCTGACCCTGCCGAATACGGCTCCGGAAGCGTCGATGATGCGCCCACCGCAGAGCGGGGGCGTGCCGATGCGGCCACCGCAGAGCGGGGGCGTGCCGATGCGGCCGCCGCAGAGCGGGGGCGACGCAAGGTCCGCGAGGGCTATGTGGTCAGCGACAAGATGGACAAGACGGTTGTCGTCGCGGTCGAGGACCGCGTGAAGCACCGCCTCTACGGCAAGGTGATTCGTCACACGAGCCGGCTCAAGGCGCACGACGAACAGAACAGCGCCACGGTTGGTGACCGTGTACGTGTGATGGAGACCCGGCCGATCAGCGCCACCAAGCGCTGGCGCCTCGTCGAGATCCTCGAGAAAGCCAAGTAATACACCGACTTGTGAGAACTGAGCAGTGCAAGAGCGCTACTGGGTTTTGACAAGTCTGAGAAGAGAGAAAGAGCAGAGATGATCCAGCAGGAGTCGCGGCTCAAGGTCGCCGACAACACTGGTGCCAAGGAGATCTTGTGCATCCGCGTGCTCGGCGGATCCGGTCGCCGTTACGCAGGGATCGGCGACATCATCGTCGCTACCGTCAAGGACGCCATCCCGGGCGGGAACGTCAAGAAGGGCGAGATCGTCAAGGCGGTGGTGGTTCGGACCGCGAAGGAGCGTCGCCGGGCCGACGGCTCGTACATCAAGTTTGACGAGAATGCCGCGGTGATCTTGAGACCCGACGGCGAACCTCGCGGCACGCGGATCTTCGGCCCTGTTGGACGCGAGCTGCGTGAGAAGCGCTTCATGCGCATCATCTCGCTCGCACCGGAGGTGATCTGAACCATGACTGTCAAGAAGAGCCAAGCGAAACTGCACATCCGCAAAGGCGATCGCGTGAAAGTGATCAGTGGCAAGGATCGCGGGTTGGTTGGCGAAGTGATCGCGGTGTATCCGGAGCGGAACCGGGTGACCGTCGCTGGCGTGAACATCGTCAAGAGGCATCTGCGCGACACCTCCGCTCAGCCGCAGGCGCGGCAAACGACGAAGGGCGGGATTGTCTCCTCCGAGGCGCCAATCCACGCCTCGAACGTGCAGCTGGTCGTCAAGAACTCCGAAGGTGACGAGGTCGTCACGCGGATCGGCTACGACCGGGTCGAGGTAACCAAGCGCCGCCCCGACGGCTCTGAGTACAAGTCGACCCGCAGCGTACGAATCGCTCGGGTGACCGGGGAGGAAATCTGATGACGACTCCGACTACTGAACGCCCATCGGCTGGCGCAGGGCGCAGCCTGCCCAGGCTCCAGCAGCGCTACCGTGACGAGATCGTCCCGGCCTTGCGCGACGAGTTCAAGATCGCGAACGTGATGCAGACTCCCAATCTGGTCAAGATCGTGGTGAACATGGGCGTGGGCGAGGCGGCTCGAGACTCCAAGCTGATCGAGGGCGCGGTCCGCGATCTGGCGACGATCACTGGTCAGAAGCCGGTTGTCACCCGCGCCCGTAGATCGATCGCGCAGTTCAAGCTGCGGGAGGGCATGACAATCGGGGCCCATGTCACCCTGCGGGGTACCCGGATGTGGGAGTTCGCTGACCGCCTGCTGACGCTTGCGTTGCCGCGCATCCGTGACTTCCGCGGTCTGTCGCCCAAGCAGTTCGACGGTAAGGGCAATTACACCTTTGGTCTCAACGAGCAAGTGATGTTTCACGAGATCAACCAAGACAGGATCGACCGGATCCGCGGCATGGACATCACGTTCGTCACCACGGCCACCAATGACGACGAGGGCCGGGCGCTGCTGCGTCATCTGGGCTTCCCGTTCCGGGCGAACTGAGAGGAAGGAAGACCATGGCCAAGACAGCGCTTCGAGTGAAGCAGGCTCGCAAGCCGAAGTTCCCCGTACGCGCCTATACCCGATGCCAGCGATGTGGCCGACCCAAGGCGGTCTACCGCAAGTTCGGCCTGTGTCGCATTTGTCTGCGCGAAATGGCGCACAAGGGCGAGTTGCCCGGTATCACGAAATCGTCGTGGTGATTCGTATGTTGGATTCATCTCTCATCGTCGCTGCGCTCGGCGCAAGCGGTCGGACTCGACGGAGCCGCGGCGACGGCCAGGCTCGCCCTTGGGCAGCACCCACAGGGAGGAACAGGCGAGGCGCTTCGACTTCCCGGCAGGCGCCCACCGAAGCTCCAAACCTCGACAACGCCTCAACGGAGCAGGTCCAAACGGAAACCACTCCGAGAAAGTAGAGCACCCCACTCATGACTATGACTGACCCGATTGCGGACATGCTGACTCGCGTGCGGAACGCCAACCAGGCGTACCACGAGACCGCCACCATGCCGCACAGCAAGATCAAGGTGGAGATCGCCGAGATCTTGGCCAACGAGGGCTACATCGCCGGCTACACGGTGGATGAGCCTGTCGACGGCCATGTTGGCAAGACACTCTCGATCACGTTGAAGTACGGCCAGAACCGCGAACGGTCGATCGCCGGGGTACGCCGGATCTCCAAGCCCGGGCTTCGTGTGTACGCCAAGTCGACCGGGCTGCCCAAGGTGCTGGGCGGGCTCGGCATTGCCATCATCTCAACATCTCAGGGTCTGCTCACTGACAGGCAGGCGCACAAGAACCGCGTGGGCGGCGAAGTCCTCGCGTACGTGTGGTGAGTGGCGGAACGAGGAGGTTAGAGAAGTGTCACGCATTGGCAGACTGCCGGTCCTGATTCCGACCGGCGTCGAGGTGACCGTCGACGGCCAGCTGGTCAAGGTCCTCGGCCCGAAAGGCACACTTGAGCATCGGGTCGCGGAACCGATCAAGGTCACCCGTGGTGAGGATGGCGAGCTGCAGGTTACCCGGCCCGATGACGAGCGGGTGAGCAAGTCGCTGCACGGCCTGACGCGTACCTTGGTTGCGAACATGGTGACTGGTGTCACCACTGGCTATGAGAAGAAGCTCGAGATCGTCGGCGTCGGCTACCGCGTGGTCTCACGAGGACCGACGGAGCTGGAGTTTGCTCTCGGGTACAGCCACCCGGTCAAGGTGACCGCGCCAGAGGGCATCACCTTCAACGTTGATACGCCCACCAGGTTTTCGGTGCTCGGCGTCGACAAGCAGCGGGTCGGTGAGGTGGCGGCGAACATTCGTAAGCTCCGCAAACCCGAGCCGTACAAGGGCAAAGGCGTCCGCTACGCGGGCGAAAGGGTTCGTCGCAAGGTTGGAAAGGCTGGTAAGTGACGATGGCGGTCTCGCTATCTCGACACAAGCACATGTCGCCAAGGAGCGCAGCGCGACTCCGCCGGCAGATTCGGGTACGCAAGAAGGTCTTTGGCGCGCCAGAGCGTCCGCGGCTGGTCGTCACTCGTTCGGCACGGCACGTCTACGCCCAGGTCATCGATGACTCTCAAGGCCGTACGCTCGCCTCAGCCTCCACCATGGAGGCGACGCTGCGGGCGGCCACCGGCGACAAGTCCGACAAGGCGAAACAGGTTGGAAGCCTTATCGCGGAGCGCGCCAAGGCTGTGGGCGTCGAGAGCGTGGTCTTCGACCGCGCCGGATACAAGTACCACGGACGAATTGCGGCGCTGGCAGACGGCGCTCGCGAGGGCGGGCTCGGATTTTGACGGCGACATGGGTCGAGGCTGCAAGCACCTCGACCGAGACGATGTGGGTCGAGGCTGCAAGCACCTCGACCGAAGCGGAAGGTAGAGCGAATTGACTGGAACCCAGCGCCGCACTGGCGGTGCCGGTGGGGAGCGTCGCGGCCGCGACGATCGTCGTGGCCAAGCCGCCGAGAAGAGCAACTACATCGAGCGTGTGGTCGCGATCAATCGGGTAGCCAAGGTCGTACAGGGCGGTCGCCGGTTCAGCTTCACCGCGCTTGTCGTGGTGGGCGACGGCGATGGCACGGTCGGCGTGGGCTATGGCAAGGCCAAAGAGGTACCGGCTGCGATTGCCAAGGGTGTCGAGGAGGCGAAGAAGCACTTCTTCCGCGTGCCGCGGATCCAGGGCACGATTCCACACCCGGTGCAGGGCGAGAAGGCCGCCGGTGTCGTGCTGCTGCGGCCAGCATCCCCGGGTACCGGGGTGATTGCCGGTGGTTCGGCTCGTGCCGTGCTGGAGTGCGCCGGTGTCCGCGATGTCCTCGCGAAGTCACTCGGTTCCTCCAATGCCATCAACGTGGTGCACGCGACGGTGGCTGCGCTGCAGAGCCTCGAGCAACCGGAGGCGGTGGCCAAACGCCGTGGCAAGGCAGTCGAGGATGTTGCGCCGGCTGCTCTGCTGAGGGCGCGTGAGGCAGTGGGCTCGTG
The DNA here is from genome assembly GCA_963759635.1 of uncultured Actinomycetota bacterium. Lineage (GTDB taxonomy): Bacteria > Actinomycetota > Actinomycetes > Propionibacteriales > Propionibacteriaceae > Microlunatus. Next base: position 38,613 of record CAVXAP010000017.1, read on the forward strand.
ATGGCGCAGCTGAAGATCCGTCAGGTGCGTAGCGCGGTTGGAGGCAAGCAAAACCAGCGGAACACCCTGCGGACCTTGGGTTTGAAGCGGGTCGGCGACGAGTCGGTCCGCCAAGATCGGCCGGAGGTTCGCGGCATGATCAAGACGGTTGCCCACATGGTGGCCGTGGAGGAGGTCGACTGACATGGCGTTGAAGGTTCATCACCTTCGGCCGGCACCGGGAGCCAAGACAGCGAAGACTCGGGTCGGTCGGGGCGAGGCCGGCAGGCGCGGCAAGACAGCCGGCCGCGGCACCAAGGGCTCCGGGGCCCGCAAGACAGTGCCGCAGAACTTCGAGGGCGGCCAGATGCCACTGCACATGCGCTTGCCGAAGCTGCGTGGCTTCAAGAACCCGTTTCGCGTGGAGTACCAGGTCGTGAACCTAGATCGGCTGGGCCAGCTATTCCCTGACGGCGGCACGGTCGGCGTCGCGGACCTGGTGGCGGCTGGGGCCGTACGCCCGGGCGCTCCTGTCAAGGTCCTTGGCAGCGGAGACATCTCGGTAGTCCTGCAGGTGAGCGCGCACGCCTTCTCCGCATCAGCGAAGGAGAAGATCGTCGCCGCGGGTGGCAGCACCACCGAGCTCTAACCACTTTGCTACTTGCTGAGCAGCAAAGACAAGCCAGTCAGTGGGAGCCATTGACGGGCTTGGTCTGAGGCCCGAAGGCGGTCAGGAATCGGTCGCGGAAGGTGTCCATCCGCCAGACAGGGGCTTGGGCATCGGGTTTGAGGCCTTCCTGCCAGTCCCACTGCGCGATCCGATCCAGGACGGATCGGTCCCGCGTGACGATCGTGATCGGTACGTCGCGGCTGGCGCCCTGACCGGTGACGATCGGGGAGGGTTGATGATCACCGAGGAAGATCAATACGAGATTGTCATCGCCGTAGGTCTCCACGTAGGAGATCAGGCTGCTGAGCGAGTATTCGATTGATGCTCGGTAGTCAGCGCGTACCCGCGTCGGATTCCTCGTCAGGATGGCTGCCGGTGGGTCGTTCGCTGCGCCCATCGTGTCAAAGACCGAGCCATCACCAACGTCTCCCCAATCGATGAGTTTGGGGATGGGTTCCCAGGGCGCATGACTCGAGACGAGCGTGATCTCTGCCATGACGGGCCGACGGTCTCGACTCGTGTGCTCGGTGCGTTCGAACCGCGACAGCGTGTATTGGTCGGGCATGGTCGCCCAGCTGAACCGAGGGCCTTTATACCCCATGTCCGTTGCGTCGTAGATCTGGTCGTAGCCCAGGGACCCACTCTCTGGCCAGGCCGAGTCGTTGCCAGGCATGACGCCCACCGTGCGCCAATTCGCGCGCCGGAAGGCGCCGGTGAGGGTCATGCGGTGACTGGAGGCGAGGTCGCTGTATCGCTGCTGGTTGTCGATCCACAAGCCCGAAAGCAGCGTGGCGTGCGCGAGCCAGCTGCTACCGCCCGCCGTCGATGAGGTGAGAAAGGCGCTCCGGGACGCGAATCCGGTCGCGCGGAGCCGGCGATTGCCCGCATCGAGCACCGCGCCGACCTGGGGGGCAAATTCTGGATCCTCGACGGCGTCGCGGCCGTAGCTCTCGACGAAGGCAATGACCACGTCCTTGCCACGCAGTGCCGTCAGCAGATCCTCGCCCGGTGTGTTGCCAAAGGCATCAGAACCCGGATCCGCCGGGACTGCCGGCCGATTCTGAAGAGCTGGATTCGCCGGGTGGTGACGGTGTTGGAGGTAGACGGCAGAGCTCTCAGCTGCGACCGGCACGCCGGGGACGATCTGGCTGCCGAACATGGCGCAGGTGAGCCAGAGGCCTGCGAGCACCACAACGGCGCGCGACGCGGCTGCGTTGTGCCGGACCACCAGGTGGGCCAGGTGCTGCACTGATCGCGCCATGAACATGACCAGCGTGGTGCTCAGAACGACGGCAGTCGCGAGGGAGCCGATCGCGGGCACCGCTCCGATGGATCCGGCGAGGAACCTCATGGCGTCGTCGAGCAGCATCCAGTCGAGTACCGGGTCGAACGGCCGGTCGAGGACTGCGAAGAAGCCCGTGTCGAGGAGCTTCATGATGGCCCAGAGTCCGAGCGCCACTCCGAAAAGCGTCGCGACCAGCGCCCTGGCCCTGGCCGGGACGAAGAGAAGCAGTGCGACTCCGAGCACGCCCTCCAGTGGGATGCTGATGAATGCGGCAGGAGTAAGACGGCCGAACTCATCGGGAACAAGCAGAGCGAGCAGCACCAGCACGCAAGCCAGCGTTGTGGTCAGCCATGCTGCGATTCGACGGGAGGGGTGCATGTCAGCGTCGCCGGCTCGGCGTAGAGCCCGATTAGCCCATGACACTGCTGCACCTGCCTTTCCGGTCGAGTGCAGGGGTCGCGGCGGGGATCCGTCGGCCCCCCGGTTACGGCGGCCTAGCGGGCTAGGCACACATCATGGCAAGACTTTCGTCCTCCACACCACAGAAAGTTCGTTAGTAAGACGGTGCCGATCCTCAAAAGGCTCAGTGCAGGGCTGCTCTGCACAGTTCCTTACGCTGCTGCACGCGTTGCATCGTGTGCGCAGCGAACTGGAAAGTGGGCTAACCCAGCTTTCTGAGAAGGCTCGCCGCCAGTAGAGGGCCTGCCGCCAGCAAACCCCGTGATTTACCGGATGTTGGCGTGCAACCGAACCCCTAGCGTGCAGGGGAGAGCCCACCCTGGGCTTGGAAGGAGCTTTCTGCGATGAGTGTGCTCGCCATCGATCCGCCGGATTGGAAGGCTGCGCTTGGCGAAGCCTTCGACCGAGCATTGATGTACCTCGAAGGCTTGCCGGACCGTCCGGTACGCAGCGCTGCCAGCCTGGCCGAATTGCGCGCATCGCTCGGTGGCCCGCTTCCCGAGGAGTCTGCCGAGTCACGCGAGGTCATCGCGGCGCTGGCCACGGCCTCCGAGCCTGGCGTCCTTCCGTCATCGAGTGGCCGCTTCTTCGGGTTCGTAGTAGGCGGCGCGACACCGGCAGCTGTTGCGGCCGACTGGCTGACCTCGGTGTGGGACCAAAATGCTGGTCTGTACGTCCTCGGGCCTGCCGCCAGCGTCGTAGAGGAAGTCGCCGGCGCATGGCTGGCCGAATTGCTCGAACTGCCGAAGCAGGTTTCGGTGGGCTTCGTTACCGGTGCCCAGCTTGCCAACACCACTGCATTGGCGGCTGCCCGTTACGAGATGCTGCGCCGGGTCGGCTGGGACGCGGAGAGAGACGGGTTGTGTGGAGCGCCCCGGCTGCGGGTCATCGCGGGGCAGGGTCGCCATGGCACGATCGACCGGGCGCTGCGGTTGCTGGGTCTTGGCACCGCCTCGATCGTCGAGGTCGAGATGGATGCTCAGGGTCGGATGCAGGTCACAGCGCTGCGGCAGGCCTTGGAGCAAGATCACGGGCCGACCATCGTGTGTGCCCAGGTGGGCAATGTGAACACCGGAGCGGTCGACCCGGTCGGTGAGATCTGCGAGCTCGCCCATGGGCGCGGTGCCTGGGTACATGTCGACGGCGCGTTCGGGCTGTGGGCCGCGGCCAGCCCGCGGCTGCGAGGCTTGGTGGCCGGGGTGGAGCGCGCCGACTCTTGGGCCACCGACGCGCACAAGTGGCTCAACGTACCGTATGACTCCGGCTTGGTCTTCTGCGCCCACCCCGATGCACATCGAGCCGCCATGGGCGTACGGGCCAGCTACCTCATGCACGGCGCGGACGGTCAACGCGACGCGCTCGACTACAACCCCGAGCACTCCCGGCGCGCTCGCGGCTTCGCGGTCTACGCCGCGATCCGGGCGCTGGGCCGGAGGGGCATTGCCGAGATGGTCGAGCGCTGCTGCGCCATGGCGCGGCGCTTCGCCGAGCAGCTGGCCGTCGCTGACGGAGTGGAGGTGCTCAACGAGGTGGTGCTCAACCAGGTGCTCGTCCGCCTCCATGCGCCCGACGGCGACGATGAGGGGCATACTGACCGAGTGCTGGAACGTCTGCAACACGACGGCACATGCTGGATGAGCGGCACTATGTGGAGGGGTCACGCCGCCGCACGGATCTCAGTGTCGAACTGGTCGACTGGCGCCGATGACGTCGATCGCTCGGTCGCAGCCATACTGCGTGCGCACACCGCCGGCTGACCCTGAATGGTGGAGGACGAGCTCGTCGGCAGGGAGCGTGAGCGCGCGCTACTGGCCCCGCCGATCGCGGAAGCGTTGGCCGGTCATGGCTCGCTGATCCTGCTCGCTGGCGAGGCCGGCGTCGGCAAGACCACGCTGGCGCGGCGGGTGCTCACGGGGTCAGGGCTCGCTGTGCTGGAAGGTTTCGCCACACCGGGCGGCGTCTCAGCGTTCGGGCCGCTTGTGGGGGTCTTGCGTGCCTACCTTCGCTCGACGTCTGGAGGGCAGCTCATCGAGGGCCCGCTTGCCGCTCACTTGGCACTGCTGCTACCCGAGCTCGGTCCAGCGGTCCGCGAGGGCGACCCGGCCACCCTTTTCGAGGCGATCCGCCTGGCCTTGGCAACGATCGCGGCCCGGCAGCCAGCCGCACTGTTCCTCGACGACCTGCAATGGGCCGACGACGCGACCCTGGAACTGCTGCCGGCACTGGCCCGAACCCTCCCCGAGCAGCCGCTACTGATACTGGCTGCGTATCGCAATGATGAGCTACCCCGAGCGCATCCGATCCGACGGATGCGGAGCGAGCTGCGCCGTTCTGGTCACCTGCGGCAGGTGCAGATCGAACCGCTGGACGCGGAGGCCACCGCGGTACTTGTGGACCGGACTCTGGGGTCGGCCACACCAACACTGCGCCGGGCCGTGTTCGACCGAACCGACGGCATTCCCTTGTACGTAACCGAGCTCGCAGCCGCGCTCGCGGTGAGTGGGCTCCTGCAGCCAGGCCCATCCGGCTTGGAGCTCCGCGATGGCGCGGATGTTCCATTGCCTGACAGCGTGCGTGATGCCGTACTTCTGCGGGCGACCGGGCTTTCGGACAATGCTCGCGCCGCAGCCATGGCAGCGGCAGTAGCGGGCCAGGTGTTCGATCCGGAGCTGGTGCGCGTAGTCGCCGGACTCGACGCGTGGCCCGATGAACTGCTCCGTCAAGGCATCATCACCGAAGCACCGTCCGGCCGAATGGCGTTTCGACACGCGCTCGTCCGCGACGCGTTCTATAGCGACATCCCGTGGACGACGCGCATCAAACTGCACAGTGCAGTGGCGGAACGGTTGACCACCGATCACGCCTCGCCGGCCGTCGTTGCCGAGCACTGGGTACTGGGCCGGCAACCTGATCGGGCTCGTGGCGCGTTATTGGCAGCGGCTGATGAGTTTTGTGCGCTGCATGCATACCGCGATGGGGCACGCGCCTTCCGACGGGCGCTGGAATTGTGGCCGGAGGGTGAGGACGAGCGGGCACGGCTGGACACCCTGGAGCGCCTTGCCCGCTGCACCGAGCTCGCCGGAGATCTCGGTGATGCGGCCACCGTGTGGCGCGAGGTCGCTGGCGGACACCAGCGGGACGGCGAACTGCTTCTCCAGGGGGATGCGCAGCGCCGGCTGGCGGCCGTGCTGGAGCTGCAGGGCCGTTGGCAGGAGGCGTTGGCCAGTCGGGAGCGGGCCGCTGTGGCATTCACGGCAGCCAATGCACTGGCGGATGCGGCCGCCGAACGCCTCGCGGCTGCGGCCCATCTGCGCTCGGCCGGGAGCTTCCGGGCGGCACTCAGCCTGCTGGAGACCGCAGCGCAGCAGGCGCGTGCAGCGCAGCGGCTGGACTTGCAAGCCCGCATCCTTGGGCACGAGGGGAACACCCGGGCCCGCATGGGCGAGGGTCACCAGGGCGTACAGCTGGTGCGGGCCGGCTTGGCGATGGCGCTGGAGCATGGCCTTTCCGGACCTGCCGCCGAGATCTACCAGCGGCTGGCCGATGCCCTGGAACATGCCGGAGACTACGCGGGCGCAAGTGCGACCTACGACGAGGCGTACGGCTTCTGCTCAGCCAACGGCCTGGAGCCCACCGCTCAGCTGTGTCTGGCCTGCCTGACCGCTGTGCTGCGGCAGTCCGGTGACTGGGACCGTGCCGCCAAGCTGTGCCGGCAGGTCATTGCGTCCTCTGACGCCTCGGCCCACGCCCGCGCGGTGGCGACTGGCCAGCTCGGGTCGATACTCGGCTTGCGCGGCCAAACCAGACAAGCGCGCCCGCTGCTGCTGGAATCGGCGACTATCGCCCGGAGGATCGAGCTCGCGGCGATGGAGCTGCTGTCGGGCTGGGGACTAGCCGTCGTGGACAGCGTGGAGGGTCATATGCAGTCTGCGGCCGGTCACTGCTGGGCCCTGCTAGAGCGGTGGAAGCAGACCGAAGATCGACACTATGTGATCTCACCCCTTCGTTGGGCTACGACGTTCTTCGCCACTTCCGGCGATGCCAGCGGTACCCGGGCGTGCGCCGCAGCGCTCGCTCAGATCGCAGCCGACGTTGGTCAGGATGAGGCGATGTCGGCGCTCTCGCACGCTCTAGGTGAAACTGCTCTCATTGACGGAAGCGCAGAGCAGGCCGGCGAACAGTTCGCACAGGCGTTGGTACTGCTACAGGCGTACGACGCCCCGTTCGAACGTGCCGAGTCGCAGCGCCGCGCGGCAGCGGTCCTGGCCGCCGCTGGCCGGCGTGAAGAGGCCGTGGAGCACCTCGTCGCCGCCTACCGGACGGCTCGACGGCTCGGCGCGAAGCCGCTGGCCAACCAGCTCGCCGCCGCCCTCAGCGCCTTGGGCGAACGGCCCGAACGGCGGCTTGGTAAACGAACGGCTGCGCAGCTCGAGAGCGGCGGCCTGACCCGTCGCGAGGTGGAGATCGTCCGGATGGTGGCCACGGGACGGACCAATCGGGAGATCGCGCGCGAGCTGTTTCTGAGCCCGCGCACCGTCGAGATGCATGTCAGCAGCATCCTGATGAAGCTGAACGGCCGATCCCGGGCCGACGCCGCGCGCCGCGCCAGCGAGCTCGGGCTCTTGATCCAGCGCGCTGATTGAACCGGCTGCTGCCCGCAACCTGGGTAAACCTAGGTTGCATGGGGTCTGCATGGGTAGCAACCTATGGAGACCGCCAGGAACCAACGTGCACGTAGGCTGCAACGAAGTGCCGATTTGGGCGACCGAGACGATGCGGGCTTTCGAGTCGGTTCTTGATAAAGTCGGTCGGTCCTGTTCGCGTGAGCTGCGTCTGCGGCGAGACGCAGGCAGTTCAGTGACGCGTCCAGGATTGTCGCAAGAAAGGGAGGGCACGGGTGCTCGCCGCGTTCGCCAACGCGTTCCGGACTCCGGACCTACGCAAGAAGATCTTCTTTACACTCGCGATCCTTGCGTTCTTCCGACTGGGTTCGATCGTGCCGACCCCGAACGTCAACGTCGAGCAGGTGAGCTTCTGCCTCAAGCAGGCGACCACCGGCGAGCAGCAAGGTCTGTACGCGCTGATCAACCTCTTTTCCGGCGGCGCATTACTCCAGCTCGCGATCTTCGCCTTGGGCATCATGCCCTACATCACCGCCAGCATCATTCTGCAACTCCTGACGGTGGTCATCCCGCGTCTGGAAGCCCTCAAGAAAGAGGGCCAGTCAGGGCAAGCCAAGATCACTCAATACACCCGCTACCTGACCCTGGTGCTGGCCGTACTCAACTCCACCGCCTTCGTCACGGTCGCGGTGAACGACCGGCTCTTCACCGGATGCCCCGGCCTGGTCTACGACAAGAGCATCTTCCCTGTGGTTGTCATGATCCTGACGATGACGGCTGGTACCGGCGTGATCATGTGGCTGGGTGAGCTCATTACCGAACGCGGCGTCGGAAACGGCATGTCGGTACTGATCTTCACCCAGATCGCGGCCACTTTCCCAAGTGCGCTGTGGAGCCTGAAGGTCGCCCGGCCGGGTTCGCAGGGCTGGGTCATCTTCCTGGTTGTTATCGCCTTGGGCTTGCTCGTGATGGCCGGGGTTATCTTCGTCGAACTGTCACAGCGCCGGATCCCCGTGCAGTACGCCAAGCGGATGGTAGGCCGTCGGATGTTCGGTGGCACCACCACGTACATCCCCATCAAGGTCAACCAGGCCGGTGTCATCCCCGTCATCTTTGCATCGTCACTGCTCTATCTGCCGGCGCTCTATGCCCAGTTCCGGCCAGACGACAAGTTCTCGTCGTGGATCAGCGCGAACTTCGTCAAGGGCGACCATCCGGTCTACATCATCAGTTTCTTCCTCCTGATCGTGTTCTTCGCCTACTTCTACGTCGCGATCACGTTCAACCCCAACGAGGTCGCTGACAACATGAAGAAGTACGGCGGCTTCATTCCCGGTATCCGTGCCGGAAAGCCGACCGAGGACTACCTCAGCTTCGTGCTGTCGCGCCTCACGTTCCCGGGATCGCTCTATCTCGGACTTATCGCGCTGCTGCCCTCGATTGCGTTCATCCTTTTGAACGCCAATCAGAACTTCCCCTTCGGCGGCACCTCGATTCTCATCATTGTCGGTGTTGGGCTCGATACCGTGAAACAGATCGAGAGCCAGCTGCAGCAGCGCAACTACGAAGGGTTCCTCCGCTAATGCGACTCCTCATCATGGGCCCTCCTGGGGCAGGCAAAGGCACCCAGGCCAAGCGGATCGCCGAGCACTATGGGATCCCGGCAATTTCGACGGGCGACATCTTCCGCGCCATGAAGAGCGCCGACACGCCGCTGGCCCGGCAGGTGCGGGCGATCATGGAGTCCGGCGGCTACGTGAGCGACGAGATCACCAACGAGATTGTGAAAGACCGGCTGGCGCAGCCTGACTGCCAGAGCGGCTTTCTGCTGGACGGTTATCCACGTACGTTGCAGCAGGTACAGACTCTCGACGACGACCTCGCCGAGACGGGGCGCCCGCTTGACGCCGTCATCTCGCTGCTGGCTGACACTGATGAGGTCGTCGCGCGGCTACTCAGGCGTGCGGAGATCGATGGCCGATCCGACGACAACGAGGAAACCATCCGGGTACGGCTGCAGGTCTACGCCGAGCAGACTGAGCCGTTGCTCGAGGTCTACCGCTCGCGCGGGGTGCTTGTCGAAGTCGACGGTCTCGGCGAGGTCGACGAAGTGTCCGAGCGGGTCTTCGCTGCATTGGATGCTCACCGCGAGCGCCGATCCTCTTCTGAGCTCGTCGACTGAGTCGAGCTCCCGATGATGCGCGCTGAGCCGGTCGAAGCGCGACTCGCCCCTTCGAGAAGCTCAGGACATCACTAGGCCGCGATGCTCACCAGCCCAGCGGCCCCGTCCACGGTGATCAGCTGGCCCGTCTCGATCTTGTTTGTCGCCTCCGGCACGCCAACCACGGCAGGAATGCCGTATTCGCGCGCAACCACTGCGCCGTGGGAGTTCGAACCGCCCATCTCCATCACCAGACCGCCGGCTGTCAAGAACAGCGGAGTCCAGCCGGGATCTGTCGAGGGTGCGACCAAAATCTCACCGGGCTCGAGATGCGCCCCCACCGGATCGAGCACGACCCGCGCCCGGCCCGTCACCGTGCCGGCCGAGGCTGGACTGCCGGCAAGCGCGCCGTCCGCCCGGGCGGCCTCGACAGCCACGGCCTCTGGCTCGGTACCGTCGGAGAGGAGCAGTCGGGGAATGTGCCGCCGCTTCAGCTCCTGCTCGTAAGCCTCACGCCGCTCGGCAACCAGCGCTCGCTGGTCTTCGCCAGCCAAACCGCGGCGGGCGTCGCCCAAGTCGAGGAAGAAGACGTCGTCACCGTGATCGATACTCCCGGCGTCGGCCAGCTGGCGCCCGACCTCCTTCAGCTGCTCGCGCATCGTCGCGAGCGCCATGATCAGCAGGAACTTCGGCGCCTCACGCAACCCCACGAGCTGCCGCGCCCGCCGGAGCGTCCAACCCGCCAGGCGGGCCCGGAGCCGGCTGCGCTCAGCGGCTCGCGTGGTCAGATTGGTGATCATGGACTCTGCTTTCGCCTCGCCGGCCCGGAACTGCGAGACCGGGTCGAGGTCGTCAGGATCGAGGCGCAGGTAGTTGCTGATCACCCCGAGCAGGTGGCTCGGATCGTCTGACCAGCGCGGCATGCCAAGGTCGATCTCTGCGACGGCACGATGGCCGAAGCGGCGCAGGAATCCCTGAAGGCCACGCTGCGCAACCGGCGGCAATGCGCGGGCCCTGTAGCGCTGCAACAGATCAGGTACTGCCAGGTCAGTGAAGACCGTGCGGGAGGGCTCGTCCTTGCGAATCTCCTCGGTCAGCTCCCAGAGCTTGAGATCCATCTCGGTGGTGATGTTGTGTGGCAGCCCACGCAGCACCTCTTGCAGCTCGCCAGGTTGGGCCACGTCACGCAGCAAACGGCGAGACGCGACCAGCATCAACAGACCGCCCACCGCGTACGCGATTCGCGGAATCAGCGAGAACAGGTCACCGAGTCGCTGCTCGACGAAGTCCAGGCGCTGGGACGCCGTCGCGTTCGCGGGTAGGGTCAGCGCTCGGCGCAGCCGCCGTTCAGTGGCGGCGATACCGCGATAGGCCAGTTCCGGGTTGGCCAGTCCAGCTGCCACACGCACCGGCACCTTATTGCGGAGCAGGGCGCCGGCAATGTGCCGGAGTGCACTGTGGTCTGAGTTCTCGATGATCGAGAACTCCGACCGCTCGGCAAGAGTCTTCAGGACCGCTGACGCTCGCGCTTCCATGACGCCGAAGATTGTGATCACTGCTCGGCGCCCGAGCCGGTTGCGCAGGACGCTGGTCAGGTCCAAGAAGACCCGCTGGCCGGGGGCATGCATGGCGGGTGGGCCTGCCAATGGCTCGGCGGGCGGCATTCGGAGTGCCGTGGCGACAGACGTGCCGATCAACCGAATGGCGGCAACGCCCATCGGAGTGATCGGTCGCGTCAGGCCCTGTGCCAAGCTGAAGCAAAACAGCACTCGCAAGCCTGGCCGATGGGTGCGCGCCAACGGGTACAAGGTCGTGATGGGCCGCGCCTGGGTCAGCCAGAACTGACCTGCGGAGTCGAGAGCCCATTCGGTGTCCTGTGGCGCGCCGTAGAGCCGCTGCACCTGTTGGCCAAGATCAACAAGTTGCAGCACCTGATCATCGTCCATGCAGGCTTCCGAACTCCGATCGGCCAGCTCATGGTGCTCGGTGCCGCCACCTGGGGCACTGGTGATCATCACACGCTTGTCGCCAAGACGCCGGCTGACAGTCTTCCGGTCGACGGAGTTCACGACGAAGTGATCAGGGTTGACAGCACCCGAAACCACCGCCTCGCCCAAGCCTGGGCTCGCGTCGATCACGGTTTCGTTCCGGCTGCCGGTGATCGGGTTCGCCGTAAACATCACGCCGGCCGCGGCAGCGTCGATCATGCGCTGCACGACCACTGCCAGTGCCACGCTGCGGTGGTCGATTCCATTGGCATTGCGGTAACTGACGGCTCGATCAGTCCACAGCGATGCCCAGCACCGGCGGACCGCATCGAGCAACGCCTCCGATCCGACCACGTTGAGGTAGGTGTCCTGTTGGCCGGCAAAGCTGGCGTACGCCAGGTCCTCTGCTGTGGCAGAGGAGCGGACCGCCACCGGTTCATCGTCGCCAAGCGCGTTGTAATGATCGGTGATCGCGATTCGCAACTCGGCCGGGGCCTCCGACGCCAGCACTCGCCGGCGAGCCTCCGCAGCCGCTTCGGCGACCCCACTCGAGTCCGTCGCACCCGCGAGCTTGTCCATCAAGTCGTCCAGCCGCTCCCGTACCACCACCCGATACGCCTCAGTTGTGACGCAGAAGCCCCCTGGAACCGGCAGTCCACCTGAGCTCATGATTCCGAGATTGAGCGCCTTGCCACCGACCGCATCGATCATGCTCGAGTCGACGTCGACAAGGTCCACGAGCAGCGCCATGAACAGACGATAGAACCCGCACGTGCAAAATTCAACAAGCGATGAATTACCAGCGACAAGGGAGTCCAATCAGCTGCGAGCGTCGGGAATCGCGCGTCCTCGATGTTCGAAACCTACGTGCACGTGGTTTTCTGACGGTCTACATAGGTTGCAAACCGTGCAGACCGTCAGCAAGCTGTGCAGACCTATCGACTCAAGCGATGAACTGCAGCTGCGAACGTCGGAAATCGCGCGCCGCCGCACGGAGCCAGGCTGGCGCGGCGCTGTCCTGGACGAGCGAGCGAGCAGACCAGCTCTTCGTCTACGAGCGCGTGAGGAAGGCGGCGGCTCACAAGCGCCAGCCTCAGCGGGCGGCGGAGCGAGCGATCTACACGGAGCGAGCGGAGGCGTTCTTTCCTCTGTTTGATTGCTCGCTGCGGCTCGCTACGGATCGCGCTGGAGGCCGTCTACTTTGGCGTCGCTCGCCGACGAGAAGCGTGTCGGCTCGCTCCTCCGCTGCACGGCGGCGCGCGCGATCCGGTGCGAGCGACGACGGCGGCGGATTCTCGATGTTCGCGCCGCCGATCTGCAGGAAGAGATGGCCGAACAACGCTTTTCCGTTCCGTCAGCTCGGACGAAGACGGCGGCAACCCAGCGAACATCGCAGTGAGCGAAGCGAGCAATCAGACAGAGCGCGATGTGCGAGAAGCTCGGAAAGGGGCGGCCGGTAGCCTTCTCGAGCGTGGCTCGCTATCCAGAAACTCGCCGAGACGATGTCGTCGAGGTGCTGCATGGACGGTCGATCGCCGACCCATACCGCTGGCTAGAGGATCCTGACTCCGCCGAGACCGCCGACTGGGTCGAGCGGCAGAACGAGTTCACTGCTCACTACCTGAAGTCGCTGCCGGACCGGCCATGGTTTCTCGAGACCATGCAGCAGGTGATGCGGCAGCCGCGGGCGGGTGTGCCGTTCAAGCGCGCCGGGCACTACTTCGTATCGAGGAACGACGGCAGTCAAAACCAGGACGTGATCTTCGTCGCCTCGACACCGCAGGAGTTGGTGGCCGGCGGACGGGTGCTGGTGGATCCCAACAGGTTCTCACCAGACGGCACGAGCTCGTTGACGAGCTTGACGGCGAGCGGAGACGGCCAGCTTGTGGCGTACGGGGTCAGCGAGGCAGGCAGCGACTGGACGACCTTTCGGCTGCTGAGTCTGGCCAGTGGAGACGAACTGGATGATGCCCTGATCCAGACGAAGTTCTCTCAGGCGGAGTGGTTGCCTGATCATCGCTCGTACGTCTACACCCACTTTGATCATGAGGGTCACCCGGACGGTACTCAGACCGCCGCGCTCTCAGGGCCCAAGCTGCGAGTGCATCGCATCGGCGAGCCCCAAGATCAGGATGAGCTGATCATGGAGTTTCCGGAGAATGATCAGTTGATGTTCTGGGCAGAGATGACCGACGATGACCGCTATCTGGTGGTCAGCATCGTCGAAGGAACAGAGAACAAGAACCGACTCTGGGTCCATCCGATCATTCCAGGCGAGCGTAGCGAGCTCGGCAGTCCGATCAAGATCATCGACGAAGCCGTTGCGGAATTCGTGCTGGCCGGTTCGAACGGCGCCACGCTCTACCTGCGAACCGATCTAGAGGCCGAGGCCGGGCGGCTGGTCGCTGTCGATCTTGAATCATTCGAGGACAGTGGACGGGTCCGCTGGCACGAGGTGGTCGCCGAGTCCGAACACACGCTCTTGGACGCCAGAGCGGCCGGAGACGGCTTCATCCTCGTGTATCTCGCCGACGCGCAGCCACGAGTGATCCGGATCAGTCTGGATGGTTCGTCGCCCCAGGAGGTCGAGGTGGCTGGGGGTGCGGTGGTCGGCCTGAATGCCAAGCGCGGCGACGGTGAGGCGTTCATCGGCCTCTCATCGGTCACCTCGCCCACGCACAGCTACCTGATCGAGACCAGCTCAGCCGCGGTGACCTCGCTCGCAGGTCTAGCACAGCCGGCCGACGATGCTTTCGCCGCCCCGCAGACCGTGATAGAGCGTCGGACGGCGATAAGCAGGGACGGTACGCCCGTGCCCTACTTCCTGATCGCTCCGGCCGATACCGATCGGACCCAGCCACAACCGACTCTGCTGTACGGGTATGGAGGCTTCAAGATCCCCATGCTCGCGGACTATCGACCGGGCTGGTCAGGCTGGCTAGCCGCGGGTGGTCTGCTGGCGATCGCCAATCTGCGTGGCGGGGGTGAGTTCGGTACCGCCTGGTACGAGGCCGGCCGCCTGGCTCGCAAGCAGAACGTCTTCGATGACTACATCGCGGTCGCCGAACACCTCAAACAGACCGGCGTCACCACCACCCGACAGCTCGCGCTGCACGGTCGCAGCAACGGAGGCTTGCTCGTCGGAGCGGTGTTGACGCAGCGTCCCGATCTGGCAGCGGCGGCGCTGCCGGCTGTTGGAGTCCTGGACCTGCTTCGCTTCCATCTCTTCACCATCGGCGCGGCATGGATCTCCGACTACGGGAATCCGGCCGACCCGGAGCAGTTCGCGCAGGCGCTGGCATACTCGCCGTTGCACAATCTCAGGCCCGGCACCAGCTACCCGGCCACCATGGTCTTGACCGGCGATCATGACGATCGCGTGGTGCCGCTGCACAGCCACAAGTTCACGGCCGCCCTGCAGCATGCCCAGGCCAGTGACCAGCCGATACTGACGCGGATCGAGGTCTCAACGGGCCACGGAATCGGAAAGCCCACTGCCCTGGTAGCGGTCGAATGGGCGGACCTCCTCGCCTTCGCGGCCCATCACACTGGCCTACAGCTGCGAGCGGCAGCAGATTCACCGCGAGCAGCTCTCAAAACGGTCCGAGGGACCGGGTAGGTTCGCAGGCATGACTGTTGCCATTGACGACGACACCTTCGCGTCCTTGGTCGAGCCGCTGCGCCGGGAACTGACCGTGCATTGTTATCGAATGTCGGGCTCGGTTCACGACGCTGAGGATTTGGTCCAGGAGACCTACTTACGAGCGTGGCGAGGCTTTCACAACTTCGAGAACCGCTCGTCTGTGCGTACCTGGATGTATCGAATCGCGACCAACGTCTGCCTCACCGCGCTCGACGGCCGTGCTCGCCGGCCGATGCCCACAGGTCTCGGCCAGCCCAGCTCGGATCCGTACGGTTCGCTGGAGTCTCGGCCAGAGGTGACCTGGCTAGAGCCGGTGCCGGACTCCGTTGTCTGGGGCGGCTCGGCGGATGATCCGGCCGCCGAGGTCGTCGATCGGGAGAGCGTCCGGCTGGCATTCATCGCAGCCTTGCAGCATCTGACGCCGCCGCAGCGAGCGATCTTGATCTTGCGTGACGTCCTCGCGTGGCAAGCCAGCGAGGTGGCGGAACTGCTCAACATGTCAACGGCCGCTGTCAACAGCAGCCTGCAGCGCGCCAGGGCCCAGGTGCACAAGCTTGACCCCGAAGATCCCGACGAGCCTCTCGACGACGAGCACGCCAAGACGCTCCTCGCTGACTATGTGGCTGCGTTCGAGAATTACGACGTGAAGCGGATCGTCGAGCTTCTTGCTGAGGATGCGATCTGGGAGATGCCGCCGTATGTTGGCTGGTACGAAGGGCCGGCCGCGATCGGGCACCTCATCGAGAGGCATTGCCCAGCGGAGGCGCCTGGGGACCAGATCATGGTGCCGACCTCCGCAAACGGCCAGCCCGCCTTCGCGCTTTACATGAAGCAGCCAGATGGATCACATCAGGCATTCCAGATCCAGGTGCTCACGCTGACAGACAAGGGCGTTTCGCATGTCAGCACTTTTTTCGATACCACGCTGTTCGCCGAGTTCGACCTGCCCGAGATGGTGCGTAGGTAGGAGAGCTGTTATTTGCAGCGCTGAAGCGAACCGCATGACATTGTCGATCTAGCGCTTCCGCAGGTGTCTGTGCTGCCATTCGGCGACCGTGAGTTCGCGGGATAGCGAGCGGTATTGATCTTCGGCCTGACGCATGGACCGGCTCCACATCACCGCGATCTCGAAGCCCAGGTTGAGGAACGGATGTCCATGTTGGTCGACTTGATCAAGGCCCGATCACCGTAGGAATAAGATCAACAGCAGCCAGGCCAGACGGATGACGGGCGTCGTCCTTCGGGTAGCAGACCCAGAGCCACGACCTTGATCGCAAGATCGAGAAGGTGGTGAGCCACGGCCAGGAAGCTCACGTTGGTCACCGTCACCATGCGAACAGTCTGGACTCTCGGGCAGCGCAATGTCAGCACATGCGCCGAGTAGCCTGGATGGGTGAGCAGCAATCTGCCGATCTCGTCGCCCTATCGGAGCACGCCTGACGCTCCGGTGACTGACGCTGAACGTGATCGGCTCAACGCCAGACTCAATGCGGCTTATACGGCCGGAACCCTGGACCAGGATGATTATCAGGCTCGGCTTGACGTTCTCTTCGCGGCTAAGCGGCTCGGCGAGCTGGTGCCAGTCGTTGAGGGGTTGCCGCCGCTGCCGACCTACTCGAATCCGGCGATCGTCGCTGGTTCAGGGGGGCAGCCCGGCGAGTTATCGGAGTCGCGCCCTCCGGGCCGCTTGACCGCCGTCGTCGTCGGAGGTGTGGCTGCCGCAATCCTGATCGTTGCCATCTTGCTGGTGCTCTTGATCTAGCGGTCAACGCGTGTCCTGACCAGCCGCCTCTCTGGTCGGTTCGTGGAGGGCGACCAAACACATCGGCCGAACGCTCCGAATACCGTTCGAGGTTGCCTACAACGATTTGGTATGGCAAACCTAACCTTGTTCCGACACCCACGATGGATCTCTAAAATGGCCACTGTGCCCCGGCAACACATCACCCAGAAGAAGATCGCTGAACATGTTCAGCGGTTGGGTGAGCTGTACCCGCCGATCCCTTTGGACTCGGTCGATCGGACGATCAAACGGCCGGGACTGGTAGCCAGGAAGTTCGGGCACGTTATCGACTATCTCGCACGAGTGGAGCTGGAAGTCGATCGCAATGTGCTGGAGCTGCTCGTCCTGCTGCCTGATGTCGACGACATCAACAAAACCTTCTACGCCGACGTGTGGCAGCCGCAGGAGATCCAGCATGGGCTGATCTTGGACCGGCTCCAGCAAGACCTGGGCCGGAGTGCTGCCAAACCGCACCTCGACGTGTCCTTCAAGATCAAGATCTTGGGCGCGCTGGCCCACTTGAAGCCCATCCAGGACATTGCGAAGTTGATGTACTTCCTGACCGGCGCCAGCACTGAACGGCAAGCGGTGCTTGCTTACAACCAGATCAACCGCGGCCTGCAGGAACTCGACGAGACAGCCATCTCGGAAACGATCATCACACCCATCAAGCAGCAGGAGCCGGGACACTTCGCGTTCTACCAGATGTCTGCGACCGCAATGATCCAGGCCAAGGTGCTTCGGCCTTGGCAGCTGTTCCTGACGCGGGTGCTTCGTGAGACGTCGTACCATCTGGTCGGCACCAACCAGATGAAGCAATACAAGGCCGACATGGGCGGCGTGATGATCGACCTCGGCCTGGATAATGATCTAGAGGGCTACGCGCGCGAGGTCGGACGCGTTGAGAAGCGGCTGTTGTGGGCCCACAAGCAGGGCATGGAGTTTCCGCCCTACATCCTGAAGGCACTCAAGGAGAGCGTCGACCTGTACCGAGAGCGACTTGAGCGCGGACTCAAATTCGCCTAGAGCTTGCGGCGCCCGATCCTGTTCGAACCACCCATTTGCTCTGCGCACTTTCGATTACTGTGGCCGACAGTAATCGACTGGGCATGTCCTCGGGGCTCCGCCCTTTCGAGCAGCCAGGCTTTCACTGCGCCGACGCAGGCTCCGCCTGGGGCTGTGGGATCCTGGTCGCGTGACGTTGGAGGACCTCGTCCGGCTGCGTCGGGCACGTGACCTGATGGACCGTGACTACGCAAAGCCGCTCGACGTTCCGGCGCTGGCGCGCGTGGCCCTCATGTCGCCGGGCCATTTCTCCCGCAGTTTTCGCGCTGCCTTCGGGGAGACGCCATACAGCCACCTGATGACGCGCCGGATCGAGCGGGCCAAGGCGCTGCTGCGGCGGGGTGACCAGACGGTGACGGAGGTCTGCTTCGCGGTCGGCTGTACATCGCTGGGGTCGTTCAGCTCGCGGTTCACCGAGCTGGTCGGTGAGAGCCCGAGCTCCTACCGGGCCCGCTGCCATGACGAGGGCGCCGCCATCCCGGCCTGCATGGCCAAGATCCACACGCGACCGGTCAGGAATGGAGAAGCGAAACCTGCTCCCCGGCCCGTAGCGTGAAACGCATGGACATCAAGCTTTCACAATGCTTCATCGCCGTCGACGACCACGACAAGGCACTCGCCTTCTACCGGGACGTTCTCGGCCTGGAGGTGCGCAACGACGTCAGGTTCGAGGGAATGCGCTGGGTGACCGTCGGTGCGCCGTCGCAGCCCGACGTGGAGATCGTCCTCGAACCGCCCGTCGCGGACCCGAACGCCTCGCCCGCCGACAAGGAGGCCGCGGCGGAACTGCTGGCTAAGGGTCTGCTGCGCGGCGTCATCTTCTCCACCGGCGACTGCGACGCCACCTTCGAGCGCATCCGTGCCGCGGGTGGAGAAGTGCTGCAGGAGCCGATCGACCAGTTTTACGGCGTCCGCGACTGCGCCTTCCGTGATCCCTCCGGCAACATGTTGCGCTTCAACCAGCTTCGCGGGCACTGAGCCTTGGTCCCGCGAACCGAGCGCTACGCTGTCGGCGAATTGGAGCACCCAGTCACAACGATGAGCGCGGGCGTCCGGCGATTTGGGTACGGCCCGGTCCTGGCGTAAACTTCTCGGCTGGCCATCTTTGGCCGGCCGATGAGGCGTACGCGGAATCAAGTTAGAAGGTTTATGGCGAAGAAAGAGGGCGCACTCGAGCTAGAGGGCACCGTGGTCGAGGCTTTGCCCAATGCGATGTTTCGCGTTGAGCTGGCCAATGGTCACAAGGTGTTGGCCACCATCAGTGGCAAGATGCGGCAGCACTACATCCGCATTCTTCCGGCGGACCGAGTGGTCGTCGAACTTTCCGCCTACGACTTGACCCGCGGCCGCATCGTCTACCGGCACAAGTAACCAACTCGCAAACCATCCACATCGTCTGGCTTGCTCGCGCTTGCCCGACGTGAGTTCAGAAAGAAGCTCGATGAAGGTCCAGCCGAGCGTCAAGAAGATCTGCGACAAGTGCAAGGTGATTCGCCGGCACGGTCGCGTGATGGTGATTTGCGAGAATCCGCGGCACAAGCAGCGACAGGGCTAGCCGCAAACGCGCAAGACCTACGAAAAGTGTGATTGCACATCCGGGGAAACTCCCGGATCTACCCTCGGTCGGAGGCCGAGGCCCCGGCGATCGGGTACTACGCCTGATCAAAGGCAGCCGGGGATGCATCACGCCAGACACCTCCGCGACGGCCTTGTGGCCAACGCCCTTCGACAGGCTCAAGGGCGCACGACCGTCGACCAAACGAAAGGTAGTACCCACCTGATGGCTCGCCTTATCGGGGTTGATCTCCCGCGCGACAAGCGTCTCGAGATCGCCCTCACCTACATCTACGGCATAGGCAAGACCCGCGCCCTGCAGACGCTAGAGGCCACGCAGATCAGTGGCGACCTCCGCGTCCATCAACTGACCGACGAGCACCTCATTGCACTCCGCGACTGGATCGAAGCGAACTACCAGATAGAAGGTGATCTCCGTCGGGAGGTTGCCTCGGACATCAGACGCAAGGTAGAGATCGGTTCCTACCAAGGACGTCGCCACCGCAGCGGCTTGCCCGTACGCGGCCAGCGCACCCGCACCAACGCCCGCTCCCGCAAGGGCGCGCGCAAACCCGTCGCCGGCAAGAAGAAGGCCAAGTAACGCCACCCGGCGTTCGGGCAAAGATCCAGGAGAATCTCAGAACTTATGGCAACTGCAGGCCGCGGCGGCGCCGCCAAGAAGGTGCGTCGCAAGGAAAAGAAGAACGTGGTGGCCGGCCACGCCCACATCAAGAGCACCTTCAACAACACGGTCATTTCGATCACCGACCCGAGCGGTGCAGTCATCGCTTGGGCGTCAGCCGGCACGGTTGGCTTCAAGGGCTCCCGTAAGTCCACGCCGTACGCCGCGCAGATGGCCGCCGAGGCCGCGGGTCGACGGGCGATGGAACACGGCATGAAGCGTGTCGACGTGTTCGTCAAGGGTCCCGGCTCGGGCCGTGAGACCGCCATTCGCTCCCTCGGCGCAATCGGCCTCGAGGTTGGCGCGATCTCCGATGTCACCCCTGTCCCACACAACGGCTGCCGCCCGCCCAAGCGGCGCCGGGTCTAACCGCCAGAAGACGAAGGACTTAAGAGAAACATGGCTCGTTATACCGGTCCAATGACCAAGAAGTCGCGTCGGCTGGGTGTTGATCTGGTCGGCGGAGACAGGGCGTTCGAGCGGCGCCCCTACCCTCCCGGCGTACACGGAAAGGGACGCACCAAGGAGTCGGAATACTCTTTGCAGCTGCGCGAGAAGCAGAAGGCGCGCTTCTCCTACGGAGTATTGGAGAAGCAGTTCCGCCGCTACTACGAGGAAGCCAACCGGCTGCAAGGCAAGACCGGTGACAACCTGCTCCAGATCCTGGAGTCCCGTCTCGACAATGTGGTCTATCGTGCCGGGCTGGCTCGTACCCGCCGGCAGGCCCGCCAGTTCGTGGTGCACGGCCACTTCCTGGTCAATGGCCAGAAGGTCGACATCCCCTCATATCGAGTGACTCCGCACGACGTCATCGACCTCGCTGCGAAGGTAAAGGACCAGACACCGCACATCATCAACCGCGAGACCCACGGCGAGCGCGATGTGCCTGGTTGGATGCAGGTCTTTCCTGACCGTGGCCGGATCCTGATTCATCAGCTTCCGGTACGTGAGCAGATTGTGATCGATGTTTCCGAGCAACTGATCGTTGAGCTCTATTCCAAGTAAGCACGTGCTGGACTTCGTCCAGCAAGAAAGGCGAGGAAGCCGCTTCGCGGCTGGGTATGGTTTGTTCCGTCAAACCAAGCCCTCCTTCGTCGGGGCGGTTTGACGGTCTCGGCCTTCGGCCGAGAGGTAGGGCCGCTACCCGTTGGATACGGGAAGCGGTTTCGCGAGGTCAAATAGCGGGTCTCGCGGAGGAAGGAAGAGAAATGCTGATCGCACAGCGCCCATCCTTGTCGGAAGAGACCGTCTCCGACAGTCGTTCCCGGTTCACCATCGAGCCGCTGGAGCCGGGCTTCGGTTACACACTCGGCAACTCGCTGCGTCGTACGCTGCTGTCGTCCATCCCAGGCGCGGCTGTGACAAGTATCAAGATCGACGGCAACCTGCACGAGTTCTCGACGATCGAGGGCGTCGTGGAGGACGTCACGGAGATCATCTTGAACCTCAAGGGCCTGGTCGTGTCCTCAGAGGAGGACGAGCCGGTCACGATGTATCTGCGTAAGGCTGGCGCCGGCGAGGTGACAGCTGCAGACATCGCTCCGCCCGCTGGGGTCGAGGTGCACAATCCTGATCTGCACATCGCCACACTCAATGACAACGGCAGGCTGGAGATGGAGCTCGTGGTGGAGCGTGGCCGCGGCTATGTCTCTTCAGTGCAGAACAAGACTGCCGACGCAGAAATCGGCCGTATCCCAGTCGACTCCATCTATTCACCTGTGCTCAAGGTCACCTACAAGGTCGAGGCCACCCGCGTCGAGCAGCGCACGGACTTCGACAAGTTGATCTTGGACGTCGAGACGAAGCAGGCAATCCGACCGCGCGATGCAGTCGCTTCTGCCGGCCGGACTCTGGTTGAGCTGTTCGGTCTCGCTCGCGAGCTGAATGTGGAAGCCGAGGGCATCGAGATCGGGCCATCGCCGATCGACGAGCAGTTGGCCGCGGATCTCGCGCTTCCGGTCGAGGACCTGAATCTGACCGTCCGGTCCTACAACTGCCTCAAGCGCGAGGGCATCCACACCGTGTCGGAGCTGGTGTCGCGGAGCGAGCAGGACCTGCTGGACATCCGCAACTTCGGCTCGAAGTCGATCGACGAGGTGAAGCTCAAGCTGCATGAGATGGGCCTGTCGCTCAAGGACAGCGCTCCAGGCTTCGACCCGCTCAGCGCCATCGGCCGGTACGACGACCTCGACGAGGATGAGGTCGACTTCAGCGAGACCGAACAATATTGAGCAAGGGGGGCGACCCCCCTTGAACCCCCCGCAAGAAGCAAAGGGGCGACCCCCCTTGAACCCCCCGCAAGAAGCAAAGGGGCGACCCCCCTTGAACCCCCCGCAAGAAGCAAAGGGGCGACCCGCCCTTGAACCCCCCGCAAGAAGCAAAGGGCGACCCGCCTTTGAACCCCCGCAGTAATCGGCTTACTTCGAGCTCAGGAGAGAACTGACATGCCCGCACCCACAAAAGGCGCCCGCCTCGGAGGAAGTGCCGCCCATCAGCGGCTCATTTTGGCCAATCTGGCCAGTCAGCTGTTCGAGCATGGCCGGATCGTGACAACCGAGGCCAAGGCGAAGCGATTGCGTCCGCTGGCCGAGAAGCTGATCACCAAGGCCAAGCGTGGCGACATCCATGCGCGCCGTCTGGTGCTCACGACCGTTCGTGACAAGGGTGTGGTGCACACGCTGTTCACCGAGATCGCACCCAGCCTGGCTGATCGGGAAGGCGGCTATACCCGGATCACCAAGGTTGGTCCGCGTAAGGGAGACAATGCTCCGATGGCGGTGATCGAACTGGTCAAGGAGTCTGTCGAGGAGAGCCGGAAGGCGAACGCAAAAGCCGTCGCCCCGGCGAAGAAGGCTCCTGCAGCGAAGAAGGCGGCGGCCAAGTCGGCTCCTGCCGCTCCTGCTGCAGCGGCGGCGGCTCCGGCTGCTGAGGCTGCTCCTGTTGCCGAGTCGCAGCCTGCCGAGACGAGTCCAGCTGAGACGCTCGTTGAGGAAACGGGTGCATTGGAGGACGCGACCACGGAGGAACAGCAACCCAGCGATGACTCCTCCGCTGAGGAGGCTGCCACAGTCAGCGAACCGGACGCGACCAACGAGACGGGCGAAAAGACCTGACGTGTTGCCGCAAGAACGGCGCTCTCCCGGTTCGGGCGGGCGCCGTTTTCCATGTGATCTTCGTGCGGCCATCTCGCGCGCGTGCCGGATATGAAAATTCCGACTGGGGTTTGGTTTGACTGCTGATCGGCGCCGCGCACCACTACATGTCCGCACTGGTCGGATATTTGACGGCGCCGAGAGGGAGAATCGCCAACATGCTGCTGAGCCGACTCGCCGAGACCCGAATCGCGCTCGCCGACACCCGTTCTCGAAACGCCAAGCGTGACCTCATCGCCGCAGTGCTTCGGGAGGCATCTCGCGATGACGTGGAAATCGTGGTCTCTTACCTGTCGGGAAGCCTGCGGCAGCGGCGTACGGGCGTGGGCTGGAAGTCGCTGCAGAACACACCCCCGTCAGCGGCCGAGTCATCGCTGACCGTCGGCGAGGTCGACACCGTTTTTGAATACGTAGCGAGCCTCAGCGGTGCCGGATCGACGGCTGCCCGGGCCGCCGCGGTGAACGCCCTGCTCGCCCGGGCAACCGCCGAGGAGCAAGATCTGCTGCGCGGCTTGGTATTCGGTGAGCTGCGGCAGGGCGCGATGGAGGCCGCGGTCCAGGAGGGCTTGGCCGCCGCCTTCGATGTTCCGGTCACGGCTGTACGCCGCGCGGCCATGCTGATGTCCTCAACCACGGCTGCCGCCGCCCTGCTGTTGACCGGGGGTCTCGAGGTGCTTCAGGCGGTCGGTCTCCAGGTTGGCGTGGGCATCCAGCCGATGCTGGCAGCCAGCGCTCCCGGCCCAGATGCTGCGCTGGACAAGACCGGCCTTCCGGCGGTGGTGGACTACAAGCTGGACGGCGTACGCGTCCAGGTGCATCGTGCGGGCGAGGAGGTGCGGATCTTCACCCGCAGCCTCGACGACATCACCGCGCGACTTCCTGAGGTGGTGGCGGTAGCGCGGGCCCTTCCTCATGATCAGCTTGTACTCGATGGC
Source organism: uncultured Actinomycetota bacterium (assembly GCA_963759635.1). Taxonomy (GTDB): domain Bacteria; phylum Actinomycetota; class Actinomycetes; order Propionibacteriales; family Propionibacteriaceae; genus Microlunatus. Next base: position 62,591 of record CAVXAP010000017.1, read on the forward strand.
GAGGTGCTCTCTTTGCGTAGCGACGGTCGCCCCGAAGCCTTTCAGGTTGTGGCGTCCCGAACGATGAGCAGCGTCGATGTGGCCGCGCTCGCGCAGACCGGGCCGCTCCAGGTCTTCTTCTTCGACCTGCTGCATGTGGACGGCCGAGACTTGCTGGATGCGCCGTTGTCAGAGCGGCTGGAACTGATGCGCCAGCTGCTACCGGGAACAGTGACGGTCCCGCGCGAGGTTTGCACAAGCCCCGGAGAGGCCGCAGACACATTCGCCGACGCAGTCAGACGCGGTTATGAGGGCGTTGTGATCAAGAACCTCACTGCGCCGTACGCGGCCGGTCGGCGGGATTCGGCATGGGTGAAGGTCAAGCCGCGACACACCTTCGACCTCATCGTCACCGCCGCCGAGTGGGGGCATGGCCGCAGGCGGGGCTGGCTGTCCAACCTCCACCTCGCTGCACGTGATCCGGCGTCGGGGAAGTTGATCATGCTGGGCAAGACGTTCAAGGGCCTCACTGACGAGCTGCTGACCTGGCAGACGGCCCGATTCCTGGAGCTGGAGGTCCGGCGTACGGCGGGCACGGTCTATGTCGAGCCCTCAACGGTGGTGGAGATCGCTTGCGACGGACTGCAGGTCTCGACCCGCTACCCCGGAGGCGTCGCACTGCGGTTTGCACGGGTGCTGCGTTACCGACCCGACAAGTCGGCCGCCGAGGCCGACACCATCGACACGGTCAAGGCGCTCAGCCCGATCATCGACGGCTCCTGAGATCACGCAGACATGGACAAACCCGCGAGCTTGGCAACGCGCACCTTGCGCTAGACCCTTTCTTGGTGGGCCTGGTTGAAGCAAGGAGCATGTTGGCCGGACGGACAAATCCGGCGCTCGCGGGTTCGGGTGTTGGCTGTGAATTAGCCCGGCCGCACGCGACCAGTCGTACACAGTCGGGAGCGGCTAGCTGGCCGTCACCTCACATGTCCAAAAATCACTCATTCTTTGGACCACCTCCTTTCCGTGTCCCACTAACGTATGCGCGCAAACAGGTCGGGTCAACGGACTTTGCCCATAGTGGTCGCGGGCAATAGCAAACTCATGCTATGAAGCATCGGTGACCCTGGTCCGGCTTACCGAGGTGCTCTCCCTAGCGGCTGCCTCCGGCACAGGGTTGGGAGCATTCAATGTCTTCAGCATCGAGCACGCCGAGGCGTTGACGGCCGCCGCTGAGGCTGCTGGGATTCCTGTGGTACTGCAAATCTCACAGAATGCCGTGCGCTATCACGGCGCGCTGGCCCCGATTGCACTGGCAACGCTGGCGTTGGCGCGCAGCGGAGCCGTCCCCATGGTCGTTCACCTTGACCATGCCACCGATGCGAACTTGATCGATGAGGCGGTCGAGCTCGGCTTCGGCTCGGTGATGTTCGATGCATCGACGATGCCGTACGCGGAGAACGTCGCCGCAACGGCCGCGGTCGTGCGACGCTGCCACGATCGTGGGCTGGACGTCGAGGCCGAGCTTGGCGAGATCGGTGGCAAGGACGGTGTGCACAGTCCAGGTGCCCGAACCAAGCCTGAGGAGGCGCGAGCCTTTGTCGAGGCAACCGGCGTAGACGCGCTGGCCGTCGCCGTCGGTACCTCGCACGCCATGACCGAACGGCGTGTCGCGCTCGATCTCGAGCTGATCAGCGAGCTCCGGGCGGCCGTGCCTGTGCCCTTGGTGTTGCACGGCTCCTCGGGCGTCCCAGACGAGGAACTGGTCCGAGCGGTTGACGCCGGCATGACCAAGATCAACATCGCCACCCACCTCAACCAGGTGTTCACGAACTCGGTCAGGTCGTCGCTGGCCGACAATCCCGCGATCGTCGATAGTCGCATGTATCTCGGTCCGGCTCGTGACGCCGTGGCCGTCGAGGCGGCACGGTTGCTGCGAATCCTCAAAGGCCTCTGACGACGGCGTACCGGTCCAATGCCTCCTTGCGCTCGACCGCGTGCACCACGATCGGCCCCGGATAGCCCTTTGGAACCCCTTCGGGCGCGGTCCACGGCTTGTGCAAGTGCTCAATCGGCATCTCGGCAAGCTCTGGTACGTAGCGCCTGATGTAACTGCCGTCAGCATCGAACTTCTCCGACTGAGCTGTGGGGTTGAAGATCCGAAAGTACGGTGCCGCGTCTGTGCCGCAGCCGGCCACCCATTGCCAATTGAGCTGGTTCTGAGCGATGTCCCCGTCACGCAGATGCTTCATGAACCAGTTGGCGCCATGCCACCACCCGATGTGCAGATCCTTGGTAAGGAACGACGCAACAACCATCCGCACCCGATTGTGCATCCATCCCTGCGCTAGGAGCTGCCGCATGCCCGCGTCGACGAGCGGGTAGCCGGTCCTGCCCTCCTGCCAGGCCTTGAGCCGCTTCGCAGCGGTCTCCACCCGATCCGGATCGTCGGTCGGCATATTGCGGAACTCATGCCGGATCGGCTCGCGTACCGCTTCGGGTCGGTGAAACAAGACGTCGGCGAAGAAATCGCGCCACGCGATCTGTCGGGCCAGTGCTGCCGCGCTATTCGACCGTATCCGAGCGAGGTCGTGCAGCACCGTTCGAGGATGGAGGTGGCCCCAGCGCAGCGCGATCGATAAGTGCGATGTGGCATCGGCTCCGGGGTAATCGTGGAGTTTGTCGTAGTCGGCCAGCCCTTTGGACTGCCCGCTCAACCAGGCTTGCCATGCCTTCCAGGAGGGCACTTCTCCTACGAGCGGAAGAAGGTCCTCGTCCGGATCGTCCAGGCGGACCTGATCGTCGGCCAGCAGCCACTGCACCTCGCCTGCGCGTATCACTGGAGCCGGCTCGTGGACTCCGTGCGCCACCCAAGCGCGATGGAAAGCGCTGAACAACTGAAAGGGCCGCCCAGAGCCATTCTTAAGCGTCCCCGGCGCCACCGCGTAGGGCGACCCGGTCCTGGACAGTTCGATGTCGTACCCGCCGAGCGCCTGCGCTACGCGGTTATCTCGCGACCGCCCGTACGGGCTGAAGTCGGCGCCGACGTGCACCCGTTGAGCTTCATGGGCCTTTGCCAGTCGCAGAACCACCGCAGCGGGATCGCCGCGCACGATGCTAAGCCCGTGCCCTCCGATATCGCGCAAGTCACGATCAAGTATGTGCAGCGCCGCTATCAGCCACGCTCGCCGAGGTTGGCCCGCCGAGGCCATGAGCGCCGGGTCGAGCACGAAGACCGGTAGTACCGCTTCTCCATCGTCGATTGCCGAACGAAGTGCGGGGTTGTCAGCCAGTCGAAGATCGCGCCGTACCCACCAGATTGCAGCCTGTCCGCCGGAACGCATCGTCTAATCTTGCCTCGGGATCATGGGTCTTTCGCGAGCGTGGGAATTAGCGACCTGCTGTCTGGACCCGGCGCGCGAAAAGACAGGCTTTCCGTCTGCACAGGAGTGAGGAAGGAACCACCTTCCACCGCGACGCGCGAGCGAAGACAATAGGAGAGACGTGAGCGACCTGATCGATACGACTGAGATGTACCTCCGCACAATTTATGAGCTGGAGGAGGAGGGAATTGTTCCCCTCCGGGCGCGGATTGCCGAGCGCCTACATCAGAGTGGCCCGACCGTGTCGCAGACCGTTGCCCGCATGGAGCGTGACAACCTGGTGCACGTTCAGGGTGACCGTCATCTGGAGCTGACCGCCGAGGGTCGCATGCGGGCTACCCGAGTGATGAGGAAGCATCGGCTGGCCGAGCGACTGCTGATCGACGTGATCGGATTGGACTGGGAGAAAGTGCACGATGAGGCTTGCCGCTGGGAGCACGTCATCTCTGAAGATGTGGAACGCCGACTCGTGGACCTGCTCAACGCGCCGACCATGTCACCGTACGGCAATCCCATTCCGGGGCTCGAGGAGCTGGGAGTGAGCGGTGCCACCGAGCCGTTCCGAGACGGGAATGAGCAGTTGCAGGACGTTGTCAGCAGCTCTCCGTCGCCCATCAGGGTCGTGATTGAGCGGATGAGCGAGGAGATCCAGAAGGACGTCGAGATGATGGGCACCCTGCGCCAGGCTGGCATCCAGCCTGGCGCCGAGGTCCGAGCCGAGGTTGGGGAAATGGGTGTCCGACTTACGGTCGGCGGTTCGCCCGGCTGCGAGATCGACCGCGAAGCATCCACCCATCTGTTCGTGTCGCGCGTCTGAATGCGCCGCGAGGGGGCTTTCGCGGTGAGCAGCGACGAGGTGAACTGGCGGACCTACCTTGCAGAGTTTCACCGGGAGAGGGCTGGGATAGCCGAGGCGGTGCTCTCCCGCGCTCTCTCCGGGGATCATTCGCCGTACCGCTGGTTGGCCCGAGCGGTGTCGGCGACTGCGAGTACCGTGCTCGATCTTGCTTGTGGATCAGGCCCGATGTCGCGGGAGCTGGCCCAGCCGGGGCGTACGGTCATCGGTTTGGATCTGTCGGAGCATGAGCTGGCGTTGGCTGTAGATCGCGGACCAGGGCCATGGATTCGAGCTGATGCGCTGCAGCTTCCCGTCAGAGACGAGAGCATCGATGTCGTTACAAGCTCGATGGGACTGGTCGTGGTCCAGCCGCTGACCCGAGTTGTCGAGGAGGTGGCGCGTGTGCTGCGCCCGGGAGGGGTGCTGGCGGCAATCGCCCCCGCGATCCGACCGCTGGGCCCGCGCGACCTCACGGTGCTGACTCGGATAAACGGGCGATTGAGAACCAAGCCCCAGTTTCCGGGCCCGGTGGAACTGACCGGGTTCGCCAAAGCTCTGGCGCAGCACGGGATGCGGCCGGTAGAGGATGCCCGCGAGCGGTACCGATTCAGCATTCGGTCGCGATCCGATGCCGAGCTGGTGATGTCAGCGCTGTACCTGCCCAATACGCGGTGGTCGCGGGTGGAGAGGGCGATTGAGTATCTCGAGGACCGCCTCAAGAAGCACGACGTTGTCGATGTGGCGATTCCGATGCGCCGGCTCGTTGCGATCAAGTAGCGCGGCTCGGTGGAATAGGTGTAGGTCGCGGGCGGTTGAGAGAATGGCTGCCGCGTACGCCCCCAGAGCAGCCCATTCGCAACGAGGAGCACATGCATGGCAACGCTTGAGATCACTGCCGATAACTTCGAGGAAACCATCACCGACAACGACGTTGTCTTGGTGGACTTCTGGGCCGAGTGGTGTGGACCGTGTAAGCGGTTCGGGCCGGTCTATGAGAAGGCCTCCGACGAATACGACGGGATCGTCTTCGCGAAGCTGGATACCGACGCGAACCCGGAACTGACCGGCCTGCTGGGCATCGAGGGCATTCCGACGCTGATGGCTTTCCGCGAGGGAGTGCTGGTCTTCAATCAGGCCGGCGCGTTGCCCGGACACGCCCTGAAGCAGGTGGTCGACGCTGTCATGGAACTCGACATGATCGAGGTGCACGCCCAGGTCGCCAAACTGAAGGCCGAACACAGTCACGACTAATGATCGTGCTGCGATTGACCCGTGTCTTAAGGGTCGTCCTCACGCGCATGATGTTTCAGGCCGCGTAGCCATCGATCGTTTTGACGAAGGTCGACGCGGCCTGCACCACGTCAAGATCAATCGCGACCGCGATCCTGGGCCACGGAGCAGGATCGCGGCCAGCCTCCCCGTGTGCGGCTCGCTGGTCGACAATCGTCTGGCCCCGGCCGATGCCATCGAGGCTGACCAGCATGGGGAACTCGCGGGTAACGAAGAGTTCCGGGTTGGTCAGCAGCACCATGGCGCCGGCATCGCCGAGCAATCCTTGGTAATCGTGAGTCGAGTCGTCCGAGCTGACACGACGTCGACAGAGGAGCTCGCCAGCGAGCCTGATTGCTCGATGATCATGTGCGCGAAAGCGGTCGGCGTCGGCTTGGTTCACTGCGAGACGCCCGAATAGGTCGAATCCGTACATGGTGGTGGGAATCGACGACTCGATCACGCATCTGGCCGCCTCGGGGTCTTGCCAGACATTGAACTCGGCAACAGCGGTTACGCTGCCGCCATCGACAGAGCCGCCCATGAAGATGATCTTCTCGAGTCGCGTAACCACGTCTGGATACATGATGAGCAGCATGGCCACATTGGTCTTGGGGCCAAGTGTCACCAGGCTCACCGGCTCAGGCGAGGCCATGACCAACTGATGCATCAACTCGACGGCACTCAAGGGCGACGGATGTCTCGCGGAGTCGGGCAGCTGAATGCCGGCGAGCCCGTCAGGACCATGGGATCCGCCTTGTCGGCGGGCTCGCTCGATGAGTGGCCGTACGGCGCCCGCCGCGACCGGGATGTCTCCCGCGCGCGCCGCGTCGAGCACTTTGCAGGTGTTGATCACCACTTGATCGATAGCGACGTTCCCGGCGACGCAGCTGATGCCGAGTACCTCGAGGTCGGGATGGCCGACGGCGTACAGGATGGCCAGGGCGTCGTCCGTGCCGGTGTCGACATCCATCACAATCCGCCTCGGCATACCGGTCATGCTGACAGACGGGATCCGGATCAAATGATCCGTGCCGCATACGGCTCGACGACGGTCGCTTTGCGGGGTCGGCCCACCTCGACATGCGGATGTTCGGACCTTCGTCTGGTCAAGAGGCGGTGACGGTGTGTCCGAGGCTGCCGACGAACCTGGCGATCGCATCCTCAGCGGTGGGTACCTGGCCGAACACCTCGCGCTGGTGGCTTGGGTCGGCCACGTACTGGCCGGTTTGGAACCAGCGCGTCATCGCAGTCAGGTCCTTGACCATGGGGTTGAACTTGCCGACCACCGCCCCAGCGGTGTTGATCAGGCTGGCCGGGATGGTCCGTACGCGGATCTGCTGATCGAGCAGCCGACCGGAAATCTGCGCGATCTCCTGCATGCTTACTGGCCGATCCCATCCGATGTCGATGCGCTGCCCGTCCACACCGGGAGCGTCGACAGCGTCGGCCAGATAGCCGGCCAAGTCCTGGGTGAGCACGAAGCTGAGTGGAATCGTCGGAGAGCCGAACCACATCAGCCGGCGCTTGGCGAATGTGTCACCACTCATCCGGGCGATCATGTCGAAGAACGCGCCGGGCCGCAGCGACACGAACGGGACACCCAGCTCTTCCAGTCGATCTTCGGCGAGTTTCTTATGCCAGAAGTGAGGAACCTGCGGGGTTTGGTCGCAAGTCAGAATGCTGGTCAAGACGAATCTGCGTACGCCGGACCGGCTGGCTGCGTCGGCGAGGTTGCGGTTGCCGATCGTGTCGATCTTGTCGGTGTCGCCCTTGCTGTGCCGGGTGTAGCCGGCGGCTGTGCTGATCACCGCGTCCGCGCCATCCATCGCCTTCAGCAGCGAGGCGGGGTCCATCATGTCCCCGCGCGCGATCTCCGCACCGGCTCCTTCCAGGCGTGTGGCGTCCGACGTCGGCCGCACCAGCGCGCGTACCCGTTTGCCGCGGGAGAGCAGCTCAGTAACCACCTGTCCGCCGAGCATTCCGGTGCCGCCAACAACGAGCACGGATCCCTTAACACTCATCATCAACTTCCTCTGCTATGCGCTTTGCTTAACCGCAGCTTCGTGGACGGCGCGCCGGTAGACGACCTTCTGGTTGTGTGTGGTCGGACGACCCGCTAGGTTCCAGCTCCACGAAACGGTGGGCGTAATCCGCATGTACTGGCCGGGTCCAAACTGGCCTTCCTGACGAACGAGGAGTTCAGCATTGCCGTAGACCCGTAGGCCGCGGACCGTCCACGGATTGACCGACACCAGATCGTCGATGACGAGAGCTACCTTCGTGTTGCCGACCCGCACGTTACGGAACTTCCGGGTCTTTACCGGATTCATGCCGCCGACGTAGAAATCCTTCCCGTCGAACTGGTACCCCACCGGCATCACGTCCGGCTGGCCGTCCGCAGCGACCGTGGCAATACGGGCCAGCCGCTGCGTCCGCAGGTATGCGATCTCTTCCTCGGTGAAGGACATGGCAGGTCTCCTAAAGCTGTTCATAGCACATACTGTACGTGTCATTAACTATCTGCGTTCTGTACGATAGCTCCGTGGACGACAACCCGCAAGCCAGGGCCTTGAAGCAGGCCGCCGGACGGCGGCGTGACGTTGACGGACGACACGACGGGGGGGATGATGCGCCTGCCGACGCCCCCACCGGGCTTGTCCAGCTTTCCGGCCTGGTGCAAGGCCTCTATGCGCGGGTTTCCCAGCGCCACGACCTCACGCCTGTTCAGGCCAAGCTCTTGTGCATCGTGGCGGAGGGCCCCAGGGGAATGGCCGAACTGGCACAGTGCTTCGGCGTAGAGAAGGCGGCGCTGACCGGCCTGGTGGACAGGGTCGAGCGGCGCGGCCTGGCCAAGCGAACTCCAGTGCACGGCGACCGGCGTGCACTACACGTGACGCTGACCGACACCGGTCAGCGGGCAGCAACTGCCTTCCACGACGAGGTAACCGCGGAACTCGAACACCTCCTCTCGCCCCTCGCACTGCACGACCGCGAACACTTCCGCCGGGCAATGGCCGCGATCATCGCACAATGCCGGGCTCAGATCCTCCGGGATCCCCGCTGACGCCGCGAGCTTTGCCCCAGTCTCAGATGCAGTCCTCGCCCGAACCTCAGAGGTCGAGGTCGGGACGCATTCGGAAGTCGTAGCGGTACGGCAGCGGCCGATCGCCGAACGCCGCACGCCACAGCGCCCCCAGTGTCTCGCCCTCCCGGAGATCGGGCACCTCGATCCCGGCTGTGAGGAGGGTACGGGCCGCATCGCCTTGTCCGTCGGCCAGCAGGGCTCGTACCCGCTGCAGGATCACCCGGCCGTGCACAGCAATCTCTTCCGGCGCCGCGCTGATCATGGACAGACAGGTGGAGGGTCGACCTGCGGCCAGCAGCTGGTCGGTGGCCTCGATCAGTAGCGGCAGGCAGGTCGGCGCCTGTGCGACGGCGTGGGCGTAAAGGTCGGTGGCGCCCACATGATCACCCCGGGTGCCGGCGAGCAGGGCCAGGCCGCGGGCCGCCCAGGGCGTGGACTTGAGCTGGTCGGAGCGCAGGTAGCCGAGGCGGGCCTCCTCAAGGTCTCCGCGAGCGTGGGAACGAATGGCCTTCATGAGCCGGCCCCACCAGCCGCCCGCTGCCCGATCGAGCACGGTGTCCCAGCGATCCGTCATCGGTGGTACCAGGAGATCCGCACCTGCGGCGTCCTGGTCTACCTCGCCCGTGCGAGCCAGCGCGACAAGATGGCGGAAGCCATCAGAGAGCGGCCGTCCGAGTGGGGTGCCTGGCAGAGCATCGGGATCCTCGCCGCGTACGACAAGTTCAGCCTCGCCGGCGCCAGAGCCGGCCGTTATCTGCTGCGGCCCCGCATCGGCCACCTCGGCTCGCCACCAACGATGCCATTCGTCGAGCTCTTCATCGGGAATTGCCCGTGCCGCCAGCTCGGCGACCTCGGCGAGCGCGTCTGGCCAAGAACCATGTACCACCTCCGGTGCCGCTTCGATCGGTGCGTAGGCCTCGGCCCAGCTGATCTCGGCGCTGCCCTCGAACCGTAGGTGCTCGAGTTGCGTGGTGGCCAGACCGGCCTGGATCTCGAGGTAGCGAGATCCTGGCCCGCAGAGCCACTCCTGCCAGCGCCGGCCGCCAGCGGCGGTGCCCCAGAGAAACAGCTTGCGCCCGCGCAAATGAGCGCTGGAGATCTGGATCAGCCCGCGGCCGTCGGCCTGGACGGCGGCGATCCATGGCCGTGGCTCGGGAGCCACCCGGAAGAAGTAATCCGCGGCTCGCTGTGCCAGCAGCGGGTAGCTGACATCGGTGGCCAGATCATCGGCGAAGGGGAGATCGACAAGCGTGATGGATCCGTCGTATCCGGTCCGCCAGGCTCGATCCGCGGGGGCCAAGACTCGTACGCCCGGTTCCTCCGGGGCAGCGATGTTCGTCCACCAGTAGAGCGGTTTGGGCTCGGGGTCGGGGTTGCGGACGCGGACGAAAGCGAGCAGCAGTGGACGGTCGGCCGGCATCAGCAAGTCGACCGAGAACACGAGATCTCGGGTGCGTTCCCATTCCCAGATCCGCAGCGCGATTCCACGGTTGGACGGCACGCTGCCCGCGAAGACCGGCCGGCTCGTCGTGGCCGAGTGGCCGGTGGAGCCGAGGTTCCACTCGATCCCACCGGCGAACCAGGCGTCCGTGAGCGCGAAGTTGGCGAACTGCAGCCGCCGGTTGCTGAACACCAGATCACGGTCGGCCACCAGGTCGCGCAGCGACCAGAGGCGGCCCCCGAGGCCTGGAAGCACGAGCGCCTCCAACCGACCGTTCGTCATTCGAAGCGCAGGAATGTCCCGTGGCCGTAGATCTCGTGAATAGCTGTTCTGCAACGCGTACGGCAGCGTATTGGTCAGCCGACCGTACGAGATGCGCTCGCGCATGTCAGGTGGCAACTCAAGAGACGCTGACGGGTCAGGGAGCCGCTGCAGCCCGGTGAACGGCGGCAGCGGCGATTCCGGGCCGAGCTCGGCGGCGAGCAGCCGCTGCACGGTCTGGCTGATCACTCCCTCCGGCATGGGTGCGACCCTAGCCACCGGGCGCTCGACCTTGGTCAGGGCATCGGTTGGTCGGCGAGGCATCCCTCTGGATGCGCTCCGGGACCTGGGTCGGGTTAGCTGCACGTCAGTGGCGTTCCGGCGGGAACGTGTCCCACACGGCCTTCCCCAGATCCCACGTCTTGACCCTCCGGTAACCGAAGGGTCCAAGATTGCTGCCATGGAGGTCGAGTTGTTGGAGACCGGACGATTCTCCTCGGTGTCGCTGGCCGGCATCCCTTTCGCGATGAGCTTGTACGTACGAGAGCGGTTGCGGGCCGCCGCCGCCGCGGTTGTGGCATTCTCTCGCGCTCACGGCGTCCACTATCCCGGCGACGTCATCGCGGGTGCGACGGTCCGCCCTGGTCGGATGGGCGACCTCGGCGGTCGCTCGAATGCTACGTCCTGATTCTTCGGTGCGCCGGTCAGGTTCGACCAGTCATCGGCCCTGAATCTCTACGAGGACGTAGATGGAGGCGTCGACGTCACCTGTTGGCGTGTGAACGGTGGTCACGACCCGCTCGTAGCCAGGGCCTTCGAAGGCGTCCAGACGTGGCCAGTGAGCCGGCAAGTCGATGGACTCAAAGACGTCGACACAGATCGCTGAGCCGGTGGGATCGAGGATCAGTGCTGGGTAGCCAAGACTGGCGCCCCAGCCAGCGTCAATGAGCATTCCGTCGACGTGGCCGTTCAACCAGCGGCCTTCGAGTCCGTCGAGCTGATGATGGTTGGGGCGACCTGGCGCCAGGGTCCCGTACGTAGCCAAGCGCTGGAGGGCCCCGTCCACACGGCGACTGTTTCGCCGGCTCTCAGTGTCGTCGACGGTCACGTATGACAGTTTGGCGGATGCCGACTCGGGCTAAGCAGGTGCAGCCGCTGTCAGTGGCCGTTGGCACGAACCCTCCCGCCACCGGACAGCAGTGGGCACCCGGGTCGTCCGATACGGGACCTGCCCGTTAACGCGCAACCTCACTCCATTCGGCTCACAATCGCGACATCGATGATCATCGGCGACATCGGTCGGACAAGGGGTGACCTGCGGATGGAGAATCTCGGCAAGCCACACCATGCGTAGCGCGCGGCCACGGGACGTCGCTGCAGACGGTCAGTCCGAGCAGGTTTGGGGTCATCCTGATGATCCGGTGCAGACCTCCGGGATTTCCGGCCAAATGATCTTGTGTTGACGCACTCGCCACCGCGCGACGTGTCAGCTGCGGAAGGGCCCATCGTCACCTTTCGAACTTAGGGTTCTGATGGTGTAGCAGCCGGCATCCATCAGCGCAGCCCGTTCGGCACGACCAGATAGGCAGCCCGCTGATCACGGTCGGTCAAACAATGAGCGTCGCACGGCTGTCCCTAGATCGTTGATCACATCCGCCGCTGCTTGTGGGGCCCCGTAAACGGGTCATCGGACCGGCTCCTGTCGGTGAGGCTTATCATGCGCCGCATGCGCATCCTCCTCACGGGGGCCTCAGGGGTTCTCGGGCGGGTGACCGTCCCCATGCTGCGTGACCTGGGCCATCACCTTGCCATGCCGTCGTCTTCCGAACTTGATCTGTTCGACGCGGAACGAGTCCGGCAGGCGGTCCGCGACACTGACGCGGTGTTGCACCTGGCCACCCGCATTCCCACTCTGGATCGCATGAACCTTCCCGGTGCCTGGGACGAGAACGACCGGCTGCGTGGCCACGCGACCCGACTCCTTGTTGACAGCGCTCTGTCCGCCGATGTGGCGCTCATCGTGGTGCCCACGGCTGCATTTGTTTACCCGCCTGGCCCGGCCGATGAGTCCACGCCGCTTGCCGACCTGCCTGACTTTCTGCGCTCCGCGGTGGAAGCTGAAGGCTACCTTCGCCGCTTCACTGACGCAGGACGTCGCGGCGTCGCAATGCGCCTTGGCTCTCTCTACGGACCGGAAGCAGCTTCGCCCACGCCCACCGACCGCTACGACGTTCACCTGCACACCCATGATGCGGGCGGAGCGTTCGTAGCTGCACTCTCATGCCCTGGCGGTATCTATAACGTCTGCGATGACACCGACCCGGTCAGTCATGACCGCTTCACGGAATTGACCGGTTGGCGGCCTCGACTGAGTCGATAGCACGCACTTGTCATTAGTCAATCCCAAGGGAAACGATCGGTGGACTGCTGGCGCTGACCCGGCCGAGTGTGGCAACACCCGCGTGTGACGGTGGATTCAAGTGGGCAGCTGTGTCATTGATGTCGCCCATGTCGATCCCGACCGCGCCGACATGGGTGGCCAATAACGTGTGATGTGGGTTGCGTAAGGCAGCCCCTGCTGCTGCGGCAACAGCGAGAGGGGTCCTGGGAGCACGACCGGGATGATGGGTCGCCTCAATTGCACGCGGCGTATCTTGCTGACCTTTGGAGCCCAGCATCCCCTGGCCGTGCCCCCAAGCCGACCCTCAACCGACACACGAAAGTACGTATCCGAACCGAGAAGCGGCCGGGACAGACTACGTTCCGTCGCACTGAGGGACCGGCTTGGGGAAGTGTGTGGCAGGCTACCTGTCGCAGGCTGATCGTGTGGTACTGCCGTGCATACGGGCGGGCCAGCAGCCGCGACTTGCCCCGAGCTGCAACATCGTTCGCCACGGAGATCGGACAGATATGCCTTCGTTAGCAGTGGTCACCGGCGCGAGCAGCGGCATCGGGCTGGCAACCACTCGGGCGCTGGCCGCAGCTGGATGGAACGTCATCGCGACCGCTCGCCGTCCGGAAACGGCGGAATCGTTGCGAGAGATCGCCGACGAATTGCCCGGAGTGGAGCTCAGGACCCTCGACGTCACCAGCGATGAGTCGGTCGACTTGTGCATCCGCTCCATCCTCGCCGACCTGGGGGGCATCGACCTGCTGGTTAACAACGCCGGCGCCGGACATCGCGGAACGTTGGAACAGCTCACCATGGATGAGCTGTCTCAGGCAATGGAGCTCAACTTCTTCGGAGTCGCACGCGTCACCAAGGCGGTCTTGCCCGCTATGCGCGCGGCGCGGAACGGCCGGGTCATCACCGTGACGAGTTTGAATGGCGTCGTGGCTCTGCCGTTCAGCGACGCTTACAACGCCGCTAAGTTCGCCGTTGAGGGCCTTATGGAAAGCCTGGCCACGGTGATGCGCGAGTTTGAGGTGTACATATCGGTGCTGGAACCGGGGCCGGTGCGAACTGCGTTCTTCGCCAATGTCGGTGGGCATGTCGACAACGTCAGCGACGACGATCCGTACGCGGAGCTCATTAATCGATTCAACCGACGGATGGCTGCGCTCGGCTCGGGTGGTCAGTCCGCCGAATCAGTCGCCGAGGTGATCCGCGAGATCGCCGCCGATCCGTCACCCGCGCTGCGTTACCAGTCGTCGGAGCAATCGCGGGCAATCGCTGCACAGAAGCTGGTCGACACCACCGGAAGGAGCATCCTGGCAGCCACCCGGACAATGCTTCACCTCGGATGAGTCAACGGCACGGATCCACACCGGGCCACCACCACACCCACGACCTCCTAACCCTATGAGCCAGGCGGTCGGACGTATACAAGCGCCGCTGACGCGTCGAGCCCTCAAGACCTCGCCTCCCGCCCCGGCTCCTGGAAGCAGGTTCTGTGATTGGCGGCGTGCTGCCGATAGTCTTCGCCGCCAACGGGGCGTGAGAGGCGTCGATTTCGGCCTAAACGGGGGCAAGGGCGGAGTTATCGCTGCGGCGGTGGCGGGACGATCGTTCTTCGGGTACCAGTGGGCCACGGGTAGCGCGGGAGATGGATTCGTGTCTCCTTGCCGGCCCACGATGCCGGCAGTGCGGTGGAGACCCTGCGCGCACCGGTCGGTTCGGGCCCTCGGGCATCGAGGCCAAGCACGACACGCGTAAGCAGTGCGGCGAATACTCCATTTGTCCAGCCGAAGCCGCGCTGGGGTCCGTAGCGCCCCGGCGTCGGCCCGTCCGAGTCGACCACGTTGTACCGCTCAAAAATGGCCCCGTCTTGGTGGAGTTTGCCGGCGACAAGCCGCAGCCACTTCAGCGCGATCCTCACTGCTTCGTCGCGGTACCCGTAACGAAGCAGCCCTTGCGTTACGTACCAATGGGAGTAAGCCCAGCCTGTGGGATAGTCGTGCTGGTCCTCGTCTGCCCAACTGGGTTCGGTCGTGGCCAGGCCATGGTCGTGCTCGAACAGCGGCAGATGCGCCGCCAGGCTCGCGGCCTGCGGGCGTCGGCGATCCCAGCCCACAGCGGTACGAACGCAGATACTGCTCGCGGCACCGGTCTCAATGGTTGTCCAGTGCGCAGATCGAGGTCGCGGAAGAAACCTTCGGCGGTTACCCAGAGGTGTCGGTTGATGAACTCTTGGCGGCGTGCCTCGCCCGGGCCTGATATACGGCGGCGGCCGCGGCTGCGCCCGAGCGTGGCGCACAAGTCGGCGAAGTCCTGCTCATAGCGGAACAGCTGGGCATTGAGGTCGACAGGCACGATCATGGTGGCGTCGTCGCCGAAGCGGGCCGTGTTGTCCCACCCGCTCTCCGCTATGGCGCGGTGGTGAGGGGTATCGGGCATCGGTCACGCACCCGTCGTTCCCCGGAATCGAAGTACCGGCTCAAACCGAGGTCGGTAACATGCGGCTCCGCCATCCAGTACTCCGAGGTACTCCCGCTCCGCAGCCGCTACTGCTCGGGAGAGCCAGGCCCGGTCGGCGACGAAGGGCGCCCAGGCGACGTATAACACGACGGTGATCCACACAGCCGTGCCAGTGGTCCAGGCATTTGCGGGACCGTGGATGACAAGCATCTGTCCGGCTGTCCGACGACTGGTCCTCGCTCGCTCCTCCGCCTCACCCAATAAGGGCCGTTAACCGGCCACTAATGCGACGATTCTCGTGAGTGGGGGAGAACCCTCCCCGACAGTTTCGTACGCGGACCCGACAGCGTATGGACTCAATTGCCGATGAGGGATGCTGTCGGGATCGGCCGCACTAACAGCGAAGGCCGCCCAGGCATTTGCCTTATTCGCCGTCCCGATGCGGCACCTGCCCACGATGCGCCCGGGGACGCATGTGGCCGAGACGCCCGTGCCCTTGTGCGTCAACCGCAGGTCTCGGCAACTGCTGCCGATGGCGCTCGAGCACGGTGCCTCCACCTTCATCTCGATGGGCGACGACCCCGCCGCGATGCAGCGAGTCGCCGAGGAGGTTGCGCCGAGCTACGCAACCGGGTCGCTTCGGTCAGGGGATAGTGCAACCGTGGAACCCATGGAGATCACACGTTTGCAACCTGACGGACTCGTCGTCAGCCCCGCGTTCAGTCACGTCGCCGTCGTGCCCGGCGGTGCGACGACCATCTACGTCGGTGGTCAGAACGGCGTGGACGCCGACGGCAAGATCGTCTCGGACGATGTCGTCGAGCAGTCGGCCCGCGCGATCGACAATGCGAGCACCGCGCTCGAGGCAGCGGGCGCATCCTTGGCCGATGTCGTGCAGTGGACGGTGTTCATGGCCGAGGATGCCGACGTCAACGCCGCGTACGCGGCCATCGGTCCGCGGCTGGCCGGGCCGGGAGCGCCACCGCTGGTGACCATGGCGCGGGTTGCAGCACTCGGCGTGCCAGGAGCGCTCGTCGAGGTGAGCGCGATCGCCGCAGTGGTGCCCGGATGACGACTCCACTGACCGGGACGACCTCGAACGGCGTGCCCTACCTCGCGGTGCCGCCAGCCGGCGATGCGGCGACGGCCCCGGTCATCATTTTGTGGCACCTCATGGATGCGCCGCGCAGCGAGGCGGCGTTCGCCGCGGCCCTGCCGCTCGACGGGCTCGATGCATGGAAGGTCTACCTCGGACTGCCTACATTCGGCGCGCGGTCGCTGCCCGGCGGCGTCGACGAGGTCATGAAGCTGCTCGCCACGGATGCGCCGGGTCTCGTCCACGGGCCCGTGCACAGCCAGGCGGCGGAAGAGTTCCCGGCCGCGTGGGCGGACCTGAGCAAGACGCTGGGCATCGGCGCGGACGTGCCCGCTGGTCTTGTCGGCGGCTCGATGGGTGCGGCAATCGCCTCCGAGGTGCTGGCGCGGGGTACGTCCGGTGCGACGGCGGCGGTGCTGGTGAGCCCGCTGCTTCAGCTGCGTCCAATGATCGACGCGGTGTCGCCGCAGTTCGGCGGCTACGACTGGACCGACGCGGGCACCGCCGCGGCCGAGCGGCTCGACTACGAGGCGCGAGCGAGCGAACTCGTGGCGTCGGGTGCGGCCATACGGATCATCGTGGGCGCGGACGACGAGCAGGCGATCGTCTCGTCGGCGCTGACGGTCGCGGCTGCGCTCGGCGCCGACGTGCAGCTGCTCGACGGCATGGAGCATGCCCTCGCTGAGGAGCCCGGCATCGAGCCGGCGCCGCAGACCGAGGTCGCGAAGCGGGTCGACCTAATCGCGGCCGAGTGGCTCCGCGAGCACCTAACCTAGCTCGCGCCCCATCACCGCTCCGGCGTCTCGTCCACGTCGGAGGCCTCGAGCGTCTCGTCGACATAGCTGTCAGCGAGCTCCTTGGAATAGTTGTCAGCGAGCTCCTCGGAGAGGCGTTTGGTCCGTTCCTTCATCGCGTCGACATCCTCCGGCGATGCGGCGGCCCATTCGGCGTTCACACGATCCGTGAACTCCTGGACCTCGATGCGGAAATCGTCCCGCATCCTTGCGCGAGCCTCTTCGGCAGCGTTCTGGAACTTCCTCACTGCATTGTCGACGATCCGCCGCTCGAGCAGCACGACAATGCCGACGAGCCGTAGGGTGGTCCCGACGTTGGCGAGTACCCCGGGCAGGTAGTTCGTACGACCGGCCGGCGTGGCGACGAACCACCGACGACGATGGCCACGAGGCCCGATGCGATGCATCCAGGAACCAGCCCCAGCGGATGCGGAAGCCAGGTGGTCGCGTTTCAGGGGCGGTCACTTCGGCCGGTTCGGTAGTCACCATTCCAGGTTCGGTGCGGGATTTCCGCGCGTCAAACGCTGGAGGAGACAGTCCGCCGTGATCAACATCAAGGTCGGACTCGCGGCGCTCGCGATGTCAGCCCTCAGGCCCAGCACACCATGCGACGCTGTTCTGGTCCCCGACGCTCCCGAATTGGCAACCGAAGTGATCGACGTGCGTGACCTGGCTGCGTGGCTCAACGACGCTGGCAGCCGCCAGCTCGGTGGTGTCAACGCGACGGGTGATATGACCGCGCTCTTCGACCACTTCGAGACCGCACGTAGAGTTGTTGGCCACACCAGACCTGTTGTACTGGCGGCCCCTTGACCAAGGTGTGCAGCCGTGGATGGGGGAGCGGCCGCTTCCACTCTGGCTTGTCGACCCCGACTGGCTGGGCTTCAACGCCCGGGACAGCAGCAGGGCACGACGGGCCGGGCTCACCAGGCGACCGCTGGAGCAGACGCTGGCCGACACGCTCAGCTGGGAGCTGACCAGGGCAACAGACCGCCGACAACGAGCAGGTCTGACCGACAACGACGAGCGTGCCCCGCTCACACATCGTCGGCCCTGATGTCGACGGTGATCGGACGTCGACGGGGTGTCCTCCCATGGCGTCGACCACGTCGGAGTCGACGGCGGACTTTCCCGCGTGGCCGACGCGTCCGCGTACCCCAGGACCAGTCGGTAGGACCTGCCAGAACGCGCATCGAAGTGCTCGAACCGGCCGGTCATCGGTCCGGCGGTAGCCACACGGCAAGCGGGTCGGAGCCGGTCAGCGCGGCGAAGACCCGGTCCGGCAGGCGCTGATGACTCAGACGGCGGTGTCAGTCCGACTCATCGCGGACGCGCCGGTAGCGCTCATAGATCACCCGCGAGCCGAACGTCCTGGTCTCGACCAGGTCCAGCGGGACGTCTTCGGTGACCGGCGGCAGGAACCGCGTGCCGCCACCGACAACGACCGGATAGCGGAACATGCGCAGCTCGTCGACCAGGCCAAGCTCGAACGCCGACGCAGCCAGGCCGGCGCCGCCGATCGAGACGTCCTTATCGGTCGCGTCCAGCGCCGCAGCGACCTCCTCCGCCACCGACGCCTCGGCCAGCCGGGCGTTGCCCTGGACGCTGTCAAGCGTGCGGCTGAACACGATCTTCGGGATCGCGCACCAGACGTCGGCGAACGCAGCCCCGAGCTCGTTATCGCGCAGCGACGGATCCGTCTCCCACACCAGCATCGTCTCGTACAGCCGGCGGCCGCACAGATAACCGCCAAGCTCACCTACCTGCGCGATGTGGAAACCAAACTGCTCCTCGCTGGGGGCCGACCACCCGAACGCGCCCTCCCGGTCGGCGATAAAGCCATCCACCGAGACGCTCATCGAATAGATCAGCATGGCTTCAAGCTCATCGCACCCAAGCGACCGACAATGATCGTGATGACGTTCACCATCGAGCTTGACATCGGGCTCTCCTACCCTCTGCAGTCTGCTCTGCCACAGCTAGTGACCGACCGCGAGACAACACGCATCTTCGTGGGCGGTCCAAGCGATCGTACGGCCACTGCCGACGCCGCACTGAGATCCCGGAAGCGGAACGCTCAGCGAGACAGTGCCGTGCACGAGCCCAGCGGGCCGAGTCGTCGTCGTCGATCGGGATCGAGTGGTTCGTCGCGAAGGCCATGACCGTCTGGTGATCGGGCAGCAGGGAGCCGATCACGAGTCGGCGATGAGCTGGGCGGATCGCGGGACCAGCCGCGATCGCATCTCAACAATCCCGACAAGCTGGCGCGCATTACTCCAGCGCGTGGCGCCGCTCAGTAAGCCGCCAAGCTGGATCGTCGGCCGGCTGGACAGGCAGGTGAGGTCTCAGGCCGTCGTACACCTTCTTGAAATAGGACGCCAAGTATTGGGGACCAATGACCCGCATCATGGCTATCCCCAGCACGCGGTGACGTCCGCGCACCCCGGTTGCGGTGATCAAACTCCCGCTGTACCGATGGCGATCGTGTCCTCTTCACAACACGACAACCAAACCGCGGAAAGGCATCGTGATCGTCAGCGCCTCAGCTTTGGCCGGGCTGTTGACAGAGACGGTGGCCTTATCACAGGTTGAGCAGCATGCGTCGGCCTCGACGGCCCGCCTCGGAGAACGCCGAGGCCGTCGTGGGCGAGCGGATTGCGATCAGTGATTTCGGCACTGCTTGCGCGGGCCAGAATCTGCTGGCTCGAGCGACGACGGCGCCGAACCCGGGATCGCCTCGGTCGGCCGCCACGGGCGCGCCATCCAAAGCGAGTCGCATCAGGCTTCTGTCATCAGTCAGGGCGAGATCCTCCCGCGCGGCACGTTATTAGTCAGGCAATTTGTGTCTCAGAGACCCCGGATCATGGCTGCCCTCGGAGGCTCCCTGCCGCTCGTATTGTCAGCGGGTGAATCTTGGGTTCACTGGCGAGGTGTGTGTTTGACGGCGCAGCCCACAACCGGTGGCTACAGAATGGACGTCCATGACCAACCCTGCACCGACTTCTGGCGCTGCCGGGTGGCAGCGCCTTGGCAGGGTCACTGGCGTCGCCGGGCTGGCCGCGATAGTCCTGATCTTTGTCGCTGTAGTCGGCACGCGCGAGGAGCCGAGCTTCACCGCGACCGCAACCCAGTTCCTCGCCTACTACGGGTCACCAGACACGGTTGCGACCCCGTTCCGGTCTTTCCTTTTCACCGTTGGCTGGGTCACGTTCGTCTGGTTCGTCGTCGGGCTGTCCATCCTTTTGCGGCGCGCTGAGGGCGAGGCGGCGTGGCGGTCGGCAATCGCGATGGGCTCCGGTGTGCTCTTCGTGGCCCTGGGCCTGTCCGGGATCGGGAACGAGGCCGCTGTCGCGCTCCGCGCCGGTGACCTCGACCCGCAGATAGCCAGGTATGCCTTCGATCAGGGACAGGCGGCATTCGCCAACGGCCGGGTAGCCCTTGGCAGCTTCGCCGTTTGCTGCGGCTGGGTCATCGCGTCGACACGATTCTTGCCCCGCTGGGTGGGGTGGCTGGCCATCGCAAGCGGAGTGGGGCTCGTACTCAGCCGCATCAGCTGGACTAGCTTCATCTGGCTGCTGCCCTACCTGATGTTCTGGCTGTGGGTGATCGCGGTGGCCGTGCTGCTCCTGCGCCGCAACTTCCGCGGGCGCCCGGTCCGGTTGAACCCTGTGCAGTTCTGGTTCATGTCTCCAGGGTTGCGGTTGCGGACTGATGATCGTGGAAGAAATTCCGGTTCCTGCGCAATGTCATTCGGCCTGACCGGCGAGCCGCTCAACGGGAATGCTTGCATCATCGGACCGGACGATACGATCACCTGCCGCCGGGCTGCGTTGAGCACAAGCCAGCCCCGCTGATCCCTGATGCTCTTCTTCTCGCGCACTGGTCTGAATCGGACTGTCACCCTGGGTCTGTTCGGGCTTACATTCCATCGTGATCATTCCATCGACACACGGCACATTTCATCGCGATCACCGACGCCACGATGGAGGTCGCAGAGGACGTCGTACGGACTCAGGGAGCGTGCCGGAAGCCGACCCCTCTTGTGGGCTTGACTTGGGGCTTTCGCGGCGAAGACGGTGCGTTGGCGATGATCGGATCTAGGTCGACAACGACCTCACCCGCACCATCGCGATGTGCTGTTCACTGCTCGAATTCTCGGATGGCCGCCGCCGTACCGCCTGGATCTATACCGTGTACCGCCTCAACTGGAAGTATCCGGTGGGTGGCGTTGGGAAGTCGGCGGGCGATTCCCGCGGCGGCAGTGGCCAAGACCGGCCAAGTCGGATCGCCCTGCAACACCAACGTTGGTGTGGATACGGCCGCCATCTCCGCGGTCGGCCGCCGTAGATCGGTGGTGATGACGGCGTCGTATACGGCGGATTGCGCCATTGCTTCGAATCGTGCCCATATCGGTGATCGCTGGGCGTCGTCGACCACCTCCTGCGGTAGGCCCACCCATTCGATCTGGAAGGTCGCCACCACCGCTCCCGGGTCGCCAGCGTCGAGCAGCGCCTGCAGACGGGCAGGAAGATCAGCCGGCGGCGCAGGCTGATTCTCATCGAAGCGAAATGGCGGTTCATACAAGTAGAGCCGCTCCACGGCCACGCCATCGGCGACAGCTTTAAGGGCCAAAATGGCACCTGAGGAGCATCCGAATAGTGATGCCGAGCTACCGGCCACCTCGATAATCGCCTGGAGATCCTCGACCTCGCGCTCGATGCTGTAGGGCGCGGTGTCGCTGCTTTCCCCGCGACCGCGACGATCGTAGGCGAGCACCGTGTGATCGGAACTAAGCTCCGCGGCCAACGGTGTGAAGGTATCCCGCAGATTGAACACGCCAGGTACGAAGACGATCACCGGGCCGCTGCCGGCGATGTCGTAATCGATGGTGGTGCCGTCCACTGACGCGACCGAAGCCATAAACACTCTCCACTTCCGGGGCTGATCCACTGACTGAAGCAAACAGGCCACGGTGCCGGTCGAAAATCATCGAGCCATCGCGCCGGGCCTGCACGGTACGACTCGATGGGCCCGCCAAACAATGCGTTGGCCGCCCACCACCTCTGTCAATGCCTACCGTATGCCGACCCTCCTGCGGGCGCGGGCTGAGTCAGAGCGGGAACCCTCAGCGAGACGGTTCGGTGCACGGACCGGGCAGCGGACGCACTCAATTGCCGACGAGCGGACCGGCAGTGGAGGGTGCGAACCCGTCGTTCGCTACATGCCACGGGCTTGGTGGTCATTTCGCCGAGAACCACATCGGAACTTGACCGAGTTCCCTCGGGGGCCATTGCCAGTTGTCGGTGGGACGGGGAGGCGGTGGGGACGAGCAGTTGACTGCCCAACTCTCAGAGATCACCTCGAGGCTGGAGCGGCTCCAACAAACCCCTCGACCCCGGAGGATCGGCGGAAGCGCGCAGCACGCCCAGATGAACGTCCGCCCCCTCCGCGTGGCACGGTTGCCCTTCGCTGCGACCCGCAACGATCGGGAAGGATTCCGTCAGTGCCCGGCCAGCAGGTTCTTCAGCACGGCAATGATGACCGCGCACACAAGCACGAAAAGCGAGTACACCACGGCCCGGAGGAGGGACGCGCCCGCGCCTCGAGCTACGGCGAACCCGATCAGGGCGATCAAGGCGGCGAGGAGGAACTCGGCGCCCTCCAGTTCGACAGAGTCGGGCAGTAGGAGCACACCAACGGAGACCACCACTGCGACGCCAGCCGCGCCGAGCAGCTGGGCACCAGCCAATTGGACATCGGAAGAGCGGATCGTGCCAGCCCCCACCATCCGTGACGACACGCGGAAGGCGAACCAGTGCGCGAGCGCAAGGCCCAGCGTGACCCCCCAGATCAGTCCCATCACCGTGGTCTCCGCCTCGGCGCTCTCCGGTATCACGATCAAGGAGGCCATCAGGCAGATCGCCACGTACAGGGCCATGGTCAAGGCTTCCTTGCGGAGCTCCAACCTGTCCTCACTCACGCCCGTCAACGAGGCGGCAGGTCCGTCTGCCATGGCGCCATCCTCCCATGCAGGTCTGCGCCCACGCGCCAGTCTGAAGACCGACCGTGTCGTGTACGCACATGTAGCCGCGAGTTGCGCATCGCCCAGGCCATCTCGTAAGAGGAAGGGTGAGTGAGACGGCCGTTCGGTACCGTCGGGTCAGTTGCTCCCGCGCTCGTGCCCTCTGCCCCCGACCACCTCCGGTGACCACGGGCCTCCGCTGTATTCGGTAGGGCTAGGTATGTCATAAGCCAGTGAGGATGGGTGTGGCGTCTCCCGCCGGGTCTGACTCTCCGTAAGCCTGACGCGTTGGTTGCTGTTTTTGGGTCGATCCGTCGGCCCGGCGGAAGACGTCGTTGCACGCGAACGGCCGGACGGCGTGACCTCATAGGAGCCTGCGCAAAAGGCGCCCATCACTGGCTTGTCCACCGATCTGCATCGAGGTGATGGCCGCGGCGTGCGCCCATCTGACCGCTGCGAACGGAACAGGTAAGGCATGACCAGCATGACAAGGACGACGGTTGGTGTCACTGGCGGTGTGGACACGCACCGACAAAGCCACCATGCCGCCGTGATCGATCACCTCGGGCGCCAACTCGGCGATCGTGAGTTCCCGGCATCGCCAGCCGGCTAACGCGCCCTCGTGGAGTGGCTACAAGGCCACGGCGAGCTGGATCGAGTCGGTGTTGAGGGCACCGGCGCCTACGGTGCCGCGTTGGCTCCACAGCTCCGTGAGGCAGGGATGCTCATCGTCGAGGTCGACCGCCCGGATCGACGGGCGCGGCGGGCCCACGGCAAGTCCGATCCGCTGGACGCCTATTCCGCTGCTCGGGCTGCGCTGTCAGGTGCTGCCTTGGTCGTGCCGAAGCTACGCAACGGCCGGGTCGAGGCGATCCGGGCGCTTCGCGTGGCACAATCCAGTGCCGTCAAAGCCCGAAGTCAGGCCACGAATCAAATCAAATCCTTGATCCTCACCGGTCCGGCACAGCTGCGCGAGCAGCTGCGGCACCTGCCCACTCCGAAGATGATTGCGGGCTGCGCCCGACTCCGCCCAGGACACCAACTCAGCGACACCGAACACGCCATCAAGACCGCGCCGCGCCGACTGGCCCGTCGCCATCAACAGCTCTCCGAAGAGATCGCCGAAGCCGACCACGAGCTTCATCAACTGGTGCACCAGGTCGCCCCCGCCCTGCTTGCCCTTCCCGGAGTTGGACCCGAGGTCGCCGGCCAAGTGCTCATCAGCGCCGGCGACAACTTTGACCGGATCAACTCCGAAGCCGCCTTCGCGCACCTCTGCGGCGCCGCGCCGATCCCCGCCAGCAGCGGACGCACCCACCGACACCGGCTCAATCGCGGCGGTGACCGCGGCGCCAACAATGCGCTCTACGTTATCGTTGTTGGCCGCCTCCGCTACGACCCACGCACCCGCGCCTACGCCGAGCGCCGCACTCACGAAGGCCTGTCCAAGCCCGAGATCATCCGCTGCTTGAAGCGCTACGTCGCCCGCGAGATCATCAACGCCCTACCCATACTGGTCGCCGAGAACAGTTCCGCGCACCCACTTGCCAGACCATAGGAGCATCGACCCTCTAGCGGGCAGCGGCGTTGTTTGGTTGAGGAAGCTCTTTGCGGAACGCGATCCGCAAAGAGCTCGGAAGGCGGCGCCGGTCAAGCTCAGGACAGGAGCGCGTCCGGGGTCAGCGGAAGGTTCCGCGCCCGGACGCCCGTCGCGTGGTAGGCGGCATTGGCGATCGCGGCTGCTGCGCCGACAATGCCGATCTCGCCCAATCCCCGAGCTCCCAGTGCGCCTGGAGGTGCTTCAGGTTCCTCGAGCCAGATCGCGTCCAGGTCCTCGACGTCTGCGCAGGTCGGGATGTGGTAGTCGGCGAAGTCATGGTTCACGATGGCGCCGAAGCGCGGGTCCATGACCCCGTGCTCATGCAAGGCCATCCCGATGCCCATGGTCATCCCGCCGATGAACTGGGAGCGTGCGGTCACGGGGTTAATGATGCGGCCGACGGAGAAAACACCGAGCATCCGCGAGACGCGGATCTCGCCGGTGTCAGCGTTGACTCGCACCTCGGCGAACTGGGCGCCGAAGGAGTGCCGCGACAAATGATCGTCATTGAGCTCGGGCGCCTGAGCCTCTGTCTCCGCCCCCGGTCGCGGGTCAGCGCCATGCTGATCGCGGAACGCCCCGGCGGCGGCGGCGATGGCTGCCCCCCAGCTGCGCGTCCCGACCGAACCTCCGGCGTTGGTGGCATGCGGGAGGCTCGAGTCACCAATTTCCATCCGCACGCATTGCACGGGGCAGCCCAGCGCCTCGGCCGCGATCTGGGTCAGCGCGGTCCAGCTTCCGGTTCCGATCTCAGCCGCCGCAATCTGGACGATGTAGGTGCCGTCGGCGTCGAAGCAAATGCGGGCGGTGTTGTCGGGTTCGTACCAGTCCGGGTGGGTGGCACTGGCGACGCCCATGCCGCTCCACCAGCCGTGCTGCAGCCGAGCCCGCGGCGTCGGGTCGCGATGGTCCCAGCCGAACCGTTCGGCACCAAGGTGTAGACAGTCGAGGAGATGTCGGGACGCGTGCGGTTGCCCGGTCTCCGGGTCGACCTGCGGTTCGTTGCGAACCCGCAGGGCAATGGGGTCGACGGCGCACGCGACGGCGAGCTCGTCCATGGCCACTTCAAGCCCGAACATCCCGGGGCACGTGCCGGGCGCCCGCATCCAGGTTGGAACGGGAACGTCGAGGACCACGGGGCGATTCGTCGTCCGACGCTGTGGAGCGGCGTACATCATGCGCGCCGGTCCGTCGGATCCCTCGGTGAACTCCTTCGTTCTGGAGCTCTGCTCGAGCACATCGACGGCCACTGCGGTGAGTGTGCCATCCAGGTCGGCCCCGAGCCGCACGTGCTG
The DNA here is from genome assembly GCA_963759635.1 of uncultured Actinomycetota bacterium. Lineage (GTDB taxonomy): Bacteria > Actinomycetota > Actinomycetes > Propionibacteriales > Propionibacteriaceae > Microlunatus. Next base: position 88,518 of record CAVXAP010000017.1, read on the forward strand.
GATGGTCGGTGGACGGTAACCGCTGAGCGAGAACATCTGCTGCCGAGTCAAGGCCACCTTCACGGCGCGACCGGGCAGTTCGCGTGCCGCCATCGCCGCGAGGACGGCCTGCGCGTGAACCTCGAGCTTTGAGCCAAATCCGCCGCCCACGTACGGCGAGATGACCCGGACCCGTTCCGGCTCCAGGCCGAACAGCGGCGCCAGGCCCGCTTGGAAGGAATGAACGCCCTGCGTCGACTCGTACATGGTGAGGATGCCGTCATTCCAGATCGCGACGGACGTGTGAGGCTCCATCGGCACGTTGTATTCCGGGGGCGTCGTGTACGTCTGGTCTACAGCCGTCGACGCCGCCGCGAGTGCGGCCTTGATCTCGGTCTCGCTCACCTGCCGCGGAAGGCCCGGCGCGCTCCCCGGTGAGACGTAGCCATGCTCCCCCGCAAGTGCGGCCTCGATCTCGGCCTCGCTCACCTGCCGCGGAAGGCCCGGCGCGCTCCCCGGTGAGACGTCGCCATGCTCGCCGACGCTGAAGGCCGAGTTATGGGGCGCGGGCGCATACGCGACCTCAACCAGACCCGCGGCGTGTCGCGCGATCTCGGAGGATTCCGCGACCACGGCCCCGATGAACTGACCACGGAACCCGACAGCCGCTGACTGTAGTACCAACAACTCTTGGTCCTTCGTGTCAACCAGTCGGGGTGCATTGAGATGGGTCAGCACGATCAGAACACCGTCCAACGCTTCCGCCGCTCCGGTGTCAATCCGGACCACCGTTCCCCTGGCGATCATGGCCTGGACCGGATAAAGATAAGCAGGCTGCGGCACGGGCTGCTCATACGCGTACAGGGCCGTTCCTCGGACTTTGGGGACCCCGTCCAGCCGTCCAAGGCCGACACCGATCGATTGACCACGAAGGCCGGTGCTCACGGTTTCTGCTCCTGCCCGGCGAGGTCGCCACCTATATCTCCGACCTGGCGTCGGGTGAGATCGGCGAGCAGTGACGCGACCGTGTTGCGGACCATAGTGATCTTGAATGCGTTGTCGTTGAGTGCCTCCGCCTGGGCGAGCTCGACGTCGGCAGCCTCGCGGAAGTTCTCCACACTCGCGGCCGCGCCGCGCAGGAAGTTCTCGGCTGCAGTGGCGCGCCAAGGTTTGTGAGCAACTCCACCGAACGCGATCCGGACGTCTCGAACGGTCGGACCCCCCGCGGCGTCCCTGTGGTCGCTCAGGTCCAGGGCAGCCGCAACGGAGATCAGGGCGAAGGCGTACGAAGCACGATCGCGGACCTTGCGGTAGGCGGAGTGTTGTGAGAACGAGAGCTGGGGCAGGTCAACCGCAGTGATCAACTCCCCGTGCGTCAAGACCGTGTCTCGATGGGGGGTGTCGCCGGGAAGGCGGTGCAAGTCGTTGAGCCGGATGCGCCGCTCACCGGTTCCTGCCCGTGACCACCACCGAAGCATCCAGCGCGGCCATCGCGACGGCCATGTCCGACGGATGCACCGCTACACAACCCGCTGATGCACCGAGGATCGCGTGGTAGCGGGTATAGCCCTCCCGCGCCGAGCAGCCCGAGCCGGGCTCGCGCTTGTTGCACGGCATGCTGACGTCTTGGAAGTACACGCAGCGGGTGCGCTGCAGTAAGTTCCCGGCCGTGGTCGCCAAGTTTCGCAATTGACCCGACGCACCGGCGAGCAACGCTTGGGACAGGACCGGATATCGCTGCCGAATCAGGAGGTGCGCGGCGAGATCGCTGTTGCGAACGAGCGCGCCGATCCGAACCGTGCCATCTGACAGCTCGACGATCTGGTCCAGCGGCAGGTGGCTGATGTCGACGACCAAGTTGGGCGTAGCTACCCCCAGCTTCATGCGGTCGACCAGGTTAGTGCCGCCGGCCAGATACACCGCATCAGGGTGCTCCGTCACCGCGGCCACCGCGCCGGCGACGTCCTCGGCGCGTAGGTACTCAAACGGCATCACGGCGCGGACTCCGATGCGGCGACCCGCCCGATCGCTGCGACAATGTTGACATAGGCCCCGCAACGGCACAGGTTGCCACTCATCCGCTCGCGAATCTCCTCATCGTTCAACTCGATGGGGCCGATGAGATCGACGCTGACCTGACTTGGAATTCCCCGTTCCGCCTCGGCCAACATGCCGACCGCTGAACACACTTGCCCGGGCGTGCAATACCCACACTGCAGCGCGTCCATCTCGAGAAAGGCCTGCTGAATCGGGTGGAGTGCGTCTCCCACAGCGAGCCCCTCGGCGGTAGTGATCTCTGCGCCATCGTGGGCAACCGCGAACGCCAGACAGATGACGGCCCGCCGACCGTCAAGCAACACCGTGCACGCGCCGCACTGACCGTGGTCGCAGCCCTTCTTCGGCGAGGTCACTCCGAGCCGATCTCGAAGTGCGTCCAAGAGCGTCGTGCGAGTGTCAACGATTATCGATCGATCCTCACCGTCCACTCGCAAGGAGATCTGTGCATCCACCCGACCCTTGACCTCCCCACCACCAATCGATTCAGGCAGCGACAAAATGCTCCCGCATCCCGACAGATGCCTGCAACCAGCCGGGATGATGCATGCCGTAGCCGCATTCTGCACCATGTCGACGTCTGTGGGGCGCTCACCGACTGGCCGACAACCGGTGCTGAAGCGCTGGAAAGTTGCGCCAGGCCGATTACTGCCAACCTTCGACGTCGTTGGATATGAACTTGTTCTTAAGCCGACCGTTCGACGACGATCAGATGGCCACTTGCCTGGAGGAGTGGCGTCCTCCTCCAGATCGCGAACGTTAGGACGAGGAGCGCCGCGACCGGCGCCGCACCCCCAGGGCTGGGGACGTTCGGTCACTCTCGATCCCTGCGGCCTCCACTACTAGCGGCGCGCCGATCGCCGCATCGTCATTGTCCCGAACGGCCGGCACGCGGCGCCACCGATCGCGGCTGACCACGATGGCGGCGATGACGACCACCGCGCACAGCGCAGCCGTGATCCAGTACATCCGCACCCGATCACCTACCTCGTGCCGGAGGCGACCATGGCTCAGCGGATCAGCAGGGCCAAGCGGACCGTCTCGGGCGTCCGGTTCAACCAGCCCGGGGACGTCGCCACGGTGCTGCGCGTGCTCTACCTGGTCTTCAACGAGGGCTACTCCGGCGATGTCGACCTCGCCGTCGAGGCGATCCGGCTCACGCGCCAACTGGCGGCCAAGATCAACCATGAGGAGGTGGCGGGCCTGCTTGCGCTTATGCTGCTGCACCACGCACGGCGCCCGGCACGGACCGGCCCCGGCGGCAGGCTCGTGCCCCTCGCCGAGCAGGACCGCAGCCTGTGGAACACCCGCCTGATCGCCGAGGGCGTCGACGTGCTCCAGACAGCCCTCACCCGAGACCGCCTGGGCGAGTTCCAGGCTCAAGCCGCCATCGCCGCGCTGCACGCCGACGCCCGGACGGCCGAGGAGCCCGACTGGGTGCAGATCGTCGAGTGGTGCGACGAACTGGTGCGCCTCACCGACAGCCCGGTGGCCCGCCTCAACCGGGGTGCCGCAGCGTACATGCACGAGCGTGACGGTGACCCAGTGACCGCGGCACGGCTCTACGCCGAAGCCGCCGATCAGCGCCCAGCCTCCCCGAACGCGACCACCTCACGCGGCAGGCGGCACAGCTCAACGCGCAACTGCGCAGTTGAGCAGAGGGCGCCAGGCATTCACCGCCCCGAAGGGACGGTCTGCTCACCCTGTTGGCCGGCCGGACCGCGTCACTTGCCGTTCAATAGGCCGATATCCCGTGCACCTCGCTCCTGACCAGCGATCACCGCAAGAGGAACGGCAACCGGCACAGTCAGGTCTAATAACCGGCGACGGCGCAGATTTGCTCTGCGACCGTCGCAGGGCCGAGCCAGCCATCTTGATACTGCTCGCCCTGACCAGTCGACGAGTCCCGCGACTACGCCGTCGAAGGGACGTATACCGAAGAAGCTCACTCCGAGCGGCCAGCCGCCCGAGGCGATCTAGGACGAGGAGTTGCGCTGGGAAGGCATCCGTACGGCCAGCCAGCTCACCAGTTCGCTGCTGTTCCGCGTCTGCAGCCACAGCCGCCCGGGTCCGGTGAAGTCCGTCACCAGCCCTTCCCCACCCAGCAGCGTCGACTTCCAGCCCCCCGATTTACGGACGGCGTAGTGGATTGTGTCGTCGAAGGCCACCACGTGGCCGGTGTCGAGCGTCATCGTCTCGCCCTCATTTAGGGTGTAGTCGCGGATCGCGCCGTAGCTGGCGATCAGGAGGTCGCCATGCCCGCTGCAGCGCAGCAGCAGGAGGCCCTCGCCGCTGAAGAACGACTTGCTGCCACCCCAGGCCGAGTCGACGTCGACCGTGGGATCGGACGCCACCCAGGACCCGGACTGCACGAGGAGCGTCCCGCCCGTGAGAGGGATGTGCGTCATGTCACCGGGCAGCGGCGCAGCCACCGCTACGAGGCCGCCCGCCTGTGAGGTGAAGTCGTTGACGAAGAAGCTTTCACCGCCCAGTGAGCGCCGCAACCCTTTGAGGAAACCTCCTCGCGTGGACGTGGTCATCGCCACGTCACCGCGCGTCATCGCCATCGCGCCGGCCTCGACGCGAACACTGCTGCCGGGGGCCAGCTTGATCTCACCGAAGGCGAATGCCGGGCCCGAACTGATCTCTGTCTGCATGCCGCCAGCCTAAGGACCAATCGCATGAGACGACACCAATCCTCCGGCCCTCCTGACCGCCCTCGCTGGGCCTGATCATGAGGCTGCGGATCGTTGCTCGAGAGCACCACACGGTCGCAGATGCTGCAAGGTTTGGGTCCACGCCGCTGGCGAAGATCAGCAACGCTGATGTGCGGTCGTCGTCCCCTAGCCGACCGTCTACGGGCACCTGGGCGACGCGCCGGTAGCGGTACTGCAGTCGATGTAGGTCTCAGTATCGATCAGCATGCCGTGGGTCAGTTCGAGCATCAGGATCTGCGGATCGTTCAGGTCAGGATCCCCAACGGGACAGATCGTGGCTGAGTTCGAGCCGGCAAGGCTCGTCAGTGTGTTGATAGCGGCTCTCCCAGGCTGGAGGTGAGATCTTGCCGTAGCGCCCGCGCGCCGCCTTCTTTTTCACGCCAAGCTGTGAGGCGATCCATACCCAGCTGCCACCTGGTCCAGCGTTGCGATCATCTGCAGGCCTGTTGCGTCTCGCAATACCGATGATTCCCGCAATCTGATGCGAGGCGACACGGCTCGAGGCGCGAACTCGGCCAAGATGCTGGCGCGCCACTCGGCGCCAATGCGTTCGAGTTCGTCAGCCAATCGGTCATCAATCATGACGTAGCTCAGAGGTAGGCCGACGACTTTTCCACTGTCGCGGTCGCGAAGCCGCCCCAGGCACGCCGAGTCGGCGTGTCGTCGCCGAGGGTACGCTGATCGGCAAGTGACAGCCCACTGGGTCGGAGCAGTTCGGCCAGCCGTTCGCGGGAGGGCGGAGTGCTGTCGACACCGAACTTCAGCGTTTCTCCCATGGACTTTGTGGCGGCCCTCCCGTAACGCCAATAGAGGGCCCGTGACTCAAGGGCTTCGGTGGTGAAGTAGTCAAACGTGACCACGCTCCCCTGCGCAGTCGAAGCGATTTTCCGCAGGGAATCTTCGACGGCCTCCCGGGTGAGGTACATGGTCACGCCTTCCCATAGGAACAGCGTTCGCTCGCCAGGGGCATATCCCGCCGCGGACAGGCAGGCCAACCAGTCGTCCTTCTCGAAGTCCGCCGCAACGAATGTCACCGCACTGGAATCGATGCCAGCCTTCTGCAGCGTCTCGCGCTTGATCATCTGCGTTGGTGGAGAATCAACCTCGAACACCCGCACCCGGGTATCGCTCGGCAGCCGGTAGGCGCGGGTGTCGAAACCCGCACCGAGGATGACAAACTGCGCGACGTCAGGTAGGTACCGGTCGACGGCGGCGTCGAAAAACCAGATGCGCGCTGAGGCCTCGTACTGAGGGGGCACATCGCCCTCGAAGGGGTATCGGAAAGCGCGCGGCACGTACCCGGTGACCCGGTGCGCTAGCAGTACCGGACCAGTCGTCAGGCGCAGCCCCAGGCGCGGGACACCGGGCAGGGCCCGCATCAGCCGATCCGCTGCCTCGTCCTGCCGTGTCCCGAAGTTGTGCTCGGAGAACCGGGCAGACAGCGGGCCCTGCGCCGTCGCGGACACACCCGAGCGTCCTGCGGCAAACAACTTGCCCACCCATACGAGGTAGCCGACCAAGATCACCGGAGACATCAGCGTGCAGAGAAGGTAGAACCCGACACGTGAGACACGCGTGCGCATATGCCCCCTCAAGCCATCTTCGCGGCCCACATGCCACGCTAGCCGCTGGCCACGGCGCCTGACCGGAGAAAATACGGTTCTAGGGCATGAGCACCCGTGATAACACCGTGACAGCAGACATCCGCGGCCCGGCAAGGTTGGTTAGTGTGATGATTCGCGGTTCCGCTAGCCGACCGTTCTGCGGACGCCACTTAGCGGGCCTTGAGTTCTGCATCCGGCTGAATCATCGCGGGAGGATGAACGAACCCCTGGTGGGATACGCACGCGTATCAGCACAGCAAACAAGACCTTATCGGGACAAGTTGCAATCCTCGTGGGGTCGGGTACGGGGGTAGCGGTCGCGGGCGCACAGTCGAAGGGAGAGCAAATCCTCTCATCTCTTTACACCGCCATGAGCACGCGCATCCACAACCAGGGCTCTCAGGACCAGTCCACGGTAATTGCCGAGGCGCTCGACGAACTCGGCCTGCCCGGGAGCTGGCGGAGCCGCCGAGTCGACCGACTATGACAACGCGGTACGAGAAAGCTAACATGCCGGCCGGGATGAACAAGGTGGGCAAGGACGTGGGAACCCCGACGATTCACGTCAACGGCACCGCGTTCTTTGGACCCGTCATCACCCGGATTCCACGAGGTGAAGACGCCGATCGGATCTGGGATGCCAGCGTCACTCTGGCCGGCTACCCCTTCTTCTTTGAGCTCAAGCGTGAACCAAGGGACTCGTTGCATTTCGACTGAACGCCCGGGTGAGGCCGGCCTCAATGTGGGTGGTGCAACTCTCAAGACATCGACGCTGACTAATAATCGGGCCGCCGAGGCTCAACGAAACTGGCGCATACCCGCACTCTCAGCGGGACATCTCTCACGAGCAGGTCGTCGCAGTCGAACCCACTGACCATGGCCAAGACTGCAGATCAGTTAGTCACGGCGTAACGAACGAACACCATGCCGTTACCGAAGCGACGCTCATCGAGCAGTTCGAGGGGATGACGAATCTGGTCGGGAAACATGCGTTGTCCCCCACCGACCAGGATCGGCGCGATGAACAGCTGCACCTCGTCGATCAAGTCCATCCGCCACGCGGTGGATGCCAAGCTGGCGCCGGAGACAGCCAGGTCATGATCGACGCTCGCCTTGATCGTTCCGACCGTCTCGAGGTCGAAGCTGCGCTCGATCCGGGTTCGCTCGGTAGAGACCTCCTGCAGCGTGCTCGAGAAGACGACCTTGTCGGCCCGCTGCCAGATTCGGGCGAACTCGGCGCTCTTAGGGGATTGCGCAGTGACGCTGGGGTCGGTCTCCCATCCGATCATCATCTGGTAGATCTTCCGGCCGTAGAGGTAAGTCCCGACGCTCCGCTCGGTCTCGTTGATGAACTCGAGTACTTCCTCGTCGGGCTCAGCCCAGTCAAACTTGCCAGCATCGTCGGTGATGTACCCGTCGAGTGACGCGAGGTAGGAGTAGATCAGCTTCGGCACACGCTGAACCCTATTTGTAATCCAGCCTTGAAGTCGGCTTCCCGTGGCGGGATCCCCTTGTTGTGTGCCGTGAAAGACCGCCGGCTTGCGGACACTTGGCTAGGTCAGATGGGGGACCCTCCGCGAGACAATTCGGTACACGGACCTGACAGCAGAAGCACTCAATTGCCGATGAGCGGGCGTCGCGTCGGTGGACGAGCAACCCGTTCGACTCATGGACCCGACTGGCCATCCCGCGTCGGCCCAGGCCGGACGCGCGGGGCCTTCCTCCCCTGTCTGCGGGACGAAGGCCCCTGGCCGTCGCCCGACCGGATGGCAAGACTGAAGTGACAAGTGGCGGGAGACCTTACGGACGTTACCGTGGTCGCCTGGCCCTTCGGAGCGAAGGACCTGATGACTGATCGAGCGACGGCAGCGGCCGGCGGCACCTTGTCCCGCACCTCTCGTCAGGAGAGCGGGATGAGTTCAGCCAGGAAGTCCGCGATCTGGGTCGGCGCGCTGTGGATCATGGCGACCGTGTTCCCGGTATTGAGCATATTGCCCTGGAGTGCCCTGGACGACAGTGAGGGGATCCTCGCCAACGCCGCGACGCACAAGAGCCAGTTGATCACGTGGGCGCTGCTGAACCTGGTGGGGGCAGTCGCCGCCGCCGGTGTGGCGTTCATGCTCTACCCGATCTTGAATCGGGTAGCCGATACCAGCGTCAGGAAGGGCCTGGCTCTGTGGTACGTGGGCACCAGAATCACCGAGAGCGGGATCTACGTCGTGGCCGTGCTCGCCACGTGGGCGTTCCTCCCGCTGAGCCGAGAGTTCGCGGCAGCCGGAGCGCCCGACGCTTCGCACTTCCAGACCAGTGGCATCATGCTGCAGACGACGCAAGATCTCGCCTTGGCGCTGGCACAGTCCGTCTTCGCGATCGGTGCCGCGATGCTGTACTACCTGCTGTTCCAGGCAAGGCTCGTCCCTCGGTGGCTGTCGCTGTGGGGCCTCGTCGCAGCGCCGCTATTCCTCATCGCGAGCCTGTCACTCCTGTGGACGGGGGATCCCAACTCCACCCTGGCCAATACCTTCTTCGCCCCGTTGGCACTGCAGGAAATGGTTCTGGCGGTATGGCTGATCGTCAAGGGCTTCGACGCGGCTGCGCTCGCCTCCGGGTCGGCGAAGGCCCAGGTGGCCTGAGGGAGGGTACGAGCTCGAGATCTGCCCAGCACCCAAGGCCGTGGGATGTCGTGGTCTGGGTGGCCCGGCCTGCACCCAAGGATGACTCCGCTGGCCCCTTCCCCTCCAATCCGTTTGTCGAGACTTCGGCGACTTCGCACGCTGTGGTGACCGCTGACTCGGCTGGCTCCTTCGAGTTCAGGCAACTTCGGCGTCGCATCATCGCACGCCCACGCAACGGCTCAGATTGCCCTCGCTCGGGCGGCATCGTCGAGAGCTGCCGCGGCTATGCCGCGACGCTAGAGTCGGGGCAGGGGTCCGCGCCATGCCACCATCGTCGGAGTAACCCGCGGGCCGACGCGTATGACTTAGACAGATCCGCAGTACCCCATGCTCACTGCGTCACACCGCCGCGAGCCGGACGTTCTGTGACGCAGTCAACTGCCGCGATGAGGTCGCTCATGTCGAGATCCGTGCATCGCCTCCAGCGAGTCGTTCGCCCACTGCTCGCCAGGGGCACAGCGCTTGTGCCCTCGGAAGGCTTCATCTGTGGCATCCCGATTGCCGCCCCCCCGATGTGAAGATTTCGACCGGACGGGTTCATCGGGACGGTCGACCCTCCGCTGGCGCACCTACGTGCCTTGTTTCCCGTGGGTGGTTCGTCAATCGGTCCGGGTGCGGAGGCTCCGCGCCAGGGTGGGGATCATCACCGTCGCTGCGACGAGGTGTAGCCCGAGGAGGGCGGTGATGGTGGCGGGGTTTGCCCCGGAGAGGAGGGGCGGGACCCACGAGATCGCGGTCAACGACACTGCCGTCCACACGAATCGCTCGGCGGGGCGAGCGCTCCAACGAAGAAGAGCGGCGGCAATGACGATGCCCACGACCGAGAAGAAGCCGGTCACCACGGCGAACCCGGACAACGGGATCCTCTCGCCACCATCGGGGACCTCGAAATCGACGCCAACGGCCTGGGCAAGCGCAGCGGCCAGGGTGGTGGCCACCATCGCTGCGAGCGTGGCAATAAAGCCGGCGCCGGCGAGCCCGCGGAGTCGGCGGGTGTGGCTGGTCTGGCCCGATGCCCGGCCTGCGACGACCCCGGTGTCATTCATGCTGTTCATGTCGCTCCTCCATCATTCGGTAGCTGACGTGCGGGTGTGTTGACTGGCCCGTGAAGGTCCTGGCCTGGGGTGACGATGCGCACCCTCGCCGTGCGACGGCCGGGGTTCCGCAGGGCGCGGACGCCGGTGCCGCGGAGCCAGAACCCCGCGTCGCGTCCGAGGACCGGCCCGGGCTCGCCGTCGCGCAGCTCCAGCTGCACCCGCCGCCCGCGGGTGACGACGCCGAACGCGTCGCACCACTCCGCCGCGACCACCGTGACACGCGCGCTACCGCGCAGCGCGAGCGTCCGCACTGGACTACTCCGTGCCCTCCGCCGGCAGGCGCTCCGGCAGCCCGAGCCGCGGGAACTGGTCGTCGTGGAATGTGATGATCTCGGTGATCGCCCCGCCGGTGACGCGCAGGACGTCGATCGTCAATGGCAGGTACGCGTCCTCGCGCTTCCGCCAGAGGTAGAAGGCGACGGCGGGCTGCCGGTTCACGGAAGTGAGGACGCCGCGCAGGCCCTTCATGCCCTCGAAGCCATCCTCGACCCAACTGTTCACCACCGTGTCGCGGCCGACGTACAGGCCCGGCGTGGGCGGCATCGAGCAGCGGACGTCGTCCCGCAACAGGGCGGCGAGCCCGTCGAGGTCCGTGGCCACGCTGGCGTCGGTATAGCGGCGCACCAGCTCGCGCGTCCGTGCGTCCTCCTCGCCGCCGGTCCAGTCCTGCCGCTCGGCGGGCAGGTGCTCCCGCATGCCGGCGCGGGCACGCTGCAACGCGCTGTTCACGGAGTTGACGGAGTCCCCGAGGAGCTCCGCGACCTCCTTCGCTGGCCAGCCGAGCACGTCCCGCAGGATCAGTACGGCCCGCGGGCGCGGCGCGAGGTGCTGGACCGCGACCAGATACGCCAGCTCGATCGTCTCCCGCGCGACGGCGACGGTCTCCGGCTCGTCCGCGTCGCCCGCGGGCAGCTCGTCGAGCAGCCGGTCCGGGTAGGGCTGCAGCCACGGCACCTCGCCGCCGGTCGCGGGCTCTGGGCGGCGCTTGGCGAGCAGGTCCAGGCAGGCGTTGGTGGCGATCCGGTACAGCCAGGCCCGGAACGTCGACCGCCCCTCGAAGGTCTCCCGCCGCCGCCAGGCACGGAGGAACGTCTCCTGCACGGTGTCCTCGGCGTCCTCGAACGACCCGAGCATCCGGTAGCAGTGCACATGCAGCTCCCGCCGGTGCCGCTCCGCCAGCCCCGAGAACGCCGGCTCGTCGACCTCGCCCAGCCCGTTCACGCCCAGCTCCTCCAACCGCGTGTCCGCATTCATCGCGTCATCCTTCCGTCTCATCGTGTCCCGTCGTAGGTGTGACGGGTGCGGGTGCGACAACTCATCACTAGCTAGAACACATCACCGGCAGCAGTCCGGGCCTTCATCGCTGATAGCTGCTCGCATCGAAGAGAGTCAAGACGCCGAGCACCGTTCCGCCCGGAGGGATCGTCGCGCGGGACGCGCGCAGGTGGAACCCATCCGGCACATCCGGATCTGCCGCGATGAGGTCGCTCATGCCGATGTGCGGTTGCCTCAAGGAGCCGTTTGGCACACTTGCGCCATGCTGCTTGCCGTGGTGTCCGTCCTCGCCTTCTGTGCAGTGACGGTGCTGCTGGTGCTGGGCAACAGGCTTCCCGCTTGGCGAGCAGTCGTGTACGTATCCGCCCTCGTACTCGTCCTGGGGCGCTGGTTGCCCGGCAGAAGCCACCGACTGCGATCTCACCGCACTCGCTTCGCTGGCCATGGGCGTATACACCTCTCTTGGGCCTCCTGATCACGGTTGTCGTGGCCGAAGCCGTGATCAGGCGGAAGCGGGATTCAGTCCAAACACGTTGACCACCCAACGCGCTCTACTGCCGCTAGCGGCACGATGCGGCAGTTGCCTTCAGCGTGCGATCAGCGTCGGCAACGACGCGCTCTATGATCGTCGCCGCCGGCTCGACCTCGTGGATCAGCCCTGCAGCCTCGCCGAAGAAGACACCTGCGTTGTCCGCATCGCCCTCCATCCATGCCTGGCGATAGGCCGGCCCGATCGTGGCAGCCGATGCGGCAAGTTCGTCCTCGCGTCCTTCCCATCGGTCGATGAAGGCGTTCTTTCGCGCTCTGGCTGTGAACTCGGCCGGCCAGGCTAACCCCCGCGCGATGTCGGGCACGCGGGTGCGGATGGTCCCGTCGCCGTTGGTCGCCAGGAGCGCCTCGTGGTGTCGCGGGTGCACAAGCGCTTCGCTCGAGGCCCACAGGCGAGTTCCCATGAGGACTCCGTCCGCTCCGAGCGTCAGCGCGGCGGCGAGTCCACGCCCATCGGCGATTCCTCCCGCAGCGAGCAGCAGCGTTTCGGGCGATCGGGCCGCGACGAAGTCTGCGACCTCCGGCACGAAGGACAGCGTTCCTCGCACGGCTCCATGTCCGCCGGCCTCAGCGCCCTGCGCGACAACGACGGCGGCGCCCGCATCGATCGCGACTCGCACGTGATCGAGGTTCTGGCACTGGCAGATCAGCGGAACGTTGGCCTCGTGGATCTGTCTTGCGAACGCCATCGGATCGCCGAACGAGAGCATAAACGCCGCAGGTTCCCGCGCCAGGGCCTGCGCCACGACCTCAGGCGAGCGCTGGGCGGACCAAGTAATGAATCCGATGCCAACACTCTCGTCGTCTGCAGCATCGAACTGCTCGGCAAGCCACGCGGCGTCGCCGTATCCGCCACCGATCAGCCCGAGCGCACCCGCTCGACTGACCGCAGCCGCCAGAGCGCCGCCGCCAGCAAGCGCCATCGGGGCCGCGACGATCGGATGGGCGATGCCAAACGCCTGGGTGAGCCGAGTCGAAATCACCCGGCAACTATCTCGACCGCAATCTGTGCCGACAAGAGGGAAAACACGGGGCGAGCCGATCTGTCATGCCGCGGATAGCCTCCGGCTGGTCCGCGGCCGTCTAATTTGCCGCCGATCGTGCAGGGATGAGTGCGTCACGTTGGGACCGCCTACTCGGATCGTGCGTCGCTTACGTCTGATGGCCGATTACGAGTGCCATCCCCTTTGGGAGTCCCAAGAAGAAGGACTGCACCACGTTGACCCGTTCGAGCTCGCGATTCCTGAGCAGCTGGCGGAAGCGCTAACGGAGTGGGCGGGCCAGTACACCGCGTCGCTCAACCAGTCAGACCCCACGCGTCCGGGTTTCGGGACAGGTCGGAGGCGAACGGGTGGCTTCGGCGGGGGTCGGCACTCGCGGCGCAGCTTCGAGGCGCGGGGTTCGACGTCAGCTACTTCCACGAGGGGCAATCGCCCCGAACTGGTCGCGGCGAACGAGTAGTGGTTCGAAGCGACGCATGCACATGCCGCTGATAGTGTGCGTTTGCCGAGGTCCGGCAACGAGACGTACTGAGAACGCCTACCGTGGCGGATGCACGGTCGATATGACGACGGGAGGACGGGCCTATGTCACATGTACGACGCTTCGACCACGTCGGCCTCACGGTCGCAGATCTCGACGTCGTGACCGCCTTCTTCGTGGCGCTGGGCCTGGAGGTCGAGGGCAGGACGTTCGTCGAGGGCGAGTTCTTGGACACGGTCTGCGGCATTCCCGACTCCCGCACCGAGATCGTCATGCTGAAGCCGCCCGACGATGGCACCCGCCTGGAGCTCTCGAGCTTCGTGCGACCCGACTCCGTGCCGGGCTCACCGGCCGCCATGGCCAACGAACTGGGATTGCGCAACGTGGCCTTCGAGGTCAACGACCTGCAGGCGGCTGTCGATTGGGCAGCTACTGAGGGCTACGGACTGGTCGGTGGCATCGGCGAGTACGAGGGCGCTTGGCGTATGGCCTACGTCCGGGGGCCGGAAGGGATCATCGTCTCGCTGGCCGAGCGCATCGGCTGAGCCTCGCAACGCCCGCATCTGCCGCGAGTCGCGCGCATCGCGCAGGCCATCCCGTAGAAGGAACGCTGAACGGCACGCAACTCTTGCAAGGTTTGATCCCTGAATCGCTTGAGTCTTCAGTAGGTGGAGACCGCAGGCTTGAGTCGTGGAGGAGAACCGTTCCTATTCCATCGGCGACCTGTCGCGTCGAAGCGGACTGTCGGTGTGCACCATCCGCTTCTATCCGACGTCGGGGATTGTTCCGGCCAGCGCCAACTGGATCGGGTGCGGAGCAGCTTTGGCGCCAGGACGCAATGGACGCGTTGCTCGCCCAGCACGCCACCGGATGCCTGTTCGTCGTAGGGTGCGCCTCTAATCAAGGCTCGTTTTACGACCGCTTCGACGCCGTCGTGCTGTTGAGCGTGCCACGCGAGGTCATGCTCCAGCGCATCGCGACCCGGTCAACCAACCCTTCGGCAAGCGTGCTCACGGGCAGCAACGCATCTTGGAAGATCTGGAGGCTGTGCAGCCGCTTCTGCGCGCAACCTCGACGGTAGAGATTGCGACAACGATCCCCGTAACCGAGGTTGTTGACGCACTCGAATCCATAGCACGCCGAGCCGATGACGGGACGGCCCGTCGTTTCACACACCCTTGACACCTGTCCTGCAAGCCGAGCGATTTGCGGGCGCCTGGCTACGTTAGATGCGGAACGCTTAGTGGACGATCTGTGGGAGGCGACAGCAACCCTAGACCCGCGTCCGGGTCCCGGCCGACTCCGCCACCCGATACTCTGCCGCTGCGACCGTGTCAGCGTCGGTAGCTCGCTTCGCGACTCAACATAGCCAGTCAGGACTTTGCTATTCAATGTGCTTGCGATGGTCGCGGCGATGGCACACCGGCCGACTGACCAGCACGCGTGGCGCCCCAGCCGACTGACCAGCACGCGTGGCGCCCCAGCCGACTGACCAGCACGCGTGGCGCCCCAGCCGACTGACCAGCACGCGTGGCGCCCCAGGGGGTTCGCAAGCCGACCGCTTGTGAGACTTTGCAAACCCCGATCGATGCCTATGCGGGCCCGTGTAGTCCCCTGCTTGCTGCAGTTGGCGACTGTAGATCTGACCCTCCGCGTCGCTACGACACGGATGGTCGCCGTAGCGACGAGCACCGTGGCTGCGGGGAAGCCTGCGCTCAGCGTTCAACGGAAGCGGCGAGATTATCCAGGCGAGGAGGACAATCTCGCCGCGTGATCTGCAGCGTTGATCCCGTCGGGCACTTCGTCGGCCCTGATGTCGACGCGTAATCCGGCGTCGACGGGGTGACCTCCCATGGCGTCGATCACGTCGGGTTTCCCGCGGATCCTCGAGCGATCGGGGAGGCTCGTCGCGAAGCTCACTCATGGCGTAGAGGCTAACTGTGCCTGTCAGGGAGTCGACGGCGTACGCGGCCGACGCGTGCGCGTACGCCAGGACCAGTCGGTAGGACCTGCCAGAACGCGCATCGAAGTGCTCGAACCGGCCGGTCATCGGTCCGGCGGTAGCCACACGGCAAGCGGGTCGGAGCCGGTCAGCGCGGCGAAGACCCAGTCCGGCGGCGCTGATGACTCAGACGGCGGTGTCAGTCCGACTCATCGCGGACGCGCCGGTAGCGCTCATAGATCACCCGCGAGCCGAACGTCCTGGTCTCGACCAGGTCCAGCGGGACGTCTTCGGTGACCGGCGGCAGGAACCGCGTGCCGCCACCGACAACGACCGGATAGCGGAACATGCGCAGCTCGTCGACCAGGCCAAGCTCGAACGCCGACGCAGCCAGGCCGGCGCCGCCGATCGAGACGTCCTTATCGGTCGCGTCCAGCGCCGCAGCGACCTCCTCCGCCACCGACGCCTCAGCCAGCCGGGCGTTGCCCTGGACGCTGTCAAGCGTGCGGCTGAACACGATCTTCGGGATCGCGCACCAGACGTCGGCGAACGCAGCCCCGAGCTCGTTATCGCGCAGCGACGGATCCGTCTCCCACACCAGCATCGTCTCGTACAGCCGGCGGCCGCACAGATAACCGCCAAGCTCACCTACCTGCGCGATGTGGAAACCAAACTGCTCCTCGCTGGGGGCCGACCACCCGAACGCGCCCTCCCGGTCGGCGATAAAGCCATCCACCGAGACGCTCATCGAATAGATCAGCATGGCTTCAAGCTCATCGCACCGAAGCGACCGACAATGATCGTGATGACGTTCACCATCGAGCTTGACATCGGGCTCTCCTACCCTCTGCAGTCTGCTCTGCCACAGCTAGTGACCGACCGCGAGACAACACGCATCTTCGTGGGCGGTCCAAGCGATCGTACGGCCACTGCCGACGCCGCACTGAGATCCCGGAAGCGGAGCAGAGAGTGGTCCTATGTCGCCGGCTCTTAGGAATCGGGCCGAACCCGTTCACGAAGGATGCAGAACTCATTGCCTTCAGGGTCGGCGAGTACCACCCACGACGCGTCACGCTGCCCGACATCGGCCCGCCGAGCACCGAGGGAAAGGAGACGTTCGACTTCTGCGGTTTGATCGACCGGACGGAAGTCAAGATGGAGCCTGTTCTTGCCTGCCTTCTCCTCCGGAACCGGCACGAACAACAGGCCCGGCACCCGATTCGGAGTCGGCCTGATCTCGAACTCGTCCGCGGCGTCGCCCACGACAACCCAGCCCAAGGCCTCGGCCCACCATCGACCGAGCGCGACCGGATCGTGAGCGTCGACGACGACCTGCTCCCAAATGAGATCCACGTCGCCCACTCTGCCAGGCGGTCTCGCAAGCGGACCCTCTACTGGGACGAGCTGCATTGAGTTCAGCTCGGCCAAGGTTGTGATGCATATAGCCGGAGCCCTCGGTGTGTGCAAGCGGCGGTATCTGGGCGCCGTTCACGGGTCTGTGTGGCCGGTGACAGGATCTCTCAGGCACAGGTGTTCGACAGTCGGCCGAGCCGTCACCGATCGAGGGCCTTGTCTAGAAACGATAGGTAACTAGATAAACTCGCCGGACGCCAGAGCGTAACTGCCGCGCCAGGAGGGCCAGCATGAGAATCGAATCCTCCATAACTTCGATTTCATGGATCCCGAGGGAAGCAGTCGAAGGACTTGCCGGGGTCGCGTTCGATGTCGGATTGGCTCACTACGATTCGCCGCCACCACCGGTTCTGGAAGACCTGGACGCCATGCGAAAGGCCGACCGGTTTCGATTCGCCAACGAGCTGCGAGGCTGGGTCGAAGTCGTCGACGGCGGCATCGTGGATCATGGTCACTTGGGACACGGATACCTTGGCAGCACGACTCTAAGGATCGGTCCCGGGAGCATCACCTTCCAGGCTGTGGCGTTACCGGATCTTCGTCCAACGCCGGAGGTCAGCGAGACTTCGGTTCGTTTCGTGCAGACGGCTGGCGGGAGGACGGGAGTTGCGGCCCCCAGATACGTTGATCATCTGCCATATGTGCGGATTACCCCTCCGGTGGCCTGGACGACGCTGGCCCTTACCATCCATGCCGACGGGTCTTCGGACTACGAGATGGTTGGCGCTAGTCCATTTCCACGCCACTGGATTTATGACCAGTCCGGGCGGCATGTGGCAAAGAGTGGCCTGATTGAGTTTGAGGCCTGGTATCGGGAAGCCTTCGGCTCACAGACACCTTGGGGTGGCATCGACACGCCTGCTCTGATTCGACCCGCGGTCTCTGATGTTGAGCGAGAGATCTCTGACCTCGTAATGGGAGACAGTCCCACCTTCGAACGTCTGGAAGCCGGGCAGGTGCTCGTGCAGCTGGGCGATCCTGGCAACGAGTTGTTCCTCCTGTTGGACGGCTTGCTCTCGGTTGACGTGGATGGAACGGCGGTGGCGGAGGTCGCTCCGGGCGCCGTACTCGGCGAATTGGCGCTCCTACGTGGAGGCCGGCGGCAGGCGACACTTCGGGCCATCACCCCGTGCCGGGTGGCACGAGTGCGGGGCGACGAAATCGACAGGGCGTCCCTCGAGCGCCTAACGCAAGACCGAGAGGCGACCAGCAACCAGCCCCACGGCTCCGCCGAGAGCTAGAGGACCCCGTCACTCGGGCCGGGCGGTCAAAGGGGTGACCCGTAGCAACGGCGCCGGTCGAGTGCCAAGTGACAGTGGGTCGAATGTCCGCTCCACTCGGCCAGGGTCCGCAGCTAAGCTGGCCGAGGCGTGAGCGAATACTCAAGGCAGGAGATCGCCCAGCGGGCTGGAGTCGACCCCGAGTACGTCGACCGTTTGGTCGAGTCCGGGATCCTGATACCAGATGCTGAGGACACGTTCTCCCCGGGTGACGCGCTCAGGGCGCGTTGGGTGCAGAGCTTGGAGCGGGCTGGCGTGCCACTCGAAGGACTGGCTGCCGCCATCCGGGATGGAGTTCTGTCCTTCTCCTTCATGGACGTCTCTGCTTACCGTCGGTTCGGCGCGCTCAGCGGCACCACCTTTCAGGAGCTGAGCGCAAGGACTGATATCCCTCTGGAGCTTCTGATGGTGATCCGCGAGGCCTTCGGCTTCGCGGAGCCGCGTCCGGAGGACACCGTCCGCGAGGACGAGCTGTCGGTCGTCCCGGTGATCGAGCTCCAGCTCTCAAAAGGATTCAGCCCCGTTGTCATCGAGAGGTGGCTCCGAGTCTGTGGCGAGAGTCTGCGCCGGGTCACCGAGACGGAAACGGCCTCGTGGCGCAGCGAGCTGGTGATGCCGCTGCTGGAGTCGGGGGCGGCGGAGAGCGAGATGCTGAAGGCCCAGGCCGACCTCGGGTCCCAGATGGCTCCCCTACGCGAGCAGGCCCTGCTCGCCATCTACCACGGGCAGCAAGAACACGTCTGGAGCAAGGGCTTCGTCGAGCACGTCGAGGGCGCGCTAGAAGGGGTGGGTCTGTTCAACCGATCGGACCGTCCGCCGGCGATGTGCTTCCTCGACATCACTGGATACACACGGCTGACCGAGGAGTGGGGGGACGATGCGGCAGCGGACCTTGCGGCGCGGCTGGCTCACCTAGTGCGGCGGTCCTCGCAGGAGCACGGGGGAACGCCCGTGAAGTGGCTCGGCGATGGTGTGATGTTCTACTTCCCAGAGCCGGGAGATGCCGTGCTCGCCGCCGTTGAGATGGTGGAGATGGTCAGGAGCCACGGCCTTCCACCGGCGCATGTTGGGATCCACGCGGGGCCGGTGGTCTTCCAGGAAGGGGACTACTTCGGCAGAACCGTGAACATCGCGGCAAGGATCGCCGAGTACGCCCGACAGGGCGAGGTGCTGGTCAGCCAGGAGGTCGTCGACGGGGCGGACGGAAGACCAGTGACATTCACCGAGATCGGGCCGGTGGAGCTGAAGGGCGTCCCAAGGACGCTTCAGCTTTACATCGCCCGCCGCGGCGCCTGAATCCGACGGTATCGGGCGGTCCGGGTTCCCATGCCCTGAAAGATAGGCGTGCCTTCGTGGCTCATTTCGCTCCCGACGCATCTGCGATCGCGTGGTCATCGTCGGATCGCGGATGTCGGCGACCACGGCGTGGTTTCAGCCTCCGGAGTTGGGAGTACAGCGAGATAATCGGAGCCGCCGGCCTCAAGGCAGACGTCGAGCTATGCGGTACCACCGAAGAGGGCGGCTGCCAGAGGGACTCGGTTCCTCGATCGGGTCCACTACCGAGCGCCCAACGGCAGTCCTCGCCGCAAGCGACCTATTACGCTCGGCGTCCTGTCGCCACGGCCGGACTCGGCCACAGCATTTCCCCAAAGAAACTCGTCGAATCATCGCACCAAGTGATCAGGCAACGCCGACGCAATAGACCGAGCAGCATCCGCTGGCAACTGGGCTATCAGTGCCCATCAGGGCTTAACGGGGTCGTGCTATCCGCCGATTCAACGCTGGAGCGGCCAATAGCTCCGTGACCCGAGCGACGACAAGGGCACATTAGTCGAACGACGTCTCGTTGGCCGACCCGTCTCTGGGAGATCGCAAGTAGTGGAAGCTGACCGGCATGGCTGGTTAGTCCATCGCTGGTGGATGAGCTACCGCTGTGTCGATACGCACGCGTATCAACACAGCAACGGATTTCACCGCCCAGCGCAGCGACAGTGACGGAACCAAGATCAAGCCGCCCCTCGACCGGCGGCAAAATCATTGCCCAACGCCACACCCTCATCGGCCGATAGTCCGGGCTATCGGTCGCCAGCAAGCCGTCGACTCGTCGGGCTCAGGACGGTACCGTCGCAACGTGCCTGCAGCGTCCGGCCCATTCATTGGTGCTGCCGTACTCGTTCACGGCCTATGGGGAAATTCACACGACTGGCGCTGGGTCGGCCTGCTTGAAGACGCAGACGTGCAGTGATCACGCCAGATTTGCCCTCCCACCGCACTCCGATGGCCGGACTGGTCGAGGATGCTGCCGAAGTCCGCGACGCCATACGAGCCTGCGCGCCGCCAGTTGCTGCGGTGGGCTGGTCGTACGGCGGCGGTGTCATTGGCGTGGCGGCAACCGGGGACGCGTCGGTGTCTCGGTTGATCTACGTCAACGAGATACCGCGACCCGCCGGCTTTGCTGCCGAACATCTTGGCTGGATCGACGCCGACCCGCACGTGCTCGTTCTCACCGACGGAAGATTCGTGCCCGACAACGAGTACTGGTTGAACGAAGGCGACGGAACGACTTTCCCAGCTGAGATCCGCAGGCACTTCCGTGACCATCCACGGCGCCCCGTAACCCGAGCCACGCTGGGAGCCCGACCGGAAGCGGCCTGGGAGACCACACCCACGAGCATGCTCATCGGAGACAGGGACAACCTGCTGCCCGAGGTTGATCGCAAGTGGGCTCAGGACCATCTGGACGATATTCGCGTGATAAACACCGACCACTTCATCATCTTCCGACACCCGGAAGTTGTCTCTCAGCTGGTCCTTGAGGCCCTCCGCCGCACACTCGATGTGCCGGATCGCGGGTAATAGCCCAGAAGAGCAGCTTTTGTAAGCCGACGGTATGCGGGCTTCGGCAGTCCAGCTCAGGTTGTCCGATGTGTTTGCGTTAAGGAACGGTCAGCGGAAGCAGCGAGCGGGCAACGACCAATTCAGCTCATGTGAATTCCGAGGTTGGTAGTGGCCAAGCGTTCGGCTTCCCGGGTGCGGCGGCACTGAGGATGTCGAGCAGTGCCAGAATGTGGTGGAGGCAATCAGCTGCAGGGCCAGCGGATAGGTGGTGGTTGCTTGTCCCGCGCTCATCAGGAGGAACTGCCATGGCCGATGCAGGGTCGAGTGCCCCGCCGGACGGCAAGACGATCACCGAGCATGAGCTGGAGCAGTGCCAGCGCGCGAACCAGACCGGCCGCCAGCCTGTGGTGTTCGTCCACGGCCTGTGGCTGCTGCCTAGCAGCTGGGATCGCTGGGCCAAGCTGTTCGAGGACAACGGCTATGTGGCCCTGACCCCCGGGTGGCCGGACGACCCCGAGACGGTCGAGGAGGCCGCCGAGCACCCCGAGGTCTTCGCCGGCAAGTCGATCGGCCAGATCGCCGACCACGTCGAGACCATCATCGGCGGGCTGAACCGCAAGCCGGCGATCATCGGTCACTCCACTGGCGGGCTGCTGACCCAGATCCTGGCCGGGCGCGGCCTGGCCGCGGTATCGGTGGCCATCGACCCGGCGCCCTTCCGCGGGGTGCTGCCGCTGCCGATCTCGGCCCTCAAGTCCGCCTCGCCGGTGCTGCGCAACCCTGCCAACCGCAACCGGGCGGTGCCGCTGACCTACGACCAGTTCCGCTATAGCTTCGCCAACGCCGTCAGCGAGGAGGAGGCCAAGCAGCTGTACGAGGACTTTGCGGTGCCGACCCCTGGCAAGCCGCTGTTCCAGGCCGCCACGGCCAACCTCAATCCGTGGACCGAGGACAAGGTCGACACCAAGAACCCCGACCGCGGGCCGCTGCTCCTCATCTCCGGCGAGCTAGACCACACCGTCCCGTGGGCGATCGTCAACGCCTCCTACAAGCAGCAGCAGGAGAACCCCGGCGTGACTGAGATCGAGAAGATCCCCGGCCACGGCCACGCGTTGGTCATCGACAGCGGCTGGCGTGAGACCGCCGACAAGGCGCTCGCGTTCGTCCAGCGCTTCATCTAGTGTCCTGGCGTAGACCCCTACCGGATGTCGATATCCCTTTCGACCGCCGCCGCGAGCAGGAATGCCAAGCGCAGCGCCCCCTCTGGGGTCAGGTACAGGTTTCGCCGGCCAGCGTCGTAGCTGAGCTGAACGCCGTCGTAGGGGTCGCCCTTGAAGCGGCCGACGACGATGACGCCATCTTCCTCACTGTCCTCGGGACGCTGGTCTGTCAGCACGGTGCCAACCTGCGTGTAGCCCTCTTCCGTGTGCTCGTACCTTTGCGCGACCCGCGCTTGGGCGCAAGGTGATTGCGCCGGAGGCGTCGGCGGTCCGATCAGGTTGAGCCGGCCGGCCGTTCCCCGGTTGGCGATCGCCGGCATCCGACCGCCGTACGTGCCCGAACCCGGGGACCCATCAACGGAACAATCCGCCAGCATGGCGTCGGCCAGACAGGCGCGCAGGGACAGCTCGAGGCCCACATGATTCGACGTCCTGTCGGATCTCGATGAGAGCATAAGGAAATGGCTGAGTCGTACCCACGGATTGCTCAGGTGGTGCTCGACACCACCGATGCGCGGACGTAGCCGAGTTCTACCGCCAGCTGTTCGGGCTGGAGTACCGCGCCGGCGATGAGCCGCCGGCGCCCAACCAGCCTGACCTGCGGGGTAGTGACTGGCTCGTGTTGCGGAACACGCACGGCGGACCACAGCTGGCGTTCCCGCAGACCGAAGCGTCCGACCGTCGACGTGGCCCGACGCAGCCGTGCCGCAGATGCTCCATCTGGACACGGTAGTGGCGACCCGCGATGACTTGCAGATCCATCGGGATAGGGCGCTAGCTCTTGGTGCCACTGAACTGCTCGACCGCACCGACGACCAAGATGAGCCCCTGTATGTGTTCGCCGACCCTGCCGGACACCCATTCTGCATTTTCGTGGGATGACCCGTGGATCAACATGGCCGCCGCGGCCGGCCGGCGAGGCGGAACACCTCCAAGGCCTGCTTCGTAGCCCCCAACGAATTTCAAAGAGCACGTACGCTGATCGCCGTGCCTCCTAGGGCCGGCGGGAGTACCGGGTACGGTTGCCAGGTTCCGTCACCGATGCTGATGTAGCCGTAGAAGCTCTTCACGTCATCGAGAACCATGGCCCTGAGCATCTCGTGGGTGAGCTGGAACAGTCCTGCGAACGCGAGGGTGGCGCGAACACGGGCCGGCTGCGGCTTTGCTTCGAGGCGGGCCTTGTATGAGTTCGGGTCGGTCACCAATCAGGTTCCCACTGGCGGCGCGTTTGGCCTCACCGGATTGTGGCGTTGGTCTTGACCGAGGAGGCTCGCCCGGCACCTCGCGCGGGTCGCGAGTCGAGACAGACTGTGAGCCCGTGGGCCGCAACGTGTCGACCGTCGCCCCCGACGTTGCCGGCAGATGCGCCGAAGACGATGAGCGCCCAGTACGCGACGAGAACCCTCAACCTGCGTCACACCGCCGCGTCGGAGACGTCGATGCCAGGGCTGAATCCTAGGCCGCCATGACCGGTGACCGAAGCGGCCGTCCGCACGCTCTGCTGACGGCACGATTCATGTCGCGGTGTTGGCGGGCGGGGAAGCGAGCGGATCCGTCATGCCCAGATGGCAGCTAATGGTCCGTCGTCGAACTGCTCGGGCGTTTCGGGATGGCAGGTAGCGCTGCCTTCCGCGTAGCGTCGGGCTGTCCAGGAAGCAGCCGCAGCGTCGAGTACGTCGTCGACGCCCGCCAGCTCTCCCGCCACGCCAATTTCCGCCGGGACCAAGATTCCAGCCGACGCCAGGAGCCGTCTACGCTTCTCAGCGCCCGCCCAGGACCACTTCGAGTGCGCAAGAGGATGTCCCGCCAGCGTGGCGAAACAGACCTCAGGATGGACTTCGATCACCGGGCGATCCACGGTCCGGACCCAGGTGTCGACCTCCAGGATCTTCTTCCCGAGGCCGTACGCCTGGCGTGTGATGCCTTTCCCGGTCGCACGGAGGTTAAGGACCGATCCTTCCGCATGCGAGGTCGCGAGCAGCGCCGACCGGATGGGTGTCGGAAAGACAGACGAGTTGCGCTTCCCGACCAGCCCGCGGGCCAGAACATCAGCCTGCCGGGTACCAGTCAGCGGAAGGCCGATCGGGATGTCGATAGCCACCACCTCCAGTTCTCCGTCGCCGTCCGCAGTGGCGACGAGTTGGTCGATGGTGGCGCCGAAGTAGCCGCGCAGGTCGCTGGTGACGCCGACCCAGCCCTTCTTGCAGGCGTCGACACCGATCACGCGGGTCACGACTCGACCTCGACGATCAACTCGTCGCGCTCGCGGCTGACCCAGAACACCGCGAGCCTCAGCCGTTCCTTGGCAAGCGCGGGAAGTCGGTTAACGAGGCCTCGGTACTGCCGGTTGTCCGGCAGCGCGAGCCCGTACGAGGCCTGCACGTCGTCCATCCTTTGGACCAGCTCGCCGAGCATGCCGACGAAGTAGTTGACCTGCTGAGGCCCATTCTTGCCGACCTCGGCCTTGGCCTCGATGAGGTAGCGGCGGCAGTCGGGGTGCCGAGCATCGATGTCGATCCCACGGACGCGGCCCCACGCAACCGCCACATCGAAGTCTCTGGCGGTGAGGTGTGCGTGGACGGCCTCCTTGACCTCATCCTCGGTGATCCGGCTGTGGTCACTGGCGCCGAGCACCACCGACGGAGGCCTGGGTTCGGAGGGTTGCTGCGCTGGGCTGTCCGGCAGCGCATTGACGATCTTTCCGTCAGGCCTGGTGAACCGACGGAGACGGCCCTGAGCCTCCAGACGGCGCGCCGCCTGATTCACCGCCTGCCGGTGCCCGACCCCAAGCCGCCTCACCAGCACGTCACCATCCAGCGGCGCGTAGCGAATCGCATCAAGGATCCGGTGAGCCAAGGTCGCCATGAGTGCCATCGTGGCACCGACCTCCGACGCCACTCCCCGTGACCAACCAATTGACATCCTTCCGAGCCGTTCCCTCTTCGGCACGTGACACGCATCTTTTCGCCGCCAGCAAGGCGGCCTCTCATGCTTGATGACAGTGCCACGCCCAGGCGGCAGACCTCGCGGTGTGGGTCGCTTTGCCATCACCTTCCCGCCGTCTCCTGTTGGCGGGTTAGGGAGGCATTGAGATGAGCGAAGAGCCAGAGGCACGCCGGACGAGCCGGTTGAGGCGGTCGACTCAGTGTCCATCGAGAAGCGGAAGACCCAGGCGAGGAATCGAAGGAGATCGACGCTGAGTTCGTCCGCCAAGTTCGAGTCCAAGCCTCTAACATCCAGACCCATCTCTGGCTCACCGAATCGGGCCGCTCAAGAGCGTCAGCGAGCTTATCGAGAGGCGGTCGAGTACCTGAATGTCACCGGTGTCCGCCTGATGGTGCCGCTCTCGGTTCGGTCGCGCTCCGTCAGAGATATCACATGCCGACCGCTCATCGGGACAGTACGAAATATGTCCCGCGGTTTGCTGTTGGGCGCTGATTCAGCGCGGTCGCGGCGACAGGCCAGGATGTATGCGTGGTCGCGGTTGACGACGTCCGAGCGGTGCTCGCGCGGTTGCCGCGCAGCAGCGAGGTGCTGGTGCGCGATCGTGTGAAGTTCCGTGTCGGTCAGATCGTGTACGTCGCGTTCAGCCAGGACGAGACCGAGATCGGGTTCGCCTTCCCGAAGGAGGAACGCGCCGCACTGGTGGCGGCGCGGCCCGACGTTTTCTTCCTCCCTCGCGAGTCGGAGCTGCGCTTCCACTGGATTGAGGCGTGGCTCGATGCGCTCGACGCGGACGAGATGCGCGAGTTGGTGCTAGACGCGTGGCGGATGGTCGTGCCGCAGCGGGTCGCCCGAGAGGTGCTCGGCCCGCCAGCCGCGGGCCACGAGCCGGGTCGGACCGGGTAGCAATCACGCACTAGGTCCCGTCGGACTGGCCCGATAGCCGAACCGGTTAGCGACACCCTCTCCAAGCGGACCCTCCAGCAGGCCTCAGGCCCCTGCGGACCTCAGGCTGGGCTTGACCATTGCCGCTGGGTGCGTCACGCAAGAGGATGAACGAACTACTCGTGGGATACCCCCGCGTATCGACCGAGCAACAAGATCTAACCGCGCAGCGCAACGGATTATGCGCGCTGGGCGTCGGTGACGACCGCATCTACGTCGACCACGGCCTAACCGGCACCAACCGGGACCGCCCCGGCCTCCGGCTCGCGCAAGCCGCCTGCCGAGCCGGCGACACACTCGTGGTGACGAAGCTAGACCGGCTCGCCCGGTCGCTGCCCGATGCCCGCGACATCTTGGACGAGTTCACCAAGCGCAACGTCAAACTCAGCCTCGGCGGCTCAATCCACGATCCCACCGATCCGGTGGGCCGGCTGCTGTTCAACGTGCTCGCTATGGTCGCCGAGTTCGAATCCGACCTGATCCGGATGCGGACCAGGGAGGGGATGAAGGTCGCCAAAGCCAACGACCGGCTGCGCGGCAAGCAGCCGAAGTTGAAGCCGAACCAGGCCAAGCATCTACTCGAGCTGCACGACCTCCGCACCTACACCCAAGCCGAACTCGCTGAACTCTTCGGCGTCGGACGGTCCACCGTCTACCGCACCCTAGAGCGGATGCGGCTGCGCCGCCGGAACCCGAGCGACCCTTCGCACGCCTTGCGAACCCTCAGACGACGGGCCGAGCTTGACATCATCCCTATCAACAGTCCGAAGATCAGCGCAGCGAGTACGAGGCCGACTCGCCCCGCCCTGGGTTCCGTAGACGGGAGGTCTGCCGGGACCTAGGGACCGTCCGCGCCAATTTTGCCCGATACGACTCAGCCTCGATACAGAATCTGCTGGACGCCTTGCCGATCGGCTGCCATCGTCAGGGCTATGCGACAGGAGGATATCTGGGACGCCGATACTGCCCAGCGGTATGACACCCCGGGCTCCGGCATGTTCGCCCCCGAAGTCTTGGAGCCGACGGTCGACCACCTCGCCGAACTTGCGGGCAACGGCCGGGCGTTGGAATTCGCCATCGGGACCGGTCGTGTAGCCGTACCACTAGCCGAGCGTGGCATCGGTGTCACCGGCATCGAGCTTTCTCGTCCGATGGTCGAGAAGCTGCGCACCAAAGCCGACGAAGCTGCAATCCCCGTAGTGATTGGCGACATGGCGACCGCCCGCGTCCCAGGCGAGTACGTGCTCGTCTACCTCGTGTACAACGCGATCTCCAACCTGCTGACCCAAGCCGAACAAGTGGCATGCTTTCGCAACGCCGCCCGCGACAACCCACCGATGGCCGGTTCGTGATCGAGCTGTGGGTCCCCGAGCTGCGCAAGCTTCCGCCGGGACAGCAAGCCACGGTCTGGCGTACCGAACCCGGATACATCGGCTTGGACACCTACGACGTCCTGGCGCAGCACGTCGTCTCCCACCACTTCCGCTTCGGTGAGGGTAGACAGGCTGAGGTCTTCCGTAGCCCACACCGCTACATCTGGCCTGCTGAGCTCGACTTGATGGCGCAGCTCGCCGGGTTCGAGTTGGAGACGAGGCACGCAGACTGGGCGGGAACCGAGTTCACCGCCGAGTCCAGGTCACACGTTTCCGTCTATCGCATACCGCCGCTCCACCCGTAGATCTCGTCGAAGCTGCCGCCGAGCGCCGCACCCTCCAGCTCGCAGGCGACGGCCTGGCCTAGTCCACGGTGTCCCTCGTTCAGCGCTCGAACCCACGGGCGCCTCGACCAACTCATCGAGGTGCTGACCGCCCGATAGCCGACCGGTAACCGCGACGCCGCGAGTTGTGCCGCAAGAGGGTAACGCTCAGCTCAGCGGAACGAGCTAGAACTCTTCACGCCCTCGCCGGAGATCTTCGCCGCCGGCGAGGACCAGATGGGCTTCCTGAGCGCCGAGCTGACCGCGGCCCGCCGAGGCGGGCGTCCTCGCCGGGGTTGATCGACGTCGACGAGGCGGCCCGGATGCTCACCGTGGTGATGAGCGGCCTGATCTCCCGACGGCTCGCGAACGAGCCAGGCGTCCCCTACAGCGCGGGCCGCTTCAGCAGCCTTACCGCCGCAGCCGTCGACATGTACCTCACGCACCACCGAGCTCGTCTTCGCGCGTCCTGCCGCTGGCTGGTGGCGCGTCCGGCCCGGCGGTGGGCGCGCGCTTCGAAGTGGTCAACCAGGTCCCCGGGCACCGGCCGTGGAAGACCCCCCCGGTGGTGACGGCGAACGAGCCGCACCGCCGCTACGCCGTCTGCCCGACCGAGCTTTCGCCGGAACGCTGGTCTGGTCGTACGAGGTCGAGCCGCACGGCGAGGGCACGCTTCTGACCGAGTCCCACGAGGTCACGCGGCCCGTCGGCCGGATCGGCTGGCTCGTCATCGAGCGGCTCTTCGGCGCGCACGACCGGAGCTCCGACCTCCGCCGCGGCATCGCGAATCCTGGCCGCGCTCAAGGCGACGGCAGAGGCCCAGCACCGGGACCGGGTCGGTAGATGACCATGGCGTCATGGTCATCTTCGCGGGCCGACGTCGAGGAGGTGCTCCTCTGGGGGAAGCCTTCGGGCGGCAGGTCCCGAGCTCCCCGCTAGCCGGTCGAGCGGCGACCAGCGAAGTTGGCGACGAGGCGCCCGATGAGCGTCACGAGGAAGATCTGGCCGCAGATCGCCTCGAGGGTCGCGACCGCCCGGCCGATGTCCGTGGCCGCGGTGACGTCGCCGTACCCCAAGGTCGTGAGGGTGGTGAACGAGAAGTACTGTCGCAGCGGGATGCTGGGCTCGGCGATCTGCACGAACAGTTGCTGGTCCCCGAGGTCGGCCATGGCGCCGTATACCGCGCTGAACATCAGGCCGAGGAGGAGGTACGCGGAGAGGGCGCCGCAGATTGTCTCGAGCGTCACCTTTTGATGGATCAGCACGCGACGGAGCACCGCGATGAGGGTCAGCAGGTAGACGACAACGAACCACAGCTCGCTCAGCCCGCGGGCCGTGCTGTCGGCCACGGATTGGGTGATGACGACGACCGCGAGGAAGGCGGCGAGGAGCATCGCCGCCGCCCAGAGCCGCACCCGCGGACCCACCGCGGACGCATGGAGCGCCAGCCACAGGGCGACGAGCGCGGACGATCCCTCGAGGATTCGCGGCGTCGAGCTGCCGCCGAGCGCAAACACCAGGTAGCTCAGGACGAGCAGCCCGAGCACCAGCCCGAAGCGGTCGACCCCTGGCACGAGCGGGGTGAGCGCGCGGCGCACCGCTGGCCTCATCGCTCGAACGCGACCGGGAGCGTTGCCTCGTGCACGGCGCGCAGCTCGTCGAGCGGGACGTCGAAGAGGTCGCCGACGTGCAGCGCGTCTCCGCCCGTCGTGCCGATCGCGGTGTACGGAACCCCGGTGGCTTCGCAGAGCTCGCGCACCCGCAGCTCGGCGCGGGCCTGCACGGCCACCACCGCCCGCGCGGCCGAGTCCCTGAACAGCACCTCGAACGGGTCGAGGTCGAAGGGCAGCGCGACCCTTGGGCCAGTGCCGTACCGCAGCGCGCCCTCCACGAGCGTCTGCGCGAGCCCGCCGTCGGACACATCCTGGGCCCCACCGAGCAGCCGTTCGGCGGCGGCGACGAGGACGTCGGCCAGTTGCCGCTCGGCCTCGAGGTCGCCCGCCGGCGGGAACCCGCCGAATTGGCCGTGCTCGACAGTCCTCCCATCGGCCGTCACGAAGCCTCTGACAGTCATGGGGTGATTGTGACGTGCTTTGGGTCGGACGACCGTGAAAGTTGAAAGCTGGTGGGGACGTCAGCTCTGTCCTCGTACGCAAGCCGTCGGTCAAGTGGGGACGAGCGTCGCGCGAATGCGGACCGATCAGTGGCGCATGCCCGCGTAGTGCTGGGCCAGCAGGTCCCCGGCGAAGTCGCGGCGCAGGTCGCGCCACACGGAGTGGATGTGATTGACCCCGTCCTGGGTGTTGTCGTACTCGATGAGCAGGCTCGGACCGCTGAGCGCGTAATAATGGCCGGCGCCTCGCTCGACCGGCCCGGCCCACCCGAAGCACACCTGGTGGAGTCCGGCGTCGGTGATGTCGGTCCAGGCCTGGTTGGCGACGGCGGAGGCCGCCCGATCGACGTACTGCCGGAGCAGCGACACGAACAGCTCACGCTGCAACCGGTCCAGCCGTGCGTAAGGGACGCCGCGCGGCTGCTCCGGTAGCGCAGCCACCGGGTCCCAACGGGAGGCGATGTCCGCGGGTGCCTTGACCGCGATCCGAGCCATCCGCCGCTGGTCCTCCTCCAGTGCGAGCATCAGCTCTCGCGCCAGGTCCTCCTCCCGCAGCAGGGCGCGCAGGCCGGCGTGCGGGCCCTCCAGCACCGTGGCCGGCTCCGCGCCGAAGAAGTGCGGTACCCCGTTGACCTGATCGCCGACCACCGTGGCCTGCGCCAGCAGGTGGTGGCCGTTGATCCGCCAGGCACAGGGATCGGTGCTCGTCGGATCTCCCAGCACCACCAGCCAGTACGGCAGGTCCCGGTACGGATCGACCCCAGCTCGGCCGGCCCGCTGGAGCGACAGCTCTCGCCGGACAGCTTCGATCCGGATCACCAGCTGGGTGTCGGACCAGGCGCGCACGCTGTGGACGAGCTGCAGCAGGTCCAGCGCCGGCTCCAGCTGCTCGTCGCTCAGGTCGCCGAGTCGGAGCCCGGGTCGCTGACCGGGGAAGTAGGTCGACCGCGTGTGCATGTCGCCGTCGAACGGGAAGACCACGGCACGGCATTGCTCGGTGTCCAGGCGGTCGACCAGACCGCGGACAGCCGCCCGCATCGCCGCGGCGAGATCCGGCATGGTGAGGACGACCATGCCGCCAACCTAGCGGCCGCCTTCGCGGGCAAGCGTGGCCGCCAGCCTTGCCCCCTTGGCGGGCGCTGGGATCCCCACCAGTAACTGCTGCACAGTCGGGGCGCTGGACAGCTCGCGCAGTGCCGCCACCGCTGCTAACCGAGCAGAAACCACATAACCGCCTTCTCACAAACGATCCCGAGCCGGTACCGGTGCGAGCGCCTCCGGCAGGTGGCTGGTCAGCTGTGCCAGCAGGCGGTGCTCCCAGTTCAGGCTGTCGGCGTCGACCGGTGGGTGCTTGAGGTGCAAAACCGTGGGCATCCCGTCGGCGTCGAGCCGGAAGACGTCGTTGGCATACCCCCTGGTGAGCCGGCGGGCGGTGATCGGCGAACCGATCCCGTAACGCTCACTGATCTCGCTGATGAGCTTTGAAATCTCTTCCGACACGTCTGTGAGTTTGACAGCGTCGTCTGACACAGCCGGACCGGGAGCCTTGGAACGCACTACTACCCGACGGCGCCCAAGCTAGCCAGCGATGTACACGCGGCGTGTGCCCCAAGCCGACCCTCTAGCGGTCGTCCGCCCAAGGAACGCCCTGTGCGCCGCAAAGATCAATCCGGTGCCTTCCGGCCGCGCTGCCTTTGTGGATCGACCTGTTCCTGCCGACTCTTCGCGGCGTCCAGGATTTCTTGATCATGGTCGGCCCACTGGCAATGCGTACACGGCCGGCCAGCCTCCCAGGCTCCATTGAAGCCGGAACCAATGCTGACCTGCCAGATCACAGGGGTCGCCGCCTGAGATAGCGGCAAGGTCCGATCATGCTGCGAGTCGTGTGATCGCCCAGACCAGCAGTAACGGCGGGGCGAGGCAAGATGATGCCCGCGGTGTCTCGCGGATCCTTGCGGCGTCCCGGAGGACTGGTCCGCTTAGATTCCCGATGACCGGGGGGGCTAATGCAACCACCGGATTCCTTCAATTTCGGCCTTGCGGCAAACAGGGATCCGTCGACGTGAACGCCGACAACGCTCGCGCACCTTCTGGTTTCTGACAGTTGCAAGCGCTAAGCGGGTCTGTGTAGCTCGGGTGGCGCCGCTCCTCGGGCCATGTCGGTGTCGAGTCGAACCGAGCCCTAGGAGTGACTAGTCGAGGTCTGGGGCAGAGATTATGGGAATTCTTGCTGCCTACGATCTGACGGGTCGTTCACGGCCGCGGCGGAGTTGTCGGGGTGTAGGACCCGCCGGGCCCCGAGACCCGGTCACTCTCCCAAGGCATGGCGTGGGCCAAGATCACCTCCTTTGACAGCATCGACCTGGTGGGGCAGTCGTGAGCCGCCCCCAGCAGGTCGGCGTCGACCGGTTCGACGTGGCAAACGCTCGTTCTGGCTGGACCACGCCGCGGCTGGCCGGGCGAGGCCGATCACGCCGACCGTTCGCCGCCGATCTGTGGCCCGGCTTCGTCCACACCGGCCCGCCGGTCAAGGTGATGCCCAAGCCCGCGCTGCTGCTGGCGATGCGGGCTATCAACGGGGATTCGCGATACGTTAGCGAGTCGCTGGGCATCGACGCCGTCCTCAAGCTGATCAACCGCTACATCGCCGATCACCGGGCGCTCGTCCTAGGCGATCCCGAGTGCACCACCGCAGTGCGCGTCCTGCTCGAACCATTCGTGCGGGCCGGATGGCCCCAAGCCGTACAGATGGCAGAACGCATGGATGACTTATTCCGCTGAAGAATCGCCAGTCGTGATCGCCATCGGCTTGTGTCCCGGCTTCAGTCTGATGATCCTGAGCGTTTGGTACCTCGGCGTCGAGTTCAAGGACTAGAGAGCGTCCAGGCGGCTTCCCCGCGAGGTTCGTAGACGCCGTGTGGACGTTCTGTCAATGCACTTGCCTTCCTCGGCCCGACACGCCGGTATCACGCGGTTTCGTTCGCAGTGCAGCAGGTCACCGGCCGGCTTCCAGACTGGTGGTGACCAGGAGGAGGCCCGGTGCGCACAGACGCTGATCTGAGCAAGATCACACAGCATGGCCCGGCCAACCGGACAGGGTCTGGAGAAACGAAGTGGGCCACGAAGTACAACGAAGGAATGGTGCCGACATGTCCGGAGGTGACACCGCGCGAAATTTGACGGCCGGGCAGCTTCGGGCGCTCGGCGTGCTGTTTATGTCGGGTTCGCCTCAGGAGGCCGCAGAAGCCGGGAACGTCTCACTCCGCACACTTCGCCGATGGCAGGCGTCCGCAGAGTTCTCGGATGCGCTCCGTGAGTCGGCTCCCGTCGAGCAGTTCATACGGTTCGTGGCGACCGGAGGCCCTCGGGGTACCTGGCCGGCAGGTGACGAAGAATGATCGAAAGTGATCAATGAGCGGCACTTCAGCCCGTCGTGTGGCGAAGGTTTTGAGCGGTGACACGCTGCCGTGGGAGCGTCAGCCGGGGGAGGGCGAGCGTGCCTACGCAGCGTTCAAGGCGTGGCTGGACTCTGAGAAGCGGCGGGTCCGGGATCATGGCGCCTCAGCTCTGAACTAGTCCTCGGAGTGGCAGTGGAGCCAGCGCGCACACGAGTACGACATCTACATGGCGCGGATCGATCTCGAAGAGCAGGTGCGTTACCGCCGCCGCACGAACGCCGGGCACCGGCAGATCGGGGCCATCGCCCAATCGAAGGTGGTTGCTTGGCTGAATGGGCTGGACGAATCCGGGGTGGCCTCAATGAGCCCCGCCGACGCAACCCGTCTCGTGGATGTGGCGGTTCGGATCGAGCGGATGGCCACCTCCGCTGTCGGCCCTGAGGACCTGCCTGACTGGTCGTACGGCGAGCCGGGCCGCAAGACGGGTTGAAGGAGCGGCTGATCGAGGCCGGCTTGGAAGTCGAGCTGTCCGATGTCGCCCGGCTCCTCCACGAGAAGTTGGGGCCGGTGGTGACTGAGCGGACAGGCTTCTCTCCCCCGCGCCAAGCCCCCGCTGCGCCGGATCCGACCCCCGCTGCTGGGCCAGAGTTGGGCTTCGGCGAGACCTTAGACGAAACCCCGCCAGTCGCAGATATCTGGGGCGGCAACCCATTCGATACCGGGCGAGGCCGATATGGCGGCCCGCGTTGCCCGGGACCGTCGAAGGGCGACCGGCGCCGTCGTCTGGTCGGTGGTGGACGTGACCAAAAGCCCGGCCATCACGCCTACGACGGTTCCGACGATCGCCCACAGGCCGATCAGCACGAAGCTGATCACGGCCAGGGGTTCGACCGCGGCGCTGGTGGTTCTTGGTGCGGATGACGCCCCAGATGCCCAGCGGTATCGAGACGAGCCCGAAGCCGGGGATGGCGGTGCACAACGCGATCAGCGACACCTTGTCCAGCGGGGGTTTCGCCCACGTGGGTGGCGACCAGTCCATCGCCTCCGCCTGGCGCATCCGCTCGGTCGGTGCGGGCGGCCACGGGGGTGGCGACCAGTCCATCGCCTACTCGTCAAGCTGGTTCGGGATTTCGGTGCTCATGACTGCCCCCGGTGACACCCCCGAGTCACCTGATGAACGGTGCTATGCGCTCGCATAACGCTGCCGACCAGTCACACCTCCGCCGACCCAGTGCCCGATGTCGAAGATAAAGCCGAGGACCACAAAGATCCATCCCCAACCTGCCAGTCCGCCGGTAACCGGGTTGTAGGCAAGGACGTAGAACAGGGTCGCATAGGGAAAAACGATCAGCCCGAGGAGCGGGATGAGGAAGCCGTTGAATGCACGGTCCACCCAGTTCGTGAAAATCCAGACCAGCGCGAGAGCGACTCTTGGCGCGACCCCGGCAAGCAGTGCGAGCAGACACCCCATCCGCTGACCTCTTCTCTCCGGCCCACGGTGTGAGCCTGTCCACACGACATTATGGAAGCGCTCGCGCCCGCCAGACTCACCCACTGCGGGTGAACGCGCCAACGCGCGTCAAGCACAGTACCGCCGCAGCTCGCTTGTGTTGCTGACCAGGTCAAGAAAATTCTGGGCGCCGGGGGCAAATGGCACCAAAGGCACCTGGTGCGCCTTCCCACCATTACTATGCGTGGGCGATGGTGGGGGTCCCGATGGTGCCGTGGCCCAGTTCGGTGAGCCTGCCGTGATGATCCGTGGCGGTTCTTGCCGTGCGTGGTGTCAATCTGTGCGTCGGCGGCTGGGTGGGTGCAGATGAGGTGTCGTGAGTGCGCGGCAGGGGTTGCCGTCACGGCTCGGGTGTGCTCTCGGTGCGGGGCTCCGATTGTTGGGCGGCCGCCGGTGGTGGCGGACACGGTGGTGGCGGACACGGTGGTCGCCGCAATCAGCGACGCCGCGGGGAAGGCTGGGCTGCCCCGCGTTTTCCGGACGGGTTGAATTGTGTTATTTCATGCTGCGAGCTGCTCGTTTAAGTATTCGGTGCGGATCTCGTGGGGGGTTCGGTAGCCCAATGCTGAGTGGAGTCGCCGCCGATTATAGAAGATTTCAATGTAGTGGGCAATATCTTGTTTCGCTTTATTCCGTGTCGGATAGACGGTGCGATGGACCCGCTCATTCTTAAGGGCTGCAAAAAAAGATTCGGCCAGCGCATTGTCGTAACAACACCCGGTGCGGCCCAGCGATTGCCGCATGTGCAGCGAGGCGAGTTTCGTACCGAATTCGGTTGAGG
This sequence comes from uncultured Actinomycetota bacterium, assembly GCA_963759635.1. Lineage (GTDB taxonomy): Bacteria > Actinomycetota > Actinomycetes > Propionibacteriales > Propionibacteriaceae > Microlunatus. Next base: position 124,030 of record CAVXAP010000017.1, read on the forward strand.
TGTATTGAGTGCCGCGGTCAGAATGGAAAATGCAGCCGTCGACCAACCGATGATTTCGGGCAGCCATGCCCAGCGCGTCGCTGACCAGGCTAGTGCGCAGATGGTCAGCCATCGCATAGCCGATGACTTCTTTGTTGAAGCAGTCGATCACCGTCGCCAGATACAACCAGCCGGCCCAGGTGGGAATGTAGGTGATGTCGCCGACGAGTTTGCATCCCGGCGCCTCAGCGGTGAAGTCCCGGCCGACCAGGTCCGGTGTGGCTGTCTGCTCGCCGTCTTGGACGGTCGTGGTCCGCCACGGCCGCGGCTGGCAGGCGACCAGACCCAGCTCGCGCATCAGCTCCCGAACCAGCTCCGGGCCGACGGGTTCGCCGCCGCGGACCAGCTCCTGGTGCAGCCGCCGATATCCGTAGGTGCCATCGGAGGCCCCGAACAACGCCTCGATTTTGATCTTGAGCAACTCCCGCCGCTGCGCGGTCCCGCTCACCGGCCGGTGCAGCCACTCGTAATACCCAGACCGCGACACCTGCAGCCACCGGCACATCCGCCCGATGCTGGGAGCACAGGCCGCAGCGTACTCGGCGTCAATGAACGCGTATTTGTCGCTCACCGAGGCTCCCGGGCAAAGTACGCTGCCGCTTTTTTCAGGAAAGTGTTTTCCATTTCCAGTTCCCGATTCTGCCGCTCCAATTCCCGCAGCCGCGCCCGTTCCGACAATTCCAACGGCGGATCGTCGGTGGCATGGGTTTCCCGGTAGGCCCGCACCCAATTCCCCAGGCTGGTTTCGCTCAGCCCGAGTTCGCGGGCCACCTGGGCAATAGCCCGCGACCCCTCGACCACCATTCTGGCCGCTTCTTCACGAAACTCCGGCGAATACTTCTGATGTTTCGCTGACATTAATTCCTCTCCTTTCGAGAATGGACCCTAAAGGGTCCGCAGTCCGGAAAGGGGGAGGCACGCCTGGCTGTACCTGCCGGGGTGGCCGGGCTGGCGCTGCCGAAGCCGTATGTGCCGGGTTCGGGCGCTAGGGTCCCTGCGGAGTTTCGGCTGGTGCTGGCTGGTTACGTCGGTATTGCTGGTGGCTTGTTCGCTACCGCCTTGGCCCACGCCGCGGTTGCTGTCTTTCTCTTTTTCTGACGACGGCGTCGTCTCTTTCTTTGTCTCTTTCATTGACGAGGACGTCGATCCGGACGGCGTCCTCGTTTGGTTCCTCTTGGCCGTCAGGGCGTGTATTTTGGGGCTTTGGCGGGCGCTCCGAGGCGCTCAAGGCGGGTAACGGGTTTTCGAGGCTGCTCCGGCGGCGCAGCGATCCACGCACGGCCACGGTGATGGCCTCGAAGCGTGGTGGACGCATACTGGTACTTGACATCCCTTGGGACGGCACCGGTCGCGGGTACCAGCCCCTGTTCCCCGAGGTTCGCCTCGCGTTGTGGATGAAGGCCGGCATGCTGGTGCCCGGTGAGCGGGTGACGGTCTATGGCGGGGCAAGGCGGTGAGAGCCGACTGCTGATCAGCAGCGCCCAGCGGGGCCGGGCGTTCCTAGGTACGATGGAGGGCCGGTCGACCGTCCAGCCCGGGCCGGTGACACCGCTTGATGAGAAGGTGAGCGGTGCCACTCTCGTCGAGTGGGCCGCGTGGGCCGCGTTAACCACATTTTCATCCACCGGTCTGGGGTTCGGCTATGACCAGCGGGAGGTGGACGCCTTCCTCAGCGCCGTTCGCGACACGTTCCTCGGGGTAAGCGGACCCCCGGTGAAATCAGATGACGTCCGCGGCAAGCAGTTCTCGACCCGCCGTCTGAGGGAGGGCTATGACGAGAAGCAGGTTGCCGCGTTCCTCGAGGCGGCCAGCCTGAGGCTGGCCGCGATGGAGTCGACGGACAGGCCGGCAGGACCACTGGTTAGCGGTGCCCTTCTTGTCGCCTGGGCCGAGTGGGCCGACTCAACGACATTCTCAAACCCCAGTGGGGGGCGTGGCTACGTGCCGATACAGGTGGACGCCTTCCGGGAGGAGATTCGCGACACGTTCCTCGGGGCAACAAGATCCCCGGTGAAATCAGACAACGTCCGCGGCACGCAGTTCTCCTCGACCGAAGACCGCCACGATGGCTATGACAAGAAGCAGGTTGACGCGTTCCTCGATGCCGCCGGCATCAGGCTGGCCGCGATGGAGTCGACGGACAGGCCAGACGGACCATTGGTTAGCGGTGCCATTCTCGCCGGGTGGGCCGAGTGGGCCGACTCAACGAGATTTTCAACCCGCCGTCTGAGAGTCGGCCGCTATGACACAGCGGAGGTCAACGCCTTCCTGGACGCTATTCGCGACACGTTCCTCGGGGTCAGGCGAACCCCCTCTGACGTGGCATGCGGCCCCCGGCAAGCAGTTCACGACTACCCGCCGCCTACGACTTGGCTACGACCCGGAGCAGGTTGACGCCTTCCTTGATAAGGCCGAACCGAGGCTGGCTGCGATGCGGGCAACCGACAAGGGGGGCGACATGACTGACGACGCCCCATCCGGCTTAGCCCGCTTTCATGCAGTCGGGCCGTGAGTTCGTCTGTTGATGCAGTGAATCGTGCTCCTGCCTAGGGCAGGATCCCGGCTGTCCAGGTCCTGGTTCGATGTGGAGTTCCGCGTCCGTCAGCGGGTCACGGCTGGCCGCGTGTCTGGAGCCGGAGTGACGGTTGGCCGTCGAGGCTGATCTCCGGGCGGGCCACTGGAGGCGACGGCTTGGCTGCGATCGTCTTCTCGGACGAGCCCGGATACGGCGGGTCCTGCAGCTCGGGCTTCGGGCAGGCACCGAACAGGCGGTACCGGCCGCATGCTCGACACCAGCTCATCGACTCCTCCTCCACTTCCAGCTAACTAATCTGAGTACCCGAGTGCCGATCGTCCAGCCGTGTTCGATTCCGCGTCATGATCAACTCTCGTTCCGTGTCAATTCCGCGAGACTCCGCAGAAACCGGATAGAGGGGGACAGACTCCGAGGAGTGCCAACTCTTGACGATTTCCCTTTCTGTCAAGACTTTTGTCAAGAGCTTCCGCGTGATCCTGATCTTGGGACCTGGGCCGCAGAAAACCTTCCTAAATCTTTGTCAAGGCCCTAGTCACAGACCCTAACCCGCCTTGACTAGCCGAAACGGTGTGCAATGTAGGTCGTCACTGAGCATCATTTGGCGGTGTATCTGGCGCGTATCTGGCGCGGACGGGACAGCGTGGCGGTATTCATAGCCGACCGGTACCCTCGACCAGATGGCCCCGTAGCTCAGGGGATAGAGCACCGCTCTCCTAAAGCGGGTGTCGCGCGTTCGAATCGCGCCGGGGCCGCCGAACCATTGGAAAGTCTCGGCGACTAAGAGACAGCCTCGAGCGTGGCGCTTGCAGTCTTCGATGAGGTAGCCGTGATTGACCCAGCGGTGCTCGTTTGCCTGCCACATCTGCCAGGCTTTCGCGTCGGATTTTCGTCCTTGCCGTAGCGGAATCGAAGGCAAACGGCGGGAGGCTGAAACTCGGCGTTAGCGCTTCGACCGCTGCTCGTGTCTCAAACGGCTCGCTTCGAAGATGGAGTATCAACCCTTGTCTCGTGGTTACGGCCGCCCATAAGGCCAGAAGCATGCGAGGAAAACCGATCGAACTGAGCGATGAAGAAGTCAGCGAAATCATGACTCGTTCGCTGGGACACGAGCGCAAGTCAGGTTCGGAGCAGGTCACAGGTCGAGCCGACTGATCACGTAATGCCAGCCGTCCAGGTTTCGCCGGGCCACCGAGATTGCGGCATCGGAGATGATCAAGGCGAGCGGACCGGATTGCATCACCAGCTGCGGTGCGGCGACGTAGCTGCCGCCATGCCGAAGCTGGCTGATGATCACATTGGTTATAGCGGCGCGCCCGCGCACCTGGATTGTCCCTCGGGCCAGCAGGACGGCCTCGACGTCGAACAGGATGGGTAGGAATGATGTGTCATTGAGCAGGCAGGCGTCCTCCAGCATTCCTTCGAGTTCCTCAGGAGATGCGGCGCCGGCGGGCATGACCGACCTAAAAGAGGAGAGCGATGGCTTGGTTGGTCTGGGTCATTCCTGGCTGCCTTCCTAGCGCGTTGTCCTCCGACGGTCGACAGACCTCACGAGTACGGGTTGAGTTTGTAGCGGTCGATGATGTCTGGAAGCCAGTCGGGTTCGCCGAACTGCACCCCGTAGGTTTCGGCGAGAGCGACTATCTGAGTTAGGTCGGGGGGTGCGGCTGCGCGGACGAGCTCTGACACCTCCCAGAAGAAGTTTCGAGTCCAGCAGGGGCTGATGATCTCGATCATTCGCGCCGGGACCGAACCTACGTTCCCCACGTGTGCATTTCGTCGCGAGGTTTAGTGATGTAGCCGCCGGGACCGAGGACCACTTCCCTGCTTCCGGATCGAAAGCCGATTTCTCCTTCGGTCACGATGGAGTACTCATCTTCTCGAGTGTGCAGGTGCGGCGCTCCGAGGGCCCCAACTGCAACCACGGAAACCATCCCGTTTGTGTCGCGTCCCCACAGCTTGAAAGCAACACCGATCCCGCCAAGATCGCCAGTCACTTCACGCTCGCCTGGATGGACGATCGTCGGTCGTGGCGGCGTCCCCTCAACTTGGTTGGTCTGGGTCATCCCCGGCTCCATTCCTAGCGGTTGTCCTCCGACAGTAGGACAGCCGCGGAACCGGGGACATAGCAGAAATCTGTCATTCTCGGCCTGTCTTGAGGGCCGTAAGCTGTCGGGCATGGATCGCCACCGGCGATTCGCGCATGCGGAGGACAAGATCGCCCGGTTGTCCAAACAGGGATTGGACATGGTGGCGTTTTGGCGTACGTCCTCCCCTGTGCTGGCTGATGCGGTGCCCCAAGCTGTGGCTCCGTGTTGCTACACCATTGACCCAGGACGGGACTGCTGACGAGTCACTTCAATGAGGAAATGGGGGAGTTACCTCCCGATTGGCTCGTCCACGAGTACGTCGAGGACGACGTCATCAAGCTCACTGACGTGGCGCGGTCCCCGAGCGGGGTCTCGACGTTGTACGAGGCCACCGGCGGCGATCCCAGCTCAAGCCCTCGCTGGCATGCCCTCATGGCCGACGGCGGTGATCAGGAAATGGTCGCGGCGCTGCGTACCCGCGCCGGCGAAGTTTGGGGCGGCCTGGGTATGCGCGTCGGGCACAGCCAGTCCTAAGGTTGCTTGAATATCAGGCTACCTGAATGGTGAGTGCTATGGATGTCGTCACAGCGCGGCCGACCGAGTTAGACCGATACGCGGCGCTGGCCCGCACGACCGGGATCATCGGCATCGCGTTCCTTGTGTTGCTGTTCGGGCCGATCATTGCGTTGGCGTCGGCAGGCGAGCCTCCCCTCGAGGCCACTGCTGCCGAGGCGGTGAAGTACTTCGGCAACATTGAGGCGACGTGGGCACAGCTGACGATGGCGGCCTCGACACTCGGCATGATCGGCAGCCTCTGGTTCTTCGTGGCGTTCGGCTTCTTGCTAAGGCGGGCCGAAGGGGATCCGCCTTGGCGTTCGGCCATCGCGACTTTGTCGGGCGCGCTGCTGGCGGCGTACGGGCTGATCGGCGCCAGTTGGGAGGCGGCCTCGCTGCACGGGGGAAGGATCACCCCCGAGGTCGCCGATTACGCCTATGCGTTCGGCAACGTCGGCTTCACGAATGCATGGATCGCCCTCGCCAGCTTCGCCGTGTGCTCCGGCTGGGTGATCCTCTCCACGGGCGTGCTCGAACGCTGGATGGGTTGGTGGATCGTGGTTGCCGGTCTCTGCATGGTGGTTGCCAGGTTCGCGTGGACGACCGGGTTCTGGGGCGTGGGTTACACGCTGTTCTGGCTGTGGATCATCGTGGTCTGTATCCGACTGATCGTGCGGCCCGACCGGTGGAGCAACGCCGCACGCTGAGGTCAGCCGCGCTCGCGCTGGACCGTCCCGGTGTACATGAAGCCGACGTTTGCGCCGGGAGCCGGTCGGTATCCGTGGCCAATGGCGAGACCGACTCCTGCTCAGCGTCATCGGCTGATCGGTGAGGAAGGGGAGCGGCACTTTCGAGTTGACCCTGCCGCGAGAACCCTCGTCGCATGACCTTCCTCATGCGGACGACCGCTAGAGGGTCGTCTTGCAGACGTCTCCGCCGCATCCAAAATCCACCCGCTCGATGCGGATGGGTGGAGAGGCTGCGAATGACTGGGTCCAGGCTGTCAAGCAACGCGCTGCAGATAAGGGGCTGCAGTTCGATGTGCTGCTGCAGGTGATCACCGCTCTGACGTCGCCGCATATCTGAGCGCTCGATTGACGAGGGTGAGGAACTATCGGAACAGTGGTCACTGCAGGCATCTGATTCCACGCGACGGCAACCTTAGATCACGACGACCGTAAGTCGGTCGGCCTCCGGAATACGGCGTGTAGACAGGGCAGCCCGTGGCCGAAGTATCCGACGGCTCGACCGGGTTCAGCCAGCCAGGGGTGGACCTGCCAGGAGACGCCGAACCGGTCATGCAACCGCGATCCTGCATCTCCTTCCGCTTGCGAAGCGTCCAACCCGTTCGCTGGCTGGTCCCTCCACGGCATTAGCATCGCCGTGTGGAACTACGGGCGTACACGGCAGGCGACGCCCAAGCCACGTCGGTGATCTTCCTCCGAGCCGTACGCGAGACGGCTAGGGCCCACTACTCGCCGGAGCAGGTCGAGGCGTGGGCGGCCAACTATGGGGACCTCGACTCATGGGCCGCGGCCCGGGCAGCAGCGCACACCCAGCTGGCCATCATCGATGGCCACGTGGCCGGGTTCACCGACCTGGATGACCACGGCTATATCGACATGTTGTTCGTGGATCCCGATTTCGGCCGGCACGGGGTCGCGTCGGCGCTCCTTGCATCGGTGGTCGCCCTCGCCCGACAGCGCGGCCTACCAGCACTGACCACCTTTGCCAGCCTGACATCCCGGCCAGTGTTCGAAAGGCATGGGTTCGTGATCACGGGCGAACGCTACTTCGGCGAGGGTGACCGCGCGGCCAAGACGTATGCGATGCGCTGTGTCCTGGCCGGCACGACTGCGCCTTAGGAGTTGGGGCGTGATCATTAGTCCCCCGCGTCAGGACGCTAGGAGTGGTGGTGCTCGTTGATTCGTCAGGGGTCGGGTCCATGCGGTGGGTCGTGAGGGGTAGGTGCTGCAGGCAGTGTCGAGGGCTTAGTCGCATGTCCCGAAGGGGTTCAGCTTGCGGACGCTGAAAGTTCCGCTTCGGACGACCGGTAGCCGGTCGGCTTGCGGACTCGACCGGTACGACCGCTGCTTCGTGGCGGTTCCCCGCAGGCGCGCCGGTATGGGCTCCGGTAGCCGGTCGCCCTTCGAAACGACGTCGCCGAGGCGGTGAACGGCACCCGCAAGCGAATCCGCGTGTGACCCGTCGCGTATAGGCCGGACTCGTCTCAGTTACCGGATCGCCGCTCGTCGGTTGGCGAAGATGCGCAAGCTGGCCACTGAGTCGGCCGAGGCGGCCGGAGTTGACGAGCTCATCGTCGAGCTCCGCGAGACGCACCGCCGTCGCCCCCGGCTCCGGCAGGAGTTCGATAGCGTCGGCCTGCCCTGAGCTGACTCACCCGAGAACGCCTGCGCGCGACCCGCCAGACGATCGGGATACGGCCGCAGCATCCGCAGCATACCGACGAATGCCTGTACGGAAGTGTGCGGGCGGTTTCGCCGATGATGTCGTCTGGTTGAACCGCAGCAGGGTCCTCTTTCGGCGTCGCGTCGTGGCGTAACCGGGCGGGCGTCAGTGCGCGGAGTACTCCTGCCCGGCCCGCCTGATGGCGTACCGAACGTGGGTGGCGTACTGCGAACTCCAAGTGCCGAGCACCTCGAGGTCGATATCCTGCTCGAATCCCTCGAACAGCCGCTTCCCGCCGCCCAGCACGAGCGGCGCGGTGGAGATCGCGAGCTCGTCTACTACTCCCGCCGCGAGACCCTGGCGGATCAGGTCGGCGCCACCACCGAGGGAGACCCCGCCGTCGCCGGCGAGCTCGCGTGCCTTCATCAGCGCGGCGTCGAAGCCGTCAACGAACAGGAAGCCCGCACTCGGATCGGGCTGGTCCTCGGTGCGGTGGGTCAGCACAATCAACGTGCCGGGGAATGGGTTGGTGCCGCCCCAGGCGCCGGCGGCGTCGTACATGTTGCGGCCGACGATCCCGCAGCTAAGCCCGTCGGTGATCGACTCGTAGTACTCCCGGTCCGCGCCGTGCATGCCGTCGGTGTCGTGGCCGTCGTCGGCGTACGTCCACGGGCCACCCATCACCCAGTAGTGGAGGCGCTCGCCCCCGATGCCGAGGCCGTGCTCCGGCCCGTCCTTCGGCCCCACGATGTAGCCGTCGACCGAGGTCGTGATGGCTGCGATGACCTTGCCCATGGTTCCTCCTTCGTTCGGGTACGGCAGATCAGACCGTCGCACACCCCCAGAATCATCGGTGGTGCGCACCAGCCGAGGGCTCAAGCCCTCACAAACGGCAACTCGCGATCAGCGGCGCGAAGTGCACGGACGTGCCGCATTCCGCATGGTTGCACAGCGCTACCAACCCCTCCGGTAGCGCATCCTGTCAAGATCTCCTACCTTGCGGCTCGCCCAGCTTCGGGAGCCCCTGGCCCGATGACGGGTCGATGCTCCTATGGTCTGGCAAGTGGGTGCGCGGAACTGTTCTCGGCGACCAGTATGGGTAGGGCGTTGATGATCTCGCGGGCGAGGTAGCGCTTCAAGCAGCGGATGATCTCGGGCTTGGACAGGCCTTCGTGAGTGCGGCGCTCGGCGTAGGCGCGGGTGCGTGGGTCGTAGCGGAGGCGGCCAAGAACGACAACGTAGAGCGCATTGTTGGCGCCGCGGTCACCGCCGCGATTGAGCCGGTGTCGGTGGGTGCGTCCGCTGCTGGCGGGGATCGGCGCGGCGCCGCAGAGGTGCGCGAAGGCGGCTTCGGAGTTGATCCGGTCAAAGTTGTCGCCGGCGCTGATGAGCACTTGGCCGGCGACCTCGGGTCCAACTCCGGGAAGGGCAAGCAGGGCGGGGGCGACCTGGTGCACCAGTTGATGAAGCTCGTGGTCGGCTTCGGCGATCTCTTCGGAGAGCTGTTGGTGGCGACGGGCCAGTCGGCGCGGCGCGGTCTTGATGGCGTGTTCGGTGTCGCTGAGTTGGTGTCCTGGGCGGAGTCGGGCGCAGGCCGCAATCATCTTCGGAGTGGGCGGGTGCCGCAGCTGCTCGCGCAGCTGTGCCGGACCGGTGAGGATCAAGGATTTGATTTGATTCGTGGCCTGACTTCGGGCTTTGACGGCACTGGATCGTGCCACGCGAAGCGCCCGGATCGCCTCGACCCGGCCGTTGCGTAGCTTCGGCACGACCGAGGCAGCACCTGACAGCGCAGCCCGAGCAGCGGAATAGGCGTCCAGCGGATCGGACTTGCCGTGGGCCCGCCGCGCCCGTCGATCCGGGCGGTCGACCTCGACGATGAGCATCCCTGCCTCACGGAGCTGTGGAGCCAACGCGGCACCGTAGGCGCCGGTGCCCTCAACACCGACTCGATCCAGCTCGCCGTGGCCTTGTAGCCACTCCACGAGGGCGCGATAGCCGGCTGGCGATGCCGGGAACTCACGATCGCCGAGTTGGCGCCCGAGGTGATCGATCACGGCGGCATGGTGGCTTTGTCGGTGCGTGTCCACACCGCCAGTGACACCAACCGTCGTCCTTGTCATGCTGGTCATGCCTTACCTGTTCCGTTCGCAGCGGTCAGATGGGCGCACGCCGCGGTCGGGATCGGTGGACAAGCCAGTGATGGGCGCCTTTTGCGCAGGCTCCTATGAGGTCACACCGTCCGGCCGTTCGCGTGCAACGACGTCTTCCGCCGGGCCGACGGATCGACCCAAAGACAGCAACCAACGCGTCAGGCTTACGGAGAGTCAGACCCGGCGGGAGACGCCACACCCATCCTCACTGGCTTACGCGCGGTCGAAGTCGAGCCTTCAGGGCTTGACCTGTCAGAGCCGTTCAGCTAAGCCGCGATCACGCGACCTGAGCTAATGGGAGGAATCAAACCCCGCAGGACGACGTTGACGACGTTGAAGATGTACTCCCGAGATGACCTTGCGAAACCATTGCGCTCGGGTGACGGGAAGGGGCCCGGTCCAAAAGCGGGAGGTGGCTCTGATGCTGAGCGAGTTCCTCTTCTATCTGCTGGGCATCGTCGCCATGGTAGGAGCCATTCTCCTCCTAGAGCGGATCGTTGCTGGGCCTCACTCTACGGCTGGCACCGGGTACGCCCGGGTGGACAGCGCCTTCGACTTTGATCGGTTGCGGCGGAAGCATTACGGCGCCAGAGTGCCCGGCGCGCTGCGCCGCCGTCGACGCTCGACTCTTCCGGTGCTGCAGGAGGTCACCCGCGAGCCCCGGCAACTTCGGGAGGCTGGCGAACAGTTGATCCCGGTCGCCAGCATCGTGGGGTCGGTTGACGGCGCATCTCAGCTGTTCGACCGGAACTTCCGGCCGGTCAGTGATCGAGCTCGCGCCCGCCTGGGCAGCGTACTGGTCGCCATGCGCCAGGGTGAGCCATTCCCGCCCATCGAGGTGTGGGCATGGCGCGGCGAGTACTACGTTCTCGACGGCCATCATCGGGTCGCAGCAGCCCGGGCCCTGGGTAGCGACTACATCAGCGCTCATGTCATTGAAGTGGTTGAGCTGTCTCGCTACGACGCTAATACCGTGAGGGTTTGACGGTCGGAGTGCGGCGCCGGGACCTGGGCTGAACCCACCGCGGCGGCTGAGGTAGTAGATTCGGTCCCCTGGCGCAGGCAGGATTCGCCGTGTCTTGGCCGTGCCGCCGCCGAGCTTGCCCGAGCACCCGGCTGCGCGCTTGCCGTCTTGTCCGCCACCAGCTGACCCATGCCTACGGCTGTTCCTCCCGTGAAGGCTTTCTCGGTACGAGCAAGGCCGTTGCCGCTCGTGGTTGGTTCGTGCTCATGTCGTCTCCGGTCCGACCGCGAGCCTCCGACCGCGAGCCTCACACGGCTCCAGCTTGGCCGCGGTTACAGCGCGCGCCACATACGGTTCTTCTTTTGGTCAGTGGGATCGTCGCATGAGTGCGGCTAACGGTCATCACGGGCCCGGCCGATTGCCCACACCTGGGTCGGCCTGTGGCAGACGATCCGCCGCCAGTGCAGCAGACTTGGCAAATGGAAGTTGAGATCAAGCGGTTGCTCGAGGAGTCGCCAGCCAACCCTGGTCGGCACCTTGATCAAGATCGCGTGCGCCATTATGCCGAGGTGCTCGACCAACTACCGCCGGTGACCGTCTTTGAACTTGAGGACCACACCCTTCTGCTTACTGATGGTTATCACCGGGTCGCCGCCGCTCAGCACGCTGGCCGCACAACCGTACGAGCTGACGTACGTGTCGGAACCACAGCGCAGGCGGTCCAGCTCGCCATCGATGTCGCCCGTGCCGAGTTGGGCGTGTCGGCTGACCAGGCACGAGAGGCCATTCGGCGCTACGGCGGCGGGCAGAGCAACGATGCGCGCGAGGACATTTGATCCGACCGCACTGCGCTCGATTACCTGCGGAAGCCGTCTCAGTCACCGTTCCTGAATGCGAGGACCGGTCTGCTGCAGGGTGGGCTGTGGATGTCCGCGGGCGGGTTGATGGTCTTGCGGAGTCGACGTGGGCCTTGCGGTGTGTGTGCCAGTGCCGAGCCTGGCCTGCTCGTTGCGCTCGCCTCGCCGCGGCGGGTCGAGGGAGCTCGCAGAGGCAGGGGGTACGCCGGTCGAAATCGCAGCACGAGTGCTCGATGTGCTTGTCGCGTTCTGGTTGCACGCAAGGGCCCGGCCATCACACTCCGAACGTGGTCGCCCGCCAGAGATCCTCAGTATCCAAGGACGGAACCACGGCACGGATCGGGGGCAAGAGATCGGTAGAGCGACTCGGCAAGGTCGCAGGCGGAATACTGCTCGCACTCGGCTCAGTCGGAGGAGTGCCAGCCATCGGGCAGATGATCGGATCCGACGACGACAAGCCGGTAGTCGTGGTCGTTCAGCAAGATCAGCCGGCTGGGCAAGAGCGACCCGCCGACCAGCCGACGGTAGGGTGCAGGCTTTGGGACCCGTGTAGGTCGCGAGGCCAGGTCGGGTCGAGGGAGCCTATCTGGTGCCTCTCAACGCGCGGCGGTCCGTCGGCATAATGGCTGGCCGGGGATAGACCGAGATTCCATTGAACGGAACACTCCCGGGTCGACAGAGATTACGCGCGCTAATACGTGGGAAAGGAGTGAGCAATGTAAAGGGAGGGAACGATGACGGTCGAAGCAGGGGCGGCTGGTCCGCGAGTCGGGCCGGCGGTGGACGCCGCTCTCAATCTGAAGACTGGCGGCATTTGCCTCATTGTTGGTGCAGTTGTCTTCGCCATATGGCGGCTGGTTCACGGCGATAACCCGGCCGCGGACGCCGAAGCGGCGTTGAACTTCGTACGGAATCGGCCGATCTATCCGACTGTGCATATGTTCGCCGTGCTGGCCGCCTTGGTTGTCGTGGTAGGGCTGCTCGCGCTGACCCGGTCGTTTGACCGTCCGGGGTCCTGGTTGATCGGGCAGGCAGCCGTGGTCAGCGCAATGGTTGGGCTGGCCATCTTCGGCGTTGAGAGCACAAGCGAAGGCCTGGCCTTACCAGAACTGGCCGACGCCGCTTCGAAAGTCGACGCCGCTCAACGCGTCGAATTTGTTCGTGCCGCCCATGCCGTGGCGGCAGCCACTCACGGACCCTCTCTCGCGGCGATGGCCTTGATGATCGGTGTTCCACTTCTGCTGCTCGGGATCGCGATGGTGCTTGATCGGTACCCGTCCTGGCTCGGCTGGACTGGGCTTGTGATCGGCGGCATAACGATGCTTGCTGCCGTCGGCCTGTTCCTCATCCCCACCCTGTTTCCAGGCTTCCTCCTGTACGGGGTGTGGGGCTCGGTTATCGCGCAGCTATGGCTGGTGGCGACGGGGATCGTCATGCTGCGGCGTGCTCGCGTAGCACCGGACACGGCCACGACCGCGTAAGGGAGCCTCGACGACCGCCGCCCCGATCGCCAGTCCGAGACTGGCGCTGCCACGGGTCGTCGCACAGGCGCGCATTCGGCCTGCGTCATCCCAGGCCAATTTGCCGGCAAGGGTCTCCCGGTGGTCACTCAGCTATTCACTCAGTAGACCATTGAGACGACAGGCTTCCTTGCGTGTCCGACCTCGGGGAACGGCTTCATGACTGCTTCGCGGGATGCGGCCTTTGGCGGTCAGGTCGTTGGTTGCGCAAAGAACAGCCGCAGCGCCGTGGCGATCGTTCTGGCTTGCCGTAGGTCTGTGCTGAGTCGTGGTTCAGCCCGGGCAGCCGCAGCACTGTCGAATGCGGAAGTACCGCATGCAGGGCCTCGGCGCAGTCGACGAACATCGTGTCGGTCTCGCTGCCGTACATCAGCAGGCACCTGACGTGGAATTGCCGGTACTACTCCAGGCTTCCCTCGGTGTCCAGCACCGGGTCAAGCTCCGCGGACAGGCTAGCCACCAGCTCCCGCAAGGCCAAGTTTCCGGAACGGGGACGTTGGTGGCGGAGGAACAGGTCAATTAAGCCAGCCCCGACACCGGACGGGAACGCACGCACAGCAGTGCCGACGCTTTCGACATCGGTGCCGCTTCGGCGTACCGGCGGTGACCGCGCACCGCACCTTTACAGTGTCAGAGGACGGACCTAAGCGGCTGCATTTCAGTGCCTCGCGGTCAAGGTAGTGCCGGTCGCCGGATGCGCCGGTAGATGCTCTGGCCGTTGCCGATCGGCACCGAGGAGTCGAAGATCGCGATCCCGACCTCGCACGAACCAAATCAGAGGGCCCGAGCCCACTCCGACCGCTTCGCCGAGGCGGTTTCGAGGTTCGTCAGCCAGGGCGTTTCCTGCTGATCACGCTGCTGCAGAATCCGATCGCCGCTACGACGACAACAAGGACGTGACCGTGCAGGGCAGCGGGCAGCTTGCGCGGAGCCTGCTCGATCTGGATCTGGGTGAGGAGCTCCGGTTGATGATCTTTCCCGGTCGTGATCGGGGAGGGCAAGCGCCTCTTCGACGATGTCGACATGCATGCCCTCGAGCTGGCTGAGGTGAAGACCGTCGGCGATGATGGTCTAGATCTATAAGCCCAGTAGGCCGGAAGGGGGATGACCATGGATCAGCCGACCGCTGAGCAGGCGCTCAAGGAGATGGCGGTGCTGGTCGGTGAGTGGAGCCAGACGGCGACACCGGCTGGCGGCAAGCCATGGCCGGGAGAGGCCAAGGCCACCTTCGAATGGCTTGAGGGCGGCCAGCTTCTGCTGGAGCGTTCGACGGTGGACATGCCGGAGGCGCCCGACGGTGTCTGCGTCTATGGCTGCGATGCCGCCAACGGCACCTATTACCAGCTCTACACCGACGACCGGAACGTCTGCCGGATCTACCAGATGAGCATCGGCAACGGCGAGTGGAGGCTCTGGCGCGAGGGGGAGCCGTTCAGCCAGCGCTTCACCGCGACGATCAGCGAGGACGGCAACAGGATCGAGGGCCGCTGGGAGTACGACGAGGGAGACGGCTGGAAGACCGACTTCGACCTGGTCTACACCCGGGTGCGCTAGGCAGCCTGAGTCCCACGGCTGGGTGAGGAGCCCGGGGGTGCGCTCTTGAGCTGCTTGCCTCGAGGGCGCGGAAATGCTGACGCTACCCTCGGGTTCCTCCGACCCCGCGCGATGCGGATCCATCCCAGCAGGCGCCGTAGCAGCAGAATCGGAACGGCGAGGCGGCGACCAGGACGCCGGCGGCGAGGAGCACAGTTCCTTTCGCGGTTCTCAATAGGTGGACGATATGGCGGGTTCGGCCATGGCTGGTTGGGACTACAAAGATCACAGCGGCGGAGGCATCAGCTGGCTCAACATAGTGATGACCAGATCCATCTGCGCACACCATCACGCGCAACGCTCAGCCCAGCAAAGCGCGCCGTGCGACGCAAGCGTTAGGCTAATGGCTGGTGATCATGAATCAGCGTTAGCCCAAACCTGGGGCCTCCGGGCATCGGGCGGTGCCGCGCATGCCGTGTCGCCGCACGCGAGTTGCCTCGGACAGCTTGCTGGGGACCGAAGGCCCGCTGGGAACATGGGCGAAGACCGCGTACGACATCTGGAAGGAGAACCGGCTGGACCAGGAGGTCTGGCAGGTGATCGACAAGGCGGTCGGCTCCAGCGAGCTCTAGCTGGCATACAAGATCGTTAGGCCTGAACCTGGCCCAACTGACAACGAGCAACGGTGGCGACCCGCTGTCAAGGTTGGCAGACCTCGCGCAGGTCAGCCCGGGTATCTCGCGCTGGCGGAGGCGATCTTTAAGTGTTTCAGGGTCAAACACTGCTCCTTGTCTGCACGGGACGCCATCCGTTCGACAAGTTTCGCCTCCCCGGCCTAGCGCAGCGGGACAATCACTCTCGTGGGTAGCGTGCCTGATGACCGAGTCCTCGTATCTCCTGCGAGCGGAGACAACCGGTGGCTGAGCAGACACGCACTTCTAGCGTTCTTCGTGTCGGCCTTCGCGCTTTCGTGGTGGCCCCTCGCCTTTGATCTCGGGGGCCTGGTCGGGGAGGGGATCTTCCCGTACGGGCCCACACTCGCGGCCATCCTCATCACCGGGCTCACTCTGGGAAGAACCGGAATGAAGGCCCTGCTCAGCCGGCAGGTGCGGTGGCGGGTGGGCGGTCGTTGGTATGCGGTGGCATTTCTGCTCCCCGTTGGGCTCGCCGCCGCGGCGGCTTCGCTCAACGTCCTTCTAGGTGCGTCCGCCCCCACCTCTGGCGAGCTCGCTGGCGTGCTCACACTCCCCCTCGTCTATGTCGTTCGGCTCGTGGTGGGCGGTGCACTCGGAGAGGAGCTGGGCTGGCGAGGCTTCGCCCTGC
Source organism: uncultured Actinomycetota bacterium (assembly GCA_963759635.1). Taxonomy (GTDB): domain Bacteria; phylum Actinomycetota; class Actinomycetes; order Propionibacteriales; family Propionibacteriaceae; genus Microlunatus. The sequence continues at coordinate 140,006 of CAVXAP010000017.1, forward strand.
CGCGGATGCAGGCCAAGCGGTCAGCGCTTACCGCAAGCCTGATCCTCGGGGGCATTTGGGCCTCGTGGCACTTACCCTTCTATCTGAGTGGCGCGCAGACCCTGAGCGAGTTCGCACCCACTTTCGTCGTCACCTTCATCGCGACCATCCCGATCACATGGCTGTTCAACAACACCAATGGAAGTGTTCTGCTTACCACGCTGTTCCACGCCTCGAACGGCACCATACTGGCAGGCTTCCTCTCTCCCATGTTCTCCGGGACCGACGCGGTAATGTTCGGCTGGCTGATCGCCGGGATGTGGTTGCTGGCCACCATCATCATCATCCTCAGATCCGGTCCAAGGGACCTGTCCCCGAAGCCCTTGCCGATTGCCTCTACCCACGACAGGCACAAAGGCGCATGACTAGATATCGGGTCGGCCAGCGTCGACAACCGACTTGCCTTTCTTGTTGACCACATTCACACCACTGACATCAAGGCAACATGGACAGTGGCCGCCGGTACCGGACCTTTCGAGCGGCGTAACTGAAGGTCCAAGATGTCTGGAGATCCCACCTCCACGCTGCCACGACTGCCTCCCTTAGCCCGTTCCCGTTCTGCCTCAATTGGCGCCGGTAGCCGGTCGCTCCGCGATGCAGAGGTCATCGAGGCCGGCGCGGCGTCAGGGTATATGTGGCGTCGAAGAAGGCAAGCTCCAGCCGCATCGCCCGGCCGTACGCCGCCCGCACTGCCGGGGTTTCGGTCGCGTGTGCGTCGAGCAGCGCCTCGAGCTGGTCTGCGAGGATGCCGAACGCAGGGTCGGCGTACGCCGTGACCCACGAGCCGTAGGGGCTGTCCGCGGCAACCCCCTCGACGGCCAACGACTGTCCGAGATGTGCGTACAGGCGCATGCACGGTGTCATCGCTGCGCACACCAGCCCGACGGTGCAGGTCGCCGCCGTCGCCAGCAGAAACTCGGTATAGGTCAGAGTCGCTTCGGCCGGGAAGGTTGTCGAAGGGTCCACTCCCCAGCGCGCCGCGTACGCGGCGTGCATGCTCAGCTCATCGCGCACGCCGGCGATCAAGCCGGCGAACGCGAGCACAGTCTGGGTGTCGGGACTCGCCGCCAAGGCGAGGGCATAGGCCCGGGCGAACGCCTCCAGGAAGAACGCGTCCTGGGCAACGTAGCCGCTGAACACCTGGCGCGGCAGCGACCCGTCCGCGACACCACGGACGAACGGGTGTGCGAGCGCCCTCCCCGCAAGATCTGCGTTGTCCACCCACAGTCTCTGAGCGAGGCTCACCCGTCCCTCTGTTCTGCCATGTCCCAGAAGGCAACCTCATGCGCCAGCACCGCGCCCACGACGTCTTCCACTGCATCGTCGGCCTCCTGCGCGAGCGCCGCGTCGGCTAGCTCCTCAAGCGCTGCCACATACGACGCGAACGAGGGGTCTGTCCAGTGCGCCACAGCCGCGGCGTAGGGCTCCGCCCCACCGTACGACGCGGCGTAACGCCAGGCCTCCAGATAGACCCGTTCCAGCACCCACAAGCCGACGACCGCCCGCGCGGACCGCTCCTCGTCCAGCCCGGACAGCAGTGCCTGATAATCGCGGGTGGCGCGCATCGGTGCCACCTCGAGAGACACCCCGAGAGACGCGGCTTGGATGTCGAACCAATCCAGCTCCGCCACTAGACCAACGACACCGTGAGCGAGCACTCCTTGCGCCGACCGCGGCGCCCGGGCAACCCGCCGCGCCTGAAACGCGACGAGGTTGGCGACGAACAACGCGTCTTGCGCCAGCCATACCCCGAATGTGCGTGCCGTCCCGTCACCCACCGCTCGCAGGAACGGGTGCCGGGTCGCGGCGTCCCACTGCGGCAACTTCAGTAACGCGGCCACCGGCACGCCCACCACCATAAAAGGACGTGCCGCGGCCTGACCGGGCTCGACCAATGCAGCTCGGTCATGTGTCGAAAGGGGAGATCTGATACGTGCAGGGCGGCCCGCTGACCGTTCCCATCCGAGCACTCCGCAAGCCGCCCGAATACTGGTCGATGCTCCTATGGTCTGGCAAGTGGGTGCGCGGAACTGTTCTCGGCGACCAGTATGGGTAGGGCGTTGATGATCTCGCGGGCGACGTAGCGCTTCAAGCAGCGGATGATCTCGGGCTTGGACAGGCCTTCGTGAGTGCGGCGCTCGGCGTAGGCGCGGGTGCGTGGGTCGTAGCGGAGGCGGCCGAGAACGACAACGTAGAGCGCATTGTTGGCGCCGCGGTCACCGCCGCGATTGAGCCGGTGTCGGTGGGTGCGTCCGCTGCTGGCGGGGATCGGCGCGGCGCCGCAGAGGTGCGCGAAGGCGGCTTCGGAGTTGATCCGGTCAAAGTTGTCGCCGGCGCTGATGAGCACTTGGCCGGCGACCTCGGGTCCAACTCCGGGAAGGGCAAGCAGGGCGGGGGCGACCTGGTGCACCAGTTGATGAAGCTCGTGGTCGGCTTCGGCGATCTCTTCGGAGAGCTGTTGGTGGCGACGGGCCAGTCGGCGCGGCGCGGTCTTGATGGCGTGTTCGGTGTCGCTGAGTTGGTGTCTTGGGCGGAGTCGGGCGCAGCCCGCAATCATCTTCGGAGTGGGCGGGTGCCGCAGCTGCTCGCGCAGCTGTGCCGGACCGGTGAGGATCAAGGATTTGATTTGATTCGTGGCCTGACTTCGGGCTTTGACGGCACTGGATCGTGCCACGCGAAGCGCCCGGATCGCCTCGACCCGGCCGTTGCGTAGCTTCGGCACGACCGAGGCAGCACCTGACAGCGCAGCCCGAGCAGCGGAATAGGCGTCCAGCGGATCGGACTTGCCGTGGGCCCGCCGCGCCCGTCGATCCGGGCGGTCGACCTCGACGATGAGCATCCCTGCCTCACGGAGCTGTGGAGCCAACGCGGCACCGTAGGCGCCGGTGCCCTCAACACCGACTCGATCCAGCTCGCCGTGGCCTTGTAGCCACTCCACGAGGGCGCGATAGCCGGCTGGCGATGCCGGGAACTCACGATCGCCGAGTTGGCGCCCGAGGTGATCGATCACGGCGGCATGGTGGCTTTGTCGGTGCGTGTCCACACCGCCAGTGACACCAACCGTCGTCCTTGTCATGCTGGTCATGCCTTACCTGTTCCGTTCGCAGCGGTCAGATGGGCGCACGCCGCGGCCATCACCTCGATGCAGATCGGTGGACAAGCCAGTGATGGGCGCCTTTTGCGCAGGCTCCTATGAGGTCACACCGTCCGGCCGTTCGCGTGCAACGACGTCTTCCGCCGGGCCGACGGATCGACCCAAAGACAGCAACCAACGCGTCAGGCTTACGAAGAGTCAGACCCGGCGGAAGACGCCACACCCATCCTCACTGGCTTACGGGCAATTCCTACTGCGGTTGGGAGCAGCGCCGGTCCGGCCGGTCTCCGGGAACGCTGATCCAGCGGCGGGATATTACAGGTCGGTAGCCCGTGAATGTCGGGGCTCGTACAGCCCCACCTCGCCCCCGCCCGGCAGGTGCAGGCTCGTCAGGCGCCCCCACCGGGCTTCGGTGACTGCGGTGAGCGTCGCTCCTTTAGCGGCCAGCTCGTCCATCGTTGTGTCCAGGTCGTCGCACATCAGGTAGAGCTCATGCGAAGGGGGGCCTTCGGTGGGGTGCACGGCGATCTCGGCGGGAGGAAGCTTGAAGATCAGCCAGTCGGCTCCGGCGTCGACATACGGGTAGTCGAGCACTTCCCGAAAGAAGGCACGATCGGCTTCGGCGTCGTGACTGTGGATGATGACGTGGGCGCCGTTGATCACGGCGCGAGCCTAATTGCGCGGGGCCCAGGGGCCCACAGGTAGCCGCAGCCGATCTCGGGTCGGATGCCCTGTACTCGGCGGTGTCGGTATTGCCGGCGCCGGCAGCGGCGACGAGACTATTTTCGCGGGCGACATTGGCATACAAGAGAGGAGATCCAGGATGGCTGTCGATCAGAGTCTGGAGACGTTCGCAAATAGTGTACGCGGCGCTGTGCTCCGGCCAGCTGACCAGGGCTACGAGAGCGCCCGGCGTATCTGGAACGCGATGATCGACCGCTCCCCTGCGGTGATTGTCCGCTGTGCCGACCCCGCCGATGTGGTCGCCGCGGTCAACTTCGCGCGCGACCAGCAGCAGGTGGTGGCTGTCCACAGCGGCGGCCACAGCGCCGCGGGCAGCAGCGTGTGCGACGGCGGATTCATGATCGACTTGTCGCCCATGAAGGGCATTCGCGTGGACCCGGCCCGAGCAACGGTGCGCGCCGAAGCCGGCCTGACCGGGGCCGAGTTCGACGCGGAAACCCAGGCGTTTGGCCTGGCGACGACCAGCGGCGTCGTGTCGACCACCGGCATGGCCGGCCTCACGCTAGGCGGCGGCATCGGCTGGCTAGGGCGAACGTACGGCCTCAGCTGCGACAACTTGCTCTCGGTCGACATCGTCACCGCCGACGGTCAACTGCGTACCGCCAGCGCCGACGAGAACGCGGACCTCTTTTGGGCCGTCCGCGGCGGCGGCGGAAACTTCGGTGTGGTGACGTCGTTCGAGTACCGCCTGCACCGCGTCGGACCCACCGTCCTGGCCGGCCTGCTGGTCTGGCCACGTCCGATGGCGCTCGACGTCCTGCGCGCGTTCCGCGCGTTCACCGAGGGCGCGCCCGAGAATGCCAGCGCGTATGCGGGCCTGGGCACCTCACCTGACGGCGTACCCATCGTCGTCGGCATCCTCTTCCACCACGGGCCGACCGAAGAAGGCGAGGCGCTGTTCCAGCCGCTGCGCTCGTTCGGACCGCCCGTCGCGGACATGGTCCAACCGATGCCGTACACCTCCGCCCAGCAGATGCTCGACGCGCTCAACCCGCCGGGCAATCGCGTGTACTGGAAATCGGCGATCCTGCGCGGCATCGACGACGATGTGCTCGAGGCGATCATCGCCGCCGCCGCCACCTGCCCCTCGCCGCTGTCAGCAGCGCTGATCGAGTTCTATGGCGGCGCGACCAATCGCGTCGGCGTGCAAGACACCGCGTACCCGCTGCGCGACGCGACGTATGCGCTCAACGCCATTTCGGCATGGACCGATCCGGCCCAGGATCAGGCCAATATCGCCTGGTCGCAAGGCCTGTGGGAGGCCATGCAGCCATTCTCACCTGGCAGCGTTTATGTCAACTTCCTGGGCATCGGGGATGAGGGCGACGATCGCGTCAAGGCCGCCTACGGACCGAACTACGCGCGCCTGGCGCAGATCAAAGCCACCTACGATCCGCAGAACCTATTCCGCCTGAACCACAACATCCGCCCCGCTCGGTGACGGGTGCAGCGTCGGAAACGCGTACGGAGGTACCGAGCTGCACCGCCAGCCGCCTTAACTTCGATCGTCAGCAGCGACAAGTGGCGTCGACGGACGCGGCTAGTATCGGCCGAACGCGTCCTTCTGTCACTGTCTGCAGCGGCGTTATCGAGGGTGGTAAGAATGTCGGTCGAACGCAGTCCGACTACTCGGATGGGCTAGATCATGGTCAGGCTGCCGAACGCTGTCTCGGGAACACGGCCGAGCTCGGCGTAACCGAGCGCGATGTAGCAGGCGAGCGACTGTTCCAGATCGGAGACCCGGAGCCCGAGGTGCAGCATGCGCATGTTCGGCAGACTAGGCCGACCACCCCAGGTGGTCGACGCACCCGCAAGCCGGTCGGTAACCGCGACCGGTGGCGAGGGCCCGACCGTGTCCGAAGGGGATCGGCTAGTGGCGCGGGACGCGACGCAGCAGCGAGTCGACACCTTCGGCTGAGGTGACGTACACCCAGTACGGCTACCGGGCTGCTCAGTTGCTTTGGGCCATCGCGTTCTAGCGTGGAGAAACGGCCCGCGCTTGGACGGAAGGAATCTGATGGGAACACTCATGGTCGACTTCATCACCGCGCTCGACGGCTACGGGGCCGCTGAGGGCTGGCCGGGTTGGTGGGGCATGGAAAGCCCGGAGTATCTCGGCTGGCTGGGCGAACAGCCCGAGCACACCGTTTTGATGGGAGCGACGACCTACCGGCTGATGGCAGAATTCGCCGCAAGCGGCGAGGAAGGGGTCGATCAGCTGACCCAGGTGTCGAAGGTGGTCTTCTCCTCGACCCTGACCGAGCCGCTGGCGTGGGCCAACACGCGACTGGTCACCGGAGACGCTGTGGAAGCCGTGCGAGCGATGAAGGAAGACAGCCGCACTGAGATCCGCACGCTGGGCAGCGTGAGTCTGTGCCGATCGCTGATCACGGCCGAACTGGTGGATCGCTTCCGGGTTGTCGTCTTCCCGGTCGTCACGGGTGCGACTGGCCAAGATCGGATCTACGACGGATATCCCGACATCAGGCTCACGAGATCGGCTGGTCACTCGTGGCCTACGAGCTCGTCGGTCATCATCACGCGGCCCTGCGGTCGCTCACGCTGAGGGACGTCGAGCGATTCGGCGTCGCGGATGTCGGACTGGGCAGTGTGGATGCGTTCGGCTCGTTACGCTCCAACCGTGATGACTCCGTCTCCCGTGCCCGGCGCCGCCGTGACGCAGTTCGCCGTGATCGGCGCGCTGCTCGCCGGCGCCTACGAGTCTGGCCTGCGCGTCGCCGAAGCGCGCTCGATCGGGGACTTCGGGCTCGGGTGACACGTCTACACGCGTGAATGAGCAGCTGGCCGAGTTTCGGGTGCTGGTGGGACCTGACCACCGAAAGGTTGTGGGACCTGCAAAGGGACTTCGTGGTGCTCCAGGATGAGATGGTCACGGCGTACGCCATGCTCGGCTCCCTACCTGCACCGGTGGAATTACAGCAATGTCAGGAGCAACCAGGTGAGGGTAACTGGGGCGATCAGCCCTCGGCGTAGGTTACCCTGCCCGGAAGAGGGCCAGGGCCTCGAATCGGCCACCAGCCACGCCGCGCTCTGACAAAATCGACGCCGTGTCATCGATCACCGAGACCGGCCAACTGCTCACCCGCCGTGGGCGTCGGCTCCATCCTCGGCTCGCTCATCACCCAATTCGTCTCACGAAGCGGCGAAAGGCGCGTACTGCGAGCAAAGGTCCGTGAGGAACTGTCGGCCGTGGAGCAGCGTGGTGTCGCTCTGTGCGTCGGCGGCTGGGTGGGTGCAGATGAGGTGTCGTGAGTGCGCGGCAGGGGTTGCCGTCACGGCTCGGGTGTGCTCTCGGTGCGGGGCTCCGATTGTGGGGCGGCCGCCGGTGGTGGCGGACACGGTGGTGGCGGACACGGTGGTGGCGGACACGGTGGTCGCCGCGATCAGCGACGCCGCGGGGAAGGCTGTACCTGCCGGGGTGGCCGGGCAGGCGCTGCCGGAGCCGTATGTGCCGGGTTCGGGCGATAGGGTCCCTGCGGAGTTTCGGCTGGTGCTGGCTGGTTACGTCGGTATTGCTGTTGGCTTGTTCGCTACCGCCTTGGCCTGCGCCGCGGCTGCTGTCCTTGTCTTTTTCGGCGACTACGTCAACCCGGACGACGATACGATCGGGCAGTTGTTCGAATTGGCCCTCACGGTCTGTATTTTTGGGCTCGGGCTCGGGCCGGCGCTCGAGGCGCTCGAGGCGCTCAAGGCGGGTAACGGGTTTTCGAGGCTGCTCCGGCGGCGCAGCGATCCACGCACGGCCACGGTGATGGCCTCGAAGCGTGGTGGACGCACGCTGGTACTTGACATCCCTTGGGACGGCACCGGTCGCGGGTACCAGCCCCTGTTCCCCGAGGTTCGCCTCGCGTTGTGGATGAAGGCCGGCATGCTGGTGCCCGGTGAGCGGGTGACGGTCTATGGCGGGGCAGGCGGTGAGAGCCGACTGCTGATCAGCAGCGCCCAGCGGGGCCGGGCGTTCCTAGGTACGATGGAGGGCCGGTCGACCGTCCAGCCCGGGCCGGTGACACCGCTTGATGAGAAGGTGAGCGGTGCCACTCTCGTCGAGTGGGCCGCGTGGGCTGCGTTAACCACATTTTCATCCACCGGTCTGGGGTTCGGCTATGACCAGCGGGAGGTGGACGCCTTCCTCAGCGCCGTTCGCGACACGTTCCTCGGGGTAAGCGGACCCCCGGTGAAATCAGATGACGTCCGCGGCAAGCAGTTCTCGACCCGCCGTCTGAGGGAGGGCTATGACGAGAAGCAGGTTGCCGCGTTCCTCGAGGCGGCCAGCCTGAGGCTGGCCGCGATGGAGTCCACGGACAGGCCGGCAGGACCACTGGTTAGCGGTGCCCTTCTTGTCGCCTGGGCCGAGTGGGCCGACTCAACGACATTCTCAAACCCCAGTGGGGGGCGTGGCTACGTGCCGATACAGGTGGACGCCTTCCGGGAGGAGATTCGCGACACGTTCCTCGGGGCAACAAGATCCCCGGTGAAATCAGACAACGTCCGCAGCACGCAGTTCTCCTCGACCGAAGACCGCCACGATGGCTATGACACAGCGGAGGTCGACGCCTTCCGGGAGGCTATTCGCGACACGTTCCTCGGGGTAGGCGACCCCCTTTGACGTGGCGTGCGCCCCCCGGCAAGCAGTTCACGACTACCCGCCGCCTACGACTTGGCTACGACCCGGAGGAGGTCGACGCCTTCCTTGATAAGGCCGAACCGAGGCTGGCTGCGATGCGGGCAACCGACAAGGGGGCGACATGACTGACGGCGCCCCATCCGGCTTAGCCCGCTTTCATGCAGTCGGGCCGTGAGTTCGTCTGTTGATGCAGTGAATCGTGCTCCTGCCTAGGGCAGGATCCCGGCTGTCCAGGTCCTGGTTCGATGTGGAGTTCCGCGTCCGTCAGCGGGTCACGGCTGGCCGCGTGTCTGGAGCCGGAGTGACGGTTGGCCGTCGAGGCTGATCTCCGGGCCGGTCACTGGAGGCGGCTTGGCTTGCTGCGATGCTCTTCTCGGCTAGGCCCGGATAGGGTGGGCGGGTCCTTGCAGATCAGGCTCCACGGTCAGGGTCCTTCCCCCGAAACGGCCACATGATCGGATTGCATCACGGCGGGCGCCGACCTGCACAAACGCGAGCGTGGCGTGGCAAGATCCGACGGTCGTTGGTAGGTACCGTCCGGCCCGGGTGGGATTCCGCGCCATGATCAACTCCCAGTCCGCAGCCATTCCGCAAGACTCCGCGCAAGGGTGCCTGTCAAGAGTTGATTTCACCTATTTGTCAAGAGTTCTGGGACGGTTTGGGACGTCTCGCCTGGTCATCCTGATCTTGGGATTTCGGGGTTGGAGAAGTTTCCTAAACCTGTGTCGTACGTTCGAATCCTGCTGGGGGCGCCGATGCGTTTGGGCCGGTCAGAGTCCTGTTCACGGTCCAGATGGGACCTTCGATGATCTCCGCGGAGGAGTCCAGCCGTAGGCCCCAGCAGCTTGCCGCACGGCCGCGTCAACGCGGTCGGCGGGCCACTGGTTGGTTCCCGCAGGAGGATGGGAGTCTGGCGTTGGTCATCATCGCCACTGACGGAGGGGTTGTGAACATGTCCGCGCAGCTGCACGATGTGGTGTTGCTCGTGGACATCGCCAACGTGATGGGGTCTCGCCCTGACGGCTGGTGGCGCGACAGGGCAGCCGCAGCCACTCGCCTGCTCAACGGGTTGGAGCCTTTGAATGGTGCCGAGATCACGCATCCGGCAGGGCTTGGGACGGTGCGGATTACGGAGGTCCGTGCGGTCGTGGAGGGTGCGGCCAAGCGCGCCGAGGGGCCGCGGGCCGTGTCAGTACTGCGCGCGGATCGGGACGGCGATAGCGAAATAGTCGAGGATGCGAGCGAGTTGACAGCGGCCGGGAAGATACCTCTGGTCGTCACGGCTGACCGCGGGCTGCGTCGCCGCCTTCCGGAGCGGGCCCTCATCGTCGGGCCAGACTGGCTGAACCGCCTGCTCGGACGCTAGACAGGCGCACGGTCGGCATGCGCAGCGGGCTACCACCGTTGAATCGCCTATGTTTGTCAAGTCGGGTTGAGCGCGGTCTCGGCGGCGTTGAGCTGGCGGTAGATTTGGCGGGCGAGGTAGCGCTTCAGGCAGCGGCGGATTTCCCGTGGGGTTCGTCCTTCGGCGGTTCGCTTCTCGACGTTGGCGCGGGTGCGTGGGTCCATCCGGATGCGGGTCACGGTGGCCATGTGGAGGGCGCGGTTCAGTCGTCGGTCGCCGCCACGGTTGATGCGGTGGCGCACGGTATTGCCGGAAGAGGCTGGTATCGGGTTCACCCCGGCGAGGCTGGCGAATGCGGCTTCGGAGCGGACCCGGCCGGGATGCGACCACGCAGCCAGGGTGACGGCGGCGGTGACCGGCCCGATCCCGGGCTTGTCGAGCAGCACCCGAGCTGGGTTGGCGTTGAGGAGGTCGGTCAGCTGCTTGGTGTTGGCCGCTATCTCCCGATCTGCTGCAATCACCCGCTTGGCCAGCCGGACAGCCTCCTGGCGAGCCGCAGCGGTTGCGGGGTCTTCGTCTCGGGCACGCCAGCCGGCCATCGCAGTGATCTGAGCGGCCGTCAGGGGTCGGTGGGCGTCGATGCCCAGGTCGGCCACCTTGATGAGCGCAGTCAACGCGTTGACCGCGCTAGTCCGCTCGGCGCTGAGGTGATCACGTGAGGCGATCAGCACCCGGACGGCGGCTCGGACACCGTCGTCGGCGCGGGGCCGACGCAGCATCCCCTCGTCGACGGCCAGCACGGACTGGGCGATGCGGCGGGCGTCCAACGGATCGGACTTGCCAACTCCGCGGTTGGCGCGGGCGTTCATCCGGCCGGCCTCGGCGACCGCATACCCGGTGTCGTTGGCGACGCGGGCCAGGCGGGCGCCGTAGGTTCCCACTCCCTCGATCACCCACAACCCATCGAGATCACCACCGGTGCGGCGGGCGACCCACGAGACGGCTCGCTGGAGTCCTGCGACGGTGACAGGAAACTGCGCTTCGTCGACGACCTCGCCGGTCGGGCAGGCCAAGACAGCGACGGCGTGGTTGCGGGCGTGCGCATCGACGCCGATGACGAATGGGTGAGCATGCGCGACGATTGTCATGGTGATCGACGCTCCTGTCTTCAATAGCGGACAGGACGTGCGGTCGCCAAAGGCGGCCGGTACCGGTCCGGGAAGAGGTCACGTCGGGGCATATCTGTGATGGGCCACGACCCGCGACGGGTCGGGCAGTCTCCTGATCAGGTCACCGAGGTGGGCCGGACGGTACCGGCCGCGTCACTCGGTGCGGACAATTCAACGGAAAGACACCGCCGAAGGGGTCAATTGCTTCGTGAGTCACGCACCGAACGGACACGACCAGGACCATCCTGACCAGCCAGTCCCAGACCAGCCGGTACGACACTCACAGATCGCTTCGGTGCTCGCCCGCACACGCGCAGGAATCCGCATCCAAGTGATTCGCACGCCAGAAGCAACCGCCGCCGCCTGCTCATGCTGGCAGATCGGAACCTCTGGTTAGGCAAACTGCGTTCCGCAGACGGTCCCTCGTATGACCGGTCTTGAGGGCGGCGGGCTGATGCCGATCACGGCTGCCGAATGTAGTACTCAGTGAACTCGCGGCATTGCCCTTCGGTGTCAAAACGCATCACGAGGCAGTTGCGATAGATGCGAACAACCGGCCCGTCGGGCCGCTCGCTGTAGCTGGAGGTCCCTGTAGCGACCACGACGTCGTCGTCGACGGCCACCGGTGCGTAACGCGCCGAGTAGGTGCCGGGTGCGTCACGGGTCGAGGCACCATCAGAGTCGGACTCGCCCAACCACGACGCCACGACAGCCTCTCGGCCGACGATTGGGTCGTCGTAGGGGTGGTATCGGTAGACGATGTCCTCGGTGAAGAGGGCCCCGATCTCGCCCGCGTCGTAGGACAGCCATGCCGTTACGTAGCTGTCGAGCCAGGCCTGCGCGCCAGCACGGTCCACGCTGCCACCCTAATCCGCATGCATTCACAAAGCTGATAACAAGCAACATTCCAGCGGGCAAGCGCTGCTCGGATCATCACCACCAACCCTGTTTGCGGGCCCAGCGCAGCAGGATCAAGGATATGATCAGCATGATCAACAACAGGATGGCCAACGCTGCCCAGTGGGTGGACTCGTTGACGATGACGTTCATGCCAAGCACAGACGAGAGCGACGTAATGGGGAGGGTGATCGCCGCGATGACGGCGAGCCGCTCGGCGGCGATGGTCATCTTGGTGTCGGTACGCGCGCGATAGAACTCCGTTACGCCTATCAAAAACCGCAGCTGGGAGTCGCTGATATGGGCGACGGTCTCGTACTGATCGAGCACGTCCCTCATCAGCTCCAGACCCTCCGGTGGGGCGAAGGTAGTTAGCTTGATCGCCCGCCGATAGATTTCGCTGCCCTGCGCGGCCATGGTCTTGATCGTCAACAGCTCATGTCGAGCCGCGAAAAGCTCGCTGAGAAACTTATGCGGATCCTCATCCACATCAGCCATGACCCGCTGCTCCATCAGGCCCACCTCGCGCGCGATCTCGGCGACCATGTCAGCTTCCCGACGCGCTATCGAGGAGACGATCGCGTAGGTGAGACCGAAAGGCGAGGTAGGGCGCAGCCGCCCGGCCTCCATCCGTGCCGCCACCGCCTCCGTCTCACGCAACGCAGCCTCCAAAGGGACTTTTGGACTCAGCGGCCCGTGAGAGGTGACCAAGAAGTCCTCGCCGACGAACTGGTCCAGCTCCAGATAGTGCACGTGCCCGCCTGCGCCGATCTCAGGTGCGTGCACGACGATGAAGATGTGGTCCGGATACACATGTACTCGGGGAACGTGGTTGCGGCTCTTGGTCTTGGCGATCGCCATCGGGTGAAACTGAAGTTCATTCGCCAAGATCGTCTCTGCGTCGTCGCTCCACTCTGGTATATCGAGCCAGAGAAATCCGTCGGTGCGCTTCCGTAGGACGGGCAGCTCGGTCAGGTCGCGCTCGCTCACGCCTGTGGAGTCGATCCAGCGCAGCTTCATGGCCGGTCTCCTTTCCACATTCTCTTCCACCACTACACCTCATGACCTCGGCATGGTGTGGCCCACGTACTCAGTCTCCTCGGCCTGCTTGTTGACCACCGGCACATCCTGGTCTGGCTCACCAGGTTCGGAGCGGGTGTTTCCTCGAGCTCGGCGCCCCGCCGTGCACAACGGCTACGGGATGTCGGCCTCAAAGTCGTCGGCTCGCGGCACAGCCGACAGTCAACGATCGGAGATTCCCGAGGTGTTGATCAGCAAGGTCGAGCTGCCTGTTTCGGACGGAGCAGGCGGCCGCGTTCTACGGCGACATCCTCGGCCTGCAGCCCGTCGTGATCGCCGAGCGGGGTGAACTCTGCCGCGGCGGTGCCGAACACAGGCAGTTCGAATACGTTTTGCAGAGTCGCGACCATCGCCGGCACATCCGGACGGCAAGGCCGATCTCACCGATGCGCGCCAGCTCGGCGCTGGTGAATTCGCCGACGACGACACCGCCGGCAGGTCGTGTCGTCCGATCAGTTCGAGAAGAATCCCATCCAGCCCGTGAATTAGAGGGACTGGGAGCTCCACGGCGCCCTTACCGTGAACTCGTCTAGGCCGTCCCCCTCCAGCAGTGGAACACGCTCCTGCAGCCAGGTCTTGGCCTCAGCAAGGCGGCCTTCGGAAACGGTGATGGCGCAGTGGTAGGCACCTGGCTCACAGGGCCGGGATGGAGCAGCACTGACTGTCCGACCTTGACCTCCACGGCGCCACCACCCCTCCGGGTCGGCTGATCCTGGTCCGGCAAGGGCGACCTTGGTTCCCCACCACGACAATTACGCCGTCGCAACTGTCAGGATGCCGAGATGGAGATCCGCGACGCCGTCGATGCCGATTGGGCCGTCATCTGGGGATTCCTGCAGCCGATCGTTGCAGCCGGCGATACCTATTGCTGGCCGCCCGATACCAGCGAAGACGCGGCACGAACGTGGTGGATGGACAAGCCCGGTGGTCGGGTACTCGTCGCTGTCGACGATGGAGCAGTTGTGGGAACCGCGGAGCTTCATCCGAATCAGCCAGCTGCTGGCAGTCATGTCGCCAATGCAGGCTTCATGGTGTCGCCGACCGCAGCCGGCAGGGGTGTCGGACGTGCCCTCGCCCACCGCGTCCTCGAGGTCGCGGCAGAGGATGGGTACGCGGCTATGCAGTTCAACGCTGTCGTCGAGACCAACGAGCACGCAGTCCATCTCTGGGAGTCGCTAGGCTTCACGATCCTCGCCACCGTCCCGGAAGCTTTCAGACATCCTGACCGTGGGCTCGTCGGTCTTCACATCATGCACAGATTCCTGGGATAGCCCACAGTCCGCTTCGGCCCACCAAGCAGGCAGCCCGACCGACGTTGCCTCAATGGACGGTCCCACTGCGCACTCCCACCAGCTCGGCCGGTAGCGGGGATCCTTTGCGACGCACTGCTCAGCCGAGCTCCGATGCGGGACTCGTGGAATGGGAGGATGAGGCGTGCGGGCCGTGCGGATCCATGCCAAGCAGGACATGCGGACCGAGCAGGTTCCCAGCCCCGAGCCAGATGCCGGCGAGGTGCGGCTGCGGGTGGGCTACGTCGGGATCTGCGGGTCGGACCTGCACTACTACGCTGACGGCGCTGCCGGCGTTTTCGCCATCCGTGAACCGCTGATCCCCGGCCACGAGGTGTCCGGGGTGATTGACCTTGACCCGATGGGAGTGTTCGAGGCCGGCACGCCGGTGACGGTGCACCCGGCCACGTGGGGGACCGCGCAGCCCGATCTGACCGAGGAGCAGCGACACCTCTGGCGGGCTGGCGGTTATTTGGGCAGTGCCTCGACATGGCCACACACGCCCGGCGCCCTGGTGGAGCAGCTGGTCGTTCGCCGCGATCAAGTGCGCCGACTGCCGGCCTCACTGCCAGTCAAACGAGCAGCATTGGCCGAGCCGCTGGCCGTCGGCCTGCACGGTTTGGCCGTCGGTGGCGGCATCCGGGGCAGGCGTGTGCTGATATCGGGATCCGGCCCGATCGGGCTGCTAACCGCTGCTGCTGCGGCAGCTGAGGGCGCGGCGGAGGTAGTTTGTGCCGACCTGTTTGCGGGACCGCTACAGCGCGCGCGGTTCCTGGGCGAAGCCAGCCCGGTGCCGATCGGGACTGTGCAGATCGGCGTCGAGGACCTGCCGGACTCCCATTTCGACGTAACGCTGGAGTGCGCTGGAGTGCCGCAGGCGCTCCACGGGCTGCTGCTGGCTACTCGCCGGGCTGGCGTTCTCGTCCAGGTCGGCAATCTGCCCGACGAGACTCGACCGGTCAACCTGGCGCCCTTGGTGTCGAAGGAGATACAGGTGCGGGGCACCTTTCGCTTCAACGACGAGATCGACGCCGCCATCACGCTGCTTGATCAGAACCCGCAGATCGAGCAAGTGGTCACTCATGTACTGCCGCTTGAGGATGTCCACGAGGCATTCGCGATTGCCGCGGACTCCGAGATTTCCGGCAAGGTCCTGGTTGAGGTCAGCGCACCCTGACGGATCTCCCCAGCCAGTACGTCGACGCAAGTTCGCCGAAGAGGGCCGTCGACGCGTCGACCGTATCAACGTTGCCGAGGATCCGATTAGTTTGAGGGAGCCTGTGAGCGGCGGGCGCCGTAGCGCGGCCACTCGATTTTTGGGCATGCGTCCATGACGACGTCCAGGCCGGCAACCTGCGCGCGTTTGGCTGCCTGCTCATCGATGACGCCAAGCTGGAGCCAGACGCACCGCGCGCCAATCGCGATCGCCTCGTCGACGTGCTGCCCGGCCTTGTCCGCGCGACGGAAGATATCGACGACATCGATTGGGAACTCGATGTCGGAGAGGTGGGCATAGCCACTTTCGCCGAGTACTGGCTCGGCCAGCGGATTCACCGGCACGATTCGCATGCCGTTGACCTGCAGGAATGCCGCCACGTTGTACGCGGCCCGATATTCATGGCTGGTTAGTCCGACGACGGCCCAGGTGCGGGATTGCAAAGCTCGCTCGATGGCCGCTGGATCACGGTAGGACATTCCAAACCTCTCGGAGGCTGTCGATCGATGGCCGGTGCTGTTCATGGCGATGATGGCTTGCGTCGGAAACCTACAGCACAGCTGGTTACCGCGTGCTGGCGGATTCGGCAAGCTCCTTGGAGAAATCATGACCTCCACGAGCCCTCGGCTTCACCACCTCAGCCCTCCGTCGTGCTGCGGTCACTGGCAGGGTTCCTCAGCTCGTGTGGCGCGATAGCCTGGCGCCGGGAAGGGGAGCGATGGACGTCGGGGAAGCCCGCGACCGAGTCTGGGCGGGTGCGCCCGTCGGCCACGCCGGCAGTCATCCTGCGTCGATGTGGGTGGCGGGCGCCCCGGAGACCCGGTACATCAGGAGCGAAGACGGATACGTCGCCTATCAGGTTTTCGGCGAGGGCTCCCACGACCTACTGTTCATCGGCAACTGGGCGAGCAACGTCGAGGTGATGTGGGAGCACCCATCAATGGCGCGCTACCTGAACCGTTTGAGTGACTTCGCCCGCGTCATCTGCTTCGACAAGCGAGGTGCCGGCCTCTCCGACCCCGTTGCCCTTGGCGCGCTGCCGACGCTGGAGCACTGGATGGACGACGCGCGCATCGTCCTGGACGCCGCCGGCTCTGAGGAGGCGGCCCTGATTGGGGATGCCGAGGGTGGCCCCATGGCCATGATGTTCGCCGCGACTTACCCGCAACGGACTCGGGCCTTGGTGCTGGTGAACACGTTCGCCAGGATGCTTCGCGCCGCCGACTACCCGATCGGGATGCCCGAGGAGGCCGCGGAGCGATTCCTCCAGATCTGGGAGCGTGCATGGGGTACGGGTGTGGTCCTCGAGCTTTCGGCCCCAAGCCTGGCCGGCGACCCGCAGATGCAGCGCTGGGTTGGTCGGTACATGCGACTCTCGGCGCCACCCGCGGCGTCCACCCGGATGTACCGATGGGTGCTCCAGGTGGATGTGCGGTCGGTGCTGCCCAGCATCCAGGCTCCAACGCTGATCCTGCACCGGGCCGAAAACCGGCATTACCGCGTCCCCATGGGCCGGTACCTCGTCGAGCACATTCCAGGCGCGAAATACGTGGAGCTCCCAGGAGGCGACTGGTACCCACCCTTCGTCAACGCCGAGCCGGTCCTCGACGAGATCGAGGAGTTCCTCACCGGAGCTCGTCCAGCGCCGGCACAGGACCGCATCCTGGCCACCGTGCTGTTCACCGACATCGTGGGCTCGACCGATCTGGCCGCCAGGCTTGGTGATCAGCGCTGGCTCGACCTCAAAGCCGCCCACGACCGGTTGGTACGGATGCATCTCGACCGCTACCGGGGGAAAGATGTCGCCACGACCGGGGATGGATTCCTAGCAACCTTCGACGGCCCGGCTCGCGCGGTGCGGTGCGCCTCCGAGATCGCCTCGGCGGTGCGATCGTTGGGGATCGAGATTCGGGCGGGGTTGCACAGCGGCGAAGTCGAGATCCAGGACGGACAGATCGCAGGAATCGCGGTCCACATCGCCGCGCGCGTCATGGCACTTGCAGCTGATGGCAGGGTGCTGGTGTCAGGGACGGTAAAGGATCTCGTTGTCGGTTCGCCCCTTCGGTTCGCCGACCGCGGGTCTCACTCGCTGAGAGGCATCCCTGGCGAGTGGCGCCTGTTCGAGGTCACCGGGGTCGCCTGATCGGGCGCCTAGTCAAGCGTGCCGGTCACACTCCTTACGCGGCCGCTCAGATCGCGCTGAGCTCGAGCCGCATGATTGCGCGCTTCGGACTCGGCCGTTCCACGCAGCTGAAGCCCAGGTCTTCGAACACCTTCTCCCGACCGAGGAACGCGTCTGGGGACTGCCGATCGGATCCTGCGAGAGGCCAGCCTTCGATGGCTATCGCACCTTCGTGGTGGGCAAGTTCGATCGCCGCACGCACAAGGGCGTGGGTGACCCCTTGGCCTCGGTGCCCGATCCGGACGAAGAGGCATGGCAGGAGCCAGACGCATTCGTCCTCGGCGCGTACCCGATTGCGGAGGATGCCGCTTCGCCCGCTGATGGCGACGGCGTACCGGGCTCTTGGGCCACAGGCGCACCACCCGACCGGCTCGCCGGCCACCGAAGCCAGGATTCCCATTGGCGCCGCACTCGCCGTTGCCATGGCCTCGAAGCGATGGCGGTTGCCACCATTCAGCCAGCCAGCAGCGAATTGGCTGCGGCTCTCGCAGAACGCCATGCACCAGCAGCGGCGAGTATTTCTTTGACTTTCGAACAGTCTGGCAACATCAACCAGGTCGTCCGGCCCGACGGGCCGAGTGTCGACATCTGCGCCCACGACCGGAGGCTACTCCGACCAGGACGTACGCAGGCGTGGCCGGTCGGGATCTTAGGCTCACCGAGGGTCGCCCGGCCGCCCTTGGGAGCGGCGACGGCCTACGATTGGCCGAACCCAGCAGGCTCGTCCCATACGCTGGCCGACTCCCAACCTCGAGGAAGAGAAGCGACCGATGGCGGATTTCAACGGCAGGACCATCCTCGTTACCGGCGCCAGCGGCGGTATCGGCGGCGCCACCGTGCGGCACCTTGTCGATGCAGGCGCCGACGTCATCGCCAGCGGACAGACCGAGGAGCGTCTCGACGCCCTCGCCGACGACACCGGCGCCCGCGTCCTGCCCTTCGACCTCACATCCGAAGACAGCGTCCGCGAGGCTCTCGACGGTTTGGACGTGTGGGGCGTGGTGAATTGCGGTGGCTACGGCGGCGAGATCGCTACACCGATGGACACCGACATCGCCGTCTTCGACAAGGTGATCAGCATCAACGCCCGCGGCACCTTGCTTGTCACCAAATACACGTCCCGATCGATGATCCGACTCGGCAAAGGCGGTTCGATCGTCAACGTCTCCAGCCAGGCCAGCCTCGTCGCCCTCCCCGGCCACATCTCGTACGGCTCGTCGAAGGCTGCGGTCGACAACATCACACGGGTTTCAGCGTTGGAGCTCGGCAAGTACAACATCCGGGTCAACAGCGTCAACCCGACCGTGGTGATGACGCCAATGTCGGCATGGTACTGGGGACGTGAGGATGTCGAGGGCCCCTTCCTGGAGGCGATGCCGCTCGGCCGGTGGGCCACTGAGGACGAGATCGCCGCACCGATCACCTTCCTGCTCGGCGACGCCGCGTCAATGATCACCGGCGTTTCCCTTCCGATCGACGGCGGCTACACGTGTCGCTGATGCTGGGTCGTTCTGAGTCTTGCTAGAAGCTGGCTACGCCCTTCCCGATCACGGAAACACCGATCACGAGGAGCAAGACCGCCATGATCGTGGCGTTGTTGTCGACTAACCATCCCCTCACACTGTCCAAAGGGCCGGCCATTCGCGCCGAGGCGATGAGGTAGCCGATCACGGGAACAAGCACGGTACAGCCGGCGAGCAGGACGAACACGACGATCACTACTGTGGTATCGCCCAGGCTCAGGTTGGCACCACCGATGATCAATCCGGCCGAAATCGCCATCAGCAGATTCTTGGGGTTTACCGCCGACAGCAAAAACCCCAGCCCGAGGCCCTTGGCGGCCGTCATGGAGTCGATCGCCGACATCCATTTCGGCATCGCTGCCAGCTCACCCTCGGCCGGCCGTCCTCGCCATTGCTTCACCGCCAAGAACAGCAAGAGCGCGCCCAAGATGATCTTGATCAACCCAGCGACCGGCGAGGAGCCGGAGGAGAGTTCCTGTGGCAGCACCGACGACAGCAAGGTGAAGATCACGATCGCGATGACGATGCCAGCCAGCCAGCCCAGGAGGAAGCCGATACTGGTGGCCTTCGCTCTGGGCGATAGCAACATCAAGATCGCGGCGATGATCGGTATCGGGCTGATCGCGATGCCGACCGCCAACGGCAGAATCTCCCCGATGACTCCCACTACGAGATTCTCATAGGCCAGACGCCATCTCTCCCCAGATGTCCTCGAGGTAACGGTCGTCCTTGCGCAGCCTCGCGAGCCACTCGTCGGCCGTGGAATCCGACCCGTTGGTCTTGGCCCGGTAGATGTCCATCAGGGCCGCGCGTACGCCAGGTGCCATGGTGTTGGCATTGCCGCAAACGTAGATCACCGCACCTGTCTCGATCAGATCCCATACCTGGTCCTGTTGGTGCTCGATCAAGTGCTGGACGAACGTTCGAGGCTGTCCGGGTTCCCGCGAGAAGGCGACCTGCAACTCGGTGATTCCCGACTCCTCGAAGGCCTTGAGCTCGTCGGCGTAGAGCATGTCACCCTTCGCGTTCCGGCAGCCGTAGAACAGGATCGACTTTCCGACAGGCACACCCTTCTCCGCGAGAGCGGCCCGCTCTTGCAGAAAACCACGGAAGGGTGCCATCCCGGTGCCCGCCCCGACCATGATCATCGGGGTGTGGGGATTGGCCGGCGGACGAAACGGGATGG
Source organism: uncultured Actinomycetota bacterium (assembly GCA_963759635.1). GTDB lineage: Bacteria > Actinomycetota > Actinomycetes > Propionibacteriales > Propionibacteriaceae > Microlunatus. Next base: position 160,415 of record CAVXAP010000017.1, read on the forward strand.
TCGGTTTCCGAACAAAGGTGAACTGTGTGCTGCCCTCCATGCTGCTGCCCAGGTGGTTGGAGGCAACCCCGTTGAAGTACCCGTCGCCGCTGCGGGCGGGACCATGGAGCACACCAACGGTGAGATGGCACGTGCTCGCCACGGCGGGGGAGGAGGAGATGGAGTAGTAGCGCGGCCGCATAGATGGCAGCAGCTCCAAATAGACGTTGAACGGCAGGTCGCAGCTGGGGAAGTCGTCAAGCAGCTCGAGCACCGACCGCCGACGGGCTGCCACCCGCTCGCGGTAGGCCTCCCGGCCCGCCTCATCGAGGCCGGACATGGTCAGCAGCTGCTCCGCCTCGTCGGAGTCTGTCGCGTATCGCGCCAGCACGGCAAGATCACTCCGGCTGGCGACGTCCTGCAACTCGACGCAGGCGCCGAGGATGCCAAGCAGCGGCGCGGATTCTCCCAGCGGAAGATGGGTGTACGTGCCCCCGCCGGTCGGGTTGATGGCGACGTATGTGCCGGCGTCGAGACCGAACCGAGCCATCACCCGCCGGATGAGGTCGACGTTGTTGCGAGGGAGTACGCCGAGATGATCACCGGTTTGGTACTCCATTCCGGCTGGCAACTCCAGTTCGATATGGCGGGCCGAGCGCGAGTCGGCAGCGACCTGACCGTTCCGGAGCAGCTCCCGATTGACCACCAGGGTGGACGGATGAGCCCGGTAGGACATCACTACAGGGTTCGTCGTCTGCTTGTTCTCCATGGTGAGTCGCAAGCGCGGCTCGGTCACCGTCACCGTGGTGGACTCGGAAGAGAGGGCCAGGCTCTCGGCGAGCGAAGACCACAGGCCGTTGTACCACTCCGAGAACTGACCGTCGAAGTCCGAGCGCGCGTCGCCCTCGCCGCGGTCATGTACTCGGCGCGCGCCGTGAGCCTCAAGCTGCGCATCGATCAGTGTCGGCACGGCCTGGTATGTCGAGGCCCAGTCCATGTTGCCGCAACCGAAGACGGAGAAGGCCAGACTGGATCCGGCGTCGGTGGGAGTTGCGGGGTCGGTAATCCAGCGGCAGAACCGCTCGGCGTTGTCCGGCGGGTGGCCGTTGTAAGACGCGCAGACGACGACCAGCGCCCCCTCATGTGGCAGCTCGCCCGTGTGATCATCCAGAGCGCCCAAGGTGACGGCATAGCCGCGATCTGATCCGTCCTGGGCAATTCGAGTGGCAATCCCCTCTGCAGTCCCCAGGTTGGACCCGAACAGCACCATGAGCGGGGTGTTATGTCCCTCACCAGTTCGCTGTGGGCGCGCCTTAGGCTCAGCGGCTTGCCCGTTGGTCGGGACGGTGGTGATCGAGATCGGTGCGATTCCGGTGGTTCGACCGGGGCGCTGCTTGATCTGAATGGACAAGCCATCGGGCTTGATCGTCAGACCCTCTTTGATCTTCAGCTCGTAGTTCAGGTAATCCACGAACTCGAAGCGTTGCAGCAGCATGCCGAGGACGAGCATCGCTTCCTGCATGGCGAACTGGCGCCCGATGCAAGCCCGCTGACCCGAACCGAACGGCTTGAACGCGTTAGGCGGAAGCTGCGACCGTGTCTCTGGCCGGAAGTGGTCAGGGTTGTACTCCTCGGCGTCGGCGCCCCAGACGCTCGGGTCGCGATGCAGCATGATCGTCAGCCCAGTAATCGAGGATCCCTTCGGCATCAGGTACGGCCCGACCATGGCGTCCTGGTATGGGTAGCGCGTGAACGCCGCCACGGTGGGCCACAGCCGTAGGGTTTCGCTGAGGATCTGATTGACGTAGGTCAGGCCTTGCACTTGTTGGTAGGTGGGCAGCAGCGAGGTGTCGGTCCCGAGGACCCGATCGACCTCCTCTTGCGCGCGGCCAACCACCTCGGGATGTTTGATCAAGAAGCTGATGGTGAAAGAGAGCAGTCCGCTGGTGGTTTCGTGACCAGCAATCAGGAAGGTCTGACACTGGGCCACAATGTTGTCGTCGCTCAGCTTCTCGCCGGTCCGCTTGTCCACCCCGGTCAGCATGGCGCTGAGCAAATCCTTGTGATCTTCGACGTTCCCGCCGCGCCGACGCTCATCGATGATCCGTTGGACTTCGCCCTCCATGTAGCGGTAGTTCTCGGTCAACTTGCGCGAAGCACCGCGCCGCAGCTTGGTCTGAATGGGCAGTGCCCGGGCACGTTTTTGGCTCTCTCCCAACACGCCGTACATGGCCTCGACGAACGGATGCATGGTGTCGCGGTAGAAGGAGTTGAAGCGGTAGCCGAAGCCGCACAGCGCGATTGTGTCCAGGGTGAGCCGAGTCATGTCACCGGTGACATCGACTGGTTCGCCCGGATTCAACCGCTCCCACTTTTGCATCAACTGCGTCGCGATGTCGTTCATCATCGGCACGTAGTCGCGCATTGCCTGCTGGCTGAAGTTGGGCAGCAGAATGTTATGGGCCTTCGACCAGTTCGGATCATCGGTGTCGGAGGTGAACAATCCGGCGCTCCGGCCGAAGCTTCGGACCGCCTTCTGACCGTCACCGACGAGCTTGTCGAATCGCTCGTCGTCGCACAGATCGTCGATCATCGCGAGTCCTGAGGCCGCGAACCGATCACCGGCCGGGGTGCGCAATCGGATCATCGGACCGTACTTGCGGACCAGCTCCATCAGCGTGACGATCGTGCGTTCGGGGGGCACGTCGAACATGTTGCCGACGACGGGTAGGCCCTTCGGTCCTGGGATGTCATCAACCGTCAACGGTGTGGTCTGACGGCCCGCCAGCGGTTGCGGTGTAGTCATGCGGATTGCCTTTCGGATGCGGTCGGTTCGGCGACCCGACCGGCGCGGATGAAGACCACCAGGCCGGCGACGACGACCCAGGTGGGGAAGAGGAGTACGACAACCGGGTGCAGCGTCGTGCTCACCAGCAGGAAGAGTGCCAGCAGGTAACTCACGACGGCCAACCAGGTGGGCATGATTCCGGCTCCCCGGAGCAGAGTCGTCGTAGTCAGCGCGTACATGCCGGCACCGCGGATGGCGTAGACGAATACCATTCCGTAGCCGACCGCGAGCATGCCGCGGATGAAGTCAGTCGAGGGTAGCGGAGCGCTCGTCAGATCCTTCAAGAGTGCCACCGAACCGGCGGAGGCCGCTCCCGCGAACAGCAGGACGACGAAGAGGATGCCGGACACCAGCTGTAAACCATAGGGAATGGCAGACGGTGACGGCGTACGGGATTTGATCAACAGCCGGGTGGTGTGGGCGTGCCAGAGGAAGGCGATCCCGGCGAACGGGACCAGATAGAGGCCCACGGTGACAAGAACCGTGCTGCTGCCGGCGTAGAAGGCAGTGATCTCCGCGTCCGAGGCTGACAGCCTGGGCGTTGTATAGATCAAGACCAATGCAATTGTGAACAGCACCGCGAAAAGGATGCCCGTCAGACCAGACAACCGCGCGAGTGCCTTCGTGGAGGATGGTCTGGCGCGCCGCCGGGTTCGGCGGCTCGGTGCAATTCCCGTTGGAGACGGTGCTGCTGGAGGTGGCGCCTGAGGTTGAGTGATCGGCGGCTCGGCCATGATCTTCCGTTCTCTCGGTATCGGATGCTCCCTTGTGCCGGTCAGCCGCCGCCCCAGATGTCTTCGAGGAACCGGCCCTCAGCTCGCAAGCCGGCGAGCCAGTTGTTGCCGTCCGTCGAGGCGCCAGAATTCATCCGGAATACCTGGATGAGTGCGGTGCGGACCCCGGGCGCCATGGTGTTGGCATTGCCGCAGACGTAGATGTTGGCGCGCTTGTTGGCGATGAGATCCCAGACATCATCGGACCGCTGGATGATCGCATCCTGGACGTAGCGTCGTTGAGGATCCCCCTCGCGGGAGAAGACGGCGTCCACCTTGACCACGCCGTCGGCCTCGTAGCGGCTCAGCTCATCTTCGTAGAGGTAGTCGCCCTCGGAGGTCCGACAACCAAAGAACAGCAATGAAGTGGCCACGGGAACACCTCCTGCTCGCTGCGCGGCCCGCTCCTGGAGGAAGCCGCGGAAGGGCGCAAGCCCGGTACCGGCACCGATCATGATCATTGGTAGCTGCGGATCATCCGGCGGCCGGAAGGCGATCGTCGGCTCACGTACGAAAGCGAAAACCGTGCTGTTCGGGGCATTCGATTCCAGGTAGCTGGAGCACACCCCATTGAACTCGCCGACCCCCGAGCGGGCCGGGCCGCGCAACACTCCGGTGGTGATGCTGCACATGTCGGGGCTGACCATGGGTGAGGAGGATATGGAGTAGTAGCGGGGGCGCAGTGGTGGCAGGCGGTCGAGGAAGACCTCGAACGGCATGTCGCACGCTGGGTAATCCTCGAGCAGGTCGAGCAAGGATCGGCCACGCGCCAGCACTTCGTTGCGGAACCTGGTTTGAGATTCATCATCGGTGCCCACGAGGCCCTCGAGCGATGACCGCTGCTCCGGATCGCTGGTGTAGCGCGCCATCACCTCGATGTCGCTGCGGGTTGCAGGATCCTGAAGCTCGACACAACTGCCCAGGATGCCTAGTAGCGGGGCTGGCTCGTCGGTAGGCAGATGCGTGTGGCTGCCGCGGTTCGGGATGATCGTGACATAGGAGCCGGCGTCCAGCCCGAAGTGCAGCATGACGCGCCGGATGAGGTTGATGTTGTTGCGTGGCAGCACTCCGAGGTGGTCGCCTGCCTTGTAGGCCACGCCGGATGGTAGGGCGACTTCCAGGTGCCGGGTCGAGCGGCCCGCGTTGGCGCCCAACAGCTCATGGTTGTCACGCACCACCGCTGCCTGCGCGTGGTAGGACATGATGACCGGGTTGGTCACCTGCCTATTCGCTACGCTGATCGACAGCCTCGGCTGACTCTCATCCGTCTCGTGCGGCGCATCGACACCGAGGGCGGTGGCGATGTCTTTCCAGAGTGTGTCGTGCCAGTTGCGGTAAGCGGCATCGAAATCGCCGCGGACGTCACCGGCACCACGAGGATGTATGCGCTTGGCGCCATGTTGCTCGAGCCCTGCATCGAGCTCAGTCGGCACTGCCTGGTAGGTGGTCGCCCACTCGGTGTTGCCGCAGCCGAAAACGGTGTAGGACAAGTCGTCGAACGTGTCATCCCCCGCTTCGTCGAGCCAATGGTGGAACTTGACCGCGTTGTCTGGAGGCAGCCCGTTATAAGAGGAGCAAACAATGATTGCTGCTTTCGCCGGCAGCTGCTCGACGTAATCGTCAAGGGAACCCAGGGTTACGTCGTAGCCGCGCTCGGTCCCTTCTTGGGCGAGGCGGGTGGCAAGGCCCTCAGCGGTCCCGAGGTTCGACCCGAACAGCACGGCCAACGGCGTGTTATGCCGGTGATCAACGATCGGCCGCGGAGTCTCTTCCGCTTGAGCGGGAGTGCTGACCGCCTCGGCTTTGTCGATCGGGCGATCTGCTCGGCGCCTGACCTGGATGGAGAAGTCGGCCGGCTTAACGGTCAGCGTCACCTTGGTGTGCAGCCGATAGTTCGGATCCTTGATCAACTCGAACCGCTGCAGCAGCATGCCCAGTACCAGGACGGCCTCCTGCAGGGCGAACTGCCGCCCGATGCAGCCCCGTTGCCCGGTGCCAAACGGCTTGTACGCGTTCGGAGGGATCGCACTCATCCGCTCCGGCGTGGTGTGGTCGGGATTGAACTCATCGGCGTCCTCGCCCCAGATGGATTTGTCACGGTGCAACATCGGGGACAGGACCATCATCGCCAGGTCCTTCGGGATCGCGTAGCGCCCGCCACCGATAACCGTGTCCTCCCTCGCGTGACGCCTGAAACCCGACGCCGTCGGCCAGAGCCGCAGCGCCTCATCGAGAACCTGGCGTACATAAGTCAGCTCATGCAGCTGATCAAAGGTCGGCTGCAGAGTGCCGCCGAGTACTCGATCAACTTCCTCACGCGCTCGGTCGAGGTACTCCGGATGCTCGAGCAGGAAGTAGATCGCGAACGACAGGAGTCCACTGGTCGTCTCGTGGCCGGCGATCAAGAACGTGAGGCACTGGGCCCGGATGTTTTCGTCCGGAAGAGTTAGTCCGGTCTGTTTGTCGGCTCCAGTGATCATCCGGCCGAGCAGGTCAGTGTTGTCCGCGGCGTCACCCATGGCTCGGCGCTTGCGGATCAGATCATCCACCAAGCTGGCCATGAAGGCCTGATCCTCTTCAAACTGGCGCTGTGCACTGATCTTGAGCCGGGTTTGGATCGGCAACTGCCGAAGCCGCGCCTGCGACTCGTCGAGCACTCGGACCATCGCCTGCACGAATGGGTGCGGCGTCTCGCGATAGAACGAATTGAACCGGTATCCGAATCCGCACAGTGCGATCGTGTCGAGCGTCAGCCGAGTCATGTCGGCCGGGACATCGACCTCCTCTCCGGGATTGAGCCGATCCCACTTGCCCATCAGCTGATCTGCGATGTCGATCATTGCCGGCATGTAGTCCCGCATCGCCTGCATGCTGAAAGGCGTCATCAAGATGCCGTGCGCGCGGGCCCACATCGGGTCATCGGTGTGGGCCGTGAACAGGCCAGCATCAACTGGGCCCTCGGCCAAGATCGACAGACCCGCGGTGATGACCTTGTCGAAGCGACCGTCGTCGCAGATCTCCGAAACCAGGTCGACGCCGGACACCACCACCGAGATGCCAGCAGGGGAGGTCAGCTTGAAGATCGGCCCGTACTCGCGAGCAAGAGACATCAGGCTCTCGATCGGCTGCGCCAGATCGATGGCTCGAATGTTGCCCACAAACGGCAGTCCTTGAGGACCGGGAAAATCTTCGGGTGCAAGCGGTTCGGTCATGATGTCTCCTGAATCTTGCGAGATCGAAGTCCTGGCCGCCTAGAGACCTGCCGTTACCAGGACGCGGCCACTGCCTTTGTTGTAGAAATCCGCACAGACGCTTTCCGGCTCGCCGACGTCTGGTAGCTCTTTGATGAACGCCAACACGACGACGAGGAGCACTGCGAAAACCGGTCCAGAAACTCCGCAGATCCGGGTGTGAGCCTTGAGTCGATCTGACCCCCACGGGAACTCACGGGCCTAATGTTACGGGCTTGCTACGCCGCTGAGAATGCTCTCTTTGTGGCTCATGGAGTAGCGGAAAATTCGCATAGATGACCTCAATCACTTTGCAGGTTTTTGATCACACCTCGTGATCGCTAGTTGCGTTCTCCTGCTCGCTGTGGCTGCAGCACCATAGCCGCGCAAATCAAGATCAAGATTCCGCTGACAGGCTTGCGTGGCCGCCGTCATGGGTCGTAGCGACATGTGGTCCCGGTGCGGACCGACCGGTCAAGGTGGGCGCCGAGGTCGGGCATGACCTCGGCGATGCGGCGGATCGCGTCGCGGATGCGGGCGGAGACGGCCTTGCGGGCGCGCTCGGCCGCGGTGGCACCGAGCGGTCGGGCAGCCCCTCCCGGCCGGGTCGAGCGGCGCAGCTCGGCGACAATCCACTCGCGCTCGTCTCGAGCCCGGCCCGCACGTCCGATGTCGTCGTTCAGTTCCGCGTCGGCGAGGTCGTCGGCGAGCTGGAGGAGGCGGGTCCGGTACGCAGCGAGCGCTGCGCGATCCAGCGCCGGGCTGGCAATTTCCGGCTGGCGCGGACCGCCCGTGGCTCCGACAAGGTCGATGGAGGCGAACTCGACGCCGGGCCGCGCCAGCAACGCGGCGAGGTCGTGCAATCCCTTGACGTCCCGCACATACGCGGTCTGTCCGCCGTACCCGACTTCCCACATGTCGCCGACCCGCCGCAGGCTCGCCCGAGGCCCGGCGGCTGGCGGTGCATGCAGCTGCACGCCCATCCGGACGGCCACGCCGGCCAAGCCCAGCTCGGCGGCGATCGCCCGCGCCCGCGCCGCGTACCCCTCCGCGCCGGACCCGCCGACCGCCGCGAGCGCGGCGCAGGTCTCAGCCTCCCACGCTCGGGCGCCGAGAATGGCATGCGTACCGAGGGCTCGCCGGAGCCACTCCTGGGCAGCGTCGGACCGCCCGAGTGCAGCATGCAGCCGGCCGATGCGGTGAGCATGCGCGCCCATGAAACAGACCAGCGCGCCGTTGACCGCGCAGCCGTCGGCCACCGGCATCAGGTCCTCGAGGAGCTGCTCGCACAGCGGATGATCGGCGACGGCAACGGCCGCCTCCACGAGCTCGCCGACGAAAACCGACCACAGGTACGACCGCTCGGCACGCCAGTCCTCGAGCGACAGCACTACGTCAAGTTCACGCCGAGCACCGTCGACGTCCCCGGCGCGGGCCAGGAAGCCCGCCGCCACCGCATGCGCGTGGGGAGGAACACCCACCCACCACTCCACGGCCAGACTGGCGGTGTGGTGCAGGGCGGCGGGGTCACCCCGCAAACGGACCACCTCGAGCAGCTGGGACATGCGCACGTTGCGGGCATCGCTCTCGCCGACAGTCTCGCCCAGTCGCTCGGCCTCGGCCGAGAGCCGGTCTCCGCCGTCGATGTCGCCGTGGAGCAAGGCGAGTGCGGCGCGCCGCGTCTGGAGCAGATAGTCGTGGCGCGGCTGGTGCAGCCGTTCAGTCACGTAGCCGTATTCGGTCATGGTCGCTTGGAACGCCGGCGAGCCGAGTTCCAGCTGTGCGGTGGAGGTGAGTAGGAGGCCCTGCGCCTGCCGCTCCGGGTCGCCCGCGCGCTCGGCCAGTAGCGCGATCTCGCGCGCGATGCCGACCCGGTCGGCGGCCGTACCGGGTGTCCAGATGCTGTCGTGCTGAGCGAGCAGGCAGCTGGCCAGCGTGAGGGAGTCTTCGAGGCCGCGTGCGAGCTCCACCGCCCGGTCGGCGAGCGGCCGGGCGCGCGGCCGATCGCGCGCCACCGAGTGTGCCAGCTGTCGGGCCAGCGCTGCCGTCACCTGCGCCTCGACCAGCGTCCCCGCGCCGGCCGCCGCCTCCCGCGCCCGCTCCAGCACTGTGACGAGGTCGCCGCGGGGCATGGCGAACCGGGCGCCGATGCGGTCCAACCCAAGCGCGACCGCGCCCATCCGCTCCGGCTCGCCGCTCGCGGCAGCGCGCTCCCAGGCCGCGTCGAGCAGGGCGCGTGCCGCCCCGGCGGCGCCAGATCGCAGCCGGGCGTCGGCCTCGGCGGTGAGCAGGTCGATTATGTCGGCATCGGACAGCGACAGCCCGGCGTCGGCGACAGCCTGGCGGGCTCGGGCGAGATGGCCTGCCGCGTCCGCGTACGCGAACCGGGCTTCGTCGGCCGCAGCGGCCCGCCGGGCCCAGGCGAGTGCGGGCACCGCGCCGGTGACGGCCGCGGACGCGGCGAAATGCCGGGCCAGCTCGGCAGGGAACACCGTGGCGCCGCGCCCGTGCCGGCGGACCAGGGCTTCTCCCACCCGGCAGTGCAGGTCCACCCGCTGGGTGCGGGCAAGGGAGGTATAGATCGACTCCCGATACAGGTCGTGGACGAATCGCACGCCTTCGGCGGGCCGCGCGCCGGCCGGTTCGGCGTTGCTCGCCGGAACGAGCACTCCGCCGGTCAGGTTGGGGCCGCCATCGGCTGCTGGGGTGAGCACCCCGCCGGCGACCGCCTCCTCTACGAGCTCGGCCACCCGAGCCGGGTCCTGCCCCGTGGCATCCGCCAGCACGTCCGGCTGCACCTGCGCCCCGGCCACCGCACACGCCTCGAGCAGCCGGATGCAGTCGGTCGTCAGCCGCGCCAGCCGGCGCGCGACCAGCTCACGGATCGCCGCCGGTACGCCCGCGACGTCGCCACCGGCGGCCAGCACGGAGGTCAGTTCACGGGCGAAGAACGGGTGCCCCTGGCTGCGGGCGGCGACGACCGCGCCCCACCGCGCGGCGGTCGGCTCGCCGGCGAGCGCGGCTACCAGCTCTCCCACCTCGGCCCGACTCAACCCCGACAGCGGCACCGGCTGGGCGAGCTCGCTCAACGCCGCAAGCGCAGCGCCTGGGTCGCCCCGCAGCTCGTCCGACCGGTACGCCCCGACGATGATCGGCGGCCGGGCGTACGCCATCCCCGCCAGGAAGCGCATCAGGTCCACGGTGGACCGGTCGCTCCACTGCAGGTCGTCGAGTATGACGACGGTTGGCCGCCGGGACGACGCTCGGCCGAGGAGCCGTCCGACCGCGTCGAACACCCGCAGCCGGCCGGTCTCGTCGCCGGCGCCACCCGAGCTGGCCGCTCCGACATGCACCCGCTCGGGCACCACGACGGCAAGCTCAGCGGTGACGGCCTCCTCGTCGACGTCCTGGTCGAGCAGCGTCCGTACGACTTGGGTCCACGGCCACAGCGCCGGCGCCTGGTCGCCTTCCCAGCACGTGCCCCACACCGCGCGGGCGCCTCGCTCAGCGACCTCGGCCGCATACCGCTGCAGGAGGGAGGTCTTGCCTATCCCAGCCTCGCCCGTAACCAACACGACCGGGACTCGCGCGCTTCCGCCTCCGGCGCGGCGCGCGTTCCGGACCCCGTCACTGATGGTCAGGAGTTGGGTCAACGCGTCGGCCCGGCCGACGAAAGGCGACACAGCCGCATTCTCGCGTAGCGTGCCGCGGCAGCGGTATGTGCTAGGTGATTTCTAGCGGATGCGGCCCGAATTCTGGCGCGTAATCAACAAGGCCCACGAATTCTGTCGGAGGAAGCGATGACCATCACCTTCAGCCCTGAGACCTACAAGCGCACGACGCGCCAGCAGTGGCAGGACGCCGCCGAGGCTTGGGACCGCTGGGGACCCACAATCGAGGATTGGCTCGGCGACGCGACTGAGCGCATGCTCGATGCCGCGGGCGTCGGCCCTGGCAGCCGCGTGCTCGACGTGGCGGCTGGGGCGGGGGGTCAGAGCCTGGTCGCGGCCCGCCGCGTGGGATCCGAGGGCCGGGTGCTGGCCACCGATATCGCGCCGGCGATCCTGGAGTACGCGGCGAAGGCCGCCGCCGACGCCGGACTGAGCAACGTCGACACGCTGGAGGCCGACGGCGAGCAGCTGGACGTGCCCGAGGCGGCGTTCGACGCGGCAATCTCCCGCGTCGGCCTGATCTACTTCCCAGACCAGCAGGCCGCCCTTGGCGGTATCCGCCGCGCCCTGCGTCCCGGCGGGCGGCTGTCGGCCATCGTCTATTCGACCGCCGAGCGCAACGCGTTCTTCGCCGTTCCTGTCGGCATCATCCGACGCCGCGCCCAACTGCCACCGCCTGCCGCGGGCCAGCCGGGGCCGTTCAGCCTCGGCGGGCCCGGTGTCGCCGAGGAGACGCTGGCCCGCGCCGGCTTCCACGACATCACCGTGGAGGCCGTACCCTCTCCGCTGCGCCTGCCCAGCGCCGCCGAATGCGTACGGTTCGAGCGCGAGTCGTTCGGCGCGCTCCACCAGATGCTCGCCGGCCTCCCGCCGCGGGAACGCGAGGAGGCCTGGACCGAGATCGCCAGCGCGCTGGCGGCGTACGAGGGTCGCGATGGGTTCATCGGCCCCTGCGAGATGCTCGTCGTCACCGGGACTCGGTAGGGCCTCACGATGAGCTCGGTCACGATTGCTGCGGTGCAGGCGGCGTACGTCCTCATGGATCAGGAAGCCACCCTGGCCAAGGCGGTCGAGCTGCTCGCGAAGGCCGCGGCCGGTGGCGCCCGCATCGTGGTTTTCCCCGAGGTGTTCATCCCCGGCAATCCAGTTTGGATCGACGGCCAGCCGATCTGGGACGGCGACGGCGCCTGGTACGCGATGCTCGTCGACCAGGCCGTCACCGTGCCAGGCCCGGTTACCGACCGGCTCGGCGTTGCCGCACAAGATGCTGGTGTCTACCTTGTTATGGGCGTCGACGAGCGGGAGCCTCACGGCGCGACCATCTACAACACCACTCTCTACTTCGGACCCGACGGCGGTTTGCTCGGCAAGCATCGCAAGCTCATGCCCACTGGCTCCGAGCGCACAGTGTGGGGTATGGGCGATGGGTCCACGCTGCCGGTCATCGACACCCCATACGGCCGGCTCGGCGGGCTGACCTGTTGGGAGAACTACATGCCGCTGGCCCGGTTCCACCTCTATGCCAGCGGCGTCGACATCTGGGTGGCGCCCACGCTCGATGGCGGCGACGGCTGGGTCGCCACCATGCGGCACATCGCCTTGGAAGGCCGCTGCTATGTGGTCGGCGTCAATCCGTGCATGCACCTCGACCAGATCCCCATGGGTTTCCTTGACCGGGATCGGGTGTGGCACCCCCACGGGGAGAACGGCCAGTGGGTCGAACCCGGCAACAGCATCATCGTCGACCCCACCGGCACAATCCTTGCCGGTCCAGCCCGGCATGAGGAAACCATCCTCACCGCCGAGATCGAGCTGTCCGCTGTGCATGCCGCTCGCCGGTACTTCGACCCGGTCGGCCACTACCACCGGCCCGACATCTTCCAGCTCGCCGTCGACACCCGCCCGCGCCCAGCCGTCCGCACCGGGTGAGCGGTCGACATCAGTAGCTGTGCGGCCCAGTTCGAGGCAACTGCCCATGTGTTCCTTCGCGTCCAGTGCGCTTGGCCGGCGCGATTACGACAGAGTGGGTGATCGTGAGCAATGAGCTGGCCGCGGGCGTACGACGGATGCTGGCTGATGCCAATCAACGCGGGGTGGCTGTTGAGTTGCGGCACCGACCGGTTGCGCGCAGTCTCGAGGAGGCAGCCGAGCTGCTGGGCATCGCGCCGTCGGAGATTGCGAAGACGATCGTGGTACGCCGCGCGGGAGGGGACTACCTGTTTGCCGTGATCCCGGGTGGGACGCAGATTTCCTGGCCCAAGCTGAGGTTGCTGCTCGGCGTCAGCAAGATGAAGCTCCCGGACGCGGCTGAGGCTCTCGCGGCGACCGGCTACGAGCGCGGCACCATCACCCCGATCGGCAGTGACCCGAAGTGGCCTGTGATCATCGACCAGCGGCTGATCGGCCACCGGGCCGCCCTCGGCGCGGGAGGGCATGGCTACAGCGCGTTCGTCCAAATCGACGATCTTGTTCGTGCGTACGACGCCACGGTGGCCGACATCGTCAACTAGTGGCGCGGCGGGCGTTAGGAGCCCAGGCGCACCCGTATCTGCCCTTACACTCGGCCCTATGTGGCAGCCGGGAGCGCTCAGCCGAACGGTGCTGGCTCTCATTTGGCTGGTGCTCGGGTTGGCCATGGTTGCGGTTTCGGTGTGGCTTGGCTGGACACGTTGGCCGGCCATTCTGAACGGCCATCCGGCCATGTTGATTGCGGGCATCGCCTGTGGCTTGCTTGGCTTCATCGCCATTGCCTGGTCAATCGGTTCGCTGACGATCGGAGACCGACAGGATCGCGAGGGCGACCCCGAACATCCGGCGCGCAGAACGCCCACGCAGGTGATGCAGCGTGCGCAGAGGCGGATCATTCTCGCCGTTCCGCTGCTGGTGCTTGCGTTTCTTCTCGTTGTCACTCTCGGCTACGCGCGTCCGTTCGTTGCGACGCCGGTGGCCACCGTGGCGCTGAGGTCGGAGAAGGATGTGCGGATATCAGACCGACTCGTCTGGTACGAGTTGGTCCCGGTCCGCAAAGACGATGCAGGTAACGACATCAAGCCGACGACGGGCCTGGTCTTCATGCCCGGTGCGCGTATCGACTCCCGCGCGTACGCCCATGTCCTTCGTCCGCTGGCGGAGGCCGGTTACCTGGTTGCGGTGCTGAAAGAGCCCTTCGGCTTCTCGCTGTTTGATGGTGATCACGGCAAGAAGGTTCTCGACGTTCATCCCGAGATCACCGATTGGGCAGCGGGCGGTCACTCGCTTGGCGGCACCACGGCTGCCTCACTTGCGGACGAGGACGAACGCGTCAAAGGCCTTGTTCTCTTCGCCTCCTACCCGGCGGACACTCTCGTCCGTACCGATCTGAAAGTGGTCTCCGTCTCCGGCGCCGCGGACGGCTTCGCAACACCGGCCGACATCGAAGCCTCCAAGGGGAAGCTTCCGCCAGACACCTCCTATGTCGTGATCAACGGCGCAGTGCACAGCTCATTCGGGGACTACGGCGAGCAGGCGGGGGACGGAATTGCGACGGTCGATCGATCCGCTGCGCAGAGCGAGATCACCGGCGCGGCCCTGGCGCTGCTTGCCTCGCTGACCCCCCCTCCACCGTCACCTCCTAAGAAGAAGAAGTAATTACGGCGACGGGGAACGCCGCATCCCGGCACGTCGAATTCTCCCTAGGATCTGGGTATGAGCGAGATCGGTCTGAAACTTGCCGAGGAGAAGATGGCGGCCGCTGGAATTCATCCGCTGGCCATCGATGTCTTCACCTACTACTACCGCCAGCTGGAAAAGGGTGTCAGCGGGTTCATCCCCGAGGACAGTATCGAGCCCCTTCTCGATCCCAGCATGCTGAGCGACGCGGCGGTGAGAGACGAGGATGCCGCGGCGGCCCTCGAAAAGACCGTGATCATCAAGCTCAATGGCGGTCTTGGTACCTCGATGGGGATGGATAAGGCCAAGTCCCTGCTGCCGGTACGCGAAGGCAAGAGTTTTCTGGACATCATTGTTGATCAAGTACGACACGCCCGCGCCGCATATGGCATTCAGTTACCACTTCTGTTCATGAACAGCTTCCGCACCCATGAAGACACCCTGGCCGCGCTGGCGCCGTACGGTGATCTTGCTGTCGCCGCACTTGATCTTGGCTTTCTGCAGAATCAGGAGCCGAAGCTCACGGCCGATGACCTGACCCCGATTACATGGCCGGCTGACCCGAGTCTGGAATGGTGTCCGCCCGGGCACGGTGATCTCTACACCGGACTCACCACGTCGGGGATGCTGGATCGTCTGCTGTCGTTGGGATACCGCTATGCCTCCGTATCGAATTCTGACAACCTCGGTGCTGCGCCGAATGCCACCATCGCGGGTTGGTTCGCAATCACCGGTGCACCGTACGCCGCGGAGATCTGCCGCCGCACCGCGGCTGATCGCAAGGGCGGACATCTGGCGATTCGCAAGTCGGACCGCCGGCTGATCTTGCGCGACACCGCGCAGACGACGAAGGAGGAAATGCACTATTTCACCGACGAGTTTCGGCATCCGTTCTTCCACACCAACAATCTCTGGTTCGATCTGGAGGTCCTCGCCCGCACCCTCCGCGAACGCAACTCAGTGCTCGGTCTCCCGTTGATCAAGAACGAGAAGACTGTCGACCCGGCGAATCCGTCCTCGCCGAAGGTGATCCAGATCGAGACCGCAATGGGTGCCGCTATCGAGGTTTTCGAGGGTGCGACCGCCATCGGAGTCGGTCGCGATCGGTTCCTGCCGGTGAAAACCACCAGTGACTTGCTGGTGTTGCGCTCCGATGCCTATGACCTCGAAGCCAACGGACGGCTGGTCAAGGTTGCCGATCCCACACCGGTCGTGGATCTTGACGACAGGTACTACAAGATCATTACTGACTTTGATCACCGATTCCCGGCTGGCGCACCCTCGCTCAAGGAGGCGAGGTATCTCAGGGTGAATGGAGATTGGACCTTCGAGGCAGGCGTTCGCATGATCGGCGAGGTGACCTTCGAGGATCGCGGAGCAGCGCAGATCATCGCGGCGGGGTCGACGCTCACCGACCAGGCCGACGCAGCGATGGGGCAGAAACCATAGTGTCGTGTGTCCTAAGTCTCTTTACGGTTCGCGTCGCCCACGCACGCACCCCGCGGCGTTCTCCTCGGTCGGCATACGACCCGGTATGCCTCCCTCGTCGGCCTCGCGATGCACGCACCTGAAGGCCGCCACCCGCAAAGGGAACTTAGGACACACGACACTGTGCCAGAGGACAGCGCAGAGCGGGCGTGGCATCAGGCCCTTGCCTACGCAATCTGTGGGTGCCGGCTGGAACAGCTGGGACGCCAGCGGAGTCCGGACATCGCGGCACTGAGTACGGCGCTGCGTGATTTTGCCGAGGAGGGGGTGTTGATCCTCCCGAGTTCACGTGATCAGGCCGTGCATTCCGTGCCGAAGGACCTCATGCAGGACCTGGGTGCTGCCCAATTCCACGCAGCGCTCTCCGCAATGCATAGGGTGCTGGGGCTCGTCGTAGCGCTGCGCCCCGCGGTCGCCCCAAGTCGACCGCTCACGCCAGCGGAGCGCAGGCTAAACGAGGACGCCCCACCGCATCATCTTGGCTAGCGACCAAAGGATCGCTGGCGGCTGGTGGGTTAGTACTAACGCCAGATGACGCTGAGCGGGGCAGAGGCTGCGGCGTGGGCCACGACCGACGCCGTCTGGGCATCCACATCGATGAGTACAAGCGCACCGTCGGGACCTGGGCCTACCCGATCATCCGGCAGTTCCGGGATCGTGACAACTCGCGCCCCGGCGGCGACGACGGCCGCCTGCTCGGCCTGCGCGTCGGCGGCGATGACGTCCACCACGTCGCCCGGCCGGAGCAAGGTGGCGAGTGCGGTGTCGGCCAGCCTCAATGGTGCGATCACGTGACCTTGCGAAACGCTGGTACGCGTCGCAGTCGCGATCAGCGGCGTCATCATCTGGTTCTGGGCGACTGGCGCCGCCAGCGTCTTGCCGACGAGAGCAAGCGGGTCGGTGAGCACCCCATCAGGCACGTCGGAGGCGACAACTCGGTCAAGCACCAGATCTGAAGCGGAGACGACTGTCCCACCTGGCAGCTGCGATTTTGCCTTCACTACGGTGATCATGGCCGGACCTTGCGGCGCAGCGGCGGAGACTCCGGTGAGCACGGCAGCGACTGCGGCCAGCACCGCAAGCTTTCTTCGGTGCCACGATGCGGCACGGGCAAGGGCGCGCAGCGGCCGACGCCGAGTGGGCGCTACCGATGGCATAGGTGGGGCTGTCGAGAGAGAGGTCCTGGCTTGTAAATGGTCATGCCCGGACGCTAAGGATGCCCATCCAGATCGTGCGCGTCGTCCACAGGGCTAGCTGGCACCGGGTTTCTGCGCTGTGGATGACGATGATGTTCCGCTGGATGCTGGCTGCTTGCCGTTGCCGTTGGACGCCACGGAGGCTCCGGCTGATTCCTTGTCGGCCGACTTGGTCTCGGCCTTCTTGTCCGAGGAGCCGGAATCGCCATCAGAACGGCTCTTCGACCCGTTCCGGCTGTCCGTGCGGTAGAAGCCCGAGCCTTTGAAGACCACACCGACCGGATTGAAAACCTTGCGCAACTGGCCGCCACAGGTTGGGCAGGTGGTGAGGGCCAGGTCGCTGAACTTCTGCACGGCCTCAAGGTCGTCGCCGCACTCGGTGCAGCGGTACTGGTAGGTGGGCATCGGCGTCTTTTCTCTCCTTGAGAGGCGGCGGCCCGGCCGTTGACGGTGTCGGGCTGCAACTAGCACTCAAGCATACCGACTGCTAACCGTTGCCGTTTGCCTCGGACCGACTCCTCGACCATTCCGCGGAGAAACCGGAGCTTGGCGGGCTGTGTTCGCCAGAGTCGCCACAGGTATGGACATTAGAGTTTGACGGTGCGCCGCATCAGCCGCTGGCCGATCTTCACCGCGGTGGTGCTCGTCCTCGTACTCGGTGGCTTGACCAGCGTTGCGATCGCCACCGTACGGAAGTCGTTTCCCGAAACGTCCGGACGGTTGATGGTGCCGGGGCTCAAGGGTCAGGTAGAAGTTCTGCGTGACTCCTACGGAGTACCGCACATCTACGCCGACAATCCTGAAGATCTGTTCCTAGCTCAGGGGTACGTGCATGCCCAGGACCGCTTTTTCGAGATGGACTTCCGCCGTCACCTCGCGGCCGGGCGGCTGTCGGAACTCTTCGGACCGTCACAAGTCGAGACTGATGCGTACGTTCGCACGCTCGGCTGGCGGCGGGTGGCCGAGCAGGAGCTGGCGCTACTCGCGCCGTCGACTCGCCGGTACCTCGATGCCTACGCCGCGGGCGTCAACGGCTACCTCGAAGGCCGAACAGCCGCGGACCTCTCGCTGGAGTATTCCCTGGTCAGGCTGCAGGGCCTGCGTTACACGCCACAGCCGTGGACGGCCGTCGATTCTGTCGCCTGGCTCAAGGTCATGGCCTGGGATCTCGGGTCGAACCTCACTCAGGAGGGCGAACGCGCCATCATCACCGGCAAACTCGGCGCCGGGCGTGCCGCAAGCCTTTTCCCGAGATATCCGCTGGATGACGACTTCGCACCCATCGTCAGACGCGGGGATGTCGTAGGTAAGGCGTTCGATCCCACCGCCAGCCGGTCGTCGGCGCGCCCGCTTCCGAGCGACCTGAGCGATGATCAACTACGCCAGGCTACGAACGCCCTGGAGGCAGCAGCGAAGATCAACCGGGCGATTCCGCACGTGGTCGGCTCAGATTCTCTCGAAGCCGAGACCGGTTCCAACTCCTGGGCCGTGGCCGGTTCCCGCACCGAAAGCGGCAGGGCGATCTTGTCCAACGACCCGCACCTGGCCACCTCCATCCCGTCCCCGTTGGCCCAAGTCGGCCTGCACTGCCGCACGCTCTCCGCGGCCTGCCCATTCGACGTCTCTGGATTCAGCATGGCCTCCATGCCCGGCGTCGTCATCGGCAAGAACACCAAGATCGCGTGGGGCCTGACCAACAGCTATCTCGACGTCCAGGACCTGTACCTGGAGGACGTGCGTGGTGACACCGTCCGCGAAGGTGACACGTATCTGCCGCTTCGGGTGATCACCGAGGAAATCCACGTCCGCGGTGAGGACCAGCCGCGGGTCATTCGCATCCGCTCTTCCCGCCATGGACCCCTCCTCTCCGACGTGGACCAGCGTCTGCAACAGGTCTCGGCCAGCAGATCCAGTCCGAGCGCGGCCGAGTACGCGGTCGCGCTGAGCTGGACCGCGCTTCAACCGGGCCGCAGCATGGATGCTCTGCTGGCTATTGACCAGGCTCAGAATTTCGCAGAGTTTCGCGGGGCGGCCGCACTGCTGAGCGCGCCCTCACAGAACCTCATCTACGCCGACACCGATGGCAACATCGGTTACCAGCTGCCAGGCGCGGTTCCCCTTCGCCGCAAGGGAAACGGGATGAAGCCGTCACCGGGCTGGGACCGGGCCTACGACTGGAACGGCACCATCCCCTTCGCCAAGCTGCCCTACGTCTACAACCCGCCCAGCGGCTTCGTCGTTGCCGCCAATCAGCAGGTGATCGGATCTCAGTACCCTTATCCGCTGGGCTCGACCTTCTCATATGGCTGGCGCAGCCAGGAGATCATCGACAAGTTGCGCGACGAGCCGCCACTGACCATGGACACCGCCGAACAGATCTTCTACGACGACACAATCCGGTTTGCTGAGGACCTGGTACCGCTCTTGCTCAAGATCAAAGTTCCCGATCCGTGGGTGGTCGAGGGGCAGCGCACACTCGTGGGCTGGGATTACTCGGCGACCAAGGATTCCGCGGCCGCAGCGTACTTCAACGTCATCTGCCACAACATCTTCAAGCTCACCTTCCGCGACGAGTTACCCGAGGAAGATCTCTGGCCGACCGGCGGCGATCGCTGGTACGCGGTGCTGACGATCTTGATGAAGCAGGTCAAGAATCCATGGTGGGACGACGTGCGGACGCCCGACAAGATCGAGACTCGGGACGACATCTTGCTGGCCGCCATGACCAATGCCCGCAAGGAGATCACGTCATTGATGGCGCGAGACACCGATCAATGGGAGTGGGGCAAACTCCATACGGTGCGACTGCAGAACCCGACACTCGGCCGGAGCGGGATCAAGCCGGTCGAGTACCTGTTCAATCGCGGTCACTATCAGGTCGGCGGTGGCCCAGCGGTGGTCAACGCCATGGCGTACGACGACCGGGAGGGGTATGCCGTGACGGCCGGCCCGGCGATGCGGATGCTTATCGATCTTGGTGATCTCGACGCATCGCGCTGGGTCAGCCAGAGCGGCGTATCGGGCCACGCATTCCATCGTCACTATGACGATCAGACCGAATTGTGGGCCAATCAGAGACTCTGGCCGTTCGTCTCCTCCCGAGGGGCGGTGGAGGCCCGTGCCGTGACACGCCAGGAGTTCTTGCCCTAGTGCCCTGGGCCCGGATGGACCCTCCGGCCGGAATTCAACCGACGCATCACTGGAAGCCGGGTAAGATCACGATCGGATGGCGCTGACCCGGCAATCACCGGTGAGCCTCCGGAAGAACGAGGGCCGAGCAGGTCCTTCAGTAGAACCGGACGGGTGGGCCCGTTACAGCCGACGAATGAGCGGCCGAGTTGGTGATCATGATCATCGTTCTCGGCAAGCGAGGTGGTACCGCGGTGGAGACATCGCCCTCGTTCAGCAGCAGGCAAGCGAGACGAAGGCAACACCGTGACGATCTACCCCAAAGCCAGCAGCACGCGCGTAGCGGACACCGAGCAGACCGGTGTGCCGTCCAGCCCGAGCTTTCCGAGGCTGGAGGCGAACGTTCTGGCTTACTGGAAGGCCGACGACACCTTCAACGCCTCGGTGGAGCGGAATCCAGCCGGCATCAACGGCGCCAATGAGTTCGTGTTTTACGACGGGCCGCCGTTCGCCAACGGTCTGCCGCACTACGGGCACCTGCTCACCGGCTACGTCAAGGACATCGTGCCGCGCTACCAGACGATGCGCGGTCGTCGCGTCGAGCGTCGGTTCGGCTGGGACTGCCACGGGCTGCCCGCGGAGCTGGAGGCGATGGCACAGCTGGGCCTGAAGACCAAGTCCGATATCGAGGATCTGGGGATCGCGGCATTCAATCAGGCATGTCGCGAGTCGGTGCTGCGCTACACGGCCGAGTGGCAGGAGTACGTCACGCGGCAGGCGCGGTGGGTGGATTTTGATCATGACTACAAGACTCTCGAACCTGACTACATGGAGTCGGTGCTCTGGGCGTTCAAGTCTCTGTACGACAAGGGTTTGGTGTATCAGGGCCTTCGAGTGCTGCCGTACTGCTGGAATGACGAGACTCCACTTTCCAGCCATGAGCTGCGGATGGACGAGGACGTGTACCAGATCCGAGTCGATCCGGCGGTAACCGCAGGTTTGCGACTGCAGACAGGCGAGCTGGCTCTGGTCTGGACAACGACGCCGTGGACCCTGCCGTCCAATTTGTTGATCATGGTGCATCCCGACATCGACTATGTGGTGGTGGAGTCAGACGTCACGGGCGTAACCGAGCGGTACGTGCTTGCCGAGGCGCGACTTCCGGCGTACGCGGCGGTATTGGGCGAGCAGGCTCGCATCGTACGGCGGCTCAAGGGCACGGGACTGCTCGGCCTGTCCTACACGCCTCCGTTCACCTACTTCCAGGGCCACCCGGGCGCTCATCGGGTCGTCGAGGCGGACTTCGTGACCACCACCGAGGGCACCGGGCTGGTGCACAACGCCGGCGCATTCGGCGAGGAGGACAAACTCGTCACCGATGCTCTCGGAATCGCGCCGGTCGTTCCGGTCGATGCCAGGGGCAGGTTCACCGCCCCGGTGGACGACTATGCCGGCGTGCACGTCTTCGATGCGAACCCGATGATCGTCGATCACCTCAGAGCGCGGTTGCGCCTGGACAGGTCGTCGGAATCGGCAGGCGAAGACGTGGGTGCGACGACACCAGGCACGGTGCTGTTGCAGTACGAGTCCTACCCCCACTCCTACCCGCATTGCTGGCGATGCCGCAGCCCGCTGATCTACATGGCTGTCTCCAGTTGGTTCGTTGAGGTGACCAAGATCAAGGAGCGGATGGTCGAGCTGAATGCCGAGATCAACTGGGTTCCGGACCACGTCAAGGATGGGCAGTTCGGCAAGTGGCTGTCCGGCGCGCGGGACTGGTCGATCAGCCGGAACCGTTTCTGGGGAACGCCGATCCCGATCTGGAAGTCTGATGATCCGGCGTACCCGCGGATCGACGTGTACGGCTCGATCGCCGAGCTGGAAGCCGACTTCGGTGTGCCGGTGGCCGATCTACACCGCCCGTACATCGACGAGCTGACGCGGCCAAATCCGGACGACCCGACCGGTAGGTCCACGATGCGCCGCATCGAGGATGTGCTGGACGTCTGGTTCGACTCGGGCTCGATGCCGTACGCACAGGTGCACTATCCATTTGAGAACGAGGAATGGTTCGAGCATCACTATCCCGGCGACTTCATCGTGGAGTACATCGGCCAGACGCGTGGATGGTTCTACACCATGCACATCCTGGCTACCGCTCTGTTCGACCGTCCTGCCTTCAGCAGCTGCCTCGTCCACGGCGTCGTGCTGGGCAGCGACGGGCAGAAGATGAGCAAGTCGCTGCGCAACTACCCAGACGTGACTGAGGTGTTCGATCGCGATGGCGCAGACGCGATGCGCTGGTTCTTGATGTCCTCGCCGATCTTGCGCGGCGGCAACTTGATCGTCACCGAGCAGGGCATTCGTGACGGCGTACGCCAGGTGCTGATTCCGCTGTGGAACGCCTGGTACTTCTTCAGCCTGTACGCCAACGTGGCCAAAGGCGGTGCCGGTTATGACGCCAAGATCAACTTCGGCTCGCCGGATCGGCTCGATCGCTACATTCTGGCCAAGACAGGGGAGTTTGTGCGGTCGATCACGACCGAGCTCGATGCTTTGAACATCGCGGCAGCCTGTGATGAGACTCGCAGCTTCCTTGACGCGCTGTCCAACTGGTACATCCGGCGCTCTCGGAGCCGCTTCTGGGATGGGGAATCTGCCGGCTCGTTGGCTGCGTTCGACACGTTGTTCACCGTCCTCGAGACCGCGACGCGGGCTGTGGCGCCACTGCTGCCGCTGACGACGGAGGAGATCTGGCGCGGATTGACAGGCGGGCGTTCTGTGCATCTCACTGACTGGCCAAATGTTGCCGAGTTGCCGCTCGACGGCGATCTTGTCGCGGCTATGGACTGGGTGCGTGAGGTTTGCTCGGCGGGCTCGAGTCTGCGTAAGGCGGGTGGGCTGCGAGTACGGCTGCCGCTATCAAAGCTCGGCGTCATCGCCGACGATGCTGAGGCCTTGCAGCCGTTCGCTGAGTTGATCAAGGATGAGCTCAATGTTCGCGATCTTGAGCTGGCCGATCTTGAGGCCGGCGGTGCTGCATGTGGAGTGACGCAGGTGCTGCAAGTCAACGCCCGAGCGGCAGGCCCTCGCCTCGGCAAGGACGTCCAGACTGCGATCAGGGCCAGCAAGACGGGGGAGTGGTCGGTCGATGAAAACGGCTGTATGACCTCGGGCGGAATCGCCTTGCAGGAAGGGGAATACACGCTTCGTACCGTGCTGGCCGACACTGATCGCCACGACCAGAAGTCCGTTGCGATGCTTCCTCGGGGTGGCTTCGTGATCTTGGACGCCATGGTCACGCCGGAGCTGGCAGCCGAGGGTCTGGCACGCGACGTGGTGCGTGCCGTGCAGCAAGCCCGCCGAGATGCCGGCCTGGAAGTCAGCGACCGAATCAACCTGCAGCTGGCCGGGGACGAGGCTGTACGCGCAGCGGTCGAGGCGCACGCCGAGTTGATCAAGAATGAGACGCTCGCCACGAATCTCGACTTCACCGACCGCCTCGACAACTCGACCATGGCAGTCGTCGGCAGCCACCAGCGGATCGCCTTGACCCTCAGCGCGACCTAGCTATGACGTTTACTCGTCTTGGTGTAAACGCAGGTAGTTGGCTGACTACTCCGGAGCCCGTCGAGCAGACTGGTGCCGTGATTCGTCGCCGAGTGGTCGCACATGGACGCGTTCAGGGCGTGTTCTTCCGTGACACCTGCCGACGCCTGGCCTGGGCGCATAGCGTGTCCGGCTGGGTCACCAATCGTGAGGACGGTGCGGTTGAGGCAATCTTCGAGGGCGAGGCCGCTGACGTGCGGGCAATGCTCGACTGGGCTCGCAGAGGACCAGCTCACGCGCACGTGAGCAAGCTAGAGATCATCGAGGAGGAGCCGCGCGGCGAGCTGGGTTTCTCGGTCCGCTGATCGTGAGCTGCGAAGCTCAGAGATTGCAGAGAACCGACGGTTCGCAAGTGATCATGCGTGTCGGTGTGATGATGACGTCCACCCGACGGTCCCAGGCGTGCACGGGAATCGTTTCCAGCACTTCGTCGTCGTTGAGCAGCAGCCACATCGGCGCACTCTGAGATGCATAACGCAGAGCGCGGTCGTACCAGCCGCCGCCACGGCCGAGACGGTCGCCGTGGAGGTTGGCGGCCAGCCCCGGGCAGACGATCAACTCGGCCTCGGGAAGCTGCTCGCTCGGCACCACCTCACCGGTTGGTTCCAGGATTGAGGAGGCGCCAACGCGCAGCGCGTCGGGCCCCTCGTACGGCGCCCATGCCGGCTTGTCGAGGCGGCCGCCAATCGGGTGCGACAGCACCGGCAGCAAGACGCGGACGCGATTCGCCGCCAGCCATGCGACCAACTGAAGGGTGCCAGGCTCCGAGCCCGTGGACAGATACGCAGCGACGGTGTCCGGAATCCGGTCCTCCAACGAGGACTCGATCATCGCCATCCGAGAGGCGTCGTCCTGTTCGCGCTGCTTGCTGCTGCGCGAGTCTCGGCGGAACAGGATGGCTTTCCGGAGCGTTCGCTTTGCCCCAGCGATCGCAGCGGCGTCGATTGCCGCCATCGCCGCAAGGTCGACAGCCTCTGGCTGGGTTTGCACGGACCCAGAGTAGTCGCGCCAAGGGCCCAAACGGCTTGCGGCGCGCCAGCGTGTCGGCGCCATGATCATCTTCCGCCGTGTCTAAAAAGCTGCCCAGCGCGAGGTCCAAGCCATCACAGGTGAGCAGCATTACTGTGTGGAGCATGCCCTTGTTCACCCGCAAGAGAACCTACGAACCGCGGCAGGGCGGGCCACAGCTCGAGCCGCTGCCCGAGCCGCCCGCGCCGGATCGTGGCCAGCTTCGATCGATGCAGGCCCACCGCCAGTATCTGCTCAGCTGCGTGAACCAGCTCCGGCCCTTCCGCCAGCACATTCTGGATGCAGTCGACTTGAACATCTGTGAGGACGTCGTCTCCTCGATCGACCTCCCCCGCTTCGACAATTCGGCCATGGACGGCTACGCGGTGCGTGCCGAGGACGTGGCGGAAGCGAGCCAGGATGCGCCGCGGAGTCTGCCCGTCGTTGGGGAGATCGCCGCAGGAAAAGCGGCCACGCATCGGCTGTCCCCAGGGACCGCGATGAAGATCATGACCGGAGCGCCGGTCCCCCCGGACGCGGACACCATCGTTCCGTACGAGAACACTGATCGTGGCGAGAAGGACGTCAAGGTCTTCGCGCCCAGCGTCGTAGGTCAGCACATCCGCCGGATTGGCGAGGACATCAAGGCAGGCACTCAGCTCTTCAGGGTGGGCGATCATCTCGGTCCGCGCGATATCGGGGTGCTCGCGGGTATCGGGCTGGACAAAGTCCAGGTTCGACCCCGGCCGCGGGTCGTAGTGATCTCCACTGGATCCGAGCTGGTCGATCCGGGGCTTGAGCTCAGCAACGAGCAGCAGATCTTCGACTCGAACTCCTACATGCTGGCGGCCGCGGTCAAAGCGGCAGGCGCCCAGGTCTTCAGAGTCGGACAGGTCGGTGATGATCCGGACGCGCTCAAGCAATTGATCGGTGATCAGCTGCTGCGCGCCGATCTGATCTTGACCACGGGCGGAGTCAGTCAAGGCGACTTCGACATTGTCAAAGCTGTGATGCCCGAGATGGGCCCGTGTGACTTTTCCCAGGTGGCCATGCAGCCGGGTAAGCCGCAGGGCTTTGGATTGATCGGCTACGACCGAGTCCCGATGATCATGCTGCCTGGCAACCCGGTGAGTGCGTTCGTTTCCTTCGAAGCGTTCGTACGTCCGGTCATCCGTAAGCTGACGGGGGTGCGACCTTATGTGCGGAAAGTGGTGAGGTGCCAAGCGGCGCACGACCTGACGTCTATTTCGGGCCGTCTGCAGCTCGCGCGCGGCATTGTCAGTGTTGATCGCTGGGGGAGCCGCGTGGTCGAACTCGCTGGCGGACACGGTTCGCACTTGCTCGCCGATCTTGCCCGCTCGAACGCGCTGGTGCTCTTGCCTGAAGACATCGAGTTCGTGGCCGCTGGACACGACGTGGATGTGTGGCTGCTCGACGAGTCGCCTGGATGACTGAGGATTAGCCGTGAGCGAGAGTCGGTTTCCGCATCTCGGCGCCAGTGGCGACGCGCGGATGGTTGACGTTTCTGACAAGGCCGTGACTGCGCGTTCGGCAACCGCAGCAGGCCGAGTACTCCTCAGCACGGAGTGCGTTGCAGCGCTTCGAGATGGCACGGTGCCGAAGGGGGATGCGCTGGCCGTTGCTCGGATCGCGGGTATTCAAGCGGCAAAGAGGACGCCTGATCTCATCCCACTCTGTCATCCGCTGTTCATCAGTGCGGTCGATGTCGCGACGAAGGTGACCGACGAGGGCGTCGAGATCACTGCGACTGTCAGGACGACGGACCGGACCGGCGTGGAGATGGAGGCACTGACCGCGGTTGCGGTCGCAGGCCTCGCCGTGATCGACATGATCAAGGCCATCGATCGCGCGGCGGTGATCAGCGACGTACGCGTGCTGTCCAAGTCGGGGGGTCGGCGCGGTGACTGGTCTCGCGAGGGCGATTCATGATCGACACTGCGCTCGTGATCACTGTCTCTACACGTGCAGCGGCCGGCGTCTACCCGGACAAGTCCGGGCCGATCATCGCCTCGGCTCTTGATGATCTTGGGTTCGACGTGGCGGGCCCTGTTGTGGTGCCCGACGGCGAAGCGGTGGGCGCTGCGTTGCGCGATGCCGTCGCCGCGGGCCATGCCGTGGTGATCACCACCGGGGGCACTGGGCTGAGTCCTCGGGACTACACCCCCGAGCAGACCAGAGGCGTCGTCGAGCGTGAGATTCCACAGCTCGCGGCGGCGATCGCTCAGTACGGCGCTGATCATGGTGTGCCGACGGCCGTGCTGAGCCGGGGGGTCGCTGGCGTTGCGGCTCGTACCTTGATCGTGAACCTGCCCGGGTCGAGCGGCGGCGCGCGGGATGGGATGGCCGTGCTCGGGCCCGTGCTGATGCATGCGGTCAGCCAGCTGCGAGGTGGAGACCACTGAGATGGCCAGCCTGGAGCAGCGGCCGCAGGGACTGACCGGACTGGGCGGCTTCGGTCGTCACCACTGGCCGGTCACGCTGCGACACGGCCCTGTCATCCTTGCTCCACTGCGCCATCGGGACCGCGCGGCCTGGGAGCGGGTGCGCCGCGAGAATGCGGGTTGGCTGCGACCGTGGGAGGCAACCCTTCCACCTGGCTCACAGATCGGACCCTCGACGTACGCGGGGCTGGTGCGCTCGGTCACCCACCAGGCGCGAGAGGGACGCATGCTGCCGTGGCTGGTGTTCTACGACGATGTGTCGAACCGAGCCAAGCCGCGACTGGCGGGCCAGCTGACGGTGAGTGGGATCGTTGGCGGCTCGGCGTCCTGGGGCCAGATTGGCTACTGGATCGACCAGCGGCTGGCAGGTCGCGGCATCATCCCGACGGCCGTGGCGCTGGCCGTCGACTACTGCTTCCAGGTCATGGCACTGCATCGCATCGAGATCGCGATCAGACCTGAGAACACCAAGAGCCTTCGAGTGGTCGCCAAGCTTGGCTTCAGGCCTGAAGGGCTTCGGCCGCGCTATCTGCATATCGATGGCGACTGGCGTGATCACCTGGTCTTCGCACTGAATGCCGAAGAGGTTCCGGAGGGGCTGATGCAACGATGGGAGAACCTCCGCCAGCGGTGACTCACTTTCCGATTTTCGGAGCCTCTGGAGCACCTCGATTCTCCGACCATTACGGAGATTGAAGCACTCAGCGATCGGGTTGAGCTCAAGTTTCCGACCAGTGCAGGTCTTCGATCGAGCAGCATGGAAGGTCATCGCAGCGTCCGGGAAATCTCCGCTACGCGATTGCAACATCCGTCACATCCGTTTCTTGCGACACACCGCTCAAGATCACCTGGAGTGCGCGGATGGGCCCGTACCGTCTGGGTGTGGGTACGAGCGGCGTGATATTCGCTGCCATCGCGATTGCGTGGCTGGCGTATCTCGTCCCGCATTTTGTACGCGGTCGCGACGAGGATGAGCTGCTGCAGGAGTCCGATCCGGCGGATCGCTTTTCCGACTCGATGCGCATCGTCCGTCATGGCACGGCTCCGCTTCTTGATCAGGACCTCGAAGAGATCGCGTCCTTTGAGGTGTCGACACCACAAACTCGACGGGCTGCGGTGAACGGCCTGCACCGGCTCGAACGGGTTGCCGCAGCGAGGCGACGCCGCGTGCTGCTGGTGCTGATGGCGGCGCTGAGTACCGTTGTTGGCTTGTGCGCGGCGCGTCTCATCCCTTGGTGGAGCGCAGCCATCCCTGGCGGGCTGCTGTTGATCTTCGTTGCGGTCGCCAGGATCAGCGTTCGGATCATGCTGAAAAGACTCGATGCTCGTTATCGTGAAATAAGCCAGGGCAATAACGAGTCGACCATCTTTCTCAGCCGAAAGGACTTCGCCAAACTCGGCGCAGGGGCGCGGCCCGAGAGCGGCACGGCCGACTCGACGGCGAAGCCCGGGACCCTGTGGGATCCCATTCCGATCACTATGCCGACCTATGTCTCGAAGCCGCTGGCCCCTCGGACGGTTCGCACGATCGACTTGTCAGGGCCTGGGGCATCATCCTCGGCACGGCACGAGGGACCGGTCACCGCGGACGCGCCAGACTCGACATCCGACTCACCTCCAGTCGACGCTGGCGGCGAATCTCGCAAGGTTGCCTCCGCCTGACGGTGGTAAAGTCTCGATGCTGATCGGCCCTTCCCGATCCGCGGGGCTATGGCGCAGCCGGTAGCGCGTCTCGTTCGCAACGAGAAGGTCAGGGGTTCGAGTCCCCTTAGCTCCACCTATTCCGGTCAAGCGACGAGGTTGATTTCGTCGTTGTTGGTGTGCCAAGCGCGGTTCTCGTCGTAAAGGGTTTGATGCCGCAGGCAGCCGTGCAGGATGCCGACGAGCCGGTTGGCGAGGGCGCGGAGGGCTCGCTAGTGGGTTGCCTCATGTGCACGTTGCCCGTCGTAGAACGCGCGAGCGCTAGGTGAGGCTCTGAGGGCGGAGAAGGCCTTGTTGAACAAGGCGTCGCCGAACCCTCGGTCCAGGCGTGGCGGGCCAGCACCACCCTTTTGGTGCCGGAGGCTTTGGTGATCGGTGACATGCCGGAGTAGTTCTTGCGACTCTTGGCGTCGGCGTAGCGATCTGGGTCGTCGCCGAACTCGGCAAGCACCTAGGCGCCGAGAATGATCCCCAGCCGGGCTGGCTCAAGTAGATCTCAGCGTCCGGGTGCTGGCCAAAACCCTGCTCCACTTGCCCGGCCAGCACCTCGATCTGGGTTGTCATCGCCGACAAACGATCTCAGCCAACAGAGGACGAGATAGTTGAGATCGGAGGAGAACGTCGCGGGGTCGGACTCCGCCGGCCTCGGGGTGAGGTAGAAAGGTGCAGTGGCGACGAGCGACGGCGGCAGCGGCAATCGCATCGACTGGAGCCGGCTGGGCGAACGAACTGACTGGTCCGACTGGCGCTCTTGGCTGAAGGAACTCTCCGGCATTGACTGGGCCGCCATCACGCCGCGGGCGCCGAGGCGACCGGAGCAGCCCGCCCCGGGGCCAATCGAACTGACGCTGACCGCCTGGGCCGAGGACGAGCCCGGCGACAAGCACGCCGAGCAGATCGAACTGTCTTACCCGGTGCTGCGCGAGTGGTGGCTCCGCGAGGGCGGCGACGCCCGTACTCCAAGCAGGGAGGCGGGCGAGCGGCTCGCCGAGCACATGCCCGAGTTGGTACCGACGTGGCGGCGGCTGACGGAGATGGTGGACGACGAGCATGCCGGCGCGGTCCTGGCGCTGTGGAACCCGCCGGCCTTTCTCACGGGCTGCTCGCAGGCCGCCGTCCCGGGCAGGAGCCCCGCACTCGTACGCAACTACGACTGGGACTACCGGCTCTACGACGGCGTGGTGATGCGTACGGCGTACGGGGGCCGGCGCGTGCTCGGCATGGGCGACTGCCTGTGGGGCCTGCTCGACGGCGTCAATGACGCAGGCATCGCCGTGTCGCTCACGTTCGGCGGGCGTCCGAACGTCGGGACGGGGTTCGGCATACCGATCGTGCTGCGCTACGTGCTGCAGGCCAGCGACGCGATCGACGCCGCGGTGGACGCCTTGACGCGCATCCCCGTGCACATGAGCTACAACGTCACCGTGTTGGACGCCGAGGGGCGTCACGCGACGGTGTACGTCGCCCCGGACCGGCCCGCCCGGGTCACCGACCGGGCCGTCACCACCAACCACCAGGGCGAGGTCGAGTGGAAGCCGTACGCCGCCGCGATCCGCAGCGTCGAGCGGTCCGATCGCCTCGACGCGCTACTCCGCGGGGGGGCCGACACCGCGACGGTCGTCGCCGCGCTGCTGCGCGAGCCCATGTACGCGACGAAATTCCACGAAGGCTTCGGCACGCTCTACACCGCCGAGTACCGTCCCGGCGAGGGCAGCGCGATCTACCATTGGCACGAGCGTACCTGGGAGCACTCAATCGACGGCGTCGCCGAGGAGACGGTGCACCTGCTGCTCGGCGATGACCGCCCGGGCGCTACGGAGCGCTAGCGTACGGGTTGTCACGCCTTGGTTGGGTTCTCCGGTGATAGATCCTGTTGGCGGCTGACCGGGGCACTCCGGTTAGATGTTGATCTTGGTTGTGGCTCGCCTATGCGGGTCGTGGTTTCACATCCGGTTTCACATCACTGGATGCACAGAGCTGCATTAGATGCACAGGACGGCACAACCATGGCCCAGCAATAGGCTCTGACTAGACATCCCGCGAGGGGGTGAGGTTCGCTTTCCTGGAGGCTCTCGATCTTGGTCTGATTAGGCCAAGGGAGGAGCTGATTGTGACTAGACCGAGCAAGTTCGCGCCGGACTTCAAGGCTCGCGCGATCGATCTGGACCACACCTCGGAGGGCCGCACGATCGCTGATGTGGTCCGGGAGTTGGGCATCGGCACCGAGATGTTCCGCAAGTGGGTGCGCCAGGACGATGCGGATCGGGGTGAGCGGGATGACCGGTTGACCAGCAAGGACGTCGAGGAGCTGAAACGGCTCCGAGAATGCGGAGCTGAACGCAACAACGAAATTCTGCGGTTGGCGAGCTCGTTTTTCGCTCAGGAGGCCGACCCGACCCGGCGCAGGTCGTGACGTTCGTGCAGCAGCATCGTCACACCTTCGGGGTTGCGCCGCTTCTCGCCGCCATCGGCGAACCGCTGTCCACCTTCTACGGCCGCAGCAGCCGGCAGCCGTCGGAACGGGCTGTGGCTGATGCCGCTTTGTGGAGCGGATCGAGGCCATCTGGGACGCCGCACATACGGCGCGCCACGCATCCACGCCATGCTGGCCCGGGAAGGCATCCGGGTGCCCGCAAACGGGTGGAGCGGTTGATGCGACAACTCGGCCAGCAGGAGCCGCCGCGGCCGTGATCGTCGACCTCACTCACGCTTGTTCTACGTGTCTTCGAGACCTGTCGGCGCGAGCTTTGAGAGTGCGACAGCGAGCCGTGGTGGCCTCTTCTCCAGCGCCTCGGCATCCTCTTTGCGAATGATCGCTTCTCTTACGATGTGCGCTCCGACGAAGCGGATCGGCTCGGGAGGGAACGAGCGAGCTGCGGCGGTGACGAGTCCGCAGTGTGACCACTCGTCGTTGCGACTGAGCGCGAGGGAGGCGAGGATCTTGCCGCCGACGACGCTGGGACCGACGCCGTTGCCAGACCATCCGACGCCGTAATGGATGTTGGCGTCCCTGTACAGCCGGCCGAAGATCGGGAGGCTGTTGGACGTTCGGTCGATGGGCCCGGCCCAGTCGTGGGTGATCTTTACCGTACGCAGCATGGGGTAGTAGCGATGGAAGTCCCGGGCGACCATGGAGGCACGAGTGACGTCGCGATCCATCGCCTGACGCATGCGCCCGCCGAAGCCGATGGATCCCCCGCCTTTGCCGAACGCGATGCGTCCCTCGGCGGTGGTTCGGTAGTAACAGACGCGGGTGAGCGAGTCGGTGATTGCTTCGCCGTGATTCCACCCGATCTCGTCGAGCCGATCAGCGATCGGCTCGGTCGCGATCATGTCGCTGGATATCACGAAGAGCTTGTTTCGGAGTGGCCGCAGGGCGGCTGCCCAGGCGTTGGTCGCGATCACGACTCTGGGGGCTCGCATCGTCCCCTGTGCGGTTCTGAGCGTCACCGTTGTGCCGCGGTCGATGCGTGTCACTTTGGATTGTTCGAAGATCCGCACACCGACGTCGAGCGCGTGGCGGCGCATGGCTCTCGCGAGCGCGGCGGGTTGAACTGTGGCGTTCGACGGCTCGATCACTCCGGCGAGGTGCTGTGGCGAACCCGAGCGGCGGGCGACTTCTCGGGGATCTGGTCGGCGGAAGGTACCGGGCGCCAAGGCCTCGGCGCGGGTGACCACTTCATCCCATGCGCCAAGTTGCGCTCCGGTGGTCGCGGTCCACAGCCAGCCGCCGCGGCGGAACTCAGCTTCCGGCGCGTGTTCGGAGCAGAAGTTCTCGATCTCGTCTATCGCGGCCTCCGACGCCTTCACCAGGCGCAAGGCTTCATCGGCGCCCAATAGCGTCCTCAAGCTGACGATCTTCGGCCACCACGTCATCACGAAGCCACCGCAGCGGCCCGACGCTCCGGCGCCGCACACGTCGGCCTCGACGATGCAGACATCTACAACAGGGTCCCGGCGCTTGATCATGAGGGCGGTCCACAGACCAACGAACCCGCCACCCACGATCGCGACGTCGCTGGTCACAGTCCCGCGCAACGGATTCGGATCGTCGGCGGTGCCCGCGAGCGCCTGCTCGAGCCAGAAGGAGCGATGCATGACAATCTCCTCGGAGCCGCTGGGGTGGGTTGGTTCGGTGGACCGGCATCGGCGACGGTCCATGATCATATTGTGGCTGCGCCGGACCGGATCGGCCAGCCTGCAGGAGCGCGAGGTCAGGGGCGACCGGCGATCAGGAGGGCCAGGGTTTGGGATGTGGCGGGAAGCGCCGGCGACGTTGGCGACCTCGTTGCTGGAGTGGCTGACTGGCATCACGGATTCGATCTTGGCCAGTCGGCCGCTGGCCGCGGCTCTTATCCGCGCTCCCCCCGGGGTCGCCGGCATCGGTGTTGATCTTGCCGCCGGCGAGGACCCGCTAGATCCCGGCCCGCTCGGTGAAGCCGAGATTGCCGTCTTCACCGCTTTCGACCGCCGCCCGATCGCCAGAGGCGACCGGCCAGCCAAGGCCGCCGCAGGCCGGTCGGGCAGTGGATCCAGCGGCTGCTGACCTGTCGACTTCGCGGTGCTCGTCGCGACCTTCGCCAGCGGCACGCCGTTCTTCGGCGGTGCGCACGGCGCTGTAGCCGGCCCGCTGGGGGCTCCGACCGTCGAGCGCCGATTAGGCGCTGAAAGGGGAGGATCGTTTCCCGGGTTGCGGTCAAGCACACACAGACGTCCGATGACGCAGGCCCGATCTGGGGATCAAGTGCGTGTGCCTCTTTTATGTGCTCTGCCGACGACATGATCAAGGAAATGATGCACGGCATGCACACGAAACGGAGCGACGTGCGACGATCCTCACAGCCTGCGCAACCTTCGGCAACGAGAAGGTCAGGGTTTCGGGTCCCCAAGCCGAATACGGCAATCACGCCCTCTCCGAACATCAGCAACTCGCTGGCGAAGGCGAAGCTGATGACGACGCCGAGCAACATTGCCAACACGCCCGCCACAGTTGTGACCGCGCTTTGTTGGGAGCGCCGGCTGATGCGATGTAGCAGAAGAGCGATCGGAATTAGTGAGGCAGTCTGAAGCCCCTCCGTCGTCTCCAACACCGGCCAGTGCTGCGGAATGCAGAGTAAACAAAGCGATGTTACCGACAGCCACTGCAAGCCACAGAAACACGCTCACGTAGATCGCCAACAGCTACGGCACCATACCGAGTCTCATTCGACCCACTTCGTGTTCATCGGCTCGTACCGAGAACGAAGGAACGCATGCAAGACATAGCCCGTCCTCGTGAAGCGGGGTTACTGGATCAACCAGAAGTTGTCAATGCCGCCCAGCCTCCGGGGCTTCATGACAGCCGACTTACAAGCGTGCGGCCGTCATGCTTCCAATCTGTCGGTCCTAGGTTCGAGTCTTGCCCGGGGCACTCTTCGTGTGCGTCAGCTCGCAAAGGACCGACCGGGCCATCCCGGCTAGGCCGCGACTCGAACCTTCCAACAGCAACTCGGTATACGACTCGCAGATACCAACCCAGATTGGCGATGGCGGCAACTGCTCGCCACACAGTCCCCACTGCGACGGCAGACCCATTCCTACCAGAGCTGGCAGAAAGGTTGAGCAGGCTCACCTGCTCGGCGGACGGACGAGTTGTGACCATCAGAGGCCGTG
This sequence comes from uncultured Actinomycetota bacterium, assembly GCA_963759635.1. Classification (GTDB taxonomy): domain Bacteria; phylum Actinomycetota; class Actinomycetes; order Propionibacteriales; family Propionibacteriaceae; genus Microlunatus. Next base: position 194,809 of record CAVXAP010000017.1, read on the forward strand.
ATCACACAGGAGCGCGACGCCGGGTCGCACGCCAAGGCATCAACCTCGCACTTGCTTCCCCTGGAGGTTGAGGCGTCCCGACAATGGCAGTCACGTCAAAGCCCGCTTATCGTTAAAACCATGAGCGACGGCCTGGCTCTTGGCACCAAGCGACTCCGCGCCGTTCAGATTGCAGTCGGCCTACTCCTCCTGATCGTCATATGGTCCGTAGGCAAGCGTTTCGTGATCGACATGCCCAACCTGGCCGCGGGCACGATGCCGGAGGATGTGTTCGACCATCGCTACGTGGAACAGCCATGGTTGGCGTACCTACACATCGTGCCGGGTGCGCTTTACCTCCTTTTGGCCCCACTCCAGCTCGCCTACCGGATCCGCAGCCGCCACTACACCTTCCATCGACGGCTCGGTCGGGTGCTTGCCACTGCCGGCATGATCAGCGGCGTCTTCGCGTTGATCTTCGGCGGCCTTTTCTCCTTCGGCGGACTGCCGGAGGCCTCGGCCGCGGTGGTGTTCGGCCTGTGGTTCCTGACGTGCCTGGTGCTTGCGGTCCGGGCCATCCGGCGCGACGACATCGTGCATCACCGTCGTTGGATGATCCGAGCATTCGCCATCGGGATTGGCATCGGCACTACGCGGATCTGGCTTCAGCTCCTCCCGTTAGCCGGGCTGGACTTCGCATCAAGCTTCGGTCCAGCATTTTGGATCTCGTTCAGCCTGCATGCGCTGATTGCCGAGCTATGGCTACGGGTCTTTCCGAATCCACCCGAGCTCGTCCACGAGTCGCTGGCTTCTAGCTCGACTCAGGACGTCGCGGGCACTCCCAGCTCACCCTGATGTCGGAAGACGGCGAGTGATCGATGATCGCCACGTCGAATCCTTCTTTTGTCGCCTTTCACCGTAGATTGACTGAGGTTGGCCTCCGGGGGACCGCCACCCGGCGCCCTCGGTCCGCTCCTCGAGTAGGCGTAGCGGTGCTCGGCGGGCTCCCACCGGTCCGCTGCACAAAGACCGGGATCAAGAACCGGGGTACAAGTCCTGCGGGATGGCCAGGTCCTCGGCTACCGCTTCGGCGGGCCGATGTGTTCTGAGTTCGGCAGTCCCAGGACGTGTTCAACCTGTACGGCTGGCCGCTGCGGTTCGTGAGCGTCGGGCGAGCTCTGCCCCATATTGACGGCCCAGTCGGGAACGAATAACGACCGCCGTCACAACGGTGAGCAGGACAACGGCGATCAACATCGCGAGCTGACGTGCGTCTCCCTCGAGGAGCGTGGCCGCGATGCCATTTTCGTTGTTGGTGCGGTTGAAGACGCTGTGCAGCAGACCGACCAGGAGAAGGCTGTCGCCGGTTCCGCGTCGGAATACCGCCAGCATGGGCCGGACCAGCAGGCCGAGCAGGAGGTAGAGGCCGAAGGCGGCCGCGAGCGAGGCGACCGTCACGGGTTGGTCGAGGAAGAATTGCAACGGCAAGTGGATCGCTGCGAACGGTATGGCAGTCAGCACGGCAGCGATGAGCCAGTTGTGGCGTTCCTCCAGCCGGGTCTGGAACAGCCCGGTCCAGGCGACCTCTTCCCAGAGGTTGATGACAATGAAGTTGACCAGCAGAAGCATCAGCTGGCTGCCGAGGAATGAGGGGACGTCGATCGAGCGGAGCTGGTCCCCCATGAGCAGGGCCAGACTCACGGTGAGGACTGGCAGCCCGAGCAGTACCGTCAGCCACCAGCCGGGATTTACCCGCCAATGGAAGGCGCGGCGGAAGAGGCTCCGCACTCCGACGCGGCCGCTGGTCGCCCAGGTCGCGAACAGCGCGGCCGGAAAGAGCGACAGCACCACTGCGCCGCCGGTGAGCTCGTCGGGTGCGATATTCAGCACGGCCGCCAGCCCACCGCCGGGGATCACGCCGTTGTACGCCAACCCCCAGATGAACGCCAAAGCGTAGGCCAGGGAGAAACCGAGAATGAGGAACGTCGCGAGCGGAAACCGCGCCGCGACCCGCAGCAGCCGGCTGTCCGACGTTGACGGTCGGACGGGTGGTGTTGCCGATGTCACGAAGCGTCAACCTATGTCAACAAAGCCGACTATCACTTAACCTGCCGATCCCGCGATATGTCGAGGGCAAGGAGCAGGTTTCCGCCGGCGGCCGCCCCGACGATGGTAGTGATCAGAGCACCAAGGCACCGCCCGCCCAGGCCAAGCACGATCGGGTACAGCGACCGCGGCGCCGGGCTCGCTTGACGTCCGAACTGGCTCGCTTATGCACCCACCAAGCGTTCCACACCAGCAACAGGATTATCAGGAGCGCGAGGCCGAGCATGGCGCAAACTCGACGGTCGCGGGCTGGTACAGCGAGTCGTCGATCTAGCCATGCAGAGTCCTGCTTGGGTAGGGCACCGAGCGTTGCCTGCGCGCGAGTGCCAAGTCCTGGAGGCCGCGGGACCCACAGGACTTGGACTGGTCTGGAAAGAGCAGTGCTTCTCACACGACGATCAGGAGCACGGCGATCGCAAAGAACACGCTCTGGGCGCTGTGTACCGCGATCCCGATCCAGGCGCTCCGGTACCGCTTGGTCGGGTAAGCGAGGAGGAACGACTCGACGAGCGTCCCCGGCATCACCCACGGCACGTGCAGGTGGTAGCCGGTGAAGAGGAGCCCGTTGACGACCCAGTCGCCGCGTCCGAAGGCGCCGTTCATGCGCGGAAGGAGGTATCCGCGGAACAGGAGTTCCTCGCCGAGCACGGTGTTGAAGATGAACATCGCGAGGAGCAGGCCGTACCAGGCCCAGGCGCCGTCCAGGAACGCCTGACCGGCGTCCGACCCCACGAGCGTGGCGAAGTCCCGGTTCTCGGGAGCCCCGAATGTTGGGATCAGCTCGTTCACAGCGGTGACGGCCACTATCAACGGGATCACGATCAGCCAGATTCGGCCGCCAACCCGTCCGCTCCTCGGGCTTCGCGGGGAGCGGAGCCAGAGCGCCTCACGCACCGCCGACCAGCGGAGTGTCCGCTGCTCGCGGCCGACGAGGATCGCGACGAGAACGAACTGCCAGACGAGGCCGACGGTGAAACACACGACCAGCGCCTTCGTCATCGGCACAATGCCGGTGCCGGCGAACCGGTCAGCGAGCACCGGCGCGACGAGCCAGGCGAGCGCTGCCATCGGCAGCGCGGCGGCCGCCCATACGGCGAGGATCCCGCGGATCCGCAGCTGCGGAATCTCGACGCTCGAGGTGGCGGCGTCGGCGCGGGCCGTGGCTGCAAGCGGAAACAAGGTGCTCATCTGCATCCTCCCTTTGCTGGTCGATTCCATTCCTCGACGCTAGGAGGCGCTTGCGCAAAGCGCATCGTCGGAAGGCTTGAATCGAACTCCGCCGATTCGACGATTCCGACTCCTACTCGGGTAGGAGGCGCCTCAGAAGAGCGTGCGCTACGTTCGGCACGTGATCCGGATCCGAGACGTCGCGCGCGGATACTGGTTCGAGCTGCTGATCGCGTTCCTGGCGATCGCGGGCATGCTCGAGCTCCTCGTCGGACGCGACTCGCCGGGCGCACCGCCTACGACGCCGTGGATCGCCGTACCTGCGGTCGCCGTCCTCGTATTGCCCCTCTTCGCACGCCGACGCTTTCCGTTCGCCGCTCCTGCTGTCTATTGGATCCTGGCTGCGGCGATCTCGTTCGGGGACGGACTGTTGCTCGCGTTCATCGGCAGCCTCGGCCTCGTCGGGTTGGCGAGCGCGTTCCTGCTCGGGAACCTCCGCGACCCCCTGAAGGCTGGCGTTGGTCTGATCATCGTTGTCGTCGGGATCGTGATCGTGGTCTACAACATCCCGGGCCCACAGACAGTCGGCGACTTCGTATTCATCCCCCTCCGGTTCGTGGTCGCGTGGGTCGCGGGTTACGCCTTGCGCGAGCGTGCCGAGCAGGCCGAAGCGGCGGAGGAGCGTGCGGCCCAGGCCGAGCGCGAGCGCGAGGCGGCCGCACGTGTCGCGGTGGCAGAGGAGCGGGCACGGATTGCCCGCGAGCTTCACGACATCGTTGCCCATGCAGTCAGCGTCATGGTGCTCCAGGTCGGCGCCGTAAGGCACCGGCTCCCAGATGCACTCGCCGAGGACCGCGATGCGCTCAGGGGCGTCGAGCGGGCCGGGCGGACAGCCCTCGCCGAGATGCGCCGTCTGCTCGCCGCCATGCGCAGCGATGGGGACGAGGCCGAGCTCCTGCCTCAGCCCGGCCTCGACGGCCTCGACTCATTGCTGGGCCAGATCGGCCGTGCCGGACTGCCCGTCGAACTCCATGTGGACGGCAAGCCCTTCCCGCTCCCTCGAGGGGTTGACCTCTCCGCCTATCGCATCGTCCAAGAAGGCCTGACGAATGCGCTCAAGCACGCGCATGCCCGCGACGCGGACGTGACCGTTCGCTATCGGCCGGACGAGCTGGAGATTGAGGTACGGGACAACGGCGAGGGAAGCTCGAAGAGCGACGGCCTCGGGCACGGTCTCGTCGGTGTCCGCGAACGCGTCAAGATCTACGGCGGCGAGATGACCGCAAGTACGGCCCCCGAGGGCGGGTTCGTCCTCAGCACGCGCCTTCCGATCCTCGACCACGAACCATGACGATCCGGGTTCTCGTCGTCGACGACCAGTCAATGGTCCGCGCCGGCTTTCGCATGCTGCTTGCCGGCGAGAAGGACATCGAAGTGGTAGCCGAGGCGACCAACGGGCTCGAGGCCGTGGACAAAGCCGAGCGGTTCCATCCCACAGTCGTCCTGATGGATATCCGCATGCCCCAGATGGACGGGCTCCAGGCGACCCGACGCATCCTCGCGTCCGACAACGCGGCGCGGATTCTGATTCTCACGACATTCGACCTCGACGAATACGTCTTCGAGGCGTTGCGGGCTGGCGCGAGCGGCTTCGTGCTCAAGGACGACTCTCCCGAACAACTCATAGCTGCGATCCGCACGGTCGCCGATGGGGACGCGCTTCTCTCCCCGACCATCACCCGACGCGTGATCCAGAAGTTCGCCCGCATGTCACGTCCGGCTCCGCCCAAGCAACTTGACGAGCTCAGTGAGCGCGAACGAGATGTCTTTCGCTTGATGTCTCGTGGCCTGTCGAACGCGGAGATCGGGAACGAACTCTATATCGGCGAGACCACCGTCAAGACGCATGTCACGCATATCCTTCAGAAGCTCGACCTGCGCGACCGCGTGCAAGCGGTCGTGCTCGCGTACCAGACGGGAATCTTCGAGTAGGACCACGTGCGGGCGAGCAGTCAGGACGAGAGCAAATCGGATGAGGTCTCGCTGACGCCCCACCGGGGGCAGACGCCCCGCGGCGCTCTCGCCAAGCAGGCGAAGAAGGATGAGTGACCTACATGTGACTGGTTGTGGGCGGTCGCGTGACGGCAAACTCTGACGCCAACCGTTGCACATCCTCCGAACCGCCACAGAAGATACGGGTGGTGCAATTTGTCTTTCGCATGACACAGCCCGAGCCTCTCAGTCGCGGCGGCGCCTGGTTGATGGTTCTGAATGCGCGATGGACTGGGCGCGTTATAGGTCTCTTGGTGAGGAGACTCCACTTCATTTCCTGGCGGGAATGATCGCTGTCTTGACGAGCAGTTCGTAGTTTTCCCGGTACCAGTGCCTAGTCCGACCGACACGTGAGGCGGCTTGTTCCCAATAGTCAGCGAATCCGGCGTTACCATGATCAGCAGCGGTGCAAATGATCGAATATAGCCAGTCGTGATTTTCTTGAATAGCATCGACAATGTTCAGCCGCTCCGTCTGGTCGAGTTCGTAGGCGTCGATCATGCGCCGAAACCTTTCCAGTGCGTAGCCCCTTCGAGCATCGGATATGTCCACGTCGTCTCGCAGAGGTGCCCAGAGGCGGACCGCTGCTGCGACGTCCCACAATCGTGACCCGGGGCTCGCCAGATCGAAGTCGATGAAGGCGACCGCCTGACCCTCCCGGAAGACAACGTTGTCGAGATTTGGATCATTGTGGCTAATCAACTCTCCGGAATATGGCTTGGGCGCGGACTGCGGCCAGTCATAACTTGAGAAATCGAAATCGATGACAGCTTGGTGATAGCGCCGGAGCAACAGAGCGACACTCATGAGCGCGGCATCCGTCAGTGCCCAGGGGGCATATGGCGGCGTCACTGCGGCTCCCGGGATGTAGGAGAGAACCTCCCGACCTTGGGCGTCGATACCGAGGAATTTCGGAGCACCATCGAAGCCAACGTGACCGAGGTGCTGCAGTAGTGCGTGAGTTGCGCGGCTGGTCGGTCGAAGGGGCCGGCGCACTGTCTCGCCCACACGGACGACGCGGCCTCGATTGGCGATGCCACCGTGAAGGGGTATCTCATGCAAAGGGTCAGTCATCCTGACGTCTCGGCGACGGTCTGAGCCGGCAGGGAACCCGCCTCGAGCAGCGCCGTGGCCAGCGCCGCGTGGGTGACGACGCTATGCACAAGGCCACTTCGCAGGGCGGCCTGGGTGGCTTCCAGCTTGCCGTCACCGTACGGGATCGCGATCACCTCGGAAATGTCTTTCAGCTGAGCCGCGCTGATGGCCACCATCCGATCGTTCAATTCGGTCTGCAGCGGCGTGCCGTCCTCGGCGAGGAAGACGCCGCCAATGTCGGCACACACTCCCTGCCGAAGCAGCGCTCGGCGTTCGTGGTCCGTCGCCGCGTCGTACAAGGTTGATTGCCCGGGCGCCCAGCGCCCGAGACCGGCAACTGCCTTGGTGACGGAGGGAAACTTGCTGAAGGCGCGCTCTACATCTGGCTGCTGACGAAGTGCTTGTGCGGTAGCCGCGTTTGGCACGAGGAATGGCGCAAAGAACAAATAAGCTGGGCCGCCGGAGACCCGGGCTGTCTCGCGCACCACATCGATTGAGCTGTCGTCAATGGAACTCGAGCTGCCACTCAAGCGCGGCAGAGCGCCGGTCAGTTGCACGACCGGGATGGTCGGCAGTCGACGGAGTTGGGTCGCCATTGAGCTGACCGTTCGGGCCCAGGCTAATCCCAGCACGTCGGTGGGTGTCAGGACCTCAGTCAACAAGTCGGCCGCCGCCCGGCCGAGTTGCTTGCGCAGCGATGCAGCATCGTCTTCCTGGGTGTCCACCACGATGGCATGTTCTAGCCGGAAGGCTTGCCGAAGTAGTACCGACAGTTCGACGTCGATGGTGCCCGGGTGACTGATTTCGATCCGGACCAGACCTTGAGAGCGCGCCGTCTCCAGCAGGCGAGCGATCTTGAAGCGACTGAGCTGATATTCGTCGGCGATCTCGGTCTTACTCAGGCCGTCCATGTAGTAACGCCGGGCCACTGAGGCAGCCAAGACCAACTCAGCTGGACCTTTCCATCGCTGCGCTGCCTCAGATGGGTGATGGCTGCTCATTTGAGCACAGACAGTATCACTTTTGCAGTGTTCGTTGACGCATTGGCTAGATATCCACCAGAATGCGATTCATGTGTGCGAGCGTCTGCTCATCTGAGCAGCCGCGAGGGAGTAGACATGACTGATAGGTCAAGGCGAGACCGCGACCCGAGTTGGGAGTGCGGCTTGCTGCTGGGAGGACGGCAAGCTACGCGGTCAGCCGTTGTCTCACCGACAGCCGTTGTCTCGCCGGGATGCGCAACCGAGGACGCTCGATTCTCAGCTGATCCGGCCAGCTGATGAGAGCTTCAGTGTTGCATGGCCCGAGGCGCATCACCGTTGAGGAGCGCCGCCATCCGAGCCCTGGCCCCACGAGGTCTTGATTAGAGTCAATTCGGTCGGCATCTGCGGTTCGGACACCCACTACTACGAGCATGGACGGATCGGACGTTTCGTAGTCGAGCAACCCATCATTCTTGGCCACGAGGCCTCGGGTGTGATCGAGGCGATGGGTGAAAACGTCACCGGGCGGTCGGTCGGACAGCGCGTTTCCATCGAACCCGGCGTGCCGGACTTGAGTTGCCCCCAATGTCTGGCGGGTCGCTACAACTTGTGTCCCAACATGAGGTTCTTCGCGACACCGCCAATTGACGGCGCCTTCACGGAACACGTTGTGGTTCATTCCGCCTTCGCTCACCCGGTTCCAGACACCATCAGTGACGATGCCGCCGCCTTGATCGAACCGCTGTCGGTGGGCATCTGGGCATGCCAAAAAGGTGATGTGACTGCGGGCAGCCGGGTGCTCATCACCGGAGCCGGGCCGGTAGGTCTCGTGTCGCTCCAAGCCGCGCTCGCCTTCGGTGCCCAGGAGGTTTACGTCTCAGACGTCAATCCCTCCCGCTTAGCATTGGCGGCGGAGCTTGGCGCCTCACAGACAATCAATCCACAGCTTGACAGCCTCGGCGATCTTGTGCTCCCCCCAGATGTCTTATTGGAGTGTTCTGGATTCGCACCGGCCATTGTCGATGGCATCCGCGCTTTAGACCGAGCCGGCAGAGCAGTGTTGGTCGGCATGGGAGGCGACGAGGTGCCCATTCCGCGGTCGGTCGTCCAGGAGAAGGAGCTCACCCTGACTGGCACGTTCCGCTACGCCAACACGTGGCCCACAGCGATCGCGTTAGTCGCCTCGGGCCGTATCGACCTCGATCGGCTGGTGACCGGGAGCTACGGTCTGGATCAGGTGGAAGAGGCGCTGACTGCAGGGCGCCGGGATACCCACGCCATCAAAGTGATCGTCCATCCAAATGCGTAGGACGGGTCCTGGTGTGATCGTTGCAAGGTTGCTGATCGTTGATGCCGAGCTTCTCCGAGAGGATATACATCGGACCGATCGCGTCCCGCTCGTCGGGTTCACCACAAGGGAAAACACCTAGGAAGGGATGACTCCGGATGGGTTGGAATCAGAAGGTAGTGGCAGCGGCGGGTTTGTCCGCGTTGTTGGTCGCAACCGCCGGTTGTGCCGGTGCCGGTGGTGCCGGCGGGGGCGGTGGTGGTGGCGGTGGTGACAACTCGATCAACGTGTTAATGGTCAACAATCCCCAGATGCTCGCGCTGCAGAAACACGCCAGCGAGTTCACCAAGGAGTCCGGTATCACGGTGAACTTCACTGTCAAGCCGGAAAATGACATGCGCAACCAGGCGGCGCAGGAGTTCACCAACCAGTCCGGCCAATTCGACGTGGCGACACTGTCCAATTTCGAGATCCCCTTCTACTCCAAGAACAACTGGCTGTGGCCTTTGGAGGAGATCCAGGCGTACAAGGACGACAAAGAGTTCAACCAGGCCGACATCTTCCCGGCTATGACCGCATCACTGAAGGGTCCCGACGGGAAGCTTTACGGCGAGCCGTTCTACGGCGAGTCCTCGTTTTTGATGTACCGCAAGGATGTTGCGGACAAGGCGGGTGTGACGATCAAGGACACTCCGACCTGGGATGAGGTGGCGGCTGCGGCAGCCAAGTTGGATGGTGCCGCACCGGCGATGAAGGGTATTTGTTTGCGTGGTCTGCCTGGCTGGGGGCAGGTGATGGCGCCGCTGACCACAGTGGTCAACACGTTCGGCGGGACCTGGTTTGAGAAGGATTGGACGCCGAAGGTGAATGCTCCGGAGTTCAATCAGGCGACGACCTTCTACACCGATTTGGTGAAGGCGCATGGTGAGGCGGGTGCGGCGCAGGCCGGGTTCGCTGAGTGCCTGACCGCGACCACTCAGGGCAAGGTCGCGATGTGGTACGACGCCACCTCTGCTGCCGGCAGTCTGGAGGCCCCTGATTCCCCGGTGAAGGGCAAGATGGCCTACGCGCAGGCACCGGTCAAGCTGACGAAGTCCTCCGGTTGGCTGTATGCCTGGTCGTGGGCGATTGAGAAGAAGAGCACTAAGCAAGACAACGCTTGGAAGTTCATCTCCTGGGCGTCGTCGAAAAAGTATGAGGAACTGGTTGGCGCGCAGGACGGCTGGGCAACGGTGCCGGCCGGCAAGCGCCGATCGACCTATGAAAACGCCGACTACAAGAAGGAGGCCGGAGCGTTCGCCGAGGCGACGTTGAAGGCCGTCGAGTCCGCCGACCCGGTCAATCCTGGTGTCCAGCCGCGGCCGACGATCGGCATCCAGTTCGTCGACATCCCCGAGTTCCCCGACCTCGGAACCAAAGTCAGTCAAGACATCTCGGGTGTGATCGCCGGCAAGGAGACTGTCACCGCTGCGCTCAACAACGGGCAGAAGCTGGCCGAGGCTGTCGCCAAGAAATACCAGGGCCAGTAACAGGATCTGAGGGACCTTCGGCAGGCTCAGCTGCCCGGGTTGAGCCTGCCGGGAGCCCACGATCAGTATCGACAACTCAACGCTGGCGTGAACTTGTCAACAGGCTCAGGGCCATCAGTCGACAGCTCACCTGGACATCTGATTAGGAGGCATGGCGCATATGGCCACAACAACGGCGACGCCCGCCGACACCAGGGCCGAAGCGAAAGCAGCCAAGAAGAAGAAGGAGCCCAAGGCGAGCTTCAATGAACGCTGGCTGAACAAGCAGGGTTGGACACGGCGGTTCCCGCTGCTGCCGGCCCTGGTGTTCATCATCATCTTGACCCAGATTCCGTTCGTGGCGACCATCATCATCTCGTTCATGAACTGGCAGGCCAACTATCCCAACGAGATCTTCTTCGGCACCCTCAACAACTACCTCACCGTCTTCACCGACCCGGCGCTGCGCTCAAGCGTGTTCTTCACCATCGTGCTCACCGTGACCGTGGTGGTGGTGTCGTTGGCGTTGGGGCTTGGCATCTCGTTGTTGTTGAACCGCAACTTCTTCGGCCGTGGTGCCGTCCGCACCATGATGATCGCCCCGTTCCTGATCGTCCCGGTTGCCGCGGCGTTGCTGTGGAAGCACGCCATCTACAACCCCGTCTACGGCCTGCTCAACGGAATGCTCACCTTGCTCTTCGGCCCCGACGCCCCACAGCCGGACTGGATCACCGACTTTCCACGGTTGGCGATCGAGGTGCAGCTGATCTGGTATTGGACCCCGTTCATGACCTTGATCTTGCTGGCCGGTTTGCAATCCCGCCCAGGTGACATCTTGGAGGCGGCCAATGTCGACGGTGCGAACTCCTGGCAAACCTTCGCCAATATCACCATGCCGCACATGCGGCGCTATCTCGAACTCGGCGGGCTGCTCGGCTCCATCTACGTGGTGCAAACCTTCGACACCGTGTTCGTCATGACAGCCGGCTCACTGGGCACCGCGAACCTGCCCTACACCGTCTACCAAACCCTCTACAGCGCCCAAGACTACGGTCTTGCCTCCGCCCAAGGTGTGGTCGTGGTGATCTTCTCCATCATCATCGCCACGTTCTTGCTGCGTACCGTGTCCACCCTGTTCGAGGAGTCCTGATGACCACCGCAGTCGCTCCCGCCCCCAGCAAGTCCGCTGCGCAGCGTAAAAGATCCAGCGCCCGCGGCCCCAGCCAAGGAACACGCCGCGGCAACACCATCGCAGGCATCGCCGCCTGGGCAATCGGCATCTTGTTCGTCTTCCCCGTCTTCTACATGGTGTTGACCAGCCTGCATTCTGAACCCAACGCCTCAACCAACCCGCCCAGCTTCTTCGCCCCGCTCACCCTCCAGGGCTACAAGGAGTTCCTCGGCGCATCCTCTGGGGCCAGCCCCTGGCCGCCGTTGATCAACTCAGCGACCGCATCGATCGTCTCCACGATCATTGTGATCTTGCTGGCGATCCCTGCGGCGTACGCACTCTCGGTCCGGCCGATCAAGAAATGGACCGATGCAATGTTCTTCTTCCTCTCCACCAAGATGCTGCCCGCCGTTGCCGGTCTGCTGCCGCTGTACATCTTCGCCAAATATCTCGGCCTACTGGACAACATCAACTACCTGCTGATCTTGTACACCGCCATGAACCTGCCCATCGCAGTCTGGATGATGCGATCCTTCCTCGCCGACATCCCCGTCGAACTCTTCGAAGCAGCCGCCATCGACGGCGCCGGCCTCGTCCGCACCCTCCGCAGCATCATCGTGCCCATCATCTCCCCCGGAATCGCCGCCACCGCACTCATCTGCTTCATCTTCGCCTGGAACGAACTACTCCTCGCCAACACCCTCACCAGCGTCATCGCCGGCACCGCACCAGTCTTCCTCACCAGCTTCGTCACCTCCCAAGGCCTCTTCCTCGCCAAAGTCTGCGCCGCCGCCACCGTAGTATCCCTACCAGTGATCATCGCCGGCTTCGCAGCCCAAGACAAACTCGTCCAAGGCCTCTCCCTCGGCGCAGTCAAATAAGGCCAGGGTCAAATCACCGCAGTCAACCAAGCCAACATCGGAGGCAGGCTCTGGGTCAGTTGATCTACGCGCTGACTGGCGCCTCGTTCTTCAAGTGTCCCTGTGACCAGTGGAGAGGATGTCCAAGTACTCGCGTGACCGGCAGCTCTGACCAAGATCAAAATGCACACACGCTTGAGCCTCGCGCCACGTTCGCAACGAGAAGGTCAGGGTTCGAGTCCCCTAGGCTCCACCCACGTTCAAAACGGTGCTGACTACTGGCAACGCTAAAAACGCTATCTGTGCGGCCTTGCCCTAAAGAGGTTGCATGTGCTCCGGGGACTCAATACTGTCCGTCTTCAGACGCAGCACCAAGATCACTTGGCGGATCAACCTCAGAAATCCAAGCCTGTTCGTAACCGCTGCAGCGGCTAGGCTCGAAGCGCCAAGGGGGCGCCAATCAAAATGCAAACTGGTGGACCCGATACCTGAATCGCCAGGTCGAGGTTTGCGGTCTTGGTGTAAAGAGGCCGCGAATGCACTGCCCGCCGGGTGAATCGACCCAGGGCATGGGACACGAATACTGAGGGCTGAAGTAATGATTGCCTGCCGAGTCGGCGGGCAAGCCGAAGGAGGCTGGATGGCTAGGAAAGTGCTCGTCACAGGAGCGTCGGGTTTCGTGGGCTCCCACCTCACCGAGGCGCTGGACGCACAGGGCTATTCAGTGCTGGCCATGACCCGAAACCCCGACACGTACTCCGGCGCCGGCAAGCCCATCTTCGGTGACGTCTACAAACCTGCCAGTCTCAGCCCGGCGCTCGCTGACGCCGACGCCGCCTATTACCTAGTGCACTCGCTGTCGCAGCCGGACTTCGCCGAGAAGGATGCCGAGGCTGCTCTTGCATTCGGAAAGGCGGCAGCGGAGGCCGGTCTCGAGCGGTTGATCTATCTCGGCGGCCTGGGCCGAGACGGGGTGGACCTGTCCGCTCATTTGAAGTCCAGGCGAGAGGTGGAGCACCTGCTGGCGAGCGGCGGCGTAGCGGTCACCGTGCTTCGGGCCGCCATCGTCATCGGACACGGCAGCATTTCCTGGGAGATCACACGGCAGCTCGTCGCCCATCTTCCAGCGATGGTCGTGCCGAAGTGGGCGACCACCCGCACACAGCCGATTGCGCTGTCTGATGTCATTCGCTATCTCATCGGGGTCCTCGAACCCGAGGAAGCCAAGGGAGGCATTTTCGAGATCGGTGGGCGTGATGTTCTGACGTACGCCGAGATGATGCAGCGGGTGGCCCACCTGCATCACCACCGCGGACTGCCCATGTTGACCGTGCCGCTGCTGACGCCTCGGCTGTCGTCTTACTGGTTGGCCCTGGTGACCGATGTCGACACCGCAACCGCCCGCAATCTCGTTGACTCGATGAGCAATGAAGTTGTCGTTACAGACAACGCGATCGCCAAGATCATCCCGGGAGTGCCGCTGGGATATGACGACGCGGTGAGAGAGGCGTTCCGACAGCGTGCTGACGCCCAAGCAGGATCGTGACTATTGACCCAAGGGGGATGGTCGGACGGGCGATGAACATCGTCCGTCCGGTATTGATCGATAAGGTCGAACGAGACCATCGGCAGTCCGACGCGGCCTTCCTGCGCCGCCGGATCGTTGTTGCGATCACACTGGCGCTTGGCGCCACGCTCTTAGGCCTTTCCTTCTCGGTACGGCAGGGAGATCCGGCCTTCTACCCGTTGACCTTCGGTTTGGCCGCAACCTGGACGCTCGGCAGCGTGCTGTCCGGCCCACTTCACCTGGGCCATATCCTCGTAGCCGGCAGGCTGCGCCGTCCGACTATCACTCCCATCGCGGTGGGCCTCCTGCTAGCCGCGCTCTTCGTGCTGGGCGCTCTCATTATTCGTATGATCCCCTCGCTCGTTAGGCTCGCCGAAGACGTGCTCGGCTACGCCAGATTGGGAAACCTCTGGATCATTTTCGTCATCACACTGGTCAACGGCGTCGCTGAGGAGCTGTTTTTCAGGGGTGCACTCTTTGCCGCCATCGGACTGCGACACGCTGTGTTGATTTCCACGGTTCTCTATGTATTGGCAACCGTTGCCGGCGGCAATCCCGTACTGATCTTCGCGGCTGCGGTCCTTGGAACCGTGGTGGCGCTGGAGCGCCGAGCCTCTGGCGGCATACTGGCGCCCATTCTCACCCACATCACGTGGTCGCTCAGCATGCTCTTTGTCCTGCCCCCGCTCTTCGCCGCTGCAGCCTGAGTCACAAACGCCAGCGCTCAAAGCCTGTAGAGGATCAGTGTCTGTGGTCCGCCGATGGCGCAGGGTCCTATCGCGGAGCCAGATCAAGGAGCCCAACCTGGTTGTGCTCCTGCCGGTGGCCAGCCCTCAGGGTCAAGACGGGACGCCTCGCCCACCCCGCTGGATCGCTTCCTACGATCCCACCGAAAGGCCGAGGCAATGACATCGACGCGGGTCGGACACACGGACACTCTGCCGAGCGGTCGCGGTCCTAGCTTGGCGTGAGACAGTTTCATCACTCGACGTCGGCGACCAAGCGCCGGCAACCCGGCCGGGAGGGAGGGGCATGAATCTCGAGAAGGTCATCTTCGGCTTCTTCGTGCTGCTCGCGGCAACGCTCAACTTCGGATTCTTCATCGGAGACATCGCTAATCCGGATCTGCACAACATCTACGAGCTGTTCGCCGCGCTCGCTGTCAGCCTGATTGCCACGGTGCTGAAGTTCGGCGACCGCACGCAGATCGGCGCGGTGCACCTGGCGACCAGTCTGGTAGCGGATCTGCAGCTGGTCGCGGCCACCGTCGTCTGGGTCTGGGCCAAGGAGATCTCGGCGCAGGGCATGACTGCGGCCCATACGGCCAGCATGGTCTCCCTGTCCGGTGGCGCACTGCTGGCCAACCTGGTCTCGGTCGTGTTACTGGTGACGGAGACCGTCACGTTCCACCGCGGTTGAAGCTGGTGCACTAGTGAGCAACCCGCTACTGGTCTTCTGGGCTCAGCTGTTCGGCCGTCGCGAGCCGAGCCCCCCGTCGCGCGGGCACATCGACTCGTCGAGCCAGGCATCCTCGACGATCTTCCTCGTCATGCGGCGCATGCGGGCGCCGCTGATCATCCTCATCGTCATCTTCTCGGTGAGCGTGGTCGGCCTCACGCTGATCCCAGGTGTCGGTCCGGATGGCCAGCCCGCGCGCATCAGTCTCTTCGAGGCGTTCTACTTCATGAGCTTCACGGCGACCACGATCGGGTTCGGTGAGCTGCCGTGGCCGTTCACTCCCGCTCAGCGGCTCTGGGTCACTTTCTCGATTTACCTCTCGGTAATCGGCTGGGCTTACGCCATCGGCTCCTTGCTGACGCTTGTCCAGGACCGGTCATTCCGGCAGGCGCTGGCGCTGCGGCGGTTCACCCGGAAGGTGGCGCGGCTCCGTGAGCCCTTTCTCTTGATGGTCGGTTACGGACGCGCGGGCGAGCTGCTGGCCAAGGCCTTCGACGCGCTCGGACAGCAGCTCGTGGTGATCGACGAGTCTTCCGACCGGGTCGACGCCCTCGATCTTGGGTCCTATCACGCGGACATCCCTGGCCTGGTCGCCGACGCCGCCAATCCGCACCACCTGAGCGCAGCCGGTCTCGAGCATCCCGACTGCGCCGGCGTACTGGCGCTCACCAACGACGATGAGACTAACCTGGCCGTCACGATGACAGCGGCGCTGCTGCGTCCTGACCTACCCGTTGTCTCGCGGACCGTCTCGGTCCCGATCGCTGAGCGGATGCATGCCTTCGGGACGCCGGCGGTGGTCAACCCTTTCGACCGATTCGGCGAGCATTTGCGGCTCGCGCTGAACGCGCCGGCGTCCTACCAGCTGCTCACTTGGCTTGAGGCCGGCCCGGGCGCGGAACTGCCCGAGCGCGGCCGTCCACCCACCACCGGCCGATGGGTGATGTGTGGGTACGGTCGCTTCGGTCGGGAGCTCACCGCGGATCTCCGGGCGGCAGACCTCACGGTCACCATCATCGAACCGGCCGAGCTGGGCGCGCCTGTGCCAGGAGTGATCGTTGGGGACGCCTCCGAACCGGAGGTGCTGGCTCGCGCCGACCTCCCGAGCGCCGTCGGACTGGTAGCCGGCACGGACAACGACACGACCAACCTCTCCATGCTGGCAACCGCTCGCCGTCTAAACCCTCAACTGTTTCTTGCCGCGCGACAGAACCGGCCGACCAGTGCAGCCCTGTTCGAGGCTATGCGGGTGGACGCGCTCCTGGTGCCGACCGAGGTAGTTGCGCATGAGGTGTACGCCCAGATCAGCACACCGATGCTGTGGCGCTTCATCCAGGAGATGCCTGCGCAGGGCGATCAGTGGGCCGCCGATCTCATCCAACGGCTGCGGCACAACTGCGGTCGCGAGCTCCCCGCCCTCTGGAAGGTCAAGCTGGACCGCGCACAGGCGCCGGCTCTCGACGGCTGGCTAGCGGAAGGCAGGGTCGTTCTCGGTGACTTGCTGCGGAGCCCCGAGGATCGGGAGCGGCAACTCCAGGTGGTTCCGTTGCTGCTGCTCCGCGACGGCAGAGCCGTCCTGACACCCGACGGCGAGACGGTGCTGGCACGCGACGATGAGTTGTTGTTCGCCGGGCATGGCTCCGAGAGACGAGAACTCGAGAGCACCCTGGTGGTCGACTCGACTGGAGCGTACGTACTGTTCGATCAGCACATTCCAGCTAGCTGGGTCTGGCGCAAGTTGTCCCGGAAGAAGCCCACGCCACGCACGTCTGACGACCGCGGAAGTATGACCACCCACCCTGGCTAAGCTGCGGCCGGATGCCGCGCTGGCCTTTTGGATCCGCCAGCGGCGGCGGACCACCTCCTTCCAGCCGTGCGACTGACGAGCGAGTCGACGCAGCTCACGTCATTGGCGAGTTGACGGCCCTGGGCAACCTGCGCACATCCTCCGAGGAGCGACCGCGCGGCTCGCGAGGCTCAGCTGCCGATGCGGCCGCGTGCCCCATGTGTGCCTCCGCAACATCATGACCATGATCAGGACGCACACAATGCACCGATAGCCGCCCGCAACGTACACAGCCGCCCATCTCGGCCGGATTTTGCAGCGATACGCCTCAGCAGCCAGACAAGAGAGATTCTCTGGGTTTCATGACGAACCTGCGGTAGTGGGCTATCTTGTTTTCGCCGTCGGCGCTGACGGGGGCGTTTGACCTCCTTGAGCCACGCCGGTAGACGAGAGGGCCTCGCCCGAACTGAATAAGGGGAACCTCTGAGCGCGCATTCGGGGGTGGGCGATGACTGTTTCGCGACGGCGTTTGCTGCAAATCAGTGGCACGGCTGGGCTGGCTGTGCTGCTGCCGATCCGGCTCGGGGGGAGGGCGTGGGCGCAACCGCCCGTAGGCTCGCTCGACCCGATCAGGATCCCCAAGTATGTGACACCCCTGGTCATTCCTCCACAGATGCCGTGGACATCGCGGGGGCGGATGCACTATTACGAGATCGCGGTCCGCCAGTTCGCGCAGCAGGTCTTGCCCGTACCCCTGCCGCCGACGACGGTATGGAGCTACGGGTCGGTTAATCACCCCGGAACCTTCAATTATCCGGCGTTCACCATTGAGGCGGACTACCACCGGCCGGTGCGAGTCAAATGGATCAATGAGCTGGTGGACAAGGACGGCGACTTCCTGCCGCATCTGTTGCCGGTCGATCAGACCCTGCACTGGGCGAACCCCCCGGGCGGCGCCGAAGGTCGTGACTCCGAGCCGGACTTCACCACCACCCCGAAGTCATACGACGGCCCGGTCCCGATCGTGACCCATGTGCACGGCAACCATGCCTTCGACCACAGCGACGGGTTCGCCGAGGCGTGGTACCTGCCAGACGCCCGAAACATTCCGGCTGGGTTCGCCGCAGAGGGAACCTTCTACGACTTCTTCCGGCAGAAGTCCCCGCTCGGCGATCAGTGGGGTGCGGGAAACGCGGTGTTTGAGTATCCGAACGACCAGCGGGCCGCGACGATGTGGTATCACGACCACACTCTTGGAATGACCCGGCTCAATGTGTATGCGGGCCCGGCCGGCTTCTACCTGCTGCGCCGCGGGCCGGGCGACCTTCCTCCGTCCGTGCTTCCTGGGCCGGCTCCCCAGCTCGGAGATGTTGAGGGGACGCGGTACTACGAGATCCCACTGGCTATTCAGGACCGGTCGTTCAACGATGACGGCTCGTTGTTCTACCCCGACACCCGGGAGTTCTTCGATGACTTCGGCGGGCCGTACATTCCCGTCAGCGACGTGCCGCCAATCTGGAACCCGGAGTTCTTCGCGAACACCATGGTCGTTAATGGCAAGACGTGGCCCACGCTTGAAGTGGAGCCACGCCGATACCGGTTCCGCCTGCTGAACGGTTGTAACTCCCGGTTCCTGATCCTCAAGCTGGCCTCGGACCCCACGATCAGACCGGCGAAGGCGGCGCTGCCGCTGTGGATGATCGGTGCCGAGGGCGGGTTCCTACCCGAGCCTGTCCGGCTTAACCAGGTGCTGCTGGCGCCCGCTGAGCGTGCGGATGTGATCGTCGACTTCACCGGACTCGCGGTCGGGACGGAGATCTACTTGATCAACCTCGGCCCTGACGAACCGTTTGGTGGCCTGCCCGCGCCGTTCGCCGACCCTGACACGACCGGACAGGTGATGCGGTTCACCGTGGTTCCTCTCACCGCGCGCGACGTCAGTCGTCCGCCCGACAGGTTGCATCTCCCCGCGTTCCGACCGCTCGGGGAGGCATCGAACACCCGGCGGGTTTCGCTGAACGAGGAGGCAAGCACGTTCCCAGGTTTCGACGGTCCGGTCGCTGCCGAACTCGGAACACTGACCGCGTCCGGCACCCCCGTGCCACTGGGATGGGACGACCCAATCAGCGAAAATCCGGCCGTGAACGCCATCGAGGTGTGGGAGTTGCACAACTTCACTGCAGACGCCCATCCAATTCACATTCATGAGGTGCAGTTCCAGGTCGTGGAACGACAGCCGTTCGGTGGCGCTGCACGACCCCCGGAGCCTTACGAGCGCGGCTTCAAAGACACAGTCATCGCCTACCCCGGCGAGATCACCCGTGTGAAGGCGTTATTCGACCTGCCTGGCCTTTATGTCTGGCATTGCCACATCGTCGAGCACGAGGACAACGAAATGATGCGGCCGTACTACGTCGGTCCGCCGCCACAGAACCTGCCGTGACGGCCTGATCGAATCGGGCGGCCATGGAGGCCGTGGAGCCCCCCGGTCGATAGGATCGACCCGAGCGGGCCCCGGAGGAGGCGCCATGGCAGCGGCCGACTACTTCATCAAGTTCGATGGCATCAACGGCGAGAGCGTCGATGCCAAGCACAAGGATGAGATCGACGTCGAGTCGTGGAGTTGGGGTGAGACCCACGCCGTTGCGGGCCCGCCGGGTAGCGGCGGGGGAGCCAGCAAGGTCTCGATGCAAGACTTCCATTTCGCGATGGGCCTGAACAGGGCGAGCATCGGTCTCATGAAGGCCTGCGCCACGGGGGAACACATCAAGACGGCGACGCTCTCGGGCACCAAGGCTGGCAAGGACCAGCAGGAATACCTGACATTCAAATTCCACGACGTGCTCGTCAGCTCGTACCAGACGGCCGGATCTGAGGACGCAGTCGTCCCGACCGATTCGGTATCGTTCAACTTCGCCAAGATCGAGGTCGCGTACAGGCCGCAGAATGCCGACGGCTCCTTAGGAGCGGCCGTCGAATTCAGGTACGACCTGAAGGCGAACAAGACCTTCTAGCCAGACGCGATTGACCGCGCAGCCATGGAGCCCGTCCGCGCCGTCCCCCCGCCCGGACGCCCCGATCCACCGCGCGCGGAGAGCCAGCGAAAGGCGCTGGAGCTCGGCCGGCTGCTGCGGGACGCTGGCTACGAGCCCCAGCGAATCCAGCAGCGGCTGGCGACTGGTGACCAGCTCCTCGCCCGCTCACCTGAATTGCCGTCGTACCTCCGACGCCTCGGCGATGCGGACGAGCTGGCAGTACTGCTCCGACTCTTCCTCCTGGGCGTTCCTGTCTTACGTACGCGTTTCGACGAGCTCGTGGGCACGCAGCTGCGGGCGCGGCTCCTGGAAGCCGGCCTTCTCGTCCAGGACGGCGAGGTCGTCCACGGCGCGGCGCGGATCGTCCCTCACGACGAGCTGCTGATCGCGTCCGATCATGCGGGCGGAGCTGAAGCAAACGCCGACCACGTGCCTGGCGTGCACCGCCCGTCCGTCGCTCTCGCCCACCTGACGGTTCGCGGCCAGGGCGAGCGCGCCCTCGACCTCTGCACCGGCAACGGAATCCAGGCGATCCTGCTCGCCGCGCATGCCGGGAGTGTGGTCGCGACGGATGTGAACGTGCGCGCGCTCGCCTACGCGGTGTTCAATGCAGCGCTCAACGGCGCTGGCAACGTCGAGACGCGAGCCGGCAGCTTCTTCGAGCCGGTCGAGGGCGAGCAGTTCGACCTCGTTGTCGCAAACCCGCCGTACGTCGTTTCGCCCGAAAGCGCGTATCTGTTCCGGGACGGAGGCATGCCCGGGGACGCCGTATCCGAACACGTCGTGCGGGGTACCCCGGCCGCGCTCGCGCCAGGCGGGTTCGCCTCCGTCCTGATCGCTTGGTCGCTCGATCCGGACGACCCCACCGAGCGCCCGCGGAGCTGGTTGGAAGGCTCAGGCTGCGACGCTTTCCTGCTCCACACCTCGACGGACGACCCGATCGAGACCGCGACGGTGTGGAATCGCGATCTCCTCGACCAGCCCGACATATACGCGGAGGCGCTCGACCGCTGGCTCGCGTACTACCGCGAGCTCGGTATTGAGCACCTCGGCTATGCGTGCCTAGTCCTTCGCAAGCGCAGCGACGGGCGTGAAGGCTGGTTGGAGGCGCAGCAGCTGCCGCGCGCGGCGCTTCGCCCAGCGGGGCGACACGTGAGAAAGCTCTTCGAGACGCACGACCGGTTGTCGGAGCTGGACTTGGACGACGTGCTCCTCTGCCGGCGACTGCGCGTCGTCGAGGACGCCGTCGTCACCCAGGACACGCGCTTCGCGAGAGGTCGCTGGCAGGCGGAGAACCTGACACTCCGGCTCGGGAACGGGTTGCCATTCTCCGCAGAACTCGATCCGCCCACGGGGCGATTGATCCGCGAGCTAGACGGCACGAGGACGCTACGGGAGGCGCTGGCGGCAGTCGCGGACAGCGCCGCCGCGCGCGAGACGGGTCTTTCCCTTGCCCGCCGAATGCTCGAGATCGGCTTCCTCGAGCTAGACGACTGAGCGCTGATCGAGGACCCGTACGGTGACGTCCGCATCGGCTTCCCGGGTTGCGTTGCGGCGGAACGCTCAACACGGATGTGCTGTGGCTGTTGAGTTTGAACACTCAGTCGATCGGACGCTCCATGAGGACGCCATCGACCTTCACGCCGTCGGGCATCGTCAGCACGAACCGCTCAATGTCCTTGAATCCGAAGGCACGGTACAACGGCACGCCCGGCAGCGTCGCGCCGAGATCCAGACGCTGGAAGCCCTCCGCACGGGCTGCGTCGCGGCCAGCTTCCAGAATCGCCCGGCCCAATCCCCGCCGGGTCCAGTCTTTGCGCACGAACATCGCTCGGATGTGCGCGGCTTCCGTGGCGGGATCGAGAAGACGATCATCATCGTCGTGGTCGCCGTCACCGGTATACAGTCGGCCCCGGCGGCTCCACCCGCCGCACGCAACGATTTCGCCGTCCGCAACGAAGACGAAGTACGTCCCATCGGCGACGAGCATGGGGTCGACGTGGGCGATGTGCACTGCCGCGCTGGCCGTCTGACGCTCGTCGTAAAACCCCGGGAAGAGCTCCAGCACCGACATGCGCATCACCGCAGCGATCGCATCAAGATCATCGACTGTCGCGGTACGAAGAACCGGCACTACTGCGCTCACCGCCGCCCCCTCCAATCAGCGAGAGCCGGAGGCGGATCGGAGGACTCGTCTCAAATCGTCGCCGGTCGTCTCAGTTCCCATCGGTCGCTTCATGTCTTTGGAAGATCACCGATCAGGGGGAGCCCAACGAGGATCTGCTGCATGTGCATCACCTGCCGCGGGAAGTACTCCACGATGGTGAATCCGACCACGTCCGCGGCTGCTCTTAGGTCGGCGACGATCCGGCGTACTTGAGTGCTGGAGAGCCCGCCGGGCTCTGCGCCCAACCCCAGCACGATTTCGTCGCTGTCGATGGTGTCAACGTCGAAATGGATCGCCACCCGCGTGCAGCCTGTGGCGGCCAGCCAGCCCAGCAGCGGCTCACTGGACTGGCGGAGATCATCCGGGCTGAAGGAGCGGAGGCCCCACAGTGCAACGTTGGGGTAGTCGTCCTCGGTCCAGGAGTGCACCCCGACCAGCGCTACCCGCTCTGGTGCCACGATGGCCGGCAGCAGGGACAACACCTCAGGATCTCCATGCCCGGTCAGCGCAGCGACAGCCATTGCGTGGTAGCCCGGATACTCACTCGCCGGGGTACCGATATCGGAATGGGAATCGATCCACAAGATCGCCAGATCATCCCCGTAACAGGCAGCCAACTTCGAGAACGGAGCCACGCTCACCGAGCACTCCCCGCCCATCGTGACAATACGTGCAGGGCGGTGGCGCTGGATGATCTCAAGGGCATGACCGAGCTGGTCGACGACGACGCGTTTCGCCTCGATGCCGTCGAGCTTCGTCAAACCGACATCGCCGGTCTCAACGGGCACTACTGCCGTGGGTCCGTCATGCGCGGGCAGCACCGCCTCGAGCACCGCCGACCCCACCGCGTACCCCCGGCGTGCCACGTCAAGAGGGAACTCCGCGGCAAGGCTTCGCACACTGGAGGTGCCGGCGCCCTGCCATTGCGGCCACACCAGGCGCAACGTCGGCCCGTCTCCGCTGGTATCGAGACCTTCCTCAGCGGCGGCCATTCGTAGTCCTCCTTCACTCTGCGCCGAGGCCAGTTAGCACACGCACCAAACAACAGCACTGAACGGCTCTAACCAATATTGCCGTGCAGGTTGTGGCCAATGCCGGTCCCCGGGCATCTTGTGGCTTAGGTCTGGGTCGGAACGGGAGGTGGTTGTATCGGGCGCACGTCCCAGTCATAGATCACAGACGTGCGCAAGACGAGATCCTGCAACGAGCGGTTCTGGCCACTGACCAGCACCCAGAGCAGCCCGATTGGAAAGATGACGTAAAAGACCGCGCGGACGAGGGCGCCGAGCGTATGTAGCCCTCGGCCCTTGTTGTTGACGACGCGCAAGCCCATAACGTGGTTGCCGTACGTACGGCCGCTACCCGTCCAGCTGACCGCAAAATAGAAGGTCAGCAGCACGGAACCGGCGGCATACACCAATCCAGGCGACGGCGTTGGAATGGTGAAGTTGCGGGGGTCGAGCAGGAAGAGGACTGCACAGACGCCGAGGTAGCACGCAGCCAGCGCAATGGTGACGACACTGACGTCGATGACTCCCGCTGCGATGCGTGTCACGAGTCCAGCGCGGTGGCCCTGGAAGGGCCTGGCCTCGCGAGGTATCGGGTCGACGTGCGCGCTCATCGCCGCAGCTCCTGCTTCGGCGGTTCCGGCTGCTGGGGTAGCACGGGCGGTTGTTGTCCATCGGTTGGGTGGGGATGGTCGGCTCGAGTGAGCGATTCAGGTTCACCCGGTGCGTCCGTACGCCGCGTGCGGCGGCGGCGGATGATGCGGTCGACGAGGCGGGCGATCGCCACGTCGGCGTCGATGCTCTGCATCCGTGCGTCGCGGACGACCTCGGAGGCCATCGAGCCGGTCGACTCGCGGATGATCTCCGGCAGGTCGATGCCGTTGACAACCTCCTCGGCCAGGCCCACGAGGTCGAGGCGTTGCACGATCGCGTCGACATCGACCCGGCTGACGATGGCATCGATATCGATCCTCGCCACGATGGCGTCCAGGTCGATGCGCTTGGCGATCGCGTCGACATCGACCCGACCCACGATGGCATCGATGTCGATCCCTTCCACGATGGCATCCAGATCGATGCGCCTGGCGATGGCGTCGATGTCGACCTGTGACAGGACGGCGTCGATGTCCACCTGACGCACCATGGCGTCGATGTCGACCCGACGCACGACCGCCTCGATGTCGACCCGGTCGATGATTGCGGCGATGTCGACCCGGTCGACGATGGCCTCGATGTCGACGGCCGCAGCCAGCGCGTCGATGTCGACGCGCTCGGCCACCAGCGCGGTGAGGTCCAGGCTGTCGAGGACCTCGTACACGACGGGCGGGACCACAGCCGCAATCATCCGGTTGAGCTCGCCATCGGAGGATGTCCGCGCTTCCTGGCCCCGGTCGACGAAGGCGGCAGCGACGCGAGCCGGATGCAGGCGTTCGTTCAGGAGCGGAGGGTGCATGACCACTCGCCAGACGGGCGCTGCCGCCCGCGCGATGTGACGCGTCACCGACACTGCGACACTCATCGCCATCGCAGCCGCACCCAGCGCCGCGTCCACGGCAATGGGCACGGTGCGCTTCGACGACTTTCCCTGGCCGGGCTCCTCCATGCGCCAATGATCCTCCCTGCCGGCACGGTTGGCCTCACCTGCAGCGGGTGAAGAAGAGACGGCGGGTTCAGCGCGTCTGACCAGCTTGGGCTCTAGAAATGATTTCTTCGACCTCGGACGCCTTGGCGTCGGCGTAGTCCTGGATGTAGTCCCACCGCCGGGCAGCAAGGTCTCGCCTGGTGCGTTCATACAGCCCACGCTCTTCGGGTTGGGTGCGCAGCCGGTCGCGGCACAGCAGCATCCGCTCCACCTCGGGACTTCCGCCGGTGAATGCATGCACTTGTACAGCCGGGTTTTGATCTCGCAGCAGTCGAGGCTCGTACCAGTCGGGCTCGCGGAACTGGAGCTCGTATCCGGCGGCATCCAGGTCTGGCAGATATCCGTTTCATCCGCAGAATCGATCACCACCAAAACGATGTCGATCACCGGTTCGGCCGCGAGCCCTGGAACCGAGGTAGTCCAACATGTTCAACCTGCATCGCCCGCCGCCCGAGCCGCCCGAATGCGCTGCTCCTCCTGGGCGTAATGCGCCGCCCAACCCGGGTCAGGGTCTGCGAGCCGAATCGGTCCATCGGCGCGCACCGGCGGCTGCAGATACTCCAGTTGAGGTAGCTCAGACATGACGTTCAGTATCGGCGCCCAGTCGGACGCCGAGACGGCGACAATCCCCGGATCAAGCATTGGTTTCGTGGGCGGAGTTCTCGGGGCAGAGGTCAGTGCGGGCGGCAGCACAGACCGATGACAGTCGATTGCCCGAGGTGGCGGTAGCCGACGTGAATGTGTAGCCCGCTCGACCCACGTTTCGGCCAGCAGGTCGGCTGTCCGGGAGGTGCCGGCCGCTGTCCTGGCCGTCGTCGAACAGCTGGAGCTGGCCGGAGTCACTGAGCAGCTGGCGTACGAAAGCGAGCTTTCGTTCGACCGGCGTCAGTCATCGCGGTCGAGGTTGACATCAGGTAGGAAAGGCGGTGCTCAAGCTGAGCTCCTCCCACGCCTCAAGCTCCTTGTCCTGCGCGTCGATCACGGCCCGGAAGCCAGCAAGTGCGTCCTTGCCGAGCAGGAGCAGGAACGGGGACTCTGGGGCTTCGACGGCTGTGATGATCGCCTGCGCAGCCCGTGCCGGATCCCCCGGCTGGTTCCCGTGTGCGGTGTCGTGCTCCTTGCGCCGGCGCCCGGCGGTGTCGGCGTAGTCAGCGATGGCATCCCGTGACTGCTGCAGCGAACGGCCGGCGAAGTCGGTTCGGAATCCGCCCGGTTCCACCACTGTCACCGTGATGCCGAGCGGCTCCAACTCCCTCCGCAGCGATGCCGACATCGCCTCCAGAGCAGCCTTGGCGGCCGAGTAGTACCCGGATCCTGGCGGGGAGATCCGCGCCCCGATCGAGGAGATGTTGACGATCGCGCCGTCGCGGCGTGCTCGCATGCCCGGCAGTACGGCCTTGATCATCGCAACAGGGCCGAAGAAGTTGGTGGCGAAGAGCTTCGCGACCTCGGGTACTTCTCCTTCCTCGACCGCGGCCCGATACCCGTACCCGGCGTTGTTCAGCAGCACGTCCACGCCACCGAAGCGTTCTTCGGCCTGCTGCACCGCGTTGGTCACCTGCGTGTCCTCGGTCACGTCCAGGGCGAGAGCGAGCGCGGTGTCCGGACTAGCGTCGACGAGGTCCTGCACCTTTGCGGCATCGCGGGCGGTGACGATCGCGTTGTATCCGCGTGCTAGCACCGCCTCAGCGAGGTGGCGGCCGAGGCCTGTCGAGCAACCGGTGATCAGCCATGTGGGCATGTCAGTGAGTCCTTGCTGTGTGATTCGGCGTGTGTTAACGACGACGCTACGGCCCAAGGCACGTCGCAGGGAGGTCTATCAATACCTGTTTCTACACCTCCTCCCGAAGCCCATCACGATCATGGAGGGGCGCCTGGACTGCATACCTACGGGCGGCGCTGGCGTGCCGGGCGGGCGCTGCGTGCGAAGGTCCCGCGCAGATCATGGTCTGGAGAAGCGGCTCGCCGCGAGCATAGTCTTGGCCGCGAGCAATCTGAGGTTTGAGTAGCGCTCCGACGTCCTAGGAGAACGGCTTGCGTCCCGATCGCCGTCCGGCGCAGGTCCTACAGGTCAATTGCGGTCCCTTTGATGTTCTTCATTGCGAATCGGGAGTGGACGCGACGGACACCGGGGATGGTCATGACGCCGCTGCTGAGAAAGGTCTCGTACGCGGCGAGGTCCGCAACAGCGACACGGACGAAGTAGTCGGGGGTTCCGAAGAGTCGACGCAGCTCAGTGACTTCTTCCGAGTCAGCCAGGGTTGTCTCGAACCGCTCGACGGTGGCTGCGTCCTGAGATTGAAGATCGATATCGAGGAGGACTTCAAAGCCTCGGCCCAGTGCAGCCGGATCGATCATCGCTCGGTAGCCGCGGATGATGCCTGCGGCTTCGAGCCGCTGTACTCGACGCAGGCAGGGGCCGGTGGTGAGGCCGATCCGCGCGGCGAGGTCGACGTTAGAGATGCGTCCATCGCGCATCAACTCAGCAATTATTGCTCGATCGAGCCTATCGATACCCCTAGTGTTGCTCATCTGCATCCTCACTGAGCAATAGTCGCAACCACATGCCGCACGATTTCCGAAACCATTGGATCCATGTCCGTACGAGCAATCCCCGCGGTTCGGTAGATCCGGCGGACGTACCGACCGGACGTCGCGCGCAGATGGCCGCTGGCGTTCGGGACTCCTTCTCTGCTGGACTGGGGATCTTTCCCTTCGGTATCGCTCTCGGCCTTTTGGTCGTTCAGGTCGGGCTGCCGTGGTGGGTGGCGCCGGCCCTATCGTTGGCGGCATTCGCCGGGTCCCTGGAACTGCTGCTGGTTGGCATGATCGCCACCGCCGCCCCGTTGGCCGCGGTCGCGGTCACGGTGTTCGTGGTCAACTTCCGGCACGTGTTTTACGCCTTCACCTTTCCGCTGCATCTTGTGCGCAGCCGATTCGCCCGCTTCTACGCGACGTACGCGAAGATCGACGAGGTGTATGCCGTCAACGCGGCTTTGCCGACGTCGCAGCAGTCCGCGGCCCGGATCCTGGCCATGCAGGTTGCCTGCGAGATCTACTGGGCGCGCGGTGCCATTGTCGGGGTCGCGGTAGCCAGCATGCTCCCCGGTCCGATCAGAGGGCTGGAGTTTGCTCTTTGCGCCCTGTTCACCGTGCTGGCCCTCGACGCGTTTCGTTCTCGCGGGGAGATCCCCGCCGCGCTGCTCGCCGGCGCCAGCATCGCCTTTGCATTGCTCGTCACACCCGATATTGCCCTGCTGGTCGCGATGCTGATCTTCGTCGCGCTGCTGCTCGTCCGCCACTCCGTCAACGGTCACCGCCACCGAAAGGCCACCACCGATGCTTGACCCCGGCTACATCGTGGCCGTTTTGGCGCTCCACCTTCGCCATCACCTTCGCAGTACGGGCGGTCCCGTTCACTGTATTGGGCGCCTTGCGCGAGTCGACGATTGTGCGCGAGCTGTCGGTCTGGATGCCGGTGGGAATCCTCGGCATCCTGGCCGTCACAGCGTTCCGCGGCACCGTCCTAGCCCTCCCGGGGCACGGCATTGTTCGCGGTTGTCGCCGTGGCTACCACAATCGCGATGCACCTGCGCACCTTGCTCAGCGTCGGAATCGGCACCGCCGTTTACGTCACGCTCGTCAATCTGCTCTGAGGTCTCAGCGGTAGATCATCTCGACTGGCCGAACGAAACCATCCCCGGATAAGTGACCTGATCCGGATCAAGTTGCACGACGTGTTAGCTCTGCGACGACGGCTGATGGATCGGGCAGCAGCTCGATTTCAGACCTGAGTTTGCGTGCGGCGGCGGCATAAGAGGTTTCGTCGAGCACCCGGCGCGTAGCGTCGCGGACCGACTCCACCGAAACTTGACCAGGCAGCAGCGTGATGCCGGCGCCAGTGCGCGTCACCTGCTCCGCGTTGGCGAATTGGTCCGCGCCGCGCGGCAGACAGACCACCGGCACGCCGTACGCCAGCGCACCCAGCAGGGTGCCGGCCCCGGCGTGGCAGATCACGGCGCTGCACCGTGGCAGCAGTAAAGCCTGAGACACCCACCGCTCGACAGCGACGTTGCTAGGCAGCGGCTCGAAGGCCACGGGGTCGACATCGTATCCACAGGTCAACACCACGTTGACCGGCAGGTCACGTAGCGCCTCGAGGGGCACCGCGAAGTCGGAGACTCCGTTGAACAGCGTTCCCAGGGTCAGATAGACCGTTAGTTCATGCGGCAACGCCACAACAGACTCCGGCAGCACATTGCCTGGGCGGACCGCGCCAGCGCCCACCCGCATGGCGATGACATCGGTGAACGGCTGATCATCTGGTGGCTGCAGCACCGGTGGGAACGGATCAATGTAAGGAGTGTCGGCCATCGGCACTGGCCGCGCAGGCTCACCGAGAGTAGAACGAACATGGGCGAGCGCTAACTCTGCGAGCCGGAGGAAGTTCGGGAAGTGCGCTCCCAGTCCATGCAGTACGTGTAAACGGGCAGGAACGTACGTGCCGCCCAACTCATAGATCTCCTGCACCAGGATGTCTGTCTTCCAATCAGCCGTCCGATCCAGCAGATCACGCGCCCGAGCGATTGCCGGATCGGCGAACATGGCAAGCCCGTCGGCGACAGTGCGCTCCTCGTCAGTTTCAGCTGCCGGACGGGAGCGGTTACGTAGACCGGTCTGGATCGTTTCCAGATCTGAGCCGATCGACCAGGCCGTGAAACCCCGCCGTTCAATCTCAGGAACCGCATCTGGACCGGTTGCGATGATGACGTCGTGGCCGGCCGCCTGAGCGGCCCGCGCGAGCGGCAGCATAGGCATCCAGTGACCGACGAGTGGGTTGCTGGTGCAGAGAATGCGCATGTACGCCTTTATAAGCCACCGAACGAATGGACATAGCTGTGGATGAACGGAAACTCCTACCCGGCCAGATCGCGCAGGTCATGATCGCCTCCACGACTGGCGAACCCCCGGCTGAGGTGTTCAGAACTGACGAGATGATCATCGAGGCGCCGAACTGGACTCACGACGGGCGCTGGTTGATCCTCAACGGCGACGGAAAGCTATGGCGCCTGGCGAGCGACGGCAGCTCTGGATTGGAGCAGATCGAGCTCGCCGGCGTGCCCGCCCTCAACAATGATCACGTGCTCGCCCCGGACGGGCGCCACGTGTTCGTGTCGGCGAACGACTGGCACATCTACAAGGCCGACCTGAACGGCGGCCCGGTGCGCCGCATCACCAATGACCACGAGATGCCGTTCATGCACTTCCTCCATGGAGTCAGCCCCGACGGGGAGACTCTGGCCTACATCGGCCTTGAGCCCGAGGAGGACCACTGGTGGGCGCGGGCGAACATCTTCTTGATCCCCGCAGGCGGTGGCCCCGACCGTCGTTTGACTGCTGGTTCGGAGCCGTTCGACGGTTGCGAGTACAGCCCAGATGGTCAATGGATCTACTGCAATACCGAGCTGTTCTCCGACGCCGCCGGCCACGCGCAGATCGCCCGTCTCCGCCCGGACGGGACCGATCTACAGCAGTTGACCTTCGATGAGCGGGTCGACTGGTTCCCGCACATCTCTCCGGACGGAGACCAGGTCTTGTTCGTGAGCTTCCCGCCCGGCACGACAGGGCATCCGGCGAACCTGCCGGTCGAGCTCAAACTGGTCCGCGCCGGAAATTGGGACAGTATCGAGACGCTGGTTCAGACCTTTGGCGGCCAAGGAACCTGCAACGTCAACAGCTGGGCCCCCGATAGCACCAGATTCGCCTACGTCTCCTACCCGGCACGTGATCAAGCGTGAGCTCAGGCTCGAAATACGGCAGCTGCCAGACCCCGTCGGACGCGCCTGCCTCGGGACCGTAACTGCGGAAGTAGCAAACCGGTCCTTGCCGAGGATGGTTTGAGCCAGCGGCCGCTATGTTCGGAGTCTTCTGGTTCGTCGGGCCCGAAGTAGAGGTCCGTGTGCCGGAACGGCTCGCATGCGCCTGTCACGGAATCGTCGAGAGCGGTCAGAAGGCGGTCGGCACGTGTGGACCGTAAGGCTCCTCGAGGATGTGGATTTCGTCGTCGGTGAGGTGGACGTCGAGCGCTGCCACGGCGTCGGGAAGGTGATGCTGTTTGGTCGGTCCCACGATGGGAGCGGTGACGACCGGGTTTTCAGTACCCAGGCCAGGGGCGACCTGGGCCATCGCCTGACCTTCGCCTGTCAGTGCTCGGGCGAGGCAATCGCACCGGGTCGCGGCTGGCTCGTCTCGTGCCCGGCGTCGGCCTCCTCGGCCTGCTCGAGGGTTGCGGCCCAGCTGGCGAGGAGATCGAGTGCATCCTGGGATGGCGAAGCGGGTTCGGCGCTGTAGACCACGAGTGACAACCCGGGGTCGGCCGGGAGGTCCAGCGCCCTCGAACATCAGATGCAGGTCTCCGACGACTGGGTGATGGATGTCTTTGAGCCCGGTGCGGTGGAGGCGTACGTTGTGCGCGGCCCAGCTGGTACGAAACTCGTCGCTGCGCATCGACAGCTCCCCGACCAGGTCGGTCAGGGCCCGGTCGTGGGGGTTGCGGCCGGCCTCGGTGCGCAAGATCGCAACGGTGTCATTGGCTGCGCTTTGCCAGTCGAGGAAGAACGTACGGGCCCGCGGGTTGAGGAAAACGAATCGGGCAATGTTGGCCGGCCGCGCCGGGTCACGATACATCTCGGAGTAGAGCGCGTAGCCGAGCCGGTTCGCGGCCAGAATGTCTCGGCGGCCGTTGCGTACGTACGCCGGCGCGTCGGTGACCGCATCCAAGATCCGCTGCACACTTGGCCGGATGCGCTGCTGCGCGGGGCGCCGACGCCTAGCGCGCGGCGTTGTGTTCCCAGCACGGGCCAGGTCGAACAGGTGGGCGCACTCGGCCTCATCGAGCTGCAGCGCATTGGCGAGTGCTTCCAGCACGCTTTCCGATACCCCGTTCAGGTTGCCGCGCTCCAGCCGGGTGTAGTAATCGATGCTCACTCCAGCGAGCAGCGCGACTTCCTCCCGGCGCAGTCCGGGCACCCGCCGGTTGCCGCCGTAGGCCGGCAAACCTGCCTGTTCCGGGGTGATCCTGGCCCGCCTGGAGACCAGGAAGTCGCGCACCTCGTTCCGGTTGTCCACGACCACGACGCTATCTGCGTCGTGGTCGCCGTGGGAGGGCCTGTCATTACCAGGCTCAGCAATGACTCCTGGGGGGAGGTGAT
This sequence comes from uncultured Actinomycetota bacterium, assembly GCA_963759635.1. Lineage (GTDB taxonomy): Bacteria > Actinomycetota > Actinomycetes > Propionibacteriales > Propionibacteriaceae > Microlunatus. The sequence goes on from CAVXAP010000017.1 coordinate 226,891, forward strand.
GACGCATGATCAACGCCTTGGCAATCGTGTGCCTTGAAGCGAATCCGCGCAAATCAAACTCGCCTCTTGGAGCGCCGAAGATCACCCAGCGAACGCAAAGGCCCTCGGCTATGAATCGTGTATGTAGCTTTGGTCGATCCGAGCATCCATGAACAGCTCTGGGACGATGAGCCAACGTCCATCCGGCCGCCCTTGCAACACGTGTAACGCGTGATTGTCCCGCATGGCGATCTGTCCGCCTGAAATCTCGCGTCACTGGAGGACGCAAATGATCTTAATGGGCATTGGCCGCCTGGAGCTCCTCGACATCCGGCCGCGAGCGAAAGGTTGACGCATTCGGACGCGGGTGGGTCGACATCCGATCGCGCAAGGGGAGCGGGCTGACTCCGATTGAGAATGCCTTCAGCTGCAAGGATGGCCGCGTAGACGCGAGTGACGGGAGTGATGAATGAAAGTCACCGTCGTAGGGGGAGGCTCAACCTACACACCCGAGCTGGTTGACGGGATCGCGCGGTTGCAGCACCCGTTCCGCGTCGATGAGCTGGTGTTGACTGATCCGGCTGAGCAACGGCTGGAGCTCGTCGCCGGAGTTTCACAACGCATCTGGGCCAAGTACGGGTATTCCGGGGAGATCACTTTCACAACTGATCTTGATCGGGCGGTGGCCGATGCCGCAATCGTTCTGCTCCAGCTGAGAGTTGGCGGCCAGGCGGCACGCGCGGTCGACGAGAGCCTCCCGTTGAAGTGTGGGTGTGTAGGCCAGGAGACCACTGGTGCCGGCGGCCTCGCCAAGGCGCTCCGTACGGTGCCGGTGGTCTTGGAGATCGCCGAACGAGTTTCCCGACTGGCCACCGAGGACGCCTGGATCATCGATTTCACCAATCCGGTCGGCATCGTCACGCGCGCCCTGCTCGATCATGATCATCGGGCGGTCGGGCTCTGCAACGTGGCGATCGGCAACCAACGGGCGGCTGCGGCCCTGTTGGGCGTGGAGCCCGCCGGGGTGTCTCTTGATCATGTGGGGCTCAATCACCTGACCTGGACCCGCCAGGTTCTGGTCGATGGACGGGATCGGCTACCTGAGCTGCTTGCCACTTCAGCGGAGGCGTTGGCGGGGCGTTCCGGCCTTCCGGCGGACGTGTTGCGCCGGCTGGCAGTGTGGCCCTCGTATTACCTTCGGTACTTCTATGAACATGATCACGTCGTCGAGCAGCAACGGGCGAAACCTTCTCGAGCTCAGGAGGTCGCCGAGATTGAGCGCCAGCTGTTGGAGATCTACGCCGACCCTGCGGTCGATGAGAAACCTGCCCTGCTGCAGCAACGTGGCGGTGCCTACTACTCCGAGGCTGCAGTAGATCTGATGGCGTCACTGATCACCGATCGCGGTGATGTGCAGGTGGTTAACCTGCGCAATCAGGGCGCGCTGACGTTTCTCGCCGATCAGGCGGTGGTTGAGGTGCCGGCACGGGTCAACGGACAGGGCCCGCAACCGGAGACGTTGGGATCCGTTGATCCGCTCTTCGCCGGTCTCATTGCCCACGTTTCCGCGTACGAGGAGCTGGCGCTGGACGCTGCTATCCAAGGCGGACGGGAACGAGTGTTCCGGGCGTTGCTGGCTCACCCGCTCATCGGCCAACACGACATCGCCGACAATCTGACCGATTTGCTGATTGCGGCCAATCGGGATCACCTGCGGTGGGCGGCGTGACCGCTGCTGTCCTTGCGATCGACGGTGGCAACAGCAAGACAGATGTCTGCCTGATCTCCGCCGACGGCCAACTGCTCGGATACGCGCGAGGGCCCGGGTCCAACCACCAAATCGTGGGACTCGATGCCGTTGTCGATGTACTCGCTGGGCTTGTTGCCGAGGCAGGTACCGAGGCCGGAATCGAGGCCGGCTCGGCACTCGCTGAGCACGCCGCGGTCTACCTCGCTGGTGCCGACTTCCCGAGGGAGATAGAGATGTTGCTCGCGCGAGTCTCGCTTCCCGGCTGGGCCGCAGAAGTATCACTGGACAACGACACATTTGCGCTGCTGCGCGCCGGCACAAGTGCCGCCAACCGGATCGCCGTGGTCTGCGGCGCTGGCATCAACTGCGTCGGAGTCTCCGCGGGAGGGGACGTACTGCGCTTTCCATCGGTCGGCCCCATCTCTGGTGACTGGGGCGGCGGCGCGGCGCTGGGCACGGAAGCGCTGTTCCTTGCGGTCCGGGCCGAGGACGGACGCGGGCGGCCGACAGCGCTACGCGAGGCGGTCATGCAGCACTTCGGCACCGCATCAGTTGTGGATGTGATCGCGGCACTGCACTTTGGTGAGATGCCGCGCAGCCGGTTACATGAATTGGTGCCGGTGCTGCTGCGCGTTGCCGCCGCAGGCGACGGACCGGCCACGACGGTGGTGGAGCGCTTGGCGGAAGAGGTGTTCTTGCTCGCGCGGGCTACCCTCGACCGGCTCGCACTCCGCGACCAGCCGACCGATGTGAGTTTCGTACCGAATTCGGTTGAGGTGTATTGAGTGCAATGCCGCTTAGTTAACGATTCAGAAGCCCTCCCTCACGATATCCGGAGCATCGCTTCCTGATAATGGTTTCCTGCTAATCCCCGTGGATTGTACAAACGATTGGACTTTGGGTTTCTTCGATCTTGAGCCTACTTAGGAGAAATTCGACTCGGCGCGTCATCGCCGGAGATCATCGATAAGCGGCAACCGTCAAAATATAGTTAGATTTATGAATCTCGACGATAGAGGTAAGCTTACCGATCATGTTTCTTTAGGCGTCTTAACAAGGATTGTCCCCCGATATGTGGTCGACGAGGTAATCGCCGAAACGGGCCGGGTGGAGAAACGGTCGAGACTGTTGCCAGCGCACGTTGTGGTGTATTTCGTGCTGGCCTTGTCGTTGTTCACCGACGGATACGAAGAGGTCATTCGGAAACTCGTTCATGGTCTACGTTTCGCCCGAACCTGGTCGAAGGAATGGCAGACCCCGACCACCGGCGCCTTGTCTCAGGCCCGGGCCCGGCTGGGTGAGCAACCCCTGCAGGCGCTGTTCGAAACAGTGGCTGTGCCCCTTGCCAAGGCGGGCACACCAGGTGCCTGGCTGCGGAATTGGCGGCTGATGGCCCTCGACGGCGTGATGATCGACATGCCCGACACTCCACAGAACCGGGCTGTCTTCCACAAGCCCGAGGGCGGCACTCGTCGGCCATTCCCGCAGTCTCGGACGGTGGGGCTCACCGAGGTCGGTACTCACGCCGTGATCGCTGTGACGATCGGCACCATCCGCACCGGGGAACGAGAGCTTGCTCAAGCTCTGCTGGACAGCATCACCCCTGACATGCTGGTCGTGGCTGACCGCGGCTTCTACTCTTTCGACCTGTGGCGGGACTACCGCTTCACCGGGGCGGACTTGCTGTGGCGGCTGTCGGCCGGCGTTCGACTTCCGGTTTTGAATAGGTTCCCCGACGGGTCATATCTGTCGGAGATCACCAACCAACCCCGGGGCAGCAAGACCCGGATCTCCGCGGCCAAGATCACCGACATCCGGCTCGCCACCCACATACCAGTTCGCGTCGTCGAGTACCAGGTGGCCGGACCCACCCAGTCCGACAAGCCCTCAGAGACGTTCCGGATCATCACCAGCATCACCGACCCCGAACAGGTCACCGCGGTCGAACTCGCCGACGCCTATCATCAACGATGGGAAATCGAGTCAGCATTCCGGGAGATAGAAACATATCTACGCCAAGGCGAAGGCATACGATCTAAAACCCCCGCGATGGTCCGCCAAGAATTGTACGGATTGTTCATCACCCATTACGCCATCCGTGCCTTCATGATTGAAGCAGCCGACACCGTCGACATCGACCCGGACCGAATATCATTCACGCGCACGCTCCACATCATCCGTCGACGGATCACCGATCCGGCGGAATTTTCCCCCACCGCCCGCGAGGCTCTTCATGAACGCGACATCCGCGAAACCATCGCAAGACAAAACAGGCGACGACCCCGAAGCTACCCGCGCGTCCACAAAGCCGGAAATCGGCACAACTTCCCAACCAAGACACCCCAACATCGTCAGCAACACTACAGACCACACCTACTCATCACGCAGCCAGCGGCCGCCTAACTAAGCGGCATTGGTATTGAGTGCCGCGGTCAGAATGGAAAATGCAGCCGTCGACCAACCGATGATTTCGGGCAGCCATGCCCAGCGCGTCGCTGACCAGGCTAGTGCGCATATGGTCAGCCATCGCATAGCCGATGACTTCTTTGTTGAAGCAGTCGATCACCGTCGCCAGATACAACCAGCCGGCCCAGGTGGGAATGTAGGTGATGTCGCCGACGAGTTTGCATCCCGGCGCCTCAGCGGTGAAGTCCCGGCCGACCAGGTCCGGTGTGGCTGTCTGCTCGCCGTCTTGGACGGTCGTGGTCCGCCACGGCCGCGGCTGGCAGGCGACCAGACCCAGCTCGCGCATCAGCTCCCGAACCAGCTCCGGGCCGACCCGTTCGCCGCCGCGGACCAGCTCCTGGTGCAGCCGCCGATATCCGTAGGTGCCATCGGAGGCCCCGAACAACGCCTCGATTTTGATCTTGAGCAACTCCCGCCGCTGCGCGGTCCCGCTCACCGGCCGGTGCAGCCACTCGTAATACCCAGACCGCGACACCTGCAGCCACCGGCACATCCGCCCGATGCTGGGAGCACAGGCCGCAGCGTACTCGGCGTCAATGAACGCGTATTTGTCGCTCACCGAGGCTCCCGGGCAAAGTACGCTGCCGCTTTTTTCAGGAAAGTGTTTTCCATTTCCAGTTCCCGATTCTGCCGCTCCAATTCCCGCAGCCGCGCCCGTTCCGACAATTCCAACGGCGGATCGTCGGTGGCATGGGTTTCCCGGTAGGCCCGCACCCAATTCCCCAGGCTGGTTTCGCTCAGCCCGAGTTCGCGGGCCACCTGGGCAATAGCCCGCGACCCCTCGACCACCATTCTGGCCGCTTCTTCACGAAACTCCGGCGAATACTTCTGATGTTTCGCTGACATTAATTCCTCTCCTTTCGAGAATGGACCCTAAAGGGTCCGCAGTCCGGAAAGGGGGAGGCACGCCTTTGGGTGCTCGGAGGAAGCGTGCTCGCCGCGCGACATCCGTTGCTGATGGATGGAGTGTCGCGGCGGCTGGCGGCGTACGCACCCCACGTCAGTCTGCGGGTGGTAGATGACCCTCCGGTGGTCGGCGCTGCGCTTCTGGGGCTGGATGAACTCGGCGCCTCGCCCGACGCAAAGGTCGCAACCCGGGCTGCGCTGCTCGCCCGGACTCGAACGGCTCCAGAAACCGCTGACAAACCGCATCTCTGAATTGGGCCGATTCAGACACGCGATGTTCCAGCACTTTCTTGGCCAACAGCCTTCACACCAGGTTAGTGATCAACTGAATGACAATCGGCCTCCGGTAGAGGCGGCGGCAGTGAAGTCAAGGAGGCCCATGGAGCTGGCATGCGACGTGCTGGTCGTTGGAGCCGGCTGCGGTGGTGTGGCGGCAGCGCTGGCGGCGACCGACCTGGGCCGCTTGGTCGTGTTGACGGAGGCCGGGAGCTGGCTGGGTGGACAACTGACCAGCCAGGCCGTGCCGCCGGATGAGCATCCGTGGGTGGAGAGCACCGGCATCACGGCCCGATACCGGCAGCTGCGCGACGCTGTTCGTACGCGATACAAGCGAACGAGACGGCTGACTGAGAAGGCAATGCGAGACCCGCTGCTCAATCCCAGCGCGGCTTGGGTGAGCAATTTGAGCGGGGAGCCGGTGGTCTTTCGAGAAGCTTTGGGCGACCTGGTGCGTCCTGCTCAGTCTCGAGGCCTGCTCCGTTGCCTGCTGCGTCATCGACCACTGGAGGCGGTGATGGAGGGCGACCTGGTCGCAGCAGTTCGGTTTGAGAATCTGGAGAGTGGCGAGCAGTTGACGATCACAGCCAGGTACGTGCTCGACGCCACAGAGGAAGGTGACGTCCTGCCGTTGACCGGATGCGAGTCCGTCATGGGGGCGGAGTCCGCCACGAGTACTGGCGAGCTACATGCCGTGGACGGCCCGGCGGATCCGAGGGACCAGCAGGCGATCACCTGGTGCGCCGCCTTGGAGTGGCGACCGGGCGAGGACCACACCAGCGACCGACCAGCGGGCTATGACTTGTGGCGAAATTACCGGGCCGATTTCTGGCCGGGACCTCAACTGGGCTGGACGACCCAGGAACCCGAGACGGGAAAGCCCTTGAACCGTCCGCTGTTCTCCGGGTCCGGTGAGCAGGACTTGTGGACGTTCCGCCGGATTCGGTACGGCGGCCACTACGCCGATGACGTGTCTGACGTGACGCTGGTCAACTGGCCGCAGGTCGACTACTGGCTCACTCCGCTGATCGGGGTCCCTGGGGAGGAACGAAGGAGCTCCGTAGCGAAGGCGCGGGAGTTGTCACTTTGCTTCGTGCACTGGTTGCAGACAGATGCACCGCGGCCAGACGGCGGAAGTGGTTATCCCGGGCTACGGCTCTGCCCGGCGACGGAGGTGCTGGGTACGCCAGACGGTCTGGCGGCGGAGGCGTACGTTCGGGAAAGCCGCCGGATCGCCGCCGAGTTCACCGTTTTGGAAACTCACGTAGGGGTCGAGGCCCGCCCCGGCGCCGATCGCGCCGAAGCTTTCCTGGACACCGTCGGCGTCGGCTGTTATCGGATCGACCTCCATCCCAGCACGTCCGGGCGTGGGTATCTCGACATCGCGACCTACCCGTTCCAGATCCCATTGGGTGCCTTGCTCCCGCAGAGACTGAACAACCTTCTAGCTGCCGGCAAATGCCTAGGCGTCACCCACATCACCAATGGCTGCTACCGCCTCCACCCGGGGGAATGGAACGTCGGCGAGGCGGCCGGTGCCCTGGTCGCCTTCTGCCTTGAGCATCGGGTCAGTCCACGAGACGTGCGGAACACTCCCAACACGCTCGCTGATTTCCAACACGCTGGTCTCAATGGGTATCCAACTGCGTTGGCCCGAGGAAATCCAAACGATGGTGCGCTAGTGCCGTGGAACCCAAATCTCTTTACGCTTCGCGCCGCCCAGGCACGTACCTCGCGGCGTTCTCGTCGGTCGACATACGACCCGGTATCCCTCCCTCGTCGGCCTTGCGATCCACGCACCTGAACGATGCCAAGCGCAAAGGAACTTGGGTTCCACGACACTAGGACGATCATGGGTTGCCGGACGCACTGTGGGGCGGCGAGCATGGCCTCGTGACCAAACCGCAGCACCGCGCAGACGTATTCGTCGATCCAGCATCTGATCCGCGCGAGGGAGGCACATCGCTCGGCGATGAGCGTGCGACGCTGATCGAGTTTCTCCGCGGCCAGCGCCTCACGCTGAAGATCAAGTGCGAGGGACTCACCGCAGAAGAGCTGGCTCGTCGATCGGTTGAGCCGTCAACGCTTTCTCTGCTCGGTCTGGTGCGCCATATGGCCGATGTCGAGCGCAAGTGGTTCCGGCAACGGTTCGCGGACCAAGGCGTACCCACTCGCTACCAGTCCGACGCCGAGCCCGACGGCGACTTCGACCGCGCCGTGCCCGATCAAGCGGTCGTCGACGACGCCTGGGCTGCATGGCACGACGAAGTGGCCTTCGCCGAGCAATTCGTCCGTGACACCGAGCTCAGCTTCGTCGGGCGCGACGGCGCCGGCCAACCGGTGTCTCTGCGGGAGCTCCTGGTCCACATGATCGAGGAGTATGCCCGTCACAACGGCCATGCCGACCTCTTGCGTGAGCGAATCGACGGCCGCGTCGGTCAGTAGCAGCGATCGGGCAACGCCGGGTCAGACACCAAAGATATCGAGCACGAGGACTACGAGGCCGGACACCAGTAGCGATCCAGTGACAAGTACTGGGGTGACCCGGCTGCCCGGTCGTGGTTGAGTGGTACGAGCCGCGCGCCAGTAAAGGAACACCCCAGCAAGAGCAACGCCGCTTCCAGCGGGATCGAAACAATAGGCACTCGCCACAGCCCAAAACCAAGCAGCGGAAGATCGCCGGCGTTGCCCGGCAGAATTGGCATGTCTCCGCGGTGCACGATGAGATCCAGCACCCAGTGCGAAAACGCGACAGCGCCGAGCAGTAAACCAAGCCTTCGATCCCAGCGCCACCAAGCAACCGCGCCGAACGCGGCCGACAAGACAAGTGCGCCGAGCAGCGAGTGGGTGTAGTCGGCATGAATCACCACATTGCCGTACCCACCCCCTGGCAGTGTCTCAATCGTCTCGATGCCGAGCAGAAACAGCGGTACGAACACCACATCCAGCCACTGAGTTGCCAGCATCAAGCACCACAACGGCGCCCGATGATCAACCGATTTCGCGGCCGCGGCGAGGCCGTAATGCCCAACGATCACGGTCGTCCCCGAGTCGGCCGGGGTGGCCACGACAGCCGGCTATCCAAGAAGCCACAGATACCGATGAACAACACAAAGCTCAGCAGAAACGCCACCACGTTTGACCTCCGAATCGAAGTCCTCCACGGGAGGGCCTCACCTGGACGGATCTGCGAAGATCGATCGACTTGGCCGCCGGTCCTCGGCTCAGGATTTCGCACTCTATCGTCCTGGGGCGACTGCTCCGGTCCCTCTGCCGCAGGGGGCGAGTTTCGACTGTCCATCCACGTTCATTCCTTGAGGTGGTACTCGGTGTTTAGAGCGGCTCTTGCTGTGGTCAACCGAAATCATGTCCATAGCTATTGACACCAATATCAATTTGGTGTCTACTGCGAGAGACATGAATAAACGGTCCTACGACAACACCAAGCGGGCAGAAGCCGCGGCCGCGACCCGACAACGGATTTTGCAGGCCGGTCTCGATCTGGCTTGGGAGCAGATTGCCATAGAGACCACGCTTGAGGATGTCGCCACCAGGGCGGGCGTAAGTGTCAAGACGGTGCTCCGCCACTTCGGCAGCCGGGACGGGCTTGACGCCGCACTTGAGCAGTTTGCGCTTGAGGAGATCGGCGAGGAGCGGGCCGCGCCAGTGGGTGATGTTGCCGCCGCCGTTCACGCCATCTCCAACCACTACGAGCGGCGCGGTGACGGTGTGCTCAAGATGCTTGGCCAGGAGCTGTTCGACGACACCTTCCGCGAAGGCATGGACACTGGGCGCCGAATGCATCGGCAACAAATCACGAAGGTATTCGCGCCTCAACTGGCCACACGGCCGACGACCGAGCATGAGGCACTGATCGATCTGCTCGTCGTAGCCACGGATGTTTACACCTGGAAACTCTTGCGTCGCGATCGCGGTTTGGATCAACCCACGACAGAAGCACGCGTCCGGCAGCTCATCGCCGGAATCCTCAGGACCAATACAGAAGGAGCGTGATCATGGCCAACATCTTGTTCGTGACCTGGGATGGCGGCGGGAATGTACCGCCAGCCATTGGCATTGCGGTTGAGCTGCAACGACGCGGCGATACCGTACGGTTCCTCGGGCATGAGCAGCAGCGCAGCATGATCGAAACGGCGGGACTCCGGTTTGAGCCGTACTCGCATCTGCACAGATTTTCCGGAACAGCGCCAAAGCCATGGTTCCGGTGGGTGACATCCATTTTCGCTCTCATCAACGATCGCAGCCTTGGAGTCGACGTGCTGGCATCGGTACAGCGTGAGCCGACCGACCTGGTAGCGATCGATTGTGTGCTCCAAAGCGTCTTGCGTGCCGCCGAGAAGAGCCAACTCCGGCGCGCGGTGTTGGTGCACTCCTTCTACGAGATGGGTGCGTGGAGCATGGGTTCCAACGGACCAATTGCCCGACTGCGTCGCCGTCCCCCGATCGGACCGTGGGGCGGTGCGGCCGTGGGTCTGGTAGCAACGCTCCGAAGCCTTGACCCCGACGGCGACAAGACGCTGGATCCAATCATTCGCTTCACCGGTCCGGTGTGGCAGGGCACACCCCGACCGGCAAAGCAGCCGGACGGCGAGCCGCGGGTGTTGGTGAGCCTGAGCAGCGTCTTTTTCCCCGGCCAAGAGCGGGTCCTGCAGAATGTCCTCGACGCTGTAAGCGGTCTGCCGCTGCGGGCACTGGTCACGACCGGAGGAGCACTGTCCGCCGAGAATCTACGAGTGCCGACTAACGCCGAGCTGCATTCATACCTGCCGCATTCCGACGTGCTGCCGACCGTTTCGCTGGTCATCGGGCATGGCGGCCACGCCACTACCATGGCTGCGCTCTCCCGCGACTTGCCAGTGATCGTGTTACCCATGGCCAGGTTCATGGATCAGTTCAAGATCGGGCAGGCGCTCGATAGGGCCGGCGCCGGCTGCGGGCTTCCGAAAAGATCATCACCAGCACGAATCCGGCAGGCCATCGAGGAGGTGCTCGGAGATGATCGTTATCGGCTGGCGGCTTCGCGGCTGGGTGCTGAGATCCGGCAACAAGACGGCGCCTCGGTCGCCGCCGATGCAATCGCCGAGGTGCTCGCCCGATCTGTACCGACCTGACGGGGAGACCCACTTACCTCCCGACCCTGAAGTTCCGTGGTCACCGACGGATGTTTCCGTGTTCGTCACGGATGTGAGGCGTGCCGTCGATCAGCAGAGTTGTGGCACCGGAGCACAGTGACCACCGCAGGAGCGTGGAACGTGAGCCAGCTGATCAAGAACCGCCTAGCGGCCGACCCGGGCGACTGCATCAGGGACAGAAGCGGTCAGCCCGGCACCGCTGGATCCAGGTCCGACAGGGACTTTGTTTATCCAGAGGATCCCGGCTGATCGAGCAGAAGACGGCAGTGGCGCCGGAACGCCTCGGCGAGCTCGTGGGCCATATCAGCCGCACCGAGTTGGAGCAGATCAACGACTCATTGCGTCTTGCCTTCGCGCTCGACTGAGTTCGTTCGCATTCGCAGCCGTCACGCCGAACGCGCTTTCGGCCGAAGCAAGAGCGTCACGCCAAGGGCAGCAACCCAGAGTCCCCAACCAGTGCTCCCGATGAGGCCTGCGAGATCGAACACGGGAAAGCCAGGGAGAGCCGTTGCCAGGATGTCTCCTTGGTTGAGCAGATAGAGCACGCTGACGACGATGCCGACGGCTCCTAGCCAGCGGGGCAGGACCCGAGTGCGGAGGATGATGATGCTGAGGGTGACGGACCAGCCGATCCCCAGCAATTGACCAAGGTGCTCCCCGAGAAGGGCTCCACCGAACTGGTGCTGGGCGAGCCATGCCGCCGCCAACGCCGTGCGACCTGCTGGATCCGCCTCTTGGTACATCTGCGCCAGTGGCGGCACCACGAATACCCAGCGCAGGAAGCCAATCAGCGCAAGCACCACCGAAATTGCGCCCGCGAAGGTGGCAACCCAGAGTGCTGCGTCGTCACGTCGGCCGAGCACGGTGGGTAGCAGCAGGATCGGCACAGCCAGGATGGCGTACGTCCAGGCCGTCGCGAACCAAGTCCATACCAGGGTGGACCCTCCGCCCGCGAACCTTGTGAGCACAACATCGGCCGGCTCCCGAAGTATGTCTGGCCAGTCGAATGTGGACGACAGAATCGTTGCTGCCGCCGCGAAGGCAAGGGCGCCAATCAGGAATAGCGCGCCGGTAATACGACGCAAGGCGAGGCTACTGCTGTCTGTGGTCAGAGTGTGCCGCCTCTCAATCGTCACCGCCGGCTCAGCTTCACTCTGTCACTGTGCACGGCGAATCGAGGCGGGCGACTCGCAGGATGACGCAAGGAACCCGGTCCGTTGCTCTTACGACCCCTTCGTCACCTCAAAAGTCGTCGACAGCTGCGCCGTCGAGTCGCCGCCTACCCACAGGTCGAAGGTCGAGGTGTCGATGGTCCAGTCACGCACCGCCGCACTCCAGTAGCGGAGCTCTGCCGGTCCCAACGAGAACTGCACCGTACGCGATTCGCCCGGCTCAACCGTGATGCGCCTGAACCCTTTGAGCTCACGCACCGGACGTGACGCCGACCCAGATCGCTGGTGGATATAGAGCTGAACCACCTCATCCGCCCGCCGCTCGCCGGTGTTCGTGATGTCTACTGTCACGGTGAGAGTCTCGTCCAAGGCGATTGCATCTCGGTCCACAGTCAGGTTGCCGTACTCGAAGAGGGCATAGCTCAGGCCGTAACCGAAGGGGAACAGGGGAGTGCTTTCCTCGTCCCAGTACCTCCGATCCTGGTTCTCCGGCTCGTGCGAGATGGTGTGGGAGTACACCATTGGCACCTGGCCGACGGTCCGAGGCCAGGTGAAGGGCAGCTTGCCGCCCGGCGAAACCTCTCCGAACAGCAGGTTGGCTGCAGCCGTTCCGCCTTGGGTGCCGGGGTACCAGATATCGAGAATTGCAGGCACGTTCCCGGCCGCCCAGCGCAGGTCGAGGGCCCGCCCGTTGAGCACGAGCAGCACAACCGGCGTGCGGGTCTCGACGACGGCCTGCAGCAGCTCGAGTTGACGGCCCGGCAACTCAAGCGACGACCGCGACGCTGCCTCGCCGATCATGTTCTGCCATTCGCCGGCCACCACGACTGCGACATCGGCCTCCCGCGCCAGGTCGACCGCGCGCTGCAATTCGGCCTCGTCATCGAATCCCTCCGGATCCTCTGGCGCGTTGCCGCCGAACATGTCGAACATCGACGGGAAGACCCGCTGGGCCGGGCGGACGCCCGGCGCATACTGCACCTGCACCCCGCCACCGATCTTGCGCTGGATGCCGTCAAGCACCGTCACCGTCTCGTCCAAGTCGAAATCGAAGACCCAGGGCCCGAGAGTGTCGCGTTTGGAGTCAGCCAGCGGACCGATCACGGCGATGGAGCTCAGCCCCTTGGCGTCGAGCGGCAGAAGGTTACCTGAGTTGCGGAGCAGCACCGCAGACCGCTCTGCCGCATGTCGGGCCGCTTCGCGATGTGCGGGATCAGAGAGCACGTCGCGAGCGCGATCAGGATCGACGTACGGCTCGTCGAACAGGCCCATCCTGAGCTTCGCGTCCAGCACCCGCCGTACGCTCCCATCGAGCACGTCCTCGCTGACCTTGTCAGTCTGAATTGCCTCCGGCAGCTGGGCGTATGCGGGATCGACCATCGCCATCTCCATGTCCACCCCAGCGATGAGGGCGCGGGCGCCGGCATCAGTCAGATCGGCTGCGAAGCCGTGCGTGAGGAGATTGCGTACGGCGTTGGCGTCGCTTACGACGAATCCCTCGAAGCCAAACGTTCCGCGCAGCACCTCACTGAACAGCCACCGGTTGCCCGTCGCCGGAACGCCATTGAGGTTCATATAGGCGGTCATGACATTCCCGGCGCCGGCCTCGAGCGCTGCTGTGAACGGTGGGAAGTAGATGTTCCAGAGCTCGGCATCGGAGAGGTCCACCTCGTCGTAGTCCCGTCCGCCCAGCGCAGCGCCGTAGCCCGCGAAGTGCTTGGGGCCCGCGATCACATGCTCAGGTGCGCCCACTCTCGACCCCTGGAAGCCGCGAACCTGGGCCACTGCGACAGCCGAACCTAGGAACGGATCCTCGCCGGCGCCTTCGATGATGCGACCCCAACGCGGATCCCGGGCGATGTCCACCATGGGCGCGAACGCCCAATGGATCCCGACTGCCCGCGCCTCGCGCGCGGCGATGGACTGACCCAGCTCGATCGTCTCGGGATCCCATGACGCCGCCATCGCGATTGGCACCGGGAAGACGGTGCGAAGTCCGTGGATCACGTCAAAGCCGAACAGTGCGGGAATGCCCAGGCGGTTGCCTTCGATCGTGAGCCGCTGGAGTCGGTTGATCTCCGCGGGGTCAGTGACGAAGAGGAGTGATCCCGCCTCGCCTCGTCCAAGGGCCTCCTCGACCATGATCGCCTGCTCCGAAGGCGGACGATGGGCGATCTGCTCCGCGTCTGTGTCGGGGACGGAGCCGAAGTAGAAGTACTGGGTGAGCTGACCGGCCTTCTCGGCCGGAGTCAATTCTGCGATCAGCTCATCGATCCGCGACTGGATCGCGTCGTCGGTCATCGGCGCTTGCTCTACACGCTGTGTCTGCTGATCGTCCATCGTTCCTCCTGTTGGGCGCCGTGCAGGCGACTGATGCTTCGGATGATGTCACCTGATTCTTATCCCCACGTGGCGGAGTTCACAGCCGCCCACGATCCCAGACCCAGGACCAGAAAAGTGCTGGCGAATGACGACTTCCGTTGTCGAAAGAGCGCGACTTGCCCGTACTTTGTCGCTCGTGAGGAGTCCTTCTTTAGATCGCGGCCTGCTCGTACGGGCGCCCGGCAATGCGCTTGGGAACGTGTCGGCCCCGCGCGGCGTACTCACGCGCCCGGTGGCTCGACAGCGCGAGCAACACCATGATGCTGATGCCAACCGTCGGCAGGCTCGTGGCGAGGGTGATGACCTCCGATCCGTTGGCATTGCCGATGAAGGCGCCGATCGTGGTCACCACGGACGACAGCATCAGCAGGATCCGTGCCCAGTTGCGACCCGTGAACACGGCGGTCGCCAGCCCGATGTCGATCAGACCGATGAACGCGACCACGCTCCCCGCCACGATCAAAGCCGGCCGGCCGCCCTCGACATTCATCCCCTGGATGTCAACATTCCCCTGGATGTACTGCGCGGGCAGCAGCAAGAGGATCAGCGCGATGAGCAAGAAGAAGAGGCCGCGGAAAAATGCCACCCCTGCCCCGAAGACGATCTGCGCGGGTCGCTTGTCCCGGCTGTCGGTGTATTCGACCTTGGCGATCTCGGCCACTTCCACCCGGCGCACATCGATGATGGGTAGGTCGCCGTCGGTGATGATCAGATCACCGCCGCCGTTGCGACTGTGATAGCCCGTCGAGAAGTTTTCGATCACGTCCACATCGACCTCTGATGTCGCTGCACTGACCGTCTCGACGATGTAGTCGCGCTCGACGTCGGTGTTCTCCTCGATCTTGTGAGTCACCTGCAGCGTGAACAGGGACAACCCAACGCTTTTGTCGTACGTCCCGGCCGCGAGCCAGTCAACGGCGTACCCGCCGGGGAGCATCCAGCCCTCCGGGCACCGCCAGAACCGTACGTGGTGCCGCTTGGACGGGCTGCCCTCAACTTCTTGTTGGTAGGCGAAGTCTTGTTGCCGGTCGAACAGATTGAGCGGGCTGACTGGCGCCTCGTGGTAGCTGCGCCGGCGAAGTGTCGAGGTGAGAATCCGCATCCCACTCCTCATGCTGAGATCGTCGGCACGGGTCCACCCGGCCCGCGTCATGACGGCATGAACTTGCGCCTCCTCACCGCGCAGCGCGAGGTTCACCGGATCACCCAGCAGCCCGTCGCTGGTCCGGGCGCGGCCGATGAAATACCCGGGAACGTACACCCTGGTCAGGATGCGATGCAGCCGGGGCAGCAGCAGGTAGGTGAGAAGCACCCAGAACACGATGAGCAACAGCATGGGCCAGCCGGGCTGGACGCCCTCGCGCAATACCAAGTAGGCCAGCCAGACAGTCGCCAGACCGGCAAAGGCGAACAGGACGCCGTCTACCATGTCCATGACCGAGGGCCGCCGCTCCCGGCTACGCCGGATCGCCATGAACCAATTGTGGTCGACAAGCCGACTTCGTGGCATCGGGGAAGGGCCACGACTTATCGTTGAGGCAGCCTCGAGAAATCGGGCTTGACGTGTGAGTGACGGGTGAACACGCGCTCATCGAGACAATCGAAATTGGGGGTTTTAGCAATGGGGCTGGAAACCACATATCGCCGCAGCGTCGAATTCTGGAAGGACACAGTCTCCAACGTTTCTGATAACTGGTCCGATCCGACGCCCTGCACCGATTGGAATGTACGCACTCTTGTCAATCACGTCGTCGGAGAAGATCGGTGGACGAAGCCCTTGGTGGACGGCAAGACCATCGCCGAAGTTGGCGACTCCTTCGACGGTGACCTGCTCGGCGAGGATCCGAAGGGTTCAGCAATGGCGGCGGCCGACGAGGCGTTGACGGCAGTTGCCGACAGGTTGCCGGCAGGCGGCAAAGTAAACCTGTCCTATGGCGAGGAGGACATTGCCGAATACATCTCACAGCTGGTCGCCGATCACCTGATACACGGCTGGGACCTGGCCGCGGCCACCGGCCAGACGCGCGACCTCGACTCGGACCTAGTGGCCGAGGTGGCGGAGTGGTTTCGCAATCGGGAGGAGATCTACCGCTCCTCCGGAGCGATTGGCGCAAGGCCGGAGTCCGCGTCCGGCGGCACCCCCCAAGCCGACCTGCTCGTCGCATTCGGGCGCAGTCCCGACTGGGCTCCACCCGCGAGCGGAGCGGGCAATCAGACTCAGGCGTAGGCGCTGATCCCGAGCAATTGGTCGACTGTGGTGAAGCGGTAACCCCGATCGGCCAGCCGATCGATCAGGGGGCCGATGGCTGCCACGCTTTGGTCTCGAGGACCGCCGCGGGCCTCGCAGCCATCGTGGAAGATCAAGATCGTGCCCGGGCGTGTGAGTCGCACGGCCGAATCGGTGAGCTTGGCGGCCGCGGGCTGGAAGATTTCCAGGGGATGGGCGAAGGTTCCCGACACCACCTGAAGTCCGTGTTGTCGCACGCTGCCCAGCACCCACGGCCAGTGGCACAGCCACGGCGGGCGATACAGCGTGGGCGTCAACCCGGTGATCGAATAAAACACCTCTTGTGAACGGATGATCTCGATCTCCTGCCGCGGCTCCTTGAGATAGCGGGTGAACGAGTGGCTGTAGCTGTGGTTGCCCAGCACATGACCGCTTTCGACGACCCGTCTGGTGCTGGATGGAAAGCGTTGTGCACAGCGCCCGACCTGGAAGAAAGTCGCCTTCACGTCGTACTGATCCAAGGTGTCCAGCAGCCGTGTGGTGTAAGGCTCGTTCGGTCCGTCATCGAAGCTCAGGGCGACGATTTTCTCCTCGGTCTCCGCTGCGTACGGGAACGGGCCGAAGATCTGGGAGCGGGGTCGGAAACCGGTCCAGTACGCCGCGGCACCGAGCGACGAGAAGCCGACCGCCGCGAGGCGCGCCGCTGCTGCGAGCCAGCTCACGGGCCGTGCCAGAAATTGGCCAAACTGTCCACGGCTGCGCCGCCCGCACCCGTCGCAAAGCTCAGGGAGGTGAGGCCGACGAGCAGAATCCCGAGCACTACGCGCCGGCGGGCCCATACAGAATCAAAGGGTCGCCTGCGTTCGTGCCGGAACGCTGGCGCCATTCCGAACGTCTGTCGTTGCGACAAACGGTTGAGCCAATAGGCCAGCACGTAGTACACGAGGAACGTCACGAACAAGTTGTAGAGCAGACCGTTCTGCAACCGGCGTGCCGAAGTGGTAACGACGTTGTGTCGCTCCCAGCTCACCTGGCCCCGCCGTCGCAGCCGGCGTAACAGGTCAAGCTCGTCACCGCCCTGGGTCAGGTTGAGGTCATAGCCTGGAAACGCGGTGCGCCGGATCGCGAAGTTGGTCGCGCTCACGTAGAAGACGAATCCAGTCAACGCATAGATCGCGGCCACCAACCCGAAGAGCAAAGACGGATAGGCCTTCGCCCACCACGAGGGGTTCTTATAGCGGCAGGGTCCGGCAACAGCGACGACCTTCTCTGATTCCGCGAAACGCTCGTCGATGGTGCGCAGCCAGTCTCGCGGTTGGGTGGTATCGGCATCGGTGGAGATGATGATCTCTCCGGTGGCGCAATCAGCCCCGCGCTGCCGGGCCGCGCATACCCCCTGTTGAGGCTCCCTCACCACCCGCACGCCGTACCGGCCAGCGATGGCCGCAGTATCGTCGCTGCTGTTGTTGTCAACAACGATGACCTCGTATTCGCCGTCGTAGTCCTGATGCAGCAACGAGACCAATGCACGGCCCAGGTAGGCCGCTTCGTTGTACGCCGGGACGATGATTGAGAACCGCATCTGGTCGTGCGGCTGATGCATCCCCACTCCTTCACCCATCACCCCCGCGCCGCGCGGCGGCGAGTCGACCCTGTGGTGCGAAGCCAGCACAACACTCTAGGGGAAGCTACTCCTCGCCGCCGAAGGTCTGGCGATCACGGTCGAAAGGAGGCTGAAATCAGATCCAGCTTCTGAACCACATGCGCGACAGCCATTTCGGATAGGGCAAGAGTTCGTCGGTGAGGATCGGGTAGATGTAGGCGAAGTTGGCGGCCGCCAGTGCAACAAACGCCCCGACAACGATGGCGCCGACCATGCGGCGATCGCCAGTACGCGCGTCGCCGAGGATCCATCCGGCACACAGCGATATGGCCATCACCGAGAACGGGATGATCGCGATTGCGTAGAAAAAGAACAGCGGACGCGACTCGAAGGCAAACCATGGCAACCAGCTGCTCAGCACACCGACGACTGGAATGCCGAAACGCCAATCCCGGCCTCCCACCCACAGGATCGCCGCAGCAACAAGCGCGAACACCGCGACCCACCACAGCGCGGGCGTCCCGATACCGCTGATCACTCGAATGCAGTTGTCGGGTCCAAGACAGCCATCGGTTCCTGGCTTGATGCTGTTCACGGCATCGATTCCAATTGGCCGAGCCACGATCAACCAGCCGCCGGGGTCAGCGCGGTAGGTGTGCTGCGCTTGGTTGATGAAGTCGCCGGTGTGAAAGTTCCAGATGTCGTACTGGTAATGCAATAGGGAGGCGAGCGGCTTGCCGAGCAGCCTCACGGTGGTGTGCTCCGGATGCTGAGCGCCCCAATCGCGGTCATAGCCTCCCGTGGTCAGCAACCAGCTGGCCCAGGTTCCGACATAGACCACCAAACTGAGTACGACCAAGGAAAAGAAGGCCGGAATACCGTCCCGAACGATTGCCAGACTCGCCCGTGCTCCGGCGCCGGCAAGTCGTCGCGCACCCACGTCCCAGGCCAGCGAAAGCAGTGCGAACGCGGCAAGCGGATACAGCGCGTTCCATTTGCTTGCGAGGGCCAAGCCAAAGCAAACCCCAGCGGCGATACGCCATGGACGTACTACCAACGCCGGACCGAACTGACCGCCGAGGTCGGTGATTTCGCGGTCTTCCAAATGGCGAGCGAGGCGATTTCGGAACCATTCGCGATCTGCGACCAGGCAGGCAACAGCGGCTACCACGAAGAACGCGAGAAAGATGTCGAGCAGCGCCGTACGTGACATCACGAATTCGAGGCCGTCGAAGGTGAGCAAGACCCCGGCAAGACCGCCGATCAGGGTCGACTTCGAGACCCGACGAACCAGCCTGATGGTGATCACGATCAGCAGCGTTCCGAACACCAGAGAGGCAAACCGCCAGCCAAACGAGTTCATGCCGAACAGGTATTCGCCCCCCGCGATCAGCCACTTGCCCAGCGGGGGATGCACCACGAAGGCGGCGGTGTCCTGCATCACATCCAGATCGCCGGCGATGATCTTGGAATTGGCGTTGCTCGGCCAGTTGCGCTCGTAGCCGAACTTCAGCAGAGAGTATGCGTCTTTGGCGTAGTAGGTCTCGTCGAAGACAAGCTTGTTGGGATAGCCGAGGTTGATGAAACGGGTCACGAAGGCGATCGCACCGATGATCAGTGTCACGATCCAGCCGTTCAGGCGGTCGCTTGGCATCGCGACCCGCAGCCGTTCGATCGTCGTCGGCGGGTTCGTCGGTCGTTCGGGCAGGACGCGCGTTAGCGGGGCGCCTGGAGTGGCGGCAGAGGCCCGTCCGACCAAACCCGCATCAGGCTCGAGGACTTGGCGCGTCACCCGCCCATCGTAGGTGGACCGGTGAGGTCGAACGCGTCACCGACCATCCTCCGTCACCTCTCGTACGGAACCTACGTTCACGTGGGTTGCTGACGGTCTGCATGGGTTGCAACCTGTGCAGCCCGACAGCAACCTGGGTCTACGTAGGAATCCGACAGGGTGGTCTGGGAGTGTGGGCCGGTGAGGCAGGAGAGCTCCGCAGGGGTCGTCGTGCTTGCCGCGACCCCGATCGGCGACGTCGCGGATGCTTCGCCGCGGCTGGTTGCCGAGCTGACCAATGCGGATGTGATCGCGGCAGAGGACACCCGCCGTCTGCGGCGGCTGCTCGAACGGCTCGGCGTCGAGACAGACGCGCGGATCATGTCTTACTTCGAGGGAAACGAGGCGCGACGCACCGACGAACTGGTACGCGCGCTGAGGGACGGAGCTCGAGTCGTTGTCGTCAGCGACGCAGGGATGCCGTCGGTGTCCGACCCGGGCTATCGCCTCGTGACTGCCGCAGTCGCAGGCGGCTTCCGGGTCACCGCAGTGCCCGGTCCCTCCGCAGTGCTGACCGCGCTGGCTGTATCCGGGCTATCGGTCGACCGGTTCTGCTTCGAAGGCTTCCTGCCACGCAAGGCCGCCGAGCGGGCCCGACGGCTGGGTCAGTTGGCGGCTGAGCCGCGCACCATGATCTTCTTCGAAGCCCCCCACCGGGTGGCTGCGACGCTGTCCGCGATGGCGGTCGCCTTCGGAGCCGATCGCCGGGGTGCGGTCTGCCGCGAGCTCACCAAGACCTACGAGGAAATCCGCCGCGGGTCACTGCAGGAGCTTGCAGCCTGGGCGGCATCTGAGGTGCGAGGTGAGGTGACCCTGGTCGTCGCGGGAGCCACTCAGCCGGCGCCGGATCTGCATGCGGCAACGGAGGAGGTGCTCGGCCTGGCCGCTGGCGGCATGAAGTTGAAGGCGGCGGTAGCGCAGGTCGCGCGGCAGCAGGGCTTGGCAAAGAATGCTCTCTACGAGCTCGCCCTGAAAACGCAACGTTGACCGGATCAGCTGCTTCCGAGGCGGAAATGCCCCACTGACGATGCAAATCCAGGGGGTGCAACAGTTGGCGCGTGGAGTTGCCCCCGCTGCCTGACCCACTGCCGGCACCGGTGGTGGACTCCCATTGCCATCTCGATTCCACCCACGCCAAATCTGGCCTCGCGCCGGAAGATGCCATCCGGTTGGCTGCTGAGGTGGGCGTCACGAGAATCGTGCAGATCGGATGTGATCCGGAGGGCTGCCGCTGGGCGGTTCAGGCTGCGGAGCGCTGGCCGTCGGTGATCGCCGGAGTCGCGATCCACCCCAACGATGCCGCACGCATGGGGCCGGATCTGATGTCCGGCCTGGAGCTGGTGGAGTCGCTGGCCCAGCATCCACGCGTCAGGGCCGTAGGGGAGACCGGGCTGGATTACTTCAGAACCACCGATCCGGCTGGACAGGCCGTGCAACGGGAGGCATTCGCCGCACACATCGCCTTCGCCAAGGCATTTGACAAGACTCTCGTGGTCCATGATCGCGATGCTCACGGCGACATCCTCGATGTACTTGATTCCGAGGGTCCGCCGGCGCGCGTCGTGATGCATTGCTTCTCCGGCGATGATCACTTCGCCCGAGCCTGCCTCGACCGCGGCGCGCACCTCTCCTTTGCGGGAACAGTCACGTTCAAGACCAATGATCAACTGCGCGCCGCATTGGCCTTGGCGCCTCTAAACCGGATACTCGTCGAGACCGACGCGCCCTATCTCACCCCGATGCCCCTGCGAGGGAAGCCGAACGCGTCCTACCTGATACCGCACACAGCCCGCTTCATTGCCGCCAGTCTCGGGATCGAGCTGGAGCGCATCTGTCAGGCACTCAACGACAATGCCGATGCCGCCTTCGGTGGGAGCTGGTAGCGATGGAGTTCGCGGACGTACTGCGCCGGCGCCGCATGATCCGCTCGTACGACGAAACGCGGCTGGTGCCGGACGATGCGCTTGATGCCGTTCTCGCAGCGGCGCTCCGCGCACCGTCAGCCGGGTTCACCCAGGGCGTCTCGCTCCTGGTGCTGAGCTCAGCAACTGAGCGTGAGGCGTTCTGGCGAGTCGTCGGTCACGCGGACAGCACCTGGCTCCGCGGCATGCGGACAGCACCCGTTCTCATCCTCGTCTGGACCAGCGAGGAGGTTTACCTCGATCGTTACGCCGAACCTGACAAGGGCTGGACCGACAAAGATCCGGCCCGGTGGTCCGCGCCGTACTGGTTCGTGGATGCCGGAATGGCGAGCATGGCCGCTCTGCTTTCGGCGGTCGACCGCGACCTCGGTGCCTGTTTCTTCGGCATCCCCACCGCCCGGATCGTCGCCGTTGGCGAGGCCTTCGGCGTGCCACCGAATCAGCTGAGCGTTGGTGTGATCAGCCTCGGCTATCCGGTCCCGGCGCGGGCAATCGGCTCACCGACACGCCGCCTACGTAAGGCCCCGACTGAGCTCATTCACCGCGGCGTCTGGTAGCCCATGCCGACACGCGTCCGTGATGTGGTCGGCAATGGCCGTGCGGTCCGTTATAATTTCGTGACACATTCGGGCTGAACAGCGGCTGCGAAGAGATTGAGGTCCAGATCACCGACCGGACCAACTCGGGGGAAATGCTGTGCGCAAGATCATTCCTGTGGTCGCCGCAGGAGCGACCACCCTCGCCCTAGCCGGAACAACCTTCGGCTACGCAAACCTCAACAAAGACGTGACACTCTCGATTGACGGACAGACCAGCCACGTCCGCACCAGCGCCGACAGCGTCAGTGCCCTGCTGAAGAGCAAAGGAATCGAAGTCAACGGCCATGACGTGGTGGCCCCGAACATGGATGCGAAAGTCGAAGACGGCACCCGGGTCGCCGTCAAGTTCGGGCGGCAAGTCACCTTCACCATTGATGGTGAGCAGCAGACCGTCTGGACCACCGCGACCACAGTCGACGATGCCCTCGCCGCTCTAGGCATCGACCTCGCAGGCGCGAAGCTGTCAACTAGCCGTAGCTCGAGCATCGGACGGCAGGGCCTGGCGATCATCATCGGCACGCAGAAGACGGTCATCATCATCGACGAGGGTAAGAAGCGCACCATCACCACGACGGGACTGACGCTGGCTGATGCACTGGCTGCGGCCAAGATCAGCATGGATCGTGACGACAAGCTGAGCGCGAGCCCGACCACGCAACTGGTCGACGGCTCGAAGTTCACCTTCATCCGGGTCGACATCACCTCCAAGACCAAGAAGCTCAAGGTGGACTACAGCACGGACCGCAAGAAGTCGAGCACGTTGAAGAAGGGTGTCACCAAGATCGACACACCGGGGGTCGCCGGCATCCGCAAAGTGACCTACCGGTTGGTCCGTCACAACGGCGAGATCGTCAATCGGACCAAGATCAAATCTAAGTTGATCAAGAAGCCGGTGACCGAGGTCATTCTGGTCGGCACGAAGACAACGACGGCTAAGAAGAGCTCGGGCTCCAGCACTCCATCGGGCAGTGTCTGGGACAAGATTGCTCAGTGCGAGTCCGGTGGCAACTGGTCGATCAACACAGGCAATGGCTACTACGGCGGTCTGCAATTCAGCCTTAGCACCTGGCGCGCGTACGGCGGCTCGGGCTATCCGCACAAGGCGAGCCGCGAAGAGCAGATTCGCATAGCCAAAAAGGTCCAGGCCGCCGACGGCTGGGGAGCGTGGCCCGCGTGCACAGCGAAGCTGGGTTTGCGATAGCACGGTGACGGGGGGCCTGCTCGATCCCACCGCCGTACGTGAGCTGGTGGGGCAACTGGGGTTGCGGCCGAGTAAGCAGCGCGGGCAGAACTTCGTCACCGACGGCAACACCGTACGAAGAATCGTTGCCGCAGCCCAACTCACCGAGGACGACGTCGTCCTCGAGGTTGGGCCAGGACTGGGATCGCTGACCCTCGGTCTGCTCCAGGCTGCCCGCAGCGTGATCGCGATCGAGATCGATAACCTGCTGGCGGCTCAGCTACCTGAGACGGTCGCCGCGCGGCTGCCGGAGCGGGCTGCTGCGCTGACGGTGATCAACGCCGACGCGCTCCGGGTCGACGCCGTACCCCAGCCGCCCACAGCTGTCGTTGCCAACCTTCCCTACAACGTCGCCGTGCCGGTGCTGCTGCACCTGCTGGCAAGCTTCGACAGTTGGAGCCACGGCCTGGTGATGGTGCAGGCCGAGGTCGCTGACCGGCTGGCTGCCGGGCCCGGATCGAAGACCTACGGCGTGCCGTCGGTCAAGGTGGCCTGGTACGCAGCAGCCAACAGGGTTGGTACGGTTTCGCCCACCGTTTTCTGGCCGGTGCCGAACGTCGAGTCTGGCCTCGTGGCCCTCAAGCGTCGACCGCAGCCAGAGACAACCGCGACCCGCGACCAGGTCTTCGCAGTTGTCGATGCGGCATTCGCCCAGCGGCGCAAGATGCTGCGCTCGGCTTTGGCGGGACTGGCGGGATCGCCGACCCTGGCCAGCGCAGCCGTGGTGGCGGCGGGACTGGATCCGAAAGCCCGCGGCGAGACGCTGGACGTGACCGACTTCGCCGGGATTACGGAGCAGATTTTCTTGCCGTAGTTTCTTCGAGGCGCTGAACTGCCGAGGGTCCTGGCGGCGGAGCCCACAGGGGTACGCGTGGGCCGAGTCCCGGTGTGGGTAGATAGCCTCACACTCATGGCCTCATCTCCGCAGCCGGGTCCTGCCGGCGTACGCGTGCGGGTGCCGGCCAAGATCAACCTCGCACTGAAGGTGGGTGCTCCTCGAGCCGATGGATACCATCCGCTCGCCACGGTGTACCAAGCGGTCTCCGTCTATGACGAGGTGCACGCCGCATGGGCAGACCCGGACGAGTTCGAAGTGGTCGTCAGTGGCGAGGGTGCCGATCTGGTGCCACTGGATGACTCCAATCTCGCAGTCCGCGCCGCCAAGCTGCTTGCGCGTACGCACGGACCGCACGATTCGCTTGGCGCAAGTTTGTCGATCAAGAAGGCGATCCCGGTGGCGGGTGGGTTGGCGGGCGGCTCCGCGAATGGTGCGGCCGCATTGCTGGCGTGCGCCGTCCTATGGGACCTCGACGTCACGGCCGAGGGTCTAAGGGAATTGGCCGCAGAACTCGGCAGCGATGTGCCCTTCGCATTGCTTGGTGGCACAGCCGTGGGAAGCGGCCGGGGCGAGGACGTGGCACCGGCGCTGGCCCGGGGAACCTACCACTGGGTCCTGGCCTTCGGCTACCACGGTCTGTCGACCGCCGCGGTCTATCGGCGGTTCGATGAGCTGAGCCCTCGCGCGGCGCCACCCACCGTGCCCCCGGATCTCATGAATGCGCTGCGCAGTGGCGATCCGCGACTCCTTGGTGCGGCGCTCAGCAATGATCTCGAACCTGCTGCGCTGGACCTGCAGCCGCGACTACGGACCGTCCTGCAAACCGGCCTCGAGTACGGCGCTCTCGGTGCCCTGGTGTCTGGGTCAGGTCCCACGTGTGCCTTCCTGGTGGACGGTGAGTCCGCCGCTGTCGACCTCTCCGTCTCGCTCAGTGCTGAAGGTTTGTGCCGGGCGGTCCGGCGGGCGACAGGTCCGGTCACGGGGGCTCGCGTCGTCAATTGAGCAGCCGAAACACTCAGCGATCGACACCGTAGCGGGCGAGCAGCAGCCGCAGGCTACGGGTGAGTTGATCATGCTCTGTGACGTCTAACGCGGCTAAGATCCCGCGCTCGGCGGCCAGTAGCTCCGCCAGGGCCGCGTCCACAGCCTCCCTGCCCGGATCGGTTAGCTGAACCAGAACACCGCGCCGATCATCGGGATGATCCTGCCTGGCAACCAGCCCGCGCGCCGCGAGCCGGTCGACCCGGTTGGTCATCGTTCCCGAGGTGACCATGGTTTCCCGCAGCAGCTGCCCAGGCGACAGCCGGTACGGCGGGCCCGAGCGGCGGAGGGCTGCCAGCACGTCGAACTCCCAGGACTCCAGACGGTGCGTGTTGAACGCGTTCGCGCGGATGCGGTCCAGGTAGCGGGCCAGCCGGCTGATGCGGGACAGCACTTCCATCGGCGCAAGGTCCAGGTCCGGGCGTTCGCGACGCCAGGCCTCGACGATGGTGTCCACCTCGTCGCGGGTTGACTGGCCAGTCACACCCGGAGTCTAGATGGCTGCGAGCGTCAGAAAATCGCGCGCCGCCGCACGGAGAAGGAGCGAGCGGAGGCGCTCTTCCCTCTGCGAGCGACGACGACGGCGGCGGATTCAAAGCGCGATGCGCGAGCAGCCCAAAAGTTGTGAAGAGTCTTGACGTCGAGATTTCAGTGAGTGGTCCGGTCGGACCCATTGCCCGCTGGCACTAGCTCTGGCTGAGGCCGACGTCTTCCCGTGGCATGGTGGATGCCAGTCCGACGATGCCAGCACACAGTATTGCCGGCACGGCCATCGCATGGTGGATGCCAACCTGGTTGACCAGGAAACCGACGAAGGCCGGGCCGATCAAGAATGCGGCGTAGCCGAATGTCACGACGACGGCGAGCACTCGGCCGCCTCCGATGTGTCCGGCCACCGCATAGACCTGCGGCGCGATCATGCCCACTCCAAAGCCGACCAACGCCCAGCCGAGCACAAGCAGCGGCAAGCTGCTCACCAGCGTGACTGTCAGATAGCCGAGAGCCGCGCAGAGGCCGCCGAAGCGTACGACCGCTCGCCGACCGAACCGGCTCACGAGTCGGTCGCCAAGCAACCGGATAGCGACCATGAACGCGCTCACTGCAGCGAGGCCCAGCGCACCGGTGGTCGGGTCGACCTGGGCGACGTCAGTGACATGGAGGGATGACCAGTCGACAGCCGTACCTTCCGAGAGACCGAAGGCCAGGGCCATGATGCCCAGCACCCAGGCGGCCTTCGGAATCGGCGTCCGCACGCCGTCGACGGTGTGGTGAACCACGGCGGCCTCGGGCGTGATCTTGAGCAAGACGACGAATGCGACGAGGGCCAGCGCCGAAAGGGAAATTGCCAGTGGCGTGACGATCGCGCCCCCCTTCAGACCGAGGACCGCGGCGAGCAGCAGGACAGTTCCTGCCCCGATGAAGTTGCCGATCGAGAAGAAGGCGTGGAAGAAGCTCATGATCGGGCGCCGCCGGGCCGCTTCGACCTGGACGCCGATCGCGTTCATGCCGACATCCATCGCCCCGTTGCCGAGCCCCATCAACACAGCGCCCAGGATCGCGATTGGATAGCTGGGGGCCAGGCCAATGGTGATCATCGCAAGGATGATGATCGGCACAGTGGCTAGCGTGACCTTTCGCGCACCCAGGGCATCCGCCAGACGACCACCGATCTGCATCGAGGTGATGGCCGCGGCGCCGGCACAAAAGAGCAGAATGGCGATCTGGGTTGCGTCCATCCCGAGTTTGTCGCGCAGCGAGGGGAGCGCGGCCCCGTAGCCGCCGAGCATCATGCCATTCAGGGCGAACAAGGTGGTCATTGCCACGGCGGCGAGGCGGGTCGATAGCTGATTGGTGACGGGCGCGGTGGTGGTCATTCGCAGTTTCTGTATCGATTTAGTATGGAGGTCTACTGTACGGCAGAATCCCTCCCGATCGCAAAAGAAGGATCGGCGGGCGCCGCTCTCTGGGAGGTCGAAGGACGGTTAGCCGTTGCCGCCGATATAGCGCGCCTCGACGCGCGAACCGCAGATGTACCGCGACGAAGTCATGCGTACGCTTGGCTCTGGCCGATCCAAGGGTTGGTCACGTGTGGGGTGAATTCGATTCGCAGCCGGAGGCCCGTAAGCGAGCTGCGGATGGGAGGATAGGCCGGGCCCCACATTCCCCGGTTGGTCTGTCGGCAGGGCCCGCCTGACTTTGAATCAGGACTAGCGACGTAGGTTCGACTCCTACCCGGGGAGCTGATCGCAGCAAAACCCCAAGTCAGAGAGCCCCGCTGAGGAATCGGCGGGGCTCTCGCATATGTCACCGCGTGTCACAACGTGTCACAGTTTGCACCGCTTCGCGGTCGGTCGGGCCGCTGCGCTCTCCGCGCAGCGCCCGCTCCCGGTTGTTGTGGTGCGGTTTGTGATAGCCCTGCGGACCACGTGCAGGCTGCCCGGCGCTTGGGGAGGTTACTCGTCGTCTTCCCCATGCAGGGCGGACTTTCTCCGCTCGAGCCGCCAGTGGATCTCGTGGGTGTTCGGGTGTCGCCACTCGCGCATCCGGTACTCGAAACCCGGTAGCAGCACGATCGGGATCGGATCAGGGGAGGCGGGAGCGACTGCCCCCACCACGATCTTGGCGTCCGTGGGGATGAATGGGGATTGCGCGGGGATGGGTGCCGTGACGATCTCCACTGGGTCTCCATAGGGGCGCGGCATGGGGCTTACTTTAGCAGACATGGGTAATAGAAGTCTCATAGTCACGATTTGGAGACTCTATAGAGTACTGATAGAATCCACAGCAATAACCAATAAGTGTGCGCGCTGGACCACTCCCGGTCTGCAAAAGGGACGCGCTCTGACCCCTCGCCAGAGCCGACTCGGGCTGAAGGGCGTGCCCGAGCCGCCCGGCTCACCGACCCAGCAGTACCGAGAGAAGGAGCAACACACATGGACACGAACACCCAGGTCAAGCCGGTCGAGACGCCTCCGGCGGCCAAGGCCAAGAAGCCGATCTACAAGAGGTGGTGGGCGATCGCGCTGGCCGCCATCTTCGTGATCGGCGGCATCTCGCAGGCGATGGGCGGTGGCGATGACGCCAAGCCGGTCGCCGACACGCCCGCCGCGAGTGCGCCGGTCGAGGAGAAGTCTGAGCCCAAGGCCAAGGAGCCGGTCGCGGAGGCTCCGGAGACCACACAGGCTCCGGCGCCCAAGCCGAAGCCAGCACCAGCACCAGCTAAGCCGACTCTGACCAATAGCCAGGAGCAGGCCATCGGCGCAGCCGAGGACTACCTCGACTACATGGCGTTCAGTCGCAAGGGCCTGATCCACCAGCTGTCATCCGACGCGGGCCCGGCTTCTCCAAGGCCGATGCCACCTTCGCGGTCGATCACATCACGGTGAACTGGAACGAGCAGGCGGCCAAGGCCGCTCAGCAGTACCTGGACTACAGCCACTTCTCCCGCTCCGGTCTGATCCATCAGCTGGAGTCGGAGGCCGGATCGGGCTTCACCCACAAGCAGGCCGTGTACGGCGTGAACAAGGCTGGCCTCTGAGTCGTCTGGTCAGGGTGGGTCCCCGCCTCGGCGGGGCCGCCTCGGCGCGGCTTGGCGGCGAGGTACCGCTCGCGCCACCGACACTGTCGAGAGACGCGCCGAGGCGCACCCAGCGGGAACCAAGGCGCACCCAGCGAGAACCAAGGCGCACCCAAGGTGCCGCCGGACCCCGGCAGCGCTCCCCCGCCTCGGGCGACAGATGTCGCACCTGAGCCCGCCGAGGGGGCGGCTCGGAGCACTGCAAATCCGATTCAACATTTCCCGATCTGGTCCGAGCGCGACGGTGCGCTGGCACCGGTGACCCGCTACAACCCAAAAGTTTCGGCAACGACCGTCGTGGCCGAGAGACATAAGGAGCAACACATGACCGACATCATGATTCGCGTCGAAGCCGAGGACTACGACGCATGGCTGAAGACCCACTACGACCACGTCGAGGACCGTCACTCATACGGCATGACAGATGGGCCCGTCTACCGAGACATCGATAACTCGAATTCGGCGCTGTTCCACATCCACGTCGAGAACCTCGACCGTGCGATGCAGTGGTTCCGCACGGACACGTTCAAGGAAGCGACGAAGCGGGCCACGGTCGTTGGTCGGGACTTCTACTTGGCCGAGAAGCAGCAACCTCGCCCTCAGGCGTAGTCGACCGCGAGCGCCAGCGACGCTGCCTGCCCGACCTCGTTCCGGTCGCGGACGTGTCCGTCTCGGTGCCAGCGGAGTTCGCAAGCAAGGCCGTCGCGAAGGACAAGAATGCTAACGGCTGGGTCTGTTACAAGGAGTTCATCAGCGGTCCGAGCGGATATACAGGTGGCGAGTACAAGAGCGGCCTAGTCCTTATCGACGACAAGGTTGGCGACCCCAGCTAGTGATTGTCACCGAGTAACCACCAACAGCAGACCCCGGTCGAGCACGATGGCCGGGGTCAGCTGTATTTAGACGCGCACTCCGGCGCGGATTTCGTCGGACGCGTGCTCAAGCACGGCGCGCAGCAACGGAGGCCGGTTCGGACCCCACCACGCCATTTGCGAAGTTGTCTCGAGCGGTTCGCACTGGATCCCCGCAATTTCGTCCGGCCCGTACTCGATCGTTTCATCCTCGACCACGGTCGGTTCGAGGGCGCGCTCGCGGAAATACTCATAAGCCCGCCGGAGCGACCGGTGCTGGTTTACGACCGTGGCCTCCCCCTTGCCGAGAAGCTCCGGCGCAGCATCCATAATCACCTTCTCCACCACGCGCATCGAGGACCGGAGCTGCTTGGCGACCTTGACCTGCGTCTTCCGCGCCTCCTCTTCGGGCGCCTCGGTTCGCAGGTAGAGACGCAGGCCGAACTTCTCGTAGGCGAGCACACACGGCTCGCCTCGGTATGTGAAGTTGACAAACCGCGCCACCTTCTCGCCGGGTCCGTATACCTTCAACCCGATGAGGGGTGAGCGCGTACTTGAGCAGAGATGGCACGGGCGCCTCATCGGGGTCAAGAGTCATCTTGTAGGAGGTTCCCTTCGGCTCGTTCTCGGGATCCGGCCCGAAATCACGCAGGGCCGTCCGCTTCAGGCGCTCCCCCGCATCCGCCGCCTCGGGAAGTGAGTTCATCCCGCTAGCATGCCCACCAGGGCCGCCGAAGGACCAAGCCTTTTTCCTCCGATGGTGTTACTGCGGTGTATGTGCCGGAGGCGACTGGGGCGAGGGGATGAGCAGCTGTGAGGAGCGAGGGTCAGCCCAGCGCCGCGCCGAGCTGCTCGCCCTGTCACGGAGCGTTCGACAAACAACGACGATAGACCATGATCATCTTTGTCACATCACGTGTCACAGACGGCATGTCACAACACGCCACCACACGACACATCAAGGCATGAAACACTCTCAGAGCACTCCCTGGACAAAGGTCGGGCCGGTCTTTGAATCAGGACTAGCGACGTAGGTTCGACTCCTACCCGGGGAGCGGAGCGTCACTCAGCTCGTAAGGAGCCAGCTGTTGTCTGTCCACTCCGACCAAGCTCCGAGCCCGGTCGCGGCTGTCGTCATCCTGGCGGCCGGCGAGGGGAAGCGGATGAAGTCTTCGCGTTCTAAGTTGCTGCACGAGATTGCCGGTCATTCCATGCTGAGCTACGCGGTGACGGCCGCGACGACGGTCCAGCCCGAGCACATCGTGGTGGTAGTTGGTCACCTCCGTGATCAGGTGGAAGCCCATCTCGCAGAGATCGCGCCGCATGTGTTGATCGCAGTCCAGGAGCAGCAGTTGGGTACCGGCCACGCGGTTCAAGCCGCGCTCGGCCAGCTTGCCGATCTCACTGGCGACGTGGTCGTGACCATGGGGGATGTTCCGATGCTCACAGGCGAGACACTCGCTGCGCTGCTCGATGAGCACCGCACGAACCAGGCTGCCGTCACCGTGCTGACCGCGGAGGTCCCGGACCCGACCGGATACGGGCGGATTTTGCGCGACTCCGGGGGCATGGTCACCGGCATTGTCGAGCACCGGGACGCCGATGACGCTCAGCTGGATATCATCGAGATCAACTCCGGCATCTACGTTTTCGACGCAGCGATACTCCGGTCCGCACTGACCGAGCTCGCACCGGCCAATGACCAGGGGGAGCTGTACCTCACTGACGTGCTGAGCGTGGTGCGCGAGGCGGGCAAAACAATTGGTGCGTATTTCATCGACGACGTGTGGCAGACCGAGGGGGTCAACGATCGGATCCAGCTCTCCCGGATGAACGCGGAGCTCAACAGGCGAATTCTGCGGCACTGGATGAGCGAGGGAGTGACAGTGGTGGATCCAGCAACGACCTGGGTGCACGCTTCAGTTGATCTTGCTCCGGATGTGATCTTGCTGCCTGGCACATCCCTGGAGGGCGCGACCTCGGTGGGGGCCGGGGCGCGGATCGGTCCCGATACCACCTTGGTCGACGTTGAGGTGGGGGAGAACGCAGTGATCACCCGGACCCACGGCTCTCTCAGCGTGATCGGGCCAGGCGCCAGCGTCGGCCCGTACGCCTATCTGCGGCCCGGGACGACGTTGGGCGCGGGCGGCAAGATCGGCACTTTCGTGGAGGCCAAGAACGCTCGCCTCGGAGCCGGGGCCAAGGCGCCGCACCTCAGCTACCTCGGCGACGCGGTGATCGGCGACGGCGCCAACATCGGGGCAGGCGTGATCTTCGCGAACTACGACGGCGTACGAAAATCGACGAGCATTGTTGGGGCCTACGACTTCGTCGGTAGCAACTCGGTACTTGTCGCACCGGTCGAGGTGGCCGACGGCGCCTACATTGCCGCCGGTTCGACCATTACGGGGGACGTCGGACCGGGTGATCTTGCGGTAAGCCGTAGCCAGCAGCGCAACGTGCGAGGCTGGGTGGCGCGTAAGCGGCCAGGGACCAAGACCGCGCGAGCCGCCGAGGCAGCACAGCAGAAGGAGCCGTCGTGAGCGGTCTCAAGCGCCCGAACGAGAAGCACTTGATGTTGTTCAGTGGGCGAGCTCATCCTGATCTTGCCAACGAGATTGCCGCGCTCATGAACGTCGAGATCGTACCGACGCGCGCGATTACTTATGCCAACTCCGAGATCTACGTGCGATTTGAGGAGTCGGTGCGCGGCAGCGACGCCTTTGTGATCCAGAGCCATGCCGCGCCGGTCAACGAGTGGACCATGGAGCAGTTGATCATGGTCGATGCACTGAAGCGGGCATCTGCCAAGCGGATCACCGTTGTCGCACCGTTCTATCCGTACGCCCGGCAGGACAAGAAGCACCGCGGCCGGGAACCCATCTCCGCGCGCCTCATTGCGGACCTGTTTCGCGTGGCCGGTGCGAACCGGCTGATGTCGGTGGATCTGCACGCGGCGCAGATCCAGGGATTCTTCGACGGTCCTGTTGATCATCTGTGGGCGCTCCCCGTGCTGTCGGACTACCTCTCGACCAAGTACGACACCTCCAAAATGACCGTGGTCTCTCCTGACGCCGGTCGGGTGCGGCTCGCCGACATGTGGACCGACAAGCTGAACAGCTCACTGGCGATCATCCACAAGCGCCGGGACCCGAACGTCGTCAACACGGTTGCCATCCACGAGGTCGTTGGCGAGGTGGAAGGCCGAGTCTGTCTGCTGGTCGACGACATGATCGACACAGCGGGCACGATCTGCCAGGCGGCTGAGGCGTTGAAGGCCCGCGGCGCCAAGGCTGTGATCGCCGCCGCCACCCATCCGGTGCTATCTGGGCCCGCTATCGATCGGCTGAAGGCCACCGACTTCGAAGAGGTGGTCGTGACCAACACCTTGCCGATCCCCGAGGAACGTCGTTTCGACACACTCACGGTGCTGTCGATCGCACCCTTGATCGCCCGGGCCATCCGGGAGGTCTTCGAGGACGGCTCAGTAACCAGCCTCTTTGACGGCCAAAGCTGAATGGGCTTGTCTGCTCGCGCAATCGCGCGTGGAACCCGCCTACTTCGTCGTCGCTCGCAGCGGAAGAACGCCTCCGCTCGCTTCGTGCACATTGCTCGCTCCGCTCGCTGAGGCTGGCGCTTGGTAGCCGCTGCCTTCCTCTCTCACTCGCAGACGAAAGGCGTGTCTGCTCGCTCACTCGTCCAGGACAGCGGCGCGCCAGCCTGGCTCAGCACGGCGGCGCGCGATTTGCCGACGCTCGCAGACGTACGCTCCCTTCTGGTTTCAGGCCAGTTGGCGACTATTGGGCCTTGTCGGCTAAGGTTGAGCGGTTGCCTCGGCGAGGGTCGCAGAACCGTGATCGACTAGGTCGAACGAACTGCGTCTCACTCGCTGGGTCTTGATCGAGATTTTGACGTTAGTTCCGAGGAGAGTTCGTTCGTGCCCGAGGTAAAGCTCATCGCCGAATTGCGTACCGAGTTCGGCAAGGGCGCTGCCCGCCGGATCCGTCGCGCGCACAAGGTGCCAGCCGTGTTATACGGCCACGGCACCGCCCCTATCCACATTGCACTGCCCGGTCATGAGACCCTGCTCGCGTTGCGCACTGCCAACGCATTGCTCTCAATCGAGGTCAATGGCAGTTCACAGCTGGCACTGCCGAAACAGGTCCAGCGCGACCCCTTGAAACACACCATCGAGCACGTCGACCTAGTCATTGTGCGGCGCGGCGAGAAAGTCACCGTCGACGTGCCCGTGCATGTCGAAGGAGAGGCGGGTCCGGAGACGCTGGTTGTGGTGGATCACAACAGCATTCCGATAGAGGCTGAGGCCACCAACATTCCGCAGCGGATCCTTGTCTCCGTCGAAGGCCTGCCGCCTGGTACCCAGATCCTCGCCCGTGACCTCCAGCTTCCCACAGGTTCGACCGTTGATCTTGACCCGGAGACCTTGATCGTCAACATCACCAATGCGCCGACCGCCGAGGCCGTCGAGGCAGAGCTGGCCGAGGCCGAGGCAGAGGCAGGCATTGAGCCGACGGTGGCTGCTGCACCCGCCGAGCCGACCGAGGATGAGGCGCTGCCCGAGTCCGAGAGTGCCTAGCTGGTTGCAGCGTCTGCCATGACCTCATGGCTGGTAGTCGGGCTTGGGAACCCTGGTCCGGCCTTTGCATCCCACAGACACAACGTCGGTTACCGCGTCGCCGATGAACTGGCACGCCGGATGGGCGTGCGCTTCGGCGTCAAGCGCGGGACGCGGGCCGAGGTCGCGGAAAGCAGGATCGGACCGCCTGGAGAGGACGCACCGCGGCTCGTGCTGGCCAAATCGCGTACGTTCATGAACGAGAGCGGCGGGGCGGTGAGTCGGTTGCTCTCCTACTACAAATTCGAGCCGGCCCAGATGATCGTGATTCATGATGAGCTCGACATTGACCCCGGCCAGCTCCGGGTGAAGTTCGGTGGTGGCGACAACGGCCACAACGGACTCAGATCCATCCGCAAATCCCTCGGGACCGGGGACTTCTATCGCGTACGCATCGGTGTTGGTCGTCCTCCGGGCCGGCAAGATCCCGCCGATTTCCTGCTCAGCAATTTCCCAGCCAGCGCCCGGGAGGACGTCGAGGTCGAGATAATCCGGGCCGCGGATGCGGTCGAGTCCCTGGTTCTCCTCGGGCTCGACAAGACCCAGACCGCGTTCAACAGCTGACGCCAAACCATCTGGATTTCTCCCGCGGCCCGGTGCTGAAACCTACGTGCACGTTGGTTGCATGCGGTCTGCACAGTTTGCAACCTGTGCAGACCGTAAGGAAACTGTGCAGACCTGAGCGACTCTGGCGGCGCGCGATTTGCCGACGCTCGCAGCTTTGTTTCTCAGCTGCTCGCGCATCGCGCTCTGAAGCCGCCGACGTCGTCGTCGCTCGCAGAGGAAAAGCGCCTCTGCTTGCTCCTCCTCCGGTCGGCGGCGCGCGATTTGCCGACGCTCGCAGCTTTGTTTCTCAGCTGCTCGCGCATCGCGCTCTGAAGCCGCCGACGTCGTCGTCGCTCGCAGAGGAAAAGCGCCTCTGCTTGCTCCTCCTCCGGTCGGCGGCGCGCGATTTGCCGACGCTCGCAGCTTTGTTTCTCAGCTGCTCGCGCATCGCGCTCTGAAGCCGCCGACGTCGTCGTCGCTCGCAGAGGAAAAGCGCCTCTGCTTGCTCCTCCTCCGGTCGGCGGCGCGCGATTTGCCGACGCTCGCAGCTTTAGACTCCTCCCCTGTGACTGAGTACCGCGCCCGCTTCGACGCCGACGTTGAGTTTGCCAACGGCGGCCGGCTGACCGCCGAGGGATTCCGGCTCGATCTTCCGGGTCCGGATCTCACCGACGAACAGATCGCCGAACTCTTCGTCGGCCACCTAGGTCTGGCGCTGGTCAGCCGCGTCGGACTTCGGGCAGTGGAAATCGTTGCAGAACCCCACAAGGGTTCACGTGGCGTTGCCGCCGCGCCGCCCCCGACCGGGCCAAGCGGTCGCCTTGTTGACCTGAGCCACACCATCGCTGCCGGCCTGGTCACCTATCCGGGCATCCCCGTGCCTACCATCAACCCCCACCTGACCAGGGAGGAATCCCGCTCCCATTACACGCAGGGCACCGAGTTTGCCATCGACGTGATCACTATGGCCGGGAATACCGGTACGTACCTCGACACTCCATACCACCGCTATGCAGGCGGAGCCGATCTCGCCGATCTTGATCTGGAGACGCTGGTGGACCTGCCTCTTGAGCTGTTCCG
Organism: uncultured Actinomycetota bacterium; assembly: GCA_963759635.1. Taxonomy (GTDB): domain Bacteria; phylum Actinomycetota; class Actinomycetes; order Propionibacteriales; family Propionibacteriaceae; genus Microlunatus. The sequence continues at coordinate 262,966 of CAVXAP010000017.1, forward strand.
GCTAACGGATGCGAGGGAGCGTCGGATTCCGGCGGCGATTTTCTACGACCGTGAGCTCCAGGGAAAAGCCGTACTTTTGCACACCGGCTGGGATCGGCACTTCGGCACACCCGCGTACGCCGTCGGTGCGCCGTACCTCGACGGTGACGCCGCGGCGTATCTGATCAAGGCGGGTGTAGTCCTCGTCGGCATCGACTCGATCAACATCGACGATGCGGAAACCAGCCGGGAGCGTCCAGTGCATACCCAGCTCCTGGCGGCCGGTGTCCACGTCGTCGAGCACCTGACGAATCTGGCCGCCGTGCCGCCGAGCGGTGCCCGATTCACTGCGGTGCCACCCAAGGTGCGGGATTTCGGGACGTTCCCGGTACGCGCATTCGCCCGGCTGTCCTGAGGGCGCACCACACCCCGCCGGATGAGTGATCGGTCACGTGTCCACATCTAGGCAGCGGATCCGATCGACCTTACGAGGAATACCGTTCTCGACCGTCTCCCAGCTGCCGTTCCGTATGACCTCATAGCTCCGGAAGGCACATGGCACGCCCCTGGCATGCATCAGATCGGTCGAATCCATTAGCTGGAAGTGGAGATGCGGAGCGGTCGAGTTGCCGGTATGGCCGACGCGACCAAGCACGTCCCCGTTCCGTACGGCCCGGCCCGGCGCGACCACAACCGAACCGGGCGCCAGGTGGGCGAAAGCTGCAAAGACGTCGCCACGCTGCATGATCACGTAATTGCCGAGGAGCGACCGCAGTCGATCCGGGCGGAATGTCACGGTGTTCTTGAACGCGACGATCAGCTCGCGCAGCGGATGGATCCAGCCTCGCTCGGGGACACCATCGGCGGCGCCCACGATCTCACCCTCGAACGGTGCGTGGATCTCGGCGCCCCACGCGTAGCAGTCGCTGGTCCGTACGCCGATGAAGAGCCCGCGGAGAAGCCCGGCAGGGGAGTAGCGGAGACCGGGCCCTCTCGCGTCGACCTTCAGCAGGTCGTAGGCGAACCGCTGGCCGAGCATGTCGGTGCCGTGGCTCGGGACGCGGTCGCCAGGCGTGTTGACGGCCACCCACCGTTCGCCCCGCAGCGGAAAGTCGACGACGACGGCGCTGCCGAGCTCATTCGTCATGGGTTGATGGTATGAGCCGCTCGAGATGCTGGGAGAGGAGCAAGCTGCGGTCGATCGGCCCTTGCCAAGCCGGTAACCTCTCTGGGTGACCCTCACGGGACTCGTCGATCTTTTCTGCACCGAACCCACCCTCATCGAGACCATCGGTGACGCACGCGCACGGCGACTGCCGGTACTGGACGTCACCGCGCCCGCTCCGATGCGGTCCCTGATCGCTGCGGCGTTGAGTGTCGATGCCGCACGTGGTGGCGCTGGCCGGCCGGTGCTGCTGGTGAGCTCGACCTATCGCGAGGCGGAGGACTTGACGTCCGCGCTGCAGTCACTGCTTGGTGAGGAAGCAGTGGCGTACTACCCCGCGTGGGAGACGCTGCCGCACGAACGGCTGAGCCCTCGCTCCGATACCGTCGGCCGCCGGCTTGAGCTGTTGCGGCGGCTGGCGGGCAACAGTGATCTTCCCGCGCCGCGGATCGTGGTTGCCCCGGTACGCAGCGTGCTACAGCCGCAAGTCACGGGCCTGGGAAACCTGAAGCCAATACGCCTGATAGTCGGCGAGGACTTCGACCTGACCGACCTGGCGACGGCCCTGGTCAATGCCGCGTACACGCGTGTCGACCTGGTCGAGCGGCGGGGGGAGTTCGCGGTACGCGGCGGGATCGTCGACGTCTTTCCACCGACAGAGGAGCATCCGGTACGCGTGGATTTCTTCGGTGACACGGTCGAGGAGATTCACTACTTCTCCGTCGCCGACCAGCGGTCCAGCGACATTGCGCTGAGCGAAATCACGGCCTCGCCCTGCCGCGAGCTGTTGCTGACCGACGACGTACGCGCCCGGGCGGCCGCGCTCGCAGATCAACATCCCGAACTGATCGAGATGCTCGACAAGATCGCCCAGGGACACCCAGTCGACGGTATGGAGGCTCTGTCGCCAGTCCTGGTGGATGGCATGGAGCTGCTGATCGACCTGCTACCACCAGACACTCACGTACTCATCTGCGACCCCGAACTGGTCCGCGGCCGATCGATCGAGCTGGTCAAGACCAGCGAGGAGTTCCTGCATGCATCCTGGGCAGCCGCGGCCGGTGGCGGCGAGGCACCGATCGACCTGGGTGCATCGGCCTACCAGCCGCTCGCCGAGGTGCGTGCCGCGGCACTCGCCCGCGGGATGGCGTGGTGGACACTGTCGCCGTTCAGTGCTGGTCCGGTGGCGACCGACAGTGTGCAGCTGGATCCCATCCGCACCGAGGATGGGGAAATCATCGATCTCTCGGAACGGGTCAGCGGGCCTGGCGTCGAGTCGCGGACCGTGCGGGGTCAGGTTGGCGAGACATATCGTGGCGACACCGAGGCGGCAGTCAACGACATCACCAAGCGGGTCCATGACAGCTGGCGCGTGGTCGTGATGGCCGAAGGTCGGGGCACCGCAGACCGGATCGCCGAAGTGCTCAGTGAACATGCCGTGCCTGTACGCAGCTTGTCAGCGTTGGATGAACCGCCCGCCATCGGTCTCGCAACAGTCGTCACCGGCGAGCTGAGGCACGGATTCGTAGCCGATGAGATCCGCCTCGCGATCTTCACGGCAACTGATCTCTCCGGCCAGCGGGCAGCTGACAGGGCCAGCCGTAAGCTGCCAGCGCGCCGCAAGAATCAGATCGACCCGCTCGAGCTCACCTCGGGCGACGCCGTGGTGCATAGTCAGCACGGGGTAGGTCGCTATGTCGAGATGGTGCAACGCACCGTGGCCGACGCGACACGTGAGTATTTGGTGATCGAGTACGCGCCTTCGAGGCGCGGGCAGCCAGGCGACCGGCTCTACGTCCCGATGGACGCCTTGGATCAGGTGACCCGTTACGTCGGCGGTGAGAGCCCGACCCTCGACAGGCTCGGCGGTGCCGACTGGGCCAAGCGCAAGGGACGGGCGCGTAGAGCGGTCCGTGAGATCGCCGCCGAATTGATCAAGCTCTACGCGGCCCGACAGGCGACCCGGGGCCACGCGTTCTCTCCCGACACGACCTGGCAACGAGAGCTCGAGGACGCATTCGCCTTTGTCGAGACTCCGGACCAGTTAGGAGCGATCGACGACGTCAAGCGAGACATGGAACAGATCGTGCCGATGGATCGGCTGATCTGCGGCGACGTCGGCTACGGCAAGACCGAGATCGCTGTGCGCGCCGCCTTCAAGGCAGTGCAGGACGGCAAGCAGGTGGCCATTCTGGTTCCGACAACCTTGCTCGTGCAGCAGCACTACGCCACCTTCGCCGACCGCTATGCAGGCTTTCCTGTCAATGTTGCACCACTCAGCCGGTTCTCCTCTGACGCCGAGGCACGAGCGACCATCGACAGTCTCGCGGCCGGCCGGGTCGATGTCGTCGTCGGCACGCACCGGCTGTTGACGGGCGAGGTCACCTTCAAGGACTTGGGTCTTGTGGTGATTGACGAGGAGCAGCGCTTCGGTGTCGAGCACAAGGAACAGCTCAAGCGCCTCCGCACGCACGTCGACGTGCTCGCGATGTCGGCCACCCCGATCCCGCGCACCCTGGAGATGGCGATTACCGGCATTCGTGAGATGAGCACGATCGCAACGCCGCCGGAGGAGCGTCATCCGGTGCTCACCTTCGCCGGACCGTACGACGAAGCTCAGGTGACCGCAGCCATCCGGCGCGAGCTGCTCCGCGAAGGACAGGTGTTCTATGTGCACAATCGGGTGCAGAGCATCGACAAAGCCGCGCGCCGGATCGCGGAGCTGGTGCCGGAGGCCCGCGTGGTCACCGCACACGGCCAGATGAGCGAGCAGCGGCTGGAACAGGTCATGATCGATTTCTGGGAGCGCCGAGCCGATGTACTGGTGTGCACAACCATCGTCGAGGCCGGTCTGGACATCTCGAGCGCCAACACACTGCTGATCGAACGCTCGGACTTGCTCGGTCTTTCCCAGCTGCACCAGCTGCGCGGCCGGGTCGGACGTGGGCGGGAGCGTGGTTACGCCTACTTCCTCTACCCGCCTGACAAGCCACTGACCGAGACCGCGTACGACCGGATCAGCACGATCGCCGCACGCAGTGAGCTGGGCGCCGGCACGGCGATCGCCATGAAAGATCTGGAGATTCGCGGCGCGGGCAACCTGCTCGGCGGTGAACAGTCGGGTCACATCGCCGACGTCGGTTTCGATCTCTATGTCCGGCTGGTAGGCGAGGCGGTCGCGGAGTTCCGAGGTCAGGATGCCGAGCCGGAGCCCGAGGTGCGGATCGAGCTGCCCGTCGACGCCCACCTGCCCACCGACTACGTCGAGTCCGAGCGTCTGCGGCTGGAGATGTACAAGCGGCTTGCCGAGGTTCGTGGCGAGGCCGATGTCAAGGCCGTCGAGGCCGAGCTGCATGACCGCTACGGGACACCGCCACCCGAAGTGCTCAACCTCATCGAGGTGGCAAGGTTCCGGTTGCTCGCTCGAGCCGCCGGGCTGACCGAAATCGTCGGGCAAGGGCGGTTCATCCGCTTCGGTCCGGCCCATCTTCCTGAGTCACGGGTGCTGCGGCTGCAGCGCCTCTACCCACGCAGCGTGGTCAAGGATGTGGCGGGCTCCGTGCTCATACCACGGCCCACGAGCTCGACCCTCGTCGGCGAGCTGTTGAAGGACACCGACCTGCTGCACTGGGCCACTGAGGTGGTCAACCAAGTCTTGTCGCCCTCCTGATTCGTCGGTTTGGCATCACAGCCGTCCAATCGCTCGGGCGAAGTCGTGTGGTCACGCAGCGCTCTCAGACAAACCGGGGTGTTCGGCCAGCTGTCGTAGGATCACCTGCGGTAGTCGTTCCCGGGAGCGCTCTGCGTGAACCGGGAGTATGTCATGAGGACGGTCAATGAGGTTTCTCAGTTACCGCGGGCGTCGCGCGGTGCGCGCTGCCGCGCTCATCGGCGTGGCTGTGGTCACGCTGTTTGCGGCCGGCTGCGCCAAGGCAGACCCCAGCGTTGCTGCGTACGTGGGTAACTCCGAGGTCACCCAGCAGCAGGTGGACGACGCTGTTGAGGGGGTGTCCACCATTTTGCAAGAGGGTCAGACCGTGTCCGAAGCGGCAGTCATCAATGCCATGATCCACGGGCTCATCGCAGAGAAGGTCGCTGCCGCCAACAAGATCACGATCACGGACGGCGAGCGCGACGCGCTGATCAAGAACAGCAACCTCGCCGGCCTCCTCAACGTACCCAAGGCCAAGCCCGTCGCCTACGACGTGGCCGACCAACAGATTGTTTCGGGCAAGATCGGGAGCGCCGCCTATCTGGCAGCCGTCGGTGACCAGCAGGTCATCCTCAATCCGCGCTTCGGTGTGCTGGATCCCAACCAAAAGACGATCATCACCGATCAGTCGGCGTCCCTGGCCGAGCCTGCGCCAACTCAGACGCCATAGTGTCGTTACCGGAGCTTGAGCGACTGATCTCCGTGATGGCGCGGCTGCGCCAGGAGTGCCCGTGGGATGCTCAGCAAACCCATCGTTCGCTGGTGCAGTACCTGATCGAGGAGACTGCTGAGACGGTCGAGGCCATTGAGGCTGGGGACCAAGATCATCTTCGAGAGGAGCTCGGTGACCTGCTGCTGCAAGTGATCTTTCACGCGCAGATCGCCAGCGAGGAGGCCTGCGGCTTCACGGTGGAGGAGGTCGCGCGGGGGATCGCCGACAAGCTCATCTCCAGACATCCCTACGTCTTCGCGAGCGCTGAGGTGCCTGTTGACCTGCACTACACGTGGGAGCAGCGCAAGGTGGCTGAGAAGGGTCGTACGTCCGCACTGCAGGGAATCCCCGAGCAGCTCTCAGCACTGGCCCGAGTCAACAAGATCATCAGCCGGGCGCGATCTCAGCGCCTGGAAGTTGCGCTACCCGACGATCCGACCACAGCGGAGGAGGTTGGCGACCAGATCGTGGCGCTCGCCGCCCGTGCTCAGGCGGCCGGAATCGACCCTGAGCAGGCGCTTCGCGATGCCGTACGGGGTTTGGAAGCCGGGGTGCGGGCTGCCGAGTCGGCGCCCCACGACGCAACTCCGGCTTAGCAGCTGTCGCCTATTCTGTGCACATGTCCGAGCCTCCGCAGCAACGGCCGGCCCCGCAGGCGCATCCGCCGCAGGCGTATCCGCCGCAGAACTACCCTCCGCAGAACTATCCCCCTCAGAATTACCCGCCTCAGAACTATCCGCCCCAGAACCCGCAGACCCAGCCGTACCCCTTGAATCCCGCAGCGCCCTATCCGGTGCAACCGCACTACCGGCTGCCGCATAAGCCGAGCGAGGAAATCCGGCGCGATAGCGAAGCTGCGTTGGCGGCACGGATGGAACTCGGGCCTGAATACACCGAGTACGTCGCGGAAGGCCTGGCCGAGCGCGTCGAGGACCTTGCGGAGGCGCGCGCGGCAGAGCTTCGGCAGCAGGCGGAGCAAGCCAATCGGGCGCTCGCCGCGGAACAGAGCGGCCGCGGGCGGCAGTTGGCGCTGGCCATCGTCTCCATGGTCATGGGTATCCCGATCACAGCAATCAGCGCCAGCGAGGTCGACCCAAGCATCCTCGGAGTCGCCATCTCCTGGGCCGGCATCGTCGGAGTGAACTGGGTCCACGCACGGTCGCTCCGCAAGCGGAAGTAGTGCGCTTCTCTGGCGACTAGCCCGAGCTGGACGATTCTCGTATTCGCGCGTGCGGCGCCACGCTCTCAGGACTGCTACGCCGATAGGCTGAGGCCACCATTGGTTTCTTCTGCCCGGGTGCATGGAATGTGGGCGCTTCGGGGCAGCATCGGAAAGGCGGCGCTCGTGGCGAGTATTGAGTTCATAGGCGCGCGAGAAATTCTGGATTCCCGCGGCAACCCGACCGTCGAGGTCGAAGTCATCCTGGATGACGGCTCGGAGGGCCGGGCCGCCGTTCCCTCGGGTGCCTCGACGGGCGCCTTCGAGGCGGTCGAGCTGCGCGACGGTGATGCTCGCTATGGAGGAAAAGGCGTCAGCAAAGCTGTACTGGGAGTGATCGACCAGCTCGGGCCCGAACTCATCGGGTACGAGGCAAGCGAGCAGCGGCTGGTGGACCAGGCAATGCTCGACCTCGATGGCACCGACAACAAATCCAAGATCGGCGCCAACGCCATCCTCGGTGTCTCGCTCGCCGTCGCGCACGCAGCTGCGCACTCCGCCGATCTGCCGCTCTACCGCTACGTCGGCGGTCCCAACGCCCATCTGCTGCCAGTGCCCATGATGAATATCGTCAACGGCGGGGCACACGCCGACTCCGACGTCGATGTGCAGGAGTTCATGATCGCCCCGATCGGCGCGCCGACCTTCCGGGACGCGCTGGAGATGGGTGCGACCGTCTATCACTCGCTGAAGTCGGTGCTGAAGAAGCAGGGACTTGCTACCGGCCTTGGTGATGAGGGCGGCTTTGCGCCGAACCTGCCGGCCAATGTCGCCGCGCTCGAGCTGATCTCTACGGCAGTGCAGTCCACGGGTCTCGCACTGGGGAGCGACATCGCGCTTGCATTGGACGTTGCCAGCACCGAGTTCTTCAAGGGCGGGACCTACACGTTCGAGGGCCAGGCACGCTCCGCCGACGATATGGCGGCCATCTACGAGCAGTGGATCGCCGACTTCCCGATCGTCTCGATCGAGGATCCTTTGGCCGAGGACGACTGGGCCGGCTGGAGCGCACTGGTGAGCAAGATCGGCGACAAGATCCAAGTGGTGGGGGACGACCTGTTCGTCACCAACGTGACCAGGCTGCAACGTGGTATCACGGAGAAGGCAGCCAGCGCGCTGCTGGTGAAGGTCAACCAGATCGGCTCACTGACCGAGACCCTAGATGCGGTCGATCTGGCGCATCGGGCCGGCTTCAGTTGCATGATGAGTCACCGATCCGGCGAGACCGAGGACACCACCATCGCCGATCTTGCGGTGGCTACCAATTGCGGCCAGATCAAGTCGGGCGCTCCGGCGCGTACGGACCGGGTAGCCAAGTACAACCAGTTGCTGCGGATCGAAGAGGATCTCGACGACGCAGCCCGCTACGCGGGAGCCTCGGCATTTCCGAGGTTCAAGGCCTGAGGCGGTGCCGTCCGGTCCACGACCTACCTCCCGCCCAGGCGCAGGCCCTGGGCGGGGGAAGCCGCGGGCCCGTAACCAGGCACGCAAGCCGTCCTCATCAGCGCGTACACCCAAGGCAGGGGCGTCGCGGGGTGACGAATCCGACGTTCCGCTGTTGCGCCGTGGATCCAGCCTGACCGCACGTGCCATCGCGTTGGCAGTCGTGTTGTTGATTTTGACGATCTCGTACGCGACATCGTTGCGGATCTACTTTGCCCAGGCCCACGAGATTGCTTCAACCAAAGCTGAGATCGCAGATCGTCAACAGCGGATTCGTGACCTGCAGGACGAGTTGGCTCGCTGGGGCGATGAGGCGTACGTGAGGACCCAGGCAAGGGAGCGGCTGGGTTGGGTCGTGCCGGGGGAGACCGGCTACACCGTGGTGGGTGCCGACGGCAAGCCGCTCGGCGGAGGAGCGAAGATCAGTGCGGAGATGGCGTCGGATGGGTCTTCGCAGGACTCGTGGTGGTCGAAGCTGTGGGGCTCGGTGCAGGCCGCAGATCGACCGGCGCCCGTCAAGACCGATGCCGACGAAAAGACGATCACCGTCAAGACCAAGCCCAACAGCGCCACACCGTCAGCTACCCCTCGCTGAATGCGTTGTGCCCTGAGCCTGTCGAAGGGCTTCGAGCCCAGCCCGCTGGGGGATCTATGCGATCAGCGTTGGCTGCCAGAAGCGAATCGACTGCCTCGGCGGTGGGCAAGCTTGGGCTTGCTCCGCGGACGCTGACCGCCAATGCCCCAGCGGCCAAGCCTCGCTGCAGCGCGTCTGGGAGAGAGGCGCCGCGAGCCAGGCTTGCACCGAGTGTGCCGGAGAAGGCATCACCGGCCGCAGTAGTGTCCACCGGGGTCGCCGGTAGAGCGGGATACTCTGCGGTGCCGGCTGGTCCAATGACGACAGCACCATGCTCGCCTCGGGTGATCACAGCGATCGCGACACCATGATCGAGAAACCATCGCGCTGCCAGCTCCGCAGACGGTCGATCAGTGACGGCAATGCCTGTCAACACCTCAGCCTCGAGCTCGTTCGGCTTGACGACTGAGACGCCGGGCCATACCTCCGGAGGCATTGATTGCGCCGGCGCCGGATCCAGAACTAGTTGCAGCTCGCAGTCATGGCAGACCTCCGCCACCCGCTGCACGACGCTGAGCGGAATCTCCAGTTGCACGAGGACGACCGAGACATCATCGCGTAGCGCTCGGAGCGAGGTCTCGACATCGTCGGGGCTCAGCCGGTGATTCGCGTTGGGGATGATCATGATGTCGTTCTGGGCGGAGACAGCGTCGACGCGGATGTGGGCGATGCCAGTCGAGCCGTCGACAATGCGTACCGCGGCGACATCGACGCCCTCGTCGTCGAGCGCTCTGAGCATAAGGTCGCGGAACAGGTCATCGCCCACTGCGCCGATCATGTACGTCGGCGCGCCGGCGCGTGCCGCGGCAATCGCTTGATTCGCGCCCTTTCCGCCAAGCACCAACGAGAAGTCGGTGCCGATGACAGTCTCACCTGGCCGCGGTAGTGGCGAGCCGAAGGCCGACAAGTCAGCGTTGATGCTGCCCACTACAGCGACACCACTGCGCTCTTTCATGTCAGCCCGTAGCCCCTTCTTTTGTGAGCTGCTCGCGCATCGCGCTTTGGATCCACCGTCGTCGCTCGCAGAGGAAGGAACACCTCTGCTCCTCCTCCTCCGTGCGGCGCTGCGCGATTCCCGACGCTCGCAGCTCGTGTCCACACTCCGTGCTAGTTAACCGCACTGCGCGGTAGTTCCGTCTGATGCGGAGTGTCAGCCATTACCGCGACGTGAACGGCGGACGAGTCTCCTAGCCTGGTGGCGACTTGGTCGACTGCGAGGATAGGGCCGTGCTCGAACCCATGACCGCGGCCGATGAGGCAACAATCACAGCGCAGCTGCAGCGACGGCCACGCGGCGTGGTCGGCGTCGCGTACCGCTGTCCGTGCGGGAAACCCGCTGTCGTCGTAACCCGGCCGCGGCTGGCCGACGGCACACCCTTCCCGACGATGTACTACCTAACGTGCCCACGGGCAGTTGCAGCCTGCTCCTCGTTGGAGTCGCAGAGCCTGATGACTGAGATGAATCAACGGCTGAGCCGCGATCATGATCTTGCGCTGGCCTATCGGCGGTCGCACGAACAATATCTGGCCGACAGGGAACGGCTCGATTCGGTGCCGGAGATCGCGGGTGTCAGCGCAGGAGGGATGCCCGATCGGGTGAAATGCCTGCATGCCCTGGTGGCCCACACGCTCGCCGCCGGACCAGGAGTCAACCCGCTCGGTGACGAGGCAGTGCGTGCGGTGGGCCCGTTCTGGGCTCGCCCCTGCTTGGAGGACGCTTCGTGACACGTGTTGCCGCCATCGACTGCGGGACGAATTCGATCCGTCTGTTGATCGCCGAACCCGACGGCTCGGGTGGTCTGAAGGATCTGGTGCGACGGCTCGAGATCGTACGGCTCGGCCAGGGAGTCGATGCCAGCGGTGAGTTCCATCCCGACGCTTTGGAGCGTACGTTCGCGGCCGTCGATCGGTACGCGGAATTGATCAAGAAAGCGGACGTCGAAGTTGAGAACGTGCACTTCGTGGCGACCTCGGCGACCCGGGATGCCAGGAACCGTGACAGCTTCTTCGCTGGCATCAACGAGCGGCTGGGCGTGCTGCCCGACGTCATCAGCGGTGAGACCGAGGCACGCCTGTCCTTCAACGGAGCCCTCAGCCGAGTCACTCCGGCCGGCGAGCCGGTCCTGGTGATGGACATCGGTGGCGGTTCGACTGAACTGATCACCGGCAGCGCTGCTGGAGAGCTGCACGACGCGATCTCGATCGACGTTGGATCGGTGCGAGTGACCGAACGATTCTTGAAGCAGAACCCGGCAGCCGATGATGATCTTGCACGCGCGGCGGAGTACATAGATGACCTGCTGGCGGGCAGTGGGGTCGACTTCGCCTCCATTGGCACCTGGATCGGGGTCGCGGGGACCGCGACAACGCTCGCCGGAGTGTATCTGGAGCTGGAGCACTACGACCGCGAGCGGGTGCACGGTGCCAGCATCCCGTTGCCCGCGATAACGGAGCTACTCCATCGACTGGCCGGGTTGACCGTCGAGGAGATCCGAGCACTGCCATCGATGCAACCAGGACGCGCAGATGTGATCACCGGGGGAGCGCTGGTTGAATCGCGCGTAGCGGGGCGCCTGACCGTGGAGAATCTGATCGTCAGTGAGTCCGACATTCTCGATGGGATTGCCCTGCAGCTTATTGGTGACACAATTCCGCGATGACCTCTCTTGCCATCACGGTCGTTGGCCATGACCGGCCAGGCATCATCGCGCAGGCTGCCGAGGTCTTGTCGCAATGCGGCATGAACCTCGAGGACTCCTCGATGACGCTCTTGCGCGGGCACTTCGCGATGACCCTCATCTGCGCGGGCGAGGCGGACGCGGCCCGGGTCGAGGCTGCGCTGCAACCCCTCGTGAACGGTTCGCTGGATCTCACCGTTCGGGAGGTTCCTGAGGAGCCGGACCTGCCACCGCTGGGGTCTGCGTACCTGGTCACCGTCCATGGCGCGGACCGGCTCGGAATCGTCGCGCGGCTCGCTAGTGTGATCGCCCAGGCAGGCGGCAACATCACCGATCTGACCACCCGCCTTTCAGGGGCGCTCTATCTGTTACTGGCCGAAATCGACCTGCCCCGCTCAACCGATGTCGAGGCGCTCCAGGCTCGGCTCGCCGAGGTGTCTGCCGAATTAGGTGTCGAGACCAGCATGCGACTGATCGAGAACGACCAGCTGTGAGCCTGACGCTGCCGACTCTGCCGGACGGCAGGGTGCTCGATGTGGTCCGAGCCCCAAGCCAGGTGCTGTCGGTTGCCGGTTTAACAGTCGACCCGGCCGACCCCGTCGTGGTTCAGCTCTGCGCCGACCTCGTTGCGACCATGCGCGTCTCTCCAGGCTGTGTAGGACTCGCCGCGCCTCAGGTCGGAGTGTCGGTCCAAGCCTTCTGCGTCGACGTCTCGGCCCATCCGAAGACCCGGACCACGCACGGCCTGATCGTGCTGGTGAACGCCGAAATCGTGGAGGCCAGCCGCAACGAGAAGGCCCGTGAGGGCTGCATGTCGGTGCCCGACATCACAGGGGATGTGAAGCGAGCGACCAAGGTAGCCGTCGCTGGTTTGTTGCCGCTGAGCGGCGAGCGGGTGCTGATCACCACTGATGCCTTCGAGGCCCGAGCGCTCCAGCATGAGATCGACCACTGCGACGGCAAGCTGTTCCTTGATCGAGTCATCGGTGCGCACGCCGTTCACCCGCGAAAGGTCTATCTCCAACCGCGCGACTCTGGCGGCTCCTGACCTAGGGAGAGTCGTATACCCCGACTGTTGGATCCGTAGCCGTGTGGCGCCATTAATTGCTGCTCGCGCATCGCGCCTTGTAATCCGCCGCCGTCGTCGTCGCTCGCACCCGATCGCGCGCCGCCGTGCTGCGCAGGAGCGAGCGACACGCCTTTCGTCGGCGAGCGACGACAAAGTAGGCCGCTTCCCAAGCGCGATCCGCAGCGAGCGGCAGCGAGCTATCAAACAGAGGAAAGAACGCCTCCGCTCACGTCGTTTTGCATTGCTCGCTCCGCTCGCTGAGGCTGGCGCTTTGTTAGCCGCTGCCTTCCTCACTCGCTTCGCAGACGAAGAGCGTGTCTGCTCGCTCGTTCGTCCAGGACAGCGGCGCGCCAGCCTGGCTCCGTGCGGCGGCGCGCGATTTCCGACGCTCGCAGCGACGGCGGGTAAGGTCGGGCATCGATGAACGGTCCGGCCTCTTCGCGCTGGTCGTTCCGGCCCGGCGCCAACCGGCCCAGAGCCCCGCGCGATGGCCGCGGCCCGGCCGAGAGCGGGCGGCGCCTAACCCTGACGAGCGTGCTCGCGCTGCACGCCGCACGAGTGCGCTCCCGCCGAGAGCTACTGGTGGATGTCGGAAAGGCCGTGCTGCTCACTCTGCTTGCAGCGCTGGCTGCCGCGCCGCTTGCGGTGGCTTGGGGAATCAGCCATGCGCAAGTGGATGACTACCTCGGGCCACATCGTGTGAACTTTGCCAGCAACTTCCACGGTGAGGTCGAGGTCAACCTCGGACCGATCGGTAATGCCTACCTCGCGAGCCCCGTACGCCCGATTGGCCTGACCATCACGGTGGGCGGCGTCGGTACCGCGGCAGAGAATCTCAACTCGCTGTTCTCAGAGCAGACGCTGGTCGCGTACACCAGCCTGTACACAGAGCCGAGGGAAGCCATCTCCGGCATTGTCGAGCGTTTGGCCGGCGACGCCGTGCGGGAAGGGCTGAAGGCTGAGGCGGTCCTGCTGCTGGGTATCGCGATCTGGCGGCTCCGTCGCCAGCTGGTGGACGGCCCGGTCATGACGCGGGTAACCAGGCGACGCGCGGCGGTGGTCTACGTGACCGTCGTCGCGCTGGTCATCGGCTCCATCCTGGTGCCCGAGAAATCGAAAGACCCGCGTTATCCCGTCGCGGTAGCCGACAGTGGACGTTTCTCATCGCTCACCGTCGACAGCGTGTTACTCGCTGACGTACTGGACCGCGGTATCAAGGGCATCCGGTTGCTCAGCGTACGCCAGCAGCGTGCGGTGAAGAGCTACGTCGACTCGGCTGCCGGGAGTCTCTCCACCCAGCTCGATGATCTACCGCAGCCAAGCTCGGACGAAACGATGATCTTGGGTTTCAGCGACCTGCACTGCAATCAGGCGATGACCGAGCTGATCACTCGGCTGGCGCGCGCGACGGAACCGTCTGTGGTGCTGAGCTCGGGTGACGACACGGTCAATGGGACTGCAGCTGAACGGGGCTGCATCCGCCGCGAGGCGGCGATTGCTAGTAGGTTGTCCTTCCTGGTGGCCACCGGAAATCACGACTCGGACGTGACGGAGGCCCAGATGGGGAGTGCCGGCATGACCGTGCTGAACGGCCAGGTCGTCGAGGCGGCGAGGCTGCGTGTGCTCGGCGACGACGACCCAGAGCACAACGTCCCGTTTAGTGTCGACCGCGTCAAGGATCGCTCAGAAAGCGAAGAAGAGATGGGGCAACGGCTGGTCGATCTCGCCCGCGACAAGCCCACCGATGTGCTGCTGGTGCACCAGCCTGTCGCTGCGCGAGTAATCATGAATGCACCGAATCCGCCGGCACCGCTGGTGCTCTGGGGTCACTACCATGCCCAGTCAGGTCCGAGGGTGATCATGCACGACGACGGCTCCTGGACAGTCGGAATGCAAGAGGGCACCGCAGGCGGGGTTCGTGAACCGCTGTTCACCTCGTTTAGCACGCCGTTCTCCCCACCGCTGATCAGCGCCGACGTCTACTTCTACTTCCGTGACAAGGCCACGGGTCTGATCACCGCCGTGCAGCCGGTGCACTTCCGCCCGGATGCGAAAGTGGTGATCGATGACCGCATAGCCACAGGTGACCTAAGCGAACTGCCACCGGAGACACGGACGAAGCTGGGTGGCGCCTCGGCCACACCTAGCGCGGAGGCCTCTCGCTGAGCCACGCGCGGCTAGGATCACACCGGCCGTTGCAGAGCCGGCCCCCGTAGCCCAAATGGCAGAGGCAGGCGGCTTAAACCCGCTCCAGCATGGGTTCGAATCCCATCGGGGGCACTCTGTCCAATGGCTCGCTCCGCTCGCGCGGATCGGGCTCGGGAGTCCGCCGACTTCGTCGTCGCTCGCAGGCGATGAGGCGTGTCTGCTCGCTCCTCTTCAGCTCGGCGGCGCGCGATCCGGGGCCTAATTGCTCGCTCTGCTCGCGCGGATCGGGCTCGGGAGTCCGCCGACTTCGTCCTCGCTCGCAGGCGATGAGGCGTGTCTGCTCGCTCCTCCTCAGCTCGGCGGCGCGCGATCCGGGTCCAATGGCTCGCTCCGCTCGCGCGGATCGCGCTCGGGAGTCCGCCGACTTCGTCTTCGCTCGCAGACGATGAGGCGTGTCTGCTCGCTCCTCCTCAGCTCGGCGGCGCGCGATCCGTCTCAAGATCGCAAATATGGCTCGTTTCGCCGGCAGGCACCCTCGTTAGCCATCTTCAGACGGAAAAAGCAGAAGTGAGGCTCACAGCACTTTCAAAGCCCGGAAGAAAGGGTCGGTGCCCAGCGTTTCAGTACACTGATATGTGCGCTAACTGAGGCGCCTAACCAGGAGGACAAATACATGTTGCGTAGTTCGAACCCGATCCTCTCTAAGCAGGACGCGTTCACACCCGCAGCACCCCAGCAGTACAACCAGAACCCCTACAACCAATCGCCAGCCGGCTACCCCCAGTATCCTGGCTACCCGCAGGCGCCGGTGGAGTCGCTCGAAGGCCGGATGACCTTTGACGACGTCGTGACCAAGACTGCGCTCACCATGGGCCTGCTGATCATCACAGCCGCCCTGGCTTGGATGTTCGTGCCGGACGCGCTCTACTTCCCGGCGCTCATCGGCTCCGGGCTGATCGGCTTCATCCTCGTCATGGTCGTCTCGTTCCGGCGGAGGGTCTCACCTGGTCTGGTGCTCCTGTACGCCGGCCTCGAGGGCATTTTCATCGGCATGATCAGCAAGGTGTTCGAGAGTCTGTACGACGGCATTGTCGTACAGGCTGTGATCGGCACATTCGCTGCAGCTGCGGTGACATTGGCGGCGTACAAGTTTTTCAACATTCGCGTTACGCCGAAGTTCCGCAAGGTCGTGATCATCGCGACGATCTCGTTCGCGGTGGCCCTGCTGATCAACTTCCTGCTATCGCTGGTGGGTGTCAATCTCGGATTTGTTGACGGCGGTACCGGCACGGTCAGCATGCTGGCTGTGGCCTTCTCCCTGATTGGCGCAACACTGGCCGTGCTGAACTTGGTGCTCGACTTCGACTACATCGAGCAGGGTGTCGCCATGGGCGCGCCAGCGAGTGAGTCGTGGCGTGGCGCGTTCGGCCTGACTGTGACGATGGTCTGGTTGTACGTCGAAATCCTGCGCCTGCTCTCCTACATTCGCAGGTAGCCCGCGGATCGTAGCTGGTTCGCCAGTCGGTCTGCTCAAACTTGAGGGCCGCGCTTCCGACGGGAAGCCGCGGCCCTCACTAGTTCGCGCCCGTTGCACACATGGTCGTCAGGCGCTGCGCCGTAGAGTCGTGCGCGTGGAGTACGTCAACTCGCTGATTGATCTCGTCGGGCATACGCCGCTGCTCAAGCTCTCCCGCGTCAGCGATGGCGCTCGGCCGTTGATCCTTGCCAAAGTCGAGTATCTGAACCCGGGTGGCTCGGTCAAGGACCGGATCGCACTCAAAATGATCGAGGCCGCGGAGCGCGAGGGCAAGATCAAGCCGGGTGGCACGATCGTCGAGCCCACCAGTGGCAATACCGGGGTCGGCCTGGCCATGGTCGCGCAGGCCAAGGGATACTCCTGCGTGTTTGTCTGCCCCGACAAGGTGAGCGAGGACAAGCGGAATGTGCTGACCGCATACGGCGCACGGGTCGTCGTCTGTCCGACCGCCGTCGAGCCAGAGCACCCAGACTCCTACTACTCGACCTCAGACCGGCTCGTCCGCGAGATCGAGGGTGCGTGGAAGCCCGACCAGTACAGCAATCCGAACAATCCAGCCAGCCACTACGAGACCACAGGTCCGGAAATCTGGGAGCAAACCGAGGGCAAAATCACCCACTTCGTTGCCGGCATCGGTACCGGCGGCACGATCAGCGGAGCCGGCCGTTACCTGAAGGAGGTATCCGGCGGCCGCGTCAAGATCATCGGGGCAGACCCGTCCGGCTCGGTGTACTCGGGCGGAACTGGGCGACCGTACCTGGTCGAGGGTGTGGGCGAGGACTTCTGGCCGGCCAACTACGATCCCACAGTCTGTGACCGGGTGATCGAAGTGTCGGATGCGGACTCTTTCGCAATGTCGCGACGGCTGGCACGCGAAGAGGCCCTGCTGGTCGGCGGATCCTCTGGGATGGCCGCCGCGGCAGCCATCCGGCTGGCACAGGAGCTCGACGATCCCGAGGCGGTGATCGTTGTGTTGCTGCCTGACTCAGGCCGCGGTTACCTCACCAAGGTATTCAGCGACGCCTGGCTCACCCGATACGGCTTTGCGCCCCGACCCGACCAAGTCGTCCGAGTGGTTGGGGACGTGCTACGCGAGAAGTCGGGCGACTTGCCGTCCCTGGTCCACACTCATCCCAACGAGACGATCGCTCAAGCCGTCGCGATCATGCGGGAGTACGGCGTGAGCCAGATGCCGGTGGTGCGCGCAGAACCCCCAGTGATGGCCGCCGAAGTCGTCGGTTCGGTCAGCGAACGCGGCCTGTTGGGCCAGCTGTTCAGTCATCGCGTACGACCAGCGGATGCGGTCGCCCGTGCGATGGAGGAGCCGCTCCCGATGCTCGGGGTGACCGAGCCGGTCGCCGACGCGGTTGCGGTGCTGAGGAGCTGTGACGCATTGCTGGTCCTCGACGACGGCAAGCCTGTCGGTGTGCTCACACGCCAGGACCTGCTCAGCGACATCAACATCTCCTAGTGTCCACGGCACTCGCAGGCCTGGCCGGCTCAGGACTCGTTGAGCAGCTCCGACAAGAGAAACTGCCAGTTCTGGGTCCACGACACTGAACGCCAGGATTCCAGCGGCACCCACTGGGCCGATTCGGTCGTGCCGCCCTGGTCAACGACGATTGGCTCGGTGGGATGTGGGCAGTTTGCCCGATAGATCAGGCGTACGGCGTGGAAATCCTCGATCATCCCGTAGGGGCTGCGGCCGACCCAGTGCGAGGTCTGCACCTTGATCAGCTCGCCGAGGTTGATCTCCTGGGACGTCTCTTCGGCGACCTCGCGGAGCACGGCGGAGGTGGGTGGTTCGTGATCATCAAGACCGCCACCAGGCATTCCCCATCGACCGGTCACAGCGGTTCGGTCGGAGTACTCGGTGGCCAGTAAGCCACGGCTGGACGTGACTACCGCGTACGCGGCGAAACGCTGTCTTACCGCGGGTCGGACGTCGTCGCCGAGCACCAGCCCGGCGTCGCGTCCCTGCCGGCGCACCTTCGGACGCGGCTCGTCGACCACCGGACGTACCAACAGCCGAAGGATCAGCTGGCCAGAGCTGGCTCGATTCGCGTCGACAGGCCTCACTACCACGTAGCCCTGATCGAAGGCGAGCACGTCCGGATCAGCACCGTGATCGAGAAACGCCTCGAACGCGTGCCCACCATGCTCCGTAACGCCGACGACCAGCACGTGGTCATCATTGCGCAAAAAGTTGCAGCTGCGAGCGTCAGGAATCGCGCGCCGCAGCACGGAGAAGGAGCGAGTAGAGGCGTTCTTTCCTCTGCGAGCGACGACGACGGCGGCGGACTCCAAGCGCGATGCGCGAGCAGCTCTAAAAGACAGCTGGCGAGCGTCAGGAATCGCGCGCCGCAGCACGGAGAAGGAGCGAGTAGAGGCGTTCTTTCCTCTGCGAGCGACGACGACGGCGGCGGACTCCAAGCGCGATGCGTGAGCAGCTCCAAAAAGTTGTCGTCTTAGGTGAGCCCGTCGACGTAGCGCTGGACGGTCGGGCCGACTTCAGCAACCAGGTCCTCGGTCTGGCGGTTCACCAAGATCGGCAGTCTCAGCACGTAGCGGCCGACCACCAGCCCCAGAATCTGCGAGGCGACCAAACCCGCGCGCCTGTCCGCTTCCTCGGATGTGAGTTCGTCGCGCGGCAGCACATGACCGATGACTTCGAGGGTCAGGAACTCACTGGCCGATCGAGTCAGGGCCGGATCTGTCAGAGCCGTGCGGATCACCGCCACGAGCGACGGCTGAAGTTCGGAGTCCCAGACGCCGAGGACGCTTCTGACGAGTCGCTCGCCGAGACCCGCCCGGCCTCCCGCGGCGACCTCCTCGAGCATCCGCGGCAGTCCAAGCGGGAGCGCAACCGTGGCGAGGAAGAGCTGCTGCTTGCTGTCGAAGTAGTGGTGGATCAACGCCGCATCCACGCCGGCTTCAGCCGCAATCCCACGCATTGACGCACCGGCGAAGCCCCTGGCCGCAAACGCATCTCGGGCAGCGGTGATGATCTGGCCGCGGGTGTCCTGGTTGCCCGGGCGCCGGCCAACTCTGGGTCCTCGCTGGACGGCCACTGGTCCTCCTCGACGGAGTTTGTACAACATCTCTGAAGGACTCCAAGTCTGACAGGGTTCCCCGCGAGCTCCGGTAGCGTTGGGCGGCGTGCGTACCCAACGAGCGCCTCGATGATCGACGCGTTGGCCTACGTTGTAGTCGTGCTTGCCGGTGTTGCCACCATCTGGGGCGTGGTGACCGCAGTGGCCGACAAGCCGCCCGGCAAGGCACAGCTGCTGTTCGCCGCGGGGGTCGAAGTTGTCACCGTTGTCCAGTCGATCATCGCCGCCGCCAAGCTGGCCGCCGGATTCCGCCCGGTCGAACTGGCGACCACGATTGGCTATCTGATCGGCATCGTGATCTTGATCCCGATTGCGTGGTTGTGGGCCAACGCCGAGCGCAACCGCTTCTCGGGCATCGTGCTGGCTGTCGCAGCACTTGCCGTCCTCGCCATGACACTTCGCTTGCTCGTGCTCTGGACGCCGGCCGCATGACGGGTGTCCCAAAAACTCAGCCGACAGGCTCCAATGTTCGCAGAACCAACAGCGGCGTGGGCCGGGTGCTGGTGGCCGTCTACGCGATCTTCGCCCTCGCCGCGACCGCCCGGGCGAGCGTCCAGCTCCTCACTAGGTTTGACGAAGCACCCTTGGCATACCTGCTCTCCGCGCTGGCTGGGCTGATCTACATCGTCGCAACGATCACACTCGCCCGAGGCACCCGGGCGTCCCGGCGAGTGGCTCTGGTGGCGATCATCATCGAGCTGGTGGGCGTGGTTTCCATCGGTACCCTGAGCGTCGTCGATCCGGCGGCCTTTCCGCGGGCAACCGTGTGGTCGGCATACGGCATCGGGTACGGATTTGTTCCGCTAGTGCTACCGATTCTCGGGCTTGCCTGGTTGTGGCACACAAGACCCCATTGATTCGGGCTTTCGCGCATCGCGCTTGGAATCCGCCCCGTCGTCGTCGCTCGCAGAGAGAAGAGCGCCACTGCTCCCTCCTCCTCCGTGCGGCGGCGCGCGATTTCCGACGCTCACGCCGTCAATCCTCGAGTTGAAGATCATCAGGCGCGAATATTCGAAGCTCGACGTCGTTCGCGAAATGCACCGGCCACATCGAAACCCCGAGCTGCTCCGCTGCCGACGTGAGCTGGCGGGCCCAGCTGCGATCTGCGTCATCCATCGGATTACGGCCGGGTCGAGTCAGCAGCATGGCGACGGATCCGCCTGCGCCGTTCCGACCGACGACATGGCGGCATAGCTCCAGTAGCGAACCGCACGTCGTGGAGTCTGCCCAGCGAGGAATGTCCTCGATCTGAGTAAGGTGTGCGCTCATCGTGTCGTCGGGCTCGAGGAGCGCAAGCCAGAGCCTTGGTCGGCCGAAACCGAGTGGACCCATCAAGGCCCGCCACCGTACGCAGAGGTCGTCGGAGTTGCGGATCGGGGGGCATCTCGTGCGGACGGCCCAGGGTAGGAATACGCGTCATGCGGCAACCGTGTCGCGTGACTCGGAGATCGTGCAGCTAGCGCATGCGCTATCCCCAGAATCTGTGGATGGCCGACCTAACTCTGGTACGTGACGAGGTCGGCATACTCACGATGCCGTTCGATCCAGCCTCTGATGTACGGGCACAGCGGACGTACGTGTAAACCGCGGGCTCGGGCGTCGTCGAGTGCGTAGCGCGCGATCGCGCTAGCTACTCCCTGACCCTCATGCTCCTCAGCCACGACGGTGTGTAGGAACACGATGGTGTCGGCTGTGAGCTCGTATTGGGAGACGCCAGCAAGCGCTCCGTCAACCCGCGCCTCGTAGCGGCTTTCCATCGGGTTGTCGTCGACTACCACGGTCATGGTCGCCCACTGTGCCAGAAGCAATCAGAGTCCCGACAGGGCGGCACTTAATTCGCGCAAAGTGGCCTCGTGCTAGGTCGCGGTTCCCGAACGCTCTGCGCTAGACGACAAGCACATCGCATCTAGCATCCCTGACCACCACAGTGGGGATCGAGCCGAGCAATGCAGTGACTGGCGCCCAACCAACGGTTGCCCCGTCCGACCCGACGATCATGTGGCGCGGCTCGAAATGTGGCGATGCTTGCCGAGCGGCATGAGCTCGGATTGGTCTCCTCGGACTGCGGGATCAAGTTGAACCTGTCCCACTGCGGTACGGAACGGCCGCACGTCGTCAAAGTCGAAGAGCGGAGGCCTCCAAGCGGCGCAGTCGAGCGTCTAGTGGCTGAATACGAACGTGGAGGACAGCGGGCTAGCCGCAGTTTGCCGTGGCGCTGCTCTCTAGATCTGGCCTGCCGGTGATGCGCTTGTGCCTTCAAACAGCGCCGCTTTTATTAGCGGTATCGGAAGACGGCGAAGCACCATTCAATGAATTGCTGGTTCCGGATTTTAGATTGACGTTTGACCGTCTTGCACAAAGGCGACCGCATAGGTCAGCTGCTCGCAACGCCCGCGACACTCTGGCGGAAGCAACTGTTGTTCTCGAATGACTTAAACCTCCTCGCTCGGCGAGTGAGGCAGTTGAGAACTGTTGACAGGGGGCGACCCTTGTTCGGGGTTCCGTGTCATTCCACACACGCCAGCAGCCGGGCGATAAGGTAGGCGCCATGACCGAGATCAAGCAGATCATTGTCGGCGTTGACGGGTCGGACAGCAGTCGGGCAGCTCTGCGTTGGGCCTACGACGAGGCCGCGCACCATGGTGCATCCCTCAACGCCGTCACGGTTTGGCATGGGCCGCCGTTGCCGATGAGCCCGCCGTACGGGCAGCTGCCCCCCGAGGGCTATGAAAGCCAGCCGGCGCGGGACGCCGCGGACGTGCTCGAGCGGCTCATCGCTGACCTTGAGGACCGGAAGCCACCGGTGGACGTGCGGGCCTCGATCAACCAAGGAAACCCCGCCAAGGTCCTGATCGAGTTGTCCGGAGGGGCAGATCTGATGGTCGTCGGGTCCCGCGGTCACGGGGGCTTCGCTGGCATGCTGCTGGGCTCGGTGAGCCAGCACCTCGTCGCCCACGCGGCTTGTCCGGTGGTTGTTGTCCGCACGACGTGAGGTACCCCGGTTGAATGGCGGGCCGTCACCAGTAGATTGTCAGCGCGCAAGAGCCCAGCTCCCCGCCACCTAAACGCCTACGAGCGCACAATGGCGGTGACTTACTGTGTGCCAAGTCATGGGCCCGATCAGCCTTGAGCTATGCGTCTCCGCAACGATTGTGCTGACCTGCTCGACTCTTGCATCGCCATTGGACGCTGCCATAGGGTGCATTGGTGTGACACGTATCACGCCCGTAGCCCACTAGCGAGAAGGCTCGCCGAAAGGGAGTGAAACCATGGCTGTTACTGAGGCGACTGAGGCGGTAGAGCTCGAGGAGTCGACAGGCTCCCAACGGGAGGGCCATAGGCCGCTGATGACGAGCGGGTCGATCCTGATGATGAATGTCGGATTTTTTGGCGTTCAATTCAGCTTCGGCCTGACCCAAACAGCAGTAAATCCATTGTTCACTTTCATCGGCGCCTCGCCGGATGAATTGCCTATTCTCAACTTGGCTGGACCGGTGACCGGTCTATTCATCCAGCCGCTCATCGGTGCAATGAGCGACCGAACCTGGAGCCCTAGGTGGGGTCGGCGGCGTCCATTTATCTTGGCGGGCGCCTTCCTATGCGTGATCATCCTGCTGCTGTTTCCATTCGTCACGACGCTGTGGATGGGTGTGCTCTGTCTCTGGCTCCTTGACGCCGGCAACAACACTTCCATGGAGCCTTACCGAGCATTGATTTCCGACAAGCTGCCAAAATCTCAGCTTGCTCGCGGTTTTCTGACCCAAAGTCTGTTCACTGGTGCTGGCGCTGTGCTGGCCAACTTATCTTTGTTTATTTTCCAGAAGGTACTGGGTGGCACGGCCGCGAATGGCGTGCCGTACTGGGTTTACACTTGCTTCGCGCTCGGCGCCGTATGCATCCTTGCCACAGTGCTCACGGCGATGCTACGCACAAAGGAAGTTCCTCCGTCGGAGGAAGAACTTGCCGAGCTTCGTGCTGCGCCCAAAGGAGTGCGGCACTTTGTCACCGATATCGCAGTGGCGGTGCGTGAGATGCCCGTCAGCATGCACAAGATCGGCATAGTGTTCGTTTTCCAGTGGTACGCCATGTTTATCTACTGGCAATTCGTGGCTGTCAGCGTCGGTGAATCAGTGTTCAACACCGCACCCGAACAGCCGGGCTGGGACGAAGCGGTTGGTTGGTCTGGCTTGATGAACGCCACCTACAACTTCTTTACCATGGTCACCGCCCTATTCTTGATAGGCTTCTGCCAGCGCTTCGGCGGTAAGCGTGTGCACGCCGTCTGCTTAGGGATCGCCGCGGTGTCGCTCACGGCTCTGTCACAGATCAGCATTCAGTGGCTCAGCCTGGTCCCGATGATAGGTCTGGGTATTTGCTGGGCCAGTATGGTCGGAGTGCCCTATCTCATGGTGGCGAGCATGGTGCCGAGAGCGCGCACTGGCGTATACATGGGCATCCTCAACATGATGATCGTTGTCCCAATGCTCGTGGAAACGTTCACTTTCGGCTGGATTTTCAAGCACCTATTGGGTGGAAAAGGCACCAATGCCATATTGGTGGCTGGAATCCTGCTCGCCTGCGCCGCGTTGGCGATGCTGTGGGTGAATCCCCCGCATGCCAGCGAAGAGTCTGATTTCCTGCCTCTCGGGCGCCACCACATCAGTGTTTATGAGCGCCTTGTCGTTGGTTCGGACGGGACTGACGCTTCGATGTACGCGGTCAACCGGGCCCATGCGGTGGCGGCAGAAGCCGATGCTCACGTCTTGGTCGTATCCGCCTACAACCCGGGCCCAGCACCAACAGATCCGGTTCCAGTCGGCGCTCGACGAGAGCTTTATGGCAGGGAGGCGGCGCTGCACGCCCTGCAGGAGGCCATCAAGTATCTGACGTCTGATCGAGTGCGCAGCGTTGATACGCGAATGGTCGCCGGGGATCCGGCGGATGCGCTGCTCGAGGCCGCCGGCTCCGACCCCAGGAGTCTTATCGTTGTCGGGAACCGCGGACTAGGAGCCGCAGAGGGTCATGAGCTCGGCTCGGTCCCATCTGAGGTCGTGCACCGGGCCCAGTGCGACGTGCTGATCGTCCAAGTCCCGGAGGACGCCGAGAGTGAGTTCACCTGACGCCGTGTGGCGCCTTGGCGGTCTGTTGCTGGGGCTGACAGGCAGGGCTCGTCGACCGGCGCAACCGTCGGCACGGGACTTGAGCTAAAGGTTTGTTAACCGACGCGTTAGGCCGCTAAGGGTGTAGGCGGCCGAGCCGAGAAAGACGGCGTCTTGGATCAGTGGGGCTCACTGCACTGCAGACGTCAGGCTGCAGCTGGAGATTGAGTCTGTTACGGCCTTTCCTGTACTTGCTCGGGCCGCCAGAATACAGGCCCGTGCTGAGCAGTCGTGCCGCAATTGAGTGCAAATTCTGGTCTGGACCGTTATTCATTTGGGTCGCCGGCTAGATCTGCAAAAGGATCTTTAGATGGATAGTTATCCCTAATTGGAAGTCACCAATGCAAACTCATGGTTGCGTCCCGACCTGAGGGGCAAGAACGGCCATCTGACCGATCGGCCACCACGACACACGACTATGCTGCTGATCAAAGCGGGCATTCGAGCTGCTCGCGGTCGGAGTGACGTGAAGTACAACGAGGGCGCCCAGCTCGATCCGTCGCAGATGGGCGGCGGTAGGGGAAGTGGCGGGAAGATCGCAATCGGCGGCGGTGCCGGTCTGATCGTCTTGTTGCTCGCTCTGCTGTTCGGTCTGAACCCAGGCGACATCCTTGGCGGCGCTCAGCAGACTGGGCCGGAGGAGTCCGCCAACCCCAGCCCGTTCGCCCAGTGCACCCGAGGCTCAGACATCAACACCGATCGCGACTGCCGGTTCGTCGCGTACACGAACTCGATCCAGGACTACTGGAATGACAATGTCCAGGACTACCAGACGATCAAGGTCCAGACGTTTTCCGGCAGCATCAATACAGCCTGTGGCCATGCCACCTCCGCGGTAGGACCCTTCTACTGTCCAGCCGACACGACGGTGTACCTCGACCTTGGATTCTTCGACCAGCTGACGGGCCAGCTCGGGGCACAAGGCGGCGACGCTGCCGAGGCGTACGTGCTGGCGCACGAGTTCGGGCATCACGTCCAGAACCTGGTCGGGACGATGCAGCGGGTTCAGGGCAGTGGGCAGGGGACTGGGCCAACATCACCGGCTGTCCGGCTCGAGCTGCAGGCCGACTGCTACGCAGGCGCATGGTTCCGGCACGCGACGGAGGATCCGGCGAGCCCGATCAGCGAAGTCACTCAGGAGGATCTCGACAAAGCAGTTGACGCGGCGCAGGCCGTCGGCGACGACCGGATCCAGGAGAAGATGCAAGGCCAGGTTTCGCCGGAAACCTGGACCCATGGTTCGGCGGCCATGCGACGTCACTGGCTTGCCCAGGGCTTCAACACCGGCGATCCGAACAAGTGCGACACATTTGCCAGGAACGCACTCAACTAAGTCACCCACAAGAGCCCGGACCGAGCGGCTTGAACTTCAGGGCTGGATCCCTCCGTTCCGGCCAATGTCATCCTCGAGGCGCTACAGAGAGCGAGAATCCTCCTCCGCCAAGGCAATTGGTCGGCGGGGAGGCCAAGGGTGATGGCCTGCGCGGTCCGACTGCTGCCCTTCCGCGCCGTGTACGGTCTCACCACGGCGCGGCGAGGGTTGAGAGCCTGACCTCGGCTTTCAGTTACAGGTCACTCCGGTGGCATGTACCGGGCAGTACCCGAAGGGGTTCTTCTCCAGGTATTGCTGGTGGTAATCCTCGGCGTAGTAGAAGTCACCCGCCGGCGCAATCTCGGTGGTGATCCGCCCATAGCCGGCCCGGTTGAACGCCGTCTGGAACTCATCGCGAACTCGCTCAGCAGTCGCCAGTTGCTCCGGTGAGGTCGTGTATATCGCCGACCGGTACTGCGTCCCGACGTCGTTGCCCTGCCGCATGCCCTGCGTCGGGTCATGCTCCTCAAAGAAGATCTTGAGCAGCTTCTCAAAGCTGATCTTGGCAGGGTCGTAGCACACCTTCACTATCTCGGTGTGGCCGGTGCGAGCGCTGCACACCTCTTCGTACGTGGGGTTGGGTGTGAAGCCACCTGCATAGCCGACGGCCGTATTCGTGACTCCCGGCGTGGTGTTCCAGAACAACTTCTCGGCACCCCAGAAGCAACCGAGGGCGAAGTAGGCCACCTCGGAGCCTTCCGGCACCTTCTGCACCGGGATGCCGAAGATGTCATGGAAAGTGGGATTGACCAGGATTGCGGAGCTGCGGCCGGGGAGTGCCTTCTCCGGCTCAACGAGGGCTGTCTTCAAACGCGAGAACAACATGTGATTCAGTCTGCCTTTCTGCGCTGCCGTTGGGAACGGTCATGCACTTACGCAACGCTGACCCGGCGCCGTCATGTTCCAACGCGCGATGCGCCAACGGAGCAGAACGCGGCGCGAGCGTCGGGGTATCGCGCCCCGACGATTGGCGGAGCGATGAACGAAACGCGGCGTTTGGTTTGGCCTGGTTGTTCAGTCGCGTTTCGTGAAGAGTGACCACAACGTCAGGTTCCAGCGCGATGCGCGAGCGCCGCAAAAAAGGGGCGCGTACGCTGGCCTCTTGTGACAGCTACGCACGGCTTCTCGACGCGGGCGATCCATGCCGGGCAGGATCCGGACTCTGCGGTCGGCTCGGTGGTGCCACCCATCTACGCCACGTCGACATTTATCCAGGACAAGGTGGGAGAGGCGCGTGGCGGCTACGAATACTCGCGCTCCTCGAACCCGACACGGACAGCCCTCGAGGAGTGCATGGCGGCACTCGAGGGCGGCCGGCATGGGCTGGCATTCGCGAGCGGCTTGGCGGCCGAGGACACCTTGCTCCGCACCATCGCCTCACCAGGTAGCCATTTCGTGGTGCCGGACGACGCGTACGGCGGCACTTATCGATTGTTTGTCCGGGTGCATCAGCGCTGGGGTGTCGCGGCCGATCCAGCGCATCTGACCAACCTCGACACCGTCGCCGCAGCCATCACCCCTGGTGTGACCAAGGCGGTGTGGATCGAGACGCCCACCAACCCGTTGCTCAATATTGCCGACATCTCAGCGATTGTGGATTTGGCGCACTCAGCAGGAGCTCTGGTGATCGTCGACAACACATTTGCCACGCCCTACCTGCAGCAGCCGCTCGAGCTCGGAGCCGATGTTGTCGTGCACTCGACCACGAAGTACTGCGGGGGCCACTCCGACATCATCGGAGGTGCGCTGGTCCTCAACGACGACGAGTTGGCCGATCAACTGAGGTTTCACCAGAATGCCATCGGCGGGGTCGCCAGCCCGTTCGACTGCTGGCTCGTGTTGCGCGGCTTGCGTACGTTGGCGGTGCGGATGGAACGCCACTGCGACAACGCCGAACTGGTAGCTGCCTTCCTAAACGATCATCCGCGGATCGCCCAGGTCTATTTCCCTGGGCTAGATGCCCATCCAGGACATGATTTGGCCAAACGGCAGATGCGCCGGTACGGCGGCATGGTCAGCTTCCGCGTGGTCGGTGGCGAGCAGGCAGCGCTGCGGGTCTGCGAAGGCACCTCAGTGATCATCTTGGGGGAGTCCCTCGGTGGGGTTGAGTCCTTGATCGAGCATCCTGGCAGGATGACGCACCTTTCGGTGGCTGGCACTCGGTTGGAAGTGCCGGACGACCTGATCCGCCTCAGCGTCGGCATCGAGGATGCCGAGGATCTGATCGCCGATTTGGACAGAGCTCTGGCCTGAACCTGAAACCCATCAGCAACGCCTTTATACGGAACGCACACCGGGCTCTTTCGCATCGCTCGTGATGCAAAATCAGGGAGCTCTTTCGAGCGCCCAGTCGACCGGCTCTCCGCCAGCCCGCACCAGAAGCTCGTTGGCGCGGCTGAAAGGACGTGAACCGAAGAAGCCCGCTGCAGCGGACAGCGGCGACGGGTGAGCACTCGCCAGGTACGGGACCGAGCCGAGCATCGGTATGAGGGACTGGGCATCACGGCCCCACAAGATCGCCACCAGCGGGCCACCGCGAGTGACTAGCGCCTCGATCGCTCGCTGTGTCACCTGCTCCCAGCCCTTGCCGCGGTGGGATCCGGAGCGACCGGGCTGAACGGTCAGCACTCGATTGAGCAGCAGGACACCTTGCTGGAACCAGGGGACGAGATCTCCGCTGGCTGCCGGCCGGATGCCGAGATCAGCCTCGAGCTCGGCATAGATGTTCTGCAGCGACCGCGGGATCGGACGCACGTGAGAGGCTACTGAAAACGACAATCCCACCGGGTGCCCCGGGGTGGGGTAGGGATCCTGCCCCACAATGAGGACCTTGACTTGGTTCAGCGGGCGGCTGAAGGCGCGCAGCACATGCTCACCTGCTGGCAGGTAGCTGCGGCCGGCGGCCAGCTCGGACCGCAAGAACGCTCCCATCGCTGTGATCGTCGCCGCAACGGGCTGCAGTGCTTCGGCCCAGTCTGGGCTGACCAGCTCATTCAATGGCCGCGGACTCATGCATATCCCCCGAATCCCCCATATTCCCCTCTGACGGCGCTACCTGACTTCGAGGCATCCGCCACGAGAGTGCGGCTGCCACAAGCATCAAGGCGGCTCCGACACCGAATGCCGCCGCGTACGACAAGGTGTCGGCCAGCAGGCCGGCGACCAGCGGTCCAATGATCGCTCCGATATCAGAACACATCGAGAAGACGGCCACAGCAGTTCCGCCTCGACTCCCTGCAGCATCACCGACCGCTGCCGCCGGGGCGGTCCCTAGGAAGGCTGACGCGACACCATACACGGACAGCACCACGATCAGCAGCCAGATGTTCGGTGCGAACGGGACTGCCATGATCGATACCGCTGCGACAGTGCCGCCGAGGATCATGGCAGGGCGCCGCCCGACCGTGTCCGTGAAACGTCCGGCGGGGCCGACGGCGACAGTCTGCGCCACCGCGGCAATAGCGAACGCGATGCCTGTCCACGAGGCCGGTCGATGCAGCAGTTCCACTACCAGTACCGGAACCAATGACGACCGGACGCCGAATGAGGTCCAGCCCTGAGCGAGGTTGCTGAAGCATGCCGCCTGGTAGCGCGCGTCGCGAATCACAGCGCGGAACGGCACGGGCGTTGCAGCGGTCTCGTCCTCGGGCTTCGCACCCCGGCTGGGTAGCAGCACCAGGCCGACGGTTCCGGCGACGACAAGCGTCCCGGCATA
Source organism: uncultured Actinomycetota bacterium (assembly GCA_963759635.1). Lineage (GTDB taxonomy): Bacteria > Actinomycetota > Actinomycetes > Propionibacteriales > Propionibacteriaceae > Microlunatus. The sequence goes on from CAVXAP010000017.1 coordinate 292,621, forward strand.
AAAGAAGAACGGGGCTGTCAGAGAGATAGCGGACAAGACGCCGCCAATGGCGGGGCCGGTTATTCCACCGATCAGAAAGCCGGCCTGGAAGAAGCCTGCAGCGCGACCGCGTACGCCGGCCTCCACCGAGGTGAGCAGCAAGGTGAAAGCAGACACGGTGAACATCGCCGAACCGATTCCGCCGACCCCGCGGAGGGTGAGCAGCTGGAGGTAGCTGCTGGAGACCCCGGCCAAGCCGCTCGAGATTGCCACGATGAAGATGCCCGTGGCCATGATGATTCGCTCGCTGAAGATTTTGAGCAGCCACCCGCACAGGGGGCTGGAGACCAGGCGCATGAGGGCGAACGCGGAAATGACTGCACCGACCTCGGTATTTCCGACGCCGAAGCTCCGGGCAAAGACGGGCAGCACGGGTACGAGGACTCCGAAGCCCACCGCGACACAGAACGCGACGAGGCCCAGCACATAGACCTCACGAGGGAGCGAACTCCGCGCACCGACCCGTGCCCGCGCGGCTCCCAGCCTGCCCACCGGGACAGTCTGCCAGGGGTACTAGGGTTGGGGACTCGAGATCAAAGCCAGGAGGAGTCGAATGGGATCATCGGCTCGGAACGGGCCGCGAGTGTCCGCACGCCGCACGCGCCGCACTCTGCCGGTGCTTCCTGCCGGACCGCCCGCCGATGATCAAGCAGCCTCAACGACGGCAGAGCCAGCGCCGCAAGCCGACCCTGCTGTAGCCACCACGAACGCAGCTGAGCTGAACGCGATCGTGCCTCGCGGCCTGCAGATTGCAGCCGCCTGGTGCTGGCGGATCATCCTCGTCGTCATCCTGCTCTGGGGGATTGTCTGGCTGGTGCGCTATCTCTCCGAGGTCTTCATTGCAGTAGCGGTGGCGATCCTGCTGACTGCGCTGATGTTGCCGGTGGCCAATGCGCTCAAGAAAGGGAGATGGGGGTTGCCGAGAGCGGCGGCGACAGCCGTTACGGTGATCGGCGCGGTCGCCTCCATCGTCGCTGTTCTGATCGTGATCGGTGGACAGATTGCGGGGCAGGGCGCGGAACTCTCGACCAACGTGGTGAACGGCTTCAACCAGTTGAGCTTCTGGCTCAACAATGGCCCACTGACATCGTGGCTTCGCAATGGCCCGCTACATGTGAACGCCGCCTGGCTTGACTCTTCCACTTGGGTGGCCAAGATCACCGAGTTCCTGAAGACAAGCGGCAGCACAATCGCGGGCTACGCGGCTGAATTCGGTGCCTCAGTCGGTCACTTCCTTGCTGGTCTCGCCCTCGCGCTGTTTTCTCTCTTCTATTTCATCTACGACGGCCGCGGCATCTTCACCTTCTTGCTGAACTTCATTCCGCGCGCTTCGCGGGATCGCGTGGACCAGGCCGCGGTGCGGGGTTGGGGGTCACTCTCGTCGTACGTGCGAGCGACGATTCTGGTCGCGCTGGCCGATAGCATCGGTGTGCTCATTGTGGCCCTGATCCTGGGTGTCCCGGTGGCTCCCGCACTGGCGGCGCTGGTCTTCCTCGGCGCCTTCGTCCCGATCGTCGGGGCGCTGGTCTCGGGTTTCGTTGCCGTGCTCGTCGCCCTGGTCGCGCTTGGCTGGGTGCAGGCGCTGATCATGCTTGGCGGCGTGATCTTGGTGATGCAGGTGGAGGGCCATGTGCTGCAGCCGTTCCTGCTAGGACGCGCGGTGAAGTTGCATCCGCTGGCTGTGCTGATATCGATAGCGATCGGCATCATCGCGGGCGGCATCGTCGGGGCATTGCTGGCGGTACCACTTCTGGCCTTCACTAAATCATTCGTCGTATCTCTGGCGGGAGGGGCGGAGCCACCGTTGGGCAGGCTTCACCCACCCGCACTGCCGATCCATCGCCCGCACTTCTCTCGGGCTGGTCGGGCCGCGCACTAAAGCGCAGAACCCTTCTTGTACTTGGCGTAGGACAGATTCCAGTCGCTATAGCCGTTTCCGTATTCGATGCCGCGACTGCTGCCAGTGGTCACCACCGGGTCTCCGATCAGGCTGCGGTTGAACAACCAGGCTGCGTCCCCCGTGCTCATTCCGACGCACCCATGACTTGCGTTTCGGCGGCCGAAATGCGCTGCATTCCACGGCGCGGCATGGAGAAACTCGCCCGACATCGTGATCCGCATCGCGTACTTCACTCTCAGGCTGTAGCGCTCGCGAGCCCCGATCATCTGGTTGGTCATCCGGGTGACGTAGAGCTTGTCCATGATCAGCTTGGTGCCACTTCGGGTCTGCCAGCCGGGCTTTCCCCCGCTCACATAGATGCGGCGGGCCAACTTGCCGTTTCGATAGACCCTGGCAACGTCTGAGGAAAGGTTGATCTTGGTGACTTGGGACCGACCGACTGTGAAGTGGGTTTTCGTCGAGTTCTGGCCGTAAATGCCGCCGCCGGCGTACAGGCCATTGAGATTGGCTGAGACGGATACCTTGGTGCCCGGTTTCCAGAAGTTCTTAGGCCGGTACCGCACCTCCCTGCTGGAGTACCAATGCCAAGTGCCTGCTTGAGCTGGGGAGGACGTGACGTGCAGGTTCTTCTCGAACGCACGCTTGTCTTTCACTGGCACATCGAAGGTCAAGACGACCGGCATACCGACACCGACATGCCAGCCTTTGAGGGGATAGAGCGTCGGATAGGTCTGCTGATCCAATGTCAGCTTTTGGGTACGGAAGGTCGCGGTGTCAGTGCTGGATTGGTTGACCCAGTTCTTGCCGGCTGAGATCAACTTGTACGCGGCCGATGGCTCGAGCCGGTCGCTGGCCGTCCATTTCGTGTGGTCCTTGCTGATCTTGCCTGCGACCGTACCGTGCTGCGTACGCCCCTGGCGATCTTTATTGGTGTAGGTCAATTTCACTTTTGTCAGAGTTCCCCAGTCGGCTGAGACAGTGATCAGAGTGTCGACCTTGACGTTGCTCGCGCCGTCCTTGACGTTCGGTTTGAAAGTGACCGGGTCAGGTTTCGGACTCGGCGATGCCGGGGGCTGGGTCGAGGCGGACGTGCTCGGCTGCGAGGCGGTTCCGGCCGACGGCTCGGTCGGAGTTCCCCCGCATGCAGCCAGCATGGTTGCCAGCGCGACCGCCCCAGCAGTCCCGGCCAGCCTGCGCATTCCACTGATTGGCATCAACGTCCTTCTGTCTGACTGCGTTCAGCGAGCCGGCGCACCGACTGAGTAACCAATGTGCCATCCGAAGATGACGTTCTCATAATCGACCTAATGCGCCATCGACACGAGGTCCGTATCGGCCGACGCGCTGGGTGTTGCAGAATCGGTATTCTGCGCCCGGCCTCTCAACGGCTTCTCGCGCATGGTGAGAGCGATGACGAATGCGACTGCCATGAAGGGCACCGCCACCAGGAACACGTCATCCATGGCGCGGGTGAACGCCTCGAGCACCCAACTCTTGACTGGTTCCGGAAGAGCTTGGATCGCGGTCACATCGTTGGTGTTGATCGGGGCGCCGGCCGCATGACCCTGCGCTGCTCCCACAATCTCGCTCAGGTGGTGCTTGAGCCGGATGTTCAGGATGGCGCCCAGCAACGCGGTGCCGATGGCGCCGCCCATGGAACGGAAGAAGGTCACAGAGGCGGTGGCCACACCCATATTCCGCCGATCGACGCTGTTCTGTACGGCGGTGACCACAACTTGCATGGTGAAACCAAGGCCCATGCCGAATGCGTACATGATCAACGCCAGCACGTAGTACGGAGTGTCGACCTGCAGTCTCGAGAACGCGAAGAGCGCTGCTCCGACGACCAGTGCACCAGTGATCGGCATCCACTTGTAGCGGCCAGTGCGCACCATGATCTGCCCACCGCCAATGGAGGTGGTGAAGATGCCGATGACGAGGGGCAGGATGGCGAGCCCGGAGTGGGTCGCGCTTAGCCCTTTCACGGCTTGCAGGTAGATCGGCAGGAAGATCAGGCCGCCGAACATGCCGATACCCATGATCATCGCGAAGATGATGTTGGAGGTAAACGTCCAATGTGTGAAGAGCTCCAGAGGGATGATTGGCTCCTTGGCCCTGGACTCAGCGAGCACAAAGAGCGCCGCTAGTGCGACAGTGCCAACGAGGAGCCAGATGCCGGTCGCTGAGACCCAACCCTTATCCGGACCGGCCCAACTGAGATAGAGAACGAGGCTGGTCACCGAGCCGACGATGGTCGCGGCCCCGAGGTAGTCGACCGAGGCTTGGCGGCGTACGTGATGCAGCTTGAGTGCAAGTGAGGTGACGACCAGCGCGGCCCCGCCGATCGGAATGTTGATGAAGAAGATCCATTCCCAGCCGAGGTTGTCAGTGAACCAGCCGCCCAGCAGCGGACCGGCCACCGACGAGACGCCGAATACCGCAGCGAAGAGTCCTTGATACTTGCCTCGCTCGCGAGGGGGGATCACGTCACCGATGACGGCGAGTGCCAGTGACATGAGGCCGCCGGCGCCGAGGCCCTGAACGGCTCGGCCCGCGATCATGACGTTGATTCCCGAGACGTTGAGGAAATCGGCGATCTCAGGGGAGAACCCGCAGATCAGGGAGCCGATCAAGAAGACGACGATCGCGGCCTGAAACATCGGCCGCCGACCGCGCAAGTCGGAGATCTTGCCCCAGAGCGGAGTGGCTGCAGTCGAGGTCAGCAGGTATGCGGTGACCACCCAGGAGAGCTTGTCGAGGCCGCCCAGTTCGGAGGTGATCTTGGGCAGGGCAACAGCAACAATGCTCTGGTCTAGAGCGGCAAGGAACATGCCGGCCATCAACCCGCCCATGACGACGAGAATCTGGCGATGGCTCAGGTAATCACCACCAGTGCTGGCGGTGCCGGCCGGCGGGTTTGTTGCGCGCGCGGTGGGTTCAGGCACTGCTGTCGCCGCGCCTGCAGCCGGTCCGTTCGGGGTCTCATCGTCCTTCAGCGCGCGACGCGGCTGGTACTTGGTCATGCTCTCTCCATGGTCTGGCTCAGAGCCTCGACATCGGCGGCGAAGCGGGTCGTTAACCGTTCAAGTTCTTCAAGATCGCGGGAATTCCATGACTCGAGGGACTTCTCGAGCAGAGCCCGCCGAGAGCGCAGGGCAACATCAATGCGTGCGCTGCCTGCATCGCTCAACTTGACCCGCTGGGCGCGCCCGTCGAGCGGGTCAGGCGTCCGCTCGATCAGACCTGCACTATGCAGTTGAGCGACATGCCGGGAAACGGTGGAGGCATCCAGGTTTGCGCAGAGGGCCAGGTCGGTGACGCGTAGCGGGCCGGAGGCAGCTAGGGATTTCAGTAGCCAAAATGACCCCGTATCGAGCGTCTCGCCCTGACCTCGCTGGCGCATGAGCCGTCCGATGCCCAACAACGCGTGCATGAGTGAGTCGACTGACGCGGTTCGTGAGTCCGACGGGGCCTCGACAGAAGCTTGCATGCACCAACTATATAAAAACTTGCATGCTACACACAATTGTTTTGGTTTTATGGTCGTACTCACTTGACGAAACCCACGTGCACGTACGTTTCGGTCGCTCTGCATGCGTAGCAACCTGTGCAAACCGTCAGCAAGGTGTGCAGACCACATTGAACTGCAAAGTGCGCCACCTGCGGGGATTGCCCCGTTCGCCGAGGCGCGAATGAGGGAAGACCCTGGGGGGCCCTGAAAATGGAAAGTAGGCCTTCTTTTTTGGAAAGACCCGGTTTACATTCGCGACATGACAACTCCTGACATGAAAGCGATCCTCGAGGAACTTGCCGCAGGACGCATTGACGCCGCCGAGGCGGCCCGCCGGATCGACGCTTTGAAGGCGTCCCAGTCGACGTCAGAGACGTCACCGCCTGAACCAACCAACGAGCAGCTAGCTGGATCGGAAGCTGATGATCCCTGGGCGGCCGCCACCGATCGACCCCAGGCAGCTGGTTCCAGCACCCCACAGCCCGAGACCCCGGCCGAAGAGCCGGTACAAGCTAAGGCGGTCAACGTTGGCGGGGTCGAACGGATCTCCGTCCGGGCAGTCGGACGACGAGTTCGCATTCTTGGCGAGACCTCTGTGGCTACCTTGTCTGCCGACGGACCGCACGTACTGCGTCGCAACGGCTCGGTCCTTGAGGTCTCCAGTGACGGTGAGTTGGGCGCCTCACTCGACGGCTTCAGCATCCTGCGGACTCCGCCACGGAGCCTCGAGGACTTCCGTTCCCTCGGGCTCGGCAAGGAGCTCTTTCTTCGTGTCAACCCAAATCTGATCGTCGATGTCGAAGTGACTGCAGGCAGCTTGAACACCGAGGGGGTGCCGCATCTCGGCAAGGTACGTATCACTGCTGGAGCGGCCAAGCTGTTGGACGTTGCTGAGATCAACGACGCTCTTGTACAAGCTGGGCAGGCGACGATCAAGGGCACGATCAAGACCGGCCGTAACCGAGTCCGCGCTGAGTCCGGAACGTTGTCCATCAGCCTGGCTGATGACTCCAACGTCACTGTCACCGGTGAGACCCAGCTCGGCAAAATCAGCTGGGCGGGCGGTCACAGCGGTGCCGGCGATGAGGTCGTGATGGGCAGCGGTAGTGCAAGGCTCGACATCGAGGTCGTCATGGGTCATGCCCAGATTCGAGTCGGCTCCGACGTGACCAGCGAAGCTGGTGTCGGATGACGCAGCGGTCCCGCAGGCCGCAAGAACGAATTGGACACCGCGCACCGAGCGAATGCCCGGTGTGCGGTGATCAGCTCGCAGTCATTCGGTTGGGTTGTGCCTCATGCGGCACGGAACTCGCCGGGGTGTTCCGCTCCTGCGAATTCTGTGCGCTCAACGAGAAGGAGACAGAGATGCTTCGCGTGTTCCTCTCGTCTCGAGGCAATCTCCGTGAGGTAGAGAAATATCTTGGCGTCTCCTATCCCACCGCGCGGCTACGATTCGCGGAGCTGTTGGAGAAGCTGGGTCTTGGCGAGGCGGCAGAGCCCGAGGCCGCATTGACAAGAGATCAGATTCTTTCTGAGGTCGCCTCCGGGGCTCTGACTCCAGCGGAGGCGGAGGAGCTGATCAGTCAGCTTCGGTAGCGTCCGTCGAAAGCCAAATCAGCCCCGAAATGCCTCGACTTTCACAACCGTCACGTTTATCGAGCGCCCGTTGGGGGCGACGTAGGAGACCGCATCGCCGGTCTTCTTGCCCAGGATTGCTGAGCCTAGCGGCGACTGCGGGCTATAGACATTCGTCGAGTCCACGCTGTCGTCCAGTCCGAGCAACTCCCGTGACCCCAGCAAGAATGTGTCCGTATCGGACTCATCTCCGTCAAAGGCGATTGTCACCTGGGTTCCTGGCGCGACCTCGTCAGTGTTCGCCGGTGCCTCGCCGACCTGGGCTCGATTGAGCATGTCGGTGAGCTGACGAATTCGTGCCTCCTGGTGAGCCTGCTCCTCACGCGCAGCGTGGTAGCCCCCGTTCTCACTGAGGTCACCTTCTTCGCGCGCCGCGGCGATCTTCGCGGTCACCGCTGCACGTCCCGGCCCAGAAAGGTGATCAAGCTCCATCCTGAGCTTGTCGTACGCGTCCTGGGTCAGCCAGATCGCCTGGGCGGAGTTTTCAGACATCCACCAAGGCTATCAAGGGCATGCCAAATCAAGTCAGCTCGCAGCGCACCCTTTGACCACGACCGTGGTGGCTCGTCGCAGGGTAGTCAGCACAAGCTTCACATCGACAAGAGGATCCGCGCTGGGCGCAATGGTGACCTGCCGTTCACCGACTGGCTGGAAATCTACGGCTTGAGCCATTACCCGGCAGGTCGCAGGCAGGGACGGATCGCGGCGTTGGACAGTGATGGTGACGGAGACTGCGGTATCGGAGTCAATCCGGAATGCTTGTACGTGCGCTGCAACGGCCGGGCGGGAGTGCTGAAGCGCTGTCCAGACCAGCCAAGTCATCGCAAGCACCACGCCGATGCTGATCAGACCCACGAGCAGCGGACGGGGCATCCGCGACTTCGGATAGCGCCGGCGGAGCCGCTCGGCAGCATCGGTCACGCGGCCAACTTATATGGGCTGCTCGCGCATCGCGCTGGGAGCTGACGTCAAAGATCTTGCTCGAGATGCTGCGAGCGTCGGGGATCGCGGGCTTGCCGTGCTGAGCCAGGCTGGCTCACAAGCGCCAGCCTCAGCGAGCGGGGCGAGCGATGTACATGAAGGGAGCAACGGCGTTCTTTCCTCTATTTGCCGCTCGCTGCCGCTCGCTGCGGCTCGCGCTGGGAAGCCGCCTACTTTGTCGTCGCTCGCCGAACGAGAAGCGTGTCAGCTCACTCCTCCGCAGCACGGCGGCGCGCGATCCGGTGCGAGCGACCGAGGAATTCGCGGGAGCGAAGGGGACCACCAGCCCCAGCGGCGAACTGTGTGACGAAGTAGGCGGATCGAAAGCGTGCGATGCGCGAGCAGCAATCCAAAAGGGCCGTCTCGGTAGACGGGAGGCAGCGGCAATGTCAAAGTCCGCGGTGGCAGCATGACGCCATGCCTCCTCCCGCGCTTCGCGTCGACGCTCAGGGCGAGCGTCTGAGGCTGCTGCACGTGCATGCCCATCCCGACGACGAGTCGAGTAGAGGTGCGGCGACAACGGCGAAGTACGTGGCCGAGGGAGTGGATGTTGTCGTCGCAACGTGTACCGGCGGTGAGCGCGGCTCGATCCTCAATCCAGCGATGGACCGCCCCGACATTTTGGCCAACATCGCCGACATCAGGCGGCAGGAGATGGATCGAGCCCGGGAGATCCTGGGAATCAAGCAGGTGTGGCTCGGCTTCGTCGACTCGGGTCTACCCGAGGGCGATGATCCTCCTCCACTTCCCGACGGTTGCTTTGCACGTACTGACATCGCTGCCGCGGCTGCCCCGCTGGTCAAGATCATCCGGTCGTTCCGGCCCCACGTGATGACGACCTACAACGAGAACGACGGCGGGTACCGGCATCCTGACCACATCATGTGTCACAAGATCAGCATCGCGGCCTTCGATGCGGCGTCTGACCCAGATGCTTACCCCGGCGCTGGCGTGGCCTGGCAGCCGCTCAAGATCTATTACTCATTCACCTTCCATCGCGAGCGGACGGTGGCGCTGGATCGGGCGATGGTGGCGCGGGGCCTCGAGTCGCCGTACACCGAGCGGCTTCGTGACTGGCCTGAGGACCCCCACCACGCGGCTCGGATCACGACACGGGTTGCCTGTGCCGACTACTTCCATGTCCGTGACCGCGCACTGCTGGCCCACGCCACCCAAATCGACCCAGACGGGCCGTGGTTTGCCGTGCCGCTCGCAGTGCACAGGTCGGCCTGGCCGACCGAGGAATGGGAGCTTGTGCGCAGCTTGGTTGACACGAGCATCCCCGAGGAGGATCTGTTCGCAGGAATCGCCGAGCCGGTGGCGAGTAGAGTTTCAGCATGATCCTTCTCGACGTCGACATGATCCTTCTCGACGTCGACCCGAACGTGGTCAAGCCGGGTTGGACGCCCTTGCTCGTCGTGCTTCTCTTGGGGATCGTCATGGTCTTCCTCTACCTGAGCATGCGGAAGCAGTTCCGAAAGATCCACGTGCCGGAGGACGACGCATCAGACGACGCCGAGGAATCCGCATCGGAGCGGCCGCCTCACGCTCAAGGCTGAGGCCGCGACCGATCTGCAGCTGGTTGCAGCGCTACTCATTGAGCTGCTCGCGCATGCCGGCGCTCGCACTACGAATAAGGTCGAAGGATGACTGGCCGCAACCGCCTCGCTTCGGCGACCAGCCCGTACCTGCTGCAGCACGCCGAGAACCCCGTGCACTGGTGGCCGTGGTCGGATGAGGCCTTTGCTGCGGCCACCGAACGGCAGGTTCCCGTCTTCCTCTCGGTCGGATACGCGGCATGCCACTGGTGCCACGTGATGGCCCACGAGTCCTTCGAGGACGAGCCTGACCGCCTCCATGATCAACGAGCACTTCGTTGCGATCAAGGTTGACCGCGAGGAACGCCCCGATGTCGACGCTGTCTACATGCAGGCTACCCAGGCACTGACGGGGCAAGGTGGCTGGCCAATGAGCGTCTTTCTGACGCCAGACCGCAAGCCCTTCTACGCCGGGACTTACTTCCCACCGACTCCTCGGCATGGGTTGCCGTCTTTTTCCCAGGTATTGCGGGCAATCAGCGAGGCCTGGCGCGATCGGCGATCAGAGCTTCTCGGCAGCGCTTCCGAGATCGTTCGCCAGCTCTCGAAGCAGCCGACTCTTGCCGCCTCGCGGCAGCTGACCGCAGCCGAGTGCGCGGAGTCGATCATGCTGCTGCAACGGGAGTTCGACACGACGTACGGCGGCTTCGGCCGGGCCCCCAAGTTCCCACCATCGATGGTGCTCGAGGCGTTGCTTCGTGACGGTGGCGAAGCAGCGATGCTGATGGCTGGTCGGACGCTGGAGGCAATGGCGCGTGGTGGCATCTACGACCAGATAGGTGGCGGATTCGCCCGCTACAGCGTCGATGCGGCTTGGGTGGTGCCGCACTTCGAGAAGATGCTCTACGACAATGCCATGCTCCTCGGCACGTACGCGCACTGGTGGCGCCGTAACCGCAATCCGCTAGCCGAACGGATCGTCACTGAGACGGTGGCCTGGCTGCTGCGCGAGATGCGGACCGGGCAGGGCGCGTTCGCGGCCAGCCTTGACGCCGACTCAGAAGATGATCATGGTGAGCTTCGCGAGGGGGCCTACTACGTGTGGAACCGTGATCAACTCCTGGTAGCGCTCGGCGAGGAGGACGCGGCCTGGGCGGCAGGAGGTCTTCTCGGTGACATCAGCGGGCACATTCGAGCACGGTGCCTCGACCCTCCAGCTGCGGTCCGATCCTGATCAACTGCAGCTGGCTGACGTTCGGCAGCGGCTCCGGATCGTGCGTGATCAGCGTTCGCGTCCCGGGCGCGATGACAAGATCGTTGCCGCATGGAACGCGCTGCTGGTGGATGCACTGGTGCAGGCGGCCATGATCTTCGATCGGCCGGAGTGGCTGCAGATCGCGAGCGAGGCTGCCGAGTACGTCTGGCAGTTGCACTGGCGAGACGGCCGACTCCGCCGGACCTCACGCGATGGCGTCGTCGGCGAAGCATTGGGCATCCTCGAGGACTACGCGGCATTGGCCCTTGCTGCGGTCAGGCTGGCGGCGGCCCACGCGGAGTCCGCCTGGCTGACCCGTGCGGATCAATTGCTCGGGGTGATCATGAAGCAGTTCGACGACGCTGCTGGCGGTTTCTTTGACACTGCTGCCGATGCCGAGCAGCTCTATGCCCGACCCCAGGATCCGACTGACAACGCCACCCCGTCCGGCCTGAGTGTCGCCATCCATGCGTTGCGACTGATCAGTGAGCTGACCGGGGAAGACCGCTACGCCGAACGTGCCGATCGAGCAGCGGCGAGCGCTGGCGAGTTGGTACGCCGGGCGCCACGGTTCGCCGGCTGGCTGCTCGCCGATGGGATCAGCCAGACACCGGGGCACAAGCCGGTTCAGGTCGCCGTGGTGGGCGAGGACGATGCGGCTCGCGCGGAGCTGGTTCGCACTGCTCACCTGCTCGTCCCGGCGGGATCAGTCGTGGTGGCTGGCATCTCAGATCAGCCGGGCCTGGCGCTGCTGGCGGATCGGCCAATGATCAACGACTTGCCGACGGCGTACGTTTGCCGGAACTTCGTATGTAAGCTCCCGGTCACCTCGGCCGAAGATCTGGCTAGCCAGCTGCAAGGAACTGCCAGTGCAGCAGCCCCGGAATAGCTCAGAGTTCAACTGGCTGAGAGCGACGATCAAGACGGCGGGCAACCCAGCGAACATCGCAGCGAGCGGAGCGAGCACCCAAACAGAGGGCGATTGCGCGAGCAGCAAAATCAAAATGTGATCATGGCGATGGCCCCGTAGTGGCAGACGAAGCCGGCGATCGTGCCGACATGAAAGATCTCGTGGTAACCGAACCAGGTGGGGGAGGGATCAGGACGCTTGCGGGCGTACACCACCGCGCCGAGTGTGTAGCAGACACCGCCAGCCATGATCAAGATCAATAATGTCAAACCGGCCGCGCCGTAAAAGGCTCCGAGCCAGCCGAGCGCGGTCCATCCCATAACGATGTAGAGCGCTGTGTAGAGCCAGCGCGGGGCTGATAGCCAGGAGAGCCGGAAGAGCAACCCGCCCACGGCAGCCGACCAGATGACGGTGAGGAGTACCACCCTGGAAGGCCCGTCGAGCAAGATCAACGCTAGTGGCGTGTAGGTCGCGGCGATGAACACATAGATGTTGGAGTGATCAAGCCTGCGGAGGATCGCCATACTGCGCGTACCCCAGGTTCCGCGGTGATACAGAGCGCTGGTGCCGAAGAGAAGCACCGATGCGGCGAAGAAGACTGCCCCTCCGATTACGCCTTCGGGCGTCGCGGCCAAGCTGACGAGCACGATGCCGGCAGCCAGCGCGAGGGGCGCCATTCCGGCATGCAGCCAACCACGAAGCCGCGGCTTGACCGCGTCCAATACCTCCGTCAGCGACGCGTCGGCGTTGGACTCATGAGTCGGCTGGAAGGGTCGGTCTTCACCCAGGTCAACCATGGGCACGAGGCCGCCCCCTTCGAATGACAAATAGCCACAAATATGCTGTCACGGCTGAGTAGCTTTAGCGTAGGGATGGCGGTCGCGAAGACCAAACCCACTACGCCAGGACGGACCCGATCGATGCGGGATACGCTGCCAGTTGTGGCACGTCTCGATCGGTTGCGCGAGTTCGTGGATCGGCTGCACCCATCAGGGCTGCTCTATGCGACGTATGAGCATCGGCTCATCGCCGAACTGGACCACAACAGGCTGCCGCGGCACGTCGCCGTGCTAGCCGACGGGAATCGGCGCTGGGCCCGCACGAACGCCCCTGGCAAGCCGCTCGTCGCGGGTTACCAGGCCGGCGCCGACAAGCTCAAAGAGTTCGTGGAATGGTGCGACGAGATCGGTATCCCCGTTGTCACCTTGTGGGTGCTGTCGACCGACAACTTCTCTCGCGCCAAGCGGGAGGAGGTCGAGCCGCTGCTCGGCGTGATCGAGCAGATGGTGAGCGACTTGGCGGCGACTAGGCGTTGGCAAGTCCATCCCGTTGGGGCGCTGGATCTGCTGCCGGCGCAATCCGCCAAACGGCTCAAGATGGCCGATCGGGATACCGCTGACGTCAACGGCATGCTGGTCAACATCGCGGTTTCCTATGGCGGACGGTATGAGTTGCGTGACGCCGTGCGCTCCCTGCTGGCCGAGCATGCGAAGAACGGGACCTCCATCGACGAACTTTCCCACACCCTCGACATCGAGCACATCGCTGAGCATCTCTACACCAAGGGCCAGCCGGATCCGGACCTGATCATTAGAACGTCTGGCGAGCAGCGGTTGTCGGGGTTCTTGATGTGGCAGTCGGCACACAGCGAGTTCTACTTCTGCGAGGCGTTGTGGCCTGACTTCCGGAAAGTGGACTTCATCCGGGCCCTGCGCTCGTACGGGCAGCGCGAGCGGCGCTTCGGTCGCTGACGCTCACAAGTCGGCAAGTCCGTGCCGCTCGGAGGTCTGGAGGTAATCGTCCAGCTCGGCAAGCGCGGCCTAGCGGTCCCCAGCGCTGGACGAGCCCATCCATGCGGCTTGCCGCCGGAGCACTCTTCACGGTGCGATCCGCGGAACACTGCGGCTCGGCGTGACGGCCGGGCCGGCTACGCCGTCCTCAGCCGACCTGCGTGTCGCTGGACGCCCCATACCCGCCCCCGCCCGGCGTAGTGATCGTGATCACGTCGTCGGCGGCCAGCGACAGGCTCACCTTGGCTGGCAGCGGCTCGCCGTTGAGCTGGTTGTGCCCGCACGCGCCGGGGCCGCCGCCGTACCGCCCGGCTGGCTGGTGTCGCCGCCGGTCGGTCAGCAGGGACAGGGTGGCCGGTTCCAGGACCCGGATCGCCCGTACGATCCCATCCCCGCCGGGGAAGCGGCCGGCGCCGCCGCTGCCGTAGGCCAGCTCGAAGCGCTCGACCCGCATCGGGTACTCCTGTTCGAACGCCTCCACCGGCGTGTTGAGCGTGTTCGACATGCCCACGTGCACCCCGGAAGGGCCCGGGTGCCCGTCTCCGGCGCCCTGGCCGCCGCCGATGGTCTCGTAGTACGTCCAGCCCCGACCACCGATGTTGACATTGTTCATGGTGCCCTGCCCAGCGGCAGGCACGTCGGTCATCTGGGCAAACGCGTCGAGCACCGTGTCGGCGAGCCGCTGGCTGGTCTCTACGTTGCCGGCTACCACCGCCGAGGGACGGCGGGCGTTCACCAGGCTGCCCTCCGGGGCGATAATCTCCAGCGGCGCGTACGTGCCGGAGTTGGCCGGGATGTCGTCGGGCAAAAGCACCCGCAACGCGAAGAAGCACGCCGAGCGGGTCACTGACAGCGGGCAGTTGACGTTGCCGTCGACCGCACCGGCGGTGCCGCCGAAGTCGACCACGATCCGGTCCCCGGCCACCCGCACGGTGACCCGGATCGGGATGTCCTCCTCGGTCACCCCGTCGCCCTCGATCTGGCTGGAAGCCACGTACTCGCCCTCGGGCAGCGCGCGCACTACCTCCCGGGTACGCCGCTGGGTGTACGCCAGAACCTCGTCGAACGCTGCGAAGACGGTGGCGTCGCCCCACCGGGCCATCAGGTCGGCCAGCCGGTCCTGGGCCAGACGGTTCGCCGCGATCTGGGCCCGGAAGTCGCCCCGCCGTAGCCGCGGCGTGCGCGTGTTGGCCAGGATCAGCTCCAGCACGTCCGGAACGTAGTCGCCGGCACGCACGAGCCGTACCGGCGGGATAACCAGACCCTCCGACCAGATGTCGCGCGAGCCGGCCGGCATCGACCCCGGCTGCATCCCGCCAACGTCCGAGTGGTGCGCGCGGGTGACCGCGTACCCCCAGATCTGCTCGTCGGTGCCGAGCCGGGACACCATCGTGATGTCGGGCAGGTGGTTGCCGCCGGAGAACGGGTCGTTGAGCACGAACACGTCGCCGGGTTCCGGGTCGCGCTCCATCACCGCGGCCACCGCCTCGGGCATCGCTCCCAGGTGCACCGGAATGTGCTCGGCCTGGGCCACCATCCGGCCACGCGCATCGAACAGCGCCGCCGAACAGTCCCGGCGCTCCTTGATGTTCGAGGAGTACGCGCTGCGCACCAGAGCCGTGCCCATCTCCTCGGCGATCCCCGACAGTGCGCTGGTCAACACGGACAGCGTGATCGGGTCCAGCCGCTCCCCTTCGGTGCCGGCGCGGTCCGCGGGCCGTCCCGCGGTCACGCCACGCTCCCTTCGTATCGGGTGAGCAACAGCGTGCCGACACCGTCAACGGTGCCGATCCAGCCTGGGCGCAGCACGCACGTGGACTCGGCGAACTCCACGACCGCCGGTCCGCGCACCGTGCTGCCCGCACCGAGGGAGTCCCGCCGGTATACCGCAACTTCCTGCCACTCGCCGTCGAAGCTTGCCCGGCGGGTAGCGGGATCGCCCGCTGCCGGGGCCGGATCCTCCCGCAGCACCGGCCGGGACCCAGGCCGGGTGGCCACCAGGCGGAGGTTCACCAGCTCCACCGGCTCATCGTCCATCCGGTAGCCGTACCGGCGTTCGTGCTCACGGTGGAAGCGTTGGGCCAGCGCCGCCAGGTCCGGAGGGGAGCCGCCGGCAGCATGTGACCCCCCGGCCGGCTCGCCGCCGCCGGCGTCGGTGCTGCGATCGTGGTCAGGGCCCGGGCCGTCGACGGCGATCGTCAGCTCGAACGACTGGCCGTGGTAGCGCAGGTCGGCCTGCCGGGTGGCGGCCGGCGGGGCCGCCCCGGGGCCGCCGAGCTGGGCGGCGGCCTGCCGGGCCAGTTCGGCGTAGTGCTGCGCCAGGGCCGCCGGATCGGCCGTCGCCAGGTCGGCCAGGAACGGCACCACCTCGTCGTGCCGGGCGTCGGAGATGGCCAGGCCGAGCGCGCTGAGCACGCCGCCGGCCCGGGGCACCAGGACCCGCCGGATCCCCAGCTCCTCGGCGAGTGCGCAGGCGTGCATGCCGCCCGCCCCGCCGAAAGCCACCAGGGTGAACTCCCGCGGGTCCAGGCCGCGCTGCACGCTGATAACTCGCAAGGCGCGGGTCATTTCTGCCTCCGCCACCCGGATCACCCCGAGCGCGGTGCGATGCACGTCGAGCCCGATGCGGTCACCGACCTGCAAGAGAGCTGCCCGCGCGCCCGCGCGGTCCAGCCGTACCTCGCCGCCCAGCTCCACCCCGTCGGCCAGATACCCCAGGTACAGGTCTGCGTCGGTGACGGTGGGCTGGTCACCGCCCCGGCCGTACGCGGCGGGTCCGGGCTCGGCGCCGGCGGAGTGCGGTCCCACCCGCAGGGCTCCGCCCGAGTCGACCCAGGCGATCGAGCCGCCGCCGGCGCTGACGGTGTGTATGTCCACCATCGGCAGCTTCACCGGTACGCCGGCAACCACGGACTCAGTGGTGGTCTGCACCTGCCCGCCGCGGACCGGGGCGACATCGGTGGACGTCCCGCCCATGTCGAAGGTGAGCAAATCGGCCTCGCCGGACAGGCCGGCCACCCAGGCGGCGCCGACCACTCCGCCGGCAGGTCCGGACAGCAGGCAGCCGGCGGCGTGCGAGGCGGCGAACCCGATCTCGGCGACGCCGCCGGAGGATTGCATGACCACCGGTGCCGGTAGCCCGTGCCCCGCCACCTGGGTGCTAAGGCTGCGCAGGTAATGCGACAGCCGCGGGGTCAGGTACGCGTCGCAAACCGTCGTCGAGCACCGCTCGTACTCGCGGAACTCGGGCAGCACCTCGCAGGAGAGCGACACGTGCACCCCGGGCAGCGCCGTCCGGAGCGCCTCCCCGACTCGTCGCTCGTGGTCGGGGTACAGGAAACCGAAGATCAGGCACACTGCCACCGCCTCGACGCCGGCCTCCCGGCACCGGCGCACGGCGGCGTGCACCGACTGCTCGTCCAGCGGGGTGATGACGCCGAGCGGGCCAGTCCGTTCTCGCACGGTGAACCGCAGGTCCCGGGGGACCAGCGCGGCGGGGCGGTCGCGGGTCAGGTCGTAGAGTGCCGGCCGGTTCTGGCGGCCGATCTCGATCACGTCCCGGAAGCCCTCGGTGGTCACCAGGGCGGTGCGGGCGCCGCGCCGTTCCAGCAGCGCGTTAGTGGCCACAGTCGAGCCGTGGGAGAAGGCGCCGACGCTGTCAGCAGCCAGGTCGGCGGCGGTGACCGCCCGGAGCACGCCCCGGGCCTGGTCGGCGGGGGTCGAGGGGACCTTCGCGGTCACGAGGGCGCCGTCGACCAGGGCGACGAGGTCGGTGAATGTCCCTCCGACGTCCACGCCGAGCCTGGCCCGCTCCATGATCCACCTTCCGGTCGCCGAGAGGTATTCCACCACGGCCGGCGCATCAGGGAGGCGGCCACTCGCCCGGGTGCGTCGCCGCGACCCAGGCAACACGAGCCGGCTGCGTGACGACTGGCTCGCCGACCTGGAAGCGCCAGTGGCGACCCAGTGGACAGCCTC
The DNA here is from genome assembly GCA_963759635.1 of uncultured Actinomycetota bacterium. Lineage (GTDB taxonomy): Bacteria > Actinomycetota > Actinomycetes > Propionibacteriales > Propionibacteriaceae > Microlunatus. Next base: position 310,158 of record CAVXAP010000017.1, read on the forward strand.
GAGCCGCCGCGACCGTGTCGGTATGCGTCGCAGTCCTCGTCGATGAGGCCATGGATCAAGCGGCCCAGGCGGTTCCCGGGCAGAAGATTCGGATCCTTTGGTGGAGAAGACGGGCACGTGACTGCTCCGCCGCTACGTTGCCATCAGGTGAAATCGCGGCGTGGCACTCGCCTTCGACCCCCTTGCCGACGTACGGTCGATGTGCGGGCGCAGAAACGCGGCCCGCCTGGGAGGCGATGCATGCACCGTCACTCGACGCGCAACGAACCGGCGCAGCTCTATGCCGGTCATCCATCCCGGCCAACCACGTAACGGTGGGGCCGGGCGCGGAAAGCGTACGGCCCCCAAGAAGGGCAGTCCTGTGTCTTCTTCATCAAGCCGTCGCACTTACGTCATCGACACATCCGTCCTGCTGAGTGATCCGCACGCGATGCGACGTTTCGACGAGCACGATGTCGTGCTCCCTGTTGTGGTGATCAGCGAGCTTGAAGGCAAGCGTCACCACAGCGAACTGGGCTACTTCGCCCGTACAGCCCTGCGCCACCTCGACGAGCTCCGGATGATTCACAGGCGCCTGGATGCACCCGTCCCGGTCAACAATCTCGGGGGCACCATTCGGGTCGAGCTGAACCACACCGATCCAGCGGCGCTGCCGGACGGCTTCCGCCTCGGCGACAATGACTCGCGCATTCTTGCCGTCGCGCTGAACCTCGCCGCCGAAGGGTGCGCGGTCACGCTGGTGTCCAAGGACCTGCCCATGAGGGTGAAGGCATCGGCGGTCGGTCTGAAGGCTGAGGAGTATCGCGCTGAGCTGGCTGTCGAGACCGAGTGGACGGGGATGAGCGAGATCGTGGTCGGCGGCGACGACATCGACCGCCTCTACGAGCATGGCTTGGTTGAGTTGGATGAGGCTCGAGACCTGCCCTGCCACACCGGAGTTGTCTTGCTCAGCGGTAGCGCATCGGCTCTTGGCCGGGTTACGCCGAGCAAGGAGGTCAAGCTCGTCAGGGCCGAGCGAGACGTGTTCGGGATTCGGGGCCGCTCAGCGGAGCAGCGGGTCGCTTTGGATCTGCTGCTGGACCCCTCAATCGGAATCATCTCCCTCGGCGGCCGCGCCGGTACCGGCAAATCAGCTCTCGCACTGTGTGCAGGACTCGAGGCCGTCTTGGAACGCCAGCAGCACACTAAAGTCGTGGTCTTCCGTCCCCTCTACGCGGTCGGCGGCCAGGAGCTTGGCTATCTGCCGGGTACCGAGGGCGAGAAGATGGCGCCGTGGGCGCAGGCCGTCTTCGACACCCTAGGTGCGCTCACCACGAAGGTCGTCATCGAAGAGGTGTTGGCTCGCGGGCTCCTTGAAGTGCTGCCCCTCACCCATATTCGGGGCCGCTCCTTGCACGACGCGTTCGTTGTCGTCGACGAGGCGCAGTCCCTGGAACGCAACGTGCTGCTGACGGTGCTTAGCCGAATCGGACAGGGTTCGCGCGTAGTTCTCACACATGACGTTGCTCAGCGGGATAATCTGCGAGTCGGCCGGCACGACGGTGTTGTGGCGGTGGTCGAGAAACTGAAGGGTCACCCGCTCTTTGCCCACGTCACGTTGAACCGTTCAGAGCGCTCACCCATCGCAGCTCTCGTGACCGAGATGTTAGAAGATGTCGCAATCTGACCGACTTCGAATGAATTAAACATACGAAATGGTCTCAAGATGATTTCATTTGGATAACGACATGTGGCATCGTATGCTCCGTGCGTCGACTCGCTCAGCATGCCATAGTCGGGGTTGGCTTCTCAGCGTTTGTCGTAACTGCAGCTGTCGCTGGACTGAGCAGCCCTGCTGAACAGACTTCCGCGATTGCCGTGCCAGCCCCGACAGTTGCCATTTCCCTCCCAGAGGTAGCGCCCGCGCCGGCCACTGACCGGCTCGCGGCTGAACGCGCGGCGGCCACGGCACGCGCCAATCGTGAGGCCGCGAGAGCCAAGCTGACCGCTGAAAAGCAGGCGGCCAGGCGAGCCAAATCCTTGGGCAAGCAGACCAAGGCAATCGCCGCTCAGCACGCCAAGATCAAGGCCGAGCTGGCGGCTGCCGCGAAGAAGGCGGCCGAGGAGAAGGCCGCTCGCGCGCGAGCGCTCGCTAATCGCGGCTACGAGCCTGGCGTCACCGACCCCAAGGAGATCGCCCGGCAGATCTTGAAGAACAAGTTTGGATACGGCTCCAGCCAGTTCGACTGCTTCAACAACATCATCATGCGCGAGAGCAAGTGGGACATAAACGCCACCAACCCGAGCTCTGGGGCGTACGGCATCCCTCAAGCTTTGCCCGGTTCGAAGATGGCAAGTGAAGGAAGTGACTGGCGGACCAATCCTGCGACCCAGATCATCTGGGGCATCAAGTACATGAAGGACCGCTACGGCAGCCCGTGTGGAGCGTGGAGCTTCAAATCGTCCCACGGTTGGTACTAGCCGCAGCAACCAGCGCCTCCATCGCGGGCTACCAACATCCCACGCAGCATGGGATGTTGACAGGGCCGTGTGGATGTCAGCGCACCTGCAACTGCGCTTTGACAAGCGCAGCGCGTGAGTAAGTCGGCTCAGGCCGGCCGGCGGGTCATGGAAAGGACGTCGAGAGCGGCGTCGAGCTGCTCCTCAGTGAGAGCGCCATTTTCGACGTAGCCGTTCTCGATAACGACCTCACGGATGGTCTTTTCTTCCTTGAGCGCCTGCTTGGCGACTGCGGCAGCGTTCTCGTAGCCGATGTAGCGGTTCAGCGGCGTGACGATGGACGGTGAGGACTCAGCAAGGGTCCTGCAGTGCTCGACGTTTGCCTTGATACCTATCACGCATCGATCGGCGAGCAACCGGCTCACATTGGCTAACAGCTGGATCGACTCCAGCAGGTTTCGCGCCATGACTGGAAGCATCACATTGAGCTCGAAGTTGCCGCTCGCACCCGCGAACGCGACCGTAGCGTCGTTGCCCATCACCTGGGCACAGACCATCAGCGTCGCCTCGCAGATCACCGGATTGACCTTGCCCGGCATGATCGAGGATCCGGGCTGCAGGTCGGGTAGGACGATTTCGCCGAGCCCAGCGCGAGGGCCCGAACCCATCCAACGCAGGTCGTTGGCGATTTTGTGCAGGCTGACCGCGACCGTCCGCAACACACCAGAAGCTTCGACGAGGCCATCGCGGGCCCCCTGCGCCTCGAAGTGATCCGGCGCTTCAGCCAGCGGCAAACCCGTCTTGTCCGCGATCATGGAGATCACCGAGCCCGCGAAGCCTGGTGGGGTATTGATTCCGGTGCCAACCGCCGTCCCACCCAGAGGCAGTTCTGCGACTCGCGGCAGGGCCAACCTCACCCGCTCGATGCCGTGATGTATCTGCGCGGCATAACCGCCGAACTCCTGGCCAAGCGTGACCGGGGTCGCATCCATCAAGTGGGTACGACCGCACTTGACGACCTCGGCGAACTCCGTGGCCTTGAGACTGAGGGCCGCTTCCAGATGACGCAAGGACGGCAGCAAGGAATTGACCAGGCTGTGCGTCGCCGCGATGTGGATAGCGCTGGGGAAGACGTCGTTGCTTGACTGTGACGCATTGACGTGATCATTAGGATGCACGTCTTCGCCCAGCTGTGCTGTGGCGAGGGAAGCGATCACCTCGTTCGCGTTCATGTTGCTCGAGGTACCCGATCCCGTCTGGAAGACGTCGATCGGGAACTCGGCATCATGTTGGTTCGCAGCGACCTCGCTCGCAGCCTTCTCGATCACGTCGGCGTAGTCCTGGCTCAAGACGCCGAGGGCGGCATTGGTCTTGGCGGCTGCCTCTTTGATCAGTCCGAGGGCGGCGATCAATTCGGAGTTGATCGGTACACCGGAGATTGGGAAGTTCTCAACGGCGCGTTGCGTTTGCGCCCGCCACAAGGCCGCGGCGGGCACTCTCACCTCGCCCATGGTGTCGCGCTCGACGCGATAGTCGCCCGCATCAGTTGACTGGGTCATGGGCACATTCTTACCTAGCCGTTCTGAGCGAGTCCTTCGGCCTGGACACCGTGTAGATCGCATACTGAAAGCTGCGCTCACCGCGGGTGACATCGACGACGTGCTCGCGTACCGAGGGTGCAATTCGTTCCAGCGCGTCTCGCAGCCGCGGTGCAGGACCCTGGCACCAGATCGCGAGAGTGCCAGCGACGGCCAGCTGAGCGTATGCCGCGCGAAGACCGGCTTCGGTATAGATCGCCCGGTTCCCAGCATGGATCAGGAACTCAGGCCCGTTGTCCACGTCGAGCCCGATGGCATCCCAGGGCCCGATCGGCCCATCGCCCAGGCCCTCGAGGACGAGCCGGACGTCTGCGGCATGCAGGCGGACCCGCGGATCAGATGCCACTGCTGCCAGCGTCGCCGTCACACCTTGGTACGCCCAGTCGATCAAGCACTGCTCGATCTCCACCACATCGATCAGTTCGACGTTCTTGGCCAAGATCGCCGCCACCGAGTAGCCCAAACCCAGCCCGCCAACCAGCACTCGCCGCGCGCAGCCGCTCGGCAAGCCGAGTTCGCCCAGCAGGGCCTCTGTGGAGCTGTCGCTGCTGTCCATGGCGAACGCGCCGTTGATGATCAACTCCTCAACACTGGCACCGGCAGCATGTCGGCGTCGCAACACGACCTCACCTCGCGGGCCGTCGTGACGCGCGATCGTCTGGATGCTTTCCATCAGGAAACAGTGTCCCGGATTGCCGAGATCGCAATGCTCTGCGAGCGTCGGTGGGCGCCCGCTGGTGATCGGAGGAGCGATGAGCGAAACGTGTTCTTCGTTTCGCGAAGAGTGACGACGGCACCGCTTCAAGGGCGCCGCGCGAGTGGAGAACGCAATGCTCTGCGAGCGTCGGTGGGCGCCCGCTGGTGATCGGAGGAGCGATGAGCGAAACGTGTTCTTCGTTTCGCGAAGAGTGACGACGGCACCAGGTTCCAAGGGCGCCGCGCGAGCAGAGAACTATTCGTGTTGGCGTGCTCTGTGAAGATAGGGGACGTGGCGCGTACGACCCGACAGGCGACAGTGGGCGACATGATCCGCTCGCTCGCATTGATCGTCATCCCTCTCGTCGTGATCGCGATCATCTTCACCAACACCCCGGACGACCATCCCGTCAAGGAGGTCGACTGGAAACCCGTGCTCGCTACGGCGCGGAAGGAAGCCCCGTTCGAGGTCCTTGCGCCCACCAACCTTCCCGAAGGCTGGCGGGCAACACGTGTGACCTGGGTGCCACAGGGAGAGCCGTACCTCAACGGCGAAGCGTCGGCGCGCAACTTGTGGCAGATCGGATTCCTCAGCCCGGACGACGTGTTCGTCGACCTCAATCAGGGCGACCTCCGGCCTCAAGAGCTGGTCGATCAGCAGTCCCGGGAGGGGACACCCGACGGAAACAGCGTTATCGCAGGTCAGACCTGGGAGCGGTTGCTCAGCCCCGACGGCCGTACGAGGTCGCTCGTGCTGCATGGGCCGACCGCGACCACAATCGTGTCCGCTGATCTGCCCTACGAGGCGTTGGAGGCCTACGTCTCAACCCTTTCCAGCAGCGGCTGAGCCCGAGCACGCCACACCGGGCCACCGGTCAGGTTTCGTCGGTAGGAGTGGGCTCACTGGCTCGAGCGGCGTCCACCTTCGCCTTGGCGCCGTCCAGCCAGGCCTGGCAGATGGCAGCGAGCTCCTCACCGCGCTCCCATAGCGCAAGGGATTCTTCGAGCGACGCGCCGCCTGACTCCAGCCGTTGGACGATGAGCACGAGCTCGTCGCGCGCCTGCTCGTAGCTGAGCTTCTCCGCTTCGACTGGATCCGTCATGCTCCTCCTCGCGGTCTCAGCTGCATCACCTTGACCGCCAGCTGCCCGTCAGCCAGTTGGGCCACAACATCATCCCCGACGCTGACCTGATCCACCGATCGGACCGCTACACCGTCCGGAGCCAGCAGGATCGAGTAGCCACGATCCAGCGTTGCCTGCGGCGACATCGCTCGTATCCGCGCCAGGTGGTGCCCGACCAGCGCGGACTCGCGATCGACCGTCGATGCGATGGCCCGATTGGAGCGATGCCTGAGCTCGGTCAGCTGCTCGTAACGCCGACCGAATGTTGCGGTCGGATCCATGAGCACCGGCCGCGAACGTATCCCGTCGAGCAGCTCCTGTTGGCGACCGACCACCCGCGAAACAGCCTGGACTAGCCGCTGCCTGGCCTGCTGCACTCGAGCCATTTCGTCGGCAACGTCGGGAACCACGCGCTTCGCGGCATCAGTCGGTGTCGAAGCTCGGTAGTCGGCGACCAGGTCGAGGATCGGGTTGTCTGACTCGTGCCCGATGGCGCTCACAACCGGCGTACGACAGGCGGCGACTGCGCGGATCAGACCCTCATCGGAAAACGGCAGGAGGTCTTCCACTGAGCCGCCGCCGCGGGCGATGACAATGACGTCCACCGCAGGGTGGCGGTCGAGGTGCTGTACCGCGGCGATGACCTGCTCGCAGGCCTGGGGTCCCTGAACCAGTGCGTATCGAGTGACAATTCGTACGGCCGGCCAGCGACGCCGCGCATTCTCCAGGACATCGCGCTCCGCTGCGCTGCCGGCGCCGGTGACAAGCCCGACCGCTCCCGGCAGGAAGGGCAGCGACTTCTTCAGTGACCGGTCGAAAAGCCCCTCGGCTTGGAGCAGGCGCTTGGTCTGTTCGAGCCGGGCGAGCAGCCTTCCCTCGCCGATCGGAGTGATCGCATCGCAGACGAAAATGAACCGACCGGAACTCTCGTAGAACGTCGGCTTGATCCGGGCGACCACGGTCGCCCCCTCGGTCAACGGCCCAGCTGAATCCACGGTGATCGGTGAGGCCGTCACCGATACCGAGACCTCGGCCAACTTGTCGCGCAGGGTCAGGAAGATCGTCCGGGTGCCCGAGCGGCGGTTGATCTCAATCAGCTGGGCCTCGACCCAGACCGCGCCGAGCCGCTCTACCCAACCGCGCACCGCGCGCGCGATCACCCGCAACGGTTGCGGATGCTCGGGCGAGGATTCCAGGGCCACGCCGCGAGCGTAGTACCGCAGTCCTGGCACGCGCTGGCCGAATCAAGTGGCCGGCTCCAGCACCTACACTGACCGGGTGACTGAGACCGGCCAAGCAACTGCACCGAGCCGCCCCAGGCAGGTCGTCCTGGCGGCGCCCCGTGGTTACTGCGCCGGTGTGGACCGTGCGGTGATCACGGTCGAAAAAGCGCTGGAGACGTACGGGCCACCGATCTACGTCCGCAAGCAGATCGTGCACAACCGGCACGTGGTGGAGAACCTGGAGGAGCGCGGCGCCATCTTCGTCGAGGAGCTCGACGAGGTGCCGGAGGGCTCGACGGTGGTCTTCTCGGCGCATGGGGTGTCTCCGGCAGTCCAGTCGGAGGCCAAAGAGCGAGGGCTGAAGGCAATCGACGCGACCTGCCCCTGGTCACCAAGGTGCACCACGAGGCAAAGCGGTTCGCCAGGGACGATCTGGAGATCTTGTTGATCGGACACGCTGGCCACGAGGAAGTGGAGGGCACGACCGGTGAGGCGCCGGAGCACATCAGGCTGGTGCAATCACCTTCTGATGTCGATCAGCTGGAGGTGCGCGACACCTCACGAGTTGCCTGGCTCAGCCAGACGACGTTGAGTGTCGACGAGACGTTGGAGACGGTCAACCGGCTCCGAGAGAAGTTCCCACTCTTGACGGATCCGCCGAGCGACGACATCTGTTATGCCACCCAAAACAGACAACTCGCGATCAAACAGATCGCTGCCCACAGTGACCTCGTGATCGTCGTCGGCTCGGCGAACTCATCCAACTCGGTTCGCCTGGTGGAGGTGGCACTCGAGGCCGGAGCCAATGCGGCCCATCGGATCGACAACGCGACCGAGATTGATCCCGCATGGCTGGTTGGCGTCGACTCAGTCGGCGTCACCAGTGGAGCCTCCGTGCCGGACGATCTCGTTCAGGGAGTACTGGACTACCTGGTCGACCGGGGCTTTCCCGTTGCCCGCGAGGAGCGGCTCACGGAGGAGTCGCTGGTCTTCGCACTGCCGCCTGAGCTGCGGAAGGATCTCCGCAAGGGCGCAATCAACGATTGAGGGAGTTGGCTCCTTTTTGGAGCTGCTCGCGCATCGCGCTTGGAATCCGCCGCCGTCGTCGTCGCTCGCAGAGGAAAGAACGCCTCCACTCGCTCCTCGTGTATTGCTCGCTCCGCTCGCCGAGGCTGGCGCTTGTGCGCCGCTGCCTTCCTCACTCGCTCGCAGACGAAAGGCGTGTCTGCTCGCTCATTCGTCCAGGCCAGCGGCGCGCCAGCCTGCTCCGTGCGGCGGCGCGCGATTCCCGACGCTCGCAGCTCCCTTTTGGAGCTGCTCGCGCATCGCGCTTGGAATCCGCCGCCGTCGTCGTCGCTCGCAGAGGAAAAACGCCTCCGCTCGCTCCTCGTGTATTGCTCGCTCCGCTCGCCGAGGCTGGCGCTTGTGCGCCGCTGCCTTCCTCACTCGCTCGCAGACGAAAGGCGTGTCTGCTCGCTCATTCGTCCAGGCCAGCGGCGCGCCAGCCTGCTCCGTGCGGCGGCGCGCGATTCCCGACGCTCGCAGCTCATGAGGACTGGGCGGTCTGATCGGGCTTTAGAGGCGAGGTCTTCTCGATCAACTCGGACAGATCCGGGTCGGGTCTGTACAGTTCAGCCGCCTCTGGCATGGCTGCGGGGCGGCGTCGGCTACCGCGGCCGACCATGGGCTCGACCTGGACCGCGTCATCGACCAGTTCGGTGGCCTGGATCTGGCGCACGGCGTCGTCGATCTGGATCGGTCCGGGCAGCTCCTTCTGGCTGACGTTCAGGTCGCGGAACTTACGCGCACGGACCAGCACGGTTCCCTCGACCGTGGCGATGGTCTCGTTGTAGGCATTGACCGAGGTACGCAGCGCGCGACCCAGTTTGTCGAAGCGGTTCCCGAGCAGGCCAAGCTTCTCGTAGAGTTCGCGACCGAGCCGGAAGACTTCGGCCGCACTCTCGGCCAGGGCCTCCTGCCTCCAGCCGTACGCCACCGCGCGCAGCATTCCGATCAGCGTGGTCGGCGTCGCCAAGACCACATCGCGCTCGGCCGCGTAGTCGTACAGGTTCGGGATCTGATCAAGGGCGGTCGCGAAGAACATCTCGTTCGGCAGGAAGAGCACAACGAACTCGGGCGTCTCCGCAGCTTTCCAGTATTGCTTGGAGGACAGCTGGTCGATATGCGTCCGGACCTGCCGCGCGTAACGCATCAACGCCTCTGCCTTGATTGCCGGATCGTCGGTCTCTGCAGCTTCGAGGAAGGCGCTGAGCGGGACCTTTGCGTCCACGAACACATGCTTGCCCCCGGAGAGGTTGACGCGCATGTCCGGTCGCATCACCCGATCGTCGGCTTTGGTGGTGAACTGCAGATCGAAATCGCAGCGTTCGATCATTCCGGCCAACTCGGCGACGCGCTTGAGCTGGGTCTCTCCCCAGGAGCCACGGATCTGCGGCTTGCGCAAGGCGGTCACCAACGCAGCAGTCTCCCGTCGCAGGGATTCGCCGGTTTGCTGGACGTAGCTGACCTGGGCGCGCAACTCGGCCGACATGGTGGCCCGCTCCTTCTCCACCTCGGTGAGCCGCGAGTTGAACCTGTCCAGGCTTTCGCGGACCGGGGTCATCAGCTGCTCGGTCGCCTTGAGCCGTTCCTCTGCCTGAGCGCTGGCCGTCTGGCCCTGCCGGTCGAGCGTCTCGGTAGACAGCACCTTGAATTGATTGATCATCGACTCGCGGTCTGCGGCAATCTCGCGTGTCCGCTCAAGCGCGGCATCACGCTGCGCAACTGCCTTCGCCACCTCGGCGGATACTTCCGCCGCTCTGGCCTGCGCACCCGCTGCCTCACTGCGGGCCTCGGCCACGTCGCTGCGGGCCTGGGCCGCTTCGGCTCGTGCCTGTGCGGCTTCCGCGCGCGCCGTCGCCGCGTCGCCGTGCGATTGGGCGATCAACATCTGTGTGTGCGCTGTGTCGGACTGCTGACGGGCACGCGCGATCGCCCAGCCGGCGAGGCTTCCGAGCGGGAGTCCCACCACTAGGCCACAGGTCAGCGCAATGACCGCGACACCATCCATAGATGAGATCCTGCCTGGACTGGACGACAAAACGGCGGAGGCGGCTCCGCGAACCAGCACATACGCGTCCAGATCTGCGGTCATCGGCTGTGACTTAGGTTGGAACCATGTCGTCCGAGCTTGATCATGTTGCCGACTTGGCAACCTTCGTGGAAGCGTCGCCCTCCTCCCATCACGCAGCTGCTGAGGGCGCCCGCCGTCTGGCTGCAGCTGGCTTCGCCGCACAGGAGGAGTCAGCGGAGTGGAGCTCTGAACCCGGCGGCCAGTACGTCGTACGGGACGGCGCACTGATTGCGTGGCGGATCCCCGATACCTCACGGCCATTCATGCCGTTCCGAATCCTCGGCTCGCATACGGATTCCACAGGCTTCACGCTCAAGCCGCGGCCCGACATGATCGGATACGGCTGGCAGCAGCTCGGTGTGGAGATCTACGGCGCTCCGCTGCTCAACTCCTGGCTGGATCGCGAGCTGGGTTTGGCAGGTCGCTTGGTGCTCACCGACGGGAGCACTCAGCTCGTCCGCACTGGGGCGATCATGCGGATACCTCAGCTGGCCATCCATCTTGATCGCAGCGTGAACGACGATGGCCTCAAGCTGGACAAGCAGCTCCACACCGCACCGGTCTGGAGTGTCGGTCATCCGGGGATTCACGTTCTTGATCATGTCGCGCATGCGGCTGGCTGCCTGGCCGTCGACATCGACGGCTACGACCTCAGGGCGTATGACACCGCACGTCCCGCAGTCTTTGGCCCGCATCAGGAGTTTTTCGCCTCCGCACGGCTGGACAACTTGAGCAGCTTGCACGCGAGCCTGGTGGCCATCATCAACTCCGACGAAAGCGATGCCATCCAGATGATCGCAGCTTTTGATCATGAAGAGTTGGGCAGCGCCTCTCGTAGCGGCGCGTCCGGTCCGCTACTCGCCGACGTCATGACCCGCGTCTCCGCCAGTCTCGGGGCGACGCTCGACCAACGGCATCGATCACTCGCCGAGTCGTTCTGCCTCTCGGCGGACACCGGACATGCGATCCATCCCAACTATCCGGGTCGGCATGATCCCGTGAATCAACCCCTACTCAACTCCGGTCCGCTGCTCAAGATCAACGCGAACCAGCGCTATGCGACTGACGGGCGAGGCGCTGCGCTGTGGCGGCGTATCTGCCGCAAGGCGGGCGTTCCTACCCAAGAGTTCGTCTCAAACAATGCGATGCCATGCGGCTCGACCATCGGTCCGCTGACAGCCACGAGGCTGGGGATTGCCACGGTCGATGTGGGCATCCCTACGCTCTCCATGCACTCGGCCCGCGAACTGGCCGGCACCGCTGACCCGCTCGCTCTTACACGCGCCATGGAAGGCTTTCTCGCCAGCGAGCAATAAGACACGCCTTAGGCTTATCGCCCGTGGCCCTCACGATCGGCATCGTCGGACTTCCCAATGCGGGCAAGTCAACGTTGTTCAACGCTCTGACTCGCAACGATGTACTGGCTGCGAGCTACCCATTCGCCACAATCGATCCCAACATCGGCGTTGTGGGCGTGCCGGACCCACGGCTGCCGGTGTTGGCGGAGCTTTTCGATTCCGTCCGTACGGTGCCGGCGACCGTGAGCTTCGTGGATATCGCCGGGATCGTTCGAGGGGCCAGCAAAGGCGAAGGAATGGGCAATGCGTTCCTGTCACACATACGTGAGGCGGACGCTATCTGCCAGGTGACGCGTGTGTTCGACGACCCGGATGTGACGCACGTCGATGGCGCGGTAAACCCGGCGAGTGACATCGAGACCATCGAAACCGAGCTGATCTTGGCCGACCTGCAGACGGTGGAGAAAGTGCTGCCGCGGTTGGAGAAGGAAGCCCGGATCAACAAGGACAAGGTCGAACCGCTGGCGGCTGTCAAGCAGGCTCAGGAGGTGCTCGACAGCGGACGTACGATCTTCGCCGCCGGCTTGGACCGCGGACCGCTCCGTGATCTTTTCCTGCTTACTGCCAAGCCATTCCTCTACGTCTTCAACTGCGATTCCGACGAGTTGTCCAACGAACCCCTCAAGCAACGCCTGCGTGCCCTCGTCGCACCGGCCGAGGCGATCTTTCTCGATGCCAAGATCGAATCCGAGCTGGTCGAAATGGAGCCCGACGAGGCACGGGAATTCCTTGCCGAGATGGACATTGCTGAGCCAGGCCTCGAGGTCCTGGCCCGCGTCGGTTTCGACACGCTCGGCCTCCAAACCTTCCTGACTGCGGGGCCGAAGGAGTCGCGAGCCTGGACGATTCGCAAGGGCGCAACCGCTCCGGAGGCGGCCGGCGTCATCCACAGCGACTTCCAGAAGGGCTTCATCAGAGCGGAAGTCGTCTCGTTCGATGATCTTGTGGCGGCCGGGTCGATGCAGAATGCCCGTGCCAAAGGCAAGGTGCGGCTGGAAGGCAAGGACTATGCCATGGCCGACGGAGACGTCGTCGAATTCCGGTTCGCACCAACGTCAGGCGGCCAAAAATAAGCACGCCACACCGTCTCGTACCCTCACATCGATCTAGGGCAGGTTGTCGGCCATCGACAGGTCACTGACGCCTACCTGGTAAGCCTGGCGGCGGCCATGCCGCCGCACTTGCCACCTTGGATGAGGGAGTCGCAAGCTCCTTTCCGAAGCACACCCTGTTGTGCCTCGAGCCACGCGTGAAAGCTCGGGCCGCCTCGGCGCTCTCGGTAGCAGTGACCCGCAGGCTTCATCGCTGCCCGTCGCCGACCCAAGGCATGATCATGGTCGCCCGCTCGATGGTCAGCCCCGGTTTGAGTGGCGTAGCTGGACATCCTGGTGAAGTGCGTCCGCAGAGGCTCTGCGGTGTTGCCCTGAGCGACGAGCTGCGTTGCGCTGCTGTCGCCGATCATGCTTTCTGTGCTCATCGGTCCACACCAACGACTCTGTCATCGTAAGGATGGCAGCATATCGAGGGTTCACAGCATTCCGATGATCATCTTCCTCGCAGCTCAGGATCAGGGCCGGACGTTGGACCTTGTGAGCGGCCCCAGCCGCCGCGATAAGACTCGCCGTTACCGGACGTAGGTAGGTTGTCGCTGGGCGTGGCGCCAAGATCATAATGCCCAGATCACAATTATGTTGCGTGTGCGCCACCGCTAAGCCGCAAGTCTTGTGGGTATTAGTTTGGTGACCTAGACCTGTTTCGCACCCGTGCGGGAAGCTTTAGGCTGCCGAACGTCAGGCGAGCGGCCCGACCTGAGGCGCAAATTGAGGAGGACATCGAATGCGTGGAAGAACTGGCGGGATGGCCGCTTGCAGCCCTCACGCCATCGCGCTTTTCGCCACGGCGTGTGGCGGTGGCGGTACGGCGCCACAGCCGGGTAGCGAGTAGGCCAGTGGCCAGGCCGGCGGTGAGATCACGGTCTGCGGCTGTACGCCGAAGAACGCACTCATTCCTGGCAAGACCAGCGAGGCGTGCGGCGCGTACATGTGATGCCGATGACTGCCAAATTGGTCCGGTACGACATCGAAAACGCATCCCCGGATCAACGACATCGCCGAGTCCATCGAGACTCCAGGACAACAAGCTCTTCACCGTCAAGCTCAAGCCGTACAAGTTCCACGACGGCACCGAGGTCAAGGCCAAGAACTTCGTCGACGCCTGGAACTACACCGCCTACGGACCCAACGGTCAGGCCAACAGCTACTTCTATGGGCCGGTCGCCGGATACGCCGACACTCAGTGCCCCGACGCGGACTGCAAGCAGAAGCCGAAGGCCAAGACCATGTCAGGCCTGAAGGTGGTCGACGACAAGACCTTCACGATCCAGACCACCGAGCCGGTCTCGAACCTCCCGGTGCGGCTGGGTTACTCCGCCTTCGCGCCACTGCCGGACTCTTTCTTCGCCGATCAAAGGCCTTCGAGGCGAAGCCGATCGGGGCCGGGCCGTTCAAGCTGGAGAGCAAGACCAACACCGAGTATCGTGCTCGTCCAAGTTCGCCGACTACGGGGGGACCACCAAGCCCAACGTGGACAAATTGACGCTTCCGGATTTATCAGGATCCGGCGGCCGCATACGCCGACGCAGTCGCCGGCAGCCTCGACTACATCGACGAGAGCTACATTCCGCCGGACCAGCTCATGGGCGACGCGTACAAGAGCGACTTCCCGGATCGTGGCTACCCAGCGCGAGTCGGGCCGGATCAGCTGGTCACGTTCTCGCCAAGGGATCCGCAGCTGAAGGACAAGCTCGAGCTGCGCAAGGCGCATCTCGATGTGCCATCGACCGCGACCTGATCACCGAGCAGATCTGGAACGGCACAGTCACGCCTGCCACCGGCTGGGTGTCGCCGGTGGTGGACGGTTACAAGGCCGGCGCCTGTGGTGATGCCTGCACCTTCGACGCGGCCGAAGGCGAAGGCCGCCTTCGACGCGGCCGGCGGTTACAAGGGCACGCTGACGATGACCTACAACGCCGACACGCCGAACAAGGCCTGGTCGGAGGCGGTCTGCAACTCGATCAAGAACACCGTCGGCATTGAGTGCACCGCGGTGCCCACGGTCGACTTCGCGACCTTTAACAAGAAGATCGACGCAAACGAGATCAAGGGCATCTTCCGCAGCGCATGGCAGATGGACTACCCCTCGATCGAGAACTTCCTGGTCCCGATCTATGCCAAGGGGCGCAGGTTCGAACTGGTCCGAAGTACGACAGCCCGGAGTTCACGAAACTGACCAGCCAGGCGGCCGCGGCAAAGACGCCTGATGAGGCCAACGCGTTGTACCAGCAGGCCGAGGCGTTGCTGGGCACGGACTTCCCCACCGCGCCGCTTTGGTACCCGAAGACCACCGTCCGTCTGGTCGGAGAAGGTGACCGACGTGAAGATCAACGCCTTCGGTGTCCTCGATTTCGTGGCGATCAAGGTGAAGTGAAAGACAAGCCTGTGAAACATCGCTAAGGGCGTCGGCCCGCCGGAGGCAATCTCGGCGGGCCGACGCTATGTTTCGTCCAAGACGCTCTTGGCGAACTTTGACGAGAGGGGTCGGGGTGGGCAAGTACATCATCCGCCGGCTGCTGCAGATGATCCCGGTCATCATCGGGGTCACGTTCATCATCTACGTCGCGGTCTTCGCGCTCGGGGATCCGACGATCGGACGCTGCGGGGAGCGGGCCTGCCCGGCCGGCTATATCGCCAAGTTCAGGGCCGACTACAACCTCGACAAGCCACTGATCGTCCAGTACCTGCTCTACATGGGCAACCTCGTGCAGGGCGACCTGGGGACCAACTTCTTCGGCAACAAGGTAGTCGACGAGCTGGCGGCTCGCTGGCCGGTCACGCTCAAGCTCGGCATTATGGCGGTGGTCATCGAGTCCGTGATCGGCATCACTGCTGGCGTGCTCGCCGGCATCCGGCGAGGGAAGTTCATCGACAACCTGGTCACTGTGAGCACGCTGTTCTTGATCTCGATCCCGATCTTCGTGATCGGGAGCTTCTCCCAGCTGATCTTCGGGGTCCGCCTGGGCTGGTTCCCGGTCACCGCCACCCAGGGCACCACCTACCAGCTCATCATGCCCGCCTTCGTGCTGGCCTCGGCATCGCTGGCCTACATCGCCCGACTGATGCGGGCCAACCTGTCCGAGAACCTGCGTGCCGATTACGTTCGTACCGCGAAGGCGAAGGGCCTGAGCAACGCGCGCACAGTGGGCGTGCACACGCTGCGTAACTCCCTCATCCCGGTCATCACCTTCATCGGCATCGACGTCGGCGCGCTGATGGGCGGAGCCCTTGTCACCGAGCGGATATTCAACATGAACGGGATCGGCAACTTCCTCTACCGCAGCATCACGCAGAAGGACGGCGCATCGGTGGTCGGCACCATCGTCTGCCTGGTGCTCATCTACCTGT
>CAVXAP010000018.1:0-21708 GCA_963759635.1 uncultured Actinomycetota bacterium
ACGACTCCACGGAAGCTCAATCCATCCGATTGAGCGCGAGTTCATACCGACCTGCCGCCATCGGGCAACCGGTGTCCACCTTCTACGACCTCACCATCCGGAAGCTTTCGGCGCCGACGGTCCTGACGCCGTTCGCGCCGGAAGTGGGTCGCTCGAGACCGGCCAGAAGCGTCCCGAGGAGGCGCTCGAGCGTGCGGCGCTCGCTCAGCGTGAGTGACCGGAGGAGGCGCTCCTGGTTGGCGAGGTGGGCCGGCATGGCCCTCTCGATGACGGCCCTGCCCTTGCGGGTCAGCCGGACCAGGGTGCCCCGGCGATCGCTCGGATCGGGCCTACGCTGCACCAGGCCGGCCTCGGCCAGCCGATCCAGGCGTTTGGTGATCCCGCCAGAGGTCAGCATCGTCGCCCGCCTCAGGTCCGTCGGGTTCAACTCGTAGGGGCGCCCTGCCCGCCGGAGCGCGGCGAGCAGGTCCGTCCACCCGGGCTGTAGACCGAGGGCGGCCAGCGGCGGGGCAAGGGCCGCGTCGGCCAGCGCCGCCGCCCGGAACAACCGTCCGAGGATCGCCATGGGGGCGAGATCGAGGTCGGGGCGCTCGCGCCGCCACTGGGCCAGGATCGCGTCGATGTGGTCGCCAAAGGCATCGCTCATGGATGGAGTATAGCTTCCTAGGAAGATACATTCTGGTAAGGTTTCCTCTCATGAGCGACAAGGAGACCCTCATGAGCACCTCGGCGCCACCCCTCCCTCTTGCCAGACGGGTGGTCCGCCTGCATGCACCCGGAGGGCCGGCCAACCTGGTCGTTGAGGAGATCGAGATCTCTCGACCCGCGCCAGGCGAGGTCCTCGTTCGGGTCCACGCCGCGGCGATCACCCGGGGTGAGCTCGAGTGGCCGCTCGACCGCCTGCCGGCCATCCCGTCCTACGAGCTGTCCGGGGTCGTGGCCGCGACGGGCCCGGACGACGAGGCGCCGAACGTGGGCGACGCCGTGTTCGCGCTCACCCCGTTCGACCGCGACGGCGCCGCCGCGGAGTTCACCGTGGTGCCGGCCGTCTGCCTCGCGCCCAAACCGCTTTCGCTCGGGCACGTGGAGAGCGCCGCGTTACCGATGGCCGGGCTCACCGCCTGGCAGGGGCTGTTCCTCCACGGCGCGCTAGAGGAGGGGCAGCGGGTGTTGATCCACGGCGCCGCCGGTGGGGTCGGGCACATCGCCTGCCAGCTGGCCCGCTGGCGCGGTGCCCACGTCATGGCCACGGCAACGGGTGCTGGGGTCGAGGCGGCGAGGGAGTTCGGTGCGCATGAAGTCATGGACCGCGCCGGGACGAGGTTCGAGGACGTCGTCGGGCCCGTGGATCTCGTATTCGACACCGTGGGTGGCGACGCACTGGTGCGCTCGAGGTCGGTCTTGCGAGAAGGCGGCCGGATCGTGTCGGTGGCCGAGGAGCCCCCGGAGGGCGTCCAGTCGACCTACTTCGTCGTGGAGCCGGACCGCGAGCAGCTCGTCGAGCTGGCTCGCCTCGTCGACGAGGAAGCCGTGCGCCCCGCGATCGACTCCGTGTTCCCGCTCGCTAACGCGGTGAAGGCGTTCGAACGCGTCATGACACCCGGCAAGCGTGGCAAGGTCGTGCTGGAGGTGCAGCGATGAGGTCCCAGGTGGGGAGGGCGGCGGCGTTCCAAGCCCTGCACGAAGGCCCACCGTTCGTGGTCCCAACCCGTGGGACGTCGGGTCCGCCCGGGTTCTCGAGGCCATGGGATTCCGAGCACTGGCCACCACCAGCTCGGGCTTCGCCATCACGCTGGGCCCGAGGCCTCGTACGTCTGGAGGCGAGCGATCGTGTCGTCGAGATCCGCGGTGGTCTCACCTGCGTCGCGGTCGACGCGATGGTCGGCGCGGCGACCGCCATCCGTGAGCGCGGCGACTTCTCGGGCCTAAGGAGGGCGCCGCCCTTCGAGAATGGTTCGCGGGTGCGGGCAGCCTTCCGGCATGACCAGGGCGTCCACGGACCGGGGAGGATCGTACTTGAGCTGGTTCAGGAGTCCGGGGCGGTGGACACAAAGGAGAGGAGTAGCGCGATGAGCGACCAACGAGCCCATGAGCCGGAGGACATAACCCGGCTCCTTGTCGAGCGGATCAAAGCCGGCGACGCGGAGGGCGTCGCGGCGCTGTACGAGCCGGATTCGGTCCTGGCCTTCCCGCCGGGGAGGACGACGGTGGGGCGGGAGGCAATCCGTGCGGTCTACGAGGGCATGATCGCCCAGAAGATCGAGTTCAAGCCTGAGGAGCCTCTGCCCACTCTTCGCATCGGCGATCTGGCGCTGACGGCGACGCGCGCGAGCGATGAGGCGGGGGCTAGGGCCCAGGTTGCCCGCCGGCAGTCCGATGGGAGCTGGCTTCGAATCCTCGACCGCCCCGACTTCCGCGGGTAGATCCCGCGACGGGTGATCGGCTGTGACGCGGATCGCGGATCCCGGCAGCGTTCCCCCGGCGCTTCCACACGGTGATTGGAGAGGGGCCACTCTCGTCCCCACAGTGTTTGGTTGCTGCGGGAGACAATCGGGAAGGGCGACGACTGCGCTCGACGTTTGGCCACGCCAGCCGCAGGTCGCGACCCCGATGCCGAACCCATGGTCTGCGCGCCGGCTGATCCCACCTCCTTCACCGCGAACGGATGCCAGCCTTCCCTCGAACGACGAACGGAAGTCCCTCAGAGGAGGGGCCCCATGAGCCATGTGAAGAAGCTGGCGTCCGGCAAATACCAGGCCAGGTACCGGGGCTCAGACGGGCGGGAGCACGCGACGAACTTCGGATCGCAAGCGGGATGCGGACTACTGGCTAGACGAGGAGACCCGACGTGTACGGCGGGGGTCGTGGACCCACCCGAAGGCCGGCCGCGGCACCCTCGAGGAGTGGCCTGCCAACTACCTCGGCGACCTGCACGTGAAGGGCGCCACCGCTCGTCTTGGTCCGCTTGCCTGGCACTCGCCCGCATCTGTCTGGCCAGTTGAATCTCCGCATTGGGCCAGCACTCATGCCAGGAGGCGCCAGAGTTCCAGCCGACCGTGATCGAGGCGCTGCGTACGCCACTGGAGTCGGGCATGATCACTCTCGGACGTAGCGAGGTGCATGCTTGCTATCCGGCGCGGTTCCAGCTCATCTTGGCGGCCAATCCGTGCCCGTGCGGCCAGGCGGCGACACCGGGCGCTCATTGCCAGTGCTCCCCGACGGTGGTGCGCCGGTATGCGGAGAAGATCTCTGGACCGATACGCGACCGGATCGACATCAACCAAGCGTTCCTGCCGCTACGCAAGGCCTATCTGAAGGCGACACTGCAGCGGGTCGAGTCCTCGGCTGTGGTCGCCGAGCGCGTGCGAGAGGCTCGCGAGCGTCAGTGCCGACGCTTGGCTGGCAGCGGTTGGCAGACCAACGGCGAGGTCTCTGGGACGTACCTGCGCCGCCACCTGCCACTCCCGGACGGCCTGCAGGCGGTGGATGAAGCGGTCGATCGTGGGCGCCTCAGCGCCCGCGGAGTCGACAAGGTACTGCGGTTGGCCTGGACGGTCGCCGATCTTGCGGGTCGCGACAGGCCGGGACGTGACGAAGTGGCGATCGCGCTGGCGATGCGGCGGGGGGAGCAGCCGGGCACGATACGACCAGGGGTGGGTTGATTCATGATCACGTCCGATCGGAGGGCGCGGATGATGCTCTCGTGTGCCATAGACGGCGGTGAGCTTACGGTCGCCGAGCTGGTGCAGAACCTGGGTGCCGATGGTGCCTGGGCGAAGATCATTGAGGGTGTGCTGGGCGAGCCGGCTGCGCAGCGCGCCGCAGGTGTCAATGTCGATGTGTTCGAGCGGTTGGCCAAAGCGGCGGCAGCACGTTTCGTCGTTCCCGGCGACGACGAGTGGCCGGCAGGACTTGATGATCTGCGACATGCCGAGAGCATCCAGCGGCGTGGTGGGGAGCCGGTTGGCCTGTGGCTACGCGGTCCTGGGCATCTCGCTCATCTGATGGAGCGGTCAGTTGCGATCGTGGGCTCACGGGCGGCGACGGCGTACGGGAGCGGCATTGCAACAGATCTTGCAGCAGATCTGGTCGAGCAGGGGGTGACCGTTCTGTCCGGTGGTGCCTTCGGCATCGATGTCGCGGCGCATCGCGGGGCACTGGCCGGAGGCGGCCCGACTGTCTGCGTGCTCGCGAACGGTGTCGACGTGGCCTATCCGCCCGGCCACGCCTCGATCTTTGCGTCCCTGGCCAGGGACCAGCTGCTCGTCTCAGAGCTGCCGCCCAGCGCTCATCCCACCCGGGTGCGGTTCCTGGCCAGAAACCGGCTGATCGCGGCAATGTCCCGCGGCACCGTTGTTGTGGAGGCAGCGCTACGTTCGGGCGCGCGAAACACAGCGGGCTGGGCGCTCGGTTGCGGACGCCCTCTGATGGCGGTCCCGGGTCCGGTCTATTCCCGGGCCTCGTCGGCACCCCGCGCCCCAACCGCCAGGCGGGCGGCCGACCATCCGGATCCGACCAACCCAGCGCCTGCGACTATCTCAGGTCGAAGTAGCTAGTTTCCACAGCGCCCTAATGCGCGTTTCCACAGATTTCGGCGAGGCCGCACGATTTGGGGTCGGCGTGCGCATGCTTCCTGCGGAGGTGGGCGATGCCGAGGACGGAGTCCAAGCAGCAGCTGGGCGTACGAGGAGAGGGCCTGGCCTGCGCGGAGTTGGAGCGGCAGGGCATGCAGGTGCTGGAGCGGAATTGGCGCTGTCGGCTCGGAGAGATCGACATTGTCGCCGCGGAGGCCGGCGCAGACGGCCTCACACTGGTCTTTTGTGAGGTGAAGTGCCGAAGCGGGCTGGGATTCGGCCATCCACTTGAGGCGATCACATTCGCGAAGATGCAGACCTTACGGCAGCTGGCGGCTTTGTGGATGCGGGAGCATCATGTCAAAGCATCCACCATCAGGCTGGACGCCATCGGTGTCGTGTTGGCTCCTGGTCAAAAGCCATCCCTGACCCATGTGCGGGCGGTGGGCTGAGTGGCGTCGGCGTGCGCATGGTCGGTGGCACTCGTTGGACTCGAGGGGCGGATCGTCGAGGTGGAGGCCGATATCGGTGCCGGGCTGCCTCGGACTGTCCTGGTGGGACTCCCCGACTCCGCGCTCTATCAGGCACGTGATCGGTGCAAGGCGGCGGTCAGCAATTCCGGGCAAGAGTGGCCGATCTCGCTGCTGACCATCAATCTCAGCCCGGCCACCTTGCCCAAGGCCGGCAGTCATTACGATCTCGCGATCGTCGCTGCCGTACTTGCCGCTCGAGGAATCTTCGGTGCCGTAGAGCTACGTCGCACGGCCCTGCTGGGTGAGCTGGGTTTGGATGGTCGGGTCCGGCCGGTCCGTGGTGTGCTGCCGGCCACTCTTGCTGCCCAGCAGGCCGGTTTCACGCGGGTCATCGTGCCCCTACGCCAGGCCGGAGAGGCCAAGCTCGTCGCAGGGATCGATGTGTTCGGTATTGCCTCGATCACTCAGCTCGTCGCCTTCCTGCAGGGCAGGCCGATGCCGCTGGTCGATCCGATCGAGGTGATGGGCGACCGAGCCGGCAAGCACGCCAAGCGCCACCTCGACCTGGCGGACGTGGTCGGTCAGGTGGAGGCCAAGTGGGCCTGCGAGGTAGCCGCTGCCGGCAGGCATCACATGCTCTTCCACGGCCCGCCTGGAGTCGGCAAGACCATGCTCGCTGAGCGGGTCCCGGGTCTCCTTCCCGATCTCGATGTGCGTGACGCCCTCGAAGTGTCTGCGGTGCACTCCCTGGCTGGGTTCAACCTCGCTGATGAGCTCATCACCAGACCGCCCTACAGCGACCCTCACCATTCAGCCTCGGTGTCCAGCATCGTCGGCGGCGGCCAACGGATGGCCAGGCCGGGTGCCATCTCATGCGCACACAAGGGAGTCCTATTTCTCGACGAGGCACCAGAGTTCCAGCCGACCGTGATCGAGGCGCTGCGTACGCCACTGGAGTCGGGCATGATCACTCTCGGACGTAGCGAGGTGCATGCTCGCTATCCGGCGCGCTTCCAGCTCATCTTGGCGGCCAATCCGTGCCCGTGCGGCCAGGCGGCGACACCGGGCGCTCATTGCCAGTGCTCCCCGACGGTGGTGCGCCGGTATGCGGAGAAGATCTCTGGACCGATACGCGACCGGATCGACATCAACCAAGCGTTCCTGCCGCTACGCAAGGCCTATCTGAAGGCGACACTGCAGCGGGTCGAGTCCTCGGCTGTGGTCGCCGAGCGCGTGCGAGAGGCTCGCGAGCGTCAGTGCCGACGCTTGGCTGGCAGCGGTTGGCAGACCAACGGCGAGGTCTCTGGGACGTACCTGCGCCGCCACCTGCCACTCCCGGACGGCCTGCAGGCGGTGGATGAAGCGGTCGATCGTGGGCGCCTCAGCGCCCGCGGAGTCGACAAGGTACTGCGGTTGGCCTGGACGGTCGCCGATCTTGCGGGTCGCGACAGGCCGGGACGTGACGAAGTGGCGATCGCGCTGGCGATGCGGCGGGGGGAGCAGCCGGGCACGATACGACCAGGGGTGGGTTGATTCATGATCACGTCCGATCGGAGGGCGCGGATGATGCTCTCGTGTGCCATAGACGGCGGTGAGCTTACGGTCGCCGAGCTGGTGCAGAACCTGGGTGCCGATGGTGCCTGGGCGAAGATCATTGAGGGTGTGCTGGGCGAGCCGGCTGCGCAGCGCGCCGCAGGTGTCAATGTCGATGTGTTCGAGCGGTTGGCCAAAGCGGCGGCAGCACGTTTCGTCGTTCCCGGCGACGACGAGTGGCCGGCAGGACTTGATGATCTGCGACATGCCGAGAGCATCCAGCGGCGTGGTGGGGAGCCGGTTGGCCTGTGGCTACGCGGTCCTGGGCATCTCGCTCATCTGATGGAGCGGTCAGTTGCGATCGTGGGCTCACGGGCGGCGACGGCGTACGGGAGCGGCATTGCAACAGATCTTGCAGCAGATCTGGTCGAGCAGGGGGTGACCGTTCTGTCCGGTGGTGCCTTCGGCATCGATGTCGCGGCGCATCGCGGGGCACTTGCCGCAGGCGGCCCGACCGTCTGCGTGCTCGCGAACGGTGTCGACGTGGCCTATCCGCCCGGCCACGCCTCGATCTTTGCGTCCCTGGCCAGGGACCAGCTGCTCGTCTCAGAGCTGCCGCCCAGCGCTCATCCCACACGGGTGCGGTTCCTGGCCAGAAACCGGCTGATCGCCGCAATGTCCCGCGGCACATTGGTTGTCGAGGCAGCGCTACGTTCGGGCGCGCGAAACACAGCGGGCTGGGCGCTCGGTTGCGGACGCCCTCTGATGGCGGTCCCGGGTCCGGTCTATTCCCGGGCCTCGACCGCACCGCACCTGATGATCCGCAACGGGCAGGCCGTGCTGGTCACCTCGGCGGCGGAAGTCTTGGAGCTGATCTCTGACATGGGCCACGCGATGCTGCCCCTCGCCCACGGTCAGACCAGAGCGACCGATGCACTGACGGAGAACCAGCTCGCTGTCTTCGAAGCAATCCCTGCTCGCCGTCGCGCCACTGTCGGAGACATCGCCCTCGCCGCCGGCGTCAGTGTGCCAACCTGCCTCGGCGCGCTGACTGCGCTCGAATCCGCTGGTCTCGTGGAAGGTGACGAACGAGGATGGCTGGTCGCAGTCGGGAGCCTGCGAACATGATCGGCGAAACGTGCCCTGAGCCTGCCGGAGCGCGCCAGTTCTGCAGAGCTCGCTCGACTCCCTAGCGGGCTTTTGCCAGGAATGTCCGCAGCAGTGGTCCAGCCGTGGACGAGCCTGACTTGCCGTCGTTGACAAAGGCGGCAACCGCGAGATCGCCCTGCGCTGCGATCATCCAGGCGTGGGTCTTCAGCGGCTTCGATGTGCCGTACTCCGCCGTGCCGGTCTTGGCCAGCACCGAAGGACCGGCGAGGTCCTCGAGCACCCGGCCACTGCCCTCGGCCACCACGGCTCGCATCATCGCACGCACCTGCCGGGCTTCCCGATCAGTCAGCGGCTTTGCCTTAGAAGTGGCCTGCTGGCCATCGACGAGGTGCGGGATCACGGTCTCACCTGCTGCCACCGATGCGACAACGGCAGCCATCGCCATTGGCGAGGCCTGGACCTTGCCTTGGCCGATCATGGCGGCGGCGCGGCCGGTCGCGGTGGGATCGTCCGGCACGGAGCCGAAGTAGGACGGAAAGCCGACGTCGTAATCAATACCGAATCCCAGAGAACCGGCTGCCTCGGCCAGTGAAGACTGGTCGAGTTTGCCTCGCTGGCCGATGAACGCTGTGTTGCACGACTGCGCCAGCGCCGTCCGCAACGTAATCCTGCCCCGCTGGCTAGACGGGTAGTCGCTGTAGTTGCTGAACTTCCGGCCGTTCACCGTGACCGTGGGCGGGCACTTGATCGACGACTGCGGAGTCAGGCCCGCCCGCAGCAGCGCCAATGTGGAGACGACCTTGAAGGTAGACCCAGGTGCGGCCCGACCCAACGTGGCGAGAGACTGCCCACGGTTGCCTTGGCCGTTCGCGGCCGCCACGATCGCCCCTGTCGAGGGACGGATGGCGACCAGAGCACTGGCTGGCTTGGTATTCGCCAGCGTCTTCTCCGCGAGTTTCTGCAGCCCGATGTTGAGCGTGGTCGTCAGCGGTTTGCCAGGCACCGGCTTTACTTCGAACAGCACGACTGGTTCGGCTTCTGCTGCTGGTGAGGGAGTCGGAGTTGGGCTCGCTGAGCTGTCGTCCGGCTTGGCGGTTGCCAATCGCACCCGCACGCCGGGCGTCCCGCGCATCTGCGCGTCGTAGCGCTTCTGAAGCCCCGTCAGTCCGACCTGATCTCCGGCCACCACAGCTCCGCCGGACTCATCGATGTTCTCCTTGGTTGCCTCACCGACGATCCCGATGATCGGCCTGGCGAACTCATAGGTTGGAGCGAGCATCTGTCCCGTTCGGATGGAGAGCGCTCCCGGGATTGCACGGATCTTCGAGCCGCGTGGCAGGTCGGGCGAATCCATGCGCAGCACGATGGCTGGAACGAATGCGCTGCTGCCGGCAGCTGCCACCTTCTTCGCGTACGCCTTGGAGTTGATCTTGACCACTTTGGCGAGTCGGACCGCAGACGCCTTCACTTGATCGCCGCTCACCTTTGACTTGTCGATTCCGATCCGGAAGACAGGCCGGTCCACCACGATGGGCTCGCCGTCCTCGCCCCGCAGTTCCCCCCGCTCGGGATGGAGGCGCCGCTGCGTCAGGCGGCTCGTGCCGTCGAGTTGCGGTTGCACAATGCTCGGCTGCCAGCTTGTCTTCCACTGTCCTGACTCCTTGGCCAGCCGGGCCTCGGTCTCGTACGCCCACCGCTCGGGAAGGCCGGGAAAAGTCCAGGTGAAAGACAGCTTGGTGGTGGCCGAGGATCCGTCCCGCGAGACAGATGTGACGGTGACGCCCGGTTTCAACGGACCCATGCCGGCGACGAGTGGCTGGAACAGGTCATCGACTGCTGCGCCTGTGGCTCCCACGAACGGCAGCGGCGAGAGATCCCTCGCGCTGAGGCCCGCCGCAAGGGCCGCGGCGGCCTGGTCAGGAGTGTTGCCATCGGGTCCTGGATTCGGCTTGGGAGGCAATATCCCGCATCCAGCGACCGCCAGGACGAGGGTCAGCAGGACATATCCAAGTTGGGGAGGAGTCAGCTGGAACCTGTCGGACGCCCGAGCTCGAGACACCGGGCCATCCTGCCACCTTGCACCAGCGTGGGTAATGTCGCGGCCATGGGCATCTACGCTAAGCGTCCAGCAAGAATGATCGGCCAGCTGTTCGGAGATGGCTTCGTTCTGCTTTGGACGGTGGGCTGGGCCATCGTCGGAATCTTTGTCCACCGCGTGATCGAGGTATTGGCGACACCTGCCCGGGAAACGGCGCGAACAGCGACCCGATTGGCAGAGAACTTTCGCGAGGCCGCGGCCGAAGCCGCCAAGGTGCCAGTCGCAGGTGAGCAGATGCGGCGTCCCCTCGACGCAGCTGCGGTGACCCTGGGCAACTTGATCACCTCTGCCAACGACCAGGTCGCCAGCATCGAACGGCTGGCGCTGATTGTCGGTTGGCTCGTCTTTCTCATTCCCGTGACCATTGTTGTGGCCTTCTGGCTGCCGCGCCGGATCCGGTTCTATCGGCAGGCTCGGGCCTCCCAGGTCTTCTTGGACGCGCTTCCCGACCTCGACCTCTTCGCACTCCGGGCGATGGCCGCCCAACCGCTCTACGTGCTGGCCGAGATCAGCGATGACCCCGTGAAGGCCTGGCGATCCGGTGACCAGGCGGTGATCAACCAGCTTGCCGAACTCGAGCTGAGACGCAACGGGCTCCAACTTCCTGACACCTTGCGCGCCGTATCGAGCGAGGCCAGTATCGGGTGAACAGGGGGAGATGGTCAGGTGAACCGTCATCAGTTCGAACTGCCGCTCGGCAGCGGCATCGACCGTGGCATGACCATCGTCCAGTACGGCCACTATGGGCGCCCGGTGCTCGTCTTTCCCAGCAAGGCCGGCCGCGCTTGGGACTTCAAAAACAACGGGATGGTCGACGCAATCGGCAATTTGATCAATGACGGTCGGGTCAAGCTCTATTGTGTGCACACGCTCGACGCCGATACCTGGGCAGACAAGGGGCTGCCAATCGAGGAGCGTGCGCTGCAACACGAGGTCTACACCCGATGGCTGACCCACCACGTCGTACCGCACATCCATGCCGACACGTCCCCGGGCGCCGAGCTGATCACGCTCGGCCGTAGCCTCGGCGCCTACCACGCGGTGCACTTCTCCATGCAGCGGGCCAATCTGGCGCCACTGGCAATCGGGCTGTCGGGCACCTACGACGTCAGCACCTGGGGCTCGTGGGGCGACCGCGGCGATGCCACCTACTTCGCCAATCCAACCGACTATCTGCCTAACTTGGACGGTGATCATCTGGACTGGCTGCGGGGACGGTTGTCGATCTTGCTGGTGGTCGGGCAGGGTGCCTGGGAGACTCATCCCACGGGGGCGCTGCCGTCCACGGTCCGGCTGGCGGCCATGCTCCAAGAGAAGGGCATCCGTTGCGAACTCGATCTCTGGGGCTACGACGTCAGCCACGACTGGGAATGGTGGCAGCGCCAGCTAGCCCATCACCTACCACACTTTTGCTAGCTGAATGATCATGAAGGAGGTTGCGCATGTCCTTGAATCGCCACCTGATCGGACTACTACTCGGGGCCGAAGAGGACTGGCCGCAGGCTTTCGAGGCGATGGCGAGTCGTCTCGGCGTCTTCCGCTACGACGGTGCTGATCACGTTCTGGAGGTCGAGCGGGTGCGCATCTCGCCGTTCAACCTGCGAGACCGCGCTCGGCATCAGGTGGTCATCGATCGGCTGGCGTACTGGTATTACCACCCGCGGGAGTGGCTGAAGAAGGTGGCGTTGATGGACGACGCCTACCTGATGAACTCGCCGTTCACCTTCCAGTCGATGGAGAAGCACTCGGCGTACTGCGCGCTGATCCGGCTCGGCATGCGCGTGCCGGATACGGTGCTGGTGCCGTACAAGAACCCGATCGACAACGTGCGCTGGGCGTACACATCGCGCAATTACAACGAGTCCTTCGATCTGGCCGCAATTGCAGAGAAGATGGGCTACCCGCTGTTCATGAAGCCCTTCGACGGCGGCGGCTGGCGCGGCGTGTCCAAGGTCAGGAACCAGGCCGAGCTGATGGCGGCGTACGACGACTCCGGCGAGATGCTGATGCATCTGCAGAAGTCTGTTGAGCCTTTCGATGTGTTCGCGCGAGCGCTGACTATCGGGCCCGAGACGATGGTGATGCACTTCCAGCCGGACCAGCCGATGCACAACCGCTACGCCGTTGATCATGAGTTCCTGTCTGCCAAGGTCGGTAGGGAAGCCATCACCATCAGCCAGACCGTGAACGCCTTCTTCCGGTGGGAGTTCAACTCCTGCGAGATGCTCGTGCAAGGCGACACCGTGCTACCGATCGACTACGCCAATGCGTGTCCCGACGTGGCCGTCACCTCACTGCACTACTACTTCCCATGGGCCATGAAGTCGTTGATCAAGTGGGCCGCATTTTGCGCAGCGACTGGACGCCGCGCCAAGATGCAGGTCGACACCGATCCGTGGTTCGCGGTGGCCGACGATCCAGATCTCGACTATGACGCGAAGCTCGTCCGCTACCAGCAGCTGGCTGACGAGCACTTCGAGAAGGAGCGCTATTTGGACTTCTGTGCCACTGCGCTCCCCGGAATCGACGACCTGGTGCTCGAGTGGGTGTCATCGGCGGACTTCGACCGCATGCTGACCGAGACGGTCAGCATGACCTACCCAGAACACGAGCGCGAGTGGTTCATGGGCCACTTCCGCGGCCTTGTTGGCCTGTGGGTCGGCGATCAGAAGCCAGTTCCGGCCTGAAGGCTTGTTGCTGTGTTTGATGGCTCGCTCCGCTGCCAAGACTGGCGCTCCCTAGCCGGTGCCTTCCTCCGTCGCGCGTAGACGAAAAAGCGTGTCTGCTCGCTCACTCGTCCAGGCCAGCGGCACGCCAGCCTGGCTCCGCACGCCGGCGCGAGATCCGGGCTACGACGAAGATGCGCCGGAATGGCAGGACAGTTCCGTACGACCTGGCTGGGTACGCCTGGTTCAACAACTTCTGATAGTCGGAGACGAAATGTGCCCGAAGATCATCGGGCAACGCCTGTAGTACCGGCCGAGCCCCGGTGCCGGAAATCCAGCGGAAGACCGGATTCGGCCCACTCAGTACGTGCAGATAGGTGGTCTCCCAGGCATCCACCGAACATCCCAAATCAGCAAGATCATCGACGTAGCAGACCGCCTCGGCCGCGGCCGGCCAGGCGACTTCTGTCAGCATCGGCGCATAACGGGGGTCGGCGGCTAACTCGCGGAGCAGTCGATGACTTGGCTCGTCGAAGTTACCCGGCACCTGAAAGGCCAGCCATCCGTCTGGGCTGAGCCAGGAGACCAGGGACGACAGCAACGCACGGTGCCCCGGAACCCATTGCAATGTGGCGTTGCTGATGATCACGTCCACACTTGTCTCGGGCCGCCAGTCACGCAGATCCTGCACCTGGAATCTCACGTGTGGGCCCGCGAACTCGGCGGCTCGCATGATCATCTCGGGTGATGAGTCCAGACCGACAATCTGCGCGTCCGGCCAGCGCTGGGCCAATGAGGCGGTCAGCTGGCCTGGTCCACAGCCGAGATCGACCACCAGCCTCGGATCGGCGGCGTGAACTCTGCTCAACAGATCCACAAATGGTCGCGAACGCTCATCGGCGAACTCGAGATATCTGATGGGATCCCAGATAGTCACGGACGCTCCTGGGTAGCGAATCCTGATGTCAAAGTACCCTGACGATCCGGCGGAGACAGGCTCGGCGCGGGGATTTTGGGAGAGCGACACCGGAGTGGCTCAGCGCTCGTACGACTAGGCGATCGAGGCACTGCAGAGCATGTCCGAGGCGGTCCGGATGGGGCACGCCGCCCGTGTGTAACCCGGCAGTGAGCAACTGCAGATGCTCAGCAGGCGTTGGTCAGTTACGACGATGGTAGGCCTCACGCCAGGTCGGCACGCTGGGTTTCCAGGCTAGAGTCATCCCAGCTTCGCTCGGTGTCCGGTTGGCTTTGCGGTTGTTGCAGCGGGTGCAGGCGGCAACGGTGTTCTTCCAGCTGTTGGATCCACCACGGGACTGGGGTAGCAGATGATCGACAGTGTCTGCGACGCCCTCGCAGTAGGCGCAGCGGTGACGGTCACGGCGGAGCACTCCGCGCTTGGACCATGCAGGCGTTCGGGCGTACAGGAAAGTTGTCTTGACGTAGCGGATCAGACGCAAGACCAGAGGCCATGGATATGGGCCGATGCGATGTCCGTCGCGAGCTTCTTCGACGATGGCGACCTCGCGGACCAGCATCCGAATCGCGTGTTGGACTGAGACCGTGTGCAGAGCCGTGTTGTCGGTGTTGAGGACAATCACCGCAGACATTGCCGCACCTCCGTTCCTGGCCCACGAGTGAACAAACCGACGAACGCTGTCATTGGGATTATGGCGGGTGCGGTCAAGACAGTGGGATAGCGCAATGCAGCGTGTCAGTCGTCTTGACTATTCTCGAATACATGTTCGATTATAGAGGAGTGTCGCCGCAGGTCACTTCCAGCCGTATCCACGAGCTGCAGCAGCGTGTCCAGCGGATGCAGGGATCGGCGATTTCGCGGACCTTGGAGTCGTTACCGGGCCTTTCCGGAGTCATTCAGCTCAGGACTGGCGAGGCGTACGCGGTGGACAGTCCGAGCCTGGCGATGGCATTGGTGGCGGGTGCATCACGAGCTGGAGAGTGGATCGCCATCGTGGGAGCTCCCGATCTGGGGCTGGAGGCAGCAGCAGGGTTCGGAATCGATCTCGACCGGACTGTAGTGGTGCCGCATCCCGGCGAGCTTTGGTTGAGCGTGGCGGCTGGTCTGCTCGATGTGGCCACCATTGTGATCGCGAAGCCTCCTGTGCCGGTCAGCGCGCAGCAGGCCGAACGACTGAAGTCGAGGCTCCGGATGAAAGACGCGGCCTTGGTGTGCTGGGGCGAGTGGCCAAGGTCCGACGCGACTCTGACCATCACCGAATCCTCCTGGCTCGGACTGGGACGCGGGCATGGTCGACTCACGGCTCGTCGAGTGGTGGTCTCGGTTCGCCAGGGCGGACCGGTACGACGCGTACCGCTTTGGCTGCCGGGACCGGATCAACAAATCGCGGAGCGCGGTCACACGGTGGTACCACTCGTCGCAGCCAAGGCGGGATGAGCCATGACTGTCGTGAAACCAGATGGTCGACAGGCAGGGTCAACCCTTGATGGCGGGCAATCGAATACTCCGAAAAGACAACTCATTATTTGGTGCCCTGATTGGCCGGTAGTTGCAGCAGCGGGTCAGCTGGGCTTGAGTTTGCAGCTACCGCTCGCCGTCTTCGACCACGGTGAGGTGTTCGCCTGCTCAGCGATGGCCAGGGTCGAGGGTGTCAGACGGGGCATGCGGCGGCGTGACGCGTCGGCGCGCTGCCCTGAGCTGACCGTCCTGGAGCGGAACCCCGCTAGCGAGATCCGAACCTTCGAGGATGTGCTGTCGGCGATAGAGGAAATCTCAGCAGGCGTGGCACCGGTGCGACCCGGACTATGTGCTCTACGTGTGCCAAGCCGCTTCTACGGCGGTGAAAAGGAGGCTGCGGCTGTAGTAGCTGAGCACCTGGTCAGTGCCGGGGTCTGGGATTTCCGCATTGGGATCGCCGACAGCATCTTCGCCGCCGAGCATGCGGCGCGTCGGGCCGCACCTCAGGATTGCTGGGTCATCGCCCCCGGTGGCTCGGCGGCGTTCCTCGCAGTCTTGCCTATCGGCGTCTTGGAGAATGCCGATCTGGTGACCCTGCTGCGCCGCCTGGGCATCCGCAGCCTCGGAGACTTTGCCTCATTGGCCGCCCGGGATGTGCTCACCCGCTTCGGCCGGGAAGGCGCTTTACTCCATCGACTGGCGCGCGGACTGGACAAGCAACCGGTCGTCTCCCGCCGGCCACCTCTCGATATGAATCAGCGAGTGTCTTTCACGCCTGCGCTGGAAACGGTCGAACCGATCGTGTTCAGCTCTCGGCAAACCGCCGAAAGGCTGGTTGCTGAGCTTGCCCATCATGGCCTGGTTTGCACCGAGGTCCGCATTGAGGTGGTCACCGAAGGTGGCTGGACCGGATCTCGGGTTTGGGCTCACTCCCGCTGGTTCGCGGCTAGCGACCTGATCGATCGGATCTATTGGCAGCTACAAGGTGATCCCGCCCCGGAGCCGGTGTGCGAGTTACGGCTGCTTCCTGAATCGATCGAATCACTTGCTGATCATGGTGAGGGTCTGTGGGGTAGTGCGCTGAACGAGCATGTCGAACGGGGGATCGCCCGATTGCAGGGCATGCTCGGCCCTGAGGAGGTATTGGCTCCCTCGCTGCAAGGCGGACGCAGTCCGCGAGACCGCCAGCTGCTCAGCCCTTGGGGCGAGCGACGGTCCAACCAGCGCAATCCCAAGCTGCCGTGGCCGGGCGCCATCCCACCGCCCGCCCCGGCGCGGGTCTTCCCCATCCCCGTGCCGTCGGTCGTGTTGAGCGAGGACCGCAAGCCGGTGAGCGTCACGAGCCGCGGGCTGATGACCGCTGCACCCGCGTTTGTCAGCATCGGCGAGGAGTCCGAGCTGATGCCGATCGATGCGTGGGCAGGTCCCTGGCCCATTGACGAGCTGTGGTGGGACCCAGCACAGGCGCGCCGAGTTGCGAGGTTCCAGATCACCGGCGTCGACGGCAGTGCCTGGTTGCTGGTCGTGGAGAACGACCAGTGGTGGACGGAGGCTCGCTATGACTGAGTTTGGAAAATCTCCGGAAGGTTGCGTCGCATCGCCCCTGGCTATGCCGTCAGTCGCATTCTGCGAGCGGCCAAACTATGCGAGCAGAAAGATCAATAAAGGTGGGCTGGAATAATCCCCCGATCTCTTGGCGGGAGCTGGAACGTCGGATGTCCGGGCGGCCCATGCCAGACAACTCCGGGGACAATCCCGAGGGTGACAGCGCTCCGGGCTACTCGCACAAACGGCCTGCCTACGAGCCTGATGAGCAGCGGGTCAAACGGCCTACCGGACCAGTGGTGCCGTACGCGGAGCTGCACTGTCACAGCAACTTCAGTTTCCTGGACGGGGTGAGCGATCCCGAGGAACTGATCGAGGAGGGCGTACGACTGGGACTGGACGCGCTGGCGATTACCGATCATGACGGGTTCTACGCGGCATCCCGATTCGCCGAGGCGGCACTCGCGTACGATCTGCGCACTATCTACGGCGCCGAGCTGTCGCTTGGAATCACCACGCCACAGAACGGCGTAGCAGACCCCGAAGGCCAGCATCTTCTCGTGCTTGCACGGGGTGTCGAGGGATATCACCGGCTCGCCGGGGCCATCACCGAAGCCCAGCTGAGGGGGGATGAGAAAGGGCGTCCCAGCTATCTGGAGGAGGAGCTGGCAGCGCAGTCAGGCAACAACTGGATGATCTTGACCGGCTGCCGCAAAGGTGCCGTACGGCAGGCGCTGATCACTTCCGGTCTTGCAGCGGCGGCGGCCGAGCTGGACCGGTTGACAGCACTGTTCGGCCATGATCATGTTGTGGTCGAGCTGATCGATCATGGATTGCCGATCGACTCCGATCTCAACGACGCTCTCCTCACCTTGGCCCATGATCACGAGTTGCCCGTGGTGGTCACCAACAACGTGCACTTCGCCACACCTGGCGGCGGCCGCCTGGGAGCCGCCCTGGCAGCCGTACGTGCTCGCAGGAGCCTGTCGGATATGGACGGCTGGCTGTCCGGACCTGGTGCCCATCTGCGGTCAGGAGCGGAGATGGCGCAGATCTTCGCGCGCTATCCGGGTGTCGTGGCGCGGACGGTTGAGATCGCCGATCAGTGTGCGTTCAACCTGCGGCTGGCCAAGCCGCGGCTCCCCAAACTGAATGTTCCAGCTGGGGAAACCCCGATCAGCTGGCTGCGGGAGCTCACTCGCCAAGGTGCAGACGAGCGTTATGCGCACATCCGCGAGGAAGCTGAGGAGCGGTTGCGTAAAGAACTGGCCGTGATCGAGGACAAGGACTTCCCCGGCTACTTCTTGATCGTGCACGACATGGTGAAGTTCGCGCGCGACAACGGGATTCTCTGCCAAGGCAGGGGGTCGGCGGCCAACTCGGTTGTTTGCTACGTGCTCGGCATCACTGCGGTTGATCCCATTGCGTTCAAGCTGCCTTTCGAGCGATTCCTGTCGGCCACTCGCGATGAAGAGCCGGACATCGACGTCGACTTCGATTCTGACAGGCGCGAGGAGGTGATTCAGGAGGTGTACCGCCGCTATGGACGCCGCAACGCCGCCCAGGTGGCCAACGTGATCAGCTATCGACCGAGGTCTGCGGTTCGTGACATGGCGAAGGCACTCGGCTACTCCACCGGTCAACAGGATGCGTGGTCAAAACAGATCGACACCTGGGGAACGCTCCCGATCAGTGAGACGGGGGAGGATCACGGGGGCACAACGACCTCCAGCCCCAGCGCCATGCTGGACCACCAGATCCCGAATCAGGTTGTGGACCTGGCCGAACAGTTGCTGAAGGCGCCACGCCACCTTGGCATTCACTCCGGTGGCATGGTGCTGACCGAGCGTCCGGTGGGGGAAGTCTGTCCTATCGAGCGCGGCCGTATGGACAACCGGACCGTTCTGCAGTGGGACAAGGACAGTTGCGCGTGGATGGGATTGGTGAAGTTCGACTTCCTGGGCTTGGGCATCCTGGCCGCCATCCAGTACACCTTCGATCTGGTAGCGACCAGAGTGGGGGAGCGCTGGACGCTCGACACCATGCCCAAAGAGGAAGCCGGGGTCTACGACATGTTGTGTCGCGCCGACTCGATCGGTGTTTTCCAGGTCGAGAGCCGGGCTCAGGTCGGCACCCTCCCGCGACTGCTGCCCCGCAGGTTCTATGACCTGGTGATCGAGGTAGCGCTGATCCGCCCGGGGCCGATCCAGGGTGGTGCTGTGCATCCCTACATTCGACGGGCGACCGGCCGGGAAGAGGTGACCTACCTGCATCCGGCGTTGGAGCCTGTGCTGGAGCGGACCAAGGGCGTGCCGTTGTTCCAGGAGCAGCTGATGCAGATCGCGATGGCTGTTGGTGGCTGCACCGGCGATGATGCCGATCTGCTGCGTCGTGCCATGGGGTCAAAGCGTGGCGTGGAGAAGATCGAACGGCTCAAGGACAAGCTCTACGCGGGGATGGCATCCAACGGGATTACCGGTGCTCTGGCTGACGACATCTACAGCCGGATCCAGGCCTTCGCCAACTTCGGGTTCGCCGAGAGCCACGCGATCAGCTTCGCCCTGTTGGTCTACGCCTCCTCCTGGCTCAAGCTGCACTATCCGGGAGCTTTTCTGGCCGGGTTGTTGAGGGCACAACCGATGGGCTTCTACTCACCTCAGTCATTGGTCGCCGATGCGCGTCGGCATGGCGTAGTGATTTTACGCCCCGACATCATGCAGTCCGAGGTCGATGCCGACCTCGAACCCGTCGAATCCGGTCGCTGCGACTCAAGTGGCCTAGACAGCTGTTTACAGCGCGTTCAACTCGAAGTAGGGCCCTTCGTACGGTCGGCTCCTGATCGAACGCTCGAACACCGTCGTGATGGCAACTTCGCCGTCAGGCTGGGACTCACTGAGGTGCAAGGCATCGGCCGCGAGGTGGCCAAGCGGATTGTCCTGGAGCGCCACAAAGCAAGGTTCACCGACATCAACGACGCGGTACGCCGGGCCGGGCTCACGGTGGCGCAGACCGAAGCCCTGGCCACTGCTGGAGCCTTTGACTGCTTCGGACTATCTCGTCGCCAGGCACTCTGGAATGCCGGATATGCCGATAACGATCACACTCTGCCCGGCTCGGCCATTGACGCCGCCCCGCCCGTGCTCCCGGGGATGAGCGAGGTCGAATTGACTCTGGCCGATCTGTGGGCGACGCGGATCTCTCCGGATGATCATCCGGTGCAGCATCTACGCCCGGTGCTCGATGATCATGACATAGTGCCGATCGGGCGCCTAGGCGCTGCATACGCGGAACGTCGCGTGCAAGTGGCAGGGTTGGTGACCCACCGGCAGCGCCCGTCCACCGCAGGCGGAGTCACCTTCCTCAACCTGGAGGATGAGACCGGCATGCTCAACGTGGTCTGTTCCACTGAGCTGTGGAGGCGTTTCGGCCGGATCGGTCGCAATGCCTCAGGCATGATCATTCGCGGCAGGGTGGAGCACAGCGACGGTGTGACCAACCTGTTGGCTGAACGGCTACAGCCTTTGAGCTCGGTCTATCCCGAGGCCAGGGGCATTCTGCCGTCCCGGCACCGCTCGCGTGACTTCCGTTAGGGCCCTTGCTGCGTGTCTGGTGTCTCCGTGGGGTAAGGATTGTAAGGAGCCGTGGTTGTTGGGATCGGGTCGTATTTGGCTCCAGCCGGTGAGCTCGGCAACAAGGCGAAGATCATAATGATCAGCCCTCCCAAGTAGGGGACAAGAAACAGCAGCGCAAGCAGCCCGCTGTATCCGGCGTCGTGCAGCCGGCGGACGGTCAACGCGAGCGTGGGGATGAGGATCCCAAGGAGGAATACAGCGAACAGGATGATCAGCGGTAGCGCCAGGAGGCCAGGAGTCCGACCCCCGTCTCGAGAGGTTGCCGTCCGACGGCGAACGCCAGCAGGCCGAGCACGAGGTATCCGGTGAAGGTGAACAGCGCCCACCACCAATGGTCGCTGCGACTGGCGCGGCCAGTGAACGTCGCGTACTTCTTGAACCCCCGCTTGACAGCATCGACGAAACCGATGCCGTAGTACGGCAAGTCGAGGGATGGCGGTGCCGGCCGAGGCACCTGAAGGCTGGGGCTGATAACTAACCACGAACCATTCCTTCCAGTCCTTCAGTCAGATTTGGGAACGAGGAAGCGAACAAACGGTAGCGAAACCAAAGAGCGATTCGCGCGCAATGGATGATTGACCGATGTCTGAGCACTCCAAAGAACTTCGCCTGATATTTGAGGATAACTTCGAGACGGCCGAGCTCGATCGAAACGTGTGGTTGCCCCACTACCTACCGGCTTGGAGCTCCCGCGCCGAGACGGCGGCGACGTATGCCATCAGGGATTCGTGCCTACGCCTGACGATCCCGCCGAGCCAGGGGCTTTGGTGCGCCGGCGACCACGGCCCGCCGCTCCGCGTTCCGGAATCCAGACGGGCCCGTTCAGGGCCCGTCGGCAGCACGATCGGTCAGCAGCCCTACCGAGACGGCGTGACCGTTCGCGAGCAGCAGGAGACCTTCTGGGGCTGGACGCCAGAGCAGGGCTACATCGAGATCCGTGCCCGCGGCGTTGTAAGCCCGTGGTCGATGTTCGGCTATTTGGCTGGTCGAGTTCTGAGGACCAACCTCAACACTCAGCGGAGATCTGTGTTGCCGAGGTCTTCGGCGATGGAGTGGTGACCGCGAAATCAGCAGCAGTCGGCATGGGGCTGCACGCCTTTCGCGATCCAGCAGTAACAGAGGACTTCCAGGCAGTGCGTCTGCCTATCGACGTAGTCGATTTCCACACGTACGCCGTCGACTGGACAGCAGACAAGGCTGACTTCCTCGTTGACGGCGTGCTGGTGCGCACATGCCCGAAGCCTCCGCTCTACCCGATGCAACTCATGCTCGCCGTCTTCGACTTCCCGGAGAAGTCAGACGGCACAGAGGTGGAGGAAGTCCCCGTGCTCGTCGTGGATTATGTCCGCGAGTATGAACGCTGATCGAAGCGGTGACTGGAGCTGCGTTCCATGGATTTGCCAACAGTAAGTGTCACGGTGGCCATCAAACGGGCGTAAGGGTCTCAACTCTGGCCTACCACGCGGCCAGACTCGCCTACGAACCCGGCCGTACCGTGCGTGCGTGCGCGAGCAGCATGGTTGGAGCCAGGCTCAGCTCGCAGCCGGAATGACCCAATCAGCCGCAGCTCGGTTCGAAGCTGGCGGCACCGTGCCCAGCCTTCGCGTGCTGCCGCCGTCCGATGTGTTGATGGATCGCCCAAA
>CAVXAP010000019.1:0-56281 GCA_963759635.1 uncultured Actinomycetota bacterium
TGTTGGTCGACATCTTGTACGGCTTCCTGGATCCGAGGATCTCTCATGACTGACACCACCCGCGACTCCGGCCTGGACACCACCTCATTCGTTCCGCTCACCACCGACGCGACCGGGGGACCAGAGGCGCCGCTGAGTGCCCCCGCGAAGGGCGAGAAGGCCCGGTCGCTCGGTACCGACGCCTGGGAGGATCTCCGCCACCGGCCGATGTTCTGGATCTCGGCGGCGTTGATCGTGTTCTTCCTCACTATGGCTGCGTTCCCCCAGTTGTTCACGAACGTCGACCCGTACCTCGCCGACCTGTCCAAGGCCCGGGAGGCGCCCTCGCCCGACGCCTGGTTCGGTCGGGACAATCAGGGCTACGACGTCTACGCCCGCACCATCTACGGTGCTCGAGCCTCGATCCTGGTCGGCGTGTTCGCCACGTTGTTCGTGGCTGTGCTGGGCTCGTTCGTAGGCATAATCGCCGGGTACCGAGCCGGCTGGATGGATTCGGTGCTCAGTCGCCTCGGCGAGGTCTTCCTCGGGATCCCGCTGCTGCTGGGCGGGATTCTGTTTCTCTACATCTTCCCCAACGACCCGCTGACGACACCATTTCTGGTGCAGGTGGGGAAAGTGGCCTTAGTGCTCGGCATCCTGGGCTGGCCATTGATCATGCGGCTGATGCGCGGCAGCGTGCTGCAGGTCAAGCCGAACGACTACGTCCAGGCCGCCCGGGCACTCGGCGCGTCTCCGACCCGGATCATCGGCTCCCACATCCTGCCCAACTCGCTGGCTTCGGTCATCGTGGTCTCTACCATCAACCTCGGCGTCTACATCTCCGTCGAGGCCACCCTGTCCTTCCTGGGAATCGGACTGCAGCCGCCCGCCATCTCCTGGGGCATCCAGATCTCTGAGGCCTCGGGTATCGGCATGATCAGAGCGGCGCCGCACATGTTGTTCTTCCCCAGCGTCGCCTTGTCGCTGACCGTGCTGGCGTTCATCATGATGGGCGATGTGGTTCGCGACGCCCTTGATCCGAGAATGCGCTAAGGAGGTCGCGATGACGTTATCAGCGGGAACCGGCGGAGCGCCCAACGTCGAACTCCTCGATACCCGTGGCGTCTGGAAACCCGTCGACGGTCTGCTGCTCGAGGTCGACCAGTTGCAGGTTGAGTTCCGCAGTCGTGACGGGGTCGCGAAGGCCATCAATGGCGTGTCGTTCGATCTCCACGAGGGCGAGACACTGGCCATTCTCGGTGAGTCCGGGTCAGGGAAATCGGTGACCGCGCAGGCGATCATGGGCATCCTCGATTCTCCACCTGCCTTCATCACCGGTGGTGAGGTGCGCTATTGCGGGCAAGACATCCTCAAGCTGAGCGACGAGGAGCGGCGGCGTGTCCGCGGGCCGGAGATCTCGATGGTCTTCCAGGACGCACTGTCCGCACTCAACCCCGTCTTTTCGGTGGGTTGGCAGATCGCCGAGATGTTCCGCAAGCACCGCGGAATGAACAAATCTGACTCGCTAGCCCAGGCCGTACGCCTCATGCAGCGGGTGCAGATCCCCGGGGCTGCCCAACGCGTCAAGGCCTATCCACATCAGTTCTCCGGCGGTATGCGGCAGCGCATCATGATCGCCATGGCGATTGCTCTTGATCCAGCCGTGCTGATTGCCGACGAGCCGACCACCGCCCTGGACGTGACCGTGCAAGCCCAGATCATGCAGCTTCTGAAAGACCTGCAGGAGGAGCGCAAGATGGGCCTCATCCTCATCACTCACGACCTCGGCGTGGTGGCCGACGTGGCGGATCGGATCGCCGTGATGTACGCCGGCCGCATCGTGGAGCAGGCCGATGCGTTCGAGCTGTACGCGCAGCCTGCCCATCCCTACACCAAAGGCCTGCTCGACTCGATCCCTCGACTTGATCAGAAGGGCGAGACACTTTCCGCGATCGGTGGCCTGCCGCCCAACCTGACGAACATCCCGCCTGGATGCCCGTTCAATCCGCGCTGCCATTACTCCAAAGACATCTGCCGGGTGGACCCGCCACCGCCGCTGAGGGAGGTTGCTCGGCACAGGCTTGCCGCGTGCCACTTCTCTGAGCTCCTACTGACCCACAGCCCAGAGCTCGAGGTAACGCAGACCACGGAGGAAGTGGAGGCGCATCTGGAGCTCGGATTGGAGTATCCGGTGGCTGCCGGCGGGCTTGATCACGATGAAGATATTGAGCGAGGAGTTGAGCCTCAATGAGTCGTGAGGTGGTTCTCAAGGCCGAGAACCTGGTGAAGTACTACCCGATCAAGGCCGGCGTGCTGCGGCGTACGGTCGGGCATGTCAAAGCTGTCGACGGCGTCTCCTTCGAGCTGTACAAGGGGGAGACGCTTGGGATCGTCGGCGAATCTGGCTGCGGGAAGTCAACTCTGGGCCGGATGCTTATGCGCCTGGAGGAGCCGACCGCCGGCAAGCTCACTTTCGACGGGGTGGACGTCTACTCCCAGAAGGGCGGGGATATGCGCCGGCTCCGGCGGGATATTCAGATCGTCTTTCAGGATCCCTACACCTCGCTCAATCCGCGCATGACGGTCGGAGACATCGTCGGCGAGCCGTTTGAGATCCATCGTGAGGTGGTGCCGAAGGGCGGCCGCCGGCGGAGGGTGGAGGAACTGCTCGATCTGGTCGGTCTCAACCCCGAGCACATCAACCGCTACCCCCATCAGTTCTCCGGCGGGCAGCGTCAGCGGATCGGCATTGCCCGGGGCGTGGCGCTCAACCCAAAAGTCATCATCTGCGACGAGCCGGTGTCAGCGCTCGACGTCTCTGTTCAAGCCCAGGTGGTAAATCTGCTCGAGAAGCTGCAGAACGAGCTTGGTCTGGCGTATGTCTTCATAGCCCATGACCTGTCCGTGGTCCGGCACATCTCGGATCGAGTAGGCGTGATGTACCTGGGCAAGCTTGTAGAGCTCGGAGACGAGGATCAGATCTACTCTCGGCCGACCCACCCGTACACTCAAGCTCTGTTGTCGGCCGTGCCGTTGCCCGATCCCACGATGCGCAAGATGCGGGAGCAGATCGTGCTGACTGGCGACGTGCCAAGCCCAGCCAATCCCCCGGTCGCGTGCCGGTTCCACACCCGCTGCTGGAAGGCGCAGGAGATCTGCAGCATCGACGAACCATTGCTGGTCGGGCGCCCAGATGGCGAGTCGGTACACGATTCGGCCTGTCACTTCGCCGAGCCGCGTGTGATCCTTTGATCGGCAGCCGGGGGCTTGGCCGGACCAGCCTTCATTCCTCACGCATAAAGTTGGGCCCGTGAATTCTGATGTGACGTCTGAGCCCGCCCGGCGGCTCATGCTGGTACATGCCCATCCAGACGATGAAACGATCATGGATGGAGGGACGATGGCCAAGTATGCGGCTGAGGGTGCGGCGGTCTGTCTGGTGACCTGCACGCTCGGCGAAGAGGGCGAAGTGCTCGTCGAGAATCTTGCACACCTTGGTGCGGAGCAGCGCGACGACCTCGGGTCACACCGGCTAGGTGAACTGAAGCTGGCGATGGAGATCCTCGGGGTCACGGACTTCATCCGACTCGGGAGCGACGGGCGATACCGGGATTCGGGCATGGCGTACGACGCCGAGGGCCGGGCCATCGCCCGCGACGTGCTCCGCGAAGGCATCTTCTGGACAGCGGACCTGCTGGAGGCTGCGAACGAACTGGTGCCGGTCATCCGGGACCGGCGCCCGCAAGTTCTCATCGCGTACAACGAGGTCGGCAACTACGGCCACCCCGATCACATTCAGGCTCACCGTGTGGCCATGTACGCCACCCAACTTGCAGCGGTGGAGTCCTACCGCCGGGACCTCGGAGAACCGTGGACAATCTCACGTGTGTTCTGGTCGACCATGAGCAAGAGCCAGATCCTTGCTGCCATCGAAGCGCTACGCGAGGCGGGTGAGACGGAGAGCTTTCAAGAAATAGATCCCGAAGGCGCGCTGTCGACGATGTTCTCCGAGGACGCCGACATCGCGGTCGAGATCGACGGGAAGCCCAGGGTGGCGCAGAAGATCGCCGCCATGCGGGCCTACGCCACCCAGATCGCCCCCGACGGCCCATTTTTCGCTGGCGCGGAGGTCCTCGGCGACGGCCGTTGGGCCCGCGAATACTACCGGCTGGCCGTCGGTATTCCGCTTCCTGAGGGCGAAGGCTGGGCTGACGACCTGTTCGCCGGGCTGAGCTAGCGTTCGTGACGAGCGCAAGCTTGCCGGAGGCATCCTCGAACGCGGAGACAGCGTCAGATCTGGCCTTCGGCGTACCCGGTTCGCCCGATGCGCTGCGACACGTCATGGGCCACTTCGCCTCCGGCGTCGCCGTTGCGACGGCGCTGCATCATGGAATCAAGCACGCGATGACCGCCACCGCGGTGTGCTCTGTCTCACTGGAGCCACCTCTGGTTCTGGTCTGCGTCAGCAAGTCAAGCCGTTTCCACGGCGCGATCACGAAGGCCAAATACTGGTGCCTGTCACTGCTGACCGTCGACCAAGAAGAGCTTGCCAGGCATTTCTCAAATCGCGGACGCGATCTGCTCACTCAATTTGACAGCGTCTCGCATACCCCGAGTCCCCTCAGCGGAACACCATTGATCGATGGCGCGCTGAGCTGGCTCGAGTGCACGACGTACGGCATGCACGACGGTGGTGACCACACGATCGTCGTCGGTCAATTGCGCCGCGCGAGTGGGCTGCCTTCTGACGACGACCCAAACGCTCAGCCTCCCTTGACGTACTATCGGGGGGCCTATTCCTAATCAGGGGTGAGCGTCGGCAATCATGCGCCGACACCCAAAGACACAATGCCGTCCGACCCGAGGTAGCAGTTTTTTGACTATCCAAGCGCCAAGGAACGACGTTGGTGCCGATAACACGATCGTCTGGGATCCCGAGCCTCCTGGGGAGGAGCGGCCGGACAGGAGACGGCTGATCTGGCTGATGGTCGCGGCCGTTCTCGGTGGCGTTCTGGTCCTCGCGGGGATCCTGTACGTCGCTGGTTACCTCGTCACCGGTGACAAGGTCCCCAAGAAGGCGCAGATCTCAGGTGTGGCCGTTGGAGGCCTAAGCCGGTCCGAGGCGATTCAGA
The DNA here is from genome assembly GCA_963759635.1 of uncultured Actinomycetota bacterium. Taxonomy (GTDB): domain Bacteria; phylum Actinomycetota; class Actinomycetes; order Propionibacteriales; family Propionibacteriaceae; genus Microlunatus. The sequence goes on from CAVXAP010000019.1 coordinate 5,112, forward strand.
AGCTGTCCGTGGAGCTCGGTGCCAGGGCGGCCGAACCCCTGAATCTCACCGTCGGAGAAAAACAGGCGCAGCTCAAGCCGGCCGATGGCGGACTTACTGTCGATTACGCGAAGAGTGTCGAAGCGGCCGGTGGAGGCAAGAGCCTGAACCCGCTGCACATTTTCAAGACGCTAACGGGTGGCTCAGCCATCGACGCCGTGGTCATGGTCGACCAGGCCAAACTCCAAGCAGCCGTGGGGCAGCTCGGCAAGACCTTCAACCATGAGCCCGTCGACGCAGCAGTGGCGTACCGCGGCACGAAAATCAAGCAGAAGCACGGCCGCGAAGGAACGGTGCTGCGCCAAGATGCGGCGGCGGCGACAATCACCAGCAGTTTCTTGAAGGTGATAGGACCCATTGCAATGCCGGCCGATATCAGCCAACCTGCGATCACCGACGACGAGGCCGACAAGGTGGTCGCTACTTTCGCCAAGCCCGCCATCTCGGCCCCCATCAAGGTCAAGATCAGCGGCGCCGGATCGTTCGAAGTCAGCCCCAAGATGCTCGCCGGGTCGATCTCCTTCCTTCCGCAAGACGGCAACATCCAGCCCGTGCTCGATGAAAAGAAGCTGCGGCGCAGCGCTGATCCGGCCATCAAGAAGGTCGACTTCGTTGAGCCGAAGAACGCGACAGTACGACTGGTAAACGGCAAGCCCAAGGTGATCCCCGCGGTCAATGGGACGACTGTGGCGGCCGATAACCTGAAGAAGGCAGTCGAACCCGTGTTGATCAAGCCGGCTAGCGAGCGACGAGTGAGCGTGCAGCTGACAGGAGCCAAAGCAGCCTTCTCCACCGAGGATGCGACGAAGCTCGGGATCAAGCAGGTGACGGGCCAGTTCACCACCCACTTCCCCTATCTCCCATACCGCAACATCAATATCGGGCGGGCAGCGGCCCTGATCAATGGGACTGTGCTCAAGCCGGGTGAGATCTTCTCCCTGAACCAGATCGTCGGCGAGCGAACCGAAGCGAACGGCTTCACCAAAGGGTTCATCATCAAGGACGGCAGGTTCCGCAAGGAACTCGGTGGAGGTGTCTCACAGAGCGCCACGACGACGTTCAACGCGATGTTCTTCGCGGGGCTGAAGGATGTATTCCACAAGCCACACGGCCTGTTCATCGACCGCTACCCGGCAGGTCGGGAGGCAACCGTGGCATGGCCCGGTGTCGACCTCAAGTTCCAGAACGACACAAAGTACGGCGTATTGGTTCAGGCCTACATCGTGAAGGGCACACCTACCAGTCAGGGGTCCATCACGGTGAAGATGTGGTCGACCAAGACGTACGACAAGGTGGTGGCGACTGCTCCGATCAAGTCCAACTTCACAACCGGACGCAAGATCACTGACGACTCGCGCAAGTGCGAGCCCTCGAGCCCGGTTAAGGGCTTCGATGTCCGCTATCAGCGGTTGTTCTACCAGAACGGCTCGGTAGTTCGCCGGGAGAACTTCAGCTGGCGCTATGCACCGACCGACCAGGTCACCTGCAAGAAACCGAAGAGCGGCTGAGTCGGAAAGTCGCCGGCGGTGTCCGACTGAGGGGCTGCGCTACCGAGCGGGAGCGAGATAGAGGTAGTTGTGGTGATGGACGAAGCCGAGCCCGGAGTACGCGGCAATGGCGGACTCATTGACAGTCGCCACCTGAAGGTACGCGTAGCGCGCGCCCTGGCGCGCGGCCCAATGTCCGAGTGCGGCCATCATCGCGACCGCTACGCCGCGCCGGCGATGATCAGGACGGGTCCAGATCGCCGCCAGTCCTAGCCAGTCCTCGTTGCGGTGCCCCCGGGCAATGGCGACGAGCTCGTGACTATCGGGTTCTTGGGCGGCAACGGTGGCGAAGGCTCGGGGAGGGTTGCCGTCCAAGATCTTCCGGACAATGGCTGGATCGGCTGAATTCGGCCGACTGTGCTGATACGCCTCCTCCCAATCCCGCTCTAACGCCTCGGTGATCTTCACCGCTGGCCCGGCCAGTCGATCCGCCAAGAAGTCGGCCAGACGGCTGACGAGAACCGCTGTCGGCTGGTCGGTAGGGACCCAGCCCAAACTTCGCATCGCGAGCTCCTCAGGCGATTCTTCGATCACTTGGGCGACGGGCGGAATGTCGTGGGCAACCGCGAAACCGATGATCTGCTCGGCGGCTTGCTGCGTCGGCATGCCGGGATCACCGACTGCATGGCATGAGTTGGCGCGTCGAGTGAAGCCGCCACCGGCTCGCAGGGTCCACTCACCGAGTGGCTCGTGCCACGCCAACCATCCTGGCAATGCACGCTGTTGCAGTACGCGAGCCGAGATCCGCCGGGGATGGGGTCCACCAGCGGCCGCAGGCGCACGCCGCGCGGCAATGATCATGGACCGCTCGATTACCTGTTTGGCGATATCGGTGGGCGCAAGCTGTATCGAGGTTGCGTCCAGCGCGTCGATCCAGCCGATGACATCAGTAGCCGAACCGTCAGGCAGCCGGAATCTCACCACCCAGCGCTCGCCGGGCAACGCGCCGGCTAGCGGGTCGCTCTTTCGACCAGCCACCAGACCCGCCTTTCGTTGCTGGACCTTAGTAAGCATCGTTGCTGAGAGGCGTGATACTAGGCGATGAGGATCGCGTTGCTCGCGCTGGCGACGACGCACAAAGCAGAATTCAAGGAGCGACATCCGTGACGTACGTCATTGCACAGCCATGTGTAGACCTGAAGGACCGTGGATGCGTCGAGGAATGCCCGGTCGACTGCATTTATGAGGGTAGGCGGATGCTCTACATCCACCCTGACGAATGCGTCGATTGCGGGGCGTGCGAGCCGGTGTGCCCGGTGGAGGCTATCTTCTACGAGGACGACACCCCGGAGGAATGGAAGGAGTACTACAACGCCAACGTGGACTTCTTCTCCGACCTCGGGTCACCGGGCGGCGCCGCCAAGCTCGGTGTAATTGACAAAGATCACCCGCTGATCGAGAGCTTGCCTCCGCAAGACCACGACGAGTGATCACTGCGCCGTCTTGACGGAGGTACCGCCGCGACGCTCGACACTGGCTGCGGCCCTCCCTGACTTTCCCTGGGACACGCTTGCGGCTCCCCGGGCGACCGCCGAGTCTCATCCTGGCGGGATCGTCGATCTTTCGATAGGGACGCCGGTCGATTCCACTCCGGAGCGGGCGATGCTGGCGCTGGCCCGCGCTGCCAATAGTCCGGGGTATCCGCTCACATCGGGCACAACCGCATTACGCGAGGCAATTGCGTCCTACCTGTCGCGGCGCTGGGGGGCTGTCGGACTGCCTCCTGAGGACATACTGCCGGTCATCGGCACGAAAGAGCTGGTCGCCTGGCTGCCGACCTTGCTCGGGCTCAGTCCCAATGATCTTGTGGTCTATCCGACGATGGCCTATCCGACGTACCTGGTGGGCGCGAAGATCGCTGGCTGTCGCGCAATCGCCTGTGACGATCTTGATCAGCTCGGCGATGCCCGGCCGGCGCTTGTCTGGATCAATTCGCCATCAAATCCCACTGGACAGATCCTCGACGCCGATGAGCTCAGGCATCGGGTGGACTGGGCTCGCGAGCGTGGGGCGCTGGTTGCTTCCGACGAGTGTTACGGGGAGTTCGGTTGGGAGGCCGAGCCGGTCTCGGTGCTGCATCCCACGATCGATGCCGGTCGCCACGAAGGCCTGCTCGCCGTGCACTCGCTATCCAAACGTTCCAACCTGGCCGGCTACCGCGCCGGATTCGTCGCTGGTGATCGAAATGTGGTGGCCGACCTGCTGTCGGTCCGCAAGCATGCCGGGATGTTAGTGCCTCGTCCGGTTCAGGAGGTGATGATCGACCTGCTCGGCGATCATGACCATGTTGAGCTGCAGCGGACTCGGTATCTCAGGCGACGCGCCGTGCTCCGGCCGGCACTAGAGGCCGCTGGATTCCGGATCGAGCACTCGGAGGGATCCATCTACTTGTGGGTCACCCGTGACGAGGACTGCCATGCTTCGGTGGACTTCCTGGCCCGCATGGGCATCCTTGTTGCGCCGGGAGACTTCTATGGTGCCGCCGCCACCAGGCACGTACGCGTCGCACTCACGGCAACCGATGAGCGGATTGCTGCGGCTGCTGCACGGCTGATGGACGCCGCCACAGTCAACAACTCCCCCTCTCGCTGAAACCTACGTGCACGTAGCTTTCTGACGGTCTGCATAGGTTGCTACCTATGCAGACCGTCAGCAAAGTACGTGCACGTAGGTTGCGTGCACAGCGAGCGAACGTGATCGTAGGTCGCGTCCGATTAGCGAACGGTGATCTCGACGCGCGCGTTCTTGAGCTTCGGCGTGGTCTCCTGCCAGTCGGGGAGGTTGAAGTCCTGGGTTTGCCATAACCTGTCTCCGACCTTGACCGTAGTCACTCCGTAGGAAGGGGCATTTGCCACGGCGAAGTGCGCGTACGCCCAGGCCTGCCGGCTGCTACGGGCACGGATGGTGACCACTGACCCTTCAGTCGAGTCATCGAGCTCGCCGAACGTGCGCTGCAGGGAACTGCGTAAGCCCTTGGTATCTCCCGGCGTGCCGCTACGGTCCAGGCAGCTGAATCCGGCCGGCGACTGACCGGTCAGCGTGCTGGCCAGCACCCGGCCATCAGCCTCATGATCGCGATAGGCCTCTGGATGCCCACTTCGCTGTACCTTCTGCGCTACGTCGTTGATGTCGTCGGTCTCCCAGTTCTTGATCTTGACAAGAGCGTCGTAGAACTTCCCTGTCGCATAGTGCGGATCCATCACCTGCTGCCTGGTGCCCCAGCCCTGAGAGGGGCGTTGCTGGAAGAGGCCAACGGAGTCGCTATCGCCGTAGTCGAGGTTGCGGATGCCCGTTTCCTGATAAGCCGTAGCAAGGGCGATGGAAGCCGCCCGGGGTGGCAGACCTCGGCGTACCGAGACGCCCGCAATAATCGAGGCGAAGTGGGCCTGGTCGAGGTCCAACACCGTGGATGTGTCCTTGGCCGTCGCGACACATCGTTGTTGGCCCGGTACCGGCTCAGTCAGATTCCGGGAACGGAGCCACCAGAAGGCCCCGACGCCGGCAGCGATCAACAGGACGAACGCGACGATGAGGCACCCAAGAGTGCGAGTTGTTTCGGATCGCAAATGGGCTCAGTTCGCGTGCAGCTCGGCGTTCAGCTCAACTCCGCTCCGTTGCCGCCGACGCATCTCCACGGCGCCGGTTACCGAGTCGCGAATGAAAAGCAGCCCATTCTTGCCTGACAAGCTCCGCGCCTTGACCACTTCGCCGCCCGGCAGTGTGACCTTGGTGCCTGCCGTGACGTAGAGGCCGGCCTCAACGACGCAGTCGTCGCCGAGAGCGATCCCGACGCCGGCGTTGGCGCCGATCAGGCATCGTTCGCCAATCGAGATGACTTCGCTGCCACCGCCGGACAACGTGCCCATGATCGACGCCCCGCCGCCTATGTCGGAATCGCGCCCGACCACCACACCAGCGGAGATCCGGCCTTCCACCATCGACGTGCCGAGCGTGCCGGCGTTGAAGTTCACAAAGCCCTCATGCATCACCGTCGTCCCCTTGGCGAGGTGGGCGCCCAATCGGACTCGATCAGCGTCGGCAATGCGCACCCCTGTCGGAACCACGTAGTCGACCATGCGCGGGAACTTGTCCACTCCGTAGATGCTGAGATGTCCGCCACGAGCGCGCAGCCGGATACGAACCCGTTCGAATCCCTCAATGGCGCACGGACCGGCCGAGGTCCACACGACGTTGGGCAGCGACCCAAAGATGCCGTCGAGATTGATGCTGCGCGGCCTCACCAGCCGATGACTGAGGAGGTGCAGCCTGAGATAGGCGTCGGAGGTGCCCGCCGGCGGCGCGTCCAGGTCGATTTCGACCAGGACAATCTCGGTGCGGACTTCCCGAGCTTCATCATCGATAACTGCCGAAACGAGCGGTGGCGGTGCTGCACTGTCGTCAGCTATGCCAATCCGAGGCGACGGGAAGTAGGTGTCCAGCACCTGATCCGAGGCGTGGATCGATGCGAGACCCCAGCCCCAGGCAACCCGAAGGGGAGCAGTGGCGGCGTCAGTCATGGGCCCGAGCCTACCGACGCTGTAAGGTGCCGCTCGTGTCTGCACGTCTCGACCCGGGTGGCGATGTCATCGAGTTGTTGCGTGCATTGATCGACATCGAGTCGGTCAGCGGGCAGGAAGCCGAGATCGCCGACCGCGTGGAGCAGGCGCTGAGCGGACACGGCCACCTGAATGTGCTGCGGGACGGGAATGTCGTCCTCGCCCGCACGGAACTGGGTCGGGCTGAGCGGATAGTGATCGCCGGCCACCTGGACACGGTGCCGATCGCCGGGAACGTGCCGTCCTGGACGACGCGTGACAGTGGGGGCCGGGAGATCGTCTGGGGTCGCGGCGCCTGCGACATGAAGGGTGGGATCGCGGTCCAACTGTCGGTCGCCGCCTCCCTCGCACAACCACGTCGGGACGTCACGTGGCTGTTCTACGACAACGAGGAGGTCGAAGAGTATCGCAACGGTCTGAGCCGGATTGCCCGCGAGCACCCCCACTATCTAGAAGGTAACTTCGCAGTCCTCTGCGAACCGACCAGTGCGCGTATCGAGGGCGGTTGCCAGGGGACATTGCAGCTGCGGGCGGAGCTGCGAGGAGTGGCGGCGCATTCCGCGCGATCCTGGATCGGGCACAACGCGATTCACGATGCTGGCGAACTGCTGCAACTTCTGGCCTCATACGAGCCACAGCAGATCGAGGTGGACGGGCTGATCTACCGCGAAGGGCTGAACGCGGTCGGGATCAGCGGCGGCATTGCCGGCAACGTGATCCCCGACAGGTGTGTCATCGAAATCAACTACCGATTCGCACCCGACAAGTCCCCAGCAGAGGCTGAGGCGTACGTGCGAAGGATCCTTGAGGCCTATCCGATTCAGGTCACCGACGTGGCTGCTGGAGCCCGACCTGGCCTCGACCAGCCGGCTGCGGCTGAGTTCCTCCGTGCTGTCGGTGGCCAGGCGAGCGCGAAGTTCGGGTGGACTGATGTCGCGCGCTTCAGCGCGATGGGTATCCCGGCGGTCAACTTCGGCCCAGGCGACCCCGGCAAAGCTCACGCCGACGATGAGTTTTGCCCGGCTGACGACGTCGTTGCCTGCCGCGATGCTCTCATCCGCTGGCTGAGCTAAGCCTCTGAGCGGCCATTTCCGGTGCGCAGGAGACATCTCACTAGCCTCGACAGTGAGAGGGTGGCCTCGTGGAGGAGCCCGAACATTGGCAATGGCAGGGCCCTGTCGTACGCGGGGAGCGGACTGCAACGCACTCGACGACCGACCAGCGGCTGCTGGAGAGTCGCGGTGCCACTGACTGGGTCCATACCGATCCGTGGCGGGTGCTGCGGATCCAGTCGGAATTCATTGACGGGTTCGGGACGCTCGCCGAGCTCGGCCTGGCGGTCAGTGTCTTCGGATCTGCCCGGACGCCTCGCGATCACCCGATGTACGCCGCTGCCGAGCGCCTCGGCGGCAAGCTCGCTGGCGCCGGCCTTGCGGTCATCACTGGCGGTGGTCCCGGAATCATGGAGGCCGCGAACAAGGGCGCGTCCGAGGCCGGTGGCGTCTCAGTCGGTCTCGGCATCGAGCTGCCGTTCGAGTCTGGACTCAACCCTTACATCAACCTCGGCATCAACTTTCGGTACTTCTTCGCGCGCAAGACGATGTTCGTCAAGTACGCCCAAGGCTTTGTGGTGATGCCGGGCGGCTTCGGCACTCTGGATGAACTGTTCGAGGCGCTAACACTGGTGCAAACCCAGAAGGTGACCTCATTCCCAGTGGTGCTGTTCGACAGCGACTACTGGAGCGGGCTGGTCGACTGGTTGCGGAGCGTCGGGCTCGAGCGAGGCATCATCTCTGCCACTGACCTCGAGACGTTTACGATCACCGACGACGCGGACGAAGCGGTGAGCTTGATGCTGACGAACCAGCCAACACTTGGCCAGCCCCGCCGTCCTGAGTAGTCAGCTGCGAGCGTCGGAAACAACGCTTTCGTTCCGCCATATCCGAGGAAGACGGTGGCAACCGAGCGAACATCGCGGCGAGTGGAGCGAGCAATCACACACCGCGCGATGCGCGAGCACCTGGAAAGTGCAGCGTGAAAGCATCTATCCCATGGAGTGGTTCATCGCCGTCGTCGCTGTCGCGGCTTTGGGCGTGGCGGCGATGGCAGCTGCGGGAGGAATGGGACAGATGAGTAGGGATCCGGTGTATGACACCTACCGGCAAGATCTGCCCAACGGTGGGGCACTGACCGCGGAGGAGCTGAAGAACATCCGGTTCGGCCTCACACTGCGCGGATATGCCATGGCTCAGGTGGACGATCTGCTCGACCGGCTTGCTCTCGAGATCGCCGAGCGTGATGCCTTGATCGCGGAACTGGCGGAGGGTGCCACCGTCCGGCAGCGACTCCAGGAGTCAACGGCCTCGGCGCGCGCAGCTGAGCAGCCGACTTCACACGATCCCATGGAGTCAACCAACACCCCAGCGCCTCCAGAGCGACCCCCATCTGCCATTGAAGACCGCCAGTCCGGTTGATCGCAGGACATTAGTGAGCATTCGCCTGGAGGTTACGGCCGAGATCGATGCGCCTGTAAGTGCCGTGTGGGAGTTGCTCGTCGACTGGACCGGCCAGTCTCGCTGGATTCCGCTCACCACTGTCCGCGTGACCAGTGACCGCGATACCGGTCTTGGCGTGCGAGCCGAAGCCCTCTCCGGTGTGTGGCTGGGCCGGATTCCGTTGGGACTGCTGGACCGCTTCATCGTGACCGGTTGGTCTCCGCCCGCTGCCGATACGGCCGTGGTGGAGATCTTGCACCTTGGTCCGTATTTCACCGGTGAGGGTGCCTTTCGCCTTACCGGCCATGAGGGGAAGACCACCGTGTCCTGCACTGAGGTCTTCACTACACTCGGCGGCCGGCTGACCGAGTGGATCGTCCGGCTCGCCCTGCCGGCCCTACGCGCTGGTCTTGCGCGCAGCCTACGTGCGCTGGGCGCGATCGCTGAGAAAGCACGATGAACACTGGAGCGCTGCCCGGTCCTGACGGCCTCTTGCGCTGCCCGTGGGCACTGTCGGCCCCTGAGTACGTTGGGTACCACGACAATGAGTGGGGCCGCCCCGTCAGCACTGTGCAGGGACTGTACGAGCGTATGACGCTCGAGGCCTTCCAGTCAGGACTGTCCTGGATCACGATTCTCCGCAAGCGAGAGAACTTCCGCCGAGCCTTCGCCGGTTTCCGGCCCGAGCGAGTTGCCGCCTTCACCGACGATGACATCGAGCGGCTGCTGAGCGATGCAGGCATCATTCGGAACCGGGCCAAGATTGTCGCCGCCATTCAAAACGCTCGCCTGGTTGTCGATCTTGGCCCGAGGTTCGCCGAGATTGTTCTCAGCTATCGGGTGATCGGACGCCCCCGCCCAGCAGCGGGGGAGTGGCGTGCGACCTCACCCGAGTCAATCGGAATGGCCCGGGAGCTCAAGGGCCTTGGCTTCCGCTTCATAGGCCCGACTACGGCGTACGCCACTATGCAAGCGATCGGCCTGGTCGACGATCATGTGGTCGGCTGCTTTGCGCCACCGCCCGTCTGGTCCGACTAGATTCCTGCGGACGGCACCGACCTGGCGCCACAATTGGCTTATAGGCCATCATTCGAGGCGTCCCAGCCAAATGACCCGACGCGGGCCGCGACTAGGTGGTACGGAATAATTGAGCCGGCAAGTTGCCGAATCACTACAGGATGAGGATGCGCGATGGCTGCAATGAAACCGCGGACAGGTGACGGCCCTATGGAAGTCACCAAGGAGGGACGTGGGATCGTCATGCGGGTTCCGCTCGAGGGAGGCGGCCGGCTCGTTGTGGAACTCAACGCGGACGAGGCGGCCGAGCTAGCGGGGGCGCTGAAAGAGGTCGTTGGATAGGTCGACAGCTGACAGCACAAAGGACCTGGTCACTCCTGACTGGGTCCTTTTGCTTGCCTGGCTCGACGCCAGCGCAGCGGGTTCCGTTGACGAGAAAGGGTGATGGCAACCACATGCATCCGAACTGCGAGGCCGTGAACGAGATCCTGCAGGCCGCTGGGTTGCCTGGTCGGGTCCGCATGCTCGATGAGGCGGTCACCACCGCACGGGCTGCAGCGCAGTACTTAGGGTGCCCGGTGGGAGCCATCGCCAATTCGCTGATCTTTGAAACTTTTGTGGCTGCGGGCGTCAGCATGCGCGAGCAGCTCAAAGAAACTGATACCGGGGTGCCTCTGTTGATCATGACCAGTGGCGCACATCGAGTGGACATGGCCAAGGTCGGAGAACAGCAGGGGATTTCGCTTCGTCGCGCCTCGCCGGCATTCGTACGCGAACACACCGGCCAGCCGATTGGAGGTGTGGCTCCTGTCGGCCATCCAAGGCCGATCCGCACGATTGTTGATTGCGCGCTCGCGGAGTTCGACGAGCTTTGGGCTGCCGGCGGCATCCCACATGCCGTCTTTCCCCTGACCTACACCGAACTTCTCACGCTGACAGGTGGTGTAGCGGCCGACGTCGGCTGAGGAGAGTACTTGGGATATCTGGAGTTGCGGTGGTCAAGGCCGCTCCAGTGACAACCTCACGAGGAGTCCTCGAGGATGCTGAGGACCTCCTCGTCGCTCAGTTGACGGAAGTCCTCGTACGCGCCGCCGACCGCGACGAACGGCTCCGGAGTCCAGAGACAGACGACGCGGTCTGCGACCGATCGCAGTGCCTGCACCGCCTGGCGTGCCCCCACCGGGACTGCCACCACGATCGATACCGGTGCGTGAGTCCGGACGGCCGCGACTGCCGCCAGCATCGTGGAGCCGGTCGCCAGGCCATCGTCCACGAGGATGACCGTCGCATCAGCGATATCCAGATCAGCGGAGGGAAAGATGCTGGCGCGACGCTTGAGCTCAAGCAACTCCCGGTTCCGCGCGGCCTCAAAGGCCTGGTTGCTGATGCGCAGTCCGTTGATGATCTCCTCGTTGCGGAATTCTGCGATGTCCCCACCGACCATGGCCAAAGCTCCCATGGCGAGCTCGCTGCGTCCTGGTACGCCGATCTTGCGTACCAGGATCACTCCGAGTTGGGCGTTCAGCCGGGCAGCCACCTGGGCGCCAACGGGTACGCCGCCGCGGGGAAGTGCGAGCACGACCGGTTTCTCCAACACAGCCTCGGCGACCAGCGCATCTGCGAGTGCGCGGCCGGCGACTGTGCGATTGGCGTAGCGGGTTGCTGCCCTGCGCCGCCGCATCACTGTTGGCCTAGCTCTGGTGAACCTCGAGCGCGCGACGGTAGACCTCTACGGTCTCGGCGGCGATCTTGGACCAGTCGAATTCCTCGATGCAGCGCTCCCGGCCGGCCAGCCCGAAGGCCCGCGCCCTTTCGGGATCTCTGGTCAGCTCATTGATCTTGGTCGCTAACCCCTCCTCGAAGGCGGCGACGGCCGCCGGGTCGTCGGCCAGCGCAGGGTCATACGGCACCAGGTATCCGGTCACCCCATCTACCACCACCTCGGGGATCCCGCCCACAGCAGAGGCGACGACGGCCGTCTCGCAGGCCATGGCCTCGAGGTTGACGATGCCCAACGGCTCGTACACCGATGGGCAGGCGAACAGCGTCGCATGTGAGAGCACCTGGCGTACATGTGCCCGTGGCAGCATCTCCTCGATCCACAAGACATTCCCTCGGGTGGACTGCAGATGGGCGAATGCATCACCAATCTGCTGGGCGATCTCCGGAGTATCCGGCGCACCGGCCAGTAACACGACCTGAGTATCGGGATCGAATTTCTCGGCTGCCCGTACCAAATGAATGAGGCCCTTCTGGCGGGTGATCCTGCCCACGAACACCACAGACGGCTTGTCGAGATCTATTCCAAGCCCGGTGACGATGTCGGTGCCTGGGTCCGGCTTGAATTCCTCGGTGTCAATGCCGTTCTTGACCACATGCACTTTCTTCGGATCGAGATTGGTGTAGGAGTCCAAGGTGTCTTTGCGCATTCCGGCGCTGACGGCGATCACCGCATCCGCTGCCTCGAAGGCAGTCTTCTCGGTCCACGATGAGAGCCGGTAGCCGCCGCCGAGTTGCTCGGCTTTCCATGGCCGGTGCGGCTCGAGTGAGTGCGCCGTGACAACGTGCGGAATGTCGTACAGCAAGCCAGCCAGATGGCCGGCCAGATTGGCGTACCAGGTGTGGGAATGGACGAGATCCACGTCAGGAAGGGCCGCGACCATCTCCAGATCAGCCCCGAACACCCGGAGGGCAGCGTTTGCTCCTTCCGGATAATTCTCTGGGTGCGCGGTGGCGCCCTCGCGTGGCTCGCCCATGCACTGGACGTCCACGTCGATCAGCTTGCGCAGCTGTGGCACGAGCTGGGCGACATGTACCCCAGCACCGCCATAAATCGACGGAGGATACTCCCGGGTCAGCAACGAGATGAACAGTCGATCAGTGTCTGCCAGCGCCATAGTTCGCATCGTTCCACAGCGTCAGCGATGTTGACCACAACATGGCCTAGAACGGTGCGTCTCAGGCCGGGTATGGGCTAGGTTCAACTCATGCGCGCGCGTCGAAGGGTTTTGGCGATCGTATTGGCTGGCGGCGAAGGTAAACGGCTCATGCCGTTGACCGACGATCGAGCAAAGCCGGCGGTGCCTTTCGGTGGCACGTATCGCCTGATCGACTTCGTGCTCTCCAATTTGGCAAATGCGGGAATGCGGCAAATCGCGGTGTTGACGCAATACAAGTCGCACTCGCTCGACAAGCACATCTCTTTGACATGGCGCATGTCGACGATGCTCGGCAACTATGTCACGCCCGTGCCAGCGCAGCAGCGTCTCGGGCCGCGGTGGTACCAGGGCAGCGCTGACGCGATCTACCAGTCGATGAACCTGATCCGCGACGAGGAGCCGGACTATGTCGTGGTCTTCGGCGCGGACAACATCTATCGGATGGATGTCTCGCAGATGCTCGACGCGCATATCGGCGGTGGCCTCGGTTGTACGGTTGCGGGCATCCGGGTGCCGCGGAGCCAGGCCAGCGCCTTCGGGGTGATCGACGCCGGGGCCGACAACACGATCAAGGACTTTCTCGAGAAACCGCCGGAGCCGCCCGGTCTGCCGGACGATCCGAACGCCTCGTTCGCCTCGATGGGCAACTACATCTTTAGCACGGAGGCGCTGATCGATGCGTTGCGCGAGGACGCTAAGAGCGATGACTCTCGTCACGATATGGGCGGCGACATCATCCCGAGCTTCGTGAGTCGCGGCGAAGGACAGGTTTACGACTTTACCGCCAACGAGGTTCCCGGCTCGACCGAACGGGACAAGGCCTATTGGCGCGACGTCGGTACGCTCGACGCGTACCACGAGGCGCATATGGACCTGGTCTCCTCAGACCCGGTGTTCAACCTCTACAACATGGACTGGCCGATCTGGACGTACCCGGTGCAGATGCCGGGTGCCAAATTCACCATGAAGGGCGTTGCGGTCGATTCAATCGTGAGCCCCGGTTGCGTCGTGTCGGGTGGCTCCATCGAGAGTTCGGTGCTCTCGCCGAACGTCCATGTGCACGCGGACGCCAAGGTGGACCATTCGGTGATCTTGTCCCATGCCGTCATCGGACGTAACGCCGTCGTGCATCGCGCGATCTTGGACAAGAATGTCGTGGTCCCCGACGGCGCCCAGATTGGCGTTGACTCTGAGGCGGATGATGCCCGAGGCTTCACTGTCTCCGAGGGCGGTGTCACCGTCGTCGCCAAAGGTGTCAGGGTTTCCGTGACATGAGCACGCCTGCCTCAGGATCGGGGGGCCAGGAGGCAGGCAAGCCTGAGGGTGGGACATTCGGAGTCGACGCTCCCACGGTGCCGGCAGTACTCGGGGTCGCTGCGCTGGTTCTAGCGATCATCGGCTGCGTGCTGATGATCACTCATAGGTTCGCGCCCGGTCTTGTGGCGCTGATCTTTGCCGGGTTCGTCGGACTGTGTGCGTTGAGCTATCTGTACACCACACTGCACGGCAAGTTCGTGTGGTGGGCCGATCTGCTCGATGATGCCCGGCTGAAGGGTGATGAGTACGCAGTTGATCTTGGCTGTGGCCGCGGCGCAGTCCTGATCAGCCTCGCCAAGCGACTGACCACTGGTCGGGTGTCAGGCATCGACCTGTGGCGAAGCCAGGACCAATCCGGCAACGACATCGAGGCCACCAAGCACAATGCGCGGGTCTGCGGGGTCGAAGATCGCGTCGAGCTGAACACGGGCACCATCACGACGCTTCCCTACCATGACGGACAGTTCGACCTCGTTGTCTCCAGTCTTGCCATCCACAACCTCAAGGGTCGTGAAGATCGGCGGCAGGCGATCACCGAGGCCGTTCGGGTACTGGAACCTGGTGGCAAGATCATCATCGCCGACATCAGTCACACCGAGGAGTACGCCGATTGGCTCACGGCTGCCGGGATGGAGTCGGTGACGCTCCAGGACTTGGGCGTCCGCGGATGGTGGGGTGGACCGTGGCTGCCGACGAGCGCTGTTACCGCGAGTCGACCGGCTCGGCCGAGCGTCCGGGCCTAGTGCCGTCGCCTAAGTCTCTTTACGCTTCGCGCCGCCTAGGCACGTACCTCGCGGCGTTCTCGTCGGTCGACATATGACCCAATATTCCTTTCTCGTCGGCCTTCCGGGTCGACGCCGCGCGTCGCCTCGCGACGACAGGCACGCACCTGAACGACGCCAACCGCAAGGGAGCTCAGGAGACACGAGACTGGCGACCAAAGGATCGCCAGCCGCTCAACCGTCCGTTATCGAATGATCATCGCTTGACAGCGACCAGCAGCCCGTCGCCGACTGGAAGCAGCGACGGCACGAGATCCTCGTTGTCCTTGACAGCGCTCAGCGCGTTGCGAATCGCTTCGGTCTCGTTGTCGATGTTGCTTCCGTCGGCCGTACGGTCGTGCCACAGGGCGTTGTCCACAGCGAGGACCCCGCCGTGTCGCAGGAGTCGCAGACCTTGCTCGACATACTCGGCATACTCGACCTTGTCCGCATCGATGAAGACCATGTCGTACGCGCCGTCGCTCAGCCTCGGCAACACGCTGAGTGCCGGCCCGGCGATTAGCCGAAATCGTTGCGTAGGAATGCCGACGGCAGTGAAGGCCGCACGAGCGGCCTGCTGATGTTCGGGCTCGATGTCCACGCTGGTCAACACCCCGTCCGGCTGCATTCCCGCAAACAGCGCCAAACCAGATACGCCGGATCCGGTGCCAACCTCAACAACCGTCCTCGCCTGCACCACCTTTGCCAGAAAAGTCAGCGCGCTCGCAGAGCCCCGACCGATCGGTGCAACACCGAGCTGCCTCGCCTTCTGGCGCGCCTCCGCCGCCTGCTCGGACTCGTCGACGAAGTCCTCGGCGAACGCCCACGATCCCGGCTTGGGCGCGGCTTTGGTTGAGGTCTTGACAGCGGAGAGATTCACGAATCTCACCCTATCGAAACGCCTGCTGACCGAACCCTACGATGACGGCATGAGCCATACCGTCGTCGCCGAGCTCGTCGCGGCCGTCATGAAGGTCGAGGTGGAGCTGGGCCAGCAGGTGGCCGCCGAGGACGCTGTGGTGATCTTGGAGTCGATGAAGATGGAGATCCCGGTGCTCGCCGACGTCGCAGGATCGGTCTCGGAGATCGTCGTTTCGGAAGGCGATGTGGTCAACGACGGCGATCCTCTCGTCGTGATCAAGGTGCTCTAGCAATGCCTTGGTCGCTAGGATGACGAGCATGTCGACGCCACCCTTCGGTCGGCTGCTCACGGCCATGGTGACTCCGTTCGCGGCGGATGGGTCCGTGGACCTCGACGCCGCGGCCGAACTCGCCAGCTATCTGGTCGACGAGATGGGCAACGATGGACTGGTCATCAGCGGTACGACCGGGGAGTCTCCGACCACCTCGGACGCGGAGAAGGCCGACCTGCTTCGAGCGGTGCTCGACGCCGTCGGCGACCGGGCGATCATCCTTGCAGGCGTCGGCACGTTCAACACCGAGCACACGCTGGAACTGGCAGCAGCGGCTGCCAAGCTGGGCGCAGCCGGCCTTCTGGTGGTCACGCCGTACTACTCCAAGCCGCCGCAGGCCGGCATCGTGGAGCACTTCCGGCGGGTCGCGGATTCCACCGACGTCCCGGTGATGCTCTACGACATTCCGGGTCGTGCCGGCGTGGCCATTGCCACCGACACCATGCTGCGACTGGCCGAACATCCGGGCATCGTCGCCGTCAAGGATGCGAAGGGCGACCTTACGGCGTCCGCGCAAGTCATTGCGCAGAGTGAGCTCGCGTACTACTCCGGTGACGACGCCATGACGCTGCCGTTGCTGTCGGTCGGCGCCGTAGGGGTGGTTGGCACCTCAACACACTTCAGCGCCATCGGGACCCGGCAGCTGATCGAGGCGTATCTGGCCGGTGATGTCGCCACGGCGTTGCGTCTCCATCAACAGTTGCTGCCGATTTACACCGGAATATTCGCAACGCAAGGCTGCATTCTGGTCAAGGCTGGCCTGAAGCTGCTTGGCCGTGACGTGGGAGGCCTCAGGTCTCCACTGATCGAGGCCACCTCCGCCGAGGTCGAGGGGTTGCGTTCCGCCTTGGCGGCAGCCGGTCTCCAGACAGGAGAATCGGTCTCCACAGACTGAGTTGAGGCCGCCCGCGCAAACGTGAGAAAATTCTCTGCGAGCGTCGGTAGGCGCTTCCAGGGGTGCCGCGCGAGCAGAAAGGAATAGTGCGGAACGCGTCCGCACCTCGCCACGTTGGGCAGATTGTGAGCGAGGACACGATCGTGCACAGGCAAAAGCCAGGGTTCGTTCAGGGCATTGCCAGGATGACGAGCAAGAATGAGGCGTTCAGGCTGAACCTGTTTGGTCGCGCCGGACGCTCTAGGGAGGTCGAACCGATGGCGCAGTGGCCCGCCCCTGATCCTCAGGCTTGGCAGCCGCCTGCGCCGGCGAGCCCGCTGCCGGACTCTGAGCAGTCATGGACGCCGCCGACCTGGGAAGAGCTGGTACGAGACCATGGTGCTCGGGTTTACCGGCTGGCCTATCGGTTGACGGGGAACCCGCACGATGCCGAGGACCTCACTCAAGACGTATTTGTGCGTGTGTTCCGCTCGTTGCACCGGTTTCAGCCGGGAACGTTCGAGGGCTGGCTTCATCGCATCACGACCAACCTCTTCCTCGACGGCGCACGACGCCGCCAGAAGATCCGCTTCGACGGCCTGGGTGACGGCTCCGCTGAGCGTTTGCCCAGTGCCTGGCCGAATCCGTCCGATCAGCTGGCCGACGCCGATCTTGATCACGACGTGGCCGCTGCTCTCTCAGCCTTGCCACCGGAATTTCGCGCGGCCGTTGTGCTATGCGACATCGAGGGCCTCAGCTACGAGGAGATCAGCGAGGTTCTTGACATCAAGATCGGAACCGTCCGGAGCCGGATTCACCGCGGGCGAGCGCAGCTACGGACCGCGCTTGCGCACCGCCGACCGACGGGGGAGCGGGTGCGATATCTCGGTGTGGAGGTCGAGACGGGCGCCAGCTCCGACAAGGTCAGCTCCAAACTGGGAAGTCTGGAGCCGGCGAGGTCGGCGTGAGGAAGGCGCCCTGCGCTGATCTGGCCGAATTGCGATCAGCGTTTGTCGACGGGGCCCTGGACGACACCGACCGAGAACGGCTGCTCAGCCATCTTGTCGATTGCGCGAACTGCCGCCGCGACGTCGAGGATCTGCGTGCCGTACGCGACGTCCTGAATCGGGCCAAGAATGAACCGAACCCAACGCCGACCGACCTCTCATTCCGCCTGGCTTCGATTGCGGGGCCGCAATCGGTCGCACCCTTGTGGATCAGGCCGTTCCGGCGGATCCAACCATCCTGCTCGTCTCGAACCGGCGGATTGCCAAGCCATCGCCGGATTGTCAAGTTACGGATAGCTACCGCCATGATGGCCGTTGGGGCCACGGTGACCGCCATGGGGGCTATCGGGTACGCCGCCGCGCCCCGTATTGCGCCAATTGGGGACCCAACAGGGGAGGCCCAAGTGGCGTTCACGTCAAGTCTTGGACAATTCCCTCTGGCAAGTGACGCACTGAACGCGGTCATGTTGGCAGACTCCCGCGCACTCTCTGGGAACGTGTCACCCGGGCTCGAGGGCCCATCGGCCGCAACCGGGGCGACGTTGACCCCGGCGGAGGCACAAGCAATGATGCAGCGAGCTGCCGATGCTGCGCATTCGGTGAGCTACTCCGGTCGCCAATCGTTTCTCGCCTACCGAAACGCCGGAGTCATCGTTGCGCACGTCGATGTGGATGCGCGCGCCGGTCAGGGCAGCCAGGTCATGGTCAACAACCAAACCGGCCAGCAGCTGCTCAAAGGATTCACGCCTTCGCTTATGTCGTCGCGAGTCGTCGATGACGAACTGCTCGATCTGCTCGAGCGCAACTACCGCCTCAGCGGGACGCGCGGAGCGAATGTCGCCGGCCGCAGCTCGACTGCAGTCATGGCCACGCGGGATGGCAGTAACTTCGTGGCGGCTCGCTGGTGGATCGATGACGCGACGGGCATCGTGCTCTGGCAAGAGACCTATGACAAGAGTGGATCAGTCGACCTCTCGTTCGGATTCACCTCAGTGTCGGTCAGCCGGGGCGACACCATTCTCGAACATCTGCCACCTCGACTGGCAGTGCCACGGACCAGCACTTCGCTCACCCTGTCGTCAGCAACGGCGCTCAACGCCTCGGGATGGTCGTGCGTCCGGCATCTGGCTGGTCTTTCACTGGTGCGGATACGTAGCGACCGCGCGGGAAATCCGGACACGGTGCAGCTGATCTACAGCGACGGGCTCACGACAGTGAGCGTCTTCGAGCAGCGGGGCTTGCTGACCGTGGTGCCGGAAGGGTCCTCTTGGGACCCGGCGCTGGGAGCCCATGTGCGTCGTGGTGCATCGGGTGTGGCGACCTGGCAGTTCGGCGAAATGGTCTTCACCGTGGTCACCGACGGTAGTGCCAGCCTGCTCGCGGAGGCCGTCGAGTCGCTGCCTCATGGCGGAGCCACGACGCAGACTACGCTTGACCGCATCAAAGCTGGATGGGCGAGGATTCTGGCCGATGTGAAGGATTAGCGCGTGGTGGAAGAGGACCGTCCGACGGGTCCCGCCGAAGGCGAACCGTCCGACACTCGCTACTTCGGTCCTTTTGGCGAGCCACCGCCCCCTTCTCAAGGCGCTCATGGTTTACCACCCCAGCCGGGTCCGACGTCCGAACTGTACGACGCGACCTGGCCGCCGCCCCTCGGCCAATTGCCACTGGTGGAAGGCCCGCCGGGTAGTGGCGCCTCTTCAGTGACGACGGCGATTCCGGCTGCAGGGCAAACGGGTCGCCGTCGTCCACGTTCGGCCTCCCTCATCGCGGTGGCCGCCCTTACGGCCCTGGTGATCGGCGGCGCTGCGGGCTACGGCGGTGCCACACTCGCGCAGCGTACTGGTGCATCATCGGTGAGCACGGCGAGCCCTTCAGCGCCTCCGGGCCTGACGCGTACGCCTGTGCCGCCAGCACCTCCCAGCGCCAACACGGTTGAGGTCGCCAAACGAGTGTTGCCTGCAACGGTGATGATCCAGGCCGGTCGAGGAACCGGATCCGGGTTCTTGATCGACAGGGACGGCCGCATTGTGACCAACAATCACGTAGTCGCCGACGCGGCCGACGGGTCGAGGATTCGTGTCATCTTTTCCGATGGTCGGCGGCTGAACGCTTTGATGGTAGGACGCAGCCCCTCCTACGACATCGCCGTCATCAGGGTCAGCGGGGTGGCGTCGCTGCAGCCGATCGAGCTTGGTGACTCCGACCAGATCCAGGTCGGAGAGCCGGTGATCGCCGTCGGTTCGCCGCTCGGGCTGCCCGGGACTGTCACGCAGGGCATCATCTCGGCTGAGAACCGTCCGGTCATGGTTGCTGAGAACGCCGCCGCCGACTCGCCGACCGCGTACATCAATGCCATCCAGACCGATGCCTCGATCAATCCGGGTAACTCCGGAGGCCCGCTCGTGGACGCGGGAGGGCGAGTGATCGGGGTCAATTCAGCGATTCTGACGTTCGCGGCAAGCCGCAATATCGGGCTCGGGTTCGCGATTCCGATCAACCAGGCTGCCACGATCGCCGACTTGTTGATCAAGACAGGCAAGGCGACCTATCCGGTGATCGGCGCCAATGTGCAAGACGGCTCATCAGGTGTTGAGCTGAGTGAGGTCGCCCCCCAAGGTCCCGCTGGCAAGGCCGGCCTGCGGAAGGGCGACCTGATCACCAAGATCGACGGTCAGCCGGTCGACACCATGGAAGAGCTGATCGTCAGCATCCGCACCAGACGCCCCGGCGAGATTGTCGTCTTGGATTACACTCGCGGCTCGACATCTGGCCAGGTCCGCGTAACCCTGGGTAGCAAGGAGGGCTGAGCATGGCGCCCCTGCTCCTGGACATCAATGCCCCAGAGTTCGTGCTCTTGCTGGTACTCGCCGTCATCTTGTTCGGGCCAGAGCGACTGCCAGATCTCGCCCGAAAGGCCGCCCGGATAGTGCGCTACCTGAGGACCGTAGCCGGCTCGGCCCAGCAGCAGCTGAGCAAAGAGCTAGGGCCGGAATTCGAGAACCTCGATTTTCGTGACCTCAACCCCAAGACCTTCGTCCAGAAGCATTTGCTCGATGATGTGGAGCCGATCATCGCCGACGTGAAGTCCGAGGTCGCCGACCTTGGCAAGACCATCCAGAGCGCATCCGTAGACACCTCCGAGCCGATGAACTCCGTCAAGGATCGTAGCCCGGGAGGCCCGCAGGATGTCGTGTCAGCCACCCCGACGCGGACAGCAACTCCATTCGATCTCGAGGCGACCTGATACCTCAGAAGCTCATGCACCTACGGGCGCAAGGCCGAGCTGCTTGCCGAGCAGCCCGCGTCCGCGCTTGATGAACACGTCGGCCAATGAGCTGAGGGCGCGGGCGGCGGGCTGGTCGGGGTCGGCCTCGACAAGGGGAACACCCGCGTCACCAGAGGCACGGAGCTCCGGGTCAAGAGGGATCTGTGCAAGCAGTGACACGGGATAGCCAAGGCGAGTGCTGAGCACCCGCGCTACGTCCGCGCCGCCGCCAGTACCGAAGACGTGGTGCGTTTGTACCTCCCCGCAATGAGGGCACGTCGTCACTAGGTGCGACATGTTCTCGACTACGCCGATGACTCGCTGATTCATCATCGACGCCATGCTGCCGGCCCGCTCAGCAACCTCGGCGGCGGCCGCCTGGGGAGTAGTCACCACCAAGACCTCGGCAGTCGGCAGCTTCTGGCCCAGTGAGATGGCCACATCGCCCGTGCCTGGCGGCAGATCGAGGAGCAGGAAGTCAAGGTCGCCCCAGTAGACGTCGGTCAGCATCTGGGTAAGGGCGCGATCCAGAATCGGGCCGCGCCAGGCCACCACCTGGTCGCGACGCGGCTTGAGCATACCGATCGAGATGACTTTGAGCCCGTTGACTGGCACCGGCATGATCATGTCCTCGACCGAAGTCGGCCGGGAGTCGGCGACTCCGAGCATTGCAGGGACCGAATGACCGTAGATGTCGGCATCGAGAACGCCGACACTGCGCCCGTGAGCTGCCAGCGCCCTGGCGAGGTTCACCGTGACTGATGACTTTCCGACGCCGCCCTTGCCAGAAGCGATGGCAATCACCTGAGTCAGCGAATCTGGCCGAGCGAACGGAATCTCACGTTCGGCCTGCCCGCCCTTGAGCAGCTCCCGCAATGCCGCTCGCTGCTCATCGGACATGACGTCCAGCTCAACATCGACCCCCGACACTCCCGGCACGGAAAGCACAGCAGCGGTGACGTCGCGGTTGAGCGTGTCACGTAGCGGACAACCGGCGACGGTCAACAGAATCCGGACGTTGACCCGACCCGCGACATCCACATCGATACCGTCCACCATGCCGAGATCGGTGATCGGCCGGCGAATCTCAGGATCGTTCACGCGATGGAGAGCTGTGCGGATCTCGGGCACCAGGGGATGTTCAACGGTGGACGTGGTGGTGTCTCCGTTGGATTGCGGGTCGCGCATGCCCCCAGCGTAGGCGAGTTCGTATATCGGTTCAGACCGGCGACGTGTCAGCGAACATTTACGCTGCGTGGGACGTTCGCGCCGTACATGGGTGCGTGCCATGCACAGCGTGAACGGTCTGGCTACAACATGAGGGCGCTCAGGCGACGTCTTCACTCTCGAGTTCGGCGAGAATGGCGCGCAGCTCGGACCTGAGCTCTGAGCGCAGATAGTCCCGGGTAGCCAACTCGCCCACCGACATCCGCAGGCCGGCAATCTCACGCGCGAGGAAATCCATGTCGGCCCGGCTTTGTGCCGCCTGCTCGCGGT
Source organism: uncultured Actinomycetota bacterium (assembly GCA_963759635.1). Taxonomy (GTDB): domain Bacteria; phylum Actinomycetota; class Actinomycetes; order Propionibacteriales; family Propionibacteriaceae; genus Microlunatus. The sequence goes on from CAVXAP010000019.1 coordinate 27,622, forward strand.
CTCGCTCCAGGGCGACACGGTCGCGCGCTTCCTGGCGGTTCTGGGCGAGCAGGATCAGCGGTGCCGCGTACGACGCCTGGAGCGACAAGACCAGGGTCAAGAAGATGAAGGGATACTCGTCGAAGCGGGGCCTTGGTGGACCCCACGGCACATTCCAGAGCAACCACAGCACGATGACGACCGTCATGCCGAACAGGAACCGCGCGGTGCCCATGAACCGGGCAAAGGCTTCGGCAAACTTGCCGAAGGCGTCCCGGTCCACCTTGATCGTCGGAATCGTCGACCGCTTGCGCCGACCGGGTATGTTCAGCCGCTCGGCATCCCCTACGGCTCTAGCCATGCGTGATCACTCCTGAGTCCGGGGACTCGTGCGCCGACACCGCATCGAGCTCGATGCCGCGCCAGTCCTCAGGCAACATGTGATCAAGTACGTCGTCCACCGTGATCGCTCCGATCAACCGATGCTCAGCATCGACGACAGGAGCATTCACCAGGTTGTACGTCGCGAAATATCGGCTGACTTCATGCAGGTTCGCGTGGTCGGTCAGGGTCTCCAGCTCGGTATCGATCAAGCCCGAGACAAGTGTCGAGGGCGGCTCCCGGAGCAGCCGCTGGAAGTGCACCGCGCCGACGAAGCGACCAGTCGGAGTTTCCAAAGGTGGCCGGCAGACGTAGACCATGCAAGCCAGCGCGGGTGTCAGCTCTGCGTCCCGGATCCGGGCGAGGGCGAGGGCGACCGTCGCATCCGGCGGCAGGATGACTGGTTCCGGGGTCATCATCCCGCCAGCTGTGGACTCGGCATAGCTGAGCAGCCGCCGAACGTCCTCGGCCTCCTCAGGCTCCATCCGCTCGAGCAGCACCTGAGCCATCTCCGGGGCGAGCTCGGCGATCAAGTCAGCGGCATCGTCTGGATCCATTTCCTCCAAGATGTCCGCGGCTCGCTCGGTCTCGAGCTCGGAGATCAGCTGAACCTGTTCGTCCTCAGGCAACTCTTCGAGAGCGTCGGCCAACTTGTGATCATCGAGTGCGGAGGCTACTTCGGCTCGCCGCTCGCGCGACATCTCATGCAGTTCGCGAGCGATGTCGGCGGCCTTCATGTCCTCCATCTGCGCCAGGAGCTGGTCGGTACCCTGACCTCGATCGAAGCCCAAGAGCGTGATGTCGTACCAGTCCACGATGGTGACGTGACCTCGCCGACCGAACCGCCGACGACTTCCGCCCTCCCGGAGCGCCACCTGCGACAGCTCCCAGTCGTGAGAACGGACCGGTTGCATTGCCACGTCGAAGATCATCGACGGAGCCGGACGGTCGATGCGCTCCACCGCGCGGTCGAACAGGTCGTCGATCACCAACATCTCGGACTCGCGGCGTTCGAAGCGGCGTGTGTTGACCACACCGGAGATGACAACCGCAAACCCGTCGATGCTGCGCACCCGGGCCATCGGTATGAAGATCCGGTGGCGCGCAAACAGCTCGACCACTAGTCCCTTTACTCGAGGCGACCTGCCGGCGGCTCGGCGCTGCACGACAACGTCGCGCACCTTTCCTACCTGGTCCCCGGCGCTGTCGAGGACTGGCAGGCCCCGGATACGTGAGATGAAGACCGAGGTCGCGCTCGCTGCCACGCTTCGATTATCACAGCCCGACGGCGACGCCGTGGACCGCAAACCAGCACGGAATGGCTTTCTGCAAGCCGGCGTTGATGCTGCCGCTGACTCCGACGGAGCCGCAGAATCAGCATGTGTCGTGGTTGGACCTCCGTTGATCAGTCGCCGCCTACCCTCACGCTCTGACTTCCAATGATCACGTCAGCTAGGGTCGGGGCATGGCTGCAGGCAATGCGATCAGCTTCAAGGATCTCTGCATCGACGCCATCAACCCGGATGTGCTGGCGACCTTCTGGGCGTCGGCGCTCGGGCTTCGCGCCGAGCCAAGTGGCGTCGATTTCAGGCTGGTTGACGGTGTCCCCGAGCACACCCTTTGGGTCAACAAAGTGCCCGAGGCGAGGACCGTCAAGCAGCGCGTCCACCTCGACGTCGACGTGGCGGCTGTCTCCGATCTGACCGACCTTGGGGCGGTCATCGTCGACGACACACAATCGTGGACGGTGCTGGCCGATCCCGAGGGTGGCGAACTGTGTGCCTTCGTCCGCGAGCCTGACCCGTTAGCCGACTATCGCGCGTACGAGGTGGTGGTCGACGCTGTGGACCCGGTCTCGATTGCGTCCTGGTGGGCGGAGCGCTATGCCGCCAACCTCTGTCATGATCAAGACCGAGCCTTCTCCTGGATCGATCAGGCCCTGGGGATGCCATGGGCGATGGTGTTCCAATGGGTTCCGGAGCCCAAGACGGTGAAGAATCGCATGCATTGGGATGTCTGGGGCGAGACCGATGATCTCCTCGCGGCAGGTGCCCGCCTGATCCGTCGACGTGATGACGAGATCGGCTGGGACGTGCTGGCCGATCCGGAAGGTAACGAATTCTGCGTGTTCACTAGGCACGACATCTGAGAGCAGCGGGTCCACCGGCTCCGAGCGCCAACGAGTAGATTGGGAGCCGACTTCAGGAGGACACCATGGCAATCTCGCCGCGGCAGTTCGGCTCAGTCTTTGAGCTGCAGTTCCCCCAGTCGGTTGGGATCTACAGCAGCTACGCCGACGCGCAGAAGGCGGTTGACTTCCTGGCGGACCAGAAGTTCGAGGTGCAGAACCTGGCCATCGTGGGTACCGACCTCAAGTCGGTCGAGCGGGTACTCGGCCGACGCAACTGGGGCACGGTGATCACCCAGGGCTTGCAGTCAGGCATCTCCACCGGCCTGCTCGTCGGTCTCGTGGTGTTGATCTTCGCCAAGCCATCAAGCATTCTGCTGCTCTTGCTGGTTTCCCTCGCGATCGGCATGTCGCTCGGCGTGGGATTCAACGCGGCGGCGTACGCGATGAGCCGTGGCCGTCGAGACTTCACATCGGTGACCCAGACGATCGCCACGAAGTATGAAGTGCTGTGCGAGCACAAGGTCGCCGCTCAGGCCCGGGAAATGCTGCAAGCGATGCCCGGCGCTCGCGCGGCGCAGTTTGAATGAGGCGTCGCTCGCGCACGCGCGCTGAAAGCCGACTCGTTCGTCGCTCTTCGCGAGACGAAAGCGTATCTCGCTCATCACTCCTGCACTCGTCGGCGCGCGCTCCGACGCTCGCGCCGCAGTTTGAATGAGGCGTCGCTCGCGCACGCGCGCTGAAAGCTCCGACGCTCGCGCCGCGGTTGAATGAGGCGTCGCTCGCGCTCGCGCGCGGTGTTCAATTGCTCGCTCCGCTCGCTGCGATGTTCGTAGGTCGCCGCGGTCTTCGTCGGACTGGTTAAAAACGCTCGGTAAGCTGAAGGCCCTCCCACCCAGGGACTGCGTGTCACCATCTCCTCCTGCAGATCAGCGGCACGAGCATCGCGAGCCGACTCGTTCATCGCTCGCGACCCATGGACCATTAGAGGCGTCCCCAGATCGTTGACATCCAGGCTTCGACGTCGGCGCTGCTTCGGGGCAGCATGGCAGTCAAATTCTCATTGCCTTCGGGTGTAATCAGGATGTCGTCTTCGATCCTCACCCCGATGCCCCGCAGTTGCTTCGGAACGAGTTCGTCGTCGGGCTTTAAGTACAGTCCTGGCTCGACTGTGATGATCATGCCCGGTTGCAGGATTCCCTCCCGGTAGTTTTCGACCCGGGCCTGCGCGCAATCGTGCACGTCGATGCCGAGGTGATGCGACGTGCCGTGCACCATCCAGCGTCGATGCTGGCCGCCCTGCTCGCCGAGTGACTCCGCCACGCTGACCGGCAACAGCCCCCAGGTGTCCAGGTGCCGAGCGATCACCTCGGTCGCGGCTCTGTGTACGTCAGAGAAGGTGGCGCCTGGCTGCGCTGCGGCAATCCCCGCCTGTTGCGCCTCGAAGACGGCGTCGTAGACCATCCGCTGTTCGTCGCTGAAGGTTCCGGTTATCGGCAGCGTACGCGTGACGTCTGCTGTATAGAGGGAATCCAGCTCGATGCCGGCGTCCAGCAAGAGCAGCTCGCCTTGGCGCAGCTCACCGTCGTTGCGGATCCAATGCAGCGTGCAGGTATGGTCGCCCGCAGCGGCGATTGTGTCGTAGCCGACGGCGTTGCCGACATGCCGAGCGTGCATCCCGAAGATGCCCTCGATCCAGCGCTCGCCTCGGCCACGCTGGACGGCCTCGGGAATGCTCGCCACGACAGCCTCGAACGCCGCCGCCGTTTGGCGGCAGGCTTCGCGCATCTCACCAATCTCGAAGGCGTCCTTGATCAGCCGCAGCTCGCTGAGCGCGACAGCAAACTCATGATCGGACTCTTCGGTCGTCGACCGCCTTTGATCCTCTGTTGCCGCCGACGAACTGCAGATCTCCTCGATCACCTGCCGGATCTCATGATCGAGATCGGCCGGAAGGGCCCGCAGCGCGACGGTGTCGCTGTCCTTGCGCAGCCGGTCAGGCAGGTCGGACGTCGCCGCACACGGGATGTCAGTGAGCGCACTCATTTCCTCGAGTGATGGCCGCCGACCCACCCATAGCTCACCGACGCGGCTGTCGGCATAGAACTCTTCGGAATCGCGCGGAGCACGGGGCCTAAAATAGAGCGTCGCATCATGACCCGAGTCCGTGGGCTCCATCACCAGCACAGCGTCGGGCTCGCGATCTGTGCCGAGACCGGTCAGGTGAGCGAACGCCGAGTGCGGACGGAACCGGAAATCCGTGTCGTTCGAGCGGACTTTGAGACCCCCTGCAGGGATGACGAGCCGCTCGCCGGGAAACTGCGCACTGACTCGTTCACGGTGCCGCCTAGCCCAGGCAGCAGCCGGAAGCCGATCCGGAAGGTCTGTCGGATACTGTGCCCAGCCCTCGACGATGAACTTCTTGAAGGCGTCGGAGAACGGGATCTGGCGGTTCGGCAGCTCGGGCCGACGATCGCTCACAGGTGCCATTCTTGCACTCGGTCCCCTTCACCGATTTGTCAGAATCTGTGTGCTCAGATTCTGACAAGTCGGGGAGCTGCGGGCACGGTACGGTAACCGCATGCCGACGCGCCTGTTTCTGGTCCGCCACGGCGAGACGGAATGGAGTCGCTCCGGCCGTCACACCTCGATCACCGACCTGCCGCTTACAGAGAATGGCAAGGTGCTTGCACGCGCCCTCAAGGGTCACCTGTCGCCCGAAGATTTCCAGCTGATCCTTAGGAGTCCCCGGAGACGGGCGCGCGAGACCGCGGAGTTGGCTGGGTTCGTTGGCGCATATGAACCAGAGATCGACAACGACCTCGCCGAATGGTTCTACGGGGACTATGAGGGCAAGACCAGCAATGAGATCTGGAAAACGGTCCCGGGTTGGACGATCTGGAACGGTGAGGTTCCCGGCGGGGAGACGGCGGCTCAGGTTGCCAGTCGGCTCGACCGAGTGGTCGCTCGGGTCCGTGAGTCGGGCGTCGATCAGGCGATCTGCTTCGGTCACGGCCACGCGCTCCGGGCGCTGACAATGCGTTGGCTCGGGTTCGACTTGAGCCTGGGCGTGCACTTTCCGCTCGACACTGGCACCATATCGGTGCTGGGTGAAGACAGGGGCGAACCGGCCCTCGAACGGTGGAATGCCAGACCGTAAGCCAGTGAGGATGGGTGTTGGCGCCCTGTTGGAGTGGCTGCGCGGTTACGGCGAGCTTGATCGAGTCGGTGTCGAGGGGCGGTACCTACGGTGTCGGGCTCACTCGACATCTCCGCGAAGCAGGGGGGCTCGTCGTCGAGGTCGACCGACCGGATCGAGGGGCGGCGGGCGCAAGGCACGTCCGATCCCCTCGATGCCTATTTGCGCTGCTCGAGCCCGCACTGTCCGGCGCTGCGTCGGTCGTGCCGAAGCTCCGTGATGGTCGGGTGGAGGCGATCCGAGCGCTTCGCGTCGCACGATCGAGCGCGGTCAAAGCCCGCAGCCAGGCCCGTAAGGCCCCCGTCGTCACCGGTCCGGCCCAGCGCGAGCAGCTGCGCCACCTGCCTACTGGGATGATCATTGCGGCCTGCGCACGACTCCGTCCTGGCCAAAATCTCGGCGCCGCCGAACAGGCCACCAAGACCGCGCTGCCCCGGCTCGCACGTCGTCACCAGCAGCTATCAGAGGAAATCGCCGAGGCCGATCATGAGCTTGATCAATTGGTCCACCAGGTCGCTGCGGCGTTGCTTGCCCTTCCTGCCGTTGGACCCGAGGTCGCCGGCCAGGTGCTCACCAGTGCCGGCGACAACCCGAACCGGATCACGTCCGAAGCCGCCTTCGCGCACCTATGCGGCGCCGCGCCGATCCCCGCCAGCAGCGGACGCACCCGCCGGCACCGACTTAACCGTGGGCGGCGACCGAGGCGCCAACAACGCCGTTCTCGGCCGGCTCAGCTATGACTCACGCACTCGCGCCTACGTTGACCGCCGAACCCAAGAAGGCCTGTCCAAGCCCGAAATCATCCGATGTCTGAAGCGCTACGTGGCCCGCGAGCTATACAACGCCCTACCGGCCTCAATCGCCGAGAACCGGTCCCAGCAACCGCTTGCCAAACCGTAGGAGCATCGACCGGGGGCCAGGGATAGCCCTTGACTCGTGCCGTTGCGGAAGCAAACGTCTCTGCACTTGTGCGCGGAAACGACCCCGGACGTCTGGTACTGGTCGACCTGCTCCGATCGATCAGTAGGGTGGTGCCCGCGGGCGTACCAGCGCTCGAGGTTCGCAAGGAGGATGAGGGCGATCAGGGCCGATAAGGGTGCGCAGCTGCGCCTGCTGGATCTGCAGACTGTCGACACAACGCTCGCCCAGCTCGACCATCGCCGCAAAACGCTGCCGCAGCATGCGGCGATTGCCAAACTCCGGACCGCGCGAGCGGCGGTGGCCTCCGATCTTGTCGCGGCCGAAACCAGAATTTCTGACCTCGAGCTGGAGCAGGCGAAGGCCGAGACCGATCTTGAACCGGTCCGAGAACGGCTCAGCCGGAACCAGACCCGGATCACCAACGGCGCCGTAGCCGACCCCAAGGCGCTTTCCTCGATGCTGGAGGAGGTCGGCCACCTCAAGAAGAGGATCAACGATCTGGAAGATGCCGAGCTCGAGGTAATGGAACAGCTTGAGGCGGCCGTAGCCAGCGAGGAAACGCTGCGTGCCCGAGCGGAGCAGATCGACACTGACCTGGCGGAGGCAATCTCCGACCGTGATCGGCAACTTGCTGCGCTCGGTGGCGAAATGGACGGGCTTCGCGACCAGCGGGCTGAGATCGCACCGTTGATACCCGACGATCTGTTGACTCTCTACGACAAGATCGGCGCCAGCCACAGAGGCATCGGCGCGGCCGAGCTGCGAGCCCGCCGCTGCACGGGCTGCCAGCTCGAGATCAACGCCGCCGATCTGCGGACGTTCGCTGCCGCCGCCGAGGACGAGGTGCTGCGCTGCGAGGAATGCGGCCGGATCTTGATTCGTACCTCGCAGTCAGGTTTGTGATGGCCAGACGACCACCCAGCGTGCAGGACGGACCAGGTTTTTTCGATGAGATCGAAGAACCAGACCGGCCCACGTCCGCCCGCCAGTTGATTGTGGAGGCGGATGGCGGATCCCGGGGCAACCCGGGACCAGCCGCGTACGGAGCGCTGGTACGAGACGCCCAGACGTCGAAAATCCTGGCAGCCGAAGGTCTGCCCATCGGACGGGCGACAAACAATGTGGCCGAATATCGCGGCCTGATTGCCGGACTCGAGATGGCGCGCGAGATTGACCCGACAGCGCCACTCGAGGTGCGAATGGATTCCAAGCTGGTGATCGAACAGATGGCCGGCCGGTGGAAGGTGAGGCATGCCGACATGAAGCCGCTCGCGCTCGAGGCAGCGCGTGCTGCGACCAGCGAAAGTGACCTGGACATGGGTGCCGCGGGAACTGAACAAGGCCGCCGACACCTTGTTGAATCGCGCGTTGGATGGAGATCCGGTCCCACGGAAGTACGCGGTCGACCGGCCCGGCTGAATGGCCGGTTGATCAGAGCCGTGCGGTTAAGCTGCGGGCATGCCTGCCCGCAAGCTCGGCCTGCCACCAGTCGTACCGGAGGAGCTGGCCAAGGGCTTAGCAGCCATTCGGGCAACCGCCGAAGTGCCGTCGGACTTTCCTGTCGAGGTGGAGGCTGCTGCGGAGAAGGCCGCCGCCGAACCCCGCCTTCCTGATCTTGATCGCACCGATCTGGAGTTGATCACCATCGATCCGGCAGGTTCGCGTGATCTTGATCAGGCGTTGCACATCGCTCGCGGCCCGAGGGGTGAGTTTGTGATCTCTTACGCGATCGCCGATGTGGCAGCTTTTGTCCAACCAGGCGATCCGATCGATCTTGAGGCGCACCGCCGCGGGACCACGCTCTATGCGCCCGATTGCCGCACTCCGCTGCACCCGTCGGTGCTAAGCGAGGGAGCGGCCAGCTTGCTGCCGAATGAAGTCCGACCGGCGCTGCTGTGGACGATCACGTTGGACCATCGCGGTCAGACAGTTGCGGCCGAGGTGGCCCGGGCCAAGGTTCGCAGCCATGCCCAGCTTAGCTATAGCGAGGCACAGGCGGAGATCGACTGGACCACGCCCCGCCAGACGCTCGGCCAGCTGAAGTTGGTTGGCCAATGGCGCGAGATCCGGGAGCGTGATCGCGGCGGAATCAGCCTGAAGATGCCGCAGCAAGAGATCCAGCCTCACGGAGACGGCTGGACTCTCGGTTACCGAGCCCCTGAGCCAGTAGAGGGGTGGAACGCGCAAATTTCACTGCTAGTTGGGATGGCGGCCGCACACATCATGCTGTACGGACAAGTGGGCATTTTGCGCACGATGCCGCCAGCGGATTCCTACTCGTTGCGCCGGCTGCACCAGGTTGCCAAAGCCCTTCGTATCGTCTGGCCTCCAGAGATGGACTACGCCGACTTCGCGCGTATGCTCAACCCAGCTCGCCCCGATCAAGCGGCGATGCTCAACGCCTCCACGCTATTGTTCCGCGGAGCCGGCTATCGAAGCTTCAGCGGCGGCATCCCCGAGGATGTCGACCATGCCGCACTCGCCAGCGACTATGCGCACACCACCGCCCCTCTGCGACGCCTTGTGGATCGTTACTCCGGCGAGATATGCGTTGCGCTCTGCGCAGATCAGCCAGTGCCGGCGTGGGTCCTTCGCGCTCTCGACGGCCTCCCCGACCAGATGGCAACGGCGGAACGCCGGGCCAAGAAGTACGAGCGAGCGATCATCGATCTGCTCGAGGTCTACCTGCTAGCCGACAGGGTCGGCCAGACATTTACTGCCACCGTGATCGAAGTCGATCGCGACAAGCAACACGGCACCGTCATGATCGAGGAACCGGCCGTCGAGGGTCGCGTAACCGGGGATCGGCTACGCCTCGGGCAGGAGGTGTCGGTCCGCCTGACCTCCGCCGACTATGACGTGGGCGCGGTCGCCTTCGAGGTCGCGCGGACGATCAGTGACCCATCTGACGCTTCGCCGCCGCCACCACTGCCTCCGGAGTGAACCCGAATTTCGACTGCAGCGCTTTGAGTGGGGCCGACGCTCCGAAAGTGCTCATTGCGATGACCTCGCCCGTAGTACCCGCCCACCGATGCCACCCGAATGACGAGGCCTGCTCGATTACGACGCGCGCGGTCACGTCAGGGGGTAGCACGCTGTCCCGATATTCGTCGGTCTGACGGTCGAACAGTTCCCACGACGGCATGCTCACTACACGTGCCTTGATTCCCTCGTCGGCCAGTTGCTCGTACGCCGAGACTGCAAGTGCGACCTCGCTTCCGGTAGCAATCAAGATCACTTCTGGCGCCTCGTTCGGATCGCCGGCCAGCACGTACGCCCCCTTTGCCACGCCACTCGCCGCGCCGTACTTGCTGCGGTCAAGCGTTGGCAAGGCCTGTCGTGACAAGATCATCGCAACTGGGTCGTGCCGTAGTGGCATGATCACCCGCCACGCTTCAACAACCTCATTGGCATCGGCCGGGCGCATGTCGATCATGCCTGGCATAGCGCGCAGCGAGGCCAGCTGCTCGACGGGCTGATGCGTCGGGCCGTCCTCGCCGACACCGATGGAGTCGTGCGTGAAGATGTGAATGACCGGTAGCTCCATCAGCGCCGAGAGCCGCAAGGCGCCGCGCTGGAAGTCGGAGAAGATCAAGAACCCGGCCTGATAGCCCCTGATCTTGCTGAGCGCCAACCCGTTCGTGATTGCGCCGGCGGCGTGTTCACGTACGCCGAAGTGAAGGTTTCGACCCGCCCGGTTATCCGGCGCGAAGTCGCCAGCCCCCTCGAAGGTTAGACGCGACTTGTTCGATGGCGCCAGATCGGAGGAACCGCCGATCAGCCAAGGCACCCGCTGGGCGATGATGTTGAGCACCTTCTGGTTGCTGTCTCGGCCGGCTGCGCCCTTGGGATCCGCGGGATACTCGGGCAGATCGGCATCCCAGCCGTCGGGCAGCTGACGACGTTGCATTTTGTCGAGGTGATCGGCGAGCTCGGGATATTCCTTGCCGTACGCGGCGAAAAGCTCGTCCCACTGGCTCCGAACGTCTGCACCCCGCTTGCCGAACACCTCCGCGAAGTAGCTGCGAACCTTGTCCGGTACCAGGAAACTCTCGTCCTCAGGCCATCCATAGAAACGCTTGGCGCCGCGGATCTCCTCAACGCCCAGGGGCTCCCCGTGTGCCGAATGGTGACCCTGCTTCGTCGGGGCGCCGTAAGCGATGACGCTCTTCACGATGATCAACGTCGGCCTGTCCTGCTCAGCTTTGAACCCCTCCAGCGCGCTGGTCAGCGCGTCCAGGTCGTTGGCGTCGTCGACCCGCTGAATCGCCCAGCCGTAGCCCTCGAAACGTCTAGCCACGTCCTCGGTAAAGGCCAGATCGGTGCTGCCCTCGATGGTGATCTTGTTGTCGTCGTAGATCCAGCAAAGGTTTGACAGCTTTTGGTGGCCGGCGAAGGAAGCCGCCTCCGCGCCGATGCCTTCCATCAAGCAGCCATCGCCAGCGATTGCGTACACGTCGTAGTCGAAAAGCTCATAGCCTGATCGGTTGAACGTCGCCGCTTGCCAGAGGCCGGCCACCGCCATGCCAACACTCGTCGCGATGCCGGTGCCCAGTGGGCCGGTGGTGCACTCGACGCCTGCAGTCCAGCGGTATTCCGGATGTCCCGGGGTCTTAGAGTCCAGCTGGCGGAACTTCTTCAGGTCTTCAAGAGGAACGGCCAGCTCGCCCAGGACTTCATACTGCGGATTGACGGATTTCACTCCGGCCAGGTGCAGCATCGAGTAGAGCAGCGTTGAGGCATGACCCGCCGACAACACGAAGCGGTCACGATTGCTCCAGATCGGATGGTCAGGGTCGAAGCGGAGGAACTTCTGCCAGACGGTGTAAATCACCGGCGCCAACGCCATCGGCGTGCCAGGGTGGCCAGAGTTGGCTGCCTGAACGGCGTCCATGCACAACGTACGAATCGTGTCGATGGCGAGCTTGTCGATGGGATCGCTTTCCAAGGCGGGGAAGTCTGTGGCGGTCTGGGTCATGGTCAACCTTCCTCGGCGCGCGACCTGCATCGGAAGTCGCGGTCAATAGTCTTGCAACGTGGCAGTGGTCGTCGGCGGACAGGCATGCCTGAATGCACGCTATCGCCCACAAGTCTCCGCGGGAAGAATCGCCCCCGCACATCGGGAGCCGATCCAGGCCTTGGTGGGCATTCGTCGACTGTCTCTCAGCCGTGGATCTGGTCCAAGATTCGTTGCGCGGCCGCCTTGCTGACGGCATGGCCCGGATCACTGAGAATGATCAGCGTGACTCGGCGGTCGTTCCGTTCGGCGATCTCGGTCCACTTGCTGTCCGGGTAGGTGCGGCGGTCGACTAGCCCGCTGACGCCCGAAAGGATCGCGGTGTGTACAGGTTCATCTCGTGTGGTGCAGGACTGGACCTGCCGCCGATAGAGCTCGAAGTAGTCAGACGCGGCTTGCTCGTCGTCAAATTCCAGTACTAGGCCGATGCCAGGGCCGCCTGATCGATCTTGGTAGTTGCCTTCGAGGGCTGCCGTCGGGTCGGCGTAGTCGTCGCGGGTGACGGCGGCACAGCCGAGGGCGATCACATCTTGTGCGGCGTAGCGGGGATCACGTGCATGGACCCACGTGCCGTTGCCCAAAAAGCCTTCATCGTCGCCACCTACGAGCACGGCCGTTTGCCATCCCGAGGGAATCGGCAACGACGTGGCCGATAGGCCTCCGGCCGTCGACGGCGCGGGCCCGCTCGGCGGCGGCGGGGGAGGCAGCGTATTGGTCGTCGTCGGCTCGGCCGCCGCACGGCCGGTGGGTGATGGTACGGCCGAGGTCGCGGAGCTCTGTGGCGCCGAGCTGGTGCCGGGCGAAAGCGGAGGTGATGCTGGCGAGCAGGCGGCGAAGACAAGGCTGCCCAACCCCGCCAGAGCGGATCCGAGCAACCGGGCACGGACCGTTGCGGCAGTCATCCCCGATATTCGAAGTGTTGGTAGTCCTTACCCGGCGACCAGAGGCCACCCCAGAAGAAGTCGTACGAGCGCAGTTTTTGCGTCAAGTAGGAATCCTTGGTCAGCATGCCTGCCCGATATGGTGTGCGGTCGATGTAGGGCTTGCCGTTTTCGGGCCACCACTTCCCGTTGATGTCGCGGTAGGGATTCTGCACCGGATTGACATCGATCGACGTGCCGTACGAGTGCGGGGAGAGCTTGTAAGGGTTGCCCACCACCTGACGGCAGTTGAAGGCGCTCGTGTTGTTCGCCTCCATCTGCACTGGGTCATTGCCGTCGTAGACGTTCGGATTCTTCATCTTCGCGACTCGGAAACGGTGCTGAAGACTGATGTCGAAGCTGCGGATCACTTCTGTGGTGAGATCGGACCGAACAATCAGCAGACCCCGGTGCATCTTCTTGTCCAGACCGTAGAAGTTCATCGTCACCGTGCGGAGCTTGGACGGCCCGACGGGGCAGCCGGCGTGGTACGTCTTCTCCACCTCGGCAGACGTCGTCTGGGTGATGACTGCGTTGATCACCGCTATCCGGGTGAAGGTCTCGCTGCTGCTCACCTCCCAGCGGTCGCGGTTCGGGGCCTTGTAGGTGCCACGGATTCGGTATGTCGCGAGCGAGCCCCTGCCGTAGCTCAGCGAGGTCGAGAACCGGCCCGACGCATCGGTCGTCGTGGTTTCCGCCGTCTGGTAGGTGTCAGAACGCTTGACCTCGATATGCACCTTGACGCCACTTCGCGCCGGCACGATCTTGCCGCTGATTGTCGGGTTCTTCAGCGAGTCGATCTTGGCCACAGGCTGATCGAGTGTGATCTTCGAATCCTCAACGGTGATCATCACCTCGTTGCTGCTGATCTCATCCCCGCTGCCCGGCGCACCCCCGGTGGTGGAGGCGAATGTAAAGGTGCCTCGTTCGCGGACCGGCAGTGTCGCTGAGTAGCTCTCACCACTTAGCTGGGTTGTTGCCTGCAGCGTCCAGCCCGAGTTGGCGGTGCGGCGGTAGATCTCAATCGCCGCACCATCATCGAGGCCCGAAGCGTCGCCGCTGAAGGCGTAGGAACCGATGTCTTGGAAGAAGCGGCCGGCGACCGGCCCGCCCGTCGATTCAATGGACAGGCTGAGCGAGCTCGCAGCCTCTGCCGCGATGTGAGTCGTGCTTTCGGTCGATGGCGTGGCTGAGGCGCTCCCGGCTGCCGCATTACTGGACGTGGGCGCTGGCGGCGTCGGTTCCGGGAGAGGCGAGGGTGTCTCGGCCGACGCTTGTCCAGCCATCATGATCATGACGATGACCGACGCGACGACCGCCAGGCTGGTGCCGATAGCGGCGCGACAGCGAGGAAATCGGCGCAGATTCACAACGGCCCCCAAGATGATTCCCGAACGTGTGTCATGCCCGGAGCAGAGGCATGACATCGGCTCCGGGCACGGTCTTCGGGCATCGTAGCGACGAACAGCCTGTCTGGTGAGAAAAGTCGCGTCGACTGACCGGAAAAGCGCGTCAGGCTACCGGTAGATCAGCGAGGAGCGGAAGAGATGTTGGTAAACCGGATTCTGTGCGCCTCACCCAGACCTGAGGGCGCTATGAGCAAGAACAAGAATTGAACTCGATGGCCAGCTTGAAGGCTGGGGCTCAGCGGCTCGCCAGGGCTGTGACTAGCGGCGAAATGGTGCTCACGTCATGAACAGCGACGACAGTCCCCGCACCATCACCAGGTGGACCGGGCGGGATAAGGCCGGACACATCTACAAGTTCGGCACCCTCCGGCTGGGAGCCTGGAGGGCGGCGAAGGTAGTTCAGCGAGTGATCGGCTCCTTGAGGTGCAACATCGCCTGAAGGTTCTTGTCCAGTTCGTCGTCGCGGAAGATGACCTTCCAGTCGTCCTTAATGATCTTGCTCCGGCCGTAGTCCATGGCGATCATGCACGCGTCAGAGAAGGGGTTGTCGCCTTGGAGGGCGTTGGCCAGCGCAACCTGGACGTGACCCAGCAGGATTGATCGTGCTGCCGGTTCGGGGATGCCCATGGTGTGAACGGCCTCGTGCAACGACTCCTTGAGGAAATCGCCAATCATGCAAGCAACCGTCTCCACCAGGGTGGGTTCGCACTGGGCGAGCTGCTTGACAGTCACCCAGTGCAGGTCGATCACAGGCGCGTACATGGCGCGGATGACGGCCTCGGCTTGCGCCCGCTTGCTCTCGTTGCCGCCCTCGTAAGCGGCGAGAACATCCTGGGGAGCGGCGATTCCGCCGAACGTGTCGGCGTACTCCTCCTCTGTCTTGCGGCGCAGAAAGATGGAGGGGTGGCAGGGATGGGCGACGACATAGTGCACGTCGGGACGCTCGTACAGCAGCTTGGCGTACGCCGCGGCCGGATCGAGGGTGAGCACCAACGTGCCCGAGTCCAGTCGGGGAATGACGCTGGCGGTGACGGACTGTAGCGCGATGTCAGGGACCCCCAGGATTACGACGTCGGCACCCTTGATGGCTGTTGCGGTGTCAGTGATCTCCCGGCCGGCCTGCTTGATGCGCTCTTGACCGGCTGGGAAGTTCTCCACGTAGTAGACGGTGTGATCGGTCTTCGCGAGGTTGTTCGACACGCGCATACCCATCTTGCCGCCGGCTCCGATGACGGCCATGGTCAGTTGATCGATCATGATGAAAACTCCTTCTGTTGAGGTGGACATGCGATCAGCGCGGCACTTTGTGTTGTCAACATGTGGGTCGGTTGTTTAGCGAACAAGGGGTGCGGTGGTGGTGGATATTTCGTGTCTTCGCAGGAAATCGAGGTTGTGCAGCGTCCATTCGTCCTCGACCGCGCATGTCCTAGCGCTGTCGCCCTGCCAGACAAGCCAATGCTCGATGATCTTGTTGATCCCGCGTTCGTCCGGACGCACCGTCTCCATCAGATAGGCGAAGTCCAACAACCCTTCGCCCAGACGGGTGCCGGCATAAGTGAAACCCACCCAGCCGCCTTGCCGGGTGAAGGCGAAGTCCTTGATATGCAGGTTGAACACGTGATCCGCGACGAGATCGATCGTCGACCGGGGCGTTTCCAACGCCGCAACGCAGTTCGCCGGGTCGAGGCAGACGCCCAGACTGGGGGAGTTGATGCGCCGCACGACCTCCATCAGACGCGCAGTGGGAACCTGCTCATAGGTCTCCAAGGCCAGGCTCACCCCCGCCCGCTCGAACGTCGGGATGACCTGGCGCAGCAGATCGACGGCTTCGGCTACTTCCTCAGCTCTGATCATGGACCGCACGAGTCTGGCTCCGAGCTGCTGGGCTAGCGAGAAGTACCGCGTGAGATGCACATGGTCCAGACCTCGTGTACCGAGCTCGAGAGTCACCTGAGCCCGCTCAGCTGCGGCTCCCAGCTGGCGCACCGCGTCACTGTCGAACCCGTCGATAGCGGGATAGTCGCAGATCTGCAAAACTTGAACGTCCCAGTCGGCGGTCTTGTCGATCATCTCCACCAGGGAGATCGGTCGCGGGGCCGTCTCGTGCCACTGCCAAAAGAAGCTGTACGTGCTCAAACCGATGGTCACGATCGTCCATTCTTCCGATCGATCCGATCTTGGTGAGAGTCGCAGGCCCACTGCGGCAGCGCCAGTGTCGTGGCGACCGTCTCCCTCAGTCCTTCGTGGGCGGTGAACAACACACGCGAGCCTCCCCCAAACCCGCGGCATCCCACCCGCTCCGGTCGCCATACCTACCACCTCGGTCTTGCCGAGGGACGACGACCGCTGCCACCAATGAAGTCCGCCAGTTGACATCCCAGGCGGACTTGGCCCAGCGGGCGACCTGTTTCGCGTCCCGACGATGCTCAAGCCTGGGCTAGCCGCACGCCGACGATGCTCAAAGCCTGGGCTAGCCGGGCGCCGACGATGCTCAAAGCCTGGGCTAGCCGGGCGCCGACGATGCTCAAGCCTGGGCTAGCCGCGCGCCGACGATGCTCAAGCCTGGGCTAGCCGCGCGCCGACGATGCTCAAGCCTGGGCTAGCCGCGCGCCGACGATGCTCAAGCCTGGGCTAGCCGCGCGCCTTGGTAACGCACCAAGAATCGCCGGACTTGGCCGTCGTCTCTGTAAGGAATCGACAAGAACGGAGCCATCAATCCGGTTGCTCCCGGTTGACCGACCTCCGGTGCCGCGCTGCCAAAGTGAGTGCGGCTGCTCATGGACGCCCATCCTTCGGCTTGATCCCAAGTCAACGTCTTTCACACTGCGGGTGGACCCCGTCGGCTGCGAGATCAACACGT
Source organism: uncultured Actinomycetota bacterium (assembly GCA_963759635.1). Taxonomy (GTDB): domain Bacteria; phylum Actinomycetota; class Actinomycetes; order Propionibacteriales; family Propionibacteriaceae; genus Microlunatus. The sequence goes on from CAVXAP010000019.1 coordinate 44,436, forward strand.
TAGAGGACTGGTGCGCTTCCCAGCCCCTGGGTATGCATCAGCACAGTTCGCCCTCGACCAGTGCCAATTGCCAGCCTTGGTGGCGGCCATGAACTGCGACGATCGCGTCGCCTTGCGAGCCGGCCGTTAATCGCCGGGGCCACTCAAATCAGCGCCGCCAGATGGTGGGCGCTGCCGGATGTAGCTGAGCGCCCGAGGACTGGCAGAGCAGTACGACCAGGTGCGAACCGGTGCGGGCCCGAACGGCCTCCGGTCCGGACATGCCTGGCCCAGCAGATCATCCGGTAATGGAGTCCTCGTAGTCGCTGATCTCAGCGACTTTTGTCCCGGACGGGGTGCTCGGGTCGAAGACGTAGTCGAGCCATTCCCGGGCCAGCCGGCGAGCAAGTTGAAGGCCGATCACGCGTTGGCCGAGGGTGAGGACTTGACAGTCGTTGGACAGGATTGATCGTTCGATGCTGAAGGAGTCGTGGGCGACCGTCGCACGGATGCCAGGCACCTTGTTGGCTGCGATGGCGACTCCGATTCCGGTGCCGCACACCAAGATTGCGCGGTCAGCTTCACCAGCGGAGATCCTCTTTCCCGCCTCGATCGCCACCGACGGATACGAGGACCCCTCGAGATCTTCCTTGAACACGCCAAGATCAACGACCTCGACCCGATCATCGGCCTGCATATCGGCGAGGATGTGGTCCTTGTAGTCGTAGCCGGCGCTGTCACTTCCGACCAGCAGCCGAATGGGACCGCTCATAGGTTCTGTCCTTCCTTGTCCGTGGACTGTGTTGCATCGGCAGCGGCAGCCTCCGCATTGCCGAGCACATCACCGATTGCGGTCACGATCAGACCGAGCGAGACCGCACCCGGATCAGCGGTGCCAACACTGCGCTCTGCCAGCGGCCGCGCCCGCCCGATCTTGGGAACAAGCGATGCGGTCGCCTCTGCAGCCGCCCGACAGGCATCCGCGGCCGAGTTCCACGCTTCGGAGATCGAGCCCCCGGCATCAACCTCCTCGACCAGCGTATCGACGAAGGGGAACAAGGCGTCCAGCATGGTCTTGTCGCCGAGCTCAGCCTTGCTGAATCCCTGCAGGTCCCGAGCCGAACCCTGAACGGCATCAGCCAACCGCTTCGGCGTCACCGCCTCGGTGTTGCCGAGTCCCTTCCCAACCCCCTCCAGGAGCAACCCCCACAAGATGCCGCTGGTGCCACCAGCCTTGTCGCCAAAGGCGTGCCCCGCAGCGCTCAGCACCGTCTCGACCCCACCTTCGGCCTCATTCGCAGCCTCAGCGGCCGCCTTCGAGCCGCGAGACATACCGATTCCGTGATCACCGTCACCGGCTATCGCATCGATGCGACCCAGGTACTCCTTGTTCTCCTCCACCACTGCGTAAATCGCATCAACCGCCTTGCGGGCAATTGCGGCCGCCGCGATCGATTCCTCACTAGCCTCTGCGACCACCTTCTCAGCGACATGCGCCACGCCGGCACGCCGCGTGGTGAACCGTTCGCTTGCCACTGCGGTGCCGCGCCGGAAAGCTGGGGTGTCCGCAGGCGCCACCCAATAGCCTTCCAGCTCCTCGTCGAGCCAGGTGACCGACAGCGAGCAACCGGCCATATCGAGGCTGGTCACCAATTCGCCCACCTCAGGGGACACCTGCACGACATCCGCTGCAACGAGGAGTTCGTTGACGTGGCCGTACAGCACAAACAGTTCCTCGTACTTGGTGGCGCCAAGCCCGTCGAGGAGTACCGCAGCCCGGCCGCTCGCTCCTTCCGGACGCTCGGCGAGCACCGCCTCGACAAGCTTCGCAGCCAGATCCTTGGCCGGCATCCAAGAAGCCGAGGTGATTCCGGGCTCGCCGTGGATGCCAAGCCCGAAATCCATGTGCCCCTCGTCGACGATAAACAGCGGCTTGTCTGCACCCGGCAGCGTGCAACCGTGGAAAGCGACGCCGAATGAGTACGTCGCAGCATTAGCCGCGCGCATCACGCGCTCGACCCCATCGAGGTTCGAACCGTTCTCCGCCGCGGCCGCCGCCATCTTGTAGACCGTGAACGTGCCCGCGATACCGCGCCGCTTCTGCTGCTCCTCCCGGCTGGCCGAGGCGACGTCGTCGGTCACGTACACAATCCGGGTGTCGATTCCTTCATTCATCAGGCGCTCTGCGGCAACCCCGAAGTTCAGCCGATCCCCGGCATAATTGCCGAACCCGAGCACCACTCCGGCGCCTCCATCAGCCGCCTTGGCCACCCGATAGACCTGCTCCGCGGACGGCGACGCGAACACACCACCGAGCACGGCACCGTCAGCAAAACCGGTCCCCACCACACCGTTGTATGACGGGAAGTGGCCCGAACCGCCGCCAATGACCAGGCTGACCTTGCCCTCCAGCGGACCGCCCGCCCGGACAAAGCCCGAGGCACCTACGACACGCTGCACGTACTGCGGATACGCCGCGGCGAAGCCCTTGATCACGTCGCTCTTGAACTCTGCAGGGTCGTCGTAGATGTGCGTCATGGGGAGCCTCCAGGAAATGGGGACGGTGACCGTACGGAGAATGGCTAGGAGCTGAGGCCGGCCAGAGGACGCTCCTTGAGTCTGCCGCAACGATGAGGCGACGCAAGCCGAAGTGGCCGAACACCTCCACACCAGTCGGGGCCACTATCTCCCGCCTGCTCCTTGAGGCTCGGCGTCAGGGAATCGTACGGATCGAGGTAATCCCCGCCGACAATAAGGCCGCGGACGATGTTGCCAGCCGCGTCGTCTCGGTCCTCGGACTGACGGCTGTCTACATTGCCGATCCACTCCCGATCCTGGGGCGCGGTGAAGAACTCGATGACCTGATGGGCAGCGTCTTGCGGGCGCGGTCGGACGTGTGCTGCTGGCGGTGGGTCTCGAAGTTGGCGACGTGATGCTGGTGTCGTCGGGGGCCCTATCTACGAGATTGCTCGGTTCGAGCTGCCGAAGCTGCCCGGGAGGGCTGCCTGGTGCCGAATTGTTCCAGACGCTGCAGACCGACCCAGCTATCCAAACGGTGCTGCGGCTATGACAACACGCTCGCTGTGTGCTCGCCGGAGTCCGGGCGCCGCCGCTGTTGCGCTCTGAAGCGCCGAAGTGGTCAACGTAACCACCTCGCTGGATCTGATCGAGGCGGTTGGTACGTGTTCGCGCGGTCCTTCAACCGGGATGGCGAGCCAGTATTTTCATCTCGCCCCGAGGCGCCGCCGGCGGACCCCGCGATCGTCGAAACGGGCGACTACATCGTTCTCGACGTCCCCAACCGCATCGACATCGACGTCAACCCCGGAGATCGTCGGCGCCGCGTTGATCGAGTACACCGACCGCGGCGCGACCGGACTTGCGACCAGGGGTTTTCGGTGAGATGCGCACGTGCCCGAACGGTCAGGCCTCTTCCGCGAGCCCAGCGAGGTGGACCACTCGCTGCGACGGCTTGGCGTGGACTATGCCGACGTCCTGCAAATCCATTGCGAGTCAAAACCAACGTGCCCTACAGTTCCTTCCTCGATTATCCAGACATAGGCAGCGGCGCACTGGACACCGGCTGGCTAGAATGGGAAGCTCCGCTGGGCAAGACGGGTCGCGCTCGGACACCTAAGACGATCCTGGAGGTGACGTGTGGACGTGCTCAAGCGGACAGATCTAGATCGAGTGAAGCTGGCGGGTCGCACGCTGCAAAAGGCGGTTGGCGGGCCGGGTGAGGGCGAGGTCACCAGCACTAGGATGACGGTGGGCTTCGCTCGCTACTCGGCGGAGGCCGGTCCGATGGAGCCGCACCATCACGCCGAGGAGACGATCTACGTCGTCGACGCCCGAGACGGCTACATCCGCCCGGGGACGGCGGCCGATCAGATAGGCGATCGGATCCAACTGGAAGCGGGAATGATCCTGCATTTCCCGGAGCTGGAGTGGCACGTCTTCGAGTGGGACGAGGGCGGCTACGTCGACGCCCTGTTCATTTACGGCCAGGTGGACAACATCCGCCCCGGCGAGATCAAGCGCTAGGCGACTCAGTCACCCCAAGCCGGTGATGCCGCCGTCTGGCGCCATCGTCCGCGGCGACCCTCCGGCGACAGGCAACCCGCTGCGCCACCGATGCCCCCGAAATCCCGCCTTGATAACACAACCCCGCGGTGGCAACGCCGCGTTGGTGATCTCGGCAAATCCGGCAAATCCCGAAGGGGACGGACCGTCCGGGTGGCGTGGTTGGCGCGTCGGTCATGGTTGGGTGGCTTGGCGCAGCTTCTTCAGAGCGTGCGTGGTGTTGACCGACCTGAGGGTCCCACTCTTGCCGCGCATGACCAGTGACTGCGTACGGGCGCCGTCAGAGGTGTAGCGAACGCCGTCAAGAAGCTCACCATCGGTGATTCCGGTGCAGACGAAGAACGCGTTCTCGGACCTGATGAGGTCATGGTGGTCAAGACCCGGTCGAGGTCGTGGCCGGCATCGACGGCTCGCTGCCTTTGGTGGTCGTCTTCGAACCACAGTTTCGTCTGGATCGACCCACCCATCGCTCGGAGTGCACAGGCGGTGAGGACTCCTTCCGGCGTGCCGCCGACTCCCATGGTGAGGTCCACTCCGATGTCGGGGCTCGCAGCCATGATGGCGCCGGCCACGTCGCCATCGCTGATGAACTTGATTCGTGCCCCGGTGGACCGTACCCGCGCGACGAGGTCCTGGTGGCGGGGTCGGTAGAGGATGCACACGGTCAGGTCCTCGGTGGTCTTGTCGAGGGCATTGGCCAAAGCCTTGATACTTGCCTCAACCGACGCCTCGATGTCGATGGCCCCAGCCGCCCCAGGACCGACGACGATCTTGTCCATGTAGAAGACGTCCTTTGGGTTGAACATGGCCCCCCGTTCGGCGATGGCGATCATCGCCAGGGCATTGGGCATGCCTTTGGCGAGCAGCGTGGTACCGTCCACCGGGTCGACGGCGACGTCGAACTCGGGGCCGGTCCCAGCTCCCATCTCCTCACCGTTATGCAGCATCGGCGCCTCATCCTTCTCACCTTCGCCGATGACGACGACACCGCGGAAGGGGACGGAGGCCAAGAGGAGCCGCATCTGGTCGACCGCCGCTTTGTCGCCGCCGCCTTGTCACCCTTGCCGGCCCACCGGCCGGCGGCCAGGGCCGCAGCCTCGGTGACTCTCATCAGGTCCAGACCCAGGTTTCGGTCGAGCAGTTGGTAGGTCAGGGTGGTCGCGTTGTCGGTCATCGAGTTCTCCTGTCCGGGCCGTTTATCGGGCGGCGTCCCATGGTCCGACTCATTGGTCGGAGTCTGTCGCCTCTTTGGGGGAGAGGATGGTGACCACGCTGGAATCGTCGTGGCCGCCAAGGCCGGCGGCTTCGGCAATCAGGTAGAGCTGCTCGGCGGCGGCGGCCAGCGGCAGCGGCACGTGGGAGGTGCGGCCGACGGTAGTGACGATGCCCATGTCCTTGACGAAGATGTCGATGCGGGATTTGACCTCAGCGCCGCCGGTGTAGGCCTGCAGCATGCGGGGTCCGCGGTCGGCGAACATGAAAGACCCTGCCGCACCCTGGGACAGCGCCGCGATCACGACAGCCGGGTCGAGGCCGAGGCCACGGGCCAACGCGATCGCCTCCGCCGCAGCGGCGATGTGGACGCCGGCCAGGAGCTGGTTGATCGCCTTGAGCGCCTGGCCGTCACCCGGCCGTGGCCCGACGATGGTCAGCGTCGAGGACAGCGCGTCCAGGACGGGTTGGGCGGCGGCCAGCGCGTCAGGGGTCGCTCCGACGACGATGAGCAGGTCACCGGTGCCGGCCCGGACCGGACCGCCGCTGATCGGGGCGTCGATCAGAGGGTAGCCGGCGGCGTCGAGCTTGTCGGCCAGGTCCCGGGCCGCATCCGGGCCGACCGTGCTGGTGAGGATGACCGGCGATCCCGGTTTCAGGGTCGACAGCACCCCGTCCGGACCGAACAGCGCGGTCTCGGCCTGCGCGTGGTCGCGGACCGCGAGCAGGGCGATGTCGGCGTCGGGGCAGGCGGCGGCCGGGGTGGCTTCGGCCGTCACTCCGCTCTTCGACGCGAGCTCGCGACGCGGCGCGAACGGGTCGAACCCGGTTACCGGAAACGTCGTCGCCAGGTGGGAAGCCATGGGGAGACCCATGGCGCCTAGGCCGATCACCGCGACACGGGGACTGCTGTCAGGCATACTGGTTCTCGCTTCCTTGAGTGGTGCTCTGTCCTGCGGGACCGCCGATCACGAAGTGTTGGCGACCCGCTGGTGGCTGCTGGCCAGCGTGTGAATGGAGCGGACGGCGGCGGTCGTCACCGCCTCTCGGCCGGCGCGCCAAAGAGCGACGCTGTCGTGGGTGGCGAGCACCGATGGCAGCACCGATACCACCGCGGCCAGATAAGCCTGGCGCAGCTCGGTATTAATGTTGATCTTGGCGACACCGCAGCGGATGGCTCCGCTGAGCTGCTCATCCGGTAGGCCGCTGGCGCCGTGCAGCACGAGCGGCACCACAATGACGTCCCGGATCGCGGCCAGCCGTTCCAGGTCGAGGGACACCGGTGTGGTGGTGAGGCCGTGGACATTGCCCACGGCTACCGCGAGCGCGTCCACGCCGGTCCGTTCCACGAAATCGGCCGCCTCGAGCGGGTCGGTCATGGCTTGCGCCGGGGCTGCGTCGATGGAGACGTCCTCATCACCCGGAACTGCGCCCAGCTCGGCTTCGACCCACGCGCCGGCCGGGTGCGCCAGCGCCACCGCCGCCCGCGTCAGCCCGACGTTGTCCTCGAAGGGCAGATGTGACCCGTCGACCATCACCGAGCTGTAGCCGGCCCGCACGCACTGCTCAATCTCGGCCAGGTCGCGGCAGTGGTCGAGGTGGACCCCGATCGTCGCGGTGGAGTCACGCGCGGCCTGCAGGGCGATGCTGATCAGCGCGGACCGACCGGCATGGTTGAAGTGGCTGGACCCGGCGAGCACGATCACCGGCCGGCCGGTCTGCTCCGCGGCTGCGACGACCGCCTGCACCATCTCAAGGTTGTAGGTGGCGAAGGCAGGCACCGCCGAGTGCTCAGCGACGGCCTTCGCCAAGATCTCAGTGCCGCGGGCGAGCACGTCAAACGCTCCGCAGCGTTTGGACGACGTCGGCGAGAGCGTCGTCGTCGCCGACGTTTCCCGCGAACACGATGTAGGGAATGCCCTGGGCGGGACCCGACACCGGCTCCCACAGCGACACGATGCCGGGCAGCATCGTTCCCCGGGACCAGGCCCGACGGATGCTGAGCCCCTCGGTTGCAGTGTCGGAGGACGTGATCCCGCCCTTGGCGAGGACGAACGCCGGCCTGACCTGGGCGACGACCTCCCGGACCGTGTTGACCAGGGCGGCGCTGACGGTCCGGGCGATGACCAGGCTGTCGACAGCGTCGGCTCCGGTGATCAAAGTGCGGCTGGTGCGGATCACCACATCAGCCGCGGAGTCCTTGGTCCGCAGCAGGTCCGCCGCCCGGGCGGCGGTGTCGCTGACATGCTTGTCCCCGTCCTGGGCCTTCAGCAGGGTCGGAACATCGAGCTCCAGCTCGATGATGTTCCCTTTGGCCCGGAGGCGGTCCAGCTGTCGGGTGGTCAGTCCTACATGGGATCCGACCGCGATCAGCCCGTGCTCGGTTTCCGGGCGCGTCTCGCCTCGTTCATGCGGCGCGGCGGCCAAGATCGCGGACAGACGGCTCGCGTCGACGGCCGGCGTGGCCCGCTGACCGCTGCGGGCCCGCACGAACGACGGGCCCGTACGGTACACAAAATTCTTGCCGGCCGACTCTGCCCGCAGCAACGCGACCACGACCACCTCCAGGTCGGCGTCCTCAGCCGCGTCGACCACGACCGGCTGTCCGTGGCTCAGCCCCGTCAAAATCTCCTCGACCCGATCGGGTCCTCCTTCACGGATGTCGGTCAAGGTGATGGCGGCCACGTCGTCCCGGGAGATCCGACCACCGGTCTTCTCCTCGACCCAATCGCGCAAATCGGAGTTGAAGTAGCCGAAGCTGGCGTCCTTGGCGAACTCGCTGTGCGAGGCCGGGATCATGCCGTCGCTGGTCCGCGCCCAGTGCAGCGAGTCGACGGTCACCCGGCCCGGCTCGATGTAGGCCGGACAGATCAGCACGCCGTCAACCGACGTACCACGAGCGGCCAACTCCTTGGTGAGCACGTCGGTCTCGAGCGGATAGTAGCCGCGGAGCGTGGAATCGCTCCGGCTGGCAATGACGTAGGAGACCCCTTCCAGCCCAGCCGCCTCGTGCAGAGCGTCAACGATCTGGCGGTTGCGCTCCACTACATCCGCCTCGGACAGACTGCGTGTGTTGGTCAGGATGAAAAATGCCGTCGTGGGCTGGTGCAAGGCCCACTGCAGGTCGGCCACCGACCAGCTGGTAAGCACCGGAAGATCGGCGATGCTCTGGGTACCGGTGGGATCGTCGTCGAGCACCACCAGCCGACGACCCGCCCGAACCTCGTCCAACGCGACATCGACATGCAGCACCGGAGGTTGGTCTGCAAGCACCCGTTCGAGCGAAACCGCGCCGGCAAAGGCTGGTGAAGGGGCGGGTTGTGCAGCGGTCACGGGAAGAACCCTTCGATCGAGGCGTACCGGCAAACGTGAGCCACGGGTAGCCAGCAACTCCCGACGCTCACCCGGCAAGAGCCCGGTTGTCGGGGGTGGGCTTTCGAAAGGGACTCTCGAGGTCACCGCGGCATGCGTGGCGCCAACGAAACTTATTATGGCCGGACCGCTGTTGAGTTGGCTATAGAGGCGACCAGGGACGTGGCGGCCCCCACACAGCCTCGACATGGCCGGACTGTCCTTGACGGTCACGTTTCTCGACCCTGAACTGGAGGCCTGTTGGATCGCTCCGGCGGACACGCCGGCCTTCCGGCGCGGTGCTCTCGCGGACCGGCCCACGCGCCGCCAGGTGGCCGAGACCTCGACGAGCCCGTCGTCGAGCCCGGTGCACCGGCATCCCAGGAGGTCGCCGGGCGCGTAGTTGCGGCCATCCGGGTGCTGGCCGAGACGGCGGCGAAGCACGAGCAGGAGCTTGGCCGGCTCGACGGGTCACCGGCGACGGTGATCATGGTCAGGGCATGGTGCTCGGTTCGTCGCGGGCCCTTCGCGCGACCGAGGAGGCACGCCAATCCGGTGCTGCCGCTGCCCGCACAGTCCTGCGGCGGGCCGGAGATGGCTGGTCGGAGGCGCCGGAGGGACCTCCGGCGCGTTGTGGGGGTCAGCACTGACCGCCGTTCGTGCCGTGCTAAGTGACCAGCACGGCGTTGACGACGGCGAGATCGTCCAGACGGTCCGGGCCGGCGCTGACGCCGTAGTCAGGCTGGGTGGTGCCCAGCTGGGCGACAAGGCCATGGTCGACGCCCTCATACACTTTGCCGACACCCTGAGCTCATCCTTCGCACCGGGCAACCCGCTCGCTCAGGTTTGGCTCCAGACAGCCGGGGGCCACGACCGAGGCCGCGGCCCAGACAGCCCAGATCACCGCCGGGCTTGGGCGCGCCAAGACTCACGGCGACAGCAGCCTAAGCCATGCCGATCCCGGCGCGACCTCCTTCCGCCTTGCTGATGAACCTCAACAGCGTCGGACTGCGGGGCAAAGATGCCTTCCTCTGCCGCTCGTCGCGCAACGCTGCGCCTTTTGACCGTGGTAGCGCCGCGTCGGGTCGAACAGTCTTGACTGACGCGGCGGGTCGTGTTCAGCGCAGCATTGCGTGAGTCAACAGCCAGCCTGGGACGTTCGGCCGATATTTTGGGCCGCAAGAACGAGGGAAGACTTTCCGCGGCCAGGCCTCTATGCGTCACCGTCCTCGATGGTTCTTTCTCATGGCCTCCATGCGATCCCCCGTACGAGGCCGATTGGGCGCCCTCATCGCTGGGCGGGCTGAACCGTAGGATGAGGAAGTCGTGCTAGACCTGCCGTGGCCGAGCTGCTAGACAAGAAGCCATGATCGCGGCGACGTGGATCGGCGCCAGCTGGAAGATGAACAAGTTGCTGGCTGAGGCGAAGGCGTTCGCGTCCCGTTTGCGGGAGTGCCCGCCCCCGCCCGGCGTCCGACGCTTCGTCATTCCGGCGTTCCCGGCGATCCACACCGTAGCCGTGGCACTGGGGCCCGACTCAGATGTAATGGTCGGAGCACAGAACGCCCACTGGGAAGACGCCGGCGCCTGGACCGGGGAAGTGTCAGTACCGCAGGTCAAAGACGCCGGCGCCACTCTGGTCGAGATCGGGCACTCGGAGCGGCGAACCCAGTTCAACGAGACCGACGTCACGGTCAACATGAAGGTGCGGTCAGTCGTGCGGCACGGGCTAATCCCGCTGATCTGCGTTGGCGAGCCCGAAGAGGTCTTCCGCCGACGGGAGGCGAGCGAGTACATCGTGAGCCAAGCCCAGGCGGCGCTGCGTCAGGTGCCGGACGGCAGCGACGTGCTGATCGCGTACGAGCCGGTTTGGGCCATCGGCGAAGCGGGCCGAGCCGCAGAGCCGGAGGACCTCGAGCAACCGTTCGCCGCGCTCACCGATGCGCTCGACGGCAGAGTCCGAGCGATTCTCTACGGCGGCTCGGTCACCACCGACAACGCGGCGGAGATCTTGGCGGTGCCGGGAGTGGACGGACTGTTCGTCGGACGCGCGGCTTGGGACGTGGAGGGCTACCTGGCGCTCGTCGAACTGGCCGCACGGCACGGCGGGCGCGAACTTGCTGGGGCGAGCTCAATGCGGACAGCCCCGAGATTGGCCAGCGAAGGCCTTGATCGGCCATCGGTCCCGCAATCAACCGGAGAAAGCTCGTGCCTAGCGTGACCGCACACATTCAACAGGTCGCGGTCGTCGGTGCCGGGTATATGGGTGGCGGCATCGCCCAGGTGTTCGCAACGGCAGGCTTGGACGTTGTCATCTGCGACGCCGATGCCACCCTGACCCGCAGCCACCTTGATCGGCTGCGCCGGGAAGCCGAGGACTTCGAGCAGCAGGGCTTGTTCAAGCTTGGCTGGGCTGACCGGGTGGAGAAGAATCTTCGCGCCGCCGAAAGCGTGGCCGAAGCCGTGGCTGGCGCGGACTTCGTCGAGGAGGCGGTGCTTGAACGGCATGACGTCAAGGGCCCAGTGCTGCGCAGCATCGAGCAGGCGGCCCGCCCGGACGCTGTGATCGGCAGCAACACCTCAACCCTGCCGATCGGTGATCTTGCCGCTGCTCTGGAGCGTCCGGAGCGCTTCCTCGGTGTGCACTTCTCCAACCCTGCCCCGTTCATCCCGGGAGTGGAGCTCATCGCCCACGCGGGAACCGACGAGGCCGTCGTGCAGGCCGTGGAAGCACTGGTGTCTCGAACCGGCAAGGCGACGGCGCGGGTCAACGATAAGGCCGGCTTCGTGCTCAACCGGCTGCAGTACGTACTGCTCGAGAGAAGCCGTCAATCTGGTAGAGGAGGGGGTGGCGACGCCGGAAGATATTGATCTTATCGTACGTACCACGTTCGGTTACCGGCTGCCGTTCTTCGGTCCCTTCGCGATCGCCGACATGGCCGGCCTCGATGTCTATCGAGACGGCTTCCGTACCCTCCAGGCGCATTACGGCGACCGCTTGACCGTGCCGGCCCTGCTCACCGAGCTGGTCGAGAGCGGCCGGTACGGGGTTAAGCAGGGCGGCGGCTTCGTCACCCCGGCCGGCGACCAGGCCGCGCTGGTCGCCTACCGCAACACCGCGTACGCCCGGCTGGGGCAGCTGTTGCAGGAGCTCGGCCCGGCCCCGCTCGGATCGCCGCTCCGCGACGCTCAGTTCATTGAGGAGAGAAGCAGCTCATGAC
>CAVXAP010000020.1:0-86280 GCA_963759635.1 uncultured Actinomycetota bacterium
AGGGTGCCCATCGCCGTCCGGCTGCCGAACCTGCCAGTACGTCGCTCTCTTCGTGATCTTGGTGCGCTTGCGGTTGCTGCAAGCATGGTGGCGACGACGGCCGGACTGTTGAACTCGGCCATCGGTGCGTCGTCGTGGTGGTGGGCGGTGATCAGCCTGCTTGCGGTTGCGCCGGTCGCGGTGCTTGCGGTCGATGGCCGCAGCAAGATTGTCCTAGCACGCAGACTGCGGAGACTGGTTCCACGAGCTGTTGCTGCTTATGCACCGGACTTCGTGGTCTACACCTCACGTCCCGACGACGCGTCGTACCAAGTGATGATGTGGCTGCCCTACCTGCAACGCGCTGGGCTGCGTTTCATCATCATCGCCCGCGACGCCATCCCGGCTGCAGTGCTCGCGGAGCTCACCGATGTCCCCGTCGTCGAGGCTCGCGGTATCGCTGATGTTGATGCCCTTGTGGTGCCCTCGCTGAAAGCCGCCTTCTATGTCAACGCCTCTTCTGGCAACGGGGCCTTGGTTCGCTTTCAGCACCTCACCCACATCTATCTGGGACACGGCGACTCCGACAAGCCACCTTCGTACAACCCGACGCACGCGATGTACGACCAGATCTTTGCCGCCGGCCCCGCGGCCACGCGCCGATACGCCGCCCATGGCGTGCGGATCCCGGGGCAAAAGTTCACCATCGTAGGCCGGCCGCAGGTCGAGAACGTCAAGCAGAGCACGACTCGCATCGCAGACGTCCCCGAGCCCACGGTGCTGTACGCGCCGACCTGGCGGGGACACGTCGAGGAGACCATGCTCTACTCGCTGCCGCTGGGGGAGCGGATCGTGTCGGCGCTCCTGGCACGTGGCGCGACGGTGATCTTCCGACCGCACCCTTTCAGCTACGACTTCCCGGACGACGAGGCAACCATCGCACGGATCACCGCTCTGCTGGAGGCCGATCGTCGCAAGACCGGACGACCGCATCTGTGGGGCGCAGCGGCCGAGAAGGACCGCAGCATCCTCGACTGCATCAATGACTCCGACGCCATGGTGTCCGACGTCTCGAGCGTGGTTTCGGACTACCTGTTCTCCGGCAAACCGTTCGCCATGATCGCGGTACCTGCCGAACGAGGCATTCGTCGTGGAATACCCCATTGCACAGGCGTCGTACGTCATCCGAGCAGATCTCGCGGATCTGGACGCTCAGCTGGGGAAGATGCTCGGCACCGATCCACTGGCTGGTCAACGGACCGACATCCGTGCCGACTACCTCGGTGACTTTCCGGCAGACAACTATGCCTCGGCGTTCGTCGATGCGGTTCACAACGTGTCACGCAAGCCCATGGAGGACATGGAGGATGACCAGACCGAAGATGCCGCTACGGAGCAGGCAGGCCGAGATGAGGATGACAAGTCAGCCGTGGAGGAGGACGGGGAGGGTGCGCTACCCGGTCGTAGTTGGTCCAAGTACGCCCAAATTGCTGCACGCGTAGGCCTCGATCTCGCCGGAACGGCGATCGCGCTGATCGCTCTCGCTGCGGCACTGGTCGGCGGTCCCAGCTGGGTCACCGCACTTCTAGGCTGTTTCAGTCTGGGCGGCGTTTCAGTCGGTGTCGGGTACCGTCATAAGGCCCGATCGATGGCCACGCCTCCTCACCGAAGGCGATGCGACACGGGCTGTCCTGTCGTGACTCTGGCCGTGACAGCGCACCAGACAGGCCAGCTTTCCTGGCGGCTTCCGCCGCATGCGGAATGCTGCTGATCGCGATTGTCGTCGAGCGAAGGATCCGGGCGGCTTGGAGCACTGCGCTGCTGGGCCAGAACCTGCCTGACGCGCTGCGCGACGTCTCCGATGTCATTCCACGCGGCCTGTTGCCGATCATAGATGGGCTGGTGATCATCATCGGCTTCCTGTTGATCTTGGGTGGCGCACCTCCGATGATCTTGCTGGCACTGACCGGGCTAGCCCTTGTCGCTGCTCTTCAGGTCACGGTGCGAGCGCTACGACGGCAGACCGATATCGAACGCGGGGAGTTGCGGCTTAAGGCGGCTCTCGAGGGGTACTGTCCAAGTTTGTTGTGTACTTCGCCTCAACACTGGGGGCCAGCTACCAGGTGGGCATGTGGCTGCCGTACTTCGTCCGGATCGGCCGGCCGTTCATCATCGTCACCCGGACGGCCCCGATGTTGAGCCAGATCAGCACGCTCTGTGAAGAGCTGGGGGTCAAGGTGCCGCTGATCTACCGGCGGACTCTGCGGAGCATCGAGGAGATCATCGTCGACTCGATGACGACGGCGTTCTATGTCAACAACGCTGCTCGCAACACTCACCTTGTGGAGCGACGAGAGTTGACTCACGTGTGGCTCAACCACGGGGACTCTGAGAAGCCGGCGTGTTTCAATCCGGTGCACGCTATCTATGACTTGATCTTCGCGGCGGGACAGGCGGGGATTGATCGCTACGCCCGCCATGGAGTGCAAATCCCGGCCCAGAAGTTCAAGATCGTCGGGCGCCCTCAGGTGGAATTGATCAATCCGGGCCACCGGCCGATTGGCAAGATCGAACAGCCCACAGTGCTCTATGCACCGACCTGGCAGGGGCCGTTTGCCGACAGCCGTGTCTACTCCCTACCGGTTGGCCGGCAGATCGTTGAGCAGCTGCTGGCCCATGGTGCCAGGGTGATCTTTCGAGCACATCCGTTCAACTATCGCTATCCCGACGCACAGAAGATGATCGAGGACATCGGGTCCGTTCTTGACGCCGATCGGGAGGTCAGTGGCCGGGAGCACCTATGGGGACCTGCCGCTGAACAGGAGATGAGCGTGGAGGACTGCTTCAACGCATCTGATGCCATGGTCAGCGATGTGTCTGCCGTGGTCTCGGACTATCTCCATTCGGGCAAGCCGTTCGCGATGGTGTCGGTGGGGCGTACGCCCGAGCAGCTGTTGGTTGATGCGCCTGCCGCCCGGGCGGCGTACGTGGTGCGGGACGATCTCTCGAACCTCGTGGAGGTGTGCGACGACCTGCTTGGAGCTGATCCGCTCGCTTCCGTGCGGAACGAGACCAAGATCTACTACCTCGGTGACTTCCCTGATGAGAACTACGCCGATGGGTTCCTTCTGGCTGCACGTGAGGTCATCGACGCAGGCCGGCGTACGCCGGTAGACGTGTCCTGAGTCTGACGAAGTGCACCGGGCATTTGCCCTGAGCCAGTCGAAGGGGGTTGGGTTAAGCGGCTCGTAGATGGCTTAGCATGGCATCGATGGGTCCGGGTAGTGACCTACCGAAGAGCTGGCTGTAGGGGTTGAGGCCGGCCGCGCTGGAAGCGTAAAGCTAAGGAGTCGCACCCCATTGTCCACCCGGACCCATCCTCTGTGCTCCCCGCAATTGATGATCATGGTCTGTATCCGGCTTTGGGTGGAGCGCAGACCTTGAAGCTCCCCCCGAAGCGTGGAGGCATCGACTATAAGTCGGGGGTCTTCGCTGTCGCGGCGAGCCCGTTCCGGGCTGAAAATGGGAGTGGTGGTCACCCGCTGACGCCGTCTCTCCGTGGTCGTTGCAGGCCGTCTATAAGTCGGGCGTTGGGAGTGGCGCTGTGGGCCCTTCCTTGTTGCCGAGAGCACGTGGACTAGCTTCCGTTGTCCCTTCAGCCTTCCCGCGGGTGACCCCGCCTATCGGTGCTGTCCGGGTCGGAGGTGACAGGTGTTGGAAGACACGCAAGAGAGTGTGGAGATCATCGAGCGGGTGGCAGCGCTCGACATTGGCAAGTCCGAGTTGGTCTGCTGCGCGCGAGTGCCGGGTGGTCCAACCAGCGCGCGACGGGTGCAGGAGGTGCGGACCTTCAAAACGATGACCCGCTCATTGTTGGTGATGGTGGACCGGCTCTGTGAGCTGGGCGTAACTCGGGTAATTATGGAGGCCACGAGCGACTACTGGAAGCCAGCGTTCTACTTGCTGGAGGCGGCCGGTTTTGAGACCTGGCTGGTCAACGCGAAGGATGTGAAGCATCTGCCGGGTCGCCCGAAGACGGATCGGTTGGACGCGATCTGGTTGTGCAAGGTTGCCGAGCGCCAGATGCTTCGGCCCAGCTTCGTTCCACCGCCGCAGATCCGACTTCTTCGAGATCTGAGTCGGTACCGGTGTGATCTGGTCGCTGTCCGAACCGCGGAGAAGCAGCGAGTGGAGAAGTTGTTGGAGGACGCGCAGATCAAGCTGAGTGTGGTGGCCAGCGACATTTTCGGTGTGTCTGGCCGCAGCATGCTCGGCGCGTTGTGCCAGGGTGGGCTGCCCCGCGTTTTCCGGACGGGTTGAATTGTGTTATTTCATGCTGCGAGCTGCTCGTTTACGTATTCGGTGCGGATCTCGTGGGGGGTTCGGTAGCCCAATGCTGAGTGGAGTCGCCGCCGATTATAGAAGATTTCAATGTAGTGGGCAATATCTTGTTTCGCTTTATTCCGTGTCGGATAGACGGTGCGATGGACCCGCTCATTCTTAAGGGCTGCAAAAAAAGATTCGGCTAGCGCATTGTCGTAACAACACCCGGTGCGGCCCAGCGATTGCCGCATGTGCAGCGAGGCGAGTTTCGTACCGAATTCGGTTGAGGTGTATTGAGTGCCGCGGTCAGAATGGAAAATGCAGCCGTCGACCAACCGATGATTTCGGGCAGCCATGCCCAGCGCGTCGCTGACCAGGCTAGTGCGCATATGGTCAGCCATCGCATAGCCGATGACTTCTTTGTTGAAGCAGTCGATCACCGTCGCCAGATACAACCAGCCGGCCCAGGTGGGAATGTAGGTGATGTCGCCGACGAGTTTGCATCCCGGCGCCTCAGCGGTGAAGTCCCGCCCGACCAGGTCCGGTGTGGCTGTCTGCTCGCCGTCTTGGACGGTCGTGGTCCGCCACGGCCGCGGCTGGCAGGCGACCAGACCCAGCTCGCGCATCAGCTCCCGAACCAGCTCCGGGCCGACCCGTTCGCCGCCGCGGACCAGCTCCTGGTGCAGCCGCCGATATCCGTAGGTGCCATCGGAGGCCCCGAACAACGCCTCGATTTTGATCTTGAGCAACTCCCGCCGCTGCGCGGTCCCGCTCACCGGCCGGTGCAGCCACTCGTAATACCCAGACCGCGACACCTGCAGCCACCGGCACATCCGCCCGATGCTGGGAGCACAGGCCGCAGCGTACTCGGCGTCAATGAACGCGTATTTGTCGCTCACCGAGGCTCCCGGGCAAAGTACGCTGCCGCTTTTTTCAGGAAAGTGTTTTCCATTTCCAGTTCCCGATTCTGCCGCTCCAATTCCCGCAGCCGCGCCCGTTCCGACAATTCCAACGGCGGATCGTCGGTGGCATGGGTTTCCCGGTAGGCCCGCACCCAATTCCCCAGACTGGTTTCGCTCAGCCCGAGTTCGCGGGCCACCTGGGCAATAGCCCGCGACCCCTCGACCACCATTCTGGCCGCTTCTTCACGAAACTCCGGCGAATACTTCTGATGTTTCGCTGACATTAATTCCTCTCCTTTCGAGAATGGACCCTAAAGGGTCCGCAGTCCGGAAAGGGGGAGGCACGCCTCATCGGGTTCGTGTGGACCGATTGCGTCCGTGACGGAGGCGCAACGTGCACCGATGTCAGAATGCCGTCCGCTCGCGCGACGACCACCCGCCACCGCTGCAGGCGCGCGTCAGCGCATTGACCATCCCGAAGTTGCCTACCTCAGCATGACTGAGCCCTCAGTAGGTCGGTCGGAGATAGCTGCCACGGGTTACCGCGTGCACTAGCCGGGCGGCCAAGATCATCGGGCGGACGCGCCGATAGCGTTGCTGCGCCATGCGTACTGCATCCGCCGGAACGAGAAAGACATCGGACGGTGTCGCGAGATAGGCGCGGGAAATATCGTCCCGCAGTTGCTTCAGTCCAGTGAAGAGCACATCAAAGGCCATGGATAGCCGTACCCCGCGCCATCGACATAGCCGTAGTTGCCCACGTGAGCGGTCCCGGCAGGGTGGCGAGCCAGGCTTGCAGCTGGCCTACCTGGGTGATGACGTCCGCACCGGCGATCTCCGCCAAATCCGAGCCAATGGGCGCGTCTGGCTTGGTGGGAACCAGCATGCGGCCGGCGGATGATCGCGTCTTGTCGAAGCCATTGCCATTTCTCTGTACGCGGGGTGTCGATGGCTGCGACCCGCGCACCCCACGACATCAAATGCGTGAATGGGCCCATCTGCGCGGCTGCACCGACAACCCCTATCGCCTCGGCGAAGGAGGGCTCGGTGATGCTGCGCCTTACCCAGTCGTCGAGCTGTCTGAGCAGCGAGTCACCTACCAAATGGTCGCCGCGGTATCACGACGAACTCCCGTCTGCGCGTGCCTTGACCAATGACCTCAACCGTCTCAATGTGGCCGCCGTCCACGACGCTGGCCTTCTCCAGTGGCAGATCGCCGTCGTCTGAAACGACAAACGAATTCACCGTACGCCGTCTCCAGTCCGCGGTTGGCGATGTCGAGCGTCGCTGCCGCGGACCGGGCCTCCACCAAGGTGAGGTCTCCGCGGTACTGCGGATAGCGGTGTCGCCAGTCGTTCTCCCGCTCGATCCGGTCGGCAAGCGAGGGATCGAGATCACGAACCGCGTCCGCGCAGATACGTTTACCCGCCCGTGTGGACGACCGGCCGTCGTGCCTGCACGAAAGTCAATGCCGACCTATGGCGGCTATTCGCCTTTGACCGTGGTGCCCTGCCTGGTCAATGGGTTCACGCCGCGCGTCGGGCGGCGCTGGTGAGCAGGATACGGGCTTGGTAGTGGGCTGGATTTCTGTACCCCGGCCGGTCCGTTTGATCTGCTTGATGGCGGTGTTCGCGGCCTCGGTGCGGGCGTTGGTGACGGGGAAGCACTCAAGCCGGCCACAGGCAGGCCACAGCCGCCAGGTCTCCTCCATGTCAGCGGCGACGATGTAGCAGCCCAAGATCATCTTCTCGTGCCGGGCTTGGTCGACGCCGGTAGCTGTGAGCAGCCGCCGGAGCTGCTCTTTGACACCCCAAGCGGCGGAAAGCTCATCGCTGGGGTCGTCGCTGGCAAAGACCAGGTCGAGACGGGTCCTGGCCCTGACAGAGAGTGTGTCGTCGCCGCGGAGCAGTAGGGTTCGGTTGGCCCAGGCCGGGTCGACCATGCGGCCCCGGCGCTGTTCACGGTCACGGACCAGCCGCTGCCGCACCCGGGTCACCATCAGGTTTGCCACCTGTACCAGGTGGAACGGGTCGACACTGACCTTCGCGTTCGGCAGCTGGGTGGTGATGGCCTTGCGGAACGCCGCGGACGGGTCGATCGCGACAACCTCGATCCGGGTCCCGCCAGGCCTGGCTGCGGGCGTTCAGCCAGCCGCCCACGGCGGCGGAGTCGCGGCCGTCGACGATGCCCAACACCTGGCCACAGTCGGCGTTGACGATCGTCGACATCCACGGTTCCACCCGCCGCTAGCCACCGCCGTCGCGGAACCAGCGCACCTGG
The DNA here is from genome assembly GCA_963759635.1 of uncultured Actinomycetota bacterium. Classification (GTDB taxonomy): domain Bacteria; phylum Actinomycetota; class Actinomycetes; order Propionibacteriales; family Propionibacteriaceae; genus Microlunatus. The sequence goes on from CAVXAP010000020.1 coordinate 7,485, forward strand.
CGGTAGCGGTGCTCATCAATGCCGAGCCTGCGGACGTACAGGTCGTCCACGCTGGGCAGCAGCACCGCCGCGGCGTTGACCGTGGCCTGCACTGTCCACCACGCCACGCCGTAGTCGGGGGCGACCTCCGCGACCGCCCGCCCGGATTCGATCAACGCATTCAGCACCGCGGTCTTCAGTCGGGTGGTGCAGCGGGCACGGGCCGGCAGTTGCTCGGTCGCCGGGGTGAACGTCCGCCGCGGACACGCCGGCTCGGCACAGACCAGCCGTGTCTTCCGGACGACCACCGCGACCTTCCCAGCGTGCGGGACGTCGCACCCGTCTGCTCGGTCCAGGCGTGCACCCGAGACGACACCACCCCACACACGGGCGGCCGTCAGCAAGATCAACCGGCTGAACCTTGACTCGGCGACCGCCTAAGGGCAGATCGACCGCATCGACCACCCGATAGCCGGGCAGGTTGAAGATCACGCTCGCAGCGTCACGCCGCTAACCCGTAAGCTCGAACACAGCTCGTGGCCCTTCCTCGATGGATGCATGAACACACCCATCTCAGCGCAGGGCCACGAGCCCTTGCATCAACAACTCACCACCCTCAACTACGAAGTGCCCCTATGGCAGACCCCTACGTTGCGGTGCATTACTCACGACGCCATCTCCTTCATACTCGAGACTTCTGACAAAGCCCCGCCGGCCCGGCCGTCAAGTTTCTAGCGCATGCCACGCATCACCAAATGTCAGGTGTTGATGTATTCGCCCGGCCCGTCGTAGAGAACCGGATTATTTTCAGATCCGATCGGCGGTGGGTCGGTCAGCTCTCCGGCATAACGAGTCGACCAAGTCGTCCAGTCCTCCCACCATGACGCTGTGTGCTTTTCCGCCAGGCTGCGCCATTCGGCCGGCGTTGGTGGGTTGTGATCTGCGGCCAGATACCACGCCTTGGGACTCGGTGGATTCACCATGGCGGCAATGTGTCCGCCATTGCTCACGACGAAGCGTACTGGGCCGCCCAGCAGCCCCGTGGCGGCGTAAGCGGCATCCCATAGGACAATATGATCGTTCTGCGCTCCGACGACGTACGCCGGCTGCTCGATCGTGCTGAGGTCTATGGTTTGGCCGGCTATCTTCAGCTCGCCTTTGGCAAGCTTGTTCTCAACATAGAAGTTGCGCAGATAAAACGAATGCATTGCGGCTGGCATGCGAGTGCTGTCGGCATTCCATGCCAACATGTCGAACGCGGGCGGATCCTGTCCCATCAGCCAATTAGAGACGACGTAGCTGAAGATCAAGTCGTTTGCTCGCAGCAGATCGAACGTGCCCGCCATCGAACGACCCGGCAGCTGGCCCTTTCTAGCCATTTGTTTCTCGAGCCGAGATACCGCCTCCTCATCGGTAAAGACCGCCAACGGGCCGGGCTTGGAGTAATCCAACAATGTGTTGAGTAGCGTGATGGTTCCGATCCGGGGATTATCAGCTGCATTTAAGTATGCGGCAGCAATCGCAGTCATCGCTCCGCCGAGGCATAATCCCAAGACGTCCACAGTCGCGGCGCCGGTGATATCTCGGACCACGTCTAGCGCAGTTTCCGGACCATGGATGAGGTAGTCATCCATGGTGACATCCGACATCTCGCCGGCAGGCGGATTGCGGTAGCTGATTGCGAATACCGTCCGCTCGTGCGCGATGGCCCACTCAATGAAGCTACGGCCGGGTGCCAAGTCCATGATGTAGTACTTGTTGATCCACGGCGGGCTGAAGAGCAATGGCACGTCATGGACCTGTCCTGTTCGGGGCAAGTATTGCAAAAGCTCCATAATTTCGTTGCGGTAGACCACCTTGCAGGGGGTCACAGCGAGGTTTTTGCCCTTGACGAAGGGGGTTGTGTCAACCTGGCGTGGACGGCCGCCATTGTTTACAAGGTCGGATATGAAGTTGCGAACGCCTTTCAGGATACTGACACCGCTTGTGTCGAATGCATGCTTTAAGGCGGCGGGATTGCTCACTAGGAAGTTTGTTGGTGCAACAGTGTCCAGAACTAGCTGGGCAGCCAGCCGTGCTTTTGCGTCCGTTTGCTCATCCAGATCGGCAGCGGATATGAGCTGGTCAGTGAGCTGACCGCTTGCGAGATAAGCCATCCGCAGCGCGTAGAAAAGTGAATTTGATGACCATGCGGGGTCCGCAAACCGCCGGTCTCGGTTATTGATTTCGACGGGTGGAACGACTTCAACGCCAAGTCCCGCGCCAAGGGCAGAGGGTGGAATACGCGCAATATCGGATGCAAAATTCAGTACCGCGCCAACACTTTTCGAGCTATTGTCCAGCGCCTTGCGTAAAGCCAAAGCAAGCGCACCACCCAGATTGGCAATGTCGGAGCTCTCGATGAGATCTGTTTCGGGTGCCAGGACGCTCGCTGCGCGCTCAGCGACCTCCCATGCCGACTCGGAAGCCATCCAACATCACACCTTCAGAAATGGGCGCCGCTATCACGCTACATGACCAACTTCTCGTCGATTCCTCGGGACACTCCGTCAGACTGAGCAACAATGCGAGGTGCTGAGACGCAGACGGAGGAACTCGGTGGCGCCATCTGGCTAGTCCCGCAGCGGTCAGATCCGCCGAGCAAGGGCTTGTAGGGTTCCCTTTGTGGTCGACTCCCCGAGTAAGCCTGTCGTCTTGAGTGCCAATGAGCTCGGGCCTTGGGCCGAGAGCATCGGGCTTGAGGTGACACGTGCGTCTGGAGATGAGGTGCAGGCCACCTGGCGGGTAACGGCCGTGCTCACTCAGCCATACGGGTATCTGCATGGCGGCGTTCACTGCAGCGTAGTCGAGACTCCAGCCAGCTTGGGTGCTTCCATCTGGCTCGGAGAGAGAGGCCGAGTTCTCGGTCTCTCGAACAGCACCAGTTTCTTCCGCGCCTGCGCAGTGGGTGACCTGTTGTCGTCGATAGCGCGGCCGATCGAGCAGGGTCCAGAAGGACAGGTTTGGCAGGTCAATACCAAGAACGAGCAGCGAGGACTTGTTTCGCAGGGCACTGTGCGGCTCCATCACCGCTCGGCAAGACTGCCAACTGAATTCGCCGAAGAGGCAAAAGCTGGTTCAGGAAGCTCGCAGCCTCCGGTGTGCGCGGCAAGAAGCCCCCATGCTTCTTCCTGCATCCCCACCGTAGCTATCTGTGGCAATGACCCATTGGTCATTGCCTGATCCCGACGCGGAAAGGGCCGTCGGCCCCGTTCAGCTCTTCTCGTACTTGAAGGAGAGCCGCAGCTTCGTGCGGTACGTGATGCCACCGTTGCCGTCGATATGAAGGTCTTGCTCGGCAACCTCGGCAACCCTCAGGTCGCGGAGCGTCTCACGGGCTGTTCTCACCGCCGTCGCGGCGGCATCCTCCCACGACTCGCTGCTGGTCCCAATAAGCTCGGTAACCCTGTAGACGCTCACGACATCCTCCTTCAAGATCAACCGCCGATTGGAACAGCTGGGACACTGGGGAACTCTCTAATCAGAGCTGCGTCCTGATCGTGTCAGAAACCGCAACGCAGGACAAGGCGTAGGGCGTGGCAACGGGACGATTCAAACGCGGCTGTGATCCGACCCTCCCCGATAGACGCGTAGACACACCGATCTCACGCCGTGCCCCACCATGCGTCGGCGGGTCGCCGGGGACTGTCGGCTGAACGGTGGAACTGGCTGGTCTGAAATCCGAGAGGGAGTCAGACCATGACTGACACGATCAACGACGTGGCAGCAGAAGCAGCGAAAGAGGAGCCGGCCGAGCCGGCTATCGACGAGCAGAGTGTGGCCGAGCAGCTGGTGGCCCAGGCGCGGGAGGAGGGCATCGAGTTGGTCGGCCCGGACGGGCTGTTGTCGCAGTTGACGAAGCGGGTGCTGGAGGCCGAGATGAGATAAGCATCTGGGCTATGACAAGCAAGACCCGGTCGGCCGGAACCACGGCAACTCCCGTAACGGCGTGCGGTCGACGACGTGCTGACCGAGATTGGACCGGTGGAGATTGAGGTGGTGCCCCGGGATGTCGAGGCGACGTTCACGCCGAGGATCGTTAGGAAGCGGCAGCGCCGGCTGATCGGGCTGGACCAGATCGTGCTGTCGCTGTCGGCCCGGGGCTTGACGACCGGGGAGATCTCGGCGCCTTTCGCCGAGGTTTACGGCGCCTCGGTGTCGCGGGAGACCGTCTCCAAGATCACCGACCAGGTGCTGGAGGAGATGGGCGCCTGGATGAACCGGCCGCTGGATGAGGTGTATCCGGATCACCCGCTCACGCAGCGCGGGATCGATCTTCTTCGGCATCTGCACATCCTCCTGGACTCAGAACGATGAGGCATGAAACCTAGGGCGCTTCAAGACGCCGACGGCCAACCGATCAGCCACCTCGAGGCGAAGCAGACGATCAAGGACCGCTGCACAGTACCTGATCATGTCCGGGCCAGTGCCCGGGCGCACAGCGCAGCCACGAACCGCGGCAAGCTGACCCGCTGAACCGGGACGACCACACCGAGCCGATCTTTCCTAGAGCTGGCATCCCTGGTCGGCGCCGAGGAGAGCTCAACGTGGAGCGCCCGCCCGACGGGCATCACAGATGACCATCGCAGGACGAACGAGGTTGACCTCGACGAACGCCGACCCACAATCAAGCAGCGGAGGAACGGCCCATCAGCATGCCCGCACCCAACCCACCCGAAGGCCTTGACAACGGTTCGGGAAGGCCTTGACAACAGTTAGGGAATCTCTTCGGAGTTGAGCATGGGCTGGGTGGTGCGGGGCTCGGCTGTTGATCGCAGGATTGAGGATGTCGGGGGCTTCAAGATCGGAAGCGACCAAGCTGACCGATCGAAGCCCCACCGATTGGACCAGCTGACGTGCACGGGCGTGCCGTCGTGCTGCACGAGCAGCGGACCCATCAATCCGATATCCATGATGCTCACCAAACATCATCGTCTACAACGACTACAGCGTTCACCAGAGCGGTATGCGGTTAGCCTCGGAATAAGCAGGGCCCTTGTCTCTCGATGTCGATGGTTCACCTCAAGGCACGCCGAGGCTCAGGCTTTCAGCCGTTGGATCGGTGATCCGGTCGGTGACCCGTTCTTCGGCACCCGGCAGACGACCGGACATGCAGTTTCCTCGTCCGGTCGCCGGGTGCTGATGTCTAGCTCGGGTACCGGCGGTGGTACTCGTCCACGGCGGTAGGCAGAGTTGGGTACATGTTCTCCTCATCGATCACCGCTGCTACTCCGTGTTTCTTCATCGGGATGAGGACGTCGTTCTTGACCCGGGCCAGCCATAGGTCGATGTCATCGGCGGCCAACCTGTCGTGCAGTTCCTCCAGGATGTTCAGCGCCGTGGTGTCGAGTTCGACGTTGGCCTCCATGTTTAGGATCACCACCCGGGTGTGCGGTTCGAGAGCGCCTGAGACCTTGTAGAAGAAGTCGTACGCGTTCAGGAAGAACAGGGGCGCGTCGTAGCGGAAGACCAGAAGTCCGGGGATTGTGGTGGGGGCGTCGTGGTCGTCGATGTCGTGCATCCCGGCCACGTTCTGGACGAATCCCAGGACAGCCTCATGAGGGCGGGCCAGCCGGGCTATGAACTCAGTGATGGACAGCGCGATCGCGATCAGCACACCCGGGAGGATTCCGAACAACACCACACTGACTGCGCACGCTGCCGCAATGGCCACCTCGGAGAACCGGAATCGGGCCAGGAGTTTCCACTCACGGGGCTGCAGCAAGGTCAGGGCGGCGTAGACGATCACGCCGGCCAGTGCGGCCACTGGAACCGCTGCGATGACGCCGGGTAGCAGCAGCGGCCCCGCGATGACCACGACGACTACGAACACCGTGTAGAAGCGGGTCGTTGAACGGGACGCATAGGCCAGCGCCGTACGTGAGGAGGAGGCGGACATCGGGTAGCCGCCGGCGACGCCTGTGGCGAACTGGGTCGCCGCCAGGGCGCGCATCTCCGAGGAGGCGTCGGGCATGGCATCGCCTGCGAACGCTCGTGAGGTGATCATCACGTCGGTGAACGAAACGACGGCGATGCTCAGGGCTGGAACCAGCAGTGCGGCGATTACCTGCACCGAGAGGCCGGTCAGGTGGAGCACGGGCAGCTCGAGGCTTACCGGACCAACCTCGGGCACGTCCATGAATTGGCCCATGATGGTTGCCGCCACCAGCCCGATCAGGGGCCCGGGAATCCGCTTGGAGATCGCCCGGCAGGCAAAAGCCACGATGACCACGGCGGCGGCGATGGTCACCGTCTGCCAGTCGGGCACGTGCCACTGTGATCTCACCAATCCGGCGATGCTGCCGGTGTCCAGGTCGTACCCGAGAATTTTCGGCAACTGCGAGATGATCATCAGGACGGCAACCCCGGTCAGATAGCCGGTGAGGAGGGGGTTGGACAGCAGGTCGGCCAGGAATGAGGCTTTGAGCAGCCAACCGATGCCCAGAACGATCCCCACCAGCACCGTGGTGACTGCCAGCGCCGTGGTCCATGGGACGTGGTAAGCGGTGGCGACCGGTGCCACGGCGGCTGCCGCCATCAGCGCGACGGTTGACTCGGGTCCCAGGGACATGTAGGGGTTGCGTCCGAGGAGCATGTAAACGACCAGCGGGATGGCGGCGATCGTGAGGCTGGTGGACGGGGAGACGCCGGCCAGGGACCCATAGGCCATAGCCTGCGGGATTAGGTACGCACCCACCGACACCCCGGCGACGATGTTAGGGCCGGCAAGAATCTCCCGCAGTTGGTGGAGAGGCTTCGCCGATGTGCGCTCAGTCCGCCGATCGCGGCTTGTCACCCAGGCAGACTAGCGTTCATCGGCCCGCAAACCTTTGTTAAGACTGCGTTTTTCTACGAGAGTCACCGAGATCATGTATCGGCATCAGATTCGGCCGGTCATTCAGACAGGCGCGACCGTGATGAATGAGCTCGTCGGACAGGCCGGCAATGCCCGGAACCATTGCTCTGGCTAGGGTCTTAACGGTGGGCGATACTGGGTTCGAACCAGTGACCTCTTCGGTGTGAACGAAGCGCGCTACCACTGCGCCAATCGCCCCGAGCGCCGCTTGAGCGACGCCCACGATATCTCATGCTCGAGCCGCGATTCCCAGGCGTCGTCGAACGGCGCTTTACCGCCAGTTAATAGGCGTGGATGTCTATCACCGGCTACGACCCTGGCCCTCAGCAGCCATCACGGACGTTTCCCGACCGCCTCGCTGGTCAAGTCCGGGATCCAGTCCGGGGCCCGCACGCCAGCGCCTCTCAGGTTTGTCGCAGCGAACCAATTGAGTACCAACCCGTTGCAGCGGGCAATCTGCTTATCGATCGGCTCTGGCCGCCCTTTCGTTTTCGTCCGAGGTGCCGCCCGATCTGTGGGAGTTCTTGGTACCGCTGGTCGGTCGCGATGACAGACATGCCGATACTGGATGAGATCGGATCAATCGTTGATCGGTTTCCCTCCGCGGGTACCAGCTCGTTTGCGAGCTGCAGGCAGAGTCCACGCGGCGCGAGCTGGAGGCGTTGGCCCGAAGAGCCTCTCCAACCTGCTGCGCAAGACTCACAGCTCGAGCCCGGGTCGAGCTGGCGCTGTTGGCCCATCGTGTCGAGCAGGTTGAACCGACGTGCTGACTGAGACCGGCGCCGGCCGACATCGGGGGCAAAACCACATCCAGCCTCCCGCCCGCGAGGTCTAGGCTTACCCGGGATCTCGGTCAGAGACCGCACACTCCTAGAAAGGGAACCAATCGTGTCCAGCATGTCCATCACGATCGAAGCAGGTGGCGTCAGCCAGCAGCGAGTGACGGACACAACGACGACTGGACTCGATCTCTTCGGTGACGACCGCACCATCGTCGCTGTGCGGGTCAATGGAGAGCTGTGGGACCTGCACCGTACGTTGCCCGAAGGCGCTGTCGTGGAGCCCGTCACCATCAGCAGCCCGGACGGGCTCAATATCGTGCGCCACTCCACGGCCCATGTCGCCGCTCAAGCCGTTCAGTCGCTCCATGCCGACGCCAAGCTGGGCATCGGCCCCCCCATCACCGACGGCTTCTACTACGACTTCGACGTGGCATCGCCCTTCACGCCTGATGATCTTCGCGAGATCGAAAAGGCCATGACCAAGATCATTAAGGAGCGCCAGCGCTTTCGTCGCCGGCCGGTCAGCGACGAGGAGGCTCGCGCCGAGCTGGCCACTGAGCCGTACAAGCTGGAGTTGATCACTGACAAGAGCTCGGCCGCGGGAGTCGATGGAGCCAGCGCCGAGGTGGGCGCCGATCAATTGACGATCTATGACAACCTGCGGCGCGACGACTCGATCGCATGGAAGGACTTGTGCCGCGGCCCGCACGTGCCGCACACCGGTTACATACCGGCCTTTGCGCTGACCCGGAACTCGGCGGCCTACTGGCGCGGTGATCAGAAGAACAAGCAACTGCAGCGTCTCTATGGCACGGCCTGGCCGAGCCGCGAGGAGCTCAAGGCTTACCAGATCCGACAGGAAGAGGCGGCCAAACGAGACCACCGCAAGCTCGGCCTCGAGCTCGACCTGTTCTCCTTCCCGGATGAGATCGGCTCTGGTCTGGCGGTCTTCCACCCCAGAGGCGGACTGGTACGCAAGATCATGGAGGACTATTCCCGGCAGCGCCACCTCGAAGCTGGGTATGAGTTCGTGAACACTCCACACATCAGTAAGGCCGAGTTGTTCGACATCTCCGGACACCTCGGTTTCTACGCAGACCTGATGTACCCGCCGATGCATGTCGACGAGGAGCGGCATCCTGACGGCAGCCTGAAGCGACAGGGCCAGAACTACTACCTCAAGCCGATGAACTGCCCGATGCACTGCCTGATCTTCCGCTCCCGCGGGCGGTCGTATCGCGAGCTGCCGCTGCGGCTGTTCGAGTTCGGCAGCGTGTATCGGTACGAGATGTCAGGAGTGGTGCACGGGCTTACCCGGGTCCGCGGCATGACACAGGACGACGCCCACATCTACTGCACCGTCGACCAGATGCAAGATGAGCTCATCTCCCTGCTGCAGTTCGTTCTTGATCTGCTCGCCGACTTCGGGCTCACTGATTTCTACCTGGAACTGTCGACCCGCGATCCGGAGAAGTCCGTCGGCTCTGATGAAGGCTGGGAAAGAGCGACTGACGCGCTACGGAAGGCAGCGGAGACGTCAGGTCTCGAGCTCGTCCTCGACCCGGGTGGGGCGGCCTTCTACGCGCCGAAGATCTCGGTTCAGGCCCACGACGCGATCGGTCGTAGTTGGCAGATGTCGACCATCCAAGTCGACCTGATGTTGCCGGACCGGTTCGATCTGGAGATCACTGCCCCCGACGGAACGCGTCAGCGGCCAGTCATGATTCATCGCGCGCTCTTCGGGTCCATTGAGCGGTTCATGGCCGTGCTGGTCGAGCACTACGCGGGTGCATTTCCGCCCTGGTTGGCGCCAGTCCAGGTGATCGGCATTCCGGTGGCGGCGGAGTACGACGCGTACCTGCTGAGCGTCGCCGATCGGCTGCGGACCGCAGGGGTCCGGGTCGAGGTGGACACATCCGACGACCGCATGCAGAAGAAGATCCGTAACGCGGAGCGGATCAAGGTCCCGTACATTCTGATTGCCGGTGCCGAGGACGCCGCCGCAGACGCGGTCTCGTTCCGCTACCGCGACCGACGACAAAAGAACGGGATCCCGATCGATGCAGCGATCAGCGAGATCACCGGCGACATCGCGGCGCGCCGCCAAGTCTGAGGAGGTTGGGGCAGTGGCAGAGCCGGAGGACTCGGCCGCTCATCCAGGCACTCCCGACGGATTCGAGCGGCTGTGGACCCCGCACCGCATGGTCTACATCAAGGGTGAGAACAAGCCGGCCAGCCCCGAGAAGCAGGAGTGCCCCTTCTGTGCGGTGCAGTCGCGACAGGACCGGGAAGGGCTGATCGTGCATCGCGGCGATCTTGCTTTCGCCGTGCTCAACCTCTATCCCTATTCGCCCGGACACCTCCTGATCTGCCCGTACCGACATGTCGCGGACCTCACGGAGCTAGATCACGACGAGCTCTGCGCCCTCGGCGCGCTGACCCAGGACGCCATGCGCGTGCTGCGAGCGGCGAGCGCGCCACACGGCTTCAACCTCGGGATCAACCAGGGCGCGGTCGCCGGAGCCGGAATTGCCGCCCACCTGCACCAGCACGTCGTACCGCGGTGGGCGGGGGACGCCAACTTCCTTCCGGTCGTCGGGCAGACGAAGGCCCTGCCGCAGCTACTGGACCAGACCTGGGAGATCGTACGCACCAGCTGGGATTCCTACGCCGCCTCAGGCGATCGCTGATGCTCGAGCGCTTTCGTGGCATGTCCCACGCCGTCCTCGGCCCGATCGCTCGGCTGTTGGTCCGACTCGGAGTCTCACCCGACGTCGTCACGATTACGGGCACCCTCGGTGTGGCGATCGGCGCACTGATCTGTTTTCCCCAGGGCTGGCTGTGGCAAGGCGTACTCGTGGTGACGATCTTCGTGATCTCGGACATGATCGACGGCTTGATGGCCAAGATCACGGGGAAGACCAGCAACTGGGGCGCTTTCTTGGACTCGACCTCCGACCGGCTCGGTGACGCAGCTGTCTTCGGAGGCATCCTGCTCTACTTCGTCTACCGGGAGGACTCGACACTGTGGGCAGCGATCGCCCTGGCCGGCCTGGTGTTCGGGCAATGGACGTCGTACGTGAAGGCTCGAGCCGAAAGCCTGGGATTCGCCTGTACAGGTGGCCTGGCAGCGCGTGCGGACCGGCTCGTGATCATCCTCGCCGGGGCATTCCTCGCCGGACTCGGCGTTCCGTACGTGCTGCAGATCGCCGTTGCGGCCCTGGCCGTGACAAGCATGATCACGGTGCTGCAGCGCATCGCCCAGGTCCGCAAGCAGGCCAAGGCAGCGAATGCTCGGTCGGCCTGAGGCGGTGGCCGCACCCGTGCCGGCACATTTGCGCGCGCTGCTGCGCAACTGGCTGCTGCGGGGGACCTACCGCTTCGGCTGGCAAGTCGCGGCTCGGCTCCCGCCTCGCTCGGTCACCTTGATCATCTCCGCCGCCAGCTGGGCCGCGTTGCGGCACGACGGCGTCCACGTCCGTACCCTCCGTCGCAATCTGGCGCTGACGACGGGGGCGCCGGTCCACAGCCAGCTTCTCCGAGCCGCCCTGAAGTCCTACCTGCGCAACTTCTACGAGGTGCTGGCGCTGCCGGCCTGGTCCGAAGCCGAGATACAGCGGCGTGTCTCTGCCGTCAACGAGCCCGCAGTCAGAGGAGCACACGCAGGACCCGGCGTCGTCGTCGCCCTCCCTCACAGCGGCAACTGGGACCTGGCAGGCGCGTGGGCATGTGCGACCGGAATGCCGGTGACGACCGTCGCCGAGCAACTCTCCGATGCTGAGTACGCAGCCTTCGTTGCGTTTCGGAAGAGTCTCGGGCTCGAGGTGGTCTCCCATCGGGATCCGGGCGCTCTCACCACACTCGTCGACGCGATCCATTGCCGACGGGTGGTCTGCCTGCTGGCGGATCGGGATCTTTCTGGAACCGGAGTACCGGTGTCGTGGCGGGGGCATTCGATCACCATGCCAGCCGGGCCGGCGATCGTTGCCCGCCGCACGGGAGCCGCCTTGCTGCCCGCCGTCTGCCAATTCACCGATGACGGCATGGCGATCATCATCGGAGAGCCGATCGCACCCCGCCAGGGGAGGGATGGGCTGACAGGGATGATGCAGGAGGTCGCCGACTTCTTCGTCGATACGATCGCCCGACAGCCAGAGGACTGGCACATGATGCAACCCTTCTTCTCCGACCGGGAGCCGTCGCAGGAGGTTCGGTGATCGACCCGCGCCTTTCCCTGCGCGTCGGGATGGTCTGTCCCTATTCCTTCGACGTGCCGGGTGGCGTGCAGAATCATGTCCTCGGGCTCGCGCGTTACCTCCGTCAAGCTGGGCATCGGCCGTACGTACTCGCTCCGGGGGAGCTCGGCCCGTCAGCCGCAGCACGTGATCTCGAGGACTTTGCCAGCGTCGGTGCGGCCATGCCCGTCCCCTACAACGGATCGGTGGCTCGCGTGAACTTCGGACCGCTCAGTGCCGCGCGCGTACGCCGCTGGCTACGAAACGGCAAGTTCGACGTCATTCACATCCACGAGCCGATCACGCCGAGCGTCTCACTGCTGGCTTTGTGGGCAGCAGAACAGCCTGTAGTGGCAACGTTCCATACTGCAACCCCGCGATCGCGATCCATGCGATTGGCCGGGGGAGTGCTGCGGGCCGCGATTGAGAAGATCGACGCAGGCATCGCGGTATCGGAGTCTGCCCGCAGCGTCGTAGTCCAGCATCTCGGTCGAGATGCCGTAGTCATTCCCAATGGGATCCGGTTCGACGACTTCGCCCAACGGCCGCATATGCGCGCTGAGCCTGTCGAAGCGAGCCCTTCGACAGGCTCAGGGCACACAGCCGACTCGCCTCGGTCATCCGAGCAGCCGAGATTGGTTTTCATCGGTCGGCTCGACGAGCCGCGCAAAGGGCTCGAGGTGCTGCTCGCCGCAGTTCCGCTGATCAGAAAGGCTCGTCCCAACCTCGAGGTGATCGTCGCTGGTCAGGGAAGCCGGCGCCTTCCATCCTGGTGCCGCAGTCTTGGCACGATCAATGACGAGGCCAAAGTCGCGCTGCTCGGTTCCGCTGACGTTTACGTCGCTCCACAGCTAGCCCGGGAGAGCTTCGGCATCGTGCTTCTGGAGGCAATGGCGAGCGGGGCCCCGATCGTGGCCTCCGAGCTTCCGTCATTTGTCGACCTGCTCGGTGCGCCACAAGACGAACAGCGACTCGGGGAAGTCTTCCCCGTCGGTGACCACCGTGCGCTCGCGCGTGCAGTGCTCCAGGTTCTCTACCATCCCGACCCACTGCGGGCAGCAAGGGCGCGACAGGCAGCCCGTCGCTACGACTGGTCGAGCGTCGGCACAAATATCCTTGCCGTCTATCGAGCGGCCCTCTCCGCAGCGCCTACCGGACGCATGGGGAGCGGTCTCGGATGAGCACCGTGGAGATCCTCGCCGTGATGATCATCGTTGTCGTGCTCCTGGTTTGGCGGATCAGCTTGCTGGCCAGCCGAGTCCATAGAGCAACCATGCGCGCGGAACGCGCCTGGTCCGCGCTCGATGCCGCTTTGGTGGGACGTGCTCAGCGCGCCGCCGAACTCGTCATGATGCCGGGCATCGATCCTGCAACGGCGCTGCTTGTCCTCGATGCGGCAGCCGCTGCCATGGAGCCGGAGTTGTGCCGTGGCGAGCGCGAGCGGGCCGAAAGTGACCTGAGCTATGTACTGGACAGGGTCGATCCGATGCTTCCGGCGAGCCCCAGCGAGCTTGCTTCCGAGCGGGCGCGAGCGAGCATGTGCCGCCGGCTACACAACGATGCCGTGGCAACGGCCCTATCGCTCCGCCGCCGACACTCGGTACGAATCTTGCGGTTGGCGGGCCATACCGCCGAGCCCCGTCCGTTCGAAATGGCAGACGGCCGAGAACTAGGCTGGCCCCGTGAGTAGCGAACGGCCGATCTCGGGTACCGGCGTTTCGCATGATCCTGAAACACCGCCAATCACCACGGGATTATCCACAGAGCCATCCGCGGTATCGAGAAGCGTTCCGCTGTACGACACCGATCGTGTGTGGACTCTGTCGAATGTGCTGAGCGTTCTGCGACTAGCCGGTGCTCCTCTCGTCCTGTGGCTCATTCTCGGCCCTCAGGCCGATGGCCTGGCCGTACTCGTTCTCGCGCTCGGCGGGATCACCGACTGGCTGGATGGCTACCTGGCGCGGGCCTGGCACCAGACCTCACGGATCGGACAGATGCTGGATCCGATCGCCGATCGCCTCTACATTCTTGCTGTCCTGCTTGGACTGGCGTTGCGAGAGATCGTCCCGTGGTGGCTGGTTGTGATCGTGATAGGGCGAGATGTCTTGATCGCGCTGCTCATCCCAATCCTCAAGACGAGAGGCTACTCGTCATTACCCGTGCACTTCCTGGGCAAGGCTGCCACGTTCAGCCTGCTGTACGCGTTCCCTTTGGTACTGCTGGGCTCAGGTCAGCAGGGCTGGCTTCAGGTGGCTTGGGTGCTGGGATGGGCGTTCGCAATCTGGGGGACAGCTCTGTACTGGTACGCCGGAGGCCTCTACCTTGCTCAGACCGTACGTTTGCTCCGCTCGACCCCGCCAATCCACGACCGCCGCAGTTCTAGCGTGACCCGCTAGAGAGCCCGGACCCGCTCCACAGCCCGGATGACACTCACCTCTGCCCGACGCCGAGTCCGTCGCAACCACCCCGCAAGTCCTGCCACCCAACCGCCCAGGCAATCGGCAGGCCACGCTCCGGATGCCAGCATGGACCTGCTGAATCAGATCATCCGACAGCCCGTCGACCCTGACTATGCAGCCGCGGCCGCCCGAGAACGCGAGCCAGCCCGGGGACGATGGACGCTCGCGGTGCTTGTAATGATCATCGGCGCCCTGTTCGCAGTCGCGGCGCTGCAAACCACTCGAACAGCACCTGCACTTCAGCTGGAGCGAACCGAGTTGATCAACCGGGTACGTAACGCCGAACGCGAGCAGGACCAGCTACGGGGGAGAGTCACCTTTCTGACGCAGGAAATCGCAACGCTGCGAGCTGCGGCCCTGGGCGATGATGATGCGGCCCATTCCCTGGAAACCCGCATCGATGCGCTCGACCCCGTCGTCGGCAATGTCGGAGTCGCCGGGCCCGGAGTGCTGGTCGTTGTGGATGACTCACCGTCGGCCACGGTCGACGCCCGGGACAGGGTTCTCGACATTGATCTGCAGGTCTTGGCCAACGGGCTGTGGGACGCCGGCGCCGAGGCCGTTTCGATCAACGGGCACCGACTGTCAAATCTGACCGCGATCCGGAGTGCCGGTGACGCCATTACGGTCGACTATCGCTCGCTGACTCGCCCGTACCGCGTTGAAGCGATTGGCGATCTGCGTACGCTGCAAGCTCGCTTTGTTGAGTCTTCGGCTGGCGCGTGGTGGAATGACCTGGCCCAGAACCGGCAAATGAGATACGAGATCAGTGACGTGAAGCAGCTCGATCTGGCAGCCGATCCTGGCATGGTGCTCCGTCACGCGGAGAGGGCGACCTCGTGATCCCGCTGCTGGGCCTGCTTGCGGGGATCGTGCTTGGCATCGTGCTGGAGCCATCGATTCCCCAGCTCCTCCAGCCGTACCTTCCGATCGCCATTGTCGCGGCTATGGACGCCCTGTTCGGGGCGTTCCGGGCGTACTTGGAAGGCACGTTCACTGATCGGGTCTTCGTTGTGTCGTTCATCTCCAATGTCTTGATCGCTGCAGCGATTGTCTACGTGGGCGACCAGATCGGCGTCGGCTCGCAACTAGCGACCGGGGTCGTCGTGGTCCTGGGAATTCGCATCTTCACTAACGCTGCTGCCATCAGGCGGGCGCTGTTCCATGCCTGACGAGGCACGCCTCGACGGGCAGCCGCCGGAGCCGTCCCTGAGGCGTCGACGTCCTCGCAGCCGGTCCCACATCGCAGCCTCCCGCCATGTCAGCTCGCTGCGGCGCAGCCAACGACGGCTCGCCGGCGAGGAGCATCCGACAGCTGCGACCGTGGGTGAGGCACAACCAGCGTCGCCGCCCGGGAACCGGGCCGAGGAGGCACGCAGCACCCGTGCCCGGCTACGGGCATCACTGTTGCATCCCGGTCGGGGCCAGATCCTTGCTGCGGTCATTTTGTTCATCGTCGGTGTGGCCGGTGCCATGCAGATCCAGATCAACGCGACCGACGACACCTACGCGTCAGCCCGACGTGAGGATCTGATTCAACTGCTCGATGGACTCAGCACGGAGTCACGACGGCTCGAAGGGGAAATTGCACAGCTCGAGCAGACCAGAAGCAATCTGCGGTCAGGTGCCGACACACAACGCGTCGCGCGGGAGGAAGCTGAAAAGCACCTCACTGAGATGTCCATCCTGGCTGGCACGATCCCGGCTGAGGGGCACGGTATCCGCATGCGTATCGCCGATCCGAATGCAGCCGTGGACGCCGCAGTTCTACTCGATGCTGTCGAGGAGATGCGGGACGCTGGTGCCGAGGTGATCGAGGTGAACAACACGATCCGGGTTGTCGGATCCACGTGGTTCGGCTCGGATCCACGTGGACTCGTCATCGACGGTAAGCCGGTGAGCCGGCCGATCACGCTCGAGGTCATCGGGGAGCCACACAGTTTGGAGGAGGCTGCCCGGTTCCGGGGCGGGATCGTCTCCGAGATCACGGGACCCAAGATCGGCGGACAAGTGCAGATCGACCAAGAGGACAAGCTTGTGATCGAATCGTTACACGCGTCGAGAGAGAATCAGTACGCTCGTCCTGCACCCCCGCCGTCCACCCCTCGATGACGGTCTGAACTTGAGGAGTCTGATGTCGGACTATCCCGAAGATTTGAAGTACTCGACCGAGCACGAGTGGGTTCGCAGTGGGAACGGCAGCCGCGTGCGCGTTGGAATCACCGAGTACGCAGCTGACCAGTTGGGCGACATCGTCTTCGTCTCGTTGCCAGAGGTGGGCGATACGGTTTCGGCCGGTGACGCATGCGGTGAGCTGGAGTCCACCAAGAGTGTCTCAGACATCTTCTGCCCGGTGCCCGGACTGATCAGCGCAGTCAACCCTCTGCTCGAGGCCAATCCAGAGACAATCAACGCCGATCCATACGGCGACGGCTGGCTCTTCGAGCTGGAGCTGGACGAGGGCGCGGACCTGGACGACCTGCTGGATGCTGATTCCTACGCCGAGCAACTGGAAGGCTGAGTCCACAGCCAGCCACATCTCGGTTTGCGTTTGGCCCTAAACTCTGCATCACGCCTCGAGCCTTCGAGGCTGTAAAGGAAGTCGACAGCAATGCCGTTCTGTACCAACTGTGGACATGAGAACCCAGAGGGGAGTAACTTCTGCGGCCAATGTGGCTCGGCGCTGATCCCTGGTGCTGCTCGAGCCGCGACTCCCGAGAAGGTGCCGACCGGCGACACGACCAAGGCGATGCCCGCGATGGTTGAAGAGCGTGACACGGATTCGCTGACGGCCGAGGATGAGGCAGCCGTCAACGCGTTGCCCCATGGCTCAGCGTTACTGATCGTCCAGAGGGGCGCCAACGCGGGCAGCCGGTTCTTGTTGGACACCGATCTCGTCACCGTTGGACGGCATCAGGATTCCGACATCTTCCTCGACGACATCTCAGTGTCCCGCCGCCACGCCACGTTCACCCGCACGCCGGAGGGAACTCTGGTCAAGGATGTGGGCAGCCTGAACGGCACCTACGTCAATCGAGACCTCGTCGACGAGTGCCTGCTGCGGAACGGTGACGAGGTGCAAATCGGTAAGTTCCGCCTGGTTTACTTCGGGAGTACTCGGGGCCCCGAATAGCCCCTCGCATCATGCCGAACTCTGCCGAGTCTCCGGCCGGCGCTACCGGCGAAGCTCGCGCCCGGGGCGCGGAGGATCCGGGCGCTCTGGTGACCGAAAGCCGTCTGCGGCACGCGACCCGCAGCATTGGCCAGGTCATGGCGATCCTGCGGACCGAATTCCCGGATATCTCGATTTCGAAGATCAGATTCCTGGAGGCCGAAGGGCTGATCACCCCGCAGCGGGCGCCGTCGGGTTATCGCCGTTACACCGAGAGTGATGTCGAGCGGCTGCGTTATGTGCTGTCGGTGCAGCGGGAGCACTACTTGCCATTGAAGGTGATCCGGGAACATCTGGAGCAGCTCGATCGTGGGCAGACTCCGCTCGGTGTTGGTGGGCAAAGTGCGTCGGTTGGCAGCGGATCCGCGGGCGCGGGGCGGCTGCCAAACCCGTCGGCCGCAGCTGCGAAGCAGCCGGTCAGGCTCACCCGTCAGGAGTTGCTGGACGCGAGCGGCCTGACCGAGAGCGCGCTCAGTGAGCTAGAGCGAACACAGATCGTGGTCACCCGCCGCGGAACCGCGCACTACGGCAGGGACGCCCTCACGCTGGCGATCGCCGCGCGGCGACTGGCCGAGTACGGCATTGACGGGCGACACCTGCGAGCCTTCAAGCTGTCAGCCGACCGTGAGGTGGGGCTGGTGGAACAGGCGATCGCCCCGTACATCCGACGCGCCAGCGGCAACCGCGATGTCCCAGGGGATGTCACCCAGCTGGTGATCAGCTTCCATGCAGCTTTGGTCCGCACCGCCATGGAGCGCAGCATCTAGTGGTCGCGCCTGTTAGTTCGTCGGGGGTCAGGCTGCGATCCGGTCGATCAGGCGGTCGAGGTCGTCGCGGTTGAATCGCCAGTCGAAGGGTTGGGCAGCGTGGTTGTAGCGGACTTCGAATGCGGTGATCTGTTCGGCGAGCTGTTCGAGACTGGCGACGTTGTCTGGTGTGAGGAGCTTGCGTTGGACGACGGAGAAGTAGATCTCGATCTGGTTAAGCCAGGACGCGTGCACCGGGGTGTGGATCATGACCGCGTTCGGGAACGCCTCGGCGAGCCGCGCGGCGGCTGTCCAGCCGCGATGGGAGGAGCCGTTGTCGACGATCCAGAACACTCGTCGCGCGCTGGCGTAAGGCTCGCGGGTCATCACCTTGGTGACCAAGGCGGTGAAGGGTTCGATGCCGGTGGTGGGCGCGCAGTGACCGATCACCTGAGCCCGGTGGACGTCGTAGGCGGCGAGGTAGGCCAGGGTGCCGTGCCGGCGGTACTCCGACTCGACCAGCAGCGGTCCTCGTCCGGGGCGGGCCGGCCGGCTGGGGTGGATCCGTTGCCGGGCCTGCACGCCGGGTTTCTCGTCGGCGGAGAGCACGTACTCATCGGGGCCGACGGGGTCGCCGTCGAAGAATCGGGCGTACAGGTCCAGCACCCGACCAGCTTTCACGGCGAAGTCGGGGTCGCGGGGGAAGATCCAGGACCGGTGCTGCCAGGGCTTGATCGCATCGGCGGCCAGCCAGCGACGCACGGTGGAGGCCGACACCGACGCGACGACACCGCGCCGCGTCGCCTCCGCAGCCAGATCCGGGCAACTCCACTTCGCCAGCGGGAGACCGGTGTCGGCGGGCAGTTCACACGCCAGCGCCTTCACCTCTGCGACCTGGACGGCGCTGAACCGGCGTGGTCGCCCTGACCGGGGCAGGTCGGTCAGACCGGCCAGCCGGTGCTGGCAGAACCGTCGGCGCCATTTCCGGACGGTGTCGACGTGCACACCGAGATCGGCAGCGATCCCGGTGTTCGACCCGCCCCGGGCGGCGGCCAGGATGATCGTGGCGCGGACCACGTCCCGGTGAGCCGCCCGGGCGCTGCCGGCCCGGATGGTCAGCTCGTGGTGTTCGTCGGCGGACAAGATGATCACGTACGGGGAAGAGATGATCATGATCTTGTTGTGCCGCAATCCCGGCCCGGTGCGGCCACGCCACGCCGTGGCCACGATGCGGTCCACGCAACTCCGGGCGAGGATTGAGCCATGGCGAAGATTCCGACCTCGACCCAGACCTCGCTGTGGCAGCGGCTGACCAGCCACGCCACCCAGCGATGGCCCCAGATCAGTCGGATCAACACCCGCTACCGGGCCGGGTTCGCCTACATCGACGCGGTCGTCGACGAGGAAACCATTCGGCTGTGCCGGCTCCGCTACGGCGGATCGGCCCACCAGTGGGGCTTCGCCATCTACCGGGCCAGCCACAACGACTACCAGGACTCCTACCTACCCACCGGCTACCCGGTCGGAACCTGTGAAGAGGCCCTCGACACCGCCTGCGGGCTCTACCTCAACGACCCCACCGCCTGGACCTCACTCCCGACGAACTAACAGGCGCGACCACTAGTGCCGTGGAACCCAAATCTCTTTACGCTTCGCGCCGCCCAGGCACGCACCTCGCGGCGTTCTCCTCGGTCGACATACGACCCGGTATCCCTCCCTCGTCGGCCTTGCGATGCACGCACCTGAACGACGCCAAGCGCAAAGGAACTTGGGGTTCCACGACACTAGTGCCGCTGGCGCTTGGTGCCGCGACGCGCAGCTCGCCGATGAGGGGTGATCTTGTAGCTGGCCGCTTGCGAAGTAGTGTTGTCGCATGCGTGAGCTCGATGTGGTGGGTGTCCGGGTCGAGATGCCGTCGAATGCTCCGATGGTGTTGTTGCGCGAGGTGGGCGGGACTCGATACCTGCCGATCTGGATCGGAGCAGCAGAGGCCGCCGCGATCGCGAATGCTCAGGAGGGCATTGTCCCGCCAAGGCCACTCACCCATGACCTCATGGTCGACACTCTCACGACTTTGGGCCACCGGCTGACGGAGGTGCAGATCACCGAACTCGAAGGTGGCACTTTTTACGCCGTGCTGCTGGTCGACGGGATCGAAGTCAGTGCGCGCCCTTCGGACGCCATCGCCCTGGCACTGCGGGTGGGCTCTGACATCTACTGCGCCGAGGACGTCCTCGATGAGGCCGGCATCGAGATTCCAGAAGCCGAAGATGACGAGGTGGAGAAGTTCCGGGAATTTCTCGATCAGGTGAATCCCGACGACTTCGTCACAGGCGAGGAGCCAAAGTCCTAGTCAGCAGCAACATTCACGGTCAACTTGAGACTGCAGGTAGCGGCTGAGCGCGTGAGAATATCCTCCAGTACTGATTGAGACTTCGCCGAAGGCGGGGCCCCTGCAGCGGCGGTGGTCGTTGACCAGTTTGTGCGCTCGTCGTAGGTTCAGACAGTAATGCCGACCGTGGAATTACGCGCAGAGAACTCACACGGAGTTCTCTCTTCCCATCGCAGCAACTGATTCGGAGAATCCGGAGGCCCACGTGAGCAGCACCGACGCATCAGCAGAGCCGGACGATACGCCCGGCATTGAGCCGGCTGAAGCTCAGGGACTGCTGTTCGAGGGCGATTTTTCGCCGCTGCCGGTCGACCTGGGTTTCCGTGGACCGGTCGCCTGCAGCGCGGCTGGCATCACCTATCGGCAGCTCGACTACTGGGCGCGTACCGGCCTGGTGGTGCCCGAGGTACGGAGTGCATCAGGGTCTGGCTCGCAGCGCCTCTACAGCTTCCGCGACATCTTGATCTTGAAGGTGATCAAGCGGCTGATCGATGCCGGTATTTCATTGCAGCAGATCCGTACTGCCATCGAGCATCTGCGGGCGCGCGGCGTCCAGGACCTCACGCAGGTGACATTGATGAGCGACGGCGTGTCGGTCTTCGAGTGCACTTCCGACGACGAGGTGATCGACCTGCTCCGTGGCGGCCAGGGAGTCTTCGGCATCGCTCTGGGCGGCGTCTGGCGCGACATCGAAGGAACGCTCGCGAAGCTGCCAGCCGAGCGAGCTCAAGCGGACGAGCCCCATCTGTCAAACGATGAGCTCTCTCAGCGTCGGCAGGCACGCACCACCGGTTGACGGGGTAATCTGGGCGCTGCTGGAACGGCAGCGCGGGAGAGTTCATCACCTCAGACGAAGGTTGGTGGCGCCGAAGGGGCAACATCCCCGGAACCTCTCAGGCAGCAAGACCGCGCATGCTATGGCAACTCTGGAGCCGCGGGTGACAGAGGGGGAGTGCTGCTCGCGAAAGCGAGAGCACGTACCTGCACACGCGCGAAGGAAGCTTCGATGACCGCCACTCTTCCAGACACAAAGATCGGCTCGCTCGGGTCACAGCGGTTCAGCACTCGTCACATCGGGCCTCAGGCCGATGATCGTGAAAAGATGCTGGCCGTCCTCGGGCTCACAGATCTCGAGCAGCTCGTCGATCAGTCACTACCACGATCCATCCGGAGCACCGAGCCACTCGGCCTGCCGCCTGCATTGTCAGAGCCTGAGACGCTGGAGGTGCTGCGAGAGCTCGCGAGTCGGAATCGGCCGCTGACATCGATGATCGGCCTCGGCTACCACGGCACTGTGACGCCGTCGGTGATCCGCCGAAACGTTCTCGAGTCACCCGCCTGGTATACCGCCTATACGCCGTACCAGCCGGAGATCAGCCAGGGCCGGCTCGAGGCCCTGCTGAACTTTCAGACCGTGATCTCAGATCTCACGGCGCTGCCTACGGCAGGAGCAAGCCTGCTCGACGAGGCCACGGCCGCCGCCGAGGCCATGACGCTGGCTCGTCGGAGCGTCAAAACAGGTCAGGCGATCCTGCTCGACGGCGACACCTTGCCGCAGACCATCGGAGTCGTGAGTACCAGGGCCGCTGCACTCGGAATCCAGGTTGTCGTGGCCAGCACGCCGCTGGTAGAGGCGATCAAGAACATCGACCTGTTCGCAGTGATGGTGCAGACTCCCGGCGCAAGTGGTCGGCTCGCCAGTACAGATGAGTTGAGGACCATCGCGGATCATGCGCACGCGCGCGGTGCCATGGTGATTGCAGCGTGCGACCTGATGGCCTTGACGTTGACGACGCCGCCAGGGGAGTGGGGTGCAGACGTAGCCGTCGGGTCCAGCCAGCGGTTCGGTGTTCCTCTGTTCTACGGCGGACCACACGCCGGATTCATCTCAGTACGCGCCGGACTGGAGCGCACGCTGCCTGGACGGCTCGTCGGAGTCTCCAAGGATCGCGATGGAACGCCCGGCTTCCGCTTGGCACTGCAAACCCGGGAGCAGCACATTCGCAGGGAGAAGGCGACCTCGAACATTTGCACTGCGCAGGTCCTCCTCGCCGTCACAGCCAGCATGTACGCCGTCTATCACGGGCCGAACGGCCTGCGCGAGATCGCGACGTCCGTCCATGCCGGTGCCGTTGAGCTAGCCGGTGATCTTATCGGGGGAGGGATCCGGGTGGTGCATGACTCCTTCTTCGACACCGTGCTCGCCGAGGTGCCGGGCCGGGCCGCGGCGGTCGTGGCTGCGGCGCGTGCTGCGGGGATCCACCTTCGGCTCGTCGACGATGATCATGTCGGCGTGTCGGTGGGCGAGGACGCCACTGCCGTCCAGCTGAATGCGGTACGCGCAGCGTTCGGCGTCATCGAGAGGCAAGCGCGGCCGTTCGCCGACACCTTGGCGGGGCGCGAGCGTACGACCCCTTACCTCACCCACCCCGTTTTCAACACTCATCACAGCGAGACGGCCATGCTCCGCTACCTGCGGGCGCTGTCGGACCGGGACTTGGCGCTGGACCGGGGGATGATCCCGCTCGGTTCGTGCACGATGAAGCTGAATGCGACAACCGAGATGGAGCCGATCTCCTATCCAGGTTTTGCGAACCTGCATCCGTTTGCCCCGGTCGAGGACGCACAGGGCTATCTGGAGTTGATCCAGGTCCTCGAGTCCTGGCTTGCCGAGCTCACCGGCTACGCCGAGGTATCGATTCAACCCAACGCCGGCAGCCAGGGGGAACTTGCGGGGTTGCTGGCCATCCGCGCCTACCACGAGTCGCGTGGTGACCATCAACGAGGCATTTGCCTGATCCCCTCGTCTGCGCACGGTACGAACGCTGCCTCCGCCACCATGGCGGGCCTCAAGGTTGTGGTCGTCAAAGCTGCGGCCGATGGCGCCGTCGACTTGGTGGACCTACGGGCCAAGATCGCGGAGCATCATGATCAACTTGCGGCAATCATGGTGACATATCCCTCCACGCACGGGGTGTTCGAGGAAGACATCGTCGAGCTGTGCGAGATGGTTCACGACTCCGGGGGTCAGGTCTATGTGGACGGAGCCAACCTCAACGCGCTCCTCGGCCTGGCGCGACCCGGCAGCTTCGGTGCGGACGTGAGCCATCTGAATCTCCACAAGACCTTCTGCATCCCGCACGGCGGCGGCGGGCCCGGCGTCGGACCTGTTGGCGTCGCTGCGCACCTCGCACCGTTCTTGCCCAACCACCCCCTGCTGGCCACGGCAGGTCCGATGACCGGTATCGGGCCCATCTCGGCGGCGCCGTACGGCTCGGCTGGCATCCTGCCGATCAGCTACGCCTACATCGCGATGATGGGCTCGGACGGATTGACCTCGGCCACCGAACACGCCCTCCTCGCGGCGAATTACGTCGCAGAGCGGCTTCATGATCACTATCCGGTGCTGTATGCGGGGCGTAACGGCAGAGTCGCGCACGAATGCATCCTCGATCTGCGTCCGCTGACCAAGGCCAGTGGCATCAGTGTGGAGGATGTGGCGAAACGACTGATCGACTACGGCTTCCACGCACCGACCATGAGCTTTCCTGTGGCCGGCACGCTGATGGTCGAGCCCACCGAATCGGAGACACTGGAGGAGATCGATCGGTTCTGCGACGCCATGATCAGCATCCGCGCGGAGATCGCCAAGATCGAAGCGGGGGAGTGGCCTCGCGAGGACAACCCGCTGGTCAATGCGCCGCACACGCAGGCTCAGGCGATCTCCGAGGACTGGGATCACCCCTACCCGAGGCGGGTCGCAGCCTTCCCAGCCGGACTACACACTGGTCCGCTCTACGCCGAAGGCTTCGATAAGTACTGGCCGCCCGTCGGCCGCATTGACGGTGGTTTCGGCGATCGCAATCTTGTCTGCATCTGCCCTCCGCCGGAGGCCTTCGAGTAGCGGCTCTTCTCAGGCCTCTTGACCGGCCACGTCGTTGATCCGATGGGCCAGCTCGATGTCGTTCTGGGTGAGGCCGCCCGCGGAATGTGTGGACAGAACCAGCGTCACCTTGTTCCAACGGATGTCGATGTCGGGGTGATGGTTCATGAGCTCCGCCTCGTGTCCGACCTGATTCACGAAGTCCAGGGCTGCGACAAAGTCGGTCAGCTCGTACGTCGCGGCAATCGCCGGTTCATTGCCATCGGCGCGGCGCCAGTTCGGCAGTCCCGCCAGCTCGCGGGACACTTCGGAATCAGTCAAGAGTGGGCTCATAGCCTCAGCCAAGGCGCGGCCGCCGTGGGTGTCAAGAGCCGAGCTCTATGCGTGCTGAGCTTGTCTCTGCGGTCGGTGCACGTCGACAGGCTCAGGGCACATCTGGACAGGCTCAGGGCACATCCCCACGTTGCGCGTCCGATAGCGTCGAGCGGAACCACCGGCAGGAGCAGAGAAAGGAAACCGATGGTTGCGATCCCGGAGAGTATCAAGCGGGTCGAGCAACGGCCTTGGATCGCGCACATGATTCGTACCGTGGAGCGCTACATCAGCCGGCTCGGCTCACAGTTCGCCGCAGCAACCACCTACTTCTCGGTGCTCGCGATCGTCCCGATCATGATGGTGGCCTTTTCGATCACTGGCTTCGTGCTCACCGTCGTACAACCCGGGCTCGTCGACGACGTTGCCGACGCTGTCGCGAAGGCCCTCGGCGGCGCCGACGCCGCTACCCGCGACAAGATCTTGAAGCTCGTGAACGATGCCCTCAGTTCGTTTTGGACCATCGGCATCGTCGGCCTGGTGGCCGCCCTCTACACCGGCGCGAAATGGATGGGCCACCTGAAGAATGCAGTGCGGACCCAGTGGCGACCGGGATTCGACCTCCGGCCACAGAAGATCAACATTGTGCTCAACACGCTGGGCAACCTCTTGATCTTGGCTGGCTTTTTGGTTGGCATGGCCGTGAGCTTTGGCTTGGCATCGCTGTCTACCTCCTTCGCGAACACGGTGGTGGAGTGGCTCGGACTCAGTGACCAGCCTTGGATAGCGCCGCTGCTTCGGATCAGCTCGATCGTGATCTCGATCGGCACCGGCTGGCTGATCTTCATGTACCTGTACACGGTGCTACCGGAGACCCGTGAGCCGTGGCGGGTTGTACGCCGAGGGGCGCTGCTGGGTTCGATCGCCCTTGTGGCTCTGCAATTCGTGGCCAGCTTCCTGATCAGCGCCTTTCGCGGCAATCCCGCTGCTGTGATCTTTGGGCCGGTGATCGTACTCATGCTGTTCTTCAACCTCTTTGCTCAGCTTGTCTTGTTCGTTGCGGCTTGGATTGCCACCGCGCAGCACGAGGCCGTCCCGGTCCCACCTGACGAAGAGATGCACACCTCGCTGGCGCCGGAAAGTCAGGAACCCGAGCATGAGGGACCGGACGTCGTACCCGAGGCTGTGGCGGTGCGTTCGGTCCGCGTCGGGATGGGCGCTGGTTACGTCACTGGAGCTGCCACCGGAGTCGGATTGGGCGCGGCACTTGCGTACGCGCTCTCAGCTGCGGTACGCGGGCGCAAGAAGTCTTGAGGAGTCAGTGCGCAGTTGCGAGCGCAGTGGCCGGTTGGCCGATGCTGTCCAGCAACGCGGAGAACCACGGCGCGGTGATGTCGAACGGTTTGCCGCCTCGGACCCTGTCGAACTCGATGGCCCTGAGCTCGTCGCCGCGTTCCTCGTCGTGTCCTACCAAGCCGGCCTCACCGCGCAGTGCGGCGTCGACCGCGAAGTCGGTCATGGACTTGATCAACCCCAGGTCCCCCTGATTAGGTGGCGCGGATCGCGAGAAGTATCCAGACTTCTGTACCAACACCTTGTGCGCATCCAGCCGCTCGGCGAACCTGCTGCCGAACCAGGCACCCGGGTTGATCTTGTCGATCTTGACGTGGCCGAATGGGTCTCTCGGGATCTCCTCGCCGGACCGTTCCATCTCGGCCACGATCGTGTCCAGACCCGCGCCCTCAGACACGAAGAGGTTGACCGAGCCAATCTGGTCCATTGTCTCGTTGAGACGCTTGGCCTCCGTCTCAAGATCAAAAACGGCCTCCGGGACATAGACGCCATGGACCTCCCAGGCGTCTCGACTGAGGCCGACCTCCGGCAGCCAGGCTCGAGTGTCCAGCCACTCCCGGTACGCCTGTGCCGCCGAGGCAGTCAGCCAGCCGCAGTTTCGTCCCATGACCTCGTGCACCAGCAGCATCCGGGATCCCGAGTTGTGCTCGCCGATGACATTCTGAGCGAATCGGGCCGCATACTCGGCCGCCGTCCACGCGCCAAGCGACTGGCGCACCGGGATGATGTCGTTGTCGATGGTTTTGGGTAGCCCCACCACGATCAGCGGGTGGCCATTGCCGGCCAGAAACGCGGCAAGGTCGGCCGCGGTGGTGTTGGTGTCGTCGCCGCCGATGGTGTGGAGCACGTCCACGCCGTCGGCGGTCAGCCGTTCGGCCGCGGCCTGCAAGGGGTTCACCCCTTCAGCAACCAAACCACGTTTCACAAGATCGGCTGCATTGGTCAGCTTCACCCGAGAGCTTCCGATAGGGGATCCGCCAAAGGCGTGAAGCCGTGAAGCGTGCTGCCGAATGGTGGGCGTCACGGTGATCGAGTCGCCTTGCAACAGGCCCTCATACCCGTGTCGGTACGCGATGATCTCGATCTCGGGAGCGACCTCGGTATAGCGCTCGATCAGCCCTCCGATGGCCGAGGAGAGACATGGTGCGAAACCGCCGGCAGTAAGCATTGCCACCTTGTTGACCATGCTCGTAACGTATCCGACACGATCCGCTGGCTGGTTGTGCGTCTGCCAGCCGGTCAATCCTTGGACGGATCCAGGTAGACCGCGCCCGGTCCGCGAGAGCTCACGTAGTCATCCGGATTCTGGAGGGTGCATTTCTGCAAGCTGAGGCAGCCGCAACCGATGCAGCTGTCGAGCCGGTCCCGAAGGCGCTCCAGCCGCTCGATCTGTTCATTGAGCCGACCACGCCACTGGTGAGAGAGGCGAGTCCAGTCGGCCTTCGTTGGCGTACGACTTCCCGGCAAGGTCCGCAGCGCTTGAGTGATCTCCTCCAGCGACAGCCCGACGCGTTGCGCCGAGCGGATGAACGCCAAGCGGCGCAGCATGGCCCGCTCGTAGCGGCGCTGGTTCCCGGAGGTGCGGGTTGAGGTGATCAGGCCGAGGTTCTCGTAGTACCGCAGGGCGGACGACGCAAATCCCGATCGCGCCGACAGCTCGCCGATCGTCAGCAGATCCGTACGGTGCAACATATCGATCAGTCTAGCAATACCTAAACTTAACGTTAACTTCGAATTTAGGAGAGGGGGATGGTGGTCCGGCGAGCACTGCGGAGAGCGGAGCGCCGTGCTGAGCCGAGTCGCCGTGGTTGCTGCGCGCGAGTCGCCGACGTCGGCGCGATGGGGGAGAGCTCAATGGATTTGAGCCGACAGAGCACCGCGTCTGGCTGATCGATGGCGGCACGATGCAACTCCCGACAACGGATTGAGTTGCCTCCCACTACGCTCGATCTCGTGGCCCGATACTTCGACGTCCATCCGGACAACCCGCAGCCGCGAGCGATTGGCGGGGTGGCCGAGTTGCTCCGAGCTGACGGGCTGGTCGCCTACCCGACGGACTCCTGCTTCGCGCTTGGCTGCCAGCTTGATAATCGGTCAGGCCTGGAACGGATTCGAGAGATCCGTCAGCTGGACAACCGACATCACTTCACACTCGTCTGTGCGGACTTCACTCAGGTTGGCCGGTTCGTACACCTCGACAACGTGGTCTTTCGCGCCGTCAAGGCGTCGACGCCTGGGCAATACACCTTCATCGTGCCGGCAACCCGGGAAGTTCCCCGGCGAATGCTGCATCCGCGGAGGCGTACGGTCGGCGTTCGCATTCCTGATCACGTGGTTGCTCAGGCAATCGTGGCGGGCCTCGGTGAACCCTTGGTGTCGAGCACCTTGATCATGCCCGGGGAGGATCGGCCGCTGACGCAGGGTTGGGAGATCATGGAACGCCTTGATCATGTTCTGGACGCAGTCGTGGATTCCGGTGAATGCGGCGAGGTTCCGACAACGGTGGTGGATCTCTCCAACGGCCAAGCAGTGATTGTACGGCGCGGAGCGGGAGATCCCTCGCGCTTCGAGTGAGGTCGGGGGTATGGGGAATGGGGAAGGAATCTGCAGGGACGGTGCAGCGGACTGCCGAGACTTTCGTGGCGCAGTTGATGCGAAGCAAAGTCGCCGTTGGCCTGCTTTCCGTCGCGCCAATCCCGCTCGTCCTCGTGCGATCGATTCTGGCGCGCGACAATGCACGGGAGAATCGAAAGGACAGCTGGCAGCGCTTGCGCGGACAAAGTGAGACGGCACGCTATGGCGCAGTACGAAGCGTGACGGAGCGCTACGCCCCAGACGGATTTGTCCTTGACGTCGGCTGCTCACAGGGGATCCTTCAGGAGGGACTGAAGTACGGCCGGTATCTCGGTGTCGACAATTGTGAGCAGTCCATCCAGCTTGCCCGGTCCAAGTGCGACCGCCGGACGCAGTTCGTGTGCGCCGACGGGTCCACATTCGTTGCCGACCAGCCACCGAACGCAGTGGTCATGAACGAGGTCATCTATTACCTGCCAGATCCCATCGCCGCGGTGGAGCATCACACGCGCCGACTGGCACCTGGGGGAGTCGTCATTGTCTCGATCTACGCCCGCACCTGGTCTTCCCGTCGGCTGCTGCGCACCCTCGCCGCGCGGCTCGAATTGCTCGAATCCACG
Source organism: uncultured Actinomycetota bacterium (assembly GCA_963759635.1). Lineage (GTDB taxonomy): Bacteria > Actinomycetota > Actinomycetes > Propionibacteriales > Propionibacteriaceae > Microlunatus. The sequence goes on from CAVXAP010000020.1 coordinate 36,887, forward strand.
CTGATCAGATCAGATCATCTGGCCTGGACGGTGGCGGTGTATCGGCCGTTCATGGATTAGCGGGCCTTGACCGGCTACGGTCGTTCAGGCCTCACTGCAGGTATCCCTCGACTTGCTGCCGAGGCCTTGCCTGTGACTCATCTGGGTTCTGCGAGAACTCTCGATGAGCGCGGCGCTGGCGAAGCAGATCCCAGCATTGATCGAGAGATTCCTCCAATTCACGAAGCCTCGCGGCGGCGTCGCTGACCTGGCCCGGGTTGTCCTGCATCTGGCGGCGCAGCTCGTGCTCAGCATCGACCATCTCGCGAATGCGGGCGAGGATGTCGGAGTCATCCATACGACACAGCCTAGGGGAGGCCCATCGCGCTCGAATTCCCCCTCAGCCTGACGCGCGTCGCCGAGCCCCATTGATCATGGTGCGCTCACTCGATGGAAAATGATCTTGTCGACAGGATCACCACTCTGGGTAGTGACCGTCTCGCGAACGATGTTCTTGTCGATGATGTCGTAGCGGACCTTGAGCTTCACCGTCGAGTTGTTGTTCGTGCAGTTGATCACCAGGTTGTCGCTCACCAACGCGGAGACCACGACTTGGGCGTCGTTGGCAGTAATGATTGCCCGGTCTGTACCGTCGCAGAGCGTGAACACGGTGTCGCGTCCGATCACCGAGAACGTCCCATTGTCGTTGACGGTGATGCCTCGCCGCGAGTCGCCTCCGTCCAGGGGATCGATCCCCATCCAGTAGCCGACGAACTGCCGGGTACTGGACACGTCGCGCGGCTTGTGCGGGCTCGATGCCTCCGCTGCTTGCGCGAGAAGTACAGCTGATCCGGCGCCGGCCGCCAACAAGGCGGCGGAAGCGACTACAGCAAGACGACGTTGCACACGGACCTCCAATTTCGTGACAGAGCTCGTACCCTGTTGGGCACAACGGCGATTATCCGGGCAGCCGGCTTACGGCGCAGTGAGAATGCGCTAATCGTACGCGGTCCAATCCGAGCTCAGCCTCGAAACGCTCGGCCGTTCTTGCGGCCGAGGTAATGATTGCGATCCTCAGGCGGCAAGTGTTCGATCGCATAGCGGAGTGCTGTGCGAGGCATGGTTGCAGCATTACGGTCGAGGTAGTCCCGTAGGCGCCGCTCATCTCGCTTCCCGGCTTCTCGGATCCAGCCGCCCACCGCCTTTTGCACCAGGTCGTGGGGATCGTTGACAAGAATCTGACCGATCCCGAACGTGTCGTCCAGGTCGTCGCGGCGGATGAAGAACCACGTGCTGACGATCGAGGTCCGCCGCTCGTACCAGTGCGGTGAGGCGGCAAGCACGTAGAGCGGTTCCCGCGACTTGTCCCACAGGTAGCCGCCGACGACGTGCGGGGCCGCACGGTCGACAAGATCCCAGCTGTCAATCCGGTCGTGTCGTCGCAGATAGAGCTCGTACAGTCCCCGCCGCCTGCCGTCCGGTGTTGCCTTTCTGCGCGCCTGGAAATCCATGATGCTGACTGCGGCAACTCGCCTCGGGTGGCTCGGAGAATCAAGCAAGGCTTCAACGTCCTCCAGGGATGCACTCACGAAGTCCTTGGCCAACGCGAAGATCTGTCCCATCGGAATCCGACCCGGCTGTGTGGAGCTTGACGAGTCTGCTGCGCGCTGCAAGCCGTCCAACCACGCGTTGAATTCAGCAAGCGTCGAAATGCGGGTCGAAGATCGCGCCATCCTGGTGATCGCCTAGCCGGAGATGCGACGGAGATGCGCAACAACAGGACCGGCGACCTCGAACGGAGCGCTGACGCTGATCGGGTTCCCGTCCGCAACTGTCGGCGTTGTGCCGTACACGGTTTCGCGGCTGCCCAAGCTGTGCCACTCGACTGCGTATCGGCCGGGCGCCAGAGTGATGCTGAACGGGCCACCCGTTTCACTGGGCTGCAAGATCAGGTATTCGTTGCCCGGGTCCGCCAGCGCGAATCTCGTCTCGCTCAAGTCCGTATGCGGCTGCATCGTGGTCAGGCTGATCCTCTCCGCAAAGCCACGGGCATCTCCCATGGCTTGCCGCGCCGGCTCCAATGAGTCGAATGACGGGTTCCCGTCGGACGGGTTGGGCGGCACACCGCCACCGAGAATGCCAAGGTCGTACAAGATCGGGTTGTGGCCGCGGAGGAGGGACTTCCACACCCACACGGCGGTGCTCGAGAACGGCGAGAAGTGATCGGTGTCCAGGAGTACGACTTTGCTTCCGTCATTGGCCGGTGGGTCGGTGAACCACCGACTCTCAGCGAAGGTGTCGTCGAAACCGGGGGAGACCCAATCAGCCGGGCTGCTCCACAGCGGCTCGTTCGCCTTGGTCAGATCGTCCACGGGATAGAGGTAGGTCATGCCGATGGGATGTGGGTCGTATCTCATCTCTTGTTCGTAGTCCTTGACCCTGTTGATCACCCAGTACTGCCACTGTGTGGAATCACCGATCGGCGTTTCCACTGCCGATCCATCGGGCAGCGCAACCGAATCGGCCGTCTGCCCTGACGACTCGTTCGCGACCTCGTACAAGACATTGGGAAGATCATGAACGGTGTCGATCACCTTACGGATGTAGGCCTGTTGGAGGGCCTCGACGCTGGCATCGAGCGGAAGAACCTGATAGTCGACGATCGAGGTGATTCCGATGTCATTGACGTTGTTGGCGGCGTGGAACGGGTGACCCTCGATGTTGTCGGGCGTCGTCGTCAGATGGAGGCTGAAGCCTTCGAAGAGCATGACGGATGCGTAGATGCCGGCGCGTCCGGCCGCCATGATCCGTTCGCGAAGTCGATCGAAGTAGGTCTGATCGAAGACTGACAGATCGAACTTGGGTTTGCCGTCCTTCGCTGATCCAGGCCCGGTCCGGGGCCATGGTTGCGGGGTCATGCAGAAGTGCACATCAGCCGGAGCCAGGTGGCCCCGAAACTGCTCCCAGCGCCAGAACCGGATGAAATTGTGACCATGCTCAGAGAGCAAACCCAGGTAGGCGTCAAAGTCGAACCGCTCCGGATCGTCCGGGCAATCACGACCGGGACCTAGCCCGTCATGGAAGTTGTTGTTGACGTGCGAACCCGTCAGGTAGACCAGCTTGTCCTCAACGCCCTCACCCTGCGCGAACGCGAAGTACCGCGGATTGGTTCGGGACACGACCAACGGGCCGAGCGCTTGCGACATCACGCCTCACCAGCGGCTGCACAAGGCGGGTAAGGAACGGGCACAATGACCCTGCGAACCCCTGTGATCACTACAGTCCTCCTTGTCGTGCCCTCTGCCACCAGTCTTGTCATGCGTCCCGTCGACGTGCCACGGGGCATCGCCGAAGCTGTCTAGCGGGCATCGGATGCGCCACCGCGGTCCGCTTGATTGCCGAGGGAGCCCGGGTCGTCGGCACCGACCTCACTGGGATGGGCTGAATGCCCTGGCATCGGATCTCGGCGATCGAATGATGCCCATCACCGGTGACGTCAGCGACCCCTCAACAATCGACTCCATCATCAGAGCCGCAGACGGAACCTTGCAAGGCTCGCCAATGTCGCCGGCATGATGGACGGATTTCTGCCGGCGGGTGAGGTGGACAACGCGACCTGGGATCGGGTGATGCGCGTCAACGTGACCGCGCCAATGCGGCTCATCCGCGCGGCGCTACCACTGCTCATCACCGACGGTGGTGGCTCGGTCGTCAACGTCGCATCGGAGGCCGCGTTGCGCGGGTCCGCAGCCGGCATCGCGTACACCACCTCCAAGCACGCCCTGGTCGGGCTCACCAAGAATGTGGCAGTTATGTACGGCCCGCAGGGAATTCGAGCCAACGCCGTGGCACCCGGCCCACCATGACCGGAATTGAAGGCCGGATGCGCTCCGAGCTCGCTCTGCGGCGTGTGGGCCGCTGATGGACGCTGTCGGGCTGCGGGTCGCACAGCCGGACGAGTTGGCTGCCGTCATCAACTGGCTCCTCAGCGACGAGGCCAGCAATGTCAACGGCGCGATCTTGCCCAGCGACGGCGGCTGGTCCGTGGCCTGAACTAGCTCTTGTGAAGATCGTCGCCTTTGAGATGTCGGTGAGCTTGCTGAACCTGCCACCTCATTCCGCTGGCGTTCGTTGACTCTCCAGCAGTCGCACATGCCCGCCCGCGAGGGACGGTGGCGAACGTTTCAAGTTATGCGAGTGGTGGCTACTCAGCAGGAGCCCTGCGCGCCTGATGGAGCGAGTCAGCGACGGGGTTGGTCCCACTGTGAGGGCAACGAGGTCAGATCAGCTCCGGAGGGTGCGGGGTACGGATCGAAGCCGCGTAGATCAGCCAGCTGCAATGCACGGGCGACGTCGCTGGGAGACACCACGCCCACGACCCGTCCGGCGTCATCGACGACAACGGCGCGGCCGTCGGCGCAGCCCTGCATGCGCTCCAGAAGTTCACCAAGAGGATCCTCTGGCCGCGCGATCGGAACCTCTGTCGGCGTGCACGCGATCTCCCGCAGGCGGGTGGTCGCGCGAAGCTCCGCGGGCACGGCTCGTACGCGGTTGAGGGTGACCAGACCCGTGAGCCGCCCCTGGGGATCAACGATCGGATAGGTGGAGAACGGGTGCGTCAGGGCGAGTTGGGCCACAAACTCGGCCACGGTCAGGTTGCCGTCGAGAACGGTGGGCCCTGGTGTCATGACCTGACCGACTGTCACACCGCCCAGCTGAGCGCCCAGCCTGGCCTGCTGCTCCTCGGCGGTCGCGGCACTGACAACGAACCAGCCGATCAGCGCAAGCCATATCCCGTTCAGTCCGGAGCCGGTCACGACCTGCAGCACGCCGAGGGCGATCAAGGCGAAGCCGACGAACCGGCCGGCGCGGGCAGCGCTCACCGCGGCTCTTTGCCGATTACCTCGCCACCGCCACAACGCCGCCCGCAACACACGTCCACCGTCCAGCGGTGCGGCCGGGATGAGGTTGAAGATCGCGAGCATCGCGTTGGTCGCGGCCAGGTACGCGAGTACGCCGAATGTCAGCCCCGCAGTGCCCAGCTGTGCAACCCCGGCAGCGCCGAGACCAAAGACGACGGCCAGCGCCAAGCTCGTCAGCGGGCCGACGATGGCAATGCGGAAGTCTGCGCCGGGGGTCTTCGGCTCGCCCCGGAGCTGGGCCACGCCGCCGAGGAGCCAGAGCACAATGCTCTCGACCTCGATGCCGTTGCGGCGCGCCACGACTGAGTGTGCCAGCTCGTGTGCCAGCAACGAGGCCATGAACAGCACTGCTGCAATGATCGCTGCGATCACATAGGCGGCGACGCTGTGGCCTGGAAACGCGGCAGGTAACTGACCGGTCGCGAGGCCGCCCACCAAAATGGCAATGATCAGAAACACGCTGGCATTGACGCCGACCTTGATGCCAGCGATACGGCCTAGCGAGATGGATGCTCGCATTGCTTCAGCACCTCCACATGAGTGGTCTTAGACTCCCAGTGTCTCAGCGAGCCAAAACCCTTTAGAGGACGAGGATGACCGGGTGAAGTACGAGGTTGTCGCTGAGGCGTACCGGGACTTGGAGCTGGCCTCTGGTCGCTTGATGTTGATTGAGCGGCTCGCGGCCCTGCTGGCACGGACTCCGCGGGAGTTATTGCCCACGGTCTGCTACCTGTGTCAGGGGCAAATAGCGCCGGAATTCGCTGCGGTAGACCTGGGGCTGGCCGAGAAGCTCGCAGTGCGCGCGGTTGCGACGTCGACCGGCATCGAGCCGGAGGTCGTTAGCGCAGCAGTACGCGAGGCCGGCGACCTCGGTCAAGCCGCCGAGCAGTTATTGACGGCGACAGACGGAGATCGCGAACCAAGCCTCGAGGTCGCCGCTGTCGTTGACACGCTCCACCAGATCGCCCGCGCCGAAGGCGCTGGCTCCCAGGGCCGCAAACTCGACCTGCTAGCCGGTCTTCTGGCGCTGGCCACCCCGCTGGAGGCGCGGTACCTGCTGCGTTTGGTGACTGGCAGCCTTCGGCTCGGGATCGGCACGCCGACCATTTTGGACGCGTTGACGCAGGTGTACACCGGCAGCCGAAAAGATCGGCCGGTGCTGGAGCGGGCGTACAACGTCTGTTCCGATCTCGGCCTCGTCGGGGCCACGTTGGCCTCTGGTGGCTTGGCCTCTGTGAAGGGGCTGCAGGTACGGCCCGGGAATCCGGTGCGGGTGATGCTGGCCCAGCGGTTGTCCGAGGCCGACGAGATTCTCACCAGGCTCGGTGGCCAGTGCATGGCGGAGTACAAGTATGACGGCATGCGGGTGCAGGCACACCGCACCGCTGATGGCCACATCGAATTGTTCACGCGGCGCCAGGAACGCGTGAGTAACCAGTTCCCCGATGTCGTCGAACTACTCCAGACCGGGCTGGGTCCGCGCGAGGCGATCCTCGAGGGCGAAATAGTGGCATATGACGCTGCAGCTGGTGAGCTGCGCCCGTTCCAGGAAGTCATGTTCCGTCGCCGCAAGCACGGAATCGCCGAAGCCGCACGGGATGTGCCGGTCGGGTTGTTCTGCTTCGAGTTGCTGTACGCCGACGGCCAAGATCTCACCGAATGGCCCTATCTGGACCGTCGGACGCGACTCGCTGAGGCAGTCACCTTGTCGGACCGGCTTCGGCTGACTACGGCGCTGGAGGTGGCGACGGCAGCGACGTTGAACGCCGCCTTCGAGCAGGCCGTCGCAGACGGCTCAGAGGGTTTGGTGTGCAAGTCGACTGGCCGGGACGCCATCTACCAGGCGGGCGCTCGTGGCTGGCTATGGATCAAGCTCAAGCGCGACTACCGTACGGAGCTGGCCGACACCATCGACCTTGTCGTCGTCGGCGCCTACGCCGGCCGAGGCCGCCGGCGCGGCACGTACGGCGCGGTGCTGCTGGCCGCGTACAACCCGGAGGAAGAGCTCTATCAGACGGTCGGCCGGTGCGGCACCGGGTTCTCCGATGCCGAGCTGGCCGCGCTGCCGGCAAGGCTGACGCCACTGGCGCGGGCTCAGCGGCCCCCTCGAGTCGACTCGCGCGTTCCCGCCGATGTCTGGTTCGAGCCAAGCCTGGTGCTGGAGGTGCTCAGCGCCGAGCTCACGCTGTCGCCTAATCACACCGCCGGTTGGGGTCGGCTCAAAGACGACGCTGGGCTGTCGATGCGATTTCCCCGGTTCACCGGGCGCTGGCGCGACGACAAGGAGCCGCAGGACGCTACGACGACTCAGCAGCTCGTCGAGCTCTATAGCACCGCACGCCGGGCGGCCGCCCACTGAGCGCGAAGTGCCATTTGTCAGCGTTCCGGCATTTCCATCGCGTGTCCGGTATGGGAGCCGTCGCCCATATCAATCGAATGCTGCCCGAGCATCGCCTTGTTCATTTCCTTGAGTGACTTGACTGTGGCCTTGGAGAGACGACCCGAGCGGCTGATGTCGATGATCCCCATCATCCCGTTGTCCTCGTGAGCGAGGATGTGGCAGTGGAACACGGTGGCTCCGACGAAGTGCTTGAAGTGCATGCGGATCCTGACCTCGCCGCGCGGCGGCAGGGGCACGACGTCTTGCTCGCTGCGGGCGTGATAGGGCTTGCCGTTGACCGCCATGACCTGGAAGTCGTTGACGTGGATGTGGAACGGGTGCGCCTCGCGAGCGGTGTTCTTGATCACCCATTCCTCGGTGGTACCCAGCTTCGCGACAAAGGTGACGTGAGTTGCGTCGAACTGCTTGCCGTTGATGTAGAACTTGTTGGTTTTCGGGTTCTCGCTGAACACCACGTGCCGGGTGCGATCGACGTGATCGGTCTCGAGCGGCGAGGCTGGGCCAAGCGACGGAGGCCATGTCACGTCGGCGATCTTGTCGCCGCTGACGTCAAAAGTGGCAAGAAGCCGTTGGGGGTAGTTGTCTCCGTCGGGCCCGGTGTTATAGGGCAGCGTCTCGAGCGGGTAGCTGCCCGGCGTTGGCCATCGGACGAGGACGTCGTACCTCTTGCCCGGAGGCAGCACAAGCTCATCAGCAGTCCAGACTTCGGCAACGGGGTTGGCGTCTTCGGCGATGACGTGGAATTGGGCGCCGCCGAGACGTAACCGATACCAGATGTCGGCACCGATGTTGGCAAGCCGCAGCAGCTGGGTCTGATTCGTCTGCACGGTGAGCACAGGGTCGACCTGACCGTTCACGGTACGGGTGGTCGGAGCGTTGGAATCGATGTTGCTCCGGATAATGGCGCCGTCCTTTATCTGAAGGTCCTTCAGGGCCATGACCCGATCTGGAACGTTCTGGAGCTGCAGCGGCAGCCGATCGATCAGCCCGTCAACGATCAGCACACCAGAGAGCCCGGCGAACACCTGCTCCTCGACGCGCCCGTGGAGATGGGTGTGGTACCAGTACGTGCCCGGCTCGACATCGCCGGGCAGATCAAGGACGAAGTCGTTGTTGCTGCCGGCCTTCATAACCCGGAGCACGTTGTCAGAGATGCCGATGGGGGAGACGTACATGCCGTGGCTGTGCAGATTGGTGGGTTCCTTGAGCTGGTTGCGCAGATGAATGCGCACGGTATCGCCCGGCAGTACGCGGAGAGTAGGACCCATGAACTGGCCCTGGTAGGCGTAACCCCGGACCTTCGCCCCTGCCACATTGAAAGTTGTCGGCCGAACGTCGAATGTCGTCTCCAACAGACCGTTCTCGGATTTCAGCTCGGGCGGAGCCTCGAAAGGCTGATGCTGTTCGGTGGGAAAGGTCGTCGGCACGTGATGCTGATCGCTCGACGATGTGTCATTTGCGGACGGGCTCGGCGACGCCATCGGCCCAGACGTGTTGGTCGCGTCGCGGGAGCAACCCATGCAGACAACCAGCATCGCCGCGACAATGGACCCGCCGGCCCTCACCACTGTCTTGCGCATGGCCCTCCCGCTGATCCCCGAGTTGACTTTCAGAGAGCAACGGGCCTCCGGCGACCTGCTTCCGGACGCCGACCTGAGGAAGCTGACCAGGTCCTAGGGACCGTCATATCACGCACGCCATGCCACGCGACAGGCTTTGGTTCGGCACTGCAGGCCTCATGAGACAGGAACAATTGCCCGCAGGCCGTATCGGCTTCCTTGCTTATGTCGGGAAGGATGGACCCGATGGAAACGGACTCGCCTGAAGAGCTCTGGACGCCGGACCCGGCAGTCGCCCGGGTCAGCTCGATTGCGCAGTTCGCACGCTTCGTACGAGAGCAACGAATTGCCGAGGTCGATGAACTCGACTACGCGTCGCTGCATGGCTGGTCGATTGACGATCTCGACGCCTTCTGGGCAGCGGCAGCGGAGTTCCTCGGCGTACGATTCCACGCCGCGCCCCACGCGGCACTCGGGTCCTCGGCTATGCCGGGCACCGACTGGTTCCCTGGGGCGACGCTGAACTATGCCGAGCACGCACTCATCGACGGCCCAGGACGTACCCGCGATGAGCTTGCCGTCGTGTCCGTCCGAGAGGATGGGCTGGAAAGGCTGGTCAGCCATGGCGAGCTCCGCGAACTGGTCGGTAGGTTGCGCGCCGGTCTGCAACGCCTCGGCGTAGGTCGCGGTGACCGGGTAGTGGGGCTGATGCCGAACTGCGTCGAGACGTTGGCAGCGTTCCTGGCGGTGGCGAGCCTCGGCGCGATCTGGTCGTCGTGCTCACCCGACTTTGGAATTCGGGCCGTGCGGGATCGGTTCGAGCAGCTGGAGCCGGCAGTTTTCCTCGCCGTGGACGGATACCGGTACGGCGGGAAGGCATTCGACATCCGGGACCGTGTACAAGCCCTGCAGCAGCGGATGCCCACCCTCGGCCGCACCGTTCTGCTGCCGTACCTCGACCACGGCGCGGAGTTGGCCGGCACATTGCCATGGTCCGAGCTCACCGCCGAGCCGGGCCCACTGGATTTCGAGGCCGTTCCGTTCAACCACCCGCTGTGGGTGCTGTACTCCTCCGGCACGACGGGATTGCCGAAGGGCATCGTGCACGGCCATGGTGGCATCGTCGTGGAGCACCTCAAGACGCTTGCCCTGCATCACGACCTCGGGCCGGGAGAGCGATTCTTCTGGTTCACCACTACCGGCTGGATGATGTGGAACCTGCTTATCTCGGGCCTGCTGGTCGGTTCAACGGTCGTGATGTACGACGGCAATCCGGGATACCCGGATTTGCGCACGTTGTGGCAGCTCGCTGAGAAGCATCGCGTGACCTATTTCGGTGTCTCGGCGCCGTACATCCACGCCAGTCTGAAGGCAGGGCTGCGCCCGGGAGATGCATTCGATATTTCCGGGATGCGGGCTTTGGGCTCCACCGGAGCGCCGCTGTCCGTCGACGGATTTCGCTGGGTCGCCGATGCAGTCGGCAAGCACGTCCAGATCTGCTCCATGTCCGGTGGAACCGACGTCTGCACCGCCTTCCTCGAGTCAGCGCCCACGGTGCCCGTATGGCTCGGGGAGCTGTCATGCGCCGCCCTGGGGGCGTCTGTCGCTGCCTACGACGAGCACGGCAGTGAGGTGGTCGATGAGGTGGGCGAGTTGGTGCTGACCAAGCCCATGCCTTCAATGCCAGTGTCGTTCTGGAACGATCCTGACGGCTCCCGGCTGCGCGCCGCATACTTCGCGGACTTCCCAGACGTCTGGCGGCACGGCGACTGGATCCGCAAGACATCGCGGGGATCGTTCGTCATCTACGGACGCAGTGACTCGACCCTGAAGCGTGGTGGGGTGCGGATGGGGACGGCCGAGTTCTACGCGGTGGTCGAGGGGTTCGAGCAGATCGTGGACTCCCTGGTAGTCGACACAACCGAACTGGGTGCCGCTGACGAGGGCGAGCTGCTGTGCTTCGTCGTACTCACCCCCGGCGCCACGTTGGCAGATGTCGAGCCGCGGCTGCGGCGGGCACTGCGCACCGATCTATCGCCGCGGCACGTGCCGGACCGGTTCGTAGCCGTCGATGCGATCCCACATACCATCAACGGCAAGAAGTGCGAAGTGCCCGTGAAGCGGATCCTCGCCGGGGTCGACCCCGACCAGGCCGTGAGCCGGGAGGCGTTGGCGAACCCGGATTCGTTGGATGCCTTCATCCAGCTTGCCCGTCGCTAGAGCCCGTCACTAGAGGACTTGCGGGGCGGCCGTCGCCGCGATCGTGCGCACAGCCGCCGACGAGATGGATGCCGGACGCCTCGATCCAGACCGAGCGGCGAGCACCATCACCAACACCATGCTGAGCATCTCCAAGACATCTCGCCTCTTGGCCGCCTCGCCGTCGGTCAGCTGCGGATCAGCCCGGGGCGCGCCGAGTCACACGCAGCAGGTGCTCCTTGCGGTCCAGCGGGTTGGCGTCGGTGCGGGGCCGACTCGGTGGCGGGCCGGCCACCGGGCGGTAGTGGTCAAAACTCGTATCCAACAGCCCTTCGCCGTGGGTCACCCCGGGCAGCCGCCGCGTCAACGGGTGTACCTGCGCGGTAGGGACATTCCCTCCGAGCACTAAGGACGGACCTGCGGGGTGGTCTCCTGGGGGACCGCCCGGACCTCAGCGAGCATCGCGAGGGTAGCGGCCGGCGTCTCGGCGGGCAGTTGCAGCTCGGAACCGGTGCACCGGTTCAGAGCAGATCGCAGCCCGCTCGCAATGCAGCGACGGCTGCCTCCGCGATCCCCGATAACTGGGTTGTCGGACCTGGTGTTGACATCGACACAGAGAGCGAAGTTGACGGTGCAGCCGGCGTGCCCGAGCCGGCGCAGCGTACGCATCAGTACCCGGGTCTGCGCCTGCACGCCCTCTACCGCGGATATCACCAGCACCACGCCGTCGAGGACCTCGAGCACCCGTTCCACCTCCGCGATGAAGCCGGGGTGGCCCGGGGTATCGATCAAGTTGACGACCGTACCGTGGACCTCGAAGGAGACCACCGCGGACTTGATCGTGATGCCGCGTCGGCGCTCAAGGGCCAGGTTGTCGGTCTGGGTGTCGCCGTCGTCGACCCGGCCGATGTGGTCGATGACCCAGCCGCGTACAGCAGCCGTTCAGTGAGCGAGGTACGGCGTCGACGTGCGCCAGGATCCCCAGGTTGAGCATGTCCCAGTCTCGTATCCTCGATGTCGATCGATTGGGTGGGCACGAGCAGTTGGCGCATCGGGTGATCGTTTCCTAAGTGGTTGATGACAGCAGTGAGTGAAGTACAGGAACGCCGGTCCGTCAACGGATTTCTCAATGTGAGGGAGGACTGCACGACCACTATCGATGGGGGTGATCAAATCTCGACGAACCCCGGAACCCTGCGACTGCTTCTGGAGAGCTGACAGCAGTGGCGTACTGGGTTACAGAGGCAGAGTCACGACCTTGACTCCTTTAGTGCGCGCCAAGCCAGTAACGCAGCGCCTCGGCGTCCTGCGTCACCAGCGAATCGTCCAATCGAGATCGCCGGGGCATGCCGCCAGGCGAGGCCGGTCTGAACCTCGCGGGTGAGCGGGTGGAGCAGTGCAGCGCCCGAAGCCGCCATGCCACCACCTATGAGGATCAGTTCAGGATCCATGAGGAGCACATAGTTCACCAGTGCCCGGCCCAGGGCAGTGATGGCATCCTGGAAGACTCCATCGGCTATAGGGTCGCCGGCTGCAGCCCGGCTGATGACGTCTTCGGCGGGGACATCGCTGATGCCAGTGGCGATCGAATATCGGCTTGACAGGGCAGCCGCGCTTGCATATGTCTCTGTGCACCCGCGTTGCCCGCAGGCGCACCGGTCTCCGTCTGGAAATACCGGTAGGTGGCCGAGTTCACCGGCTCTACCGGTGGCGCCTGTTGACACCTGACCCCTGGTGATCACGGCCGCCGCCACACCGGTGCCTAATGCGACGAAGAGGACCTCTTGCAGGCCTCGTCCGGCACCCAACTCGAGCTCGGCCAGCCCAGCGGCCCGCACGTCGTGGTCCAGGGCCACGGGCAGACCAATTGCCTCCGCGACGATCTGGCGCAGTGGCACCTGCTGCCAGCCGATGTTTGCTGCGTAGACGGCAATGCCTTGCTGCGCGTCCACGACCCCGGGGACAATAACGCCCACCGCCCGCAGCCGTGCGTCCGGCACCTGTGCTCGCAGCTCGACGATGGCCTGAATGGTTGTTGCGATCACGGCGTCCGGGCCGAGGTGTCTCGGCGTTGGCCCCTCGCTGCGACCGTTTTCGAGGCCGTCGGAATCGAAGAGGCCGGCCTTAATGGTGGTGCCGCCGACATCGACTCCGATGACGAGATCGCCCGAGGTCATCTCAGGAAAGCTGGACTGACCGTGTCAGGTGCCGGGGCTCGTCGGGATTGAGGCCCTTGGCCTCGGCGAGTGCCACGGCCAGCCGCTGCGTCCTGATCAAGTCCGCCATGGGGTCAAGGCTGCTGCTTTCCACGTGCGCTCCAGTCATTTGGGTGTCCTCCAGCAACCCTGGGGGAGGCGAGCCGAACACCCAGACCGTTGAGGCTCGTCCAACCACGCTGATGGGACCATGCCGGAATTCCATGGCCGGATAGGACTCCGTCCACGACTGGGAGGCCTCGCGCAGTTTCAACGCGGCCTCGTTCGCGATGCCGATGGACATACCGCTACCAAGAAAGGTGAACTGGGCAGACTCGAGTGTGCGGGGCTCCAACGGCTCGGTCAACGCGGATCGCGCCTCCCTGATGACACCGGTGAGGTCTTCCCCCAGCCAGGTCCGCCACAATGCCAGGGACGTGGTGGCAAACCGTGTCTGAACGATCGATTTCTCATCGGCGAAATCCAGAACCACTCGATGATCAGCCAGCTCGACAACCGGTGAGTCCGGGTTAGCGGTGATCGCGACCGTACGTGGTCCCGTCCTGTTTCGAAGCGTCGCCAGCAGCCGAAGCACCTCTGTTGTCGTGCCGCTGCGGGTCAGCGCGACGAGAGTGTCATAGGAGCGTTGGGCCGGGAATTCTGACGCGGGGAAAGCATCAGTTTCGCCATGCCCTGAGGACTCGCGGAGCACCGCGAAGCTCTGCGCCATGAAGAACGAGGTGCCACATCCGATGATGGCGACCCGTTGACCACGCTCGGGAAGGACACGAAAGATACCTTCGGTGAGCCCGAGCTCCGCAGCCCGCGCCCACGCCGACGGCTGGTCAGCAATCTCAGTCGACACGTGCCAGGAGGGTCGAGCAGGCCTGTCCCTCAGCTCTGCTCCTGACATGCGTTGAGTCTGGCACGGACCTCCACGCCGGCAACGAGCGCCCGGCTCGCCACGAGCGTATTGTCCAAAGCCATGGGCCCCAGGACGACTGGAGCTGATGCACCGAGCAGAGGCGCCTCCGCCGTCATCCACTCCGTCAGGTTGATCAGCTCAGGTATCGACCGTGCTGATGCTTTCGTCGCCTTCGAAGATGATCGCGTTCTCGCCACGGGGACCGGCAGCGGCTGGCGTGATCTCGTCGGAAACGACGCGGATGTTTTTGACGGCTCGGGGCATGTCCTCACCCCGGGGCTGCTCGATATCCACAACCACGGCGGTGCCGGGGCCTCGTACAGTGAGGGGAGCGACGCCATCCGTACGGCTATGCGACTCCACCGCGAGCATGGCACAACTCGTCAGTTGCTCTCTCTGGTCACGGCTTCCCCCGACGTCCTGGTCTCCCAAATTCATGTCGCGGCGGCCGAGGCGCGGCGAGATCCCACGATTCTTGGAATCCACCTCGAGGGTCCTTTCTTAGCCCGTCAGTATTGCGGGGCCCACGATCCTGCCCTCCTTCGCGATCCCGATCCGGACCTGGTTGAGCGGTTTCTGGCCGCGGCCGACGGCACTCTGCGCCAGGTCACGATGGCGCCGGAGCGGACTCATTTCGCCGAGTCGGCGCGGATGCTGGAGGAGGCGGGTGTCGTCGTCGCAGCCGGTCACACAGCGGCGACGTTTGAACAGGCCCGGGCAGCGATCGAGGCAGGAGTGACCCTGCTCACTCACGCCTTCAATGGGATGCCAGGCGTGCATCATCGGGCGCCGGGACCGGTACTCGCATTTGTTGACAACCCCGATGTTTGGCTGGAGGTGATCAATGACGGTGTCCACGTACGACCGGAAGTGATTCGGATGCTCTGTCGGCTAGCTCCTGGGCGGGTGGCCCTGGTCACCGATGCGATGGCGGCCGCTGGCGCGGCGGACGGGCGATACCGCCTAGGCAACCAGGAAGTTGATGTCGCGGAGGGCGTTGCACGGCTGACCGGAGCAAACGCGCTCGCGGGCTCAACCCTCACTTTGGACGTAGCGGTCGCCCGCGCTGTGCAGGATGTGGAATTGACCCCCCTGGCGGCGATCGAAGCCGCAACGAACATCCCGGCTCAGATCCTGGGAGTGGAGGACCGGTTCGGCCGCCTGGAGCCGGGATGCGTGGCCGACGCTGTCCTCTTCGACGGGGGGTGGCAGGTGCAGGGGGTCTGGATCGATGGGCGGCCGGTCGGGGAGCGGGAGCCCGCGCTGCAGCCCGTTCCCGGCTCCCCGCCGCAGCATGATCAGATCGCCTGATAGCGAATCGTGGAGAGGATCCGCACGCCATGGAAGTGGTCATCAGCACGACGCCCGACGAGTCAGGGAAGCTGGCCGCCGACGCAATCGAGGAGCTCGTTCGGCGCCGGCCAGAGGCCGTCTTAGGTGTCGCGACTGGATCAAGTCCCCTGATCATCTACAACGAACTCGGCCGGCGAGTGGCGCACGGTTCCTTATCGCTGGCGAAGGCGCGAGCGTTCATGCTCGACGAGTACGTCGGGCTGCCGGCAGACCATCCGCAGCGGTATCGCAACGTCATACAGGCTGATTTCGCCGACAAGGTCGATATCGATCCGGCTCAGGTGTCTGGGCCAGACGGACTGGCCGCGGATCTGCCGAGCGCCTGTGAGGCGTACGAACGCGCGATAGCCGACGCCGGTGGCGTGGACCTACAAATTCTCGGAATTGGCACCGACGGGCATATCGCGTTCAACGAACCCGGATCCTCACTCGCCTCCCGAACCCGTATCAAGACGCTGACCAGCCAGACCCGTAGAGACAATGCTCGATTCTTCGGCGGGGACGTGGAGGCCGTCCCACAGCACTGCCTGACCCAAGGCATCGGTACCATCCTCCAGGCCCGCCATGTCGTGCTCGTGGCCTCCGGCCGAGAAAAGGCCGAAGCCATCCACCAGCTGGTGGAGGGATCCGTATCTGCACTGTGGCCAGCCACAGCGCTGCAGCTACATCCACACGTCACCGTCCTGCTGGACACCGCTGCAGCTTCACGTCTTCAGCTCGCCTCGTACTACATCGAGACATACGAAGGCAAACCAAGCTGGCAGGGGTTCTAGCGTCGTGTCATTCGCGTGCTGACCACCCTGCTGCCTGGGTTCGCGGGGATTGTTCTACCAGTCTGGCTGCGGGACAGGTTGCGGGCAGGTCTGGGCGGTGTCTGCCTTTACGCGCAGAACATCTCCTCACCCGAACAGCTGCGAAGCCTGACCGACGCAATCGCGGCCGAGAACCCGTACGCGCTCATCGCTATCGACGAAGAAGGCGGTGACGTCACCCGGCTCTTCGCGGGCACTGGCGCGCCGTTCCCTGGCAACGCTGTGCTGGGTCGGCTCGATAACCTCGACATCACGCGCGAGACCGCGGCCGCGATCGGCTGGGCCCTGCGTCACGCCGGCTGTACCGTCAACTTCGCCCCCTGTGTCGATGTCAACACCAGGTCCGACAACCCAGTTATCGGGATTCGGAGCTTCGGGAGCGACGCCGAACTGGTGGCGCGGCATGCACGAGCCTGGGTGACTGGCCTCCAGTCGACTGGTGTGGCTGCAACCGCCAAGCATTTCCCGGGCCATGGCGACACAGCGCACGACTCGCACGTGTCCCTGCCCGTTGTGAACCGTTCCCTCGACGAGCTGCGCCGGCGAGAGCTGTTGCCATTCTCAGCTGCCATCGAGGCGGGGTGCCAGGTGATCATGACGTCCCACATCATGCTGCCCCAGCTGGATCCGAACCATCCCGCAACAATGAGTCGGATCGTCCTCCAGGATCTGCTGCGCGGAGAGCTGGGCTTCTCCGGGGTAGTCGTGAGCGACGCCCTCGACATGGCTGGTGCCTCCGGTTCGCTGGGGATCGCGGAGGCAGCCGTCGCTGCATTGCGAGCGGGCTGCGATCTGCTCTGTCTGGGTACTGAGAACACCGATGCTCAGCTAGCCGACATCGAGCGGGCAGTGAGCACCGCTGTTGTGGAGGGCACCCTTGCGTCCGACATGGTGTCGAAAGCAATCAGCCGAGTGCGCGGCCTCGCAAAGGACGTCACGGTTCCGCGGCAGACAACCGAGCGGCCTCCTCGTCTCGCCCCAGGTTGGTCCAAGGGCGAGGCCGAGCTGATTCGCACCATGGATGTCGAACCTGGAGGATCGGAGTGGCGGGGGAGGGCAGCGGGCCGATACACGGTCGTACGGCTTGAAGCAGATCCCAACATCGCCGTGGGCGCTGCACCGTGGGGGCCATTCGCAGCTGCTGCCACCGAGCAAGCGGCAGCCACCAAAGGAAGCTTCGCGGCCCAGCCGGTGCTTCTGATCAATCCTGAGCAATCGGCGCTGTCACACTTTCGACCCAACCAACCGGTACTCGTCATTGGGCGCGACATCCACCGGCATCCGTTTGCGCGAGAGGCGGTTGACCGGCTGCGCTCCGACTGTGCTGATGTCCTGGTCGTCGATATGGGTTGGCCCTCAGCTGACCGCCGCTACGCCGATGTGGCCACGTTTGGTGCATCCCGGCTTATGGGTGATGTGCTGCTGAGGTGGCTGGCCCTCGGAGGCGACGCTGCGGAGTAGGTTCTCGCCGCCTGCTACGCACTTGCCGCGCCGACGCGTGCGACTTCCGCTTGGAGCGTACGGAAGAGGGCTTCGTCAACCTCGAGTCCGGCATGCCGCAGAACCAGCACTGCCGCACCCACCAGGCCGTCCGAAACCGGAATCACCTGATCGCCGCCCGCCGGAGGAACAAGCTCGGCCTGGAGGCTGGATGGCGCTGCCAACATTCCGCGGACGACGACGCTGCCGCCTACTACGACGGGGCCTGACAGATCCGGCGCCCGCACGGCAGAAAGCAGGTCCGCGAGCGCCGCTGACGCGGCGACGAGGATGGCGCGAGCCACACCATCCTCATGTGCCGCGAAGGCGAGTGGCGCGAACTCGGCCAACGAGATGGGCGGTCGGGCATACAAGGCCGAGACCAGCTGCCGCAGCGCCTCTGCACGTCCGGCGACGGTGGTCGTGTTGGCCTCAATCCGTGCCGCGCCCAGAACAAGGCCGGTCAGCGCAGTTTCCTGTCCTTGCCCGTCGAGTGACGCGACCACCGCCCGGGCCACGGCATGTCCGATCCAGAAGCCGCCGCCCGCGTCACCGAGAAGCCAACCTTTGCCGCCGACAACTCGGTCCAGCCGGCCGCCGCGGATCCTGGCCGCCACGGTCCCCGTTCCTGCGATCAGGGCGCACCCGTCCAGCGCGGCAGTCCCAGAGTGGAAGATGCCAAGTAGGTCGTGCTCGAGGACGACTCGGTGGACACCCAGCGCAGCGAGCCGGTCCATGACCTGCTCTCTGAAGGCATGGGTTTTCTCGCCAGCCATCGCGATCAACGCCAGGGCTGGTTGCCCCGAGCCGGTGGCGCCCGCCGTGGCCTGCTCGGCCGCAGAGCCGATGGCATTCACAGCCTCGCGCACGCCCGCGGCTGTCGGATTTCCGACGCCCGAGCGGCCATAGCCGTACGCGCGCCCAGAAGTATCGAGCAGGACCGCGCGGGTGCTAGTGCCACCGGCGTCAACGGCAAGAAACAATGTTTGATTGCTCCGTTCGCTTCGCTCGCTCCGCGTGGACCGCGCCTTTGACCTCGCATCGTCTACTTCGTCCGCTCGCAGACGAAAGTGGGTGTCTGCTCGCTCCTCCTTAGCACGGCGAGGCGCGATCCGCGCGATCCGTATTTCAGTTCGGTCTCATCGGTTGCAAGGAAGCGAGCTAGACAGTACTGTAAGAGCGAATTTCAGCATCTTCGAATCAGAGTGATAGTGATTCTCACACCTGCGCGCGCTGCCCATACCCGGGAGCAGAACCCTGCAGTGCAAGACCGCATCCGGTCCCTGATGCCTGAAATGCCGTCTGCGGTGGCGCGTGTGGCCGCGTACCTGCTCGAGCATCCGCAGGCCCCGCTGACGCTGTCCATTGGTGAGCTTGCCGAGCAAGCCGGGGCCTCGCCCGCGACAGTTACGCGTTTCTGCCGGACCATCGGCTACCCCGGATACGTCGAGCTTCGAGTCGGCATCGCAACCGATGTCGGCCGCAGCGCGTTCCTCGACTCATGGACATCGGAGATCGGAGGCGAGTTCGGCCCGGACGACTCCCCGGAGGACCTGCTGCGGATGCTGATCAGCAGCCATACGAAGGCGTTGCGTGAGGCGACGTCGGCCATCGATCTCGAGGTGGTGACGGAGGTGTCGCGGCGAATCGCGATGAGCACGCACATCGATATCTACGGCGTCGTCGGCAGCGCGATGCTCGCCGAAGAGCTGCAGGGCCGTCTCTATCGCATCGGAGTTCCGGCGTATGCATGGTCGGAGGTCCACAGCGGCCTCACGAGTGCCGCCATCCAGGACTCGAACACGGTGGCGATCGGCATTTCGACCACTGGACGAACGGAAGAGACCATCGAGATGCTCGCCACGGCCGGGCGTGCCGGCGCGTTCACGGTGGCTATCACCAATGACCCCACCTCGGGGCTAGCCGAACTTGCCGATCGCAGCATTGTCACGTCGATCTATGAGCAGTTCCGGCAGCCCGACGACCTGTCGGCCAAGCATGGCCAGCTCCTCGTGCTCGACCTGCTCTATCTGCTCGTCGCCCAGGAGAATTTCGACCGGTCGAGCGCCAAGCTGGCGGCCTCCGCTCTTGCCGTGTCCTCGCACCGCCGTCCGCGTCGTACGCCGTCACGGGCGGTCGCCGGCCCGCCAGGCGTATCGCGCGACGGAGATAGCGCCGATATCCGGCAGGCGGCGGACCGATGACGAAAAGCGTCGTTACCCCGGTGGTGACCGACTTCGCGAATGAGGTGAGCCGGAGACTTGAGCGCTTGACCAGCCTCGCCGCCGACGGGGGCCTGGACGCGGCGATCGGTCTGATGACCCGTGCTATCGAGGCCGGCTCGGTGATTCAAGCGTTTGGCACGGGCCATTCGGAGGCGTTCGCAATGGAGATCGCGGGCCGAGCCGGTGGCCTCATCCCGACGAACAAGATTGCTCTGCGCGACCTCGTGCTGCACGGCAGCCTGACGGCGGACGCCCTTGCTGGATCCAGCCTCGAGCGCGACCCCGACGTCGTTTCTCAGTTGTGGGAGATCTCGCCGATCCATCCCGGGGACGTCTTCGTCATCGCCTCGAACTCCGGCGTCAACGGGTCGGTGGTGGGCATGGCACTGCTGGCCAAAGAGAGGGGACACGACGTCATAGCCGTGACCTCACTCCAGCACACTGCGCAGGTACGGCCAAAGCATCCCAGCGGTCTGCGGCTGTCGGAGATCGCCGACGTGGTGATCGACAACCTGGCACCGTACGGCGACGCGACTCTCGCCCTGCCCGGAGGTTCTGCCGTTGGCTCGGTCTCGTCCATCACGAGCGCATTCATCGCTCAGTTCCTAACCATTGGTGTCGCCGAGCGGATGAACGGCGACGGCCGGGTGCCTCCGATCTACCTGTCGGCCAACATTCCTGGCGGGGACGAGCACAATCATGCGCTCGAGAAGCAGTACGAGGGCCGAATCCGGCGCGTCACCTGA
This sequence comes from uncultured Actinomycetota bacterium, assembly GCA_963759635.1. Taxonomy (GTDB): domain Bacteria; phylum Actinomycetota; class Actinomycetes; order Propionibacteriales; family Propionibacteriaceae; genus Microlunatus. The sequence goes on from CAVXAP010000020.1 coordinate 57,682, forward strand.
GACCGCACAGCTGAGCGGCGTAACTTCGCCACGTACTCGATAACACCATCAGAGCATCACAGTAAGGAATCACGAACCAACAGGGATCGATCGGAAGGAACATCACATGGGCATCTACGACAATCCGCTTGCACGACGCGACTTTCTCCGCGGCTCACTGGCCGCGGCAGCTCTCGCCGCCACCGGGTCGCTCGCGGCGTGTGCCACCTCGGGTACGGGCACCAGCACATCGTCCAGCTCGGCTCCAGCGGGCCAGGTGAGCGACACCAACCCCTTCGGAGTGCAGTCGGGCTCGACGGTTGACGCCGTGATCTTCAAGGGTGGGTACGGCATCGACTACGCGGAGTTCGCCGGCAAGCAGGTCGAGGCGAAGCAGCAGGGTGTGACGGTGAAGGTGACACCCACCACCAAGGTCGCCCAGACTCTGCAGCCCCGCTTCGTCGCAGGCAACCCACCGGACGTCATCGACAACAGCGGCGCCGGCCTGATCGGAATCAATACGATTCGCGACCAGCTGGCCGAGCTGAACGACGTTATCGAGGCCAAGAACTACGAGGGCATGGTGATCAAGGACACGCTCTACCAGGGCGTCACCAACCCAGGTACGTTCGACGGCAAGTTCATTGTGCTGAACTACGCCCTCAGCGTGTTTGCGATCTGGTACTCGGCATCGCTCTTCGAGCAGAACGGCTGGACCGTTCCGAAGACGTACGACGAAATGCTGGCCCTCGGCGAGGAGGCCAAGGGCAAAGGCAAGTACCTGCTCGGCTGGGGTAAGGAGGCCGCGACCTACTACCAGACGATGGCCATTGGCTCCGCAATCAAAGAGGGCGGCGACGAGGTACGGCTGGCGCTGGACAATCTCAAGCCCGGCTGCTGGTCGCTCCCTCCGGTTCAGGACGTGTTCAACGGATTGAAAAAGATCATCGATGCCGGCTACATGAAGCCGGGCGGGTCGGGGACCGTGTTCACCGCCGCCCAGGCCCAGTGGAGCGATGCCGAGGAGTTCATCCTCTATCCGTCGGGCAGCTGGATCGAGAACGAAATGAAGGACCAGACCAAGTCGGGCTTCAAAATGACCGGGGCGCCTGAGCCCACCGTGACGAGCAACTCCAAGCTGCCGTGGGAGGCGGTGCACTCAGCTGCTGGCGAGGGTTACATCGTCCCGTCGCAGGGCAAGAATGTCGCTGGTGGCAAGGAATTCCTGCGCGCGATGCTCTCGAAGGATGCCGCGGTGAACTTCGCGAAGACCAAGCTCTCCTCCACCATCGTCAAGGGCACGGTGCCCGCAGACGGGTTCGGGTCGACGGCACTGCAATCCCAGATCAAGATGCTCGAGGCGGCAGGGTCGAACATCTTCACATGGGCCGTCCTGAATCCTGTCGACCTTTATGGCATGAACACTGATCAGCTCGTGGTCTGGAACAGCTTCCTCTCGGGCGACTCAGACGTGGCCAAACTCACCAAGGGTCTGCAGGACATCACCGACAAGGTCGCAAAGGATGATTCGATCAAGAAGGTGCAGGTGTCGTGACGACCTTAGCCAGCGGGGGAGTCACCAGCGGGGTTAGCGCGCCGCCGGGTGGCTTGCGGCGCATCGGGTCTGCCCGCTGGCGACGGCGTAACCTGACGTTCGACAAGATCAGCTTCTTCCTGGTCTTCTTGGTTATCCCGGTCGCGTTCTACATCGGGTTCGTGGTCTCACCGTTTGTGCAGGCGGCCTACTTCTCGTTGACCGACTGGACCGGCTTCACGCCTGCGATGAACTTCATCGGGCTCTCCAACTACGCGAAGCTGTTTACCGATAGCACCTTCCTGCAAGCCATGAGCAACAACATTCTGATGGCGATCGTGGTCCCGACCGTGACGCTGGGCTTGGCGATGTTTTTCGCTACCCTCGTCACGGTCGGCGGCTCGACTCGCGGCAACGTCAAAGGCTTGCGCAACTCGAGCTTCTATCGAGTGATCTCGTTCTTCCCCTACGTCATCCCCGCCATCGTGATTGGGCTTATTTGGTCCCAGATTTACGACCCCAGCGCCGGACTCCTGAATGGCATCCTGACCCGCCTGGGTCTGGAGCAGTTCACCTCGTTTGCCTGGTTGGGTGACCCGCGCACGGCGCGTTGGGCGGTGATGTTCGTGATCATCTGGGGTCTGGTCGGCTTCTACATGGTGTTGTTCATCGCGGCCATCAAGGGAGTCCCCGCCGAGGTCTTCGAGGCCGCCCGGATCGACGGTGCCGGACGTTTCCGCACCGCAATTTCGATCACCATTCCGCTGATTCGCGAGAACGTGCAGACCGCCTTCATCTACATCGGGATCCTCGCGCTTGATGCATTCGTCTACATGGCTGCTTTGGAACCGGGTGGCGGACCCGACAACACGACCCTGGTCATGGCGCAACAGCTCTTTACCACCGCGTTCGCCAAGGGCCAGTTCGGCTACGCGTGTGCGATGGGTGTCGTGCTCGCCGTCATCACGCTGGCGTACGCCGGTCTGGTGTTTGCCGTGAACCGAATTTTCGGTGGCAAGAGTGAGGTCGGCGAATGACTCAGATTTCCCAAGTCGGCGCCGCACCCGCACCATCGGGCGCCCGAGCGCCATTCGAGCCAGCCGAGTCCGGCCGGGCTCCGGGGACCGCGGGCGACAAGGCGGTCACTGGGTTTTCGCATGCGGTCTTGATCATCTGGTCCGTGTTGGTCATCCTCCCGTTGATCTGGGTCCTGATGTCCTCGTTCAAAACCAGCTCAGAGATCTTCGCCTCGCCGTTTTCGCTGCCGGCGCACTGGAGCTTCGTCAACTACGTCAATGCCTGGACGACGGCTGGCATCGGAAGCTTCTTCCTCAACTCCGTAATCGTTGTCGTCGGCGCGCTGATTCTCACCATGCTGTTCGGCTCGATGTCGGCATACGTACTTGCTCGCTTTACCTTTCCTGGCAGCCGATTGCTGTACTACCTGATGCTCGCCGGGTTGACGTTTCCGATCTTCTTGGCGATCGTGCCATTGTTCTTCGTGCTGCGGGGAATCGGCCTGCTCAACACCTTGCCCGGCCTCATCCTCACGTACGCGGCGTTCGCGTTCCCGTTCACCGTGTTCTTCCTCTATGCCTTCTTCCGGACGCTGTCAAAATCGATCGCCGAGGCGGCCGCGGTGGACGGGGCGGGGGAGTGGCGGACCTTCTTCCAGATCATGCTGCCGATGGCGAAGCCGGGTCTGGCTACCGTCGCGATCTTGAACTTCGTGGGCCTATGGAACCAGTTCCTGCTGCCGATCGCGCTGAACACCAACCCGGACAACTATGTGCTTACCCAGGCCATGGCGTCCTTCGCTTCCCAGGCCGGCTACTCGGTGGACTTTGGGGCGCTCTTCGCAGCCGTCGTCATCACCGTCGTACCGGTGTTGATCATCTACTTGATCTTCCAGCGGCAGCTTCAGGGGTCGGTGTCGGCAAGGCACCAACAAGTAGCAAGAGGTATCCCAGCGCCGAGGCGTTGCCCCAGTCTGGTTCGTCTACCGTGATTCCTTGCCCGGGCGATCGCCGATCAACGGGGTCGCCGGCTTCTTATCGCCGCCGAGGCCGGCCGTCGGTCAATGCCATCCTGTCTAAGTGGATGAACACGCAGCAAGACAATTGTCGGCTCAATTGCGCGGAGGTGAATCGGAGAGTCCGGTAGCAGCAGCGTCAGCGAGATCGGATACCGCCGCCGCGCTCGGTGTGCAGCGGGCTAAGTTCGCAGTTCCGCCGGACATCGCGTACTTCAATACCGCCACTCTGTCTCCGCAGCTGCACGGGGTGCGGGCCGCCGGCGAGATTGCGCTGGACCGTCGCAGTCGGCCATGGTCCATCACCGCCGAGGATTGGTTCATCGATGTGGAACGCCTGCGCGGATTGTTTGCAAACACGATCGGTGCCAACACGGAGGGTATTGCGCTGGTGCCGTCGACCAGCTACGGCTTCGCCATCGCCGCACGCAACCTGCCGTTGGCTCCGGGGGATCGGGTCCTGGTACTCGCCGAGGAGTACCCCTCCGGGATCTACACCTGGAGAGCGGCGATCCGGGCGGCCGGCGCGGCCATACTCACTGTCTGTCGTGAATCGGGCCAGACCTGGACCGACGCGGTTCTGTCGGGCCTGGATGAGCGAGTCAGCATAGTCAGCGTGCCGCACGTGCACTGGATCGACGGATCGCTGATCGACTTGGCAGCTGTCAGCGCCCGAGCCCACGATGTTGGTGCCCGGTTGGTCATCGACGGAAGTCAGTCGATCGGAGCGATGCCGCTCGATGTCGACGCACTGCAACCCGACTTCGTCATCACGGTCGGGTACAAATGGTTGCTCGGCCCCTTCGGGTTGGGCTACCTCTATGTCGCCGAGCAATACCGCAACGGTGAACCGATCGAGCACAACTGGATCGTGCGCACCGGCTCGGAAGACTTCGCGCGCCTCATCGACTACCGCGACACCTACCAGCCCGGCGCTCGACGCTTCGACGTCGGAGAGCGCACAAAGTTCGAGCTGATTCCGATGGCCATTGCGGCACTGGAACAACTTCACGCCTGGCAGATACCGCGCGTGGCCGCAGAGTTGGCCGCGCTGACCGCACGCATCGCCGCAAAGGCCGAACAACTCGGCTTGGATCCGCTGTCCCAGGACGACCGTGGCCCCCACATGCTCGGGATCCAGCTACCCGAATCAGCGCGGTCCGAGATATTGTCCGCGATGGCCGCCGTCAATTGCTTCGCCGCCGTGCGCGGGGAATCACTGCGCATCGCACCCCACCTGCACGTAAACGACGACGACCTCGACTGCCTGACCACAGCGCTGACCTCAGCGACCAGGCAGTGAATCGGTCAACCTTCCGCTGTGCGTGTGACCTGCAGGAGTCCCCATAATCGAAGCTGAATTGGGGGGAGCTGCCAGCGGCAGCGTGGACGAGGTCCGCCAAGTCAAAATGACATAATGTCGCTTATCGGACAGATCACACCCGGTCCGTATCAGCGATAGGCCTCGGATATGTGTACGACGGCGACGGCAGTCCCGCGATGGCGGGCATCATCAATCCGATAGATCACCCGATAGGTGCCACGACGGGCGCTGTGTCTATCGTCGAGCGGTGGACGTAGTCGCTCACCGACGCGTTGCGGTTTGTCGAGCAACGGCTCGACGCTGAACGCGATGGCCTCGGTTAGAGGCCGACGTAAGCCGCGAGGTGCTCGCCGGTGAGGGTGGAGCGAGCGGCCACGAGGTCGGCGGGTGTGCCCTCGAAGATGATCCGGCCGCCATCGTGGCCGGCGCCGGGGCCGAGGTCGATGATCCAGTCGGCATGTGCCATGAGCGCTTGGTGGTGGGAGATGACGATGACCGACTTGCCTGAGTCGACGAGCCGGTCGAGCAGGCCGAGCAGCTGTTCGACGTCGGCGAGGTGGAGGCCGGTGGTCGGCTCGTCGAGGATGTAGACGCGGCCCTTCTCGGCCATTTGAGTAGCCAGCTTGAGCCGCTGCCGCTCACCGCCGGACAGCGTCGTGAGCGGCTGGCCGAGGCTGAGGTAGCCGAGCCCGACGTCGGCTAGCCGGTTGAGGATGGCATGCGCGCCCGGTGTACGCGCCTCGCCGACGCCGAAGAACCCCTTGGCCTCGGTCACCGACATCGCCAGCACCTCGCTGATGTCGCGGCCGCCCAGGTGGTATTCCAGCACCGATGCCTGGAACCGCTTCCCCTCGCACTCCTCGCAGGTGGATTCCACAGTGGCCATGACGCCCAGGTCGGTGTAAATGACGCCGGCGCCGTTGCAGGTGGGGCAGGCACCCTCGGAGTTGGAGCTGAAGAGTGCCGGCTTCACGCCGTTGGCCTTCGCGAACGCCTTGCGGATCGGGTCGAGCAGTCCGGTATACGTCGCCGGGTTGCTCCGCCGCGAGCCACGGATCGCGCCCTGGTCAACCGACACCACTCCGTCCCTCCCGGCCACCGAGCCGTGGATGAGCGAGCTCTTGCCCGAGCCCGCGACCCCGGTGACGACGACCAGCACCCCGAGCGGGATGTCGACATCGACGTTTTGGAGGTTGTTGGTGCTGGCGCCGCGCACTTGCACTACCCCTGACGGCGTGCGCGCCGATGTCCTCAGGGAGGCGCGGTCGTCCAGGTGCCGCCCGGTGATGGTGCCGCTGGCGCGCAGACCCTCGACGGTGCCCTCGAAGACCACCTCGCCACCAGCGGTTCCGGCGCCGGGGCCGAGGTCGACGACGTGGTCGGCGATCGCGATCGTCTCAGGCTTGTGCTCCACGACGAGCACGGTGTTGCCCTTGTCGCGCAGTTGCAGCAGCAGGCCGTTCATCCGCTGGATGTCGTGGGGGTGCAGGCCGATCGTCGGCTCGTCGAAGACGTAGCTGACGTCGGTGAGCGACGAGCCGAGGTGGCGAATCATCTTTGTCCGCTGTGCCTCCCCCCCGGACAGGGTGGCCGACGGCCGGTCGAGCGAGAGGTATCCCAACCCGATCTCCGCGAACGAGTCGAAGAGGTGTTGCAGCCCGGTGAGCAGCGGGGCCACCGACGGCTCGTCGAGGTCGCGGACCCAGTTGCTCAGGTCGCTGATCTGCATCACGCAGACATCGGCGATGTTCTTCCCTTGGATCTTCGACGACCGGGCCTGGATGCTGAGTCGGGTGCCGTCGCACTCAGGACAGGTCGTGAACGTCACTGCCCGCTCCACGAAGGCGCGGATGTGCGGCTGCAGCGCATCGACGTCCTTGGACAGGAACGACTTCTGGATTCTCGGGATGAGACCCTCGTACGTCAGGTTGATCCCGTCGACCTTGATCTTGGTCGGCTCCTTGTGGAGCAGATCGTGCAGCTCCTTCTTGGTGTACTTGCGGATCGGCTTGTCCGGGTCGAAGAAGCCGCAGCCGCGGAAGATGCGGCCATACCAGCCCTCCATGCTGTAGCCGGGAATCGTGAGCGCGCCCTCATTGAGCGACAAGCTGTCGTTGTACAGGGCAGACAGGTCGAAGTCGGTGACTGAGCCCATGCCCTCGCAGCGCGGGCACATACCCCCGTGGTAGACGACATTGCGCACCACGATCCGCTCCCCCTTGCCCTTGTCGACGGTCATCGCCCCGCTCGCTGTGCGGGTCGGGATGTTGAACGAGTAGGCAGTCGGAGGCCCGAGGTGCGGCTGACCGAGTCGGCTGAAGAGGATGCGCAGCATCGCGTTGGCATCGGTGGCGGTGCCGACGGTGGAGCGGGGGTTGGAGCCCATCCGCTCCTGGTCGACGATGATCGCCGTCGTCAGGCCATCGAGTACGTCGACCTCCGGCCGCGACAGCGTCGGCATGAAGCCCTGTACGAAGGCGCTGTAGGTCTCGTTGATCATCCGCTGCGACTCCGCGGCGATCGTGTCGAACACCAACGAGCTCTTGCCCGAGCCGGAGACGCCGGTGAACACGGTCAGCCGGCGCTTCGGGATCTCGAGATGTAAGTCCTTGAGGTTGTTCTCGCGCGCGCCGTGCACGCGGATCAGATCGTGGCTGTCGGCAACGTGCAGCGCAGGCGGCTGTGTGTCCGTCCTCGTGGTCATGCTGGTTCGGGGCCCGGGCTCAGCTCACCGCTCTCTTCACGAGCTCGCCGATCCTTGCCTCGTCGGCGGCGGTCAACTTCTTTAGTGCGAAGGCGGTCGGCCACATGGCACCTTCGTCGAGGTTCGCTGTGTCGTTGAAGCCGAAGGTCGCGTACCTCGAATTGAACTTCTGCGCGCTTTGGAAGAAGCAGACGACCTTGCCGTCCTTGGCGTACGCGGGCATCCCGTACCAGAGTTTCGGCGAGAGGGCTGGCGCGCTGGCTGTGATGACGGCATGGAGCCGTTCGGCCATGGCGCGGTCCGGTTCCGGCATCTCGGCGATCTTCGCGAGCACATCGCTTTCTCCGTCCGGCTTGGCCGCGCGTGGACCGCGGCGCGCGGCCGCCTTGAGCTCTTGGGCGCGCTCTTTCATCGCGCCTCGTTCCTCGTCCGTGAAACCCTCGAACTTCTTCTCGTTCGCGCTGGTGCTCTCGGCGGACTTCTGCGTGGCCTTCTCTGCGCTCATCGTTCCCTCCTGTGCAGGCTCTCCCATCATCGGTCCTGAGGTAGCACGGTCTTGATTCCCCGAGTGGAAGAGCCAGTCATGGTCAATCCTAAAAGGCGTGGTGTTGAGGTTCATCGCAGTCAGGCTACTTGCGGCTCGCTCACCGGCGCTTCTCGATTCCTGATCGCTTTGGTCACCTGTTTCGCCAGGTACGAGGCATCCCCGCTATCGCGCGCGCCTGGTAGCCGACTCGAGATTCGCGGCCATCCTGGCAAGTACGTCAACGGTCGCCTGGTACTCCTCGGGTGAGATTCCAGCCGTCAAAGCTTGACGAAGCTCGGCAACCTTCGCCTTCAGGAGTCCGAACTGCGCAAGTCCAGTCTCGGTGATGTTGACGATGTTGTCCTGAAAGTCGGCCCAACCGCGGGTGACAAGCCCAGATAACGCCTCGCTCAATTCCTCCGGGGCACCCTGCAGGAAGGGTTCAAGCTCGGCCTGCAGCTCCGGCGTGGACCTCGGGCCGCCTTCCAGCAGATTGAGCAGTTGCCACTGCCGCCGAGACAGGCCAGCCTCGCCAAGCTGCCGCTCGAACTGCGCGTCGATAAGGCGATCCAGCTTCTTGAGCCAGTAGCCGATCGGCCTTGCCGACTCGAGGTTGATCACGGCTTCCTCACTCCCCCATTAGTTGATCTTGGTCGATCTAGTTGATCTTGGGAAATCGGGGCGCATGATTGCGGAGCGGTCAAGCTGCGCCCCCAATTCGAAGATCAGTAGCGCGCCATTCTGGCCCAGAAGAAGCAGTAGACGCCGAAGCATGCGAGACCGACAGCCATGATGGCCAGCAATACTGAGCCAAATGGCTGGTGGCGAATCGTCGAAAGCGCAGCATCCATTCCGCCCGCCTTGTCGGGGTCGTACGTGACTGCCGCCCAGACGAACAGCCCTCCAATGATGCCGAGCGCTATCCCCTTGGCGCAGTAGCCCACGGTGCCGAGCCGCCGAACTGAAGGCGGAACGCCGCGATCGAGATCTTCGGTGAAGTTCTGCTTCACGCCCTTCACAATCTGCGCGATCCCGACGCCGATCACTACGCCACCGATAGCAGCGACCAGCACCTGTCCGAAAGGAACCGACATCAGCTTGGCGCTGAGCGTCTCCTCACCCTGACCAGAGCCGGATGCTGCCCGCGTGGCAACCCCAACCGTCAGCACACCGAGGGCGAGATAAACGACGGCCCGACCGGCTGAGGCCAGTCGCCGTCGCGTCCGGCCGTCCCGCCCCGGCTGATCACGTCCTATTGTCGCCTCGACTGCCTGCCAGACCGTGAGCGTAAAGAGTCCAACCGCCATGATCCAGAGAAGCACACCCCCGAGCGGTTGCCTGCCCAACTGATTCAAGGCGCCTTCGGGTGACGCCTCAGCCCGCTTTCCCAAGACAAGCTGAAGCGCGATCCAGGCAATGATGAGATGCAGCAGGCCGTAACTCACCAGTCCAACCCCGACCAATGCGTGGTAAGGCCGGCTGCGTCTGACCTCTGTGATCGACCGCTTCCCGGTTGCCTCGATACCGGTCACAACTACGTCTTACCCAGCCGCGAGCATGATCACGCTCCGCCATGCCCCCTGCTCCCCCGCTACCCGGTTATCTCCTTCTTGGCCGCCTTGACGGACCTCTTGGTCTCCCGTACCTTCTGCAGCGAGTCGTAGTCGACGATGTCGGCAACCGAACGGAACGTGCCGGGCTCACCGTAATAGCCTGCCGCGTCGCGCCAGCCGTCTGGCGTGATCCCCCGCAACTTGCCCAGCACCGCAGTGAAGATGGCCGCCTTGTCCGGCCCGAAGCCGGGTAGCCGGCCGAGGTTGGCCTTGACCTCATCACCGGACCGAGCGTCCTTCCAGAGGTTGGTTGCTTGGCCGTCGTAGTCCTCGGTCAGCACGTGGCACACCTGACGGATGCGCTTGGCCATAGCTGCAGGGAATCGATGGATCGCCGGTCGTTGTGAGCAGAGTTCAATGAACTCGTCTTCACTCATCGCGGCAATCTTCGCAACGTCCAATCCTCCGCCCATTCGCTGCGCGATCACCAGCGGCCCGCTGAACGCCTTCTCCATCGGCACCTGCTGGTCGAGCACCATCCCGATGAGCAGTGCGTTGTCATCGGAAGAAAGCAAGGCGTCAGCCTCGGGATCGCCAGTGAGCCAAAGGGAGTGGTCGGTCATGCCGGCTATTCTGCCTGAGCCGAAATCGGCCGCTGCGCGGACAGTGGTCGGGGCTACTCGTACATCACATACTCAGGCCGCGGCTTCAGCGCAAGCACTTCCTGCGGGCCCAACAGCCGGCCGCCGTGGCGGCGATCCTCGGTGAAGAACAGTTTGAAACCGGCGTGCACGAACTTGGGCGTTGTCTTGTTGACGACCCGGTAGGTGGCCCTTTTGGGGCCAGGATGCCCGAGTCCGTCGACCGATTTGATCATGACTACCCCGTCGTGGGCTTTGAGTCCGGATTCCCGGCGTACCACGCTACTGGCCACCTGGTGATAAACCATCACTTTCTCGGGAAGGGCGTACTGCTTGACGAGACCGGACAGATATTGGCCAACCTTGTCCAGTTCGGCGCCGGTCGTGTGCCCGAACGCCGCGCCCGGACGCTGGCCTGGATCCATGGCCCATTCAGGGTCCAGGGCAACGCCGACATCTGGTTGCTTGAGCCACTTCTCGAACGCCTTCGCCTCGGGCAGAAACTCCGATCGACCTGGTTGGATATTGAGCAGCAGCACGGCCCGATGCTTGCGCGCAGCCTTGTGGTACGTGGCAATCTGGGCATCGCTCAGGCGCACCCGGTACTTGCCGTCCCGGCCAGGGCTTCCCTGGACGACGGTCGCGATCACCTCGACGACCGGCAAGATTTCCCGGCCAGCCGCGTACGGCTTGGCCCTGCGCTCGATCTCAGCGACCCGCTGGTTCAGCGGCCCTGTCCCGAGCCTGCCGAGAGTTGGGGCTCCGGTCACGCCGGCATAGCCGACAAGCCGGTATCGGGGAAACAGTTCACGCCCGCCCCGCGGCAATGTCGCCTGAGACGTTTGAGCGGTGCTGGGTTTGGTAGCAGGCTTGCCAGCTTGAGTTGGGGTTGGACGTGGCGTCTGGCTAAGTGCAGGCGTCGAGCTGACCGATCCGATCTCCGGCGGGCCAAGTGGATCCTGACCCGCTCCGCAGGCGGCGCAGGCCAGCACGACCAGCAAAGGCGCTGCAGCGTGCCGGGCGGCGGTCACAGTCGTCACTCCCTCGGCTCGTCCTTGACGGCTCAGTCTTGGTTCGCTGGGCCGTCGTGATTGGAATCTGAACGTACCCACGTGACCACGACCTACCCAAGTGACGACAGCCAGGCTAACCTTCTGCGTCAGGAGGTTGGCGATGCGAATCTATGAACTGCTTCGCGGCAAAGGCTTCGATGTCATCACCGTCCGGCCGACGACGGCTGTGGCCGAAGCGCTCACATTGCTGAAGGAATACAACCTCGGGGCCGTCGTGGTATCTAACGACGGAAAGGAAATCTCCGGCATCCTCACCGAGCGCGACGTGGTGCGTCGGCTCTGCGAGGGCACGGAATTCCTCGATTCGCCGGTCTCGGATGTGATGACCAGTGAGGTCCTCACGTGTCGACCGGACGAATCGGTTCAGTCGCTGATGAACACCATGACGGAGCAGCGCATCCGTCACCTGCCCGTTGTGGATGACTTCGGACGATTGGCGGGACTGGTCAGCATCGGTGACGTGGTGAAGTCACACATCTCCCAGATCGAGTTTGAGCGTGATCAGCTGGAGGGCTACGTCTCACACAGTTGAGCCGGGCACTACAAGTTGATCATGTGGCCCGAGACGCCGTGGGCGACTTCCTTGAGCGCCTCGGAGAGTGTGGGGTGCGCATGCACGTTGCGCGCGACTTCTTCCGCCGTCAGATCCCATAGCTGCGCCAGCGTCAGCTCGGGCAGCAGCTCGGTTACGTCCGGCCCGATCATGTGCAGACCCAGGATCTCCCCGTACTTGGCGTCGGCAACGATCTTGACAAAACCTGTTGCCTCCCCCAGCCCGTGTGCTTTGCCGTTTGCCGTGAACGGGAACTTTGCCGTCTTGACGTCGTAGCCCTTGTCCTTTGCTTGCTGCTCGGAGTAGCCGAACGAACCGATCTGAGGCTGGCAGTAGGTGGCCCGCGGAATCATGTCGTAATTGATCGGCATGGTCTCCGCGCCTGCGATGGTCTCGGCAGCGACCACTCCCTGCGCCTCCGCGGTGTGTGCCAGCAGCAGCTTGCCGGTGCAGTCGCCGATCGCGTAGATGTGCGGCACGTTGGTGCGCATGTAGTCGTCGATCTCGATCGCACCGCGATCGCTGAGTTTCACGCCGGTGGTTTCCAGCCCGTAGCCCTCGGTACGCGGCGCAAACCCGATCGCCTGCAGCACTTTGTCGGTCTCGAGAACCCTGCTCTCGCCGCCTCCACCGGCGGAGCCGGACTTCGTGGGCTGGCTCGGTGAGAGTGTGACCTTGACCTTGTCCCCCAAGTCATCGATGGCCTCCACCTTCGTACTGGTGAGCACCGTTACACCGAGTTTCTTATACGCCCGAGCGAGCTCCTTGGAGACTTCAGGCTCCTCCAGCGGCACCACACGATCCAAGAACTCAACCAGGGTGACCTGTACGCCGTAGTTCGCCATCACGTACGCGAACTCCACCCCGATCGCACCTGCGCCTGCTATCACGATCGACTCCGGGAGGCTGTCAGTCATGATCAGCTCTTCGTAGGTGACCACGCGTTCACTCAGCGAAGTTCCTGGCAGCAAGCGTGTCGTCGCTCCGGCCGCAATGATCACGTTGTCGAAGGTGACCGTCTCGGTTCCCTTTGGTCCGTCCACGCTGAACGTGTGGTCCCCGGTAAATGTGGCCCAGCCGTCAAGCTCAGTGATCTTGTTCTTCTTCATCAAGAAGTGCACGCCCTTGGCCATCCGGTCAGCAGCCGTTCGACTGCGCTTCCATGCCACCCCGAAGTCGAACGATACGTCGCCAGTGATGCCGAAGACGTCTGCCTCGTGGTTGAAGATGTGGGCGATCTCGGCGTTCCGCAGCAGCGACTTCGTTGGAATGCACCCGACGTTGTTGCAGACCCCGCCCCAATACTTCAGCTCGATGATCCCGGTCTTCAGCCCCAGCTGGGCGGCACGGATGGCGGCCACGTAACCGCCCGGTCCCGCGCCCAGCACGACGACCTCAAAGTGTGCGCTCATGGCCCAACTGTAGGGGCCGCTCTTGGGGGTCGGCCACTGGCCTGCTATGGTCGGGGCCCGTCACCGAACGACTATCTCAGGTGGCCGATCTTGCAAACTTGCCGTTCAAATCGGCGAGTTGACCAAAAACTATCTCATATATGAGTTATCGTGCCTGAGTGACCAACATGACTGAGACCTACCTGGACCGGATCGGGGGCTTGATCCGGGATGCACGTAAGCATCGTGGTCTGACCCAGACCCAACTTGCCGACGTGCTCGGTACCAGCCAGAGCGCGGTGCACCGCATCGAAGCCGGAAACCAAAACCTCAGTCTGGAGATGGTGAGCCGAATCGCCGAGGCACTTGACTCGCCGCTGATCTCCGTCGGCGTCAGTGGACCGCAGCACCTGCGCGTACAGGGCGGGGCAAATCTGACCGGCACGATTGAGGTGCGGTCATCGAAGAATGCCGCGGTCGCCTTGCTCTGCGCGAGCCTGCTGAATCGCGGCCGCACGATCATTCGCGGCATCGCCAAGATCGAGGAAGTCAACCGGATCATCGAGGTGTTGACGAGCATCGGTGTTCGCGTGACGTGGTCATCTGACGGGAATGATCTTGAGCTGGTGCGGCCTGCCGATCTTTCTCTCGACGAGATGGATCTCGACGCCGCCCGCCATACGCGCTCAGTACTCATGTTCCTGGGCCCGCTGCTGCACTCCTACACATCCTTCAAGCTGCCGTACGCCGGCGGCTGCGATCTTGGTGCACGCACGATCGAACCGCATCTGCAAGTGCTGCGGCGCTTCGGCTTGGACGTGGTGCCGACCGACGGCTTCTACAACTGCACCGTGGACAAGTCGGTCGAGCGTTCCCGGCCGATCACCCTCACCGAACGTGGCGACACCGTCACCGAGAACGCTCTGCTCGCGGCGGCGCTGTCGCGAGGGGTGACAGTGCTGCGCAATGCCAGCCCGAACTACATGGTCCAGGACCTCTGCGTCTTCCTGACCCACCTCGGAGTCGAGATCGACGGCATCGGGACGACCACATTGCGTGTCCACGGCGTTGAAAGCATCAACACCGATGTGGAGTTCGCCCCGTCGGAGGATCCCATCGAGGCGATGAGCCTGCTTACTGCCGCGATCGTCACCCAGTCAGACCTGACGATCCAACGCGCACCGATCGAGTTCCTCGAAATCGAGCTCGCGATCTTGGAGGAGATGGGTCTGGACTTCTCCCTCAGTGAGGAGTACCTCGCCGCGAATGGCCACGCACGGCTGGTGGATCTAACCGTCAGGCCGTCAGAGCTGCGCTCCCCCATCGACAAAATCCACCCGATGCCGTTTCCCGGGCTGAACATCGACAACCTGCCGTTCTTTGCAGTGATCGCAGCCACAGCTCACGGCAAGACGATCATCCACGACTGGGTGTATGAGAATCGGGCGATCTACCTCACCGAGCTCAACCGGCTCGGTGCACGCGTGCAGCTGCTCGACCCCCATCGGGTCATCGTTGAAGGCCCGACACGCTGGCGCGGCCAGCAGGTGGTCTGTCCCCCCGCGCTGCGGCCCGCGGTGTGCATCCTGCTCGGCATGCTCGCAGCTCGCGGAGAGTCGATGCTGCGAGACGTCTACGTCATCAACCGGGGATATGAGGACCTGGCCAACAGGCTGAATGCCCTGGGCGCCAATATCGAGGTCTTCCGAGACTGACCCTGGCGCGGTGCTGGAAGCGAAATGCACGTCTAGCGGACACGCACCGGTTTGAAGGTGTGGCTGGGATTGACCAGTTCCTCCTGAGCGGCGATCAAGGCCAGCTCAGCACGACCGGAGGCAGCCGTGGCCGCTAGGAGCCCATAGATCACCGCCGCCGTGTGAGCGAGCGCTCCCGGGACATCCCCGGTGCCCAGTAGCGTGGCCAGGAAAGTCGCCGCCGTGACGTCTCCGCTCCCTGTGAAGGTCTGAGGCAGGCGCGGCGTAGAAACCAGCCATGCCCCGGCCCCGTTGACTGCAACCATGTCGATGGTCTCTGGCGGCCCATCCTGGCGTACCACGCTGGTAACCAAGACCACGTCCGGTCCCAGCCTGCGCGCTGCGTCAGCGGCGTTCAGTAGCTCTTCCATGGTGGAGACCGGCACGCCGGTCAATGACTCCAACTCGAACTGGTTGGGAGTGATGAGCTGCGCAACAGGCACGACCTGCCGTCGCATCAGCTCGGGAATGCCCGGCCGGACGTAGCAGCCGCGCTCAGCGTCCCCCAGCACGGGGTCGCAGCAATAGATCGCGGCTGGGTTGCGCAGCTTGACCAGTGCGACCGCATCCAAGATCAACGCGCCGATGTCCTCGCCGCCCTGATAGCCCGACAGCACCGCATCAACCTGACCCAGTACGCCGAGCTCGTCGATACCGCGCACCACATCTCGGAGATCAGCTGCGCTCAACAGCGGTCCTCGCCAAGCCCCGTAGCCCGTGTGGTTGGAGAAGTGCACCGTGATTACCGGCCACA
Source organism: uncultured Actinomycetota bacterium (assembly GCA_963759635.1). Classification (GTDB taxonomy): domain Bacteria; phylum Actinomycetota; class Actinomycetes; order Propionibacteriales; family Propionibacteriaceae; genus Microlunatus. Next base: position 73,500 of record CAVXAP010000020.1, read on the forward strand.
CCTCCACACCCATCCTCATCAGCGGGAAGGTGACGGCGCTGTTGCCGACGTGCCCGTAAGCGACCGAGGACTGAATCGACAAGATCGTCGTCACGCGCGTCATTATTGCGGTGTTTGATTGCTTCGCTCCGCTCAGCGCGGATCGCGCTGTGTTTGATTGCTCGCTGCCGCTCGCTGCGATGTTCGCTAAGTTGCCGCCGTCTTCGTCGGAGCTGACGGAACGGAAAGCGTTGTTCCGCCATCTCCTCCTACAGATCGGCGGCGCGAACATCGGGAGTCCGCCTACTTCGTCGTCGCTCCCAGACGAGAAGCGTGTCTGCTCACTCCGTGTACGTTGCTCGCTCCGCTCACTGAGGCTGGCGCTCGTTGGCCTCTCGCTGCCGCTCGCTGCGATATTCGCTTAGTTGCCGCCTACTTCGTCGTCACAACCGATCTTGAGGGTTGGACGCCGATCTGGGCAGACGCTGCGCGTTTTGGCGCTCCATCTTAGAGTGGTGGCCATGTCATCCAGCGTCGACGACAACGACTCTCGCGACGCCGATCTCCCCACCGCGACGCTGCCGTACGCCAGCGCGACAGCCCACACGGCCGACCACCCCCACCACGAGCACCACCATCACCACATCCTCATCGAGCCTGAGGAGGACCGGTGGCGGTGGCGTCGCAAGATCAGGGAAGACAAGCGAAAGCTCGCGGTCTATCGCATCGCCGTCGCCCTACTCGGCCTCCTCCTCGTCGCTCTCGGCTTCGTCAGCGGCCCGATCCCTGGGCCGGGCGGCATCCCGCTAGTCCTGCTCGGTCTGGCCGTTTGGTCCAGTGAGTTCGAATGGGCGCATCAGGTGATGCAGTGGTTCAAGGCGGAACTGCATCGCTACCGCACGTGGCCCAGATCCCAGAAGATCCTCTTCTGGGTCGTCTTCTTCTGCTGCTGCGGGCTCTTGGGATATGTCTACCTACTTGCGCTCGGCATCCCCGGCTGGCTGCCGGGATCCGTCGACGTGCTCTTGCAGCGCCTGCCGGGCCTTTAATCCCTGTTGATTGCTCGCTCCGCTCGCGCGGATCGCGCTCTCTCGATTGCTCGCTGCCGCTCGCTGCGATGTTCGCTTAGTTGCCGCCGTCTTCGTCGGAGCTGACGGAACGTAAGAGCGTTGTTCCGCCATCTCCTCCTGCAGATCGGCGGCGCGAACATCGAGAGTCCGCCTACTTCGTCGCCACTCGGGGACGAAAAGCATTTGTCCCCTCGCTCCTTCTCAGCACCGCGGCGCGTGATCCGCAAGCGGCACAATGAGCCCATGAGGGCCGCCGACTATGCGTTCTTCGACGTGCCCTTCACAGCCTTCGCGCATCGCGGCGGAGCAACGTACGAGCCCAACCTCTATCGCGAAAACAGTCTGCACGCCTTCAAGGAGGCGGTTGCCCTCGGCTACCGCTATCTGGAGACCGACGTACACGCGACGCGGGATGGGGTGCTGCTGGCGTTCCATGATCGGGTTCTCGATCGGGTGACCGACCGCGCTGGCGCGATTGCCGACATGACGTATGCGCAGATTGCCGAGGCCAGGATCCATGGACTGGATCCCATTCCACGGCTCTCCGAGCTCCTGGCCGAATTCCCCGACGCTCGGTTCAACGTCGACGTTAAGTCGCCGGCCGCGGTGGCACTCCTTGCCTCGACCATCGAAGAGTACGAGGCGTACGACCGGGTTTGTGTCAGTTCGTTTGGGATTCGACGACTCTACGAACTGCGCCGGCGCCTCGGCTGGCGCGTACCGTCTGCGGCAAGCGCGCTGGGAGTTGCGGCAAACCGGTTCTTGCCGTGGATGACCTGGGCCCTGAACACGCCCGCTCCGGTGCTGCAGATGCCGATCTCGGTCCCGATGGCCGACCGGCAGCTCACCGTCCTGACTCCGACACTGGTTGAAGCGGCTCATCGAGCCGGCAAGAAAGTGCAGATCTTCACCGTCGACGACTCCGAAACCATGGAAAGACTCATCGACGTAGGCGTCGACGGTATTTTCACTGACCGTGTGGACACGTTGAAAGACGTGCTCACCCGGCGCGGCCTGTGGGCTGAGCGGTGAATCGAGGGGGCCATGACGAACAGTGACAGCGTAGAGCCCGCGGCTGACCTCGGCCCCCCGCTCGCGGTACGGAGCCGCATCAAACGCCGAGTCGTGCTGGCCTGGGGCCTGTGGGATTGGGGATCCTCGGCATACAGCGCCGTCATCACATCGTTCGTGTTCGGCCCGTACGTCGTGCGCGGAGTGGTTGGCGACGCCGAACCAGGCGGCCTCACCGCCAACACCTGGTTGGGCATCTCAACCGCAGTAGCGGGCCTCCTGGTCGCGGCGATCGCCCCGATCACCGGCCAGCGGGCCGACGCGGGCGGTCATCGCAAGCGCAGCCTCGCTATCTGGAGCGGGTTGGTCATTGCCGTGATGTTGGGCATGTTCAGCGTGAAGAACGATCCCAGCTACCTCTGGCTCGCGCTGGTCCTGCTGGCCGCCGGCGCCGTCTTCCAAGAGTTCGCCGTCGTCTCCTACAACGCGATGCTGCCGCAGGTCTCCACCCCGGACACGATCGGTCGGGTGTCGGGGTTCGGCTGGGCGATGGGCTACTTCGGCGGCATCTTCTTGCTATTGATCTGCTACGTCGGATTCATCGCCCCGGATGTCGGCTGGTTCGGGGTCAGCTCAGCCGCTGGTCTCAACATCCGCGCCGTCGCGGTCTTCTCGGCCATCTGGTTCGCGGTTTTCGCGATTCCGGTGCTTCTCGCGGTCCCCGAGTCGCCGCCGGGTCCACAGCGCCGACGAGTGAGCTTCTTCGCCTCGTACCGGCTGCTTGTCAACGACATCAAGGCCCTCTTCAGGCGCGACCGGAACGCGGTGTACTTCCTCATCGCCTCAGCGCTGTATCGCGATGGCCTGGCAGCGATCTTCGCCTTCGGGGCCATTCTGGCGGTCAGCGTCTATGGCATGGCCCAGTCAACAGTGCTGATCTTCGGCATCGTCGCCAACATCGTTGCCGCGCTGGGAGCACTCAGCATGGGCGCGGTCGAGGACCGGATCGGTCCCAAGAGAGTGATCATGATCTCGCTGATCGGGCTCATCACTACGTCGATCATCCTGCTGTTTGCTCACGGCACCACGATGTTTTGGATCTTCGGTCTGACCTTGACCTTGTGGGTCGGTCCGGCGCAGTCCAGCTCGCGGGCGTTCATGGCACGACTCGCGCCAGTCGGGCGGGAGGGCGAGATGTTCGGCTTGTACGCCACCACGGGCCGCGCCGCCTCCTTCTTGGCACCGGGACTTTTCGCCCTCTTCTCAGGTTTGTTCTCTGACCGCGTCGGTATCGTGGGGATCGCTCTGGTGCTGCTGGCCGGCGCATTGTTGATGGCCCGGGTGAAGTCACCACCAAGACAACAGGTCCAGGTCTCCGAATAGCGTGCATCAGCGGACAGCGGGCATGGGAGCGGCGGAACATATTCGCTTGGCCGCGAGTTGAACCATTCGGGTGTGGGAAACGTCAGGAAAATCTAGACGGAGGTTGTGCTCATGGCTGATCGTTCACTGAAGGGCACCGGTCTCGGGGCCAAGAGTTTCGAGGACGAGGCAGGTGTTGAGTTCGCTGCTCGTCAGGAGGTCGGTTACGACTGCCCTCGAGAGCACCACTTCAGCCTCGTGTTTTCGGCTGAAGCCGACATTCCTCCCGTGTGGGAGTGCCCGAGGTGCGGTGCGGAATCGCTCCGTTCCGACGGTGAGCGGCCCGAGCTGAAGGAAGAGAAGCCGGTGCGCACGCATTGGGACATGCTCCGTGAGCGGCGCTCCATCGCCGAGCTCGAGGATCTGCTGGCCGAACGGTTGAACCTGCTTCGTGCCGGCGAGTTGGGTTCGACCGCATTCTCGCGTAGCACCCGACCGAAGAAGACTGCTTGAAAGCCAGCGAGCTCGACACGACGCCCAGCGTGGGTGTGGGCCGCCTTCTCGCCAGGTGCTGCTGTCCCCCGATCAGCGGCGCGGACACGAGAGGGCGGCCCTTTGAGTGCGTGGCCGCACTGCCGCGTGATGTCTGACGAGTTCGTCTCTCAATCTGGCTGGAATACAGACAGCAAGTTGCCGGCGGGATCGGCGAACCAGGCAATCGAATGGACCCGAGCTCGGTGGATCCCTCGATCATCGGCTTCGTAGCCCTCGAATCTGATCATCTGCACACCACGAGCGACGAGCTCGTCGACTGCCCGTTCCACGTCCTCCACAGAGAGATTCAGGACCGTGTACGTTGCTGGCGCATGGTCGGCCTTAAGGTACAGCAAGATCTCCTGACCTCCGGCCAAGGTGAGCCACAACGGTCCATGCTCGTCGGACGCCGACGTCACCTGCAAGCCAAGTTCGCCGTAGAACTGTCTGGCCGCGTTGATATCGTCCACCGAATAGCTGGCGAACATCTTCGACATTGCGAACACGGTCCCTCCCTTGCCTTTGTGGTAGATTTGACAGAAGTCTGTCAATTCGACAGTCTTCTGTCAAGTTGCAGATCAGGAGGACGGGTGACACCGGAACAGGAGCTGCTGAGCCAAGCCGCCAAGACCGCGTTCAGATTGAACGGCCAGTTTTACGACATCGGCGAGCACCTTTCACGCCCCACTGGACTCACAGCCGCAACCTGGCAGGTACTCGGCGTCGTACTGAGCCAGCCCATGTCGGTTGCGGGAATTGCCCGCTCAGTGGGCATCACCCGACAAAGCGTTCAGCGGACGGCAGACATCCTGGTACAACAAGGCCTGGCTGAGTATGTGCCCAACCCAGCGCACCAGCGAGCGAAACTCCTACGACCCACTGGAGAAGGTCGCGAAGCAGTCGGGCGCATCGCCCCGGCACACGCGGCCTTCGCACAGCGACTCGCCGACGAGTTGGGCGTCGACGAACTCCGCAGCATAGTCGAAAAGCTCACCCTACTGTCCGCGGCGTTGACAAGCGTTGCGCCGCAGGGACGACTGACGGTTGCGATCGAGCAGGCTTCGTAACGTCTGCTGCGACGGCTTTGTGAGGTCGTGTCCCCGTCGAGCCTGAGCCCAGCTAGGAGCGGGGTTCGTCCGGGCTCGTGGCCTGAGAGGGTTCTTCAATCTCGCCCGCGATAATCGTCGGGCTCTCCGCCTTGTGTCCATTAGCCGGCGGCTCGACAGCCTCTCCCTCGATGAGGTTGTCCGTGTCGAATCGCGCCCGCATCACCGGAATTCCCAGCCTGTTGATCCGGCGTGCCACGAAGAAGGCGATCATCTTGCGGGCAACCGGCCGGGTCCAGCGCAGCAGGAACATAAATCCGATGACGTCGGTCAGGAAGCCGGGCAGCATCAGCAGGACGCCACCGACCAAGATCAGCGCCGCGTCTGCAAGCTCGCCGGTAGGCACCTTGCCCTTGGTAAAGGCGTCGTTCAGCGCCTTCCATGCGCGCGACCCCTCGTGGCGCATCAAGAGAACGCCGACGACCGCTTCCACGAGGAGGATGAGCACTGTCGGCAGCAGTCCGAGCTGCTGGCCGACCTTGACCAGTAGCCAGACTTCCAATATCGGGATCGCGACCAGCAGCGCTCCCAACAGAACCAGTGGCCATCCATGGCGAAGCCTCATGACGTCAGTACTTTCCGCTTCTTTGCGAGTCTGCGCAACTGCTTGGCGCGGTGTGCCACGCCCCAGATTGTGGTCCGGACCAGCGCCTCGACGACGATTCGCTGGCTCATCTTCGAGGCGCCGTACTCCCGCTCGATGAAGGTGATCGGCACCTCGACCACCCGAAAACCTGCTTTCAATGCTCGCCAGGCGAGATCGACCTGGAAGCAGTAGCCCGCGGAGGCGACATTATCCAATCCGAGCCCGAGCAGCGTCTCTCTGCGAAAGGCGCGGAAGCCGCCAGTAGCGTCGCGCAGCGGGATGCCGAGCATCATCCGGGTCCAGAGGTTCCCACCGCGGGAGAGTACCTCACGCGACTTCGGCCAGTTGACCACCTTGCCACCTGCAACCCAGCGGGATCCGAGAACAAGATCAGCATCGGCGAGCGCCGTCAGCAGCTCCGGAAGCTGCTCCGGTTGATGTGACCCATCGGCATCCATCTCGACCAACACCTCGTAGCCGGCATTCAGGCCCCATTCAAAACCAGCGAGGTACGCCGCACCCAGACCTTCCTTGCCGAGTCGGTGCATGACATGCACATGGTCATCGGTGCTCGCGATGTCGTCGGCCAGCTTGCCTGTTCCGTCAGGCGAATTGTCGTCGGTGATCAGGATATGGGCGTCCGGAACCGCCTCACGGGTCCGGCGGGTGATGCGTTCGATGTTCTCCGACTCGTTGTAGGTCGGGATGATCACCAGAATCGGTCCGAGCGACGCGGAGATCGGTGACTCCCCTTCCGTCTCGTTGTTGGTTGTCGGCGTTGTCGGTTGGCTCAACGGGAGTCTCTTTCTCGGTTGTCCCTGGGTTGATTGCTTCGCTCCGCTCAGCGCGGATCGCGCTTTGGAGTCCGCCCACTTCGTCGCCGCTCGCAGACGAGAAGCGTGTCTGCTCGCTCCTCCTCAGCACGGCGGCGCGCGATCCGACGGAGCGCATCTCCACTTCTGCTCGACCGGATCGGGTTGCACTGAGCAGCGCGGCAAGACAGGCCAGGACCGCAACAAAGGCCAGGCCCCTTTCCAACCAAGGGGCAACTCGGATGGCCGGCGTCAGGGCACTCCGCAAGGGCATCTCGACCACCATGCTCTGTGCTGTGAACTCCTGTGTGCGGGTCGCGACCGCTCCATCTCGCGTGATGAAACCAGACACGCTGTTCGTGGTGGCCACGGCAATTTCCCGGCGGCTCTCCATTGCACGCGCCCGGGTAATGGCGAACTGCTGCTCGATCTGGCCGGTGCCGCCGTAAGTGGCGTTGTTGCTCTGCACCATCATGATCTGGGTGCCACCGATCAGAGAACTGTAGATCGTCTGGTCATAGGCGAGCTCAAAGCAGATCACGTCGCCGATCTTGATCGGCCGCCCATCCACCGCGACCTCGAGAACGCCCGGCCGCGTTCCGGGCACCGACTGGGCACCGACCTGCTGCAACAGCGGGATCAGCGGCAGCAGTTGGGCTCGGAAGGGAATCCACTCACCGAAAGGCACCAGGTTCTGTTTGTCGTACCGGGCGAGCACACCGCGATCCGGGTCCCACCACAGTGCTGCGGTCTGGCGCTCGTCATCACCCGGTCCTTGCATCACAGCGCCAACCAGAATGGGGCGATCAGCCACATCCACGGCGGCCTCCACGGTCAGTCTGGTGAGCGGGTCGAGGGTCGGGTCGATGTCGGTGGAGTTCTCCGGCCAGAGCAGGAAGTCCGGCTCCGGCACCTCGCCGAGGCGCGCCTTGGTCATCAGCCGGATCGTCTCGGCCAGGTGGTTGTTGGTGACTGATCGGGCACGACCCATGGCCTCAATGCCGCGGCCCGGGATGTTGCCCTGCACGATGCCGACTCGCACGCTCCCGGCAGGGCTTACCTTGGGCTCGACCTGGTAGAGCCGCAGGGCCGAGCCGAGCAGGACGAGGCTGAGAGCCACTGTGGCGGCGAGGAGTAGGTGGGTTCGTCGCGTCGGCCTGCCCCGCCGAGCCGTCCACAACGTGAGGAGGGCCCATGCAATGAGCTGACCGAGCAGCGCTACAACGAAGGAGACGCCTGCGACCCCAACAATCGGAAAGAACCCTGCCAGCGGTGTGTCGACGGCCGCGTACGCGATCCGGGTCCAGCCGAAACCTCCGAACGGAATGCGCGAGTAGGCGTACTCAACGAGCACCCAGCAGCAGGCGGCGGCGAGCGGCCACCATCGCAGCCGACCGACCAGCGTCAGGGTCAGTCCAAGGAGACCGAAGAACAGCGACATGAAAATGATCAGCACGGCCGCGATCCAGGTCCCGAGGACGTGCACCCAGCTGATCGCGAGCGTCAGCATGGTGATCCCAAAAACGTATCCGAGCCCGAAGGCAACAGCCGGCCGAACCCCACGGACGGCCAGCGTAAAGGCGGGAATGCCCACCAGCAGCAACGGCCACAACCCGTACGGCTGCCAGCTCAACCCGAGCGCGACTCCGGCCAGCAGCACGACCACTAGCCGCGGCAGCACTGACACCTGCGCGGACTCAAGCGGTGTTGTTCGCGTCCCGTGGGCGAACGAGCGCGTCAGAGACGCGAGGGGCCGGGACACGGACCGAGCCTACCCAACCTCAAACCACTCGGATTGATAGATGAGCTGACCGGCGGAGATCGTCGCCGCACAGGTCGGGAGCACACCATCGCGTAGCGCAGGTAGGGCTGCCTCCCCTTCCAGACTGCCTGCCTCGACATCCCACACGGCGAGACTCGCGACTGCTCCCACCTTCACAGTGCCCGCATTGTCGGCGAATGCAGCCCAGTGGGCGCCTCTTGTTGCCGCATCGAAGGCCGCGGCGATGCTTAACCGTTCCTGCGGTTGCCAATGCCGCACCGCGGCCTGCACGGTGGCCCAGCCGGCGAGTGGGGTCACTGGGGCGTCCGTGCCGAACGCAAGCGGTACGCCGGAGCGCTCCAGAGTGCCGAAACGGTTCATGCTGTGGGCACGGCTCGGACCGAGACGTTGTTCGTACAGTTCCCCCGGCTTACCCCAGGCCGCGTCGAAGGCGGGCTGCATGCTGGCCACCACACCCAGCTCGGCCAAGGTCGCGATATCGGCGTCGGAGATCATCTCTGCATGCTCCAAGCGATGCCGCGCGCCGCGGATGCGGCGGACCCCGAGTGTCGCCGCCGCTCTGCGCAGACCTGACACGGCAGTGGCCACCGCGTCGTCTCCGATGCAGTGAAAGCCGGCCTGCAGTCCGGCCTGGGTGCAGGCGACCACATGATCGGCGATCTGCTGCTCGGACAGGTAGCGGGCACCGCGGGTCTCAGCATCGGCGTACGACTCCAGCAGCGATGCGGTGCGCGAGCCGATAGCGCCGTCGATACAGAGATCACCGGCCAGCCCTGCCACACCAGTGCGCTGTGCCCACTCGATGGTGGGCTCAGTGGCAAGCTCACCCCAGTACGTCGCGATGCCCATACCAAGCTCCGATGCCACCTCTCGGACCCGGGTGAGATCCTCCATCGGTCCGAGGTGGGGGCCACCCAGCTCATGCATGGTAGCCACACCCTGCGTCGCCGCGGCCCGCAACGCCGTACGCGCCGCGGATCGTCGCTGGTGGTCGGTGAACAGTCGGTCGATGCTGCCGCGGCACAGATGGTGAGCTTCGCGCGTGAGCAGTCCGTCCGCGCGATATCCGATCGTCTCCGAGACACCCGGAAGTCGATCAAGAAGACTGGAGGAGACGACGGCGGAGTGGACGTCGACCCGCGCCAGGTATACCGCGACCCCGCCGGCCGCTCTGTCGAGTTCGGTTCGGGTCGGCGGCAGCGGTTCCGGCCAGGCTCGTTCGTCCCAGCCGTGGCCAATGATGACCTGCGCATCCGGATGACGCCGGGCGTAGGTCGCGACCCGCTGCACGGCGTCGTCCCTGCTCCTTGCCTCGTGTAGGCCGAGGCCCGCCATGGCCTGACCAGTCTGGATGAGATGCACATGGGCATCGACGAAGGCTGGCGTGAGCAGCCGACCACGAAGATCAACTTCGGTTTGCTCTGGCGCTGCCCGCCGGGCCGCGTCATCGCTGCCGACGAAGCTGATCAGATCTCCGTCGGTCACGACAGCAGTCGCCCCTGGGTGACTAGGAGCGTAGACGCGGCCCCCGACGAAGATCACAAGATTAGTCCGAGCTGAGCGTTTGGTCAGATCTGAGGGCGGTCCTCGAAGGGAATCGAGAGGACCGTCGTGGTGTCCGTGGACACTTTAGCCGCTGCTCGGATGCGGGCCAGCGTGGATTCTAGATGTCCCATCGTGGGAGCTTGGACCTTGAGTAGATAGCTCGCTTCTCCCGCCACGGAATAGCAGGAAACGATCTCTTCAATGTGTTGCAAACGTTCTGGTGCGTCGTCTGGCTGGCTCGGATCAAAAGGCTTGATCGCGACGAAGGCAGTGACCAGCAGACCTAACTCAGCAGCGTCGAGAATGGCGGTATAACCCCTGATCACACCACGCTGCTCAAGTCGCCTAACCCTTTGCTGGGCAGCGGAAGTTGACAGTCCTGTCTCCTTGCCGATGTCTGTGTAGGACATCCGGCCGTCGCGCGCCAGCAGCGAGAGAATACGACGGTCGAGCTTTTCCATGGGGGCTATCGTGCCAGTATTCGGATGTGCGCTCCCGCAAAATTATGCTTTTGGACACGGCTTCGTTGTACTTTCGTGCCTTTTATGGCGTACCTGATTCATTTCGTGGCCCGGATGGTACACCGGTGAACGCGTTGCGTGGATTGCTCGACTTCATCAGCCGGCTGCTCGACAGCTACTCGCCCTCCCATCTGGTGTGTTGCTGGGACAATGACTGGCGGCCGCAGTGGCGGGTGGATCTGATTCCCTCGTACAAGGCTCATCGTGTCGCAAAGTCCGGCGAGGCCGTTGTCGCCGAGATGGCAAGCTCTGCAAGCACCGCAGCCGAGGGCGCGCCTGAAGGGCTGGCGGTGCAGGTCCCGCTGATCCTGGCCGTGCTCGACTCGCTGGGCATCGCCGTCATTGGCAAGGACGGCTACGAGGCTGACGACGTGATCGGGACGCTCGCGAGCACAGCGCCAATGCCGGTCGATGTCGTCACCGGCGACCGTGACCTCTTCCAGGTCGTCGACGACGAACGCCGGGTACGGGTGCTGTACATCGCCCGAGGCGTCGGCAAGCATGAGGTGGTCGATGACGCGTGGGTGCAGGCGCGCTATGGGATACCGGCTGCGGCGTACGTCGACTATGCGACCCTGCGCGGCGATGCCTCTGATGGGCTTCCGGGCGTCTCTGGGATAGGTGACAAGACGGCTGCCACGCTGCTGAACTCGTACCGCAATCTCGAGGGCATCCTCGCGGCGGCCAGCGGTCCGAAACCCAAGATCAGCGGCTCGGTGTCAGCCAAGCTGCGGGCGGCGATCGACTATCTCGCTGTCGCACCCACGGTGGTCGCCGTGGCTCGCGATCTTGATCTTGGTATCACCTTCGATGATCTTCGCTGTCCTACAGCACCGGCCCAGCCCGAGGTGTTTGCCGAGCTGACCGAGCTGTTGGCGCTGGGTGGCAGCGCCGAGCGGGTCCTGGCCAGCCTGGCCAAAGACCCGTAGACGCTAGTGTCGTGCCTGCTAAGCCTCTTTGCGGTTCGCGCCGCCCAGGCACGCACCTCGCGGCGTTCTCCTCGGTCGACATACGACCCGGTATCCCTCCCTCGTCGGCCTTGCGATGCACGCACCTGAACGACGCAAACAGCAAAGGAACTTAGGAGGCACGACACTAGTGTGTCACGCCTGAATTAAGCGTTGTTAGTTTCTATACTGTTCGTATGCTGAGTTCGGTGACGGCCGGTGAGTTCGTGCTGACCAATGCCGAGCGTGATCAGTTGCTCGCTTGGTCCGCGGTGGAGGGGTTGCGGCTTGCGGTCCGGGCGAGGATCGTGCTGGCGTGCTCGGAGCCGGGGGTGGTGTATGCGCGGCTGGCCGATGAGCTCGGGGTGAGCGTGATGACGGTCAACAATGTCCGGCGTCGGTTCGGCGAGTCGCGGCTGGCCGGACTGGTCGACCGGCCGCGTTCGGGCCGGCCGAAGGCGGGGCTGGCGCTGACCGAGGCGGAGCGGGATCAGCTCAAGCGGTGGGCACGGCGGTCGAGTTCAACCCAGGCGTTGGCGTTACGGTCCAAGATCGTGTTGGCGTGCGCCGACGGTTCGTCGAATATCGAGGTGGCGGCGAAGCTGAGGGTTCGGGAGCAGACGGTCGCGAAGTGGCGCACCCGGTTCGTGGAAAGGCGGCTGGAGGGGCTGGTCGACGAGCCACGGCCGGGGCGGCCGCCGTCGATCCTGCTGGACCAGGTGGAACAGGTCGTCACCGCCACGCTGGAGGAGTCCCCGACCGATGCGACCCACTGGTCGCGGGTGTCGATGGCGCAACGATCGGGCCTGTCAGCCTCGACGATCGGGCGGATCTGGCGGAAGTTCGAGCTCAAGCCGCATCTGCAGGACGGGTTCAAACTGTCGACCGATCCGTTGTTCGTGGAGAAGATCGTCGACGTCGTCGGCCTCTACCACAACCCCCCGGAGAAGGCGGTGGTGCTGTGCACCGACGAAAAATCCCAGGTGCAGGCGCTGGACCGTTCACAGCCGGTGCTGCCGATGGTGCCTGGGACCCCGGAACGGCGTACCCACGACTACGCCCGGCACGGGGTGACCAGCCTGTTCGCCGCGTTCAACATCGCCACCGGCGAAGTCATCTCCGACCTCCACCGCCGCCACCGCGCGATCGAGTTCCGCAAGTTCTTGATCACCATCGACAAGGCTGTCCCCGACGAATTGGACATCCACCTCGTCTGCGACAACTACGCCACCCACAAGACCGACATGATCAACACCTGGCTCGCCCGCCATCCCCGGTTCCACGTCCACTTCACCCCGACCGGATCATCCTGGGTCAACCAGGTCGAGCGCTTCTTCGGCCTGATCACCGACAAACTCATCCGCCGAGGCGTGCACACCAGCGTCGCCGCCCTGGAAGCCGACATCCGCGCCTGGATCGACACCTGGAACCAGAACCCCAGACCGTTCGCCTGGACCAAAACCGCAGACGAAATCCTCAACTCACTCGCAAAATATCTGGCGCGAATCTCAGGCGCGGGACACTA